>CAWKJP010000022.1:0-338667 GCA_963850035.1 uncultured Chloroflexia bacterium | reverse complement strand
GGCCAGCATCGAGATCGAGGTCGTGCGACGCCTCGACCAGGCGCTTGACCTCCCGGACGGCAAGCGGGCCGTGCGTTCCGATCTCCGCGCCGAGTGCCAGGGCGGCCACGAGCGCCTCACCGGCGGGCACCACCCGGTTGACGAGACCGATGCGCTCGGCCTCCGCGGCGTCGAGGACGCGGCCCGTCAGGATCAACTCCTTGGCGCGCGCCATGCCGATGATTTGCGGCAGGCGCTGCGTGCCGCCGGCGCCCGGGATCACGGCGAGGCGGACCTCTGGCAGGCCGAGCTTCGCCCGCTCGGACGCGACCCGGAGGTCGCAGGCGAGGGCAAGCTCCAGCCCACCGCCCAGCGCACTGCCCTCGATCGCGGCGATGGTGGGCATCGGCAGCCGCGCGAGCCGCATCGCGGCATCCCCCTCGCGGGCCAGGAGCTCCCGCCCGGCGGGGCCCTGCTGTGTCATGAACTCGCCGACGAGGAGCCGGCCCAGACGCTTGCTCTCCGTGCCCGCTGACGACCACCGCCCGGACGTCGCCGGGCGCCGCAGCCTCGAGGATGGTGAGCGCCTCATGGAGCTCGGTGACCAGCTCGCGGGTGATGAGGTTGAGCGGCGGGTTGACGAGCTCGATCAAGGCGACCGTGCCCAGCTCGAGCCGCACGAGCCCGCTCAAGAGCGCCCGCCTGGCTCACCTGCGGCCCGCCCGACCGCGAGGCTCGGTGCGCTGCTCGCACCGGCCGCGCCCGTCCCGCCCGTCGCGGCTGCGAAGTCGGCCGCGAGGCCCATCGGACCCATCGCGTACAGGCGCCGGTTGATCGTCCGCAGCGCGTCCGCGATCCGCGGCCGAAAGCCCATGCGCCCGACCACGTCGCGCTCGAGGTCGATCCCCCGGGCGATCTCGATCAGCACGAGGCCGTCCTCGGCGAGCTCGAACACCGCCCGGTCCGTGACGTAGCGGACCTGCTGGCCGCGCTCCCGCGCGAGCCGCGCGCTGAACGTCACCTCGCGCACCGCCGGCACGAACTTGTGGAGGCTGCCCTCCCGCACGACGCGGACGCCGTTCTCGCCGATGTCCAGCTCGAGGCCCTGGGCGGTGAGGGTCCCGACGAAGTTGATCCGCCCGGTCCGCGCGCTGATGTTGGGGAAGCCGCCGGGACCCCGGACCCGGCCTTCGAACGCGTGGACGTTGACGTTGCCTTCCGCGTCCACCTCGGCGAACGAGAGGCTGGCGATGTCGAGCCCGCCGCCGTCGTAGAAGTCGAACATGTCCGGCTCGTCGATCATCGCCTGATAATTGAAGCCCGCCCCGCCCTTGTTGCCCGCCACCGGCACGCCACCGAAGATCCCCTGCTCCACCGTCAGCACCAGCTGGTCGGAGATCCCCTCCTCCCAGGCCACGCGCCCGATGAGCTGGCTGATCCCAAAGCCGAGATTGCAGATCGAGCCGGGCCGGAACTCCAGGAGCGAGCGCCGGGCGATGATTTTGCGCGCGTCGAGCGGCAGCGGGGCCTCTGGCGCGGCCGGCCGCCGGAGGGCGCCGGCATAGTACGGCGAGTCCTGCGTCCGATAGGTCTGCCACTGGTCGGGGTCCACGAACACGTGGTCCACCAGGGCGCCCGGCACCTTCACGTCGCGCGGGGGCAGGCTGCCCCGCGGCGCGAGGCGTTTCACCTGCGCGATGACGATCCCGCCGCTGTTGTGCGCGGCCATGGCCATCGCCAGCACCTCGCCCTGGACGGCCTCGCCCTCCATCGTGAGACTGCCGTCCTCGTCGGCCGTGGTTCCGCGGATCACGGCGACGTCGATCGGGAACGCGTGGAACAGCAGCCACTCGCGACCGCGAGCGTGACCACCTCGACGAGGTCCTCGGTGGTGATCGCGTTCTGCTTGCCGCCGGTCTGGCGGGGATCCACGAACGTCCCGAGACCCACGTGGGTGACGAGGCGGGCCGCCCGGCGGCGATCTCGCGCATGAGCTGGGACAGAACCCCCTGGGGGTACGAGTACGCCTCGAGCTGGTTCGCCTCCACGAGCGCGCCCAGGCGAGGCTCATTGCCGATGTTGCTGCCGATCGTCCGCCGCTGGAGGCCGGGCAGGCCGAGCTGGCTGAAGCCGCGGTCCGCGAAGTCGCCGATGCCGACGACGCGCACGGTGGTCAGGTCGCGCGGCCGGCCCTCCGCCTCGTAGACCGCCGCCAGCTCGTCGATGAAGCGCTGCGGGACGGCGTGACCCGCTCCCGAGCCGCCGAACACGACCGTGACGCCGTCGCGGACGAGCCCAACGGCGTCCCGGACGGTGACGACCTTGCTCACGAGCCGCCTTCCCGGCGCGCGTCGTGTTGGACGTGGATCACGGCATGAATGCCCCGGCGTTGGGATTGAGCGTCTGGCCCAGGAACAGCGCGGACGCGTCGGAGAGCAGGAACAGCACCGCGTCCGCCACCTCGTCCGCGCGCCCGAAGCGCCCCAGCGGGATGCCGGCCAGGCGACGCCGGCCCTCCTCGGCGTCGGCGAGATCGGCTGTCATGTCGGTGACCGTGAATCCCGGCGCGACGGCGTTGACCCGAATGCCGCGCGGCCCGAAATCCTCGCCAACGAGCGGGTCAGGCCCAGCAGCCCGGCCTTGGCGGCGCTGTAGGCACCGGTCTCGGAGACGCCCGTCTGCCCCAGCCGCGAGGCGACGTTCACGATCACGCCGCTCCCCCGCTCCACCATCGACGGCAGGACGGCCCGGCACGTCCGGTAGGCGGCCGTGAGGTCGGTGGCCAGCACGGCGTCCCACTCGTCGGGCTCGAGCGCCAGGAACGGCCCGACCTGGGTCAAGCCGGCATTGTTGACGAGCCCGTCGACCCGGCCGAGCCGCCCGATGACACGCGCCACCAATGCCTCGGCAGCGGCGCCGTCGGCGAGGTCCGCCTCAAACGCGTCGCCGTTCGATCCGGCGCTGCGCACCCGGGCCAGGGTGGCCGCCGCGGCATCCGCCGAGCGGTGGTAGTGGACGGCCACGGTGGCGCCGGCTGCGGCCGCCTTCGCTGCCACCTCGGCGCCGATGCCCCGGCTGCTGCCAGTGACGAGCACCACGCGGCCGGACAGCGGGCCGCCGGCCGGCACGCCCCGGGCGGTCAAGCGCCCGGCCCCGTTCACAGGAGCCCCGCCGTCACGAGTCCGTCGCGGATCGCGGCCTCCTCGCCTTGCCCGACCGGCAGGAGGGGCGGCCGCATCACGGTGCTCTCGATGACCCCGAGGGCCCGGAGCGCCACCTTTGTTCGGGCCCGATAGTCGCGCACCGGTTGGCCGTAGACGACCTCCTCGAGCGGCAGGATCCGCTCCCAGATCGCGCGCGCCTCATCCCATCGCCCTTCGACCGTCAGCCGGACCATCTCAACCTGGAGGCCCGTGGCCAGCGTGCCGAACCCGATCAGCGCCCCCTCGGCGCCCATCACGAACGACTCGTAGACGAAGTTGTCGTCGCCGGTGAGCAGGTCGATCGGCCGCTCGAGACGCTCGATCATTCGCCGTGTCTGGAGGTAGAGGCGGGCGTCGAACGAGGCCTCCTTGAGCGCCACGACCGAGTCGATGGCGGCAATCCGCCCGAGGATCTCCTCGGAGAAGATCACGCCGCCGAGGGCCGGCTGGAGCTGGAACGCCACCAGCGGCAGGCCGCAGCCGCGCGCGACCGCCTCGTGGTAGGCGACCGGGATCGCGGGATCGAGCGGCGTGCCCTGGTACGCCGGGATCGGGAACACCAGGAGCCCTGAGGCCCCGGCACCCTCGGCGCGCTTCGCCTCCTCGACGGCCTGGGCCGTGAACTGGGCGGACAGCCCCGCGATCACCGGTATGTTGCCCGCCTCCGCCACGGCCACCCGCAGGACCCGCTCCCGCTCGTCGGGCCACAGGTGCGGCCCCTCGCCCGTGTCGGCGTTGATCGCCAGCGCGACTGGCCCCTGCGGCAGCAGCCACTGGAGGTACCGGCGATATGCGGCCTCGTCGAAGCCGCCGTCCGCGTCGAACGTGACCACGCAGGCCGGGATGATGCCCCGGACGTTGAGCGTCATGCGGTCCCTCCGATCCCGGTGGGGCTGGCGGTGGTGAACCCGGCGGTGCCCTGGGCCGAACCGGCACGACCGCGGAGTGGCGGGGGGGCGGTGGACCGGCGCAGCACCAGCCGCGTCGGCAGGAGGACGCGGCCCGGAGCCTCGCCGGCCAGGAGGCGTGCTGCGTGCTCGAAGCCGCGGCGCCCCAGCTCGCGCAGCGGCAGGCGGACCGTGGACAGGCTGGGTGCGGTCTGCGCGGCGAACGAGATGTCGTCGAAGCCAGCAACCGAGACCCGGTGCGGCACGTCGATGCCGCGTTCGGACATGCGCTCGAGGGCGCCGAGTGCGAGCAGGTTGTTCGCGCATGCGATCGCGGTAAAGGGGACACCGGCGTCGAGCAGCGCAGCGGTTCCGTCGGCGCCTCCCTCGCGGGTGAACGCGGTTCGAACGACCAGCCGCTCGTCGCCGTCGATTCCCGCGGCCGCGAGCCCGCGCCGGTAGCCCTCGAGGCGGTCCCGGCCCACGAGCAGGGAGGCAGGTCCGGCAAGGTACGCGATCTCGCGATGCCCGAGGCCCGCCAGGGCCAACACCATCGCCGCCATGCCGGCGGCGTTGTCGACGCCCACCTCCGGCTCACCGCCGGCGTGGGGGGACAGGTGCACGATTGCCGCCCCCTGCGACCGCAGCGCGGCGAGATGCCGGTCCAGCAGCTCGCTTCCGCCCGGGTCGTCGAGGCCGCTGCCCGCGAAGATCGCCGCGGCGGCCCGCATCGACCGGAGGAGCCGGACCACCTCGGTCTCGCGCGCAACGTCGCGCTCCGAGCTGCAGGTGATCACGAGGTAGCCCGCGGGCGTGGCGGCGTCCTCCACCCCGCGGACGACCTCCGCGAAGTACGGGTCCGTGATGTCGTGGACGATCACCCCGACCACCGCGACCTGCTGCTTGAGCAAGCCGCGGGCGAGCGCGTTGGGCACGTAGTCGAGGGTCCGGGCGGCCTCGAGCACGCGCTCCCGGGTCGCGGCGCTGACCGGGTAGTCCGCCTCGGAGACGACGCGCGATGCGGTGGCGGTCGAGACCCCGGCGAGCCGCGCGACCTCGGTGATCGATGTCACGTCCGGTGGCTCAGTAGGGATACGGATAGGACCTGGGCTCGTCACGGATCGTGACCCACTGCCACTCCGTGAACTCGTCCCAGTTGGCTGCCCCGCCGAAGCGGCCGCCATTGCCCGACGCGCCCATGCCACCGAACGGGATCGTCGCCTCATTGTTCACGGTCTGGTTGTTGACGTGGACCATGCCGGACCTGAGGCGCTGGGCCACGGCCAGGCCACGCGACACCGAGCGGGAGTAGACCGCGCCGGCGAGCCCGTACTCGGAGTTGTTCGCCAGGGCCACCGCCTCCTCGTCGGTGTCGAAGACGACGACCGGCGCCACCGGGCCGAAGATCTCGTCGCGCCACGCCGGCAGCGAGGCTGACACATCGGTGAGCACGGTCGGCCGGTAAAACAGGCCCTCGTGCGTGCCGCCGACGACGAGCCGGGCGCCGCCCTCCACGGAGCGGCGGACGATCCCGTCCACGCGCTCGAGCTGCTTCTGGTTGACGATCGGCCCGAGATCGACCTCCTCGCGGAATGGATCGCCCAGCCTGAGTCGGCGCGCCTTCTCGGCGAGGAGGTCGACATAGTCCGACGCGACGCTGCGGTGGACGATGTGGCGACCGGTGGCGAAGCAGACCTGGCCCTGGAATTGGAACGAGGCGAACGCCCCAGCCGACGCGGCGGCCTCCACGTCGGCGTCATCGAGCACGACGAACGCGTTGTTGCCTCCAAGCTCCAGGCTGACGCGCTTCAGAAGCCGCCCGGCGAGCTCGCCAACCCGGCGGCCCGCGGACGTGGATCCTGTGAACGAGACCCGCACGACGTTGGGGTCGGTGACGATTGCCTCGCCGACATCGGCACCGCCGACGACGACCTGGAGCAGTCCCTCAGGCAACCCGGCCTCGCGGAACACCGCCTCGAACATCGCGCCGCCCGCGACTGGCGTCTGCGGGTCCGGCTTGAGCACGACGGCATTGCCGAGGGCCAGCGCGGGCGCCACGACACGCATCCCGAGAACGCCGGGCGAGTTCCAGGGGGTGATCGCGCCGATCACGCCGACCGGGACCCGTCGGATCATGGACAGCCGGCCGGGCGAGACGGTGGGGACGAGCTGGCCATACGGCTGGAACGGAATGGCCGCCGAGGCCTGGAGCTCGCCGATGGTGAAGTTCTGCTCGTGGTGCATCTTGCCGTGGACGGCGCCGGTCTCCCGCTGCGTCCACTCGCCGAGCTCGTCACGGTGCGATTCGTAGACCTCGGCGGCGCGGCGGAGGATCGCCGCCCGCTCCGCGTAGTTCGTCGCGGCCCACGCGGGCTGGGCCGCTGCCGCCGCGGCCGCGACGCGCGCGACGTCGGCGGGAGTGGAGCCCTGGACCGTGAGCAGGTTGGTCCCCGTGGCGGGCTCGCGATCCTCGATGGGGTCACCCGTGCCCGGGGCCCAGCCGGCAAGGAACGGGGCGAGCCATCTCATGGCGGCAGGTGCGGTCATCGCATCTCTCCGGGGTATGTCAGGTCGGCGGCCTTCGGTTCGTCCCCGGCGGGCCCGTCATCGATCCGGTAGGTGGCCTCGGCGCGGCGGCCGGTGGCCGGGTCCCTCCAGACAGGCCCGCGCTCGAGGACCCGGTCGATCAGCCCCTCCTCGAGGTACACGGGGTACTGCCAGCTGAACAGCTTCTTGGCGACCTGGCCCGGATAGGCCAGCCGCTCGCGGACGCCGCGATCCGTGTAGTAGGCCCCGACGACCGCCAGCAGCAGCGCACCATGGACGTCGGGCTCCTCGCGCTCGAGGACGCCCAGACGCTCGGCGGGATCCACGGGGAGCTCGGGACGAAGCGCCGCCACGAGCGGCTCGAGCAGGTCCGGCCGCGCGTCCAGCACGAACCGGAGGCGCGTGTCCCCGATCACGCTCGAGGCCGACGGCATGCCGTGCGCTGCAGGGATGAGCTGGTCAGCGACCGCGGCGAGCGCCGCGCGGCGGACGGGATCAATGGCCGCGAGCGGGTCAATCGAGGCGGTCACAGCGGCACCTGCTGGTTGAAGCGGGTCGCGACCATGTGATCGGCCGCCCGCAGGGCCAGCGCGCAGATCGTCGAGGTGGGGTTGACGCCGCCCGAGGTCACGAACGTGGACCCGTCGGCGATGTACAGGTTGGGGACATCGTGCGTGCGGTTCCAGCGATCCACGACCGAGGTCGCCGGGTCGTCACCCATCCGGGCGGTGCCCAGCAGGTGCCAGCCCGAGTAGCGCATCAACCTGTCCACCTCGATCGTATGAGCACCGGCCTCGCGCAGCGATTCGCTCGCCTTCTCGATGTGAAAGTCAAGCAACCTGCGGGAGTTCTCCGAGACCTTGTAGTGGATCTCAGGCGCCGGGATGCCTGACGAATCCGTGAGCGTGGAGGAGATCTCCAGGCGGTTGGCCGGGTCGGGCAGATCCTCCCCGAAGAGGCCCCAGTTGGCGCCGCGCCCGAGGTGCGCCCGGACGTGCAGGTGGTGGTCAGGTCCCCAGACGCGCGACCCGGCTCGGCTCGGGAGCGCGGCGTTGATCGGCCCGAACGTCGGCGCGAGGCCCCATTTGGCGCCGCGGGCGAAGCCGCGCCGCTCGTCCGTCTCGTAGAACTCGAACGATTCGATCGAGCACCCGAACTGGCCCTGCCAGCTCTCGAGGTCCTCGTCGAACAGCCCGGCGACGTTCGCGAACGGGTGCATCATCAGCCTCCGGCCCACGAACCCCGATGAATTGGCCAGGCCGTCAGGCTGCCTCGAGGACGACGAGAGCAGGAGCAGCCGCGCGGTGCCAATCGCGTTGGCGGCCAGCACGACCACCTTCGCCGGCTCGAAGTGCTCGGCACCCTGCTGGTCGATCCACGTGGCGCCGGTTGCGAGACCGGCCGCGTTGGTCTCGATTCGCCGGACCCGGGCACCGGTGACCAAACGCGCGCCCGCGCCGATGGCCTTTGGCCAGTGGGTCAGGTCCGTCGACGCCTTGGCGCCCTCCCCACAGCCCTGCTGGCAGGTACCGCGCTGGACGCACGGGTTGCGGCCGTCGTACGGCACGGACAGGATCGCGTTGGGCTCGGGCCACCAGTGCCACCCCAGGCGGGCGTGGGCCCGGGCGACGCGCAGGCCACCGGCGCCGAGCGGCAGGGGCGGGAGCGGCGGGTGCTCGCCGCCGGGCGGATAAGCCGGGTCGCCGCCCATCCCCGACACGCCGAAGTCGCGGTCGCTGCGCTCGTAATACGGGAGCAGCTCCGCATAGTCCAGCGGCCAGTCGTCTGCGATGCCGTCCAGCGAGCGCACGCGGAAGTCCGACGGCAGCATCCGCGGCCAGGCACCTGCGAAGATGATCATCGACCCGCCAACCGCAGGGAACATGAGCGGCGACATGTCCGCGTCGGCCTCGTCGATCGGGTAGTCCTCGGCAAGGCCCCGGATGTTGGGGCTGGTGGCCCACTGCTTGCGCATGGTGAGCTCCCAGTCGAGCTCGGCGCCGCGATACTCGATCCGGTCGTGCCAGCGTCCCTGCTCCAAGCAGGTGACGCGGAATCCCGCCTCGGCCAGCCGCCTCGCCATGACGCCGCCGGCGGCGCCCGCGCCGATGATCAGGACGTCTGCGCGTTCGTTACCCAAGGCCCACCCCCTGCGCTCCGGCATGCCGGACCCGGGCGAAAGTAAACCTTCTCTGTAGACCCTGCGCCTGCCGTCCCGCCGTGCGCGTCGGGCCTCGGACGATTCTTGGCCTCGGTGATCGTGGCCGTGTTCATCTCGTTCGTATAGCCAACTCCTATGGGCTGATAACGCCAGCGCCTGGCCGACCGCCACGGGCAAGAACGGTGCCCGACTGGGCCCTGGCTCTGGTCGACGAACGTGCTCGTTTGCCTGGCAGACGAAGTACCGCTATACCGTACCGAGGTCCCTTGACGCTGGGTCAGGGGCGTCGACGATCTCCCCTGATCCGTCGGGGAGATCCATTGATCGTCGTCGCAGATCAGAAGATCAGGGGAGCGATCTGAATAGGGGCGCCTCCGGATCAGGGGATTGAAGGTTCGAATCCTTCCTCGCCAGCCAACTCTCCTGGTAAGGGGAGACCCCCGAGCACGAAACCCGCGGTCGACGCTGCCCGCGGGACGGCGCCATGTCCCTGATCCTCTCCTGCAGACGACCCAGCCGCGCGCAGGGATTCGTGCCGGAGCAACGAGGAGTGGCCGCGCTCGGGGCATACTGGCCGCATGCCTTCCCGAGCGACACCTGCATCGGGTGCGGGCGACGGGTCCTCGAGGGATGCGGCCCTCCTGGAGCGGATCGCCGCGGGGGACGAACGGGCCCTCGAGGAGCTCGACGAACGGTTCGGCGGCACGATGCGAACCGTCGCACTCCGAGTGACGCGGACCGAACGGATCGCCGAGGAGGTCGTCCAGGACGTGCTGATGGCGGTCTGGCGCGATCCTGGCAGGTTCGACCCGGCCCGTGGAAGCTTCGGTCCCTGGCTGCTCACGCTCACGCGATACAAGGCCATCGATGCGGTGCGGCGCGAAAGCGTCGTGCGGCGGCACACGGCGGATGTCGACCTTGAGCTGCGGGAGGCTCCGGACGACGTCCACGACGAAGCCTGGCGACGCCAACGCGCGGAGCGGTTGACCGAGGCGATCGCGCGACTGCCGGACGAGCAGCGACGCGCCGTCGAGCTGGCATTCCTGCAGGGCCTGACGCACGTGGAGGTTGCAGCGCGCGAGGGACTCCCGCTCGGCACTGCCAAGACCCGGATCCGGACCGCGCTCCTGAAGCTGCGGGACGACCTCCTACCGAGCATCGGGCCGGATGCCCCGTCCGGACCCGTACGAGCAACGGTCGGAAGCGATGGTGCCGGCGAACGTCCAATCGGGCGACCGCCACGGCCGGCGAGCCAATCCGCGGGGCTCCGATGATCGAACACCAAGTCGCGCCGGGCCACGCGCGAATGGCGCCGGACATTGCGTCGCATGGAGGAATGGCCGATGGCTGAGTCGAGCCGGCAGGTCCCAGGCGGATTGCCCCGAGCGACACCTTCGACGGACGGCGTCGCGAGCCCCGAGTTCATCGCCGCACTCCTGGCCGACGGCGACGACGACCTCGCGGCGTGGGCGATCGGCCAGGCGCTCGAGGAGCGGTCGCGCGCGGTGGTGTTCGACGACGTCGTCCGTTCGGCGATGGAGGTGGTCGGGATGCGCTGGGAGACAGGCCAGTGGACCATCTCACAGGAGCACCTTGCGTCGGTCGCGCTGATGGGTGCGCTGGCGCGGCTGCGACCTGGGGACCCGTCGGAGACCCGGATCGGACCCGTGGCGGTGCTCGCCGCGACGGAAGGGGAGCAGCACGTGACTGGGCTCGCATGCCTGTCCCAGGTCCTCGAGGAGCGCGGCTGGCGGGTCGAGAACCTTGGCGCGAACGTGCCGGGCGATGATCTTCGGCAGTTCGTCGCCGCCCGGTCGGTCGACCTCATCGCCTTGTCGATCGGCACCCGCGATCGCCTGCCGTCTCTGCGTGCTGCCATCGAGACCCTTCACGCCAGCCAGGCAGGGAGGCGCGTGCCGATCATCGTGGGCGGGCACGGGATCGCAGGCGTCGAGGCAGAGATCGACCGGGCGGACCTCGTGAGCCCGACCCTCGCCGACGCGCTGCGCTTCGTGGAGACGCTCGAGGCGACCTGGGGAGCGCGGGAGGCGTAGGCGCTGTCTCCTCAGGCGGCGGCCGAGATCCGGCGCGCCCGTTCATCCGCCCCGGCAACCGCATCGTCCCGTCATCGAAGCGCCTCCGGCCCGGTGCAGGCGAACCGGACCAGCACGAACGAACCCTCGTGGCCCTGAGCGAGCCCGGGATCCTTCCACCTGCAATCCCGATACCCGTCGCTTCCAGGCCGTTCAACGCATCGTCACCGAGCGTTGTTCACCTCGAAGAGCAGGCGGTATCGTGCCGGCATGCGACGGGCCGATGCGACCGATCTCGTGCCACGCGGGCGCACGTGAGCGAACCGGGACCCGGACGCCGGCAGCCCGAGACGCCCCTGCGCAGAGCGGGCCGGCTGCCGCTGGCCGGGGATGGCGACATCCTCTGGTCGGTTGCCGAGGGACGGCGGGGGCGGCGCTGGCGGGCGGTCCGCAGGGACGCCAGCGGGGCCATCGTCAGCGACCTGCTCCTGGAGGTCGATCACGAGGGCCGCTGGAGCCGCCTGGAGCTCGCGACGAGCAGCGGGATCCTGACGATCCATCCGGCGATCGACAGCAGTGCCGTCCATGGCAACGTCGTCACGCCAGAGGGGGTCCGCCCCCTTGCCTTTGCCTGGTCCGCGACCCATCGACTCGTCCTGCGCGACGATCCTGTCGCCGCGGTCGCCTTGGGCGCGGGACCTGAGGATTCGGTCACGGGCCCGGGGATCGCCATCGGCGCCGACCTGTCCGTGACTCCGACCGACGCGATCGAGCTGCCCGCTGCACGCCCCGACCTCCTGCCAGGGCCGTCGTGGCCGCTGGAGGCGGGATGAATGTTGCGACCTGGCCCAACCGAGCGCCTCGCCTTCCGCGAGATGACCGAGTCCGACCTGGAACTCATGGCTGCCCTGCTCGGCGACCCGGAGGTGATGGCCTTCTACGCGCACCCGAGGGACCGAGCCGAGGCGCTCGACTGGATCCTGTGGAACCAGCGGCTCTACCGGGAGCGCGGCTTCGGGCTCTGGCTGATCGAGCTCCGCGAGACCGGCGAGTTCGTCGGCGATTGCGGTCTCACGATCCAGGAGGTCGATGGAACGTCCGAGGTGGAGGTCGGTTACCACGTCCGCCGCTCCCTCCAGGGTCGCGGATACGGGACCGAGGCTGCCGCCGCAACTCGAGACTGGGCGCGGAACACGCTCGGGCTGGAGCGCCTGATCGCGATCATCCACCCGAGCAACGTTGCCTCCCAGCGTGTCGCCGAGAAGATCGGTCTCACCCTCGAGATGGAGATCGTGCGCCACGACCGGCCCAGGCGGGTCTATGCGGCCCGCCTGTCACGGGAGGGCTGACCGGACAACGGGACCTGGGCGCGACTTGAGGTCGGCGGCTGTCGCCTGAGTCCCCGACAGCCGCGACACCGGTCGGTGGGATCGACATGCGGCCGAGGTGCTGGCTCGGTCCGGCAGCCGCACGCCGTGGCCGCCCAGAGCTCCGGCGGACGAGGGATCAGACCAAGGGTCGCCGAGCTACGAACACGACCGCGGCGTCCTCGTCGGATGCGGGCAGCTCGTGGCCGACGCGCTCGCGAGGCTCGGCTACGCCCCGCTCAAGTGAGTGCCCTGTCCTCCGTCGATCGCACCAGGCCGCGGCGTGATTACAGCGACACAGCCTCGCCGGTGATCGCAGCCCGGAACAATGCGTCGATGACGCGTGCCTGACCGACGGAATCCGACCGTCCCAGGAGCAGCGACACCTCGCCCCGGATCGCCGCGCCAAGGTTCTCGAGCTCGAGCCGGTACGAGTCCTCCGGTGTCACGTCGATGACCTCGACCTCGTCGCCGCGCCGGAGCCGCAGCTCGGGATGCCGGCAGTGCCACGGATCCTGCACCTGGATCGACCCGTCCGAACCGATGACCTCGAGCTCGCTTCGGTCCGGCAGGTCCAGGGCGCTGTCGAAGTGGGCCAGCACGTTTCCTTCGAACGCGAGCGTGCCGGTGAAGCGGACGTCGACGCCGCTCGGCCCGACGACCTGCTGCGACGTGACCCGGACCGGCTCGCCCGCCAGCAACCGGCACCCCGACACGCAATAGCATCCGACGTCCATGAGCGCGCCGCCCTCGAGGTCGGATCGCAGGCGGATGTTCGCGGGATTGGCGAGCGGGAAGCTGAAGGCCGCACGAATGAGACGGAGCTCCCCGATCGCGCCGTCCGCCACGAGCGCCGCGAGGCGCTTCGTCTGCGGGTTGTGGCGCCACATGAACGCCTCCATGCAGTGGCGGCCTGCTCGTTCGGCGGTGTCAAAGAGCGTGTCGACCAGCTCCGGGTGTCGCGAGAGCGGCTTCTCGCAGAGGACGTGCCTGCCGGCCTCGAGGGCGCGCGTCGCCCACTCGACGTGGAGGGAGTTGGGGAGCGAGACATAGATCGCGTCCAGCGTGGGATCGGCAAGCAGCTCCTCGTAGGAGCCGTACGCCCGGGGGATGCAATGCTCCCGGGCATAGGCCTCGGCATGGGTGAGGTCGCGGCTGGCGACGGCCGCGATGTCGACCTCGTCCGATGCGGCCGCTCCCGCGAGGACGTGCCGGTTGATGTTCGCCGTTGAGAGGATGCCCCAGCGGGTCACGATGCCTCCGATCCTGCAGGCGGACGCGGTGGGGATCGACCCACCCTCGACATCGTAGGACTTCGGGTGACAGGGCCGTCCGACGCGTTCGCTGGCTCTTGTCGTCGAGGCCAGAAGACCAGGGGAGACCTGAATTGGCCGGCGTTCGAACCAGGGAGGTACCGTTCGAATCCCTCGTCGTCTGCTGACTTCCCGTGCTCAGCGAATACCCCGCAGACGAAAGCCGCGGTCGACGCGGCGGCGGAGGCCATCACCCTGGCCGTGGCCGAGCCGCGTCGGTGTCGAGGTCGGTCGTCGCGTTCGACGCCTGGCAGCGAGGGCACCACCACACGGTCCGGGGTAGATCCGCGCCGAGGCTCACCGACCGAATGAGCGTGCCGCAGCGGCGACACGGGCGGCCATTTCGTCGATAGACCCAGAGCCGGCTGCCCGCATCCTGCCGGGCCCGATCAGTGGTTGCGCGAGCGCCCGGACTCGACGCGTTGCGGAGCAGGAGGCGTCGTGCCGTCCCGACGATGCGCCCCAGCGTCTCGTCGTCGAGGGCGGAAACCGTCGCAAAGGGATCGACGCGCTCGATGAACAGGACCTCGCTCCGGTAGACGTTTCCGACGCCGGCCATGACATGCTGATCCAACAACGCCTCACCGATCGTCGTCGCCGCGCCGCTCGACTCGCGCAGCCGGCGCATCACGACGGCGAGATCGAAGCCCTCCGCCAGCGGGTCAGGACCGAGGCGCGAAAGGACCGGATGGAGAGCCCGGGACCGCGTCTCGAAGAGCTCGACGATCGGCGCGTCGAAGCAGACGGCAACGCATCCCTCGACCTCCAGGACAAGGGATGCCCGCGAGGCCGGGCGGAGCCAGCGCTCGCCGGGCCGGTAGCGGTGCCAGGTGCCGTTCATTCGCAGGTGCGTCCGCACGGAGAGGCCGTTCGAGAGGTGGATGAGCAGGTTCTTGCCCTGTGCCTCGATCGCCTCGATCGTCGCCCCGACGGTGCGCTCGACCTGGGCGCCCCTGGCTGCCTTTGCGCGAAGCACGAGTCGCCCCACAAGGTGGGGACGCAGCCCGACGGCGACCCTGAAGATCGTGTCGCCTTCGGGCATCGTCGCCTACGAGCGTCGGTCCTGGAGGTGAGCCTCCGGAAAATGGAGGGAGTTGCCACCACAGCGACCGGTCTCCGTGAAGCGACCCGCCGCGCCGGCAACGCCGATCGTGTCGCTCACGCCAACCGCCGGGCGGTCGAAGTTCGTCAACACGGCGACGCGCCCCCCGACGACGCTCACGGGGTCGATGCTGTCCGTCGGGGACCCCGCCAAGCTGCTGGAGGTCGCGGCCATCCGCATCAGGGTCGGTGGTCTACGCGCCTCGGGCCGTGACATGCGCGGAATTCTCGCTCACCGGGTCCTCGGCCGGCAGGCCCCTTCTCCATGGATGCCTATCGCGATGGATGCCCATCGCGGGGTCACGCGGGCTCGTGCTGCCACGCCTCTTCTTCCATTCCGCGATCCAGCAGTGGTGCCGTGTCGAAGGCATCGGGCCCGGCAGGATCAAGAAGATCGCCGTTATCGTGGGTAGACGGGACCCAGTCCGGCGTCCCGACGCCGGTGATGTCACCTGGTCCATCGATGGCTCGACGCGACGCGGACCACCGCCGGACGGCAGGAACGAGGAGCACGGCCAGGACCGTCATGCCGACGACCGCGCCGGCCACCCACGGCCATCGACTCGCCCGCCGACGGCGGGGCCAGCCGCGGGCGACGGCTCCGCGGGCGGACGTGAGCGCGGAGCGCGAGCCGCCGATGAGATCGGCGTCCGAGACCCGCTTCTGTGCTTCCTCGAACGTCGCAACAATCCCCTTCAGGGATGGCATCTCTTCGACCTGCATCTCGACCTCCTGATGTGCACGAGCGGCTCCCGCGACCACATTGCCGCCGCGCCGGGGACGAGGCGGCGCGCGGCTTCCGCGGTGCGAGAACGTGTCGCGAAGCCATCGACTGTGGACTGCCGGCGCCACGTTCCTCGGCGCCTGGGTGCGTTCCCGCTGATGATGGGCGGCGACCGTGCCGCTGACCACACCGGCGTTGCGCGCGGGCGTTTCAGCGACGCGGCAAAGCGAGGGCCGTTCCGACCTGTGGGCTCAGATGCTCAACCGGGTCCCCGGCGCGGGCCGCGTCACAGCTCCGCGAGCGACGCCTCGTGGGCAGCGTTCTCGTGGGCTCGCTGCTCGGCCCGGATGGGCACGGTGCCGGCCGCGGCAAGCACGAAGGTCACGGCCATCAGGACGAACACGATCGGCAGGCCCACCGCGTTGCCGGCGAGGCCGATGATCGCGCCGTAGATCGCGACCCACAGCGACCCGACACCGAACGCGAGGGTGAAGTACAGCGCGAACGTCGCGTCCCGGATCGAGGGTCGGGCGATGTCGGCGAGGAGGGCCTGAAGCTGCGGGCTCTCGGCGAAGCTGAAGAGGCCCATCAGGGCGATCCCGGCCCACAGCCCGACAAGGCTGGACCCCGAGACGAGGAAGACGACGAACCCGACGGCTCCGCCCAGGTAGACGCCGATGATGAGCGGCTTGCGGCCGATCCGATCGGATAGCCAGCCCGCCACGAGCGGCATCGGCACCGAGAAGACGATCAGCGCGCCGTACATCAGCCCCGAGAGCGACTCGCTGAGACCGATCACCTTGGTGAGGTAGATCAGCACGAAAAGGTTGACGACCCCCAGCCCTCGCCCGCCCCCGCCTACGATCGAGGTCAGGTACAGCCAGCGCAGGTCACGGTCGCGCACGATCGCCCGATAGGCGTCGCGCACCCTCCCGGAGGCGACGGCGGCGGCCCGATCGGTGCCGCGCTCGCGCATGAGCAGGAGGATCGCGATCGCGATTGCGAGCGCAGGGAGCCCGAACGCGATCGCCGCGCCGCGCCAGCCGAACGTGACGATGATCGGCGCCCCG
Source organism: uncultured Chloroflexia bacterium (assembly GCA_963850035.1). Classification (GTDB taxonomy): domain Bacteria; phylum Chloroflexota; class Limnocylindria; order Limnocylindrales; family CSP1-4; genus CTSoil-043. The sequence continues at coordinate 322,282 of CAWKJP010000022.1, read as the reverse complement.
ATCACGGCAACGACGACGGTGCCGACGTTCCCACCCGAGATGTGGGCGCTGATCGCGAAGCCCCGCCGCTCGGGCGGGAACTGCTCGGCGAGGAGGCCATTGCCCACCGGGTGCTGGGGCGAGCCGCCGATGCGGGACAGCACGTTGGCGGCCGCGAACGTCGGAAACCCGGGGGCGAACGCCTGCGCGATGAACCCCCCACCGAAGAGCAGCCCGCCCGCCCCGAGCAGGCGTCGCCGGGAGACGAGCCGGGTGAGAGAGGCGAAGCTGAGCTGGACGATCCCGGCCACGAACGCACCGCCGGCCGCGAGGAAGGCGATCGTGTCAACGCCCACGTTGAAGTCGTCTGTGATCTTCAGGTAGATGAGCGGGAGGACAACCGCCTGCGCGTGGTTCACGGCATGGGCAATCGAGAGCAGCCACAGCGACCACATCGGCCGGACGTCCGCAACGCCAGATCGAGCCGTCGCGCCGGCCTCCGTGGCCTCGGGCGTGGGCGACTCGAGCGGATGCATCGCGACAGATCATCGCGCACCATCGGCGAGGCCGCAGCCACGAACGGGAGACCAGGCCCGTCCGGACGAGGATTCGTGGTCGCTGGTCGCCATCGACCTTGGGGCCCGTGTGGTCCCCGCTCACGTGGAGACCCTTGTAGAAAAAGCGCGCGGCGGCCGGACCGCGTGACTGTCGATTTCGCCCGTGCTGCTTCGTCGTCGGTATGGGGGTACACGAAGGTCCTCGCCCCTCCCCAGGATGCTCGCGACGGCACACGTCGCCAAACGCGGAGGTCGATCGTCATGGCCAACTTCTTGCTCACGTTCCATGGTGGTGGGATGCCCGAGACCAAGGAGCAACAGGACCAGGCGATGAAAGCCTGGACCGACTGGTTCGGTACGCTGGGTGGCGCCCTCGTGGACGGGGGCAACCCGATCTCGCAGACGCGCGCGATCTCGCCGGACGGTTCGGTGATGGATGCGACGTCGGCGCCGAGCGGCTACTCCGTCATCAAGGCCGACAGCCTCGATGCGGCCGTGGGGCTGGCCAAGAGCTGTCCCGTCCTGGCGGGGGGCGCTGTCGTCCTCGTGTCGGAGACCTTCCCCGCGATGTAGCGAGGGTCGCAGGGTCGGGCGGGCGTGGCACCGGTCGCGGAGCCTCAGCCCGCCCGACGCGCGCGTCCGCTGCGGTCGCTCAGGGCGCCACTCGTGTGCGGCCCCGGCGGCCGTTCTCGAGCGGATGGGTAGCATGTGCCCATGGACGATCCGATCCCCCCGGAGGCGCTGCTCGACGCCTACCCGGCGCGAATTGCGGCCCTCGCCGGCGCCCTGCGACAGATTGTTCGGCTCGCCGTCCCGGGATCGATCGAGCGGGTGCGACCGGGCTGGCGCCTGATCGGCTACGACCTCCCGGTCGGCCGGCGCACCACCTTCTTCGCCTGGGTGTGGCCGGAGGAGGCGCACGTGCACCTCGGCTTTCCCAAGGGCGTGCTGCTCGATGACCCGGCAGGCGTCCTGAAGGGCCGGGGCATCACCAAGGCCGCCCGCTGGTTCACGCTCCGGGAGCCGGCCGATCTCGCCGACGATCGCCTCGCGGACTTCACCCGGGCTGCCGCCGATCTCGCCCGCCTCGACCGGGCCGAGCGGGCGCTTCGCCTCCTCGAGCGCACGGCACGGGCTGACTGACCGCGCGTTTGATCTGGCGGGTTCGCCTGGATCACTCCCCGATCCCCCACACGACTGCCCGGGCCTCCGACCGGCTACCCGCGGGCCTGCCCGCTCGGGCCGACCAGGGCGGGATGGCGCTCGGAGCAGTGTTGCGGCGAGGGGAACGTGCATGAGGCGGGCGAGCGCGCCCCCGTTCAGCCCTTGACCGCCCCGCTCAGGGCCCCGCCGCTCAGGAACATCCGCTGGAAGATGAGGAAGAGCGCGATCGGGATGAGCGTCGCGATCGCGAGGGCCGCAAGGAAGATGTCCAGCTCTGTGGTGGGCTGGAGGGTGGGGAGCCGCACCGAGAGGGGCTGGATGTTGGGGTTCCGCAGGACCAGCAACGGCCAGAGGAAGTCCTTCCACGTCCCGATGACCGCGAAGACAGACACCACGCCGATGATCGGTCGCGACATCGGCAGCACGAGCGACCAGAACAGCCGGAACGGCCCGGCCCCATCGACCTGGGCGGCCTCGAAGATCTCGCGGGGCAGGTTGTCGAAGAACCGCTTGATCAGGACGACATTGAACGCGGACGCTCCTGCCGGCAGCCAGACCGCCCAGAAGGTGTCGATCATCGTGAAATGGAAGACCGGCACGTCGACGACGGTCAGGTAGAGCGGGACGAGCAGGACGATCGAGGGGACGAACAGGGTGGCCAGCACCAGCCCGGTCAGGATCCGCGCGAATCGGATCCGCAGGACGGAGAGGGCGTACCCCGCGGTGGTTGCCACGAGAACCTGGACGAACCACGAGCCGACGGCGATCCAGACGGTGTTCAGGAAGTAGCGGTCGATGTGCGTCTGCGTCCAGGCGCGCGCGAAGTACCCGAGGTCGAAACCGTGGGGCCAGAGCGCCATCGGCGTTCGGATCGTGTCCTGGGTCGGCGTGATCGATGCCTTGGCCAGCCACAGGAGCGGGCCGAGCCCGAAGATGAGCAGGAAGATCAGCGTCAGGCCGTGGATGGACCGGAGCGTCCAGCGCACCCGGCGCTGGCGCCATTCCGCCGCGGAGACCACGCCCCGCTCGGTCAGCTGGGCCGCCTGCTGGCGTCGCATCGAGGTCGGCAGCTTCATGAGGACGTGCTCCACGAGCGCGTGAGCCAGAAGTAGACCGCGGTGAAGACGCCGAGGAACGCGGCGAGCATCACGCTGAGCGCGGCGGCCATGCCGTAGTTGCCACCGAGGCTGTTCTGGAACGCGTAGTGGTAGATGAGGAGCAGCACGGTGGTCGTCGAGTTGGCCGGCCCGCCGCCCGTGAAGAGGAACGGCTCGGTGAAGAGCTGGGCCGTCGCGATGAGCTGGAGGATCAGGGTCAGGAAGAGCACGCCACGCAGGTGTGGCAGCGTGACATGCCGGATCTTCTGCCAGATCGAGGCGCCGTCGACGTCGGCCGCGTCGTAGAGCTCGGACGGCACGGTCAGCAGGGCCGCAAGGTAGATGATCACGGTCGCTCCGGCGCCGGCCCAGGTCGCCTCGAGCACGATCGAGGGCATCGCGCTGCCGGCGTTCTGGAGCCAGGGTTGCGGGCCGACCCCGAACGAACCGAGGATCGAGTTGAAGACGCCCGCCGGCCGCGCGTCGAAGAAGAACCGCCAGAGCAGCACGGAGACGACCGGCGGCACGACCACGGGCAGGTAGGCCAGGGCGCTGTAAAGCCCTTTGAAGCGGCGCGCCTCGCTCATCACGACCGCGAGCACGATCGGGATCGGGAACCCGAAGATCAAGGCCAGGAATGCGAAGTACGCCGTGTTGGCGACAGCCCTGCCGAAGAGCGGGTCCGCCAGCACGGCGCCGAAGTTGTCGAGGCCGACGAACGTCGGCGCGGAGACGAGGTTCGTCTCCTGGATGCTCATGACGAAGGCGCGCACGATCGGGAACCAGGAGAAGACGCCGAAGATCACGAGCAACGGGAGCAGGAATGCCAGCGAGCTGAGCCCGTCTCGAGTGACCCAGGTTCGCAGGGTGCGGCGCGAGCGCGCCGTGCGGGCAAGTTCAGTCGTCTCAGCCCACGAGCTCATGTCCCGGCCTCTGCCTCGCTGCTTCACCGTCCGCTCCAGGACCGATCCGGCCTGAAGGTCGAGCGGATGGCTCGCTGGGGTCCGGCGCGCCGGACCCCAGCGAGATGGACGATCAGCCCTTGTCGAGGATCGCCTGCACCTGCGCGTTCGCCGCGTTGAGGAGGGTCTCGATGTTGGCGTTCTTGTCGGTCAGGACCGCCTGGACGACCGGGTCGAGCGCCGCATAGAGGTCCTGGGTGTTCTTGGTCGGCTCGTTGACCAGGGCCTGCCCGAAGATGCCGTTCGTGAAGGAGGTCAGCTGGGCAGTCGGGACATTGATGAGGTCCGTGATCCAGGCCACGGACTGGTCGTACGTGGCCTTGTCGAAGATCGGCAGCGCCGGTACCCCGACCGGCTGCTTGTTCGCGGCGAGGGCCTTGGCGTCCGCCACCGCCCCGTCCTGGGTGTTGAGCTTGTTCATGTAGTAGAAGTCGATCCAGTCGACCGCGGCGTCGCGCTGGTCCTCGTTCGTGGACACGTTGACGGTCGCGAGGGTGCCACCGCCGAGAACGCCGGCCTTGGCGTCGGACGCGAGCGGGATGATGGTCAGGCCGTAGTCGGCGGGCGTCAGGTTGTCGTTCTGCACCATCGTCGTGTAGAGGTCGGATCCGCCCACGAACATGCCGATCTGGCCGGCGCAGAAGTCCTGGTTGATGGTGCCCCAGTTGTAGTCAAAGGTGGCGCCCATGGAGTTGTCGGTCCAGCGCATCTCCTTGAGCATCTGGAGCGCCTGCTTGGTGGCGGCGTTGTTCAGCGTCGCGGTGACCTTGCCGGCGCTGTCGGTGGCTTCCATCCGCCCGCCGAGGGCATAGGTCAGTGTCGTGAGCTGCCAGCCGCCGGTGTTCTGGGTGGCCATCTGGGAGAAGCCGGCGACGTGAAGCTTGTCGGCGATGATCTTCGCGTCGGCGCGAACCTCGGCCCAGGTCGTGGGTGGCTTGTTGGGATCGAGGCCTGCCTGCGTGAACAGCGTGCGGTTGTACGTGAGGCCCATGCCGTACGCCTGCGTCGGCACGGCGAAGATCTTTCCGGCATCGTTCTGGCCGTTCACCAGCACGTTCGGGTTGAACTTGGTCGCGTACGGAAGTGCCCGGACGCGGCCGTCGATGTCAACGAGCTGACCTTGCTGGATGAGGCCCTTGCCGTCGGTGAAGGGGATCGTGTAGACGTCCGGCAGGGTCCCGGCGGCGAGCGCCGCCGTGAACGTCGGGGCGGTCCAGTTGTACTCCTGTCCGTTGACCGTGATCCAGGGGTACTTTTCCTCGAACTGGCTCACCTGGAGGTTGAAGGCGTCGAACGCCTCCTGCGTGCTGCCCGGGCGCATGCTGGCGACCGTGATGGTCACCGGCTTATGGGTCGGGGCCGCGCTCGCGCTGCTGGCCGGACTCGGTGCGGCGGCACCGACGGCTGCGTCGGGAGCGGTGGTTGCGGCGGCGCTGCAGGCGCTCACGGTGACGATGGTCGTCGCGACCAGCGCCAGCGCCCTGAGCCCGCGATACGGCTTGGCTGCCATGTCCTCACTCACCTTGATCTTCGAAGGAACTGCCTGAAATCTGAGCCGTCTCTCCCCCCGCCAGAAGTGCCATCTGGGCCATCACGCCATCCTCATGTCCCTCCCTCAGACGGGCATCGGAGGATCTGATTCGCGGAAGGGGACCGCTCGAAGCGCAGCCACGCCGTCGCGTCGGGCGGGAGGAGGCCGGCCGTCAGGTCGGCGCTGGCAAGGACGAGGGAGCAGTCCGGCGGCAGCGCGATCGGGGCGCCGGAGATGTTGGTGAAGCACAGGAACCCGTCGCCCCGCGCGAATGCCAGGACGCCGGCCGCCGCGGGCAACCACCGCAGCCCGCCATCGGCGAGATCGGGTTCGCTGCGTCGGATCCGGAGCATGGCCCGGTAAAGCGCGAGCATCGAGCGAGGGTCGTCCTCCTGGGCATCGACGGTGAGCTGGGCCCAGCGATCCGGCTGGCGAAGCCAGGGCTCGCCCGTGGCGACCTGCAGGCGTGAATCCGAAGGGCGGGCGGGACCCTGACCACGGCAGGGGGACCCGGCAGCCGTCGCGGCCCGGATCCTGGCCGCCGGAGCGCAGGTACATCGGATCCTGCAGCTGGTGGGCCGGCAGATCCTGGACCTCGTCGAGGCCCAGCTCGTCGCCCTGGTAGATGTACAGGGACCCCGGCAGGGCGGCGCACAGCAGGGCGGCGGCTCGCGCTCGACGGCGGCCCAGCTCCGGGTCCGTCGGCGTGCCCACTCGCTTCGTCGCGAAGGCAAACGCCGTGTCCGCCTGGCCGTAGCGCGTCACCGGCCGGGTGACGTCGTGGTTGGAGAGGACCCACGTGGCCGGGGCGCCGACGGGCGCGTGCGCGGCGAGCGTGCCGTCGATCGACGCCCTCAGGCTGGCGGCATCCCACGGCCGGGCGAGGAAGTCGAAGTTGAAGGCGGTGTGGAGCTCGTCGGGCCGGAGGTACCTGGCGAACCGCTCGATGTCGGGGAGCCAGATCTCCCCGACCAGGATCCGTGAGTCCGGGTAGGAGTCCGCAACAGCCCGCCACCCGCGATAGATCTCATGGAGCTCGTCGCGATCCGTGTTCGGGTGCTCCCCGGGCCGCGGCTCCTGCGGAACCTCGGGCAGGGCCGGGTCCTTCACAAGGAGCGCAGCCGAATCGATCCGGATGCCCGCGACGCCGCGGTCGAGCCAGAACCTGAGGATGGCCTCGTGCTCGGCTCGAACGTCGGGGTGGCTCCAGTTGAGGTCGGGCTGCTGCGCCGAGAAGAGGTGGAGGTACCACTCGCCGGGTGTCCCGTCCGGCTTCCGCGTCCGCGTCCACGTGGGACCCGAGAAGTTGGACACCCATCCGTTCGGCATCTCGTCACCGCGGGCGCCACGACCCGGGCGGAACCAGAACCGCGCGCGTTCCGGTGATCCCGGACCTGACGCGAGCGCCGCCTGGAACCAGGGGTGCTTGTCCGACACGTGGTTCGGGACGACGTCGACGATGGTCCGGATGCCCAGGTCCCGGGCGTCCGAGATCAGTCGCTCGGCCTCCGCCAGCGATCCGAAGGCCGGGTCGATCGCCCGGTAGTCCGCAACGTCGTAGCCGCCGTCGGCCAGCGGCGAGACGTACCACGGCGTGAACCAGATGGCATCGGCGCCGAGCGCCTTGAGGTATGGCAGGTGCGCCCGAACGCCCGCGAGGTCGCCGATCCCGTCGCCGTTGGCGTCGGCGAAGCTCCGGACGTAGACCTGGTAGATGACCGCCCGACGCCACCAGCTGCTGTCCGTGGCGGAGCCGAGGCCGGGCCGCGGGGCAACACCGGAGACCGTGCGAGTTGGTGCTGCCGCTTCGAGAACCGAGTCTGTCACGCGGATGCTCCGGTCGAGCGGGCCGAATGCCTATCGGTGGCATCTGGGAGGCCGTCCGCGCCAATGTACACGAGTCGACAGGATTGCGCAAGATCTTTACATAGTCATTTCTGATCTCGCGCGTTGGGCAGCAACTACTGGATGCGGTCGAGCAACGATCGGCGACTCCCGGGCGAAGCCGACGCACCGGCTAGTCGACCGCGGCGGTTGCGCCGTTTCGAGGCGCGCGGCGAACGGTCTCGACCTGTGCCGCGCCCGGTCTCAGGCGGTTCGCGCCGCCGAAGGTGCGGCTGTCGAGCCGCGGACCACGAGCTCCGGCTCGAAGAGCAGCTCGTCGTGCGAGAGGCCCGTCCCCGCGATCTCGCTCACGAGCAGCTCGATCGCCGTCCGGCACATCGGCTCGATGGGTTGACGGACCGTGGTCAGGGGCGGGTCCGTGAACGTCATGAGCGCGGAGTCGTCGAAGCCGACGACGGAGACGTCGCGAGGCACATCGAGGCCCGATCGTCGCGCTGCGCGAATGGCGCCGAGCGCCATCGGGTCGCTCGCGCACACGATCCCGGAGACGCCTGCCTCGAGAAGCCGCATGGCCGACGCCTGGGCGCCCTCCAGCGAGTAGTGCGAGTGGGCGATCTGATCACGGTCGAGCGTGATACCGGCTCTGGCAGCGACCGCGCGAGCCGCGGCGAGCTTGCGGTTGGAGGGCTCATGGTCCGGCGGCCCGATCAGGACCCCGATGCGCGCGTGGCCGAGCGAGAGCAGGTAGCCCATGGACTGCTCCATGGCCACCGCGTCATCGCACGAGACGCACGGGAAGCCCAGGTTCTTGATCGAGGCGTTGATGAGGACGGTCGGCAAGCGCCGTTGGGCGAGGCGGAGGTAGTGCTCGTGCGGCGCATCCGCTTCCGCGTACAGCCCACCGACGAAGACGATGCCGGATACCTGCTGCTCGAGCAGCAGGTCGACGTAGTCCGCCTCGGAGACGCCGCCCGCGGTCTGTGTGCACAGCACCGGCGTGAAGCCGCGCTGGGCGAGCAGGACCGCCATGACCTCGGCAAACGCGGGGAAGATCGGGTTCTGGAGCTCGGGCAGGACCAGCCCGACCAGGCGGGCACGCTGGCCGCGCAGCTTCGTGGGCCGCTCGTATCCCAGGACATCGAGGGCCGTCAGCACTGCCTGGCGAGTGGCCTCGGAAACGCCCGGCTTCTCGTTGAGAACGCGACTCACCGTCGCCTCGCTCACCCCGAGCTTCTGTGCGACCTCTGCGAGCCGTGACATGGGCGCAATCATACGCAAAAACCAACGAGTCTGTGCAAGCCCCGTGCACGCGTCTTGCGAGGCGACATCATGCAGGCGGCCGAGGAGACCGCCGCGCCCGCCTGTCGCGATCGTGTCCGTCCGCCCCCAACCATAACCTTCACGTAAACGGCAAGGTTGTGGTATCATCGTCGGGTGACCGCATCCCCGCCTCGATCCCCCGCCGTGGCATCCGAGCGCCTGCTCCGCATCCAGGAGGTGGCCGCCGAGACCGGCCTCACCCCACGCTCGATTCGCTACTACGAGGAGCGTGGCCTGCTTCGACCTGCCGGACGGTCCGAGGGTGACTACCGCCTCTACGACGCTTCGGACCTCGAGCAGCTCCGCTTCATCAAGGGGCTCCGCGACGACGCCGGCCTGTCGATCGCCGACATCAGCGAGGTGGTCGAGGACGAGGAGTCGCGGCGACGGACGCGGGCGGCACTCCGGCTGACGAATGACCCCGCCGAGCGGCGGCAGCTCCTGCTCGAGCGCCTGGCCAGCCTCGAACGGCTGCATGCGCGGCTGGACGCCAAGCTCACCCGCCTCCGGGCAATGTTCGAGGACGTCGAGGCGCGGCGACACAGGGTGTCCGACCTCCTCGCGGCCTCGGACCAGGAGCTCGCTGCGTCCCTGGAACCGGGGACGGATCGTTGAGCACCGCCGCACCGCGGCTCCGCCTCGGCGGGCTCCGCTGGCGAGGCGCCCTGCGCCACCGCAACTTCCGACTCTTCTGGTTCGGGCAGCTGGTCTCGCTCGTCGGCACGTGGATGCAGTCGGTGGCCCAGGCGTGGCTGGTTCTCCTCCTGACCCACGACCCGATCTGGCTCGGCGTCGTCGCGGCGGTCCAGTTCACGCCCGTGCTCGTGCTGGGCCTCTTCGGCGGCATCCTCGCCGACATGCTGCCCAAACGAAAGACGATCATCGGCACCCAGGCGATCCTCATGATCCTGGCGCTGATCCTCGCCGCGCTCTCCTGGACCGGCCTCGTCCAGGTCTGGCACATCCTGGTCATCGCGTTCGCGCTGGGCCTCGTGAACGCCGTCGACATGCCGACCCGCCAGGCCATCGTCATGGACATGGTCGGGCGCGAGGACGTGGCCAACGCCGTCGGTCTCAACTCGGCGATGTTCAACGCCGCGCGCATCATCGGGCCTGCGGTGGCGGGCCTCGTCATCGGAGCGGTGGGCGTGACGGTCTGCTTCTTCCTGAACGGCCTGAGCTTCCTCGCGGTTATTGCCGGGCTCCTGGCGATGCGCGAAGCGGACCTGCAGGGTGGGGCCCGCCTGGCCCGCCCTCGCAGCCTCGGCGAGGTGGGCGCGAACCTCGGGGAGGGCCTCCGGTATGTTCGCCGGACGCCCGTGGTCCTGCTCGCGGTGGGCCTCGTCGGCCTCGTGTCGACCATGGGCATGAACTTCAACGTCCTCATGCCGGCCATGGCGAACGACGTGCTGCACGTGGGCGCGGAGGGGTTCGGGTTCCTCATGTCCGCGATGGGCCTCGGCTCGCTGGTGGCCGCCCTGGTGGTCGCCTATCTGGGCCGTCCCAGGATCTCGGTGCTGCTTGTCGGGGCGTTCGCGCTCGGCGCGCTGGAGGTCGTCTTCGCTGGAGTCCGCATCTTCCCGCTGGCGCTCGTGGCGGTCCTCGGTGCCGGGGCAGGCGCGATCGCGATGACGGCAACGGCGAACTCCGCGATCCAGCTGGCCGTGCCGGATGCGCTGCGCGGTCGCGTCCTCGGTGTCTACCTGACCGTGTTCGCGGGATCGACTCCGGTCGGCGGCTTGTTCGCCGGCTGGCTCGCCTCGGCATTCGGGACGCCGGTCGCGCTCGCCGTCGGGGGCGGGGTGTCTGCGCTCGTCGCGCTCGGGGCAACCGTGTGGGTGATCCGGAGCGGGCACTTCGCGATGCCGCGACGCCCAGGGCGCCGTTCCGTGTCCCAGGCCGCGGCTGGCGTGGACCACCAGCGGGTCGCCGAGGGCGTCGGCCGGCGCCTGCTCGGCGGCGGGCGCGATCGCTGACGCCGCGGCTCTGTCGCGGGACGGCGCGGTTCGGGAGCCGGTCAGCCGAGGCGATCGGACGGGCCGCAACGTCTCGCATCGACGAGGATAGGTCCTGCATCTGCCCGCCGCGCCGGCCGGAGCCGCGTCTCGACGGCATGTCGCCCTCCAGAAACCGAGCGCAGGCCGGGACCGTATCGAGATGAGGCACGGGCTGCCACCTCGTCCGAGCCTTCCAGGGGAGATCGATATGCGCCGCGCTCAATCGCTGACCGCCATCTTCCTGTTCTCCGCAGCCCTCGTGTCCGCCTGCTCCGCCGGTGCCTCGCCGTCCCAGAGCGCCGCATCAAGTGCCGCATCAAGTGCCGCCTCCCCGGGCGCATCGGCGGCGGGCGCTCCGGGCGCGGTTGCGATCGGCACGGGGAGCTCGGGCACGCTCGGGTCATTCCTGACCGGTCCCGACGGCAAGACCCTGTACACCCACGCGGGCGACAGCATGAACACGTCGACGTGCACCGGAAGCTGCCTGACGGCCTGGCCGCCCCTCACGGTTGCAGCCGGCCAACAGCCCACGGCGGGCGCCGGTGTCACGGGCACGCTGGGGACGTTCACCCGTGCCGACGGGACGACGCAGGTCACGTACAACGGCCTGCCGCTCTATGGCTGGCAGGGAGACGCGAAGCCGGGCGATGCGACCGGCAACGGCGTGGGCGGGTTCTCTGTAGCGGCCGTCGCCGGGAGCGCACCGGCACCGAGCGGCAGCGGAGGGTACAGCTACTGACCGGCCTGGGTCGGTCAAGTCGACCGGCACCGCGGGCAACCTGATCCGTCGCGGCGAGCAGGGGCCGCACGCCGGATACCGTCGCGGCGCCGACGGCCGGCACGCGTCGCGCGCATTTGCGCAGCGACGGCGCCACGACGGTCGATGTGGCTCGCCGGAGTCCCAGGAGGCTAGCGGCTGGCGACCCCGACGCTCGTCGCTGCCGACGGGACCGTGGAAACCCAGGTCGCGATCTCGGCCCGCCTCGACGCTCCGAGCTTGGCCAGGATGTGCTCGACGTGGGCGCCGGCGGTCCTGGGGGCGATCCGGAGCTCCGCGGCGATCTCCGAGTTCGTGCTGCCGGCGGCGATCAGGCGGGCGACCTCGAGCTCCCGCGCGGTCAGCGGGTGCCAGGGCTCGTCCTCGGCGATGCGGCCGCGGGTCTGTCGGGCGAGCGCACCGGCGCGATCCACGAGCGGTCGGCTTCCGAGCCGCAGGGCCGCCGCGCGGACATCGGCGATCAGGGTGGTCGCCTCGACGACGCGCCGGCTGCGCCCAAGGCTGCCGGCGAGGTCAAGGCGGGCCCCCAGCCCTTCCCAGGTTCGGCCCTTCGCATCCCAGCCCGAGATCGCCCGCTCGAACGACGACCTCGCGATCCCGACCGAACCGTCCGATAGCGCGACAAGTCCGCGGGCATGGTCGATGACGGGGAACGCGAGCCATTCCACCGGGTCGAGGAAGGCGGCACAGCGCTCGACCCAGCGCGCTGCGTCGGCAGGGCGCCCGGCCGCGAGCCGCGCGCGCGTTCCGGACAGGACGATCGGCGCGAACTGGCCACGCTCCCCAGTTCGCTCGGCGAGCGCGATGGCCGCGTCGGAGGCGTCGATCGCCGCCCCGGCCTCGCCCGAGAGGAGCGAGACCTCGATGGTCCCCCACGCGGCGGCGAGCTGGAACTCCGGGGCGCCATAGGCGTCCGCGAACTCGTGGGCCGCCGCCAGCTGGCGGCGCGCCTCGGCGAGGTCCCCACGGCCGAGCGCCACGTAGGCGAGAGGCCAGCGCGCCATCGCGGCACCGCGCTGGCTTCCATTCGCAAGCAACGCCTGAGCGGCCTCCGCGACCGCGTCGTCCCAGCGCCCGTCACCCCACGCGACCAGCCCGCCGACCGCCTGCATGATGTGGGAGCAGTACGACTGCTCGATGGCGTCGGCGTAGGCGATCCCCTCGCGAATCCAGGCCGCGGCGTGCCGGTAGTCGAGCACGGCGCTGGCCGCGGTCGCGCCACGGCCGTAGTTCGTGATGCTCGTCTCGTCGAGCGTTTGGTCCCGGGCCCCCTCCGCGGCGATCTCCATGGCCGCGATCCCCTCGGCGATCCGGCCTTCCGACGTCGCGACCTGGCCATCGAGCGAGTCGAGCGTGAGGAGCAGGTCCCCGTCACCGAGCGCCGCGGCCTCGACGCGCGAGGCGGCGAGCGACGCGCAGGCCAGCTCGAGGTTGCCTGCCTCGTCGGCGGTGATCGCCCGCGCCAGGAGAAGCTCGGCCCGGATCCTGCGGACGTCGTCGTCGACCGGGAGCGGCTCGACTTCGGCGAGGGCAGCGTCCGCCATCTCGAGCCGTCGCGCAACGGACCCAGCGTTCCGCCGCTCGATCCCCAGGAGATCGACCAGGAAGGCCGCCGCACGGACGCGGTCACCCACCGCCAGGCCCAGCTCCCGTCCGGCAAGCGCCCAGCGACGCCACGCCTCGATCTGCTCGCGCGCGCCGGCCTCGACGACCGCCTCGCCGTAGATGCCCAGGGTTTCCGAGGGCGAGAGATCGGGCGGGAAATTGTCGATTGCCCGCCGGTAGAGGTCGAAGGCTTCCTGGTGGGCGATCACCTTTGCGGCCGCCCTGGCGCCCGCCAGCGCGGAGCGGAATGCCTGGATCCGCATGCCCGCGCGCTCGTAATGGAGGGACGCGTGGACATCGGACTGGCCCTCGAGCTCCATCCCGAACTCCGCGGCGCGGGCGTGCAGACGACGGAGGTCCGCATCCGAGAGCGTCCGGTAGAGCGTGTCGCGCAGGACCTGGTGGCGAAAGTCGTAGAGGCCGCGCGATCCCGGCGGATCGAGGACGCCGTGCTCGACGAGCTCGCGCAGGGGCTCATTCAGGGACTCGACCGGGGCATCCATGATCCCCGCGAGGACGTCGGGTACGAAGCACCGGCCGATGACTGCGCCCGAGCGGGCGACCCGCTGGGCCTCCGGCGAGAGCCGGCCGATCCGTTGGAGCACCGCATCGCCGAGCGTCTCCGGGACGGCCGCCTCGCGGACCGCCCGGCTGTCCTTGCGCTGGGCATCGTCGAGCGCGCCGAGCAGCTCCTCGATATGGAGGGGCACGCCGTCGGTCCGCTCATAGACGGCGTCGACCACGGCCCGGGGCGCGGGGAGCCCGGTCCCGAGGATCACGGTCGTCATCAGCGCGGTCTGCTCGTGCGTCAGCGGCGCGAGCCTCGCCTCCTCGGCCATCCGCTGGGAGAGGAGGCGGGCCCGCCACGGCCGGAGGATCGAGGCCGGGACCAGCTCGTCGGTGCGGTAGGCGCCGACGAGGAGGAGCGGCCGCTCGCGGGTCGCGCGCGCGAGCTCCGTGATGATCTCGAGGCTCAGGTCGTCGGCCCACTGGAGGTCGTCGAACGAGAGCATCAGGGGGCGGTCCGCGGCCGCGACGATCAGGTCGACCGCCCGGAGGACAAGGGTTCGCCGGCGTGGGGCGCTCGCCTCGAAGGTCTCCGCGGCGAGCTCGAGAAGCCGCCGCCCGAGGTCGGCGAAGCCGGGCATCCGCGCCATCGTCCGGGCGAGGTCGAGGAGCGACGCGCCAGGGACGTCGCGATCCTGCGGGGCGACGAGCCCGGCGCTCGCACGGAACCCGGCGGCGATCGCCTTCCGCTCGATGGCCGCCATCAGCCGGGACTTCCCGATCCCGGCTTCGCCGGCGAGGAGAAGGAACTGGCCGCGGCCGTGAGCCGCGTCCGCGACGCGGTGCTCGGCCTGGTCGAGGAGGTCGTCGCGTCCGACAAGGATCGGCGAGAGGAGGGGGCCCAGTCGCGTCATGAACGCGAGTCTAGCCAGCACGTCGAGCCTGACATCGGTCGAATGCCCGATAGAGACCGGTGTCTCACCGACCGCACCTGACCATCGCTCGGGCGCACGCCCGATGACAGCACCGGCTCCCTCGACGAGCCTCTCGGCAACGGGTCCATGGCGGGCCCGACCGCGCAAGGAGAACCACGTTGGCGAAGTTCATGGATGTCCACTCCGGGTTCGTCGGAGTGACGGCACGTCAGCTCCAGGAGGCCCACGAGCGGGATCTCGCGATCGAGGCGGACGAGGGCGTCCACTTCGAGCGCGCATGGCTCGACCCGGTCGCCGGCAAGGCCTTCTGCCTCGCGAGCGGCCCGAGCAAGGAGGCGGTCATGCGGATCCACGAGCGGGCCGGCCACCCGACCGGCGAGGTCTACGAGCTCCCGGTGGAGGTGTAGGGCATGGACACGTCTCGCTCCTTCCCGCGAGCGCTCGCCACGATGGCCCTGGCGCTGGCCTTGAGCGCCTCGTTCGGGGTCGCATCGGTGTCGGCCTCCGGCCCGAGTGGCCAGGTCATGATCGGCGACACCAGCTTCTCGACGGCGACGGGCCACTTCACCGGCGGTTGAGGCACCGTCGAGCCGGCCATCGACGATGCGAACGGAAGCACCGTCTACCTGTTCACCCCGAACAACGCGAAGACCCACCCGACCGCGACCAATGTCGCGCCGCTGTACCTGGTGGTCTACCCGGTCGGGTCAGGCATGGACCCCGCCTCGTTGAACTGCGAGCACCTTCTCGCCGACCTGACGACACTGCACGACAACTGCATCGACCACGGCCGATCGTGGCCGGCGCAGCCAGCGCGTCGCCCGTCTACGCGCACGGCGTGGTGGGCCATGACCACCTCGTGGGTATCGCGTCCTCCGGTGGCGATTTCAACGTCATCTGGGAGCCGGTGCTCGTTCTGTTCAACAGCGTCGACGCATCCACGACACGCATCCTCACGCTGGACCAGCTGAACAATGCGTTCGCTGCGCGCCAGGTCAGCGAGACGCCGCTGCCGTCACTCGACTTCAACTGCGCCTCGGTCTCTGCCGCGGTCTACAACCACGGAACACCGGCGCCGGTCGTCGGCCCGTAACCACGGCGTGGCGCCACGCTCGACGACCGGGCCCGCCGCGGCAGCGGAGCCACGGCACGGACCCACGGGCAGTCCGCCGAGCATCGGAACCCCGACCTCGTGGTCGGGGTTCCGGTCGTGTTGCCCTCCGGGATGGAGCGAGCCACGTCCGGTCGTGGGCGCGGGGCGACCGAAAGGTCGGCGTCGATCGCGCGGGAGTCTCCGTCTTGGCCGACGAGGACAACCTGACCGGGGCGTCCCCGACGTCGGGCTGCGGGGCCTGGCCGGAGCAGCCGGACGGCGCTCTGAGCTGCCGGCTGCCGCCCGCCGGTTCCGTGACGCGGGGCGCGACCACGGGGCCCCGGCGTCCCTACCGAGGGAATGCCAGCTGGCGAGAGATGCGATGCCGCCGATCAGCGCTCCACTGCGCTCGGCGCGCCCGCGAGTGCCCAGGTGAAGCCCCGGGGAACGCTGCCATCGGGGCAGGCAAAGCCCGGCGACCCCGCGGCGATGCGCCCTCCCGCAAGGTCTGCCGCCACCGCAACCGCCCACGTTCGTGCGCCGTCCGGGCAGGATCCGCTGAGGACGAGCGATCGGTTGACGACCGCGGTCAGGGGTCCCGCGAGGGCCGGCGCCCGGCGCGTGGCCGGCGGGCTGGGAGCGTCCGATGGCACCGGCCGCACCCGGGTCTCCGCCTGCCATGGCCGCACGACCGCGAGAACGAGCGCAAGACACGCGATGGCCACCAGCAGGTCGAAGCGCCGCGTGCGACCCGGCCTCGTTTCCTCGAGCTCGATGCTGACGCCGCGCTCCTCGATCGTGCCACTCGGCTGTGGCTTCACTGGACCCCCGGCCCGGGACGACCGGCCTGCGGATGCCCGCCGGAAGCCCACGTGAATGATGCGCGGCCGAATGCAGCGGTCAAGGCCGGCCGCGGCTCGCCTCGCCCCGCGCAGTCTCGCCCCGATCCACCGGTTCCTGTCCAGGCGGATCGCCGGGGCATCGGGAGTATCGTGTGGGCATGAAGGGGGATCGGGTCGAGGCCATGGTCGACACCGGCCAGGGCGTCCAGACGTTCGAGATCGTCGCCACGCGGGCCGGCCGTCGGATCGAGGTCGTCACGTCCCGCGGTGTCGTCGAGGTGCGCGAGGTGACGCGGACCGGGGTTCCGGTCCGGACGGGCCGCTTCATGACAAGCCGGCTGATCGCCCTCGTCGAGCACCCGGCGATCGACGAGCGCGGTCGCGTCGAGGTGACCACGCGGCACCGTCTCCAGGCGCGCGAGCGCGCGTAGCGGGGCAGGCGGATCGCGTCCGTCGCCGAGGACGGACGCCGTGACCCTGGCATCGGCTCGCGTGGGGCAGCATGCAGGGCGCGAGACGTATGCTCCCGAGGATGGCGCATCGCTCCGCGGCCTCCGGCGGATCGTCTCCCGGGCGACGGGCCATGCAGGAGGAGGGGGCACCCGCCATGGCGCCGGACACAGCAGAACCTGCAGGCCCGGACGGGCTCGTCACCCGGCGCAGCCGGCACTCCGCGGAGACAACGCTGGCTCGCCTCGAAGCGGCGGTCGTCGAGCGCGGACTCAGCGTCTTCGCCAGGTTCGACCACGCCGCTGCCGCGCACGCGGTGGGCCTCCCCATGCCGGACGCCAGCGTCCTGGTCTTCGGCAGCCCACGCGGCGGCACACCGCTCATGATCGCGGCGCCGCTCATCGCGCTCGAGCTGCCGCTCCGGGCCCTCGTCTGGTCGGACGCCGACGGAGGCGTGTTCATCAGCTACGTCGACCCGGCCTACCTCGGCCGGCGCTACGGCCTTCCTGACGAGCTCGTCCGCAACATCGCCGGGCTCGGCGCGATCGTCGAGGCCGCGCTCTGATGACCGCGCGAAACGTCATGGCTGCACGCGACGGCGTCCGCAGCGTGCCGCGAGTGCCGTGCGACCCAGGCGAGTGCTAGGGTTCGCCCATGAACGGCTTGTTGCTCGCGGACGCATTCGGGCACCACGTGTGGGCCACCGTGGAGCTGATCGACACCTGCACGGCTCTGACCCCCGAGCAGCTGGGGATGGGCGTCCCGGGGACCTACGGCTCCATCCTCGACACGCTCCGGCACCTGGTCGGGGCGGACGCCTCGTACCTCTCGGTCCTGAGCGGCGGCGCCGCGCCCGAGGTCGATGAGGAGCAGGCGGACCTCGCGACCCTGCGGGCGGCCATGGCGGCGAGCGGTCCCGGATGGGCATCGCTCCTTGCGGGCGACCTGGACCCGGCCGCGAGCGTTGTTCGCCATCGCGATGACGGCACCGACAGCACGGCGCCGCTGAGCATCCGCCTGGCCCAGGCGCTGCACCACGGGACGGACCACCGCAGCCAGGTCTGCACCGCCCTGACGACGCTCGGCGTGAAGCCGCCCGCGATCGACGCCTGGGACTACGCGGACAAGGACGGCCGCCTGTCCGTGACGCCGACCCAACGGTGACCGTCGCCTGACCGTCGTGCGTCACGCACGGATGAGCAGGTCCGCCTCGACGGCGGCGCGCCGGCCTGCTTCCCGTGGCACGATGCCCGAATGACAGTCGAGCCGGGATCCACGGTCCGCGTCGACCGGATCGAGCGCGCGCAGGCGCTGATGCGCGAACAGGGCGTGGACGCGATCGTCGTGATGAACCATGACGACTATCGATGGTTCTTCGGCATCGACCGGGCGCAGCCGCGCGCGATCATTCCGGCCTCCGGGCCGCCGGCGATCGTGGCCTTCACCGCCGAGGAGGACGAGCTTCGGGCGATCCTCGGCGATGGCCCGATCCTGATCTGGGGGTCGGTCGGCGGACAGATCAACGATGTCGTCACCCGTCTGCGCCAGATCGCGGCGGAGACCCCTGGCGTCGGAACCGGGACCCGTCTTCGCGTCGCGATGCAGCTGTGGTTCGACACGCCTGCCTTCCTCGTCGAGATGTTCCGGAAGGTCAACCCCGGTGTCGAGCTCGTCTCGTCGGACCCGATCATGGATCCATTGCGGGGCGTGAAGGAACCCGCGGAGATCGCCACGATGACCGCGGCACAACGCATCGCCGGGATCGGGATGGATCGCGCACGCGGCATGTTGCGCGACGGCGCGTCAGCGCACGACGTCGCGACCGAGGTGACCTACGCGATGATGCGGGCCGGGGCGGAGCGGACCAGCACGCCGATCTACGTCAACGTCGGTCGCGAGACCTGCATGCTGCACGGCTGGCAGAGCCCACGGCCCATGCGGACCGGCGACCTCGTCCTCATCGACCTGACCCCGGTGGTCGACGGTTACTGCGCGAACCTGGCCCGGACGTTCGTGCTGGGCGAGCCCGATGCCCGCCAGCGCTCGCTCCTCGACGCATACGCGGCGGTCATCCCGGCCGTGCGTGACGCCATGCGCCCGGGGGCGACGGTGGCCCAGCTCGATTCGCGCGCCGGGGCGGTGATCCGCGAGCGCGGCCTCGCCCAGTACCAGGTGAACGGGATCGGCCACGGCCTGGGCCTCCGGTTCGAGGAGACGCCGGCCTCGACGATCATCCCGCCGCACCGCAACGTCCCGCTGCGCGAGGGCATGACCGTCACGATCGGGCACACCGTTCTCGCCATCCCGGGCTTCGGCGGAGCGCGCCACGAGGACGTCTACCGGGTGACGCCCGACGGTGGCGAGATTCTGGCCCCCTACCCGATCGAGCCGGTGATCGTCTCCGCGACGGCATAGGTCCTGCTGGGACCCGGTCTCCCTGCCCACTGTCGACGGCATCGGCCGTGCCAGCAACGCCCGGGTTCGGATCAGCGGCGACCCGTGAACGCGCGCACGCGGTCCGGCGTGATGACGAAGATCTCGCGCGGCCCAGGACGCGGATACGGCGCCCCGACGTAGCGCATGGACATCGCGTTGATGAACGCGAGGCCGTCGTCGTCACGGATCGAGGAGACATGACCGCTGATCGAGAGGCGCCGCCACGGATCGACGGGGTCCACCACCGAGACGGCGACGCTCGGACGCTCGCGGAGCGCCCGGCTCTTGTACGACCCGACCGGGGAGCTCGTCAGGATCATCTCGCCGTCGTAGTCCACCCACATCACGTGGGTCACGATCGACCCGTCCGCCCCCGTGAGAGACACGTGCGCGAGCACGTTCGTGCGCAGGAGGTAGGCGAGCTCCTCGGGGATCGATGACACGGTGCTACCTCCTGCCCGGGACGGTCGAGGGCTCTCGCGGTCCTTGACCGACGTCAGGCGACGACTCCTCGGACGGGCAGAGTCTAGCCGTCGACCGCCGACCCCGACCCTGCCGGCCCCTCCTCAGCGGGTCACGTCGCGGCGCGAGACGCCCCAGGCGCCGAGCAGGATGCCGCCGACCGCGATGGCCAGGCAGGCCACGATGCCGACGACGTCCCACCTGCCGACCATCGGCTGGCCCATGTGGGCGGTCAGGGCGAGCTGGTGGAACCAGTCGGGCAGCTTGAGCGGCGGCGCGAGGAGGTCGACGAGGTAGCTCGCGACGACCACGAGCGCGGCGATCTCGGCCGCCAGCGACGTTCGCCACAGGCCGCCGACCGCGACGCCGATCCCGACGATCGCGACGGCGTAGAGGCCGAGCGACGCCGAGCCGAGGATGGCGTCACCGGCAGTCGCGCCGCCCGCCGATGCACCGAGCCCGATCCCGAGGGCAAGGATCGCGGTCATCAGGACGACCGCGGCGACCGCGGCCACCCCGCCCGCCATCACCCATCGGGCCCGGGTCACCGGGCCGGCGAGGACCTCCTCGAGCCGGCCCTCGGTCTCGTCCGATGCCCACTTCGAGACGAACGTGGCGGCGGCGAGGCCGGCGGCGATGTAGAAGAGCGCGACGTACAGCTGGAGCCAGCCGCCGGCGGTCGCGAAGTCGTAGCCGGGGAAGATCGTCGCGAACGTCTTGACGAGGCTCGAGTCGCTCCCGATCTGGTTGGCGAACGAGCCGACGAGCGATGCCAGGAGGGCGCCCATCAGGCCCATGCCCAAGCCCCAGGCGAGCGCCCGTGGCAGCTGATCGCCGAAGGCGCGGGCGACCGGGCCGCGCACCCCGAGGACGTCCTTCGGCAGTGACGGGAACGAGAGGCCAGCGGTAACCCCCAGGTCCCGGCGCCTGAACAGGTCGACGCCGATGACGAGGAAGATGACCCCGGTGACCCCCACCGCAGCGAGGCCCACCCAGTCGTAGAAGCCGGCGAGCGGCACGTGGTTCACGGTCCAGTGGAAGGGGCTCAGCGTGACGAGCGGGCCCCCGAGGTCCAGGCCGCTCGCCACCCACAGGACGATCATGGTGATCCCGGCGACGGCCGCCGAGCCTGCGCGACCGAGAAGTGGTGCGAGTGCCAGCG
The DNA here is from genome assembly GCA_963850035.1 of uncultured Chloroflexia bacterium. Lineage (GTDB taxonomy): Bacteria > Chloroflexota > Limnocylindria > Limnocylindrales > CSP1-4 > CTSoil-043. The sequence goes on along the minus strand of CAWKJP010000022.1, from coordinate 301,560 downwards.
CCAGGCCGCCGAAGCACATGGCGACGAAGCCGGCCCAGAGGGCGAAGCCGATCGCGCCGCTGAGCGGGATCGTGTCGCCGAGCGCCGCATTGCCGAACGCGTTCGAGCTGACGAAGATCATGATCGCGACGATGGCCATCGCGAGCCAGAGCATCGTGAGATGGGCGGCCAGCTTCTCGAGCGCGATCCTGCGCTTCCCGAAGGGCGCCGCGGCGACGAAGTCCAGGCTGCCCCGTGCTGCCTCGCCGGCCAGGGTGCCGGACAGGGCGAGGATCGACCACAGCGCGGTGCCGAGGCCGAACAGGGCGCCGTACTTCCACGTGATGTAGCCGCCGAGCGTGCCGAGCTTCGGCCCCATCAGGGTCGCGTTCCCGAACAGGTTGACCATCGAGGCGGGCATGCTCCCGACGAGCTTGTCCACCCCGAGCCGGTCGGCGGGCGTCGGGAAGACGGTGCTGATGGCGGCACCCATGATCAACGGGAGGCTGCCGAGGAGGCCGGCCGCGACGATGAACGCGAGCCGCGAGTCGCGGATGGTCTTGCCGTAGATGCTTCCGAAGCCGACCAGGCGGCGGCGGAGCGGGATGGGAGGAAACGCTGCCGCGACCGTGGGGCGCGGCGCCCCGGCGTTGACGGCCATGTCAGTTCACCTCGACGGGCCCCTGCCCGTACTGGGCGAGGAAGGTCTCCTCGAGCGAGGGCTCGCGCGACACGAAGTCGAGCAGCTCGTAGCGTGCCGCCGCGCGGACGACCGGGGTGATCGCGCCCGCGACGCGCATCCGCAGGACGTGGTCGTCGGCGACGAGGTCGCTCACCCCGGGGAGCGCTTCGAACTCCGTGGCGGGCACCGGGCCCGCAAATCGGAGCTCCACCTGGTGGTGGGCGAGGTCACGGAGGCCCTCGACCGTGTCGATCTTCACGATGCGACCATCGCGGATGATCGCGACCCGGTCGGCGCTCTTCTCGATCTCGGACAGGATGTGGCTGGAGAGGAAGACGGTCGCGCCGCTCTTGACGGTCTCGCGAAGCGTCACGAAGAACGTCTGCTGGACGAGGGGGTCGAGGCCGCTGGTGGGCTCATCGAGGATCAGCAGCTCCGGCCGGTGCTGGAGCGCCACGATCACGCCGACCTTCTGCTTGTTGCCCTTGGAGTATTCCTTGAAACGACGCGTCGGGTCGAGCTCGAATCGCTCGACGAGGGAGCGCTGGTAGGCCGGGTCCACCCCGCCCCGCAGGTTCGCGAAGTACTCGATGGTCTGGCTCCCGGTGAGCCGGTCGTAGAGGGCGAACTCGCCGGGGATGTAGCCGATCCGGCGGTGGATCCCCACCGGGTCCGCCGAGGATTCGATGCCAAAGACGCGAGCGCTGCCCGAGGTGGGGCGGATCAGGTCGAGCAGGGTCCGGATCGTCGTCGTCTTGCCGGCACCGTTCGGGCCCAGGAAGCCGAAGACCTCGCCCTGCGCCACCTCCAGGTCAACATCGATGATCCCGCGGTGCGCGCCGTAGGACTTGGTCAGCTTCTCGGTCTCGATGACGGCTGTCATGCCGGGGTCTCCTCAGGCTGGCGATGCCCGGCGAGGCCCGGGCGGGCGAGGGCCGAGGCGCGCTCGGCGAGATAGCGGTCGATGAGCACGGGGAGCTCGCGCGCCACGAACGCAACTGCGTCGTGGACCTCCTGGAGCCGCTCGCGGCCTCCGGGCCGACCGTCGACCGCGGCAAGGCCCTCGGACGTGATCGCGAACAGTCGGCCGTAGGCCGTGCCCGCCGAGCGCAGCAGGGAGTCGAACGTGCCCGGAGGGGCGCTGAAGAACTCGCGCCGGTCCCCCCGCCGATGCACTCGGCGGATCATCCCCGTCAATGCGAGCGAGGCTGCCGCGCCGCTGATCGCACCCCGGCTCGCCTTGAGCGCGACGGCGAGATCACCCGCAGTCTGGGCCGGGGGGTCGCAGATGAGCAGCCAGGCCCACAGCCGGCCTGCCATCGGGGTCATCCCGTAGCCGCCCATGTACTGGCCCATCGACTCGACAAACGCCGCCTCTTCTTCGGTCATGCCCGAATGCTACATCGTTCTGTATGTTCAGGCATTACTGAATACTCATTCGAGTCACGGTGCGACGGGCGTGCGCGTGCGCCTGCCGGGCTCGCCGGGAACGCCGCGGGAGCGCTCGGCGAAACGCCCTATCGATGCGGGTCGAGCGGCTCGCTGTCGCCGGGACCAGTGGCGAGCCCGGTCCGCCGCCATCCCGCGTACTCGGCCACCAGGCCGTCCTCGTCCACCGTGAGCTCGGCCTCGAACGTCCCGCTGGCGTATCGGTAGGTGCGCTCGTCGAGGCGGGTGTAGGTCTGGGCGGCCGTGTGTACCGTCAGGTCGGGGAAGCGGACCCAGGCGGCCCTGATCGTGTGCTCCGCTCCGACGCCGAGGCGAAGCCGGCGGATCGGCAGCGTGTTCGTCGACGGGCTGCAGCCGAGATCGACGTCCGAGCACCCCTTGAGGGCGCGCGCCGGAATCCCGTCCACGGTCCAGCCACCTCGCGCGTCGCGCGTGAGGGTCAGGGTGCGCTGCTCGAAACCGCGAAGGTCACGAACATGCGCCGCGGTCGTCATCCCGTCGGCGTCCGTGAGCACGCGGTATTCGATCCGGACCGGGACGCCGTCCTCGGCGCCGAGAATGGTGCCGACGAGGGACAGGCCGCTGTGACGACCCGTGAGCGTGCAATGCTCGTCGGCGGCGATCTCGTCGGATCGCCGCCACGCGACGCGTCTCGTCGTCATCCCAGGAGGCGCCGGCAGCGCCGCACACCCGGTCCGGGGCGGGGTGCCCATCGGGTCATCATCACGGTGCCTCTCCTCGCGGACGGCGATTGTCGCGGTTCACCGGCGGGTCTGCCTGCGCCGCGTCGCGTGGTGACGATCGCGACCACGCTCCGGCTGCGTCATCGAGGGACGCGGGATCGTCGCCCGTCGACGGGAGGTCCGGGACGGGCCGCGACTCCGGCAGTAGGATCGCGTCCCCTGCCCGACCGGCAGCCGATCGACCTGCGGGTCGCCCCCGGAGGAGAGGATGGACGGCTATCGAGATGTGCCCCGGGGCCCGTTCTCCCTGGTGAACGAGCGGCGCTTCTTCGGGGATTGGCTGAACGTTGCCGCGGAACCGGACGCGGTCGCCATGGCGTTCCCCGTCGAAGGCTGGCAGGGTTCGGCAGCCGCCATCGTGCGCCAGGCAGGCGACGGCACGATTGAAGGCTCGGTCGTCACGACCGGGAGCGCTTCGGCGGACCACGCCTGGGCCCAGGCCCTGGCCACCCTCTCCCTGGACCAGGACGGGACCGAATTCCCCGATGTCGGGGCGCGGGACCCCGTGATCGGCGGCCTGCAGGAGCGCTACGAGTGGCTGCGGCCGGTCTGCTTCCACAGCCCCTACGAGGCAGCCGTCAACTTCGTCGTCGGGCAGCGCATCTCGATGCGACAGGCGCGCGCGGTGCGCGGCCGGATGGCCCGCGAGCTGGGCGACCCGGTCGAGATCGGCGGCGAGATCGTCCATGCGTTCCCCCGGCCGGATCGGCTGATCGCCCTCGAGGCGTTTCCGGGCGTGCCCGACGAGAAGCTCGGCCGACTGCGGGGAATCGCCCGGGCGGCGGCCGACGGGATGCTGGATCGCGATCGCCTGCGCGGCCTCACGGTCCCGCAGGCCCTGGAGGAGCTGCAGCGCCTGCGTGGCGTCGGACCGTTCGCGGCCCAGGGGATCCTGCACCGTGGGGCCGGGCTGGTCGACGAGGTGACCGACGACGAGGTGACGAGCGAGGCCGTGATGCTGGCCTACGGCCTGCCGGGCCGGCCTGCCAGGAGCGACGTCCTGCGGATCGCCGATCAATGGCGGCCCTTCCGGATGTGGGCGACCGTGCTCCTGCACGTCTGGCTCCGCCGCGAGCAGGGCGGCCCGACCCGACCGCGGGGTCGCCCATGACCGGATCGGGCACCGATGGACACGGGGCGCTCGTTGACGTCCCAGGGAACGGGCGACGGGCGGACCGCGGTCCCCGCCGGGTGGCATGTGGGGCTCGTGTCGCGGCACTTTTGCGGTGCAACGGCACATGACACGTCGGCGACGGGACCGAACGCGCCTTGCGGATCGAGGCTGGGCGCCCGCCATCGTCGTCCTCGCGATCGTGGTCGCCGCCTGCGCACAGCCGACGCCGTCCACGGCGCCGGCTGCCACGCTGACCCAGGCACCCTCGCCAACGGCGTCGGCGGAGCCCACGCCGCCGCCGTCACCAACGCCGACGCCGCCGCCCACACCGTCGGCATCACAGCCGACGCCGACACCCGTGCCGGCGGCCCCGCCCGGCGCGTCGTGCGGACGCTCGTGCATCCAGCGTCCGGCGACGTTCGTGACGCACGGTTCGCGTGCCGGCTCGGCGGTGGCCCTGACATTCGACGACGGCTTCAACGTCCCCGCGTGCATCTCGATCGTCGACACTCTCCTCGCACGGGATGCGACCGCGACGTTCTTCCCGAACGGCCAGTACGTGCGCGAGCGCCCGGCGTTCTGGCACTGGGTCGCCGCGCTGGGCTTCCCGATCGGCAGCCATGCGACGACCCACCACGACCCGACGACCCTCCCGACGCCGCAGCTCCAGCTGAGCCTCGCATCCGACCGGAGGATCCTCGACGCGACACTCGGCGTCCCCTCGACCGACGCCTTCCGGCCGCCCTATGGCAGCTACGACAGCCGGGTCCTCGACGTCGCCGGGGCCGCCGGGTACCCGCTCATGGTTGGCTGGGACGTGGACTCGAGGGACCAGGCGGGCGCACGGGACGTCGCGGAGGTGGTCGCGAACGCGACGACCGGAACCGGCGGGTCGATCGTGCTCATGCACTGCGGGTCGCCCCTGACGCCCCTCGCCCTTCCCGCGATCATCGACCGCTATCGCGCGCGGGGCCTCTCGTTCGTCACGATCCCCGAGCTGCTCGGGCTCGCCTCCCCGGCCGCGGGCTCGATGCCGCCGACCGGTCCCGCCGACTGGCCGGTCACGGAGATCGCGGCGGACGATCCCCTGCCGAGCTGGAACGCCAGCACGGCGATCGACGGGCTGGGCCACCTCCATGTCGCCTACGAGTCCCCCACCGGCATCACGTACGGCGACGACGCGTCCGGCTCGTGGCAGTCGGTGACGGTCGCGGCGACGTCCGGGTCGGCCTTCGAGTCGAGGCCGTCGATCGCCCTCGATCCGGGTGGCGGAGCGCACCTCGTCTACCTCTCGTCGACGACTGCCGGCACGCAGCTGCTCTACCGGCACCGGGCGAGCGGCGGCGCGTGGTCCGACCCGACGGTCGTGGCCACGCTCGGCGCGCCGGCATCGACGGCGACCATCGCGATCGACCGCGTGGGGCAGCCGGTCATCGCCTACGTCGTGCTCGGCGGTCCCCGGCTGGGCGTCGCGATCGCGCGGCCCGCGGCGAACGGCTGGAGCCGCGCCCTGGTCCCGACGACGGACGAGACGTTCCTGGATCCGTCGATCGCCATCGACGGCCGCGGAGCCGTCCACCTCGTCGAGCGCCGCAACGGCTACTCCGAGATCGACGAGACGACGAACGCCTCGGGCGCGTGGGTGACGAGCCGACTCTTCCGGATCGCCGGGAGCGCCGTGCCGTTCGCCGCCTTCGATCCCGCGGGCCGCCTCGTTGTTGCCGCGCAGGAATCGTACGGCCAGGCCGTGACGCTCGGGATCCGATCCGGCGATGGGCCGGTCACCTGGACGACCGTGGCCGCGGGCGGAGACCTGTCGGGGCTCGCGATCGGACCGGACGGTCGGCCACTCGTGGCGTATAGCCGGATCGCCACGCCCGGCGGACCCAGCCGGCTCTGGCTGGCCAGTCCCCCGTCCTGATGGACACCGGCGAATCGTCGGAAGTGCTGGCATCCCGGGCGTCGGGCGCGTAGGATCCACCTCCCAGGGATCCCGCCACCGGAGGTCCAGATCGTCGCTTCGGTCTCGGGCCGGAGGACCGCCATCCGCGGTTCGACGCCCGTGAAGCATCCGTACGACCCGCGCAGTGTCCGCGTGCCGGGCTCCACGCCCGTGCGCCAGGCGCATCGCGTCGCCGTGCACGCCATCGGCCGACATCTCGCACCTGGGTGGTGGCCGGCGGCCTCCTGGTCACCGCCTTCCTTTCCACGGCGATGGTTGCCGGATCGACCACCGGTGGCCCGGGGGCGCGTGATCGCTCCGCCGGGTCGACACTCGGCTCGATTCGCGGCCGCGGCACCTGATATGCAGATCGCATTCGCCGGCTCCATGAGCGACACATCGATCGAGACGGCAGGCGATGTCGCTCACTCCACCGCATTGGTTCGCCGGCCCACCGTCCTGACGCTGGGAGAGGGCCGGGTCGCGCCCGCTGCCGTCGGTGTTCCGGCGCGATTCGACCCAGCGCCGGCGCCTCGGCCCGCTGCGACCGCGCGCCCGGCGGCGACCGCCGCCAAGACGGGCGCCACGGCGAAGGCCGTGTCGCGGCCGAGCCCGAAGGCGACGCCGAAACCGGCCGCGAAGGTCCGAACGGTTTCCAAGGCGATCCCGGTTCGAGCGCCGGCGCCGGCGATCGTCTACCGCTACCGCGCGTCGGGGCGCGCCACCTGGGGCCCGTTCGGGGACGCCGTGATCACGCGGCTGCCGCCGGGAACGCAGATCCGGGTCTGCGGGAAGCTCGGGTGCTGGGCAGGCGTGTCGTCCGGACACGGTCCATCGGCCGGCGGCGGCAATCTCGTCGATCTCTCGGCCGCCGTGTTCCGGCGCGTGTGCGGCCCCCTCGGGATCGGGGTCGGCTCGATCGTGCTGAGCTGGCGCTGACCCCCGAGATCACTCGTGTTGGCGCAATGCGCCGTGGGCGTCAGCCGACCCAGCGGATCTCCGGCTCGTTCCGCGCGACAGGCGCCGGCATCGTCGTGGGGTGGCCGATGATGATCGGCGCCACCGGGACGGACGCCGCCGGGATGCCGAGCGCGTCCTTGCCCTCGGGCGTGTTCAGGTAGCGCTGCGCATACCCGATCCAGCAGGACCCGAGCCCATCGCCGAACGCGGCGAGCATGAGGTTCTGCGCTGCCAGCGCGCAATCCTCGACGACCCACGGCGCGTCCGTCGTCCCGGCGATGAGGAGCAGCGCCGGTGCCTGATAGAAGATGTGGAACGCCGGGTCGCTGAGCGTGGCCCGACGCCGGTCGGACTGCGGCCCGGCCGGGAGGATCGTCAGCATGTGGGCCTTGGCGGCGTCGGAGATCCGGTCGAGCAGCCCCTGGTCGCGAACCACCGTGAAGGTCCATTCCTGCCCGTTCGACGCGCTCGGCGCGTGGACGGCGGCATCGATGAGACGGCGAATTGCCTCGTCGTCGACGGCCTCCGCCGTGAAGCTGCGCGTCGAGCGGCGCCCGTTGATCGCGTCGCTGAGATCCATCCCTTGCGTTCCTTTCGTGGGAGAGCCTGCCGCGCAGGACCGAGGGCGACATGGGCTGGACGCCCGATCCGCCGGCGCGTCCCCGTTCCGGAGCGTCGAGCGCTGCACGGCGCCACGGAGATGACGGTGCCGATGCGTCGAACGGCCATGGGACGCGAGCGCCCGCCACCGAACTGTGCCGGCGGAACGGCAATCCGGGAACGGCCGAGCGGCCCGTCTGCGCCGTGCGGTTGGCTCTCCCCGGCCGCCCACGGTCGCATCCTTGCCTCGTTGGGGGCCGGCGTGCCGGGTCCGTGGCAGGCACAACGCTCGTGCCTGGCGGTCTTTCCCCTCGCGTCGCCCCGACGATCCGGCCTCCCGGTTCGAGCCTGGTCAGGCCGTCCCGAGCTTCACGAGCCCGTAGGGTCGGACGCGAATGCTCGACCACGCACCGGAGGTCCAGTAGACATCCGTCGCCGCGAGGTCCCGGGCTGCGGCCTCGTCTGCGACCCGCACCACGATGAACGCCGACTCGACGTTGCCCAGGGCTCCGGCGGCAATCACGACGCCGTCGCGCATCAGCTGCGCGAGCCGCGCCAGATGAGCGTGGCGCACGGGACGTCGTCGCGTCTCGCCATCCGGCCCGAACTCCGCCTCGATCGCCCAGACGCGCTCGAACTCGACGCCGTCCGGAATCTCGCCGCTGTTCATCGAACCTGCCTCCGTCCCTGCTCCACGCCGCATGACCTCCGCCGCACGGGTGCCCGTGGGCAGGGTAGCGCCCGTGTGGAGGCCCGTCCGCTTCGATCACCCGGTGCGGGCCGCGCGTCACGTGTCGCGCGCGAGCGCCGCAGCTCGCGCTGGCGGGTCCGACGCAGGACACGCAGCACCGCCTCGGCGGCAGCGGGGTCGCCTTCGCCCGGATGGCGCCCCGGTCCGCCGGGCGCGCCGAGCTCAACCGAACCAGGTCTGGATGTCGACCGGGCTCGCGCTCGGACCCAGGATCAGGCCAAGGACAGCCTCGATCGGGAGGCTCGTGCGGCGCGCGACCAGGCGGGCGATCCGCTGCGGATCGCAGCCGCACCGGTTCAGGGCGCGCCGATCGAGGCGGGGCCAGATGCTGAGGGCTCGGAGGTTGTAGAGGCACGCGGTGCCATCGGCGGAATCGAATCGCGCCGTCCGACTGTCCATCGCAGGGTCCTCCACGAGATGAAGATCCGAGATGAGGGCGTGACCGAGACCCGGACCGGCGATGGGAGGAGAAGGCTAGCACGCACCCTCGCCGCTGCCAATGAGCACATTGACGGGGCGATCGCCGACCGCATCACGGTTGGCCCGTGCAGACGGAAGCGGACGCACCGGCGCGCCGTCAGGCCCGGCGTTCGAGCGCCTCTCGCTGGACGGCAAGCATGGTGAGCGCGTCCGTGATGCGCCCATCGAGGGTCATGGCCAGGGCCTCGTCGAAGGACACCCAACGGGAGCGAAGCTCCTCGGTCCCCTCGGGCGACGCCGGCCCCGCCTGGAGGTCGGTCGCGACGAAGAAGACGGCGAGCTCGTCCGTCACCGAGTTCGAGAGCGCTGCCCGTCCGAGCTCCCTCCACGTCCCGGCCCGGAATCCCGTCTCCTCGGCCAGCTCGCGCCGGGCCGCGTCCAGGGCGGACTCGTCCGGGCCGCCGCCGCCCTCCGGGATCTCCCACGAATATGCATCGAGGGGGTACCGGTGCTGGCCGACCAGGAGGACGCGATCGCGGTCGTCGATCGCGAGGACGCCGATGGCCCGGTTGGCGAAGTGCACGACGCCATAGATGCCGGGCGCGCCGTCCGGCCGGACGACCTCGTCGTGCCACACGGTGATCCACGGGTTCTCGTAGGCCACCCGTCGATCCATGCGCTGCCATGGGCCGGCCGTCGTTGAACGCCCGGCGTCGTCACCCACCGGGTCCCGCAGGGCATCGCGTTGCGCATCTCGAGGCCCGGACACCGGGCAATCGTACCCGGCGCCCCGATCCGGGAGCGGCTCGCCACCGTGCCGTGTTCGAGCTTCGCGCCGCGGCAGGCTGAGCGCCGACGGAGACAGTCGCCCACCAACCCGTTCGGGCGGTCCGTCGAGCTCGAACGCGACGTTGCCGCGGGTGATGATCGCGAACTCGCAACGCCGGCGCGGTCCAGGCGGTTGACAGCGTCCCGGTTCTGGCCCGAACATCGCGCGGCCGGCGATTGCGGAGGGTGGGCATCCTTCGTCGGCACTCCCATTGCGAGCACCACCGGGGCGTCCCCGCGTCCCAACCCGGAGGGAACCAGATGACCGCCCAGAGCGAGCGCGCTGCGCCCGCCGTCGACCTCTCGCCGCGGGCGAAGCTCGAGATCCTCGCCGCCATCCTCCTCGCGCTCTTCCTGTTCGCCCTGGACCAGACCGTCGTCGGCACTGCGCTGCCACGGATCGTGACCGACCTCCACGGCGACACCCTGTACGCGTGGGCGGTGACGATCTACCTGCTGACGGCGACGATCAGCGGCCCCATCTACGGCAAGCTCTCCGACCTGTTCGGTCGGCGGCCGATCGTGATCTTCGCGGTCAGTCTCTTCCTGGTGGGGTCGGTCCTCTCGGGGCTGAGCCAGGAGATGTGGCAGCTCATCCTGTTCCGCGGGCTCCAGGGCCTCGGCGGCGGGGCCGTGTTCCCGATCGCGCTCGCCGTGGTGGCGGACCTGTACACGCCGTCGGAGCGGGGCAAGTACCTCGGCTTCTTCGGGGCCGTGTTCGGGGTCTCGTCGCTCATCGGCCCGGGCATCGGCGGCTTCATCACGGACACGTTCAGCTGGCACTGGATCTTCTTCGTCAACGTTCCCATCGGCCTGATCTCGCTCGTGGTCCTGTGGCGCCTCCTGCCGGCCATCCGGCGCCCGGAGGCGGCCAGCCACATCGACTACGTCGGGGCCGCGGTCTTCACCCTCGCCATCGCGCCGTTCCTGATCGGCCTGAGCAACAAACAGACGGGCGAATGGACCGACCTCGCGGTCGGCGGGCTCATGGCGCTCGGGCTCGCGTTCGGGGCCCTCTTCGTATGGATCGAGTCGCGGGTCCCCGATCCGATCGTCCCGCTCGCGCTCTTCCGGGTGCGGGCCTTCACGATCTCGGTCTCGGCCATGTTCCTCGCGGCGATGGGCTTCTTCACCGCGGTGATCTTCCTGCCCCGCTGGTTCCAGTCCGTGGTCGGCGCCAGCGCGACGGAGTCCGGCTACAACATCCTGCCGCTCCTCGCGGGGCTGATCGTGAGCGCGATCCTGTCGGGCCAGGTGGTGGCCCGCACCGGCCGCTACAAGAGCCTGATCTTCGGGTCCCTGCTGCTGCTCGTCGTCGGCCTCTACCTGCTGACGAACCTGCGCTCCGAGACCGACCGGCCGATCCTGTGGCTCTGGATGGCGCTCGCCGGGTTCGGGATCGGGCCATCGTTCGCCGTGTTCACGCTCGTCGTCCAGAACGCGGTGGCCCCCGACCGGATCGGCGTCGCCACGAGCAGCCTGACCTTCTTCCAGCAGATCGGGGGCACCGTCGGGCTCACGATCGCGAGCACGCTCTTCGCGGGGCGCCTCACGAGCGAGATCCCCTCAGAGCTCGTGGCGTTCGGGGTGCCCCAGCCGCTGGTCTCCCAGTTCGCCGCGGGCGCCGGGACGCTCGACCTCACCGGCACGGGCGACCTGGGCCAGCGCATCCTGACCGGCCTGCCGGCCGCGGTCCGGCCGACCGTCGAGCCGCTCATCCCGGCGATCGTGCGGGGCATCCACGAGGCGTTCTCGGTCGCCCTCGCCTCGGCGTTCTGGGTCGGGATCGCGGGTGCGGTCGCAGCCGCCGTCATCGTCCTGCTCCTCCGCGAGGAGCCCATGCGCCAGACCTTCGAGCTCGCGGAGACGGACTGAGCCCGCCAGGATGGGGCGGCGGCATCACCTGACTCAATCGAGTCCGCCCGGTCGAGCCGTCTCGGACGTCACCGCGAGCCGCTGAACGCCGTTCGGTCGCGCGGGCTGTGTTCCCGCCTGCGCGACCCGCGACCGGCTCTGCCGTGACTGGGGCGGGACGCCCCTCCCTCGCCTACTCCATCTCCATGAACGCCCGGGCGTAGCGGACCACGCCAACGTCACGCGGCGTCCAGGCGGGCAGGCGGCAGGCCATCCAGGCAGCGTCCGGCCAGGGCGCGGGCGGCAGCAGCCCCTGCGCGCGCGCCGGGAGGAAGCCGAACCTGGGGTAGTACGTCGGGTGGCCCAGGAGGACCACGGCCCCTGCACCCTCGCGCTCCGCCTGCGCCAGCGCGGCGCGGACCAGCGCCCCTCCGATGCCCCGGCGCTGCCGTTCGGGCACGACCGCCACGGGCCCAAGCGCGACGATGCGATCGGCGTCCTGCGTCCCGTCGGATCGCTCGAGGACCATCGACGTCAGGAGGCACTGCCCGACGACCGTTCCGTCGACCTCCGCCACGAGGGAGCGCTCCGGGTCACAGTCGCCGGCGGCGCGGAGCGCGTCGAGGAGGCGAGCCTCCGCATCGCTCGAGAACGCCGCGAGGCAGACGGCCCGAATCGCGGCCGCGTCCGCGGCATCGCCGGGGCGCTCGTGTCGCAGGCGGACGGCCGGACCCACCTGCCGCTCGCCCGCCAGCCGCGTCGGGTCATCCATCGGGCAAGGATGACAGCCCGGATGCCGGCAATCTCGATCGGCGCGGCCGGGATCGAGCCGACCGCAGCGGAACGAGATGACAAATCGTAATGACGACCAGGCGGGCGGACTCCAAACTACCGGACTGACCGGGCCCGCGCCGCCGAGGGGGGCGCGCCGGTCTGAGCGTCCCGAATACATCTGCCTGCCCCCGGTGTCGCCTGGAACCCCCCTCCGTTGGCGACACCAGGGGCAGGCGCATGTCCGGGCCACCGCGCCTCGTCGCACGCTCGAGCGACACGACCACGAGACCAAACCCCGAGTCATTCGGACCCTGCCCGGCAGAGAATGGAGCCCGGCGCCCTCCGAACGGCACTGGAAGCGGGCGGACCCTGGACGCATGGTTCGGGAGGTTAGACCGTCGATGCCAGCGGCTCGCCGAGGCACGAGTCGATCGGGTCGCCGAACCGCGCGGAGTCGCTGGCGCACCTGGATTCGCCGACCCGGCAGAGGCGCAGCATGGCACTCCAGCGGACGTCCCTCGGGCTACGGTGGCGGTCGGTTCCCGATCTCCTTCGCGCCCTCGTCATCATCGTGGCGGCCATCGTGGTGATGCTGATCCTCACCGCGATCTTCGGCGTCGGGCAGCCCGCGCCGTCGCTCGAGTTCGTGCCCGATCCCGCCTCGGGGATGGGCCTGCCCTTCTGAGGGCCGCGGCGCCGTCCGCTCGCTCGGACGGCGCCGTCATCGTCTCGCCGGCCGCGGGCCGCGTCGCGCTCTGCCGTGCTCCGTCGCGGACCCGTCGGGCGGTGCGCGATGGGTTCCGAACGCTCCGTGCTACCGTGGGTGGCCAGCTCACGAGGCCCAACTCCTGGGTGGCATCGGCCGCGCCGCGACGGCTCGGCTGGCAACAGACGGAGGAGGGGACGCATGTTGTCCCGCTATCGCTTCCTGGCAACGCCGCTCGCGCTGATCGCCGCCGTCGTCCTCATCTACATGGAGAACCCGTGGTTCTTCCCCAAGGCGGGGACCACGGAGAGCGACATCGCCGCGATCGCCTTCTGGGTGCTCGCGATCGTGGTTGTCATCCTGATGTTCGAGGATCGCAAGTCGCCGGGCGCCGAGCTCGTCGACGTCGAGGGGCCCGCCTTCGCGAGGTATCTCTTCAGCAACACCCGGGCGGGCCTGTTCTGGCTGCCGATCCGTATCTTCCTGGGCTTCGAGTTCGCCGTCGCCGGCTGGCACAAGCTCACCGGCACGGGCTGGATCGACGGCGGCGGGGCGCTCCTGGGGTACTGGCAGAACGCAGTGAAGGTCCCGGCCACCGGGCAGGGCTCGCCACCGATCACCTTCGACTGGTACCGGTCCTTCCTCCAGATCCTGATCGACAACCACGCCCAGGGCTGGTTCGGCTGGCTCATCGCGCTCGGCGAGATCGCGGTGGGCGTCGGCCTCCTGCTGGGGGTGCTCGTCGGTGTCGCGGCCTTCTTCGGGGTCGTGATGAACATGTCCTACCTGCTCGCCGGGACGACCTCGGTCAACCCGGTCATGTTCGCGCTCGCGATCGGCCTGATCCTGGCCTGGCGCGTCGCCGGATACTACGGCGTTGACCGGTACCTGCTGCCGCGGCTCGGTGTCCCCTGGCGGGCGAAGGTGGTCATCCCCGGTCGCTCCTGAGGAGCGCCCTCGGCATTCGGCCGCCGTCGCCCTCGCGGCGGACCGCCGCCCGGCAGATCGGAGGGGAGCCCAGGTCGGCCGGTTGCGGTGGGATCGGCCGGCTCGGCCCTCACCCGTCAGATCGGCCGTCGCGAGCGGCTGCGCCGGCGCCTCGAGCCGCTTGTACCCGCCGAGTCGACCGCCACGATGCTGATCGACCCATCGGCCTCGAGCGTCGCCAGCTTCAGCTCGCTCACGTCGTCGAGCCCGTGCTCGCGGAGCGCCGCCTCGACGTCGACCAGGTCCAGGCCCTGCCGGACCAGCACCGGGAGCAGCCACGCCCCGTCGCGTCCGACGACGGTTGGCCCGAACTCGAGGAGCCGGCGCACGAAGGGGCTGCGCACGCGAAGGATGGAGACGGCGCGGTTCAGGATGAAGATCGTCACGATCACGATCACCCCGCCGGGGATCGAGGCGTCCGGCCCCGTGATCGCCGGCTGAAGCGCGTTGGCGGCCAGCAACACGAGCGCGAGATCGAAGAGGGTGAACTGGCCGATCTCGCGCTTGCCGAACAGGCGAAGGGCGCCGAAGAAGACCGCGTAGATGATCGCCGCCCTGGCCACGAGCTCCAGCGGCGGGGTGCCGAGCGTCCACATGCGGCAGCTCCTCGAGGATGGGACGCGATCAGCGGCTCGGTGGCCGGGCCCGGGCGTTCGGTGCGTCCGGCGCCGCGGCGCTCAGCCCTTCGCGCGCATCGAGTTGTTCCTGGCGTCGTGGGTCACCTCGGCGAGGCCGAGGGCCTCGAGAAGCGGGGGCATGTAGACGCCGAACCGCCCGCGCAGACCCTTCTTGAGGCCGTACCAGCCGCCAAGCGGGTTCGATGCCGAGCGGCCCCACGCCTCGACCGACCCGTCTGGTGCGGGCTTCTGCTCATCTGCGCCGCCGAGCGGCATCCAGTCGCCGTGCGCCTTGAGCAGCGCGTGCAGATCGTCGATCGCGCGGGCGTCGTACAGCAGCTTCGTGCCACCGACCTGGCAGACGATCACCGGCGGATCGGCCGCCTCGTCGCGGTACATCGTGTACTCCGACGTCCCGGGCGGGGTCGCCAGGACCCATGGGTCGTCCCTGGTGCCGGTGCCGGTGGCCATGACCGTCCCCTCCCCGTCGACCCCGCGAGCGCGCAGCCGCGGCCGTAGTCTCGCACGTTCGTGACGGCCCACGGCCCGGCCGGCCACCTCGCGGAACGGCCCTCGTCCTGCTCCTTGCCGCGCTGCGGAACTGCTGAATGGATGGCGGGTCGGAACGAACGCCTCCCTTGGCGGGTCCCGCACCAGCCCCGATCGTTCCCGCAACGGTCGCTCCTGCTGCCGTCGTGGCGCGGGAGCGAATGTCCCTGTGAGTCCCGGACCTGCTGTCCTTGATAAGGCACGAGGCACGGGCGCGTCCAATCCAGGAGACGTCATGTCCAGCGCTGCCCGACCCCAGCGTCCGACGCACCCTGCGACCGTCCGCCCTGTCGACGACCCGCGCCGCACGCTCCGCCCTGACTGCCCGACGAGCGGCGATCGCGAGCCGCGCGCCACCATCGAGCCTCGGCGCGCGTTTCTGCATCGCCTGGGCCGACTCCGGCTCGACGCCACGCTCCTCGGGCTCGCCGTCGCGAGCGCGGCCCTGATCGCGGCCTGGTACGTCCTGGTGCCCAGCGACGCGGAACCGCAACGGGTCGTGTCCGACGTATGGACTCCCGTCGTCGACCTGATCGCCGCCGGCTTCGTCGTGCGGGCCGCGCTCGGTGTCAAGGACACGCGGCTGCGCGTCGCCTGGGGCCTCGTCGGCGGGGCGATGCTCCTGTACGCGCTCGGCGACGTGCTGTGGGACGGGCTCGACCTCGGCGCGTCGCAGGTCGCGTTCCCGTCGGTGGCCGACGTCGCCTATACCGCCTTCTACCCGGTCGTGGCCGCGGGGCTCCTGCTCTTCCCGGCCGCAGCTCTGGCCCGGCGCGAGGCGACCCGGCTGGGGATTGACTCGGCGATCATCGTCCTCGGCGGCGGGATGGTGGTCTGGCAGAGCATCCTCGGGCCGCTGCTGGCTTCCCCGCAGTCGGACTGGACGAGCACGCTGCTCGCCCTCGGATACCCGATCGGCGACCTGGTCCTCCTCTTCGGGATCGCGACGATCGCCCTGCGGCGACCGGCTGGGATCGACGCGCGCGCGCTCGGCGCTCTTGTCGTGGGACTCGCCCTCATGTTCGTCGCGGACGTTGGGTTCGGCGAGCTCGCCGTCGTCGGAGCGACAGCGCCGACCTGGACGGACCTGGTCTACCTCGGATTCTCGATGCTGATCGCGGTCGCCGGCTACTTCCAGGCGCATCCGGGCCAGAGGACGACGCGCGAAGACTCCGACACGCTCAGCCGCTGGCTGATCCTCCTCCCGTACGCCGGCCTCGCCGCCGGCTTCGTGATCCTTGTCTCCGCCGCCGTCGGCAACGTTCCCGCGGCGGTCGGCGACCTGCTTGGCGGCGCCGTCGGGCTCACGATTCTCGTCCTCCTCCGCCAGGAGCTGGTCCTGCGCGAGAACAGCCAGCTCCTTGCCGAGCGCGCCCGCCGCGCCTCGGAGGCCCGCTTCCGGACCCTCGAGGCCGACTCGTCCGACGCGATCGTCCTGGTCGACCCGGACGGCTCCATCGCCTACGTCTCGCCGGCCGTCGAGCGCGTGCTCGGCCTCGGGAAGGCCGTCCTGGTCGGGTCGTCGGTCGCGCGCCTTGCCCATGCCGACGACGCCCGCCGGCTCGCGACCCTCATCGCGGACAGCGCGGCAGGCATGCCCGTCGGCCCGCTCGAGTGGCGCCTGTGGGGCCAGGACGGCGTGTGGCGGCAGGTGGAGACGGTCGCGGCCAACCTGCTGGCCGACCCTGCGATCGGGAAGATCGTCCTCACCACCAGGGACGTCCGGGAACGGCAGGCGCTGCGACGCGAGGTCTCCGAGGCCGCCTTCCGCGATGTCCTGACCGGGCTGCCCAACCGGGCTCTGTTCCGCGATCGGGTGGGCCGGGCGCTGGAGAGCGCGCGACGAACCCGCGGCGCCACCGCGGTGCTCTGTCTCGATCTTGACGGCTTCCGGCGGCTCAATGACAGCCTCGGTCACGCGATGGGCGACGCGATCCTCAAGGAGACGGCCGAGCGCGTGACCGCGTCGATCCGCGCCGCCGACACCTGTGCCCGCCTGGGCGGCGACGAGTTCGCGGTCCTGCTCGACGGCGAGGCGTCGGTGATGGATGCCACGGACGTCGCCGAGCGGATCCGCGCTGCCCTGCGCGCGCCGATGCACCACGGCGGGGCGACCCTCGAGCTCACCGCGAGCATCGGGATCGCCGTCACCGGGGACGGCCTGGAGGAGCGGGGGCCGCGCGCCCTCGTCCGCGATGCGGACGTCGCGATGATCGCGGCGCGAGACCAGGGTCGGGACCGGGCGGTGGTCTTCGTGCCCTCGATGCGGGTGGCGCTCGAGGGCAGCTTCGAGCTGGAGACGGATCTTCGGCGCGCCATCGGAGCCGGTGAGCTCTTCCTCGAGTACCAGCCGATCGTCGACCTCGAGTCGGGCGAGCTCGTCGGGGCGGAGGCGCTCGTGCGCTGGAACCATCCGACCCGCGGCCGCCTCGGGCCCAACGTGTTCATCCCGCTCGCCGAGGAGACCGGCCTGATCGGCGAGATCGGGACCTGGGTCTTGCGGACGGCGTGCATGGAAGTCGCCCGGTGGGCCGGCAAGGCGCCCGGCGTGGTGCCGCGGGTCTCCGTGAACCTCGCCGCGTCCCAGGTCGCGGACGAGCGCCTGCCCTGGATCGTCCAGTCGGCCCTCTCCCAGGCCGGGGCATCTCCGGCGTGGCTCACCCTCGAGGTCACCGAGAGCCACCTCGTCGCGGACACAGTCGCCATCCTCGAGCGTCTCCATGCGGTCCGGGCGCTGGGCATCCAGATCTCCGTGGACGATTTCGGCACCGGCTACTCGTCCCTGGCCTACCTCCAGGAGTTCCCGATCGACCACATCAAGATCGATCGCTCGTTCGTGATCCCGCTCGACGATCCGACTCGCAGCCCGGGGCTTGCGGCCGCTGTCGTCGAGATCGGACGCGCCCTGGGAATGGCCACGATCGCGGAGGGCATCGAGACCGAGCGCCAGCTCGACCGGCTGCGGGCGATGGGCTGCCCCCTCGGACAGGGCTTCCTGCTCGGCCGGCCGCTCGCCGCGGACGCCATCCTTGCGCTCATCGGGAAGCCCCCGGTACCGGTCGCGCGCGCCGCATCGCGGGTGGTCGCCGCGGCCTGAAGGTCCGGACATCCGGACCCGTGAGGGTGCCGGCCGGCTGACTGATCCGCGCGAGGCCCGTGCAGCGCGCTGGACCGGCGCGCCGATGTCCCACCGGCGGCTATGACCCGGCCGCGCGATGGCTCCGGTCGGAACGGCCGAGGTCGAGGAGGCTCGCCGGGCCCTCGCCGTGGCCGCGTCTTCAGATCGCGGTCCTGGACCCCGCCGGGAACGAGATCCGGCGCATCTCCAGCCCGCCCGCCCACTCCCCGTGGGGGCTCGCGTTCAACGGAAGGTCGCTGCTGGTCACCAACGCCGACCTCGAGCCGGGTGACAGTTCGGCCGCGTGGAAGATCTTCAAGGTGTACGTCGGCGAGACGGGCCTGCCCCTGAACGAGCCACGGAGCGCGCCTGGCGACTGACGCCTGCCTGTCGCAACGGACGCATGGGAGCTCCGGGGCCATCACGGCCCCGAGCTCCCGCCGATCCGCGAAACCGCTGCGCCCCGCCGGCCGTATCACGCGAGGACCGTCCATCGCGCGTCGGCCTCCGTGCAGCCGCCCGCGCGCGGTGGACGGATCGCCTCGTTGGAGCATTCGGCAGGAGGCAGTCATGCGACGCTCTCGAGCCATCATCGCCGCCGTCCTTCTGCTGGTCGGCCTGGTCTGGATCGGCCAGGGCACGGGACGCATCGGGGGCGGCGCGATGAGCGGCGTCTTGTTCTGGGCCGCCGCGGGCGTCGCCCTCGTGGTCGTCGCGCTCGCGATCGTCGTGCGCGAATGGTGGACGAGCGCGCGGGGGTCGCGATCCCGGACGGGCTAGGAGCGCTGCGGCTGGGGTGCCGGCCGATGCCGGGGCGCCAGCCGCACGGCCCGGGACACTGCCCGGCCGCTATGGGGACGCAATCGAGGCCAGTGGTACGGTGGACCCGACTCCCGGGCGTCGAACCAGCCCCGACCAGGGATCGGTCCGTCCGGGCCGCTGGACATGCGCGGCCGCCATGACGTCCCCACCAGCTCGCGTCGAGACCGTTCCTGTTCGCCGCATGGGCCGCCTGCCCATCGCCCTCGCCGCGCTCGCCGTGACGCTCGTGGCCGTCTCGATCCTCAAGCCATGGGCCGGCGCGGATCCGGGCGCCGCGGCCCAGTCGCGGGACCTCGCGTCTCCGGCAGCGGTCGCCCTCACCGCTCCTGCCGACGCGAGATCGGCCGCATCGCCGGCCGACGGCTCGCCCGCGCCGGCCCAGCCGAAGTCCACGCCCGGAATCGCCGCGGCAGAGTCCGCGCCACTCGCGCAGGGACAGGTCGCGTGCGGCTCGGCCGGTTGGGAGATCGTCACGCTGGGAAGCTTCCTGCGCTGGACAGTCCGGACATTAGCGGCGATCACCCCGGTCGCCGCCACGGGTCCCGGCGATCCCGCGATCCCGGTGCTCGCCCTCGACGAATCCGACGTTGTTGGCGTGGGCGCCTGCGCCCCGGCGATCAGCCCGGTGGCGCCCGGCCGGGCGAGCAGGATCATCGAGGCCTGGCGGAGAAGCTCGACCGGCGCGTCGGCCGCTGGGCCGGCCTCGGCGCCATCCACGGGCGGCACGGGGCCGTCGGGCTCGGGCGCGGCGGCCGCGACAACCGACGGAAGACCTGGCCCGACCGGGACGTGGCAGCGAGTGACCCTCGTCCAGCTGGACCCGATGCCGTCCGGCGCCCCCGCCGCGGGTCGTCCGACGCCGGCGAGCGTCGCCGAGCTGTTCCGCCCGCTCCCGTTCGCGCAGCGCGGTCGCTGGCCCGCGGGACGATACGTGCTGCTCCTGGCGTCGCCGGACGCCGGCGGGGACCGGTGGATCGCCGTCGACATCGGCGGCGGACGATAGCGCCGGCCGGGCCTACGGGAACGGCAGATAGGACGAGGTGCGAACAACCGAGATCCGCGCCGACATGGTCGCGAGCTTTGCCGACCAATCGTGGTCGTTCGTGACCAGGTGGCGGGCCTGGGTCGCAAGACCCGTCCCCACGATGAGAGCGTCGGGTGGCGAGAACCGTCTGTCTGCGCGAAGGTGGGCGGCATCCTGCGCGACCTGGGGATCGACCGGGGCACATACCAAGTTCGGATGCGATCGGAGGAACCCAAGGATGGTGTGATGACCTGATGGAACCGCGCGCATCGGCCGCACGAGGATCTCCATGACAGTCACCATCGAGACGACCCCGGGGTTCCGGCCGGTCGCGACCAGTTCCTTGAGGATGTAGGCCGCGACGGGGTGTGTCGCGTCGGTCGCGTCGAAGAATGCCGCGAGCACCGTGGTGTCGAGCAGCAGGCGCTCTCCGTCCGCGATCGCCTGGAGAAGCGACGACTCGGACACCCGACTACTCCCCCCAGGCTCCGCGCTCGCCGCGGACATACTCGAGGGTCTCCTCGCTCGTCCCGAAGACGCCCGTGAGGCTGCCCGCGAAGTCGCGGGGCAGGAGACGGACGCGAGCGACACCGGGCTCGGTCGGGTCTGTGTCGAAAACGAGGATGTCGTCAGGCGCAGCGTCGAGCGCGCGGACGATCGGCTCGGGCATCGTGATCTGGTTCTTCCGTCGGAGGCGGGCCTCGGCCTCGATGGGGCGATCAAGGACGTCCATCTCAGTGCTCCTCTGTAGGACACGAATGTATCATGTCCCACAAGTGGTGCCTGGGTGAGACCGAACTCCACGACGTACGATTGGCGCCCGGGGCCACCAGGCAGAGGACCTCGGCGGTGCTCGTCGACGAGGACAATCGGATGCGGGGCCCTGGTGGATGGCGTCCGAAGAGACCGTCGGCCGGATCACCCGGACCCTGGCATCGCCTCCGCCACGAGCCTGGCCATCGCGTCCAGCTCGGGCTCGTAGATGTGCGCGCTCTTCACGTGGACCACGAGCCCGCCCGTCGGGAGCGCCACACCGGCGGCGATCTCCCGCTGGAGCGCCGCGAGCTCCACGAGATTGGCGTAGGCCTTCTTGCCCAGGTCGAGGCTGTGGGCGTAGACGACGAGCTCGACCCGCCCGTCGGGCGCCCACGCGTCGATGATGCTGATGCACGGGACGTACGTCGTATCGGTGGTCGGCTGGAAGGTCGTGATCGTGGCGTCGCGGGCGCCGGGATCGGCGGCCAGCCGCGCGACGAGCCATCCAACCTGGTCGCGGCCGGTGCCGGCGTAGTCGCGCAGCCGGCTTGCGTAGGAGTCGGCGCCACCCAGCTCCGCGACGACGCCCGGCTCGCGGAAGTTGGCGCGCATCCAGGCGAGCCACGCCGGGTCGCCCAGCCGGCCGATCAGCTCGTCGTCGGGATCCGGCTCCTCGACCACGATGGTCAGGAGCGCGATCTCGCGGGTCGGGTCCGGACCCCAGCGCGCGTCACGCCCTTCGCGCAGGATCAGCGCCGCGGTGGCCAGCCATGCCTCGCCGAGGGTCGGGGCGCTGAGCGTGCGGGGGACCGGCACGCCGACACCAGTAGGCGCGCCGGCGCCGCGTCGGTGGGCGGCGAACCCAAGGTCGCCCGCCAGGCGGAGATCGCTCCCCTGATCGTCGTTCACCGGTTGGACGATAGCTCCTCGCGACTGGGCCGTCCTCAAGGCACGCTGGCTTCCTGTCGGAACAGAGCGGTGGGAGCAAGCCGAGACGGGCCGCGATTATCGGTTCGGCCGATCAGTCGGAGGTGTCTGGTGCTCCCGGATGCAGCCAAACCCGGGCTTAGTTGCGCTTCCACGTTCCGGGCTGCCGATTCCGATCGACCCAGCCGATATTCGCGTGTCGTGGTCGGGATTCGGCGAGGGGATTACGGGTCCGGCGTCCCCGCTTACCCCGCCCGCCGGGAATTGGCCAGGCAGCGCCGGATCGCGTCGAGCGAGCGGTCGACGTCGTCCGCGCGGGTCCACCAGTTGCTCACCGAGATCCGCATGACGGCGCGGCCGTGCCACATGCCGCCCCCGAACCACGCCGTTCCGTCGGCCTGGAGCCGAGCAACCACGTCGCGGGTTCGATCGTCGGAGTCGTCGAACCGCACGAGGACCTGGTTGAGCACGACCTCGTTGAGAATCTCGGTGCCGGCGTCGGCCGCCAGCCCGTCCGCGAACCGGCGGGCCAGCTCACAGCAGCGCTCCACGAGCTCCACGACGCCGGATCGGCCGAGCGACCGCAGCGCGGCGTAGACCGGGAAGCCACGCGCGCGCCGCGACAGCTCCGGGACGAAGTCGCCGGGGTCCCGCTCGGCTCCCGTGTTGAACGGCAGGTACGACGCGTTCATCCCCATCGCCGCGCGATGCGCTTCCGGGTCGCGCACGAACACGAGCCCGCAGTCATAGGGGACGTTGAGCCACTTGTGCGCGTCGGTGGTCCAGGAATCCGCACCCTCTGACCCGGCGATCCGATGGCGAAGCGACGGGACGGCAGCCGCCCACAGCCCGAACGCCCCGTCGATGTGGATCCACGCGTCGGGACGGAGCTCGCGCACGACGGCGATCGCGGCCGCGAGCGGGTCGAACGCGCCGCTGTTCACGTTCCCGGCCTGGAGGCACACGATCGTCGGACCGTTGGTCCGGCCCAGGATCGTGCGCAACGCATCGAGGCGGATCCGGCCCTCCTGGTCGGCTGCAACGCGGAGCGAAGTCTTCTCGCCGAAGCCGAGCATCCGGAGGCCCAGGAAGACCGTCACGTGCGCGTCCTCGCCGATCACCACGGAGACCCGGGGGCCGCCGTGCAGGCCGTCCGCCTCGACGTCCCAGCCGACCCGCCGCAGGACCGCGTCGCGCGCCGCCGCGAGGCCCGTGAAGTTCGCCATGGTCGCGCCGGTCGTGAAGCCGACGGACGTTCCACGGGGCAGGCCGAGGAGCTCGACCAGCCAGTGACCGGCGATCGTCTCGACCGCCGCGGCCGCGGGCGACGAGACCGCCGACGGGGCGTTCTGATCCCAGGCGCTCGTGAGCCAGTCCGCGGCGAGCGCGGCGGGAAGGCTGCCGCCGATCACGAAGCCGAAGAACCGCGGCCCAGGCATCGCCATCAGCCCCGGCGGGACGTCCCGCGCGAGGGCCTCGATGACCTGGACGGCCGGCTCGCCGTGCTCGGGCATCGGACCCCCGAGCGCCTCGCGGATCGCCGCCGCAGCGACGCGCGGGGCGACCGGGCGCCCCGGCAGGCTCGCGCGATGCTCGACGGCGAGCGCCGCGGCTCGGCGGAGCAGGTCCGCGGTCCCCGCGTCGGCGTCGGCGGCCCGGCCGGGCGTCGTACCCGCGGGTCCGGCGCCGGGATCGCCCGGCGTCTGCTCGTCCATGTCCACCTCGCCTGCGGCCCGTTCGCGGCGGGCTCGCGCCAATCATCGCGGCCGTTCGCTTCCGGGTCCAGCCCCCCGAGGGCAGCGGCGCTCCGGGCGTCGCGATCCGGCCTCGTCCCGCAGGGTCCGCGAGCCGGTCACGAGCCTGCGGCGGCGGACGGTGGCTGCCGCAGACGTATTCCGGCGCCCGGGCCGTCGTCGAGTCGAGGCGAATGCGGCGGGTGCGAAGGGTGGCCGGCGCCGTCGCTCGGCGCGGCGGGGCGATCAGCGCCGGGGCGGCCGCATGCCCTCGATGAAGCGCCCGGAAGGCGCGACGGTGGCATCCTGCGGGAAGAGGCCGAACCGGATGGCATGGCTCGCCCACTCGGGGTCGGCCTGCTCCCACGTCTGCGTCGGCACGCCAGCGGCGTCGACCTGGGCGATCGAGCCGTCCGCCCGGAGGACCAGCCTCGCGCCCTCGCCGAGGTCGAGCTCACGGTGCTTGTATCTGCGGCCATGCGCAGCGGCGCTGGGCGATGGTTGCGTCGGGCCGGCCCCCTCCGCGGGGCTCGGCGACACGTCGGTCGGTTCGGGATCGGTGCTCATTGGTCTGCCTCCTCCAGGCTGCCAAGCATGCGCCCGGCGGGTTCCGCGTGCACGCGACGCTGAGCGCCCTGAACGTGGCGATGAAGTTGCGGTCGACCGCGGCCGCGCCGTCGAGCTCCCTTCGCGCCGGGTCGTGCACCATGCGAGCGAGTCTCAGCGGGGGACGGCCGCGCGTCAACGGCGCGGAACGGGACGCCGCGAGCTAGCTCACCTGCGCCGCTGCCGTGAGCAGCAGGACGATCGCGCCAAGCGTGGCGATGAGCGTCGCGCCGCGCGCGAGCCGGCGGATCGCGGCGTCCCGTGCCGCCTCGTCGAGGGGCCCCGCGACCTGCGGCATCACGAGCAGGTCCAGGTAGACGCCGAAGCCGACCAGGGCGACGACGACGACGTGCTTGACGACGATCAGGGTCGACCACGTGCTGTCGAAGAAGTGGCCGAACCCGAGGAACCGCTCGTCCGTCAGCATCAGGTAGAGGCCCGTCACGATGAACACGGTAACGGCGCCGACGACCACGGGCAGGGCGCGCCGCTCGATCGCCGGCACGATCCGGCCGATGGCCGTTTCCTTCACGGTGCTCCGCAGGACTGGGAGCACGATCAGGGCCAGGACCCCGTAGTAGCCGAGCAGCCCGACCGTCGCGAGCGAGTGAAGCCAGACGGCCGCGGCCTGGACGACGTCCACGAGTGCCTCCTCCGATCCGGGGTGCGTGCCCGGCTGGACACGGCGCCGATCCCCGGGCGAAGGTGGCGTGGGCGGGGACCTGCCGCCAGTGCGAAAGCGCCCGAACACGCAGGGCGTCGTACCCGGCGAGACGCCGGCGAGGGCGATGCTGACGTCGTGTGCAGGGGGCCGCGACGCGTGGGTTGCGGCCTTTCGGGGGTCCCGTAGGAAGGGGTGTATACTGCGGAGGTCGCCGTACTGTCGGGCGACTCTCGCGTGGTCGACCGTTCCTTCTCGAACAGACCGTGCGTCTGTGTTTGGTTCGGGAAGAGAAAAGGGTCACCATGACCGCAGGAACAGTCAAGAAGGTCGTCTCCGACCGCGGCTTCGGCTTCATCACAGCCGAAGACGGCAAGGAGTACTTCTTCCACCGCAACGAGCTCACCCCCCCGCTCGACTTCGACCGGCTTGCCGGCGGCGAGCGCGTCGAGTTCGAAGTGCAGGCGAGCCCGAAGGGGCCGCGCGCCGCTCAGGTGCGCTCCGCCTAACCCGCGAGACGTCGCGTCACGCGACGACTCCGCACGAAGGCCCCGGTTCGCCGGGGCCTTTCGATTCCCCAAGCCCAAGGCCCTGATCGGGGGGTCGGGCCTAGCGCGGACGACCGCAGGCGCGGCCCGGACGCCGCGGCTCACGGGCCGCCGAGGACGGCCTCCAGCTCCGCGCGCGTGGGCATCCCGCCCCGGGCGCCGTGACGAGTCGTCGACAGAGAGGCCGCCGCGACGGCTCTCCGGACGGCCTCGGCCAGCTCGAGCCCGTCGGCCAGGCCGGCCGCCAACGCGCCGTTGAACGTGTCCCCGGCACCGGTCGTATCGAGCGGCGTGACGACGGGCGCGGGCACGTCGAGCGACGCGCCGACGGTCCGCACCACCAGCGCCCCGGATGCGCCCCGCGTCACGACGACCGCCCTCCCGCCGGGTCCCGGGGTGCTGCGTCCGCCGTCGCGGTCACGTCCGCCGTCGCGGTCAGGTCCGCGGCGATCGGCACCGTCGCGAACACGACCCGCGAGCAGGAGCCGGGCCGTCGATTCGAGATCCGCTCCGGGCGGCCCGCCGCCCGCCAGGAGCACGAGCTCCGCCTCGTTGGGCGTCAGGATGTCGGCCATCGCCAGCGTCGACCCATCCAGGTCGTCCGCCGGGGCCGGGTTGAGGATCGTGATGGAGCCCGCGTCGCGGCCGATCTCCAGCGCGGCGCGGACACCGTCCGGCGGGATCTCCCGGGATACCAGCACCACGTCCGGCGGCCCCGGAGCGAGCCGCTCGAGGGCGGACTCGACGTGCTGCCGGTTCACCTCGCCATTCGCCCCGGCTGCCACCGCGATGAGGTTCTCGCCCCGCGGATCGACGACGATCAGGGCGACACCGGTGGGACGGGCGGTCACCGCGAGGCCGCTGAGGTCGATCCCTTCGACGGCAAGCGCGGAGCGCGCGTCGCTCCCCATGTCGTCCGCGCCGATCGCGCCGACGAACGCCACCCGCGCCCCGAGGCGGGCCGCGGCTGTCGCGCCGTTCCCTCCCTTGCCGCCCGGAAAGCGCACGAGGTCGGCGCCGGTCACCGTCTGGCCGGGCCCGGGAAGCCGGGATGCGGCCACGACGAGGTCGACGTTGACCGCTCCCACCACCAGCACCCGTCCGCCTGCCACGGGTGGATTGTCGCGGATCGCAGGCCGGTGCCGCGCGAGCGTGTCGTGGCGCAGCGCGGCCGATGGCGGTGGGCAGCCGGCCAGGTGACAGCGCCGGGTGCGGCTCGTCGCCCGACAGGCGCGTCGCGCCGGTTCCCGCGCCTCGTCCGGAGTAGCATCGGGGCAGGAGGTGCCCAGGTGATCCGTCTGCTTCGCGCGCTCACGCGCGTCTTCGCGCTCGTCGTCGTGGCGTCGACCCTCTTCGGGATGGGGTCCGCGGCCGTCGCGGCCGTCTCGAAGCGCCGCCTCGAGACGACGAAGGACACCGCATCGAACGAACCAACCGCAGCGGCAGTCTTCGCCGGAGAGCGGTTCGAGAGCCGTGCGCCGGCGCTGCGCCACGGACGGGTGATCACCTGGTTCGCCGGGCACGATGTCGACCTGCGGGGCGCAACGATCCATCCGTCGGGCGCGACGCTCCACGTGCGGACGATGTACGGCGGGACGCAGGTCGCGATCCCGGAAGGCTGGCGCGTCCGTTCGCGTGTGCGCTCGGTCATCGGCGGCACGCAGGTCGACGCCCACCATGTCGATCTCCCCGCGGACGCGCCGCTCCTCGAGCTGCGCGGCTTCTCGATGTTCGGCGGCGTGCGGGTCACGTCCAGCCCGGACGCCTCGTGGAGCGGCGAAGACCTCGACGGCGAGGCGATCCCGCCGGCTGCGAGCAGCGACCCGGCACCGAACGGCGACGCCGCGCCGGTCGCCGGTGATGGCACGCCGGAGTCGGCCGGCGACCTCGGAGCAGCGGTCGATGAGCCGGCGCATGCGTCCGGTGTGGAGGCGTCGACAGCCGACGCTCCGCTGTCCGCGTGACCACCGTCCTCCTCCTCCGCCACGGGCTGACCGCCCTCACCGGACCCATCCTGAGCGGCTGGACGCCGGGGCTCCACCTCGACGATCGCGGCCGCGCCCAGGTCGCGTCGCTCGGCGAGCGGGTGCGCGGCGTGCCCCTCGCGGCGATCGTCTCGTCCCCGCTGGAACGTTGCCGCGAGACCGCCGAGGCGGTCCTGGCCGGCCGCGAGCCCGCGCCACCGCTCCACGTGGACGAGCGGCTCGGGGAGGTCCACTACGGCAGCTGGACGGGCCGACCGTTCAAGGAGCTCACGAAGGATCCGCTCTGGAAGGTCGTCCAGGCCCATCCGTCGGCCGCCGTGTTCCCCGATGGCGAAGGGCTCGCCGCCATGGCTGCGCGGGCGGCCGAGGCCGTCCGGGATTGGAACGAGCGACTCGGGCCGGACGCGACGTACGCGCTCGTGAGCCATGCCGACGTCATCAAGGCCCTCATCGCCGACGCGCTGGGGCTCCATCTCGACGGCTACCAGCGGATCATGGTCGACCCGGCATCGATGTCGGTGATCCAGTACACGCCCCTCCGGACGTCGGTGATCCGGGTCAACGACTCCGGCGGGGGCGTCGAGGCGCTGGCTCCCGGGCCGCCCTCGCGGCGCCGCCGGTCTCGGTAGCCACGCTGGACGGGGGGCGGGTCGGCGCGCACGACGACGGACCACGGGACGTCATCGGCAGTCCCGCCGAGACCGCGATAGAGTCGCCATCACATCCAGCTCGCCCGGAGGGCCCTCGTGCCACGTCGCATCTATGACTTCGGAGTCCCGGACCGTTTCGTCGCGGGCACCGTCGGCCTGCCCGGCAGCCGCACGTTCTTCCTGCAGGCTCGCAAGGGCAGCGCCCTCGTGTCCGTCGTGCTGGAGAAGGTCCAGGTCCAGGTGCTCGCCGAGCGCCTCGCGCTGCTCCTCGCCGAGATCGGCCGCCGGGGCGTGCCGGTCCCGGAGGCGCTCGCGCCGTCCGACGACGACACGTCGCCCCTCGGCGAGCCCCTCGTCGAGGCGTTCCGCGTCGGGACCATGACGCTGGGCTGGGACCCGGAGCACGAGCAGGTCGTCATCGAGGCGCGTGCACAGGAGGAGGTCGAAGAGGACGACGACGAGGATGCGGACGACGAGCCCGACGACGACGATGACGCGGACGAGGACGCGGATGAGGACGCGGACGAGCCCGCGATGCTCGAGATCGACGACAGCGATCCCGACGGTCCTGATCTCGTGCGCGTCCGCCTGACGCCGCTCACCGCCAGGGCGTTCGTCGAGCGTTCGCTGCGAACCGTCGCCGCCGGCCGGCCTCCCTGCCCGTTCTGCGGCCAGCCCCTGGATCCCACGGGACACATCTGCCCGCGCAAGAACGGCTACGTGCACTGAGCAGCCCCGGGATGGACGGGCCGGACGAGCCGGCGTGGATGGGGCATCGTGACGTGGCCGACGGCGATGCCGCGGCACCCGGGACCTCGGGGCCGACCGATGCGTCGGCGGACGATGCGTCGTGCGGACGATGCGTCTGCGGACGATGCGTCTGGGGACGGGCCCGAGGATCCGTCCGAGGATGCGTCCGGGGACGGGCCCGACCTTCCGCCGGCGGTCGACCTTCCGCCTGCGCTCGCGCTCCCGTTCCTGCGGGAGGGCGACCTCGCGATCGTCGGCCGGCTCGTCCAGGCGTCGAACACGACCCTGCTCGTCACGATCACCGGCGACGTCCCCGACCGCGGCGTGATCACGGCCGGAGCCGTCTACAAGCCGATCCGCGGCGAGCGACCGCTGTGGGACTTCCCGGAGGCCACGCTTGCCCATCGCGAGGTCGCGGCGCACGCCGTCTCGGAGACGACGGGCTGGCAGATCGTCCCGCCGACGGTCTTCCGGGAGGAGGGCCCGCTCGGCCCGGGGATGCTCCAGCTCTGGGTCGAGACCCGCGACGACGTGGACATCCTGGCCCTTCTCCAGTCGGGCGACCCACGCCTTCGACGGATCGCCCTCTTCGACGCGGTCGTCAACAACGCCGACCGGAAGGGCGGCCACCTGCTCGTCCGCCCCGACGGCCTGATCCAGGGCGTCGACCACGGGGTCACCTTCAATGTCGACCCGAAGCTGCGCACGGTCCTCTGGAACTGGCAGGGCACGCTGATCGCCCCGCGGGAGCTGCTGGTCCTCGCCGCGCTCCGCCCGAAGCTTGCAGCCGGCGGGACGCTTGCCGCGTCGCTCGAGGAGCACCTGGACGAGGCCGAGATCGAGGAGGCCCGGGCGCGGCTCGACGAGCTCTTGGGCGCGCGGACGTTCCCCCACCCGCACCCGGATTGGCCCGCGGTGCCCTGGCCCTGGTACTGAGCCGGCGGCCGGTCCGCGTGGCCGCGCAACCGCGATCGGCTGACCCGATCAGAATCGTTGCCACCGAGGGTGGATTCGCGCCAGAAGCCGTGGATAGCCGCGTTTCCAAGCACGGGGAAGCATTCAGCGATCGGCTCAGCCGATGATTCCGGCGGCTCGAACGCGGGAGACGGCACTTCCTCCCGCTCACTGCGCCGGCGGCACCGTCCCCACGTGTAGCGTGACGATCCCACCGGACATGCCGGTCCACGTCACGTCGACAAGGCCGGCCTCGCGCATGATGCCGGCGATGATCTCCGGCGCCGGGTAGCTCCGGACGCTGCGGACGAGGTACGCGTACGCGCCGCCCTGCCCGGCCACGCGGCCCATGATCGGCACAATCCCGTCGAACCAGGTCCGCAGGATCCGTGCGAGCCGGCTCCTCGGCCGCGCGATCTCGAGGCAGACGACGCGCCCGCCCGGGCGCACGACGCGGCGCATCTCGGCGAAGCCGCGGCGATAGTCGGGCAGATTCCGCATCCCGAACGCGATCGTGGCGGCGTCGAACGACGCGTCGGGCGCAGGCAACGCAAGCGCGTCACCGACGACGAACGTCAGCCCGGGCCGACCATCGAACCGGCGCCCGCCACCGAGATCATTCCGGGGCTGATGTCGACGCCCAGCACCTCGCCCCCCGGCTGGGTCACGCGGTGGAGGTCGGCCGCCACCTTTCCCGTGCCGGTCGCGACGTCGATGGCGCGGCCGCCCGGGCCGAGCCCTGCCAGCGCCACGGCCCGTCGCCGCCAGCGGGGCTCCTGGAATGCGCTGATCACGAGGTTCATCGGGTCGTAGACGCGCGAGATCCCGTCGAACATCGAGCTGACCTCGCTGCTCGGCGCGGCGTTGCCCCGTTCGGTCGCGCGGCCCGATGGAAGGCCGGCGTGGCGCTTCGTCACCGGCCGACCTCCAGGCCGTCCGGCACTGCCGCCTGCCCGATCGACTCGAGCACAGCGGCCGCCACGAGCTCGGGGTCGGTGATCGGGGCGGGATGGCGGAGCCCGTCGATGGCCACGAGACGCGCCCCGGGGATCGATTCGACCAACGCGCGGGCGATCGGCCCGTAGAACGCCTCGCTGGCCGTCCCCGGTGAGGATCGTCACGGGGGCGGCGATCCGGGCCAGGCCCGCGGGATCGAGCCCGGACAGCGAGGCGTCCGCGAACGCCCCGGCCCCCTGCGCCGAGAGGAAAGTGCGGGCCCGCGCCGACAGCGCCGCCCAGGCTCCCGCCCCCGCGACCCCGTCGAGGAACGCGGCCGCCGCGGCGGCGCCCTGGCCGTCCGCGTAGGCCCGCTGCGTGGCGGTCCCGACGGCCGCGAACGCGACCCGGGTTGCCTGGTCGGCCAGCGGTCCGTATGGCGGCTCCCAGGCGACGACCGCGCGGACACGGCCCGGGAGCCGAGCGGCCGCCTCGAGCGCGACGACCCCGCCGAAGCTGTGCCCGACGAGGATCGCCGCGTCGACGTCCTCCGCGTCGAGGAGCGCGACGACATCGGCGACATGGACCGCCACGTCGAGCGGCCGCGGCGTCGCAACGACGCTGTCCCCGCTCCCCCGCCGGTCGAGGGCGAGGACGGGTCCGCGAGCCACGAGCAGCCGCGCGATCCCCGCCAGCTGGACGGACGCGGAGAGCGTCGCGTGGAGGAGGACGATCGGGACTCCATCCGCGAACCCGTGCGCGGCGGCGAACGCGCGATAGGCCAGCGTCGTCCCGTCGGCCGCGGTGAGCGTGCGCATCGACGCACCGGTCATGCGGACGTGCCCTCCGGCGACGCGACGTCGGGTGATGGCGCCTTGCCCGGCAGCGACGGCTCGTCCGGCGAGGACGGCTCGTTCGCCAGCGATGGCTCGTCCGGCGAGGACGCGTCGGCGGGCGGTGCATCGTCCGGCGAGGACGCGTCGGCGGCAATTGCCGCGTCTGGCGTGGCCCGATCACCGGTCCCCGGGGGGACGGCCGGCGCGGGGACCGCAAGGCCCGCGCGCAGCTCCGAGCGCCGGAGCTTGCCCGACGCCGTCCGCGGGAGGGACGCGACGACGATGAACTCGACCGGGACCTTGTACGGGGCGAGGCGCGCGCGGCAGAACGCCCGGAGCTCAGCATCCTGCGGCGCCGGAGCACCCGGTCGCACCACGACCGTCGCGACCGGGACGGCGCCCCAGATCGGGTCCGGCCGGCCGGCGACGCCGGCCTCGGCGATCCCCGGGTGCTCGGCGATCACGGTCTCCACCTCGGCCGGGAACACGTTCTCGCCGCCCGACACGATCAGGTCGTCGCGTCGATCGAGCACGTGCAGGAAGCCCTCCGCGTCCATCCGGCCCGCGTCGCCGGTGCGGAGCCACCCATCCGCCTCGAACGCGGCGGCCGTCGCATCGGGCCGGCCGAGGTAGGCCGAGAAGGCGGCCCGGGTGCAAACCTGGATCTCTCCCGTGCCGTCCGAAGCCGGGTCGGCGATCCGGACCCCGACGCCGGGCAACGGGCGCCCCGCGGACCCGGGATGCGCACCGATGTCGCCGGTCGCCAGGGCAGACACGCCCGAGCCCGCCTCCGTGAGGCCGTAGGTGGGCACCACCGGCCAGCCCGCTGCCAGCGCCCGGGTCACGAGGTCCGGCGGGACCGGCGCGCCGCCCAGCAGCACGGCACGCAGGTTCGCGTGCCTCGGCCTCGGCGCCTCGCGGTCGACCGCGTCGAGGAGCCGCACGAGCTGCGTCGGGACGAGAGAGACGTGGCTCGCCGGCCGATGCCGCAGGACTTCGAGCACGCGAGCGGCATCGAACGTCGGGATCACGCTGAGGGGCAGGCCGGCTCCGATCGCGCGCCATGCCACGCCAAGCCCGGCAACGTGGGCAAGGCCCAGGCAGAGCACCCAGCCCGTGGCGTCCGGCAGCCCCGCGGACCACGCGGCCGCGCTCGCGGCCATCGCGGCCTGCGACAGCAGGGCGGCCTTCGGCCGGCCGGTCGTGCCGGACGTCAGGATGGCAACGGCGGGCGCCTCCGGATCGAACGCGGGCGCGGGGGCCGCCTTGCCTGCGCCGACTGCGCCGACTGCGCCGACGGCGTCGAGCAGAACGGTGGGAACGCCGAGCGCGCGCGCCTGCTCGAGATGCTCGGCGTCGTGCACGACCAGTCGCGGCCCGATCACCACCCCGGCGGCGGCCAGCTCGGGCCCGGTCAGCGTCGTCCCGAGCGGCGCCACGCATGCCCCGACCCGGCCCGACGCGGCGAGCAGCGCGACCGCGCTCGCCGACGGCGCGGCGAGCAGTGCGACCCGATCACCGGGCCTGATGCCGGCGGCGATCAGGCCGGCCGCCTGGGCGTCGGCGTGTGCGTCGAGCGCGGCGAAGGTCCAGGGTCGACCCGGCTCCACGACCGCGGTCGCGTCGGGCGTCGCGGACGCGTGGGCGCGGAGCGCGAGCGGCAGGATCATCGAGGTGCTCACGGCGTCGCCTCGATGAACTCCGCGGCGAAGCGCGCCACCGCGGGGCGGCTCACGCGTACTCCGAGGCCGCCCGTCCCGGCTCCGCCAGGCGCGCGCATCCAGCCATCCTCGACGATCAGCGGCTCTTCGAGCAGGTCATGCTCAAGCAGCCCGAAGGTCGCCAGGCCGTGCGCGAGCGGGGCCGCGAACCGAGGTCCCCGGACGGATGGGAGCCCGAAGCTCGCGCGCAGCGCCGCGGAGATGCCGATGCCGGTCTCGAACAGCGTGCTGACGACAACCGGCACGCCGAGCGCCGCGGCGGCCAGCGCGATCTCCGCGACGGCGACGGGGCCGCCGACGCGGGCCGGCTTCACCACGAGCACGTCGGCCGCGCCTTCGGCGAGCAGGCGTCGCACGGCGACGATCGATGCGGCGGCCTCGTCAGCCGCGATCGGGACCGCGACGCGGCGCCGCAGCTCGGCCGCGCCGGCCCCGTCGTCCGCGGGAAGGGGCTGCTCGACGTACTCGATCGCGAAGCGCGCGACGGCCTCGAGCCGCTCCTCCGCGGTCGGCAGGTCCCAGGCACCGTTCACATCCAGGCGGAGGCGGATGTCGGGGCCGACCGCCGTCCGGATCGCCCGGACGCGCGCCACGAGGTCGAGGGTCTCGCGCTCGACGCCCGCCTTGAGCTTGAGAGTCGTGAAGCCCGCCTCCATCGCCTGGAGCGCCGCCTCCGCGCCGGCGGCGGGGCCGCCGAATCCGATCGTGCCGTTGACGGGAACGCCGGGACGGGTCGCCCCGGGGACCGGTGGGACCGCGTCGATCGAGGCCGGGAGCGGTGCGACCTCCCCGCCGGCGGCCCCCGCGGCATCGACGCCGTGGCCCTCGGCCGGCAGCAGGTCGAGACGGGCCGCGTCGATCGCGGCGCGAAAGGCGCGACCCGGCGTTCCGAGCAGCTCCAGCTCCTCGGCGTCGGGCACGTCGCCCGCCTGGGCGCGGTCGGCGGCCTCGCGGACCAGCCGCGCCAGGATCGTCTCCTCGACCTCGGTGGCGTCCGGCTCCAGGACGGCCTCCCCGACGCCGATCCGGCCGTCCGGGCCCGCCACGAACAGGATCCACGCCTCGCGATGGAGCCACATGCCCGTCGCGGTGGCGAATGGCCGTCGGAACGGGACGCGGACGCGGACCGCCGTGAGGCCGGTGACCGGGACCGCCTGGAGCGAGGTGCGCAGGTCGATCATGCCGGCCATCCTCGCAGGGCGAGGGCGGCCGCGAAGAGCAACCCGAACGCAAGGTCGAGCCGCGCAGTGCCCTTCAGGACCGGGTTGAGCTGCCGCGGCTCCCGGAAGTCGCGAACTGTCCGCAGGAGCGGGACGACGAGCGGCGCGGACGCCAGCGGCAGCAGCTGCAGGATCCCGAAGCCCGCGAGCAGGAGGACGATCGGCACGGCGAACGCGGCTGCGAGCAGGAGCGCGTACTCGGCGGCCGTCGCGCGCCGGCCGATCATCACGGCCAGCGTCCGCTTGCCGGCCGCCCGGTCGGTCGGGATGTCGCGCAGGTTGTTCACGACGAGGATCCCGGTCGTCAGGGCGCCCACCGGGATCGCGGCGACCGCGAACACCGGCTCGAACCGGAGCGCCTGCAGGTACGCCGTCCCGACGACCGCGACGAGGCCGAAGAAGACGAACACGAAAACCTCGCCCAGGCCACGGTACCCGTACGGCCATGGCCCGCCCGTGTAGGCAAGCGCGGCCACGATCGCGAGCGCGCCGAGCCCCACGATCGCCGGCCCGCCCACCCAGGCCAGCCACAGGCCGACCAGCGCCGCCAGGCCGATCGTCAGGCCGATGGCGACCTCCAGCTGGCGCTCGGTGACGAGCCCCGCGGACGCGACGCGAGTCGGGCCCGCACGGTCCGGGGTGTCGGCGCCGTGCCGGAAGTCGGACAGGTCGTTCGCCATGTTCGCGACGACCTGCAGGAGGAGCGCCACCGCGAGGCAGCCGAGCGCCGTGTCGGGTCGGAACGGGGCACCCGCGGCCAGTGCGGCGCCGAGCCCGACGACCACGCCGCTTGCCGCTGCCGGGAGCGTAGCCGGGCGGATGGCAAGGAGCCAGGTCCGGAGCGCGGAGGGGCGAGCGGCGACGGACGTCACGGTCGGCGCGGGTACTTCGAGTAGTCCGGATCGCGCTTGTCGAGGAACGCGCGCGAGCCCTCGTGCGCCTCGTCGGTCGTGTAGAAGAGGCCCGTCGCGTTGCCCGCGAACTCCTGGAGACCGGCGAGCCCGTCGGTTGCCACCAGGAACGCCGACTTGAGGAAGCGGATCGCGGTGGGGCTCATCGCGAGGATCTCGGCCGCCCAGCGGACGCCTTCGGCCTCGAGGTCCGCGAGCGGCACCACCGCGTTGACCAGGCCCATCGCGAGCGCATCCGCGGCCGAGTAGCGGCGGCACAGGAACCAGATCTCTTTCGCCTTCTTGTCGCCCACGAGCCGCGCCAGGAGGCCGATCCCGAACCCGGCGTCGAAGCTGCCGACGCGCGGGCCCACCTGGCCGAAGACGGCGTTGTCGCTCGCGATCGTCAGGTCGCACACGACGTGGAGCACCTGGCCGCCGCCGATGGCGAAGCCGTTGACGAGCGCGATCACCGGGATCGGGAGCGAGCGGATCTGGCGCTGGAGGTCGAGCACGTTGAGCCGGGCCAGGCCGTCGCCGCCGACGTAGCCGCCGGCCGGGCTCTTGGCGTTCTGGTCGCCGCCCGAGCAGAACGCGACGTCGCCCGCCCCGGTGAGCAGCGCGCAGCCGATCGTCGGGTCGTCCCGGATCCGCGCGAATGCGTCGATCATCTCGACGACGGTCTCGGGGCGGAACGCGTTGCGGACCTCGGGCCGGTCGATGGTGATCTTGGCGATCCCCGTGCCGGAATGCTCGTAGCGGATGTCGTGGTACTCCGCGGCACGGGTCCACGTGACGGGTTCGGTCATGCGACGCGCTCCTCTGTGACGAAGTCGAGGACGAGGCGGATGAAGGCGGCCGGAGCCTCCAGGTGCGGGGCATGGCCGGCACCCGGGACGCGCGCCAGCCGGGCGCCGGGGATGCCCTCCGCCACTGCCTCGGCGCGCTGCCGAGCCGGGTCGTCGGCCCCGACGATCACGAGGGTCGGCGCGGAGACCTCGCCGAGCCGGTCCCGGAGCGCCTCCATCGTCCCCTGCCCCGCGGTGCGGAGGCTGGCCGCGAGGCCCGCCGGATCGTGCTCGAGCCGGTTCGCTCGAAGCGCGGCCCGGGCGTCGGCCGACGCGCGCGCCTCTCCGGCGAGCACCGGCATGCGCTCCCATGCATCGACGAACGGCGCGATCCCGTCGCGCTCGAGGCTCGCGGCGAGCGCCTCGTCCGCGTCCCGGCGCGCCGACCGCTCGGCCGGATCGGCGATGCCGGCCGATGGCGCCTCCAGGACGAGCCGCGTGACGAACGCCGGGTGCGCGATCGCGAGCCGGAGCGCGACGCGCGCGCCCATCGAATAGCCCACCACGCCGGCTCGATCATGCCCGAGCGCATCGAGGAGGCGCGGCAGGACGTCGGCGATCCCCTCCACGGATCCCGGCGCAGGGACGCTCGCCGCCGCGGAACGGGCGGGCTCGGCCACCTGCCACGCCGTGCGCCCATGACCGGGCAGGTCGGGCGCGATCGCCGCGAAACCCGCGCGGACCGCCTCGTCGGCAAGGCTCGTGGGTGCGGCGTCGTCCGGCGCAGCCCCGGGTCGCCCGGGCGCTGAGGGCGCCGACCCGCTGCCTTCCCAGGTCCGCCCGCTGCCGGTGAACCCGTGCAGGAGGAGGAGCGCCGGGCCGGATCCGGCCACCCGGACGGACCATCGCAGCCCGTCGATCTCCATCTCGACCGTCCGCGGCATGCCGCTCACGCGCCGAGCTCCGCGAGGGCGGTTGCGACGGCCACCGCGGCCTCCGCGTGCAGCTCGACGTTCCGGCCGCGGTCGGTGCGAAGCTCCAGCACGCTGATGCCGGTCGCGACCAGGCTCTCGGCGAGCGCGGTCCGAAGGCCGAGGGCCCCGACCGGCCGGTAGGTCCCGCCCAGCGCTTCCACGATCGGCCCGAAATCGATCCCGTGCGGGGTCCCGAAGAGCTCCTCGTAGTGCTCGGGCAGGCCGGCGCCGGGGTCGTCCGTCCGCGCCTGGGGCAGGAACGAGAAGATCCCGCCCCCGTCGTTGTCGACCAGGACGATCGTGGCCGAGAGCCCGTGTCGCTTCGCCGCTGCCAGCGCGTTCAGGTCGTGGAGGAACGAGACGTCCCCAACCACGAGGGCGACGTGACCGACGCCGGCGGCCGCGGCGCCGAGCGCGGAGGAGACCACGCCGTCGATCCCGTTGGCGCCACGGTTCGCGAGCGGGCGGATCGCGCGATCGCCTGCCGGCAGCCATGCGTCGAGATCGCGGACCGGCATGGAGCTGCCCGCCCAGAGGAGGGCGCCGTCCGGGAGCAGCTCGCCGAGGTGGGCGAACGGCGCCCCCTCGAACGCCTCGCCGCGCGACTCGACGCCGGCCAGCCAGGCTCGGAGCGCGGCGTCCGCTGCGCGGTCCGCCGCCAGCCAGCCCTCCCGCCAGGCGGTTCTCTCGGCCGCCGTCCCGGCGGCCGTCGCAGCGGCGCCAGGGGCGGCCGCGCCCACGATCGCATCGGCCAGCGCGTCCGCGGTGCGCGCGGCGTCCGCGTGGACGAACGTCGTCGGCAGGATCGCCGGCTCGCGATAGCCCGCGTCGCCGTCGATGACGAGCTGATCGGGCGCCACGTCCGAGAGCAGCCCGAGGAGCGGCTTCGAGGTGGGGGTCGCCCCGAAGCGGACCACGAGGTCGGGCAGGTGCGCATCGCGCCAGGCTCCCGGCCGGCAGAGGAGGTCGGCGCGGGCGATCACGTGCGAGCGATCGTGCGGGCCGCAGCGTGCGCCCGAGAGCGGATCGGCCAGGATCGGGAAGCCGGACGCGTCCGCAAGCCGGGCCAGCGCGGCCGGCAGCGCGGGATCGTCCTGCGGCCCGGCCACGATCAGCCCGTGCCGGGCACCGGCGAGGCGCCCCGCGAGGTCCGCGACCGCCGCCGGGCCGAGCGTGCGCAGCCCGGTCACGACGTCCGTGAACGGTCGGGACGGCTCGTCGACCGCCGACGGATGCGGACGAAGGTCGCCGTCGGGGACGAGCGGCTCGCGGAACGGGAGGTTGAGGTGGACGACGCCCGCGGGTCCGGCGCCGGCCATCGCGACCGCCCGGCCGGCGATCGAGCGGACGTGGCGGCGCGTCTCGGACGTCCCGTCCAGGAGGGGAAGCTCCACGTCCCATTTCGCGTGGACGCCGAACAGCCTGCCCTGGTCGATCGTCTGTGGCGCGCCCCGGTCCCGCAGCTCGGGCGGCCGATCCGCCGTGAGGAGGACCAGGGGCACGCGCCCGAGCGTGGCCTCGACGGCGGCCGGCAGCAGGTTGGCGGCCGCGGTGCCGGAGGTGACGAGGACTCCGGTCACGCGCCGCGATGCGCGGGCCAGGCCCAGCGCGAAGAAGCCGGCCGCACGCTCGTCGGTCAGGACGCGAACCTCCATCCCCGGGTGCAGGCGCAGCGCGAGCGCGAGCGGCGTCGAGCGCGATCCGGGGCAGACGACAACGCTGTGCATGCCCGCCCGCACCAGCTCGTCCACGAATGCCCGGAGCGCGACGGCGTCGGTCGTTCCCGCGGGGACGGGGTTCGTCATGGGGCCGGCTCCGGCTCGCGGCCCAGCGCGGAGACGATCGGCCGCAGCTTCATGCGCGACTCCTCCCACTCCCGGGCCGGGTCCGAGTCGGCCACGATGCCGCATCCCGCGAAGAGCGCGGCGTCACGGCCGGCGATGAGCCCGCAGCGCAGGGCGACCATCAGCTCGCCATCCCCGTCGGCGCCGAGCCAGCCGATGGGGCCGGCATACCAGCCGCGCTCGATCCCTTCGTGCTCGGCGATCATCTCGAGGGCAAGCTCGCGCGGCTCGCCGCCGACGGCCGGGGTGGGATGGAGCCGCTCGCCGAGGCCGAGGAGCCCCGCCTCCTCGCGCAGCCGGCCGCGGACGACCGTCACGAGGTGCTGGACGTCGCGGAGCGGCAGGATCCCGGGCGTCGCGCCGACCTCGAGCGTCTCGGCAAGGGGCGCCAGGCTGGCGCGCAGCATCTCGACCACGACTGCATGCTCCTCGCGCTCCTTCTCGCTCGCGAGGAGCGCCGCGGCCAGGGCGGCGTCCGCTGCCGCCGTCATCCCGCGCGCCGCGGAGCCGGCGATCGCGACGGTCTCGAAGTCGCGCCCGGCCGTTCGAACGAGCCGCTCCGGGGTCGCGCCGAGGAACGTCCGGCCGCCGCGCACGAACGCGTAGATGGTGCTCTCCGGGGCTCCCGCGGCCAGGCGCCGCAGGGCGTTCTCGACGTCGATCTCCACCGGGGACCGGAGGTCGACACGGCGCGCCAGGACGACCTTGTCGAGCCGGCCGCGACCCACGGCGCCGGCGAACAGGCCCACGAGGCGATCCCAGGCGGCCCGGTCGGGTCGCTCGGCGAGCCGTGCGAGGGGGAGGTCCGCGGGCCGCGCCACCACGGCGCCGCTCGCCGGGCTCAGGGCGGCCGCGCGGGCGACCAGGGCATCCCAGCCTCGTTCCGCCGCTCGCGGGTCCCGGGAGTCCGGGCCCCCAGTCGCCGCGAACGTCGCGAACGTCGCTCCATCGACGCGGGCGACGGTCAGTGCGGGCAGGACGAGGGAGGCCGCCCCGAATGGACCCCACCGGTCGTCGAGGGCCGGCACGGCGCCCGTGAAGCCGAGGCCGCCGAGGAGGACTGGCCCGACGCCGCGGGGCGAGCCGGCCGGGAGGTCGATGGCCGCGTCCGCGAGGCGGCCGCGCCACGCGGACGCGGCGCGCGCAAATCGATCGGCGCCCGCCGGCTCCACCGACCATGCCCGCCCGATCCCCACGAGGGCGAACCCGGCCGACGGCTGCAGCCAGAGCGCCGCCTCGAGGTCGTCCTCGCGGGCCGCAGCGAAGAGCGTGATCGGATCGACCGCCGCGCTCGGCCGGGTCCACGCCCGCAGTCCGGCGGAAGCCGGCGGGTGCGCGGGTCGTGCGGGCGCCGCCGCCACATCCGCGCGGGGAGCCGCGCCGGCCCGCTCGACCACGGTCACCGGGATGCTCCCGTGGCTGCGATTCGCGCCTCCGGCACGCCGGCGCTGCGCAGGAGGAGCGCGCGCAGCGGCGGGTACGCCTCCTCCAGCCGACCCGGCTCCTCGGCCATCAGCCAGCGCGCCACGACCTCGTTGAGCGCCCCGAACCAGGCGACACCGGTCAGCTGCGTGTCGAGCGGCGGGATGGCGCCCTCCGCGACTGCCTGGTCGAGGTGGCCCGCGATCATCCGGGCAAACCGCTCGTGGAGGGCGTTCGTCTCGTCGTTGAAAGCGCGGCCGGCGCCGAGCGCATCGAGGAAGAGGAGCCGGGCCATCGTGCGGTGGCCCGCGAACGTGCCGAACACGGTCCGGAGCGCCGCGTCCGCCTTCGCGATCGGGTCGCTCTCGGCGGCGACCGCCCGTTCGACCTTGGCCGCGAGGCGGTCGGCCGTCGAGCGCATCAGCTCCCGGAAGATCGCCTCCTTCGTGGCGAAGTGGAAGTAGACGCCACCCTTGCTGGTCTCGGCTGCCGCCGCGATCTCATCCATCGCCGTGTCCCGGTAGCCGCGGCGGGCGAACGTGTTGAATGCAGCGTCCAGGATCTGCTCGCGGCGCGTGCGGCTCTTCTCGGCCTGCGCACCCGCACGCTTCTCATCGCCCATTGGTGGCGTCGCCCCGCCCTCCGGCAAAACCGACCGACTGGTCGGTTTGTTTCGCAGATCCTAGCCGTTCCGGGCGGGACGGGCCGCGGCCGACGATCCGGCAGGCAGCGTGAGCACGAACCGAGCGCCCCCGCCCGGCGCGTCCGTGGCAACGAGCGTCCCGCCGTGCATCTCGGCGAGCCGGCGTGCGATCGCGAGGCCCAGCCCGCTTCCGGAATCCGCCCGCGTCCGAGAGCCCGGGAGCCGGGCGAACGGCTCGAAGATCGCCTCCCTGGCGTCGCCCGGAACCCCGGGGCCCTCGTCGTCGACGTTCACCGCAGCCTCCCGCCCGCCGGCCGCCGCCGCGGTCACGGTGACGCGGCCGCCCTCCGGCGAGTGCCCGAACGCGTTGTCGACGAGGACCAGCAACAGCTGGACGAGCCGGTTCGCATCGCCGACGACGGGAAGGGCGACCCCATCCTCGGGCGGCCCGACCAGGGCGATCCCGCGCTCCGCCGCCAGGGGGCCCGCGCGGCGAACGGTGTCGCGGGCGACCTCCGCGAGGTCGATCGGGCGCCGCTCCATGGAGAGCGTTCCGCGCTCGGATGCCGCGAGCGCGAGCAGGTCGTCGACGAGGCCGCCGAGCCGGTCCGATTCCGCCACGATGTCCGCGACGAGCGGCCGGCCCTCCTCCACGACGAGCCCTTCGCGCTCCAGGACCTCGGCAGACGCCCGGATGATCGCGGCGGGCGTCCGGATCTCGTGCGAGGCGTCCGCCACGAATTGCCGCTCCGTCGCAAATGCGGCACGGATCGGGACCAGGGCTCGGCCGGTCACGAAGAGGGTCACGAGCGCCGCGCCGGCCAGCCCGACGAGACCGACCAGGGCCACCGCGAGGACGAGCGTGCGGGACTGGACCTCGTGCAGCGTGAGCACGAACCCGGCCTCCAGCCAGCCCGCGGGATGTGCGGCGCTGCCGATCGGGAGCGTGAGCAGGCGGATCGGCACCGTCCCGTCCGTGACCGTCCGCAGGTCCCGGCCGTTCGCACGGGCCGACGCGACCGCCGTCACGTCCGGAAGACCCTGGCGCGGGATGCTCGACGGGTTCGAGACGAGGACCCCGTTCGGATCGAGGACCAGGAAGAACGTGTCCGACGCCTCGGGCGGTCGCTCGTCCCCCTCGTCGCCCGTGGCCGAGGGCAGCTCGCCACCGAGCCGCTGTGTCTCGGCGGCAGCCGACTGCTCGAGGACGTGGTCCACGTCCTGGTCGAGCGCCGTCGTCGCGATGAACGCGGTCGCGGCCCCGATCGCGAGGACGAGCGCGCCGACGAGGAGGAGCGTCATGGCGGCCAGTCGCCGGCGCGTCGACGCCACGAGTCGGCTGGCCGGCGCGCGATCGGTCACGCGACGCTCGCGATCACGGGTCCGTCCGGAGGGCGTACCCGACGCCGCGCACCGTGCGGATGCCGGTCACGCTGCCCAGCTCCTCGAGCTTCCGCCGCACGTACGAGACGTACAGGTCGACGACGTTCGAGTAGACGTCGGGCTCCGCGCCCCACACGGCGTCGAGCACCTGCTGGCGTGTCACGACGCGGCCAGCATTGCGGATCAGGTAGGCCAGCAGTGCGAACTCGCGGGCGGAGAGGTCGGCGTTCCGCTCGCCCACGCGCGCCACGTGGCGCTCCTCGTCGAGCTCCAGGTCCCCCGCCACGAGGTGCGCCGCCGGGAGCGCGGTCGCGCGCCGGCCGAGGGCGCGCACCCGTGCCAGCAGCTCCGCAAACGCGAACGGCTTGGCCAGGTAGTCGTCCGCGCCCGCGTCGAGGCCGGCCACCCGGTCGTCCACGCCGCCGAGCGCGGTGAGCATGAGTGCCGGCGTCCGGACTCCGCGCGTCCGCAGGAGCCGCAGCAGGTCCAGCCCATCGAGGTCCGGGAGCATCCGGTCGAGGATGAGGACGTCGTACGGGACTGCCTCGGACGCGGTGGCGAGGCTGAGCGCGCCCACGGCGTCGCCGGCCCGATCGACGACGTGCCGCTCGGCCACGAGGACCCGCCGGATCAGCTCCGCCATCTTCGGTTCGTCTTCGACCAGCAGGATGCGCATGGC
The DNA here is from genome assembly GCA_963850035.1 of uncultured Chloroflexia bacterium. GTDB lineage: Bacteria > Chloroflexota > Limnocylindria > Limnocylindrales > CSP1-4 > CTSoil-043. The sequence continues at coordinate 258,735 of CAWKJP010000022.1, read as the reverse complement.
GGGCATCCTCCGGGTCCGGGGCGACCGCGTCAACGGCCGAACGGCATTCCTGTGAGAACGCACATCCGCCCCACAGGCCGCGATCATCGGGCCGGGCGAGGATGGACCGGTCATCCCGAGCCAGCAGCCCGTTCCGGAGCGTCGCCAGGTCGCGGGCTCTCAGGCCGATCATCACCACGGAGCCGTCCACGATGCCCATTCCACCAACCGACACGCCGGGTGTCCGGCGCCCCGAGGTGCGCCGCCCCGCAGGCGTGAGCCGCCCCGGCCTCCTCACCGGGCTCCTCGCGACCGCCGGCACGCTGGCGGTCGCGTTCCTCGGGCTCGGCGGCCCGCCCGCCCCGGCCGCGCCGGTTGCCCTCGCCGACGCGAGCGCCACCGAGCCCGCCCCGACGCAGGTCGTCGTCAAGACCGTGTACGTCCAGCTTCCCTCCCCCAGCGCGGCGCCGGTGGCGCCACGGGTCGCGGTGGCGGCGACGGCGGCTCCCCGCGTGGTGACCCGGCAGTCGGGCTCCGGCGGCGAGGGCGGCGAGGGCGGCGAGCAGGAAGGGGACGACTGAGGTGACAATCCGGACCGACCCGGTGCCCCGGGCGATCTCTGCCCCGCCTGGGCCGGCGCAGCTGGCGCCATCCCTTCCCGCGTCGGCCTCGGCGTCTCCCGCCGCGTCGCCTCCGGTGGCACCAGCGGCCACGCGCCCGGCTGCTCTCCCAGCACCGCGGCCCGTGCCGGGCAGGCCTGAGCCCACCGCCGCGCGCCAGGCGCCACGGCGCCCCGACCCCACCACGGCGCGGCTCGCGGTCGCGGCAGGCGGGATCGCCACGATCTCCGCGCTCCTCGCCGCGATCGGGAGCGCGGCCGTTTCGGGCGCGGGGGCGGTCGCAGCGCCCCCCGCGACCGCCCCCGTGTCGCCCCCGGCGGTCCAGACGATCGTGCGGTACGTCTACGTGCAACCGGGCCAGGCCGCGCCGACCGCGGCCGTCGCGACCGTCGTGACGACGCCTGCGCCCCGCCCGGTCCCGGCAGCCGTGGTGACGCGCCAGTCCGGCGCGAAGCCATGATGGACGTGGCCGGCGTGACAGCCGCCCCGGTCACGACGGTTGCATCGCAGGCGAGGGGTTCGGCAACCATGCTTCCGCGCGCCGTCCACCGCTCCCGCGCCATGGGCGGCGGGCTGGACATCCACCTGGCCGTGGCCGGATCGGCAGACGTCCCGACGGCCGAGGCGGATGCGGCGCGCGTCGCAGGCCGCGTGCGAGGGTGGGCAGGACGGCTGACCCGGCACGACCCGGCGTCCGACCTGATGCGTGCGAATGCCGATTCGCGGCTCGACGTGGCCATCCGGCCGACGCTGGCCGCCGCCCTCCGATGGGCCGCGGACGCCGCCGAGATGAGCGAGGGGATCGTCGACGCGACGCTGCTCCGTGAACGCCTCGCGGCCGAGGCGCCGATGCCCCTCGCGCCCGCGCAGCCCGAAGCGTCCAGGCGTCGCGGTCCGCGCCCGACCTGGCGCCTGGAGCGGTCACGGCACGGGAGCGCGATCCTCCACCGCGAGCACGGGACCGCGTTCGATCTCGACGGCGTGGCCAAGGGCTGGATCGCCGACCGCGCACTTGCGCTGCTCGACGGGCATCCGGGCGCCCTCGTCGACGCCGACGGCGACATCGCCATCCGGAGCGCGGACGGTGATTCGTGGGAGGTCAGCGTGGCCGACCCCCGGATGCCTGGGGCGGAGCTCGCCGTCTTCCTCCTCCCCGGAGCGCCGATCGGTTCGCGCTACGGCCTCGCGACCTCCGGGATCAGCGTCCACCGCTGGACCGCGCCCGACGGGGAGCGCCACCACCTCATCGACCCGCGGACCGGGCGACCGGCGGCGACGGACGTCGTCCAGGCCACCGTCCTCGCGGGCACCGCTCGCGCCGCCGAGGCGTGGGCGAAGACGGCGGTGGTGCTCGGTCTCGTCGCGGCGCTGGATGTGCTCGATCGCGCGCCGGTGCTGGGGGCTATCCTGCTCGCAGCCGACGGCCGCGTTCTCGCGGTCCCGCGGACCATCCGGTGGCTGGCATGAAGTACCGCGGCCTCTCCCCGCTCCAGCGCGGAACGCTCTGGGTGGTCCTCATGGTCGTCGTCGGCGCGGTCGTGGGCGTGACCGGGCCGCGCGCCGTGCAGTCGCTGTCGGACCTCGCCCAGGTCGCTCCGGGCCGGCTGCCGTGGGTGGCGACGCGTCTCGTGGCGTTCCTCTCCTACTTCGCGATCGCCGGGTCGGTGGTCTACGGGCTGCTCCTCTCGACGAAGATCCTCGACGCGGTCGCCCACCGGCCGGTCTCGTTCGCGCTGCACCAGGACCTTGCCGCGATCGGCCTCGGGCTGGCGGGCGTCCACGCCGTCCTGCTCGGGCTCGACGCGTCGGTCCCGTTCTCGTTCACAGACATGCTCGTCCCGTTCGTCGCCCCGTACCGGCCCCTGTGGGTCGGGGTCGGCCAGCTGACGCTCTACCTGGTCGCGGTGGTGCTCGCCAGCTTCTACCTGCGGCGGCGCATCGGGCAGCGCTCCTGGCGGCTGCTCCACTACGTGACGTTCCTCTCGTTCGCGGGCGCGACGGCGCACGGGATCCTCACGGGGAGCGACAGCGGCACCGCCTGGGCCTGGTGGAGCTACGTCGGAGCGACGGCGCTCGTCGTCTTCCTGACCGGATACCGGGTCGTCACCGGGATCGCTGCCGCTCGCGAGCGCGCGGCGCGCCCGGCCCCGGGACCGCTGGCGCTCGGCGTGGCGCCGCTCCGCGCGCCCGGGCTGCCGCCCCGGATCGCCCCGCCGGCGGGCCCGCGACCCGTTCCAGCCCTGTCGCCGCTCGACCTGCGCGCGCCCCACCGCCCGGCCCCGGGCGTCACCGAGCCGGCGCGGCCGACTCTCTGACCCGGGCGCGCCGTCCCCGTCGGCGCGTGGGACGGCGCGCGTGGCGTCGCGGTCTGCCTCATACGAGCAGGAGCGCATCGTCGGGAGGTGAGCGGCCGGCGGCGAGCGCGGACCACGCGGTCCGGGCATCGGCCGGGAACGCGGCCACGAACTCGAGCCGCGCCGCGTGCACCACCTCCCTGTTCGTCCGCGTGTCGGCCACCACGAGCACGAGGCGATCGGCCGCACCATCCCGGCGCTTGGCAGCCACCCGCCGCAGCAGCGCCTGGACGTCGCGCAGGCGCGTCTCGGCCTCGATCGCGACGACGCGTCCATCCCGGAAGAGCACCCCATCCCACGCCCGGAGATCGCCGGACGCCCCCATCGGGACCTCGGGTCGCCATCGCCATCCGGGTCCGATCCGCTCTCGGAAGCGCGCCAGCAGCCGGACGTGGGCGGCGTCCCGGACCGGCGGACCCGCGGGATAGGCGCGGACCGCAAGGTCCAGGCCGACGGCCGCGAGCACGGTGGAGAGGCGCTCGACCGACGCCCGGGGCGCCCGGCCGCTCTCGATCCGACTGACCGACGATCTCGACGTGCGCGCCGCTCGCGCCACGGAAGCCTGGCTCAGCCCCGACCCGACTCGCGCGTTCATGACCTCACGGCCGATCTCGACGAGGAGCTCGCGCGCTCGACGCCTGCCTCGATCGGCCTGACTCTCGCGTGATCCCATGCCTGCATGGTGAACAGGCTCGATTACCTGCGAGTTCACGAACCCGGACAGTCACCGGGCGGGCAAGCGCGCCGAGCGCGTGCACGAATTGCGCACTTCGACCGGCGGCGGGTCTGCGCGGGGCCAACGTGCGTCACAGGACAGACCAAGCGACCGCTGAACGGCCATTGCGGTCACGGGGTGCACCGAAACGCCGATTGGGACTGCCCCGCCGGTCGCAGTGGTCACCCGGTGCACGCGGCGGGACCGAGCGCTGGCGGCGGGACCGAGCGCTGGCGGCGGGACCGAGCGCTGGCGGCGGGACCGAGCGCTGGCGGAATCAGGCCGGATCGAGCGCCGGCGGGACCGGACGCACGCGACGGGATCGAACGCACGCGACGGGCACGAAGGCCGCGGCGCCCAGCCGCGCTCCCCTGCCCCGCCCTACCCCCGCGGCTCCCCCGGCGCGCGAACCCGGAAGGTCGCCGACCATGCGACCCGCTCGGCCGGCGCCACCATGAGCGCCCGTCCGTTCGCGACGGCCGAGGCAACGTCGTCGTCCGGCGACGTCGTCGGCTCGAGCGCGTGCTGCGTTCGGGGTGTCGCGGGAGCGGGCGGCCAGCCGCCGTCGTCGAGCCAGATGCCGAGGTTCGGCGCGATGGGCGCGTACCACGTGAGCTCGAGCGCAGACCCGTCCGGCTGGCGCACGGCCGCCACGCCGGGCAGCCCCTCACCGCTGACCGAGTCCCAGCTCCCGTAGAGCTCCCAGCCGCCGTAGAGCTTCAGGGCGGTCCCGGCCCCGCGTTCGCGAACAAGGTCGAGCGCGATCATCGGGCCGTCGGTGCCGGGCGTCTCGGGCCAGGCAACGTGGCCCGGCACCGGCCCGATCGGGACGCCCTCCGCCTTGGTCACGCGCACGGAGGCGAGGCCCTCCACGTCGACGCGCGCGCCGGGCTCGAGGGCGAGAAGCGGGTGCATCGACCAGAGGATCGGCAGCTCGCGCTCGCCGTGGTTCTCCAGCTCGTACTCCGCGACCAGGCGCGGTCCGTCGAGCCGAAGCCGCCGGATGAACCGATACGGCCAGTCGATCCCCCTCCAGGTCGCGACGAGCACGTCGCCGTTCGCCACGACCTCCGCCGGGCGGCCCCACTGGTCGCCGTGGTCCCGCAGGGACGGGCCGTCGGCATCGGTCGGGTCGGCGCACGCCGCGACCGTCGGCAGGCATTCGTCCCAGCCGAACGCCACGTCGCCGCCGTACACCGCGTCTCGTCCGGCCCATGCCGCCGGGTCGGCCGGCGGATCACCCGCGACGAGCCACTCGCGGTCGGCGAACCGGTCGGCGAACGAGATCACGCGGGCGCCCAGCACCGGGACCACCACGATCCTCACCCGGTCGTTGTCGAGCGCGATCGTCTCGAGGGAGCCGAAGGACGGGCCCGGTCGGATCACGGGCGCCTCCCGGTCGCTCGACGCCGTTCGACGACGCCCCCGGCGCCGCGCGCGCTCGACGCGATGAGCGCCTCCATGCAGTTGCGCGCCCCCGCCGGGTCGGCGCGTTCGATCGCCTCCACGACGAGCCGGTGGGCACGATTCAGCCTCGCCGGGCCGCCGGGGACCCGGATCGGTCCCACGGGACCGGCGCCGAGCGCCGTGATGATCGTCCCGGCCATCTGGGCCAGGAGCCGGTTGTGGGTGGCGCGCAGGATCGTCGCGTGGAGGGCGAGGTCGATGCGGACCGAAGTCGACGAATCGGCGCCCGCCGCCTCGAGCTCCTCCTGGAGCCGAAGCAGGGCGGCGCGCTCCTCGGGGGTCGCCCGGGTCGCCGCGATCTCCGCGGCACGCGGCTCGATGAAGTCGCGCACCTCGACGAGGTCGGCGAAGAATGCGGGGTCCGGGCCGGCCTGCACCTGCCAGGCGAGCACGTCGGGGTCGATGAGGCTCCAGCTGGCCCGTGGCATTGCGCGTGTCCCGACCTTCGGGCGCGACTCGACCAGGCCTTTCGCCGCCAGGACCTTGATCGCCTCGCGTACCACCGTCCGGCTCACCCCGAGCTCTGCCGACAGGTCGGCCTCGGGCGGCAGCGTCTGCCCTGCACCGAGCTGCCCGCCGACGATGCGCAGCCCGAGGGCGTCGACCACGACGCGGTGGAGTCCGCGCCGTACGCCGCTGCCGGATGCCAGGGGAACGGTCATACCACGCGAAGGTAGAACGCGCGGCGACCCGCCGCACGACGGTTTCGCGCGAGGGTCCCCGGCCGGCGCCGGCATCGCCGCGCGGTGCGCACGCAGGTCGCGCAGCCGCCGGCCCTGATGCACCATGCTGGCATGCCGCCCGCCCGCCCGGCTGTCGTCCTGCCCTTCCGCCTGCTGGCGCTCGTGCCGATCGTCGGGCTCGCGATCGGCGCTGCCTTCCCCGTCCTCCGGCCGGTGGTGCTCGGCGTCCTGGCGGCCGGCGCCATCGTCGTCGCGGTCCGCGGACGCGCTCGCGCCCCGATTGGACGAGCGTGGCTCGCCGCGCTCCCGGCCGCGGTCGGCCTGGCATGGGCCGCGCTCGCCGGGACGCCCATGCCGCTCCCCGACGCCATCCACTGCGTGGACCCCCTCTCCCCGCCGACCGTGACCCGGGTCGTGCAGGCGAGCCTCGTGCTCGCCGCGCTCGCGCTCGTGGCACGAACCACGGGCGACCGGGCGGCGCTGCGCCTTCGTCTGCCGGCGGACCGTCGCGTCACGGCGCTGGCCCTCGCGGCCCCCTTCGTGCTGGTACCCGGCGCGCTCTGGATCGGGCCGCTCCTTGCCCGGCCGTTCTTTGGCGACGTGGGGCTCGCGACGGCTGACCTCCGGGCGCTCGCCCCGGCCGCGGCGTTCGCCCTCGCGAACGCCGCGCTCGAGGAGTCCATGTACCGGGGCGCGCTGCTCGGCTGGTCGGCGCCGGCCCTGGGCCTCGTTGGCGCGGTCCTGGGCCAGGGCGTCGTGTTCGGCTTCGCGCACCTCGGGGCGGACGTGTCGGGCGGGGCGCCGCTGCTCTGGCTCGGGATGGCCGCCAGTGGCGTGGTTGCCGGTGCCGTGGCCGTGCGGTCGCGCTCCCTGCTGCTCCCCTTCACGGTCCACGCCGCGCTCGACGTCCCGCTCTACTACGCCTACGCGTGCCGGGTCGCGACGTGAGCGGCGACCTGGAGCTGACCTGGCCCGGCAAGTACCGCGCCGATGGGACGCGGGCCGCCGCGAGCAGGAAGGTCGAGCCGCTGCGCGCGATCGAGCGATTCCCCGGGCCGAACGGCACGACGACGGGGCGGCTCGTCGCTGGCGACAACCTGCGGGCCCTGCCTGCGCTCCTCGCCGATCTCGCCGGCCGGGTGGACCTCGTCTACCTCGATCCCCCGTTCGGCACCGGCGATGCCTTCCACGTCCGGCCCCGTGCCGAAGGCCGAGCGGGTCGCGCCGACCCGGGAGCCTGGCGGGGGCCGGCCGCGTACGCGGATCGTGAGCCGGGCGGGCTCGGGGGTTTCGTGGCCTGGCTGGCCCCGCGGCTGGAGCTCGTCCGCGAGCTCCTGGCGCCGACGGGCTCCTTCTACCTCCACGTCGACGCGCGCACGGTCCATGCCGTCAAGCTCCTGTGCGACGAGGTCTTCGGGACGGCGAGCTTCCGAAACCACCTCGTCTGGATCTACGCGGGCCGGGAGCTCGCCCGCCGGCGCTACAGCGCGAAGCACGACGACATCCTCTTCTACACGCGCGGCCGCACCTGGACGTTCCATCCGGAGCGAATCCTCGAGCCACTCCGCGAGAGCTCGCGGCGGGCGCTCTCGCGGCACGTCGACGAGGCAGGACGGCCGTTCGTGATCCGCTACCGGGAGGGCGGCGGATTCGCACCCCTTGATCAGCCGGGCCGGACGTATCGCCAGCTGGTGCCGGCCGGGTCGCAGCCCCGCGACTGGTTCACCGCGGACTTCGCGCGCAAGTCGCAGCGCACGGGATACCCGACGCAGAAGCCGGAGGCGCTCCTGGCACGGCTCATCGAGGCGTCGAGCGAGCCGGGCGACCTCGTCGCGGACCTCTTCGCCGGGTCGGGGACGACGCCGGCCGTGGCGGCGAGCCTCGGGAGGCGCTGGCTGGCCGCGGACAGCAGCCCGGCCGCGATCGCGGCGACGCGGCGCCGGCTCCTGGCGCTGCCGGAGCTGGGCGGCGGGTTCGATGTCGCCGCCCTCGATGACGCCCTGCCGCCGCCGGCATCGCTCGACCTCGTCCTTCGCGAGGGCCCTCGCGCCGGCCCGGAGGACGCGGGGCGCGTCGCGATCGACGGCCCCGAGGAACACCTGCGGGACGTCGTGGCGTGGGCGCTCGGCACGCGCGACGCCGAGGGGCCGCCTCCCCACCCGTTCGTCGCGACCGCGACGGCCGCCCGCGACGCCTGGACCGGCGAGCTGTCGAGGACGCTCCCGGCGGGCGCCCCGAGTCCGGGCCGCGTGGGCCGCGCGTGGACCGCCGCGGGCGCGGCCGTCGACATCGAGGTCGGCCGATAGGGCCACTGCCGGGTCGCACGCCCCGTGGATCCGGGCCGAACGTCCCGTGCCCGGTGACCGGCTGCGCGGGATGATCCGGGGACGAGTGTCGGGCAGGCCGATCCGCCAGGAGGATCCGCGATGAAGGTGGCCGAGGTGATGACTCGCCGGGTGGCCGCCGTGCGGCCGGAGACGCCCCTCAAGGACGTCGCGGCGCTGATGGTGAGCAAGGGGATCAGCGGGGTCCCGGTGGTCGGGGACGACGGCGCCGTCCTGGGCGTGGTCTCCGAGGCCGACTTCGTGATCAAGGAGCGTGGACCGGAGGCCGTCCGCCATCGCCTCCTCGCCCGCGTCTTCGGCGAATCCCGCCAGGCGCGCGCGGAGCTCGCCAAGATCGAGGCGCAAACGGCCGGCGCGGCGATGACGAGCCCGGCGATCACCGTCCAGGCGACGGACACCCTGCGCTGGGCCGCCCAGCAGATGGCGGACCGGAAGATCAACCGCCTGCCCGTCGTCGAGGGCGCGCGGCTCGTCGGGATCATCACGCGGGCCGACGTCGTCCGGGCGTACGTGCGACCGGACCCGGAGCTGGCGCGCCTCGTCCGCGAGGAGGTCCTGGCCAAGACCGCGTTCTGGCTGGAGCCGGACGCCTTCGTCGTGGACGTCAAGGACGGGGTCGTGCACCTCGGCGGCCGCGTGGAGCGGCGCTCGCTGGCCGAGACGATCGTTGACGTCATCCGCGACCTGGGCGGCGTGGTCGGCGTGGTGTCGGAGCTCAGCTGGGAGCTCGACGACCTGAGCGGGCACCAGGGCGGCGAGGACATCCCGGAGACGCGGCTCACGCTGCGCCCGCACTGATTCCCCGGTCGGTCGCGCTGCCGGCGTTCCTCAGGGTGCCGCGCTGGCGGACGGCCCGGGCTCGACCGACGACCCCGCGGGCGTCGGGGTGTCCCCTGCGGGTACGGATCCAGAAGGCGACGGGACGGTCGACGCCGCTGGCTTCGAGGTCGGCTTCGCCGTCGGACGCGGAGTCGGCGCGGGCAGGCACGACGAGACACCGCTGCCCGAGGCCCGCGCCGCCGCCGGCGCAGGCACGCCATACGTGACCGCGGGGATGGTCCCGGGCGCCGGGAAGAGCGAGGCGGCGAGTGCCCGGATGCCCGCGACGTCCGGCAGCTGGATGGAGCCGCGCACGTCGAATCCCGGGCGAACGAGCGGGTACGTGATGACCGCGCGATAGGTCCTCGTCCGATCCACCCGCCGCGCGACGTCGGCGAGGGGGACGATCACGCTTCGCGACACGTTCGTCTGGACCGTCTGGCCGATCGCCTTGAGGAAGCCGATCGGGTCGTTCAGGAAGCCGCCCTTGACGACGGCGTCGCGGACGCCCGAGATGACCTCCTGCTGGCGGGCCTGGCGGGTGAAGTCCGACTCGCCCGACGCCTTGCGGACGCGCGCGTAGGCGAGGGCCTGCTGGCCGTCGAGGTGGTGCCGGCCGGCGGTGATCGCGAAGCCCGAGGTGAACCCGTATTCGTGGTAGCCGGGGTCGCAGAAGCTGTGGGCGACATTGACGTCGACGCCGCCGAGGCTGTCGACCACCGCCACGAACCCGCCCAGGTCCACCTGGGCCCATTGCTCGATGTCGAGGCCGAGGAGCGTCCCGACCGCGGCCATGAGCACGTCGTGCCCGTCGCCGCTCGACCCTGGGAACTCGCCCGGATGGAGGCGCGCGTAGGAAAGGAGCGAGTTGATCTTCCCCGAGTAGGTGCCGCCGCCGGGGAGCGGCACGTCCACCATGTCGCGCGGCAGCGACAGCAGCGAGACGGTCTCGGTGACCGGGTCCAGCGAGGCCACGATGAGCGTGTCGGTGTTGAGCGTCGCCCGGCCGACCCCCGAATCGAGGCCGATCAGGAGCACGTTCGTCCGCGCGGCGGCGGCTGTCGGCGACGCGGTCGGCGAGGGGCCCGCCCCGGCGCTCGAGTCGGGGCTGGCGGCCGACCCGGGTGCGGGTGTCGGCGTCGCCGGCTTCCACGCGCCGCTCCCGGTCGTCGACGGCGCGAAGACGACGTTCACCTCCTCGCGCGCCACGTTCGTCGCATAGCCGAGGTAGGCCTGCGGACCGATCGCGATGAGCGCGACGAGCGCCACCGGGATGGCGTCGCGCCCGCGAAGTCGCGGCAGGCGCGGGTTCCGGAGGCTGGATCCCATGGCGGCGAGGCGCCAGGCAAGGATCACCGCCTGGAGCCCGATCAGGCCGAGCAGGACGCGGTCATCGAGGGCCAGGCTTCCAAGCCGCACCGGTCCGGCCGAGACGGCGACGCCCGCGAGAAGGCCGACCACCAGGATCGACGGAAGGCCGAACAGCGCCGCCCGGGCGAGCCGTCCTGCAGCGAGGTGGCCCAGGCCGGGCACGACAGCGTCGAGCAGTGCCGGCACGTACCTGCCGCGATTCACGCCCTGCGGGGCGACGGAGGGCGGATCGACCTGGCTCACGGGATGCGAGCGTATCACTCGCCGCGACCGGGAGGCGAACGGGTGCGTCCTCGCCTACGCTCTCGCGAGCCCGCGCGACGAACGGTTGCGTCGAGCCGCGGATGCCCGTAGCGGGCGGACGGCGGGAAGCGGCGGCGAGCGCGCGGGACGGCACGGAGGCGACCGGACGATGTCGGCGACGATCGATCGAGGGCGGCTTGCGACGCGGATGGCCGACGAGGTGGCGCAGTTCGAGGCCGTCCATCCGCGCTCGAAGGCGCTGTTCGAGCGCGCCGCGAGGTCACAGCTGGGCGGCGTCCCGATGAGCTGGATGGCGAAGTGGGCCGGGCCGTACCCGCTCTTCGTCGAGGAGGCCACGGGCGCCCATTTCCGCTGCGTGGACGGCCATGACTACGTGGACTTCTGCCTGGGCGACACCGGCGCGATGACCGGCCACTCGCCCGAGGAGGCGGTGGCGGGCATCGCCGCCCAGCTGGTGCGCGGGATCACGACGATGCTGCCCGCAGAGGTCGCGATCGAGGTGAGCGAGGAGCTCGCTCGCCGGTTCGGCCTCGCCTTCTGGCAGTTCACGCTCACCGCCACCGACGCGAACCGCTTCGCGCTTCGCCTCGCCCGGCAGGTGACGGGCCGCCCGTTCGTGCTCGTCTTCGACCACTGCTACCACGGCTCCGTCGACGAGTCCTTCGCCACCCTGCGAGACGGGGTCGTGGGACCGTCCGACGGGAACATCGGTCCCGCGGTCGACCCGCACCTCACGACCCGCGTGGTCCAGTGGAACGACGTCGCCGCGCTCGAGGCAGCGCTCGCGCCCGGCGACGTCGCCGCGGTCCTGGCCGAGCCGGTGATGACCAACGTGGGGATCGTCCACCCGGACCCCGGATATCACGACGCGCTCCGACGGGCGACACGCGAGACGGGCACGCTCCTGATCATCGACGAGACCCACACGATCTGCGCCGGCCCCGGCGGGTACACCCGCGCAGCGGGGCTCGACCCGGACCTGCTGACGATCGGAAAGGCGATCGGGAGCGGGATCCCGGCCGGCACCTATGGATTCAGCGAAGCGGTCGCGGAGCGGATCCGGGCCGCCAACACCGACCTCGAGGTGATCGACGTGGGCGGCATCGGCGGGACGCTGGCCGGGAACGCCCTCTCGCTGGCCGCGGTCCGGGCGACGCTGGCCCACGTCCTGACCGACGAGAACTTCGCGCGGATGCTCCCCCTCGGCGAGCGCTGGGCCGCCGGCGTGCAGGCGACGATCGACGAGCTCGGCATGCCCTGGCACGTCTCCCGGCTGGGCTGCCGCGCGGAATACCTGTTCCGGACCGAGCTGCCGCGGAACGGCGCGGAGGCGGCCCGGGGGATGGACTTCGAGCTCGGCCAGTACATGCACCTCCACGCCCTCAACCGCGGGATCCTGCTGACCCCCTTCCACAACATGGCGCTCATGTCGCCCGCGACCACGGCGTCCGACGTCGATCGGCACACGGCCGCCTTCCGCGAAGCGGCCCGCTCGCTCGTGGAGGCCTGACGCGGCCAGCTCCCGGGACGCGGCCAGCTCCCGGGCTGCACGCGACCCATTCGGGCCACGCGCGGGCATTGGGCCCCACGACCACGGGCATTGGCCCCGCACGGCGAGCGGGCCCACCGGGAGCGGCTCGCATCGGCCGGATGTCACGTTTCTGCGGTGCAGCGGCGCGCCGGATGCCGCGCGATTCCGGTACCTCCGGGTGGTGGCGATGGTTCGGGCCGCCCCCGAGCATCGTGTGTGATGTTGTTGTTCGGCGATCCCTACAAGGTGCTGCAGGTCGATCCCGACGCGGAGCCGGAGGTCGTCCGGGCCGCGTACCGGGCGCTTGCGCTCAAGTACCACCCGGACATCGGCACGGGCTCGCAGGATCGCATGGCCGCCCTGAACCAGGCCTGGGGAATCCTGCGAGATGCAGCCGCGCGCGCTGCATACGACGCGTCCCGCGCCGAGGTTCGCCAGCAGCCCCTCCCGCGCCAGCCGGAAGTCAGCTACGAGATGCCGGCCGCGATGCCGGCGACCCCGCCGGGCAAGGCGTCGGGAAGCCGCCTCGACTTCGGGAGATACACGGGCTGGTCCCTGGGCCAGGTTGCGGCGAAGGACCCGGAATACCTGCAGTGGCTGGCGCGCACGCCCATCGGGCGCACATTCGTCCGCGAGATCGACGAGCTCCTGGCGACACGCGCGACCACGTGGCCGGCCGCTCCCGGGGCCCCGGACCGACGATCACGCCGTTTCGGACGCAGCTGAGGCGCGCGTCGTCCACGCCGTCGAGGCGCAGCCCGGGGGACGTTTGACGGAATCGCCCGGGTGGGCCATCCTAGGTGGCAGGACGACACGCATGGCGCTGGTTCGAGCACACACGGACCCGCTCCCGCGCCAGGCAGCCGCCCCGGCCGCTCCGGCAACCATCCGCCGTCGAGCGAACGACATATCACGAAACGGTTGGCGTGCGACTCGCGCACTCGACCAGGAAAGGTTCTCACGCATCATGCTCAACAGCTCCACTGTCCGCCGACCCGGCGGACCCATCGCCCTCGCCGCGCGCTCGGCGGACAGCCGCCGCCTGCGCCGCCGATCGCTCGCCGACGACCGTCTCTACTGCGGGACGAACGGCTGCACCACCTACCTCGAGCTGGATGCCAGCTCGGGCGTCGCCCGCTGCCCGATCTGCGGGTTCCGCCGCACCATCTCCTAGACACGCGCCGCTCAGCGCGCCCGACCCGACGGTGCGCCGACGCGGCGCGCCCGACCCGACGCTGCGCCGACGCGGCGCGCCCGACCCGACGCGCGGCGACGTCGCGCCCACACCAGCCCCATCGCCGCTCACGCACCGCGGGCGGCTCCAGCGGTGGTCCGGGCGTGGACAGTCTTCGTGGACGGTTCGTGGATAAGTGGCCAGGCGCCCCGGAAACTCGTGGACAGGTCCCTTGCGCCGACGGGCACCGCCCGGCGATGATCTGGTCAGCCCGAAGGGGCCGAGGAATTCGGATCGCTGGACCGCCGCAAGGCGGCCGGGCCCATCGCAAGGTGAGCCGGGCTCTCCGCAAGGGGAGCCGTCCCTCCCGCAAGGGAGGCAGGCGATCCACCGGCTGACTCGTCGTCGGCAACGATGATGAGTTCCCCGTCCGCAAGGACGGACGGCGAGCCGCAAGGCGCGCCGGAGCTCCCGCAAGGGGGCCGCGCTCCGCAAGGGGTCGCGATGGACGGCCGATCCGACGGTCCCTTTGGGCTACTTCGTGCCCGCCCCCTGGCGCGTGGCACACGTCGCCCTCGCGCACGACCCCTGCAGGCCGAGCACCGCGGTAGACTCCGCGAGGTGCACGCGGGACCCCTTCGCCCGCGCCCCGCTTCCCGGAGGTGATCGTGTCCGCCGAGCCCGGCCGCGCGGCAAGCGAGCCCGGCCCTGCGACCGCGGGAGCACCGGCGCCGGCGATACGCCTCGAGGGCGTTCGGTTCGCGTTCACGGTCGACGGCCGCAAGACCGACGTGATCGGCGGGCTGGACCTCGCGATCGCGCCACGTTCCATCGTCGCCCTCGTCGGCCCGAACGGCTGTGGCAAGAGCACGCTCCTGCGGGTCATCGCCGGCCTCCTGCCGGCCCGGACGGGCAGCGTCGAGGTCGAGGGGCGCCCGGTCGCCGGCCCCGATTCGCGTGTCGGCCTCGTCTTCCAGGAGCCGCGGCTCCTCCCGTGGCGGACGGCCTTCGCCAACGTCGCGTTCCCGCTCGAGGTCGCGGGTCGCGACCGTGCCGCCCGCGAGCGGCGGGTCACCGACCTGCTCGGCCTGGTGGGGCTCCGCGACTGGAGTCGCGCGCGGCCGGCGGAGCTGTCCGGGGGCATGCGCCAGCGCGTCGCGATCGCCCGGGCGCTCGCGCTCGAGCCGGCGGTCCTCCTGCTCGACGAGCCCTTCAGCGCGCTCGACGCGCTCACCCGGGAGCGCTTCAACGTGGAGCTGCTCCGGCTCTGGGATCGGATCGGCGCCACGATCGTGCTCGTGACGCACTCGATCGCCGAAGCTGTCTTCCTCGCCGATCGCGTCATCGTCCTCTCGCCGAGGCCGGCCCAGCTCGTGGCCGACGTGGCGGTGGACCTGCCACGCCCGCGCCGGCCCGGAGACCTGGATGCCGCGGCGGTGACCCGGACGGCGGCGGAGATCCGGGCCCACCTCGAGGGCGCGACCGACGACGCGTTCTCGGTCGCGACGGGCGACATCCCGGCGCATCCGCAGCCCGAGCAGGCCATCCCGTGACGAGCTCCCGCTGGGGCGTGCCCGCGCTCCGCCGCGACCGGGTCATCCCGCCCCTCCTCGCATTCGTCGCGTTCATCGCGGGCTGGCAGCTCGTGGTCGTCGTGGGCAGCTACCCGGCATACATCCTGCCCGGGCCCAGGGCCGTCGCGGAGCGCTTCGTCGTGGCATGGACGGACGGCACGATGGCGCCGCACGTTGTCACGACGCTCTCCGAGATCGGGTTCGGCTTCGTCGGCGGGGCGCTCGCGGGGATGCTGACCGGGTACGTGCTGGCCCGATCGCGGCTGGCGAACCGGGTCCTCTCGCCGTACCTCGTGGCGGCCCAGGCGGTGCCCATCCTGGCGCTCGCCCCGCTCATCGCGCTGTGGTTCGGCAGCGGGCTCTTCGCTCACTCGGTCATCGTGGCGCTCATCGACTTCTTCCCGGTCGCGGTCAGCACCATGGTCGCCATCCGGGGCGTCGACCGGCGGCTCCTCGAGATGGCCCGCAGCTACCGCGTCACCCGGGGCCAGCGGCTTCGGATGGTCGAGATCCCGGCGGCGCTGCCTGGCATCCTGGGTGGCCTCCGGATCGGCATCACGATCGCCGTCGTGGGCGCGATCGTCGCCGAGTGGACCGGCGGCGAGACCGGCCTGGGCGTCCTGATCAACCTCGCCCGCGGGAGCCTCTTCGACATCCCCCTGATGTTCGCTGCGCTCCTGACCATCGCCATCATCGGCGTGACCCTGTACAGCCTGATCCTGCTCGTCGAGCGCCGGTACGCGATCCCAGCCCCCTGAGAGCCGCCAGGGCGAAGCCCGGCGACGGCGCTTCAACGCATGGCCGCGGGCCATGACCCGGCACGGCCCCAGGGTGGGTCCCCTCGCCACCCGTGCTACATTTCGGACGCCTTCGGGGCAGGGTGCAATTCCCGACCGGTGGTCCGGCCCGGCGACACGTCGCCGGGCGAGCCCACGAGCGGATCGGCTGGAGCCGAATTGCAGATCCCGGGGCGGCGCACGCGTCGCCCGGCGGGAGCCGACGGTCAGAGTCCGGATGAGAGAGGGCAGGCCGTGAGCGCCATTGGCGCTGACGGCCCAGGACGCGCCGGGCCCCGGGGCCGTGCTGACCACGGAGGACCAGGATGCCGGCCAGCGAGACCCTCCCGCGCCAACCAGATGCGTCCGCGCCGGGTCGCACCCCGGGCATCCGCCCCCCACGATTCCGCGTGGCGGGCGCGCTGCTTGCGGCCCTCGCCCTCGTCTCGTCCGCCTGCGGAGGCAGCGCGTCGCCCTTGGCAGCTGCCGGCTCCGCATCGCCCTCGGCGGCGGGATCCGGCGGCCCATCCGCGAGCGCCGCGCTCTCCCCCACCCCGTCCGCGCCCGTCAAGCTCGTGGTCGGCCTGGGCTACATCCCGAACGTCCAGTTCGCCCAGTTCTACCTGGCCGACCAGGCCGGCTACTACCGTGATGCCGGCCTCCAGGTCGAGTTCCAGAACAAGATCGACCCGGAGCTCGTGACGCTCGTCGGCCAGGGCGCGGTCGACGTGGGCATCTCCGACGGCACGAGCGTCATCCCGGCCGTCAGCCAGGGAATCCCGATCCGCTACGTCTTCACGGTCTTCGCCCAGTTCCCCAACGTGGTCTTCTCGAAGGCGGCCAGCGGGATCGCGACCGTCGCGGACCTCAAGGGCCGCAAGGTCGGCATCCCCGGCAAGTTCGGCTCGAGCTGGATCCAGCTCGAGGCCCTCCTGGCCGGGGCCGGGCTGTCGACGAGCGATCTGTCGCTCGTGCTCTTCCCGGATTTCGGCCAGCTCGCGGCGCTCGAGAAGGGCGCCGTCGACGCCGCGTCGGGCTTCGCGAACAATGAGCCGATCCGGCTCGGGCTCGGCGGGGAGAAGGCGAGCGTGCTCACGCTGCCGCCTGCCAATCAGCTGCCCGGGCCCGGCCTGATCGTGAGCGCCACGGCGCTGACCGGCCCGAAGCGGGACGCCCTTCGGGCGTTCGTGGCCGCGACCCAGCACGCGATGCGCGACATCGAGGCCGATCCGCAGAAGGGCGTCGACGCGTCGATCGCGAGGATTCCCGAGCTGGCGACCGATCGACCGGCGCAGCTCGCGGTCCTGCAGGCGACGATCGCGCTCTGGGAGAGCGACTACACCCGCGCGAACGGCATGGGAGCGGTCGACCCGGCGCTCTGGGAGCGCTCGATCGCGTTCATGGGCAGCCTGCCCGACAAGCTTCTCGCAAAGCCGGTCGCCGTTGCCGACTGCATCAGCAGCGCGCTCCTGCCCGCGCCCTGACGGGGCCGTCGGCGGGCGCGGAAACGTCGACGCGCCGACCGGTTCGGTCGGCTCGTCGACTGCGAGGATCAGGCGGAAGCGCTCGCGAGCGGGCGATCCGCGGGGACGGCGGCCAGCTCGTCGGCCGCGACCGTGAGCTCGATCGTGATGTCGTCCGAGACGAGCCAGCCACCGGCCTCCAGACCGACGTTCCAGGTGAGGCCCCAGTCGGAGCGCTTGATCTTCGTGGTGGCCTCGAAGCCGGCATGACGGCGACCATCCATCGCCGTGACGATGCCCAGGTGCTCCGTGTCGAGGACGACGGGGCGGGTCACGCCGCGGATCGTCAGGTCGCCCGTGATCGCGAAGCGGTCGCCCTTCCGCGCGATCGACGTGCTCGTGAAGGTCAGCGTGGGGTACGTCTCGGCGTCGAGGAAATCGGCGGACCGAAGGTGGTTGTCACGCGGCTCCATGCCCGTGTCGACGGACGCGGCCGGGAACTCCACGGTGACGGACGACGCGGTCGGATCCGCCTCGTCGAACGTGATCGTCCCGGTGACGCCCGTGAAGGCGCCGCGGACCTTCGTGATCATCATGTGCTTCGCGGTGAAGCTCACGCCAGAGTGTGCGGTGTCGAGCTGCCAGGTGGTCATGCGGTGTCTCTGCTTCCTTGTGGCGGACTGCGTTTTCGCGTCCGGCCCATTTTGTTGACTGCGCAACCATATCACGCCATAGTTGCGTATGCAATCACTTTCTGGTGGGACGCGAATCCGCGATGTGGGGTTCCCCGATCCCCGCTGACCACGTAGGATCCCGAAATGACTGAGACCGCCGACCGTCCCCTCGTCGAGATGCCAGTCCCCCACGCGGATGACCCGCGCCTCCGGGCGTGGATCGCGTTCCTTCGTGCCTATTCCTCTGTGACGCGGAAGCTGGAGGCCGAGCTCCACGCCGAGCGCGACCTCGGGCTCGCCGAGTACGACGCCCTCGTCCAGCTGGCGCTCGCCGACGGCCGGCGCCTCCGCATGAGCGAGCTCGCCGAGCGAGTCGTTCTCTCTCGCAGCGGCGTCTCGCGACTCGTGGATCGGCTCGAGACGACCGGCCTCGTGCTGCGCGCACCCTGCATGGATGACGCACGCGTCTCCTGGGCGACCCTCACCGACGCCGGGCTGGAGCGCCTCCGGGACGCCTCGACCGTTCACCTGCGCGGGGTCGAGACGCACTTCCTCGCCCAGATCCCCGACGAGGACCGCGAGGCCCTCGTCCGGGCCCTCGAGACGGTGGTGCGGGGACTCCGGCCCCGTGGGACGCCGGCGGCGATCGATGCAGCGGCAGCCTGCGTCACACCGATCGCCTGACGGCGGTCCCTTCCCGCCTCCTCACATGCGCAGGGGACGTCTCCACGTCGGGACGAGCGGCTTCGCCTACCCGGCGTGGGTCCCGGCGTTCTACCCGGCGGGGACGCGGGGTGACGCCCTGCTGCCGGCATATGCCGCCCGGCTCTCCGCGGTCGAGCTGAGCACCACCTACTACCGGCAGCCGACGGCGGAGCAGGCGTCGGCCTGGGCGGCGCGCACCCCTGCGACGTTCCGCTTCTGCGTGAAGCTGCTGCGCACGGGGGCCCTGCGTGCCTACGCGGGCGACCCGGCGGACACCTTTGCCTGGCTCACGGCACCGCTCGGCGACTTCGGGGCCAGGCTCGGTGCAGCGCTCCTCCGCATTCCCGACGATCGGCAGCGCGACGACGCCCGGCTCGAGGCGATGCTGGCCGCGTGGCCGACCTCGACACCCCTGGCGCTCGAGCTGCAGAACCCCGCCTGGCATGTCGACGAGACGTTCGCGATCGCGGGCGCCTACGGCGCCGTCATCGTCTGCACCGAGACGGACGACGCGCCGAACCCGCCCCTCACGGTGACCGGGCCGTTCGTCTACCTCCGCCTGCGACGCGAGCGCTACGGCACCGCCGACCTGGACGCCTGGGCGGCGCGCCTCGAACCATTCCTGGCCGATGGGCGCGACGCGTTCGTGTTCTTCCGCCACGACGCCCACGGCGCGACTCCTGGCGACGCCATGGCGCTCGCGGCTCGGCTTCCGCGATACGCGACGACTCTCGCGGACGAGACCGCCGAACCCTGACGCCTTCGGGGACGAGCCGGCATCGTCAGCCATGACGGGCTGGCGGGCCGGCCGTCAGGACCGGAGCGTCCCCTCGAGGCGCGTCACGGCCCGGCCGGCGACGCCGACGCGGTTGCCGCGCAGGCGGACGTCCACGACGCCGCCCCGGTCCGACACCTGGAGCGCCCGGAACGATGGCCCGAGCCGCGGCGCCCAGTGCGCGGCGAGCGCGCAATGGGCCGAGCCGGTCACCGGATCCTCGGGAATCCCGGCCGATGGGCAGAAGTAGCGCGACACGATCGCAGCGCCCGCGACGTTCGCCAGCGCCGTCACGATGAGCCCGTCGGGGAGGCCGGCCAGCCAGGCCTCGTCCGGGGCGAGGCCGCGAACCTCGGCCGCGGAGCCGAGCTCCACGAGGAGGTTCGACGCGCCGCTGCCCACGAAGACCGGCGTGCTCCCGAGCGCGAGCTCCAGCCCCGCGGGCGCCTCGACAGGGCGGACACGGTCCAACGGGAGGTCGAGCTCGATCCGGCCGTCGGGGAGCCGCACCGCGGCGAGCGGGCCGCTCCGGGTGGCGAAGCGCGCCGGCTCGCCCTCGGCCAGCCGGCCCGTCTCCCAGAGCACGTGCGCGCTCGCGAGCGTCGCGTGACCGCACAGGTCGACCTCCACGGTCGGCGTGAACCAGCGAAGGTGCCACGCCCCCGGGCCGGCGGGCTCGACGAACGACGTCTCGGAGTGGCGCAGCTCCGCGGCGATCGCCTGGCGCCAGGAATCGTCGCGCGGCTCGTCGAGCAGCACGACCCCGGCCGGGTTGCCGGTGAACGGCGCCTCGGCAAATGCGTCGACGATGAAGACGGGAATGCCTGCGGGGAGTCGCACTCCCCGCAGGATAGCGGCGCCTTGCGTCAGGCGATCCGATGCGTCAGGGGATCAGGTAGACGACGTTCACCGAGACGTCGACCTCGTTCGTGCCGACCTGGACGGGCGTGGACGGCGCGGCCTTGTCGAGCGCGGCGCCGCCGGCCGTGAATGGCATGGGGACCGGAACCGAGGCGGACTGCTCGCTGATCGACGACACGCCGGTGATCGTGACGCCGGCCGCCTTCGCAAGCGCGTCGGCCTTCGCACGGGCGTCCTTCATCGCCGCATCGCGCGCCTGCGCCTCCGGCGCCGTCTGGTCGTCGATGCGGAAGGAGATCCCGTCGAGCGTCGTGGCACCGGCGGCGAGGGCGCCGTCGATCACGTCGGAGATCGTGTCGAGCCGCCGCACGGTCGCGGTGACGGCGTTCACGATCTGGTAGCCGGTAAGCCTGGGGGCGTTGCCGTTGTTCGAGTAGTCATAGACCGGCTGGAGCGAGAGCGCGGTCGTCTGGATGTCCTTGTCGGCGACGCCCGCCGACTTCAGCGCCGCGATGACCGCGGCCATCGCGGTCGCGGCGGCCGCCTGCGCGTCGCGGACCTTGGTCCGCGTCACCTGCACGCCCACGCGAACGTCCGCGACGTCCGGCGTGGTGGTCACGCGGCCGATGCCGCTCACGCTGATCGTGTGCTCGGGCGTGGCCGTCGTGGGGTCGACGGCTCGTGCGGGCCGCATCGCGAGAGCGGGGCCGAACGCGACGGCCAGGGCGAGGCCGGCGAACGCTCCGACCGCAAGCCAGCCGAGGCGGGGTCGGGCCGTGGAACCGATGGGCGAGGTCATGGAAGGGCTCCTTCGGGCGGGCTGCCAGGGTGGCAGGCGGCGGGTCCGGACCACAGACGCGCTCGACCGCCGATCGGTTCCTCGGACGCCGGGCGTCAACGAGGACGCGCGGCCGGTGCCAGCCGCGCGGCCGGGTCAGAAGGCGAGCGGGTCCATCTTCTCCGGGTCGATGCCGAGCGCCGCGATCGCGGCTTCGACGTCGGCGGCCGGAATGTCGCCGTGCCGCGCGAGCGCCGCGAACGCGCCGAGGGCGACGCTCGCCGCGTCGATCTCGAAGAGCGCCCGCAGGGCCTCGCGAGTGTCGCTGCGGCCGAAGCCCTCCGTCCCCAGGGAGACGTAGCCGGCCGGAAGCCAGCGGCCCAGCAGGTCCGGGAGCGCCTTGAGCCAGTCCGAGACGAGCACGACAGGTCCGCCCTCGGGCCCGAGCACCTGCGAGACGTATGGCGTTCGCGGCGGCTGGGTCGGGTGGAGCCGGCTCCAGCGCTCGGCCTCGAGTCCGTCGACGCGGAGCTGCTGCCAGGACGTCGCGCTGTACACCTCGGCGGCGATCCCGAACCGCTCCGCGAGCAGCGTCCGCGCGGCGACCGCCTGCTGGAGGATCGCGCCCGAGCCGACGAGCCGGACGCGGGCCTTCGCGCCGCCTTCGATCTCGGGCGCTGCGAGGACCCGGTAGATCCCGCGAACGATGCCGTCGGCGACGCCGTCGGGCGCGGCGGGCATCGGGTAGTTCTCGTTGTAGAGCGTGACGTAGTAGTAGAGGTCCTCCCCCTGTCCGTACATCCGCTCGATGCCGTCGCGAATGATGGCGGCGAGCTCGTAGGCATAGGCCGGGTCGTAGGCGCGGATGCTCGGGATCGCTGACGCGAGCAGCTGGCTGTGCCCGTCCTCGTGCTGGAGCCCCTCGCCGTTCAGGCTCGTCCGCCCGGCGGTCGCGCCCAGCATGAAGCCGCGCCCCCGTGCGTCGGCCAGGGCCCACGCCTGGTCGCCCGTCCGCTGGAAGCCGAACATCGAGTAGAAGATGTAGAAGGGCAGCATCGGCTCGCCGTGCGTCGCGTACGACGTCGCGGCCGCCTGGAGGGACGCCATCGAGCCCGCCTCGGTGATCCCCTCCTCCAGCACCTGGCCGTCCTTCGCCTCGCGATAGGAGAGGACGAGCTCCGAGTCGACCGGCTCGTAGTTCTGGCCCCCGCTGGCGTAGATCCCGACCTCCTTGAAGAGGGGGTCCATGCCGAAGGTCCGCGCCTCGTCGGGGATGATCGGGACGACCCGCTTGCCGAACCCCGGGTCGCGCATGAGGTTCCGGAGGAGCTTCGCGAAGACCATCGTCGTGCTGACGGCGGTCGTGGACCCGGCGGCGAACTCGCGATCGGTCTCCGGCGCGGGAGCGGGCAGCGGCCGGCTGCGCACGATCCGCTTCGGCAG
Source organism: uncultured Chloroflexia bacterium (assembly GCA_963850035.1). Taxonomy (GTDB): domain Bacteria; phylum Chloroflexota; class Limnocylindria; order Limnocylindrales; family CSP1-4; genus CTSoil-043. The sequence continues at coordinate 236,364 of CAWKJP010000022.1, read as the reverse complement.
CCCGCCCCCGAGGGCTCGCCGGCGCTCCATGAGGTAACGCATCTCCTCGGAGTCCGGGCCCGGATGGTAGTAGGGCGCCTCGGCGAGCTGCTCGTCGGGGATCGGGAGCTCCAGCCGGTCACGGAAGATCCGCAGCTCCGACTCGGACAGCTTCTTGGCCTGGTGCGTGATGTTGCGGCCCTCGACGCTGGAGCCGAGCGTCCAGCCCTTGATCGTCTTGGCCAGGATGACCGTCGGGGCGCCCTGGAACTCGGTCGCCAGCTTGTACGCCGCGTAGAGCTTGCGGTAGTCGTGGCCGCCCCGGCGGAGGCGGGTCAGGTCGTCGTCGGAGAGGTGGTCCACCAGCCGCCCGAGGCGCGGGTCGGGGCCGAAGAAGTGCTCGCGAATGTAGGCCCCGCCCGCCACGGAGTACTTCTGGAACTCGCCGTCGACCGTCTCGTTCATCTTGTTGACGAGCACGCCATCCGTGTCGCGCGCCAGCAGCTCGTCCCACTCGCGACCCCAGATGACCTTGACGACGTTCCAGCCGGCACCGCGGAAGATGCCCTCGAGCTCCTGGATGATCTTGCCGTTCCCGCGGACGGGCCCGTCGAGGCGCTGCAGGTTGCAGTTGACGACGAAGGTCAGGTTGTCGAGGTGCTCGCGGCCCGCCACCCACAGGGCGCCCAGCGCCTCGGGCTCGTCCATCTCGCCGTCGCCCAGGAACGCCCAGACGCGCGAGTCGCTGGTGTCGGCGATGCCGCGGTGGAGCAGGTAGCGGTTGAAGCGCGCCTGGTAGATCGCGGAGATCGGTCCCAGGCCCATGCTGACCGTTGGGAACTCCCAGAAGTCGGGCATCAGGCGCGGGTGCGGGTACGACGAGAGGCCCTCGCCCGGGCGGACCTCGCGCCGGAAGTGGTCGAGCTGGTCGGCGCTGAGGCGGCCCTCGAGGAAGGCGCGCGCATACATTCCCGGCGCCGCGTGGCCCTGGTAGAAGATCTGGTCGCCCGAGCCATCGTCCTTCCCGCGGAAGAACCAGTTGAAGGCGACCTCGTAGAGGCTCGCCGAGCTGGCGTACGTCGAGAGGTGGCCGCCGATCCCGGGGGAGGCGACGTTCGCCCGCAGGACCATGGCAACGGCATTCCAGCGGACCAAGCGCCGGATGCGCCGCTCGATCGCCTCGTCGCCGGGGAAGTAGGGCTCCTGCTCCGGGCTGATCGTGTTGATGTAGCGGGTCTGCGTCAGCGGCGGAAGCCCGACGTGGCGCTGGCGCGCCCGCTTGAGGAGCTTGTACATGACGAACCGGGCGCGGTCGGCGCCCTCCTGGTCGACGATGTCGTCGAACGAGGCGATCCAGTCCCCCGTCTCGTCCGGGTCGACGTCCGGCAGCTGGTGCTTGAACTCGTCCGAGTACATGACGGGCACTCCTGGCGGTGGACTCGGGTTCATGCTGCGCGGGTCAGCGGGCGTGCGCACGCGCGCGTCGCATGGAGCTCGGGACGGAAGCGGGCCGGCATTGCCCGGAGCGTAGCCCATCGAGCGCCGGCACGCCGATCTGGCTGCACGGCGGCGTCCGGACGCCGCCGCAGGCGCTGCGGTAGAGTCGGCCCATGCAGCCGGCCTACGACGCGACGACCGCGCTCATCGTCGTGGACGTCCAGAACGACTTCGCCGATCCGGCCGGCAGCCTCAGCGTCGCCGGCGGTGATGCGATCATCCCGTACGTCAACGCCCAGATCGCGGCAGCGCGCGGCGGCGGCGCGTTCGTCGCCTACACGCAGGACTGGCATCCGCCATCCACCCCGCACTTCGTGACCGAGGGCGGTCCCTGGCCCGTCCATTGCGTCGGAGGCACCTGGGGCGCGGCGCTCCATCCGGCCCTGACGCCGGATGCCGGGCCGTCCGTCCGGAAGGGCACGAACGGCGAGGATGGCTATTCAGGCTTCACGATGCGCGACCCGGCGAGCGGCAACCTGGTGCCGACCGAGCTGGTGGGGCTGCTGCGGGCGCACGGCACGAAGCGGGTGGTCGTCTGCGGGCTCGCCACCGACTACTGCGTCCGGGACACCGTGCTCGACGCGATCGCCCTGGGCTTCCCGACGAGCGTGCTGGCCGAGGGCGTCCGCGCCGTCGACGTCCATCCAGGGGACGGCGCCGCGGCGATCGCCCGGCTCGTCGCGGCCGGCGCGGAGCTGGTCTCGCCCGTCGCGACCGGCGGAGGTCCCGCGGCGTGACGCGCCTGCGGACCATGGCGTTCCTCGCGGTCGCCGGCATGGGCGCCGCGATGACCGCGGAGCGCTGGATCGGGTCATTGATCGCCTCGGGCGATGGTCCGGACCCGACCATGAAGATGGTGATCGCGATCGATGCACCGATCGAGACGGTCTGGGAGGCGATCTCGGATATCGAGCGCCAGCCGCTGTGGATGCTCGAGATGAAGTCGGTCCGAATTCTCACCCCGGGACCCGTGCGGGTGGGGACGCGCGCTGAGGCGGACGTCCGGATCTTCCTCGTCGGGGTGGTCGACCCGGTCGAGGTGGACCAGTACGAGCCGCCGGTCGCGTTCGGGATCCGGCATGTCGGCGTCTTCGCCGGGTCCGGCCGGATCAGGCTCGAGGCGCTCGACCCGCGCCGCACGCTCGTGCGCTGGGACGAGCTGCTGGTGCCGCCGGCGTTTCCGAACCTGGGCCAGGTGATCCAGAAGCCGATCCTCGGCGCGATCTTCCAGGCCGACCTGGAGCGGCTCAAGGAGATGGTCGAGGCCCGCCACGCGGAGGCGATCGGCGGCACCGGAGCCGACGCGGGCTGACCGGCGCCGGGGCAGCCAGAGCCGCCGGGCCCGGGCGCATCGACCGCCCGATCGGGTGCTTCCCCACCTCGAACGCGGAAGCGGAACACACGAGCCCACGCACAATCCACGACCTCTCGCGGAACCCACAACCCCTCGCGGAAACGCCACCCACGCCGAACGGAGGGCCGCCGATGGAGCTCCACCTCGTCGACGCGACGTACGAGCTGTTCCGAGCCCACTACGCCCCGCGCCCGCCGGTCCTCGGTCGGGACGGCATGCCGCTGGGCGCGGTCGCCGGCCTCGCCGGGACGCTGCTCGCCCTGGTCCGCGACGAGGGCGCGACCCACGTGGGATGCGCTCACGACCGGGTGATCCACTCGGTCCGCAACGACCGCTGGCCCGGCTACAAGAGCGAGGTCGGCGTGCCGGCGGAGCTGCTCGCGCAGTTCCCCGCGGCCGAGGAGGCGATCACGGCGCTCGGCTTCGTCCTGTGGCCGATGGTCGAATGGGAGGCCGACGACGCGCTCGCCACGGCCGCGTTCCAGCTCGCCGACGCGCCCGGCGTGAGCAGGGTTCTCGTCTGCACCCCGGACAAGGACCTCGCGCAGGTGGTCCGCGGCGGCCGGGTGGTGCTGCGCGACCGGCGCCGCGACCTCACCTACGACGAGGCCGGCGTGCGCGCGAAGTGGGGCGTGCCCCCGGCGGCGATCGCGGACTACCTCGCGCTCGTGGGCGACGCGGCGGATGGCTTCCCGGGCATCGCCGGGTTCGGGTCGAAGGGAGCGGCCGCGCTGCTCACCGCCTTCGGGACGCTCGAGGGCATCCGGGACGCCGGCCCCGGGACCTGGCCGTCCTCGGTCCGCGGCGCCGACCGGCTGGCCGCGACGCTCAGGGAAAGCTGGTCGAACGCCCTGCTCTTCCGCGACCTCGCCACGCTCCGCAGGGACGTGCCGCTCGACCTGACTGGTCCGGACGCCATCCGATGGGACGGGGCCGATCCCGAGGCCTGGCCGGCGTTCTGCGAGCGCTGGGGGCTGTCCGCGCTCGCGCGTCGCCCGCATCGGTGGCGGGCGCGCTGAGCCGCCGGCCGTCGCCCGGCGCTACCCCTCGCGGAGGAGCTCGAGCAGGCGGGCGTGGTGCCGGGGAGGCGCCGCAAGGACGCCCATTCCCCGCGTCGGGGCGGCGAGATCGAACCACGGACCTCCGCGGAGGTCCGTGACGGTCGCGCCCGCCCGCTCGGCGACGAACCCGGCCGCCGCCACGTCCCACGCGGAGAGCCCGACGGACTGGCAGAACGCGTCGAACCGCCCAGTGGCGACGTAGGCGAGCGAGAGCGCCGCCGAGCCCATGGTTCGCGATACGCGGATCTCGTCGCGGACGCGCGCGATTCGGCGGGCGGGCGCCCGGCCGCCGATGTTGAGCGCCACCACGAGATCCGACAGGCGCTCCTTGGCGGACGCGCGGATCGGCCGGCCGTCGAGCGTCGCGGGGCCCCCGGCCGCGGCGGCGAACGTCTCGCGACGGAGCGGGTCGTGCACGGCACCGACGACCGGCCGGCCGTCCACCACGAGCGCGAGCGAAACGCAGAAGAACGGGATGCCATTGGCGAAGTTGATGGTGCCGTCGACCGGATCGCAGACCCAGACGCGCGATGCGACGGTCGCGTCGCGGCCGGACTCCTCGCCGTAGAAGGCATCGCCCGGGAAGCGCGCGGCGAGGCCGGCCCGGACCAGCGCCTCCGCCGCGTGGTCGACCTCCGTGACGATGTCGTGCGCGCCCTTGTACGCCACCGGGCCGCTGTCCTCGTAGCGGGCGGCGACGAGCCGGCCCGTGGATTCCACGAGCTCGACCGCGGCCGCGAGCTCGGCGCCCCAGCGATCGCTCCCCGGCGTGCGATCCGTGGGCGGCGCGGCGCTCACCGGGAGCAATCCACGGCGAACGCGAGCGGCTGGGTTCCCAGGTCGACCACGCGCTGGGTGAACGTCAGGGTCTCGCCCGCGGCGATCGGGGGAGTCCGGACGTACGTCTCGATTGGAGGGTTGCCGAGGTACGCCGGATCCCAGACCCGGCAGGTCGCCTGTCCGTCGCGCCGCCCGGCATTCGACACCGCGAGGGTCAGCACCACGCCACCATCCGTCGGCGCCGCGGACACGAGGCGCCCGTCGAACGGGCCGACCCCGCCGACGAGGACGGTCGCGGCGACGAGCATGGCGACGACCGCCAGCGCGATCCCCGCGAAGACGGTCCCGTGCGCCTGCGACGCGGCCGGCTGCTCGAGCCCGGCAGGATTGCAGGCCGCGCACAACGCGTCCGCGAGCGGAATTTGCGTGCCGCAGCGAAGGCAGGCGTGGGTCGGCGCGGGCTCGGCATTGGGCAGGGGGACGCGCGTTCCCGTGGTCATCGGCGCTCAGCCCCCGGCCGCGTGCACGAGGAGGTCCACGTCTGCCGTGGTGCGGGCGCCGACCACCGCGCCGTCCGCGCCGGCCTCCCGCCAGCGCACGGCCGAGCCGGCCGGGTCCTCGACCCACGGGCTCCCCGCCAGCGACTCGCCTTTCCCGAGATCGAACGCCGCGAGGACCCGCGTCGTCGACCGTTCGCGCCCGGTCCCGGCGAGCGCGTCGAGGTAGACCGGCAGGCGCTCGAGGAGCAGCCCGGCGGGCACGGTCCATCCGTCCCCGATTCGCCCGGCGAGCGCGGCACCGGCTGGGGTCTCGGCGCCGACGATGATCGGTGGTGCCGGCGCGGGGACCGGGAATGCGAAGGCCTCCTCGAGCGGGTAGTAGAGCGAGGCGCGCGTCACGGGCCCGCCGGTCCAGAGCGCGCGCAGGACGGCCACGGCCTCTTCCAGCCGCGCGACCCGCTCGGGCGACGCCGGGAACGGGACCCCGTACGCCGCGTGCTCGGCCGGGTGGCCGCCGATGCCGATGCCCAGGACCAGGCGGCCGGCGCTCGCCTCCTGGAGCGTTGCCGCCATCCGGGCGACGATCGAGGGCGGTCGGTTCATCACGTTGAGCACGAATGTCATCAGCCGGAGCCGGCTCGTGCTCCCGGCCAGGCTCGCGAGCGTTGTCCAGCACTCCAGCACCGGGTCGCGGCGCACGCCTCGGCTGACGAAGTGGTCCCAGATCGCGACGCCGTCGTAGCCGGCGGCTTCGAGCCGGAGCGACTGATGGCGGAACCAGGCGAACGTGACGCCGATCGCCCGAAGGTTGACGAGGATCGGGAACGGCGCCCGCGTCCCCGCATCGGCGTTCAGAGCCCGGCCGTGACCGCCGGCGAGGTCGCCGCGGCCAGCGCGACCCGGAGCATCGTGGCAGTCCGCCGCTCCAGCTCGTCGAGCGGGAGGTACGAGTCCTCCGAGGTGACGTTCGGGCCCAGGACGTCGCTGACCGTCAGGATCGTCGCCGCCCGGACGTCGTCGCCTGCCGCGTTGGCGCGGGCCGCGAGGTAGAAGAGCGCGGAGCTCTCCATCTCGAAGCCGAGCACGCCGCGGGCCGCCCAGCGGCTGAAGTAGTCGGCGTCGGGGTTGTAGAAGACGTCCACGGTGCAGACCAGGCCCACGTGGAACGTGGCGCGCTCGGCCGCGGCGGCGTCGACAAGCGCTCGGACCAGGCCGAAGTCCGCGGCCGGCGCATACGGCTCGCCGTGCAGGAACGTCGTCGTGGTCCCGTCGAACGGCGCCGCCGCGGACGCGATGACGATCTCGCCGGTCCGGATCCCCCGTCCGATCCCGCCGCACGTGCCGACGCGGATGAGCCGCCGCGCGCCGAGCCGGATCAGCTCCTCGACCACGATCGCCGCAGCCGGGGCGCCGATCCCGGTCGTCTGCACGCTGATCGGGACGCCGCCGTACGTGCCGGTGTACCCGTAGAGCAGCCGGTGGTTGTTGACCGTTCGGGCCGCCGCGAGGCCGCCGTCGAAGAGCGACGCCATCGTCGTGGCCCGGTTCGGATCACCCGGAAGGAGGACGATCGGGGCGTAGTCTCCCGGCTCGGCGCGAAGGTGGATCTGCGGCATCGTGGCGCCCTCTCTGGTCTGATTCGTGCAGCGCGCAGTGTAGGCCCGGGCGGCCGTCCGCACCCGTTCCGCCGGCATCCCTGCGGTGTAGGATCGCACGGAGAGTCGGTCGGGCCTGTTCGGGCCGCGACGGGCATGGCGCGTGCGGGAGGACTGTCTTGAGCGCTGACTTCTTTGCCGAGGTTCCGGGGCCGATTCCGTTCGGCGGGATCGACTCGACCGATCCGCTCTCGTTCCGGGTCTACCAGCCGGATCGGCTGGTCCTCGGCAAGCGGATGGCGGACCACCTCCGGGTCGGAGTCTGCTTCTGGCATTCGTTCGCCTGGGACGGGCGGGACATGTTCGGATCGGGAACCCTGGACCGCCCCTGGAACACGGACGCCATGGATCCGATGGACGGCGCCCGGATGAAGATGGCGGCGGCGTTCGAGTTCTTCGCGAAGCTCGGCGTGCCGTACTACTGCTTCCACGACCGGGACGTCGCGCCCGACGGCGAGAGCTTCGCCGAGTTCAAGGCCAACCTGGACGCCCTCGTCGACGATGCGCTCGGCTACCAGGAGCGAACCGGCGCTCGTCTCCTCTGGGGAACGGCGAACCTGTTCAGCCATCCCCGGTACGCGGGCGGCGCCGCGACGAATCCGGACCCCGACGTCTTCGCCTACGCGGCGGCGCAGGTCAAGAACATGCTCGAGGTGACGAAGCGCCTCGGCGGGACGAACTACGTGCTGTGGGGCGGGCGCGAGGGCTACGACACGCTCCTCAACACCGATCTCCGCCGGGAAGGCGACCAGCTGGCCCGCTTCCTGCATCTCGTCGCCGACCACAAGCACAAGATCGGCTTCACGGGCACGCTCCTGATCGAGCCGAAGCCGATGGAGCCGACCAAGCACCAGTACGACTTCGACTCCGCGACCGTGCACGGCTTCCTGGCCCGTAACGGCCTGGACGGCGAGTACCGCCTGAACATCGAGGCGAACCACGCCACGCTGGCCGGGCACAGCTTCCACCACGAGGTCGCCTACGCGGTCGCGAACGGGATGTTCGGCAGCATCGACGCGAACCGCGGCGATCCCCAGAACGGGTGGGACACCGACCAGTTCCCGAACTCGGTCGACGATCTCGTGATGCCGCTCTACGAGATCCTCCGGTACGGCGGCTTCTCGACCGGCGGCTTCAACTTCGACGCGAAGCTGCGCCGCCAGAGCCTGCACCGCACCGACCTGTTCCATGCCCACATCGGCGGGATGGACACGCTCGCCCGGGCGCTGCTCGCCGCCGCCGAGCTCGTGGAGCGCGGGACGCTCGCCGGGATCGTGGAGACGCGCTACGCGGGCTGGAAGGGCGAGCTGGGGACTCGCATCCTCGACGGAAGCCTGACCCTCGCGGACCTCGCCGCAAAGGTCGAGTCCGGCGAGATCGACCCGCAGCCGGTCTCGGGTCGCCAGGAGCTCCTCGAGAACATCGTCAACCAGGCGATCTGGTCGACCGGCCGCTCGGCGGGCTGACCGCCGTGAGCGTCGTCCTCGGCATCGACGCGTCCACGACCGCGACGAAAGCCGTCCTCGTCGACGAAGCCGGGGTCGTGCGCGGGATCGGCACGGCCGAATACCCATTCAGCGTCCCGCGCCCGCTGTGGAGCGAGCAGGAGCCACGCCTCTGGTGGGACGGGGCCGTGGCGGCGATCCGCGCCGTGCTCGCCTCGACCGGCACCAGGGGTGCCGACGTGGCGGCGGTCGGGCTGACCGGCCAGATGCACGGCGCCGTTCTGCTCGATTCGAGCGGCGACGTGCTCCGGCCGGCGATCCTGTGGAACGACCAGCGGACCGGCGCCGAGTGCGACGCGATCCGGCGCGCCGTCGGCCCGGAACGGCTCATCGCGATCACGGGCAACGATGCGCTCACCGGGTTCACGGCCCCCAAGCTCGTCTGGGTCCGGGACCACGAGCCGGACGTCTGGCGCCGGATCGCCCATGTGCTCCTGCCAAAGGACTACGTGCGCTTCCGCATGACCGGCGACTACGCGGTCGACAAGGCCGACGGCGCGGGCACCCTGCTCTTCGACCTGGCCGCGCGTGACTGGTCGGCCGAGGTCCTCGCCGCCCTGGCGATCGACCCCGCCTGGATGCCGCGGACGTGGGAGGGCCCGGAGGTCACCGGCCTTGTCTCGGCCGAGGCGGCGGAGCTGACCGGCCTCCGGCCGGGGACGCCGGTCGTCGCCGGTGGCGGCGACCAGGCGGCCAACGCGGTGGGCGTGGGCGCCGTGGTCGTCGGCAGGATGGCCCTCTCCCTCGGCACCTCGGGCGTGGTCTTCGCGACGACGGAGGAGCCCCTCTTCGAGCCGGCAGGCCGCGTCCACGCGTTCTGCCACGCCGTCCCGGGGCGCTGGCACATGATGTCCGTGATGCTCTCCGCGGCGGGGAGCCTGCGCTGGCTCCGCGACGCCGTGGCGCCGGACATGCCGTTCGGGAGCCTCGTCGCCCAGGCCGCCGAGGTTCCGGCGGGGAGCGACGGGCTCTGGTTCCTGCCGTATCTCAGCGGGGAGCGCAGCCCGCACCCCGACCCGCTCGCGCGGGGCGCCTTCGTCGGCCTCACGCTCGCCCACGATCGCCGGCACCTCACCCGCGCCGTGCTCGAAGGGGTCGCGTTCGGGCTCCGCGACGGCCTCGACCTCATGGTGGGAGCCGGCATGCCGGCGCCCGACCAGATCCGCGCCTCCGGCGGCGGCACGGTCAGCGACCTGTGGCGCCAGATCCTCGCGGACGTCCTGCACGCGGAGATCGCGACCGTGAACACGACCGAGGGCGCAGCCTACGGGGCGGGGCTCCTGGCCGCTGTCGGGGCCGGCTGGTACGCACGGGTCGAGGACGCGGCGTCAGCGCTCGTGACGGCGACCCCGGTCGCGGCGCCAGGGCCCGACGCCCCGCGCTACGCCGAGGCGCACGCGATCTACCGCGACCTCTATCCTGCCCTCGCGCCGTCGTTCCACCGGATGTAGCGCCGAAGGGACGCGCCGACTGCCGGGATCCCGGCCGTGCATCATGGGCAGCATCCTGCATCAAGGCTGTGCTGGCCCGGGGCTCCGTGTCGGACGCGGAGCACGAGAGTCAGCCGCGGAGCTCCAGGGCCGCGAGCTCTTTCTGGGTCACCTCGCCGGGCTTCTTTCCCAGGATGATCATCCCGAGGACATCGTCGGGGGTCACGTTGTCCTTGATGACGGTGTCCACGATCTCACCGTGGTACATGACGCTGACACGGTCGGAGAGGTCGAAGACGTCGTGGATATCGTGGCTGATCAGGAAGATGCCGATGCCGTCGTCCTTGAGCTGCCGGACCAGGTTGCGGACCTGGGTCGTCTCGGCGGGACCAAGCGCCGCGGTGGGCTCGTCCATGATGAGGATCCGCGCGTTGAAGTAGACCGCCCGGGCGATGGCGACGGCCTGGCGCTGGCCACCGGATAGCGACTTCACGGGGAGCTTGAACCGCGTGAAGTTGGGGTTCAGGCGGCCCATGATCTTGCGGGTCTCGGCCTCCATGCTGGAGTCGTCGAGGCCCCCGATGCGGCTCGTCAGCTCACGACCGAGGAACAGGTTCCCAGGCGCGTCGATGTTGTCGGCGAGCGCGAGCGTCTGGTAGATCGTCTCGATGTTGTAGGCCTTCGCGTCGCGCGGATTCTTGATGGAGACAGACTTCCCATCGATGAGGAGGTCGCCGGTGTCGGACGGGTGGGCGCCAGAGAGGACGCGCATCAGCGTCGACTTCCCCGCGCCGTTGCCGCCCACAAGTCCGACAACCTCGCCCGCGTAGAGCTCGATCGAAACGTCCCGCACGGCGTGGACGCCACCGAACGCCACGCTGATGTTCCGCATCTGGACGAGCGGCGTGCGCTCTGCCACGGTCATCGCCGTTCCTCCCGTCCGCTCACGAACCGCGCCTGCGATTCAGGGTGTCGAGGCCAACGGCCACGATCAGCACGATTCCGGCCACGACGTTCTGGCCGGGCGAGTTCACGCCGATGTAGCTGAGGCCGTAGGCCAGCGACTGCATGACGAACGCGCCGATGACGGCACCCGGGATGGTTCCAATGCCGCCGGCGAACGACGTCCCGCCGACGACGGCGGCCGCGATGACGTACAGCTCGTAGCCGGAGCCGATGTCGAGGGTCGCCCCGTTGAGCCGCGCAGCGGCGATGGCTGCCGCGAGGGCGCACAGGACGCCCATCAGGACGTAGGTCTTGAGGACCACCCACCGCGTATTGATGCCCGCCAGCTCGGCCGCGTCGGGGTTGCCGCCAAACGCGTACACGTAGCGCCCGAACCGACGACGAGTCGCGAGCCAGGTCATGACCAGGGTGACCCCAACGAGGAGCAGGATCGGGAACGGGAAGCCAGCTGAGATCAGGAGGCCGCCGGGCGGCTCCGTGATGGCGTGCTCCTGGGCGTACTGGGTGGCGAGGCCCTTCGGCCAGAAGCTGTTGTTCGCGAACCAGGCGACCCCGAGCGAGGCCACGCAGCCGGCAATGACGAGGAGGACCTCGGCCCACATCGGCCGGGTCGGAAAGCCATAGCGGCGCCGTTGCCGCCGCCCGATGTACAGCAGCGCCACGACGGCCGCGCAACCGAGGAGCCCGATCCCCCACGTGAGAGGTCCGCCGGCCGAGCCGAGCGCCCCGCCACCGAGCAGCTGGAAGGTGGGGTCAATGCCTGTGACACCGGCGCCCTGCGACTGGTACCAGACGAGTCCGCGGATGGAGAGCAGGCCGCCGAGCGTCACGATGAAGGATGGCACGCCGACGTACGCGATGATGAAACCCTGGAGCGCCCCGAATGCGGCGCCGATCCCGATGCCGATCGCGAGTGCGAGGACCCACTGGAACGGCGCGTCCGGCGGGATTCCGAACACGCGCGGAAACCAGTCCGTCATCAGGAGCGCGTAGCTCATCGCGATGAACCCGACCAGCGAGCCCACCGACAGGTCGATGTTGCGCGAGACGATGACCAGCACCATGCCGGTCGCGATGATCGCGATCCCGCATGCCTGGACGGCCATCGTGATCATGTTTACCGGCCGGATCAGGGTCCCGCCGCTCCAGATGTGGAACACGACCAGGATCGCAACCAGGGCAATGAGCATGCCGAACAAGCGCAGGTCGATCTCCGTCTGCGCCAACAGACCGCGGACCGAGGTTCGCGCAGGTGGCTTTGCTTGGGTCTGGCCGCTAACCGGCGCTGCATCCGCCACGTTCGACACGGCGGCGTCTCTCCTTGCTCCGGCCGCTGGAAGAAGGCTGCGCCCCCGGGGAACCCCGGGGGCGCAGTGTCAATTCAACTCAGGACGACGGCTTCTGCTACTTGCAGGCAGCCGGTGCCTTGGCGGCATCGACGCCCTTGCAGAGGTCGGCCTTCGTGATCCACCCACCGTCGATCACGGTCTGGAGCTTGTCCGCAGTGATCGGGGTCGGCTGCAGGATGAACGAGCTGACCGTGTTGCCGCCCGGGGTCTTGAACGGCTGGGCGGTGAGGCCGGCAACCGGGGCGACCGTCGGGTCGACGATCCCACTCTGAAGCGTCAGGCTGGCCAGACTGCCACCGTTGCAGAGCGCGATGGCGGCAGCGCCGGCAGCCTTGCCGAGCTCGTTGGCGTTCTTCCAGATGTCGACGTACTGCTTGCCAGTTGCGACGTTGTTCAGGTTGGCGGGGTCGCCGTCCTGGCCGCTGAGCGGCGGGTAGCCGTAGCTCTTGGCGGTGAGGGCGCCGACGACGCCGAGGGCCGTGCTGTCGTTCTCCGCCAGGATGGCGTCGATCTTGTTGCTGTCAGCGTTGGCCTTGTCGATGATGGCTTCCATGTTGGACTGGGCCTTCTCAGTCTTCCAGGCATCGGTGGCGGTGCCCTTCGGGCCGTTCAGGATCTTGATCTTGCCGGCGGTCACGGCGGCCGCGAGCCCGGCCTGGTCCCAGCCCTGGGGCAGGAAGGTCGAGGCGTTCGGGTCACCCGGGTCGCCGGTGATCAGGACGTAGTTGCCGCTCGGGACCTTGCCGATGATGGCTGCGGCCTGAGCCTTGCCCACGGCGACGTTGTCGAACGTGATGTACAGGACGCTCGGGTCCTCGATGAGGCGGTCGTACGCGATGACCGGGATGCCGGCCTGCTTGGCCTTGGCGATCTCCGGCAGGACGGCCTTGGTGTCCTGCGCGAGGATGATCAGGACCTTGGCGCCCTTCGCGATCATCGTGTCGATGTCGGTCGCCTGCTGCTCGCTGCTGAGGTTTGCGTCGGCGTCCATGTACGTGCCGCCGGCCGCCACGACCGTCTGCTGGATGTTGGGCTTGTCGTGGGCCGCCCAACGCGGCTGCTGGAAGTTGTTCCAGGACACCCCGACGACGCAGCCACCAGCGGCTGCGCTCGCACTCGCCGCGGCGCTGGCGGCGGCCGACGCCGACGCCGCCGCACTCGCCGCTGCGCTGGCGGCGGCCGACGCCGCCGCCGCGCTCGGCGCTGCGCTCGCGGCCGGGCTGGCTGTGGCGCTGCCGCCGCACGCGGCGAACACAATGGCGGCTGCTCCGACGAGCGCTACCACCCGACGATTGACCATTCGTGACTCCTCCTTGCATGCCGCGCCACGCGGTGCGGGGCTGTGATGCGCGGTCAGGCTATCACCATGTTCAATCCCTGTGGCGTGCCGCCACATCGTGACCGGTTCCGCACATCGTGACCGGTTCCGCGGCCGCGCCCTAGACTGGTCGCTGCTCGCCCCGCTTGGCACCGGCAGGCCGGGCCCGGCCGGCTCGATCCAGACCCTCCGACGAGTGGAGAATGAGATGGAGACGCTCGACGGCCGCGCTGCGCAGGTAACCGGGGCACGTCGCGGGGTCGGCGCTCCGGTTGCGGCCGCACGTGCGGGGGCGGGTGTCCGGCTCGTCATGGCCTCGCGGAGCCGCGACACGCTGAGGATCACAGACTCCGTCGCGATGCCTTGCGACGTCCGCGCCCTCGAGGCGCTCCAGGATATCGCGACGGCGACCGCGGAGCGCGGCTCGATGAGATCATCGACGTGAACGTGAAGGGCACCCTCTATTTGTTGCGCGTCGCGCTCCCCTCCGTCCTCCGTGATCCACGTCGAGACCGATGACTTCGTCGGGCGCCGCCTCGGCGCAGCCTGCGGCACCGCGGCCTGGGCGCTGGCCCAGCGCTCGTACGAGGGGACGGTGACCGGCTCGTGACCGAGGCCCCAGGCGCCGGCACGCAGCCCGACCGGGCAGCGTCCGGCGATGCGCCACCGGGCGCGGCGTCGCCCGGTGGCCGACCGCGGCGTCGCTGGATCGCGGCCGCCGTGGGGGTGATCGTGGTGGTCACCGTTGGGGCGGCAACCTTCGCCTTGGTGGTCCCGCGCGGCGGCGGCACCACGCCCGCGACGGCGCTGGCGCCGCCACACTTCGTCGAGGAGACGGCCACCGCGGGGATCCACCACACGTACGCTGGCGAAGACGCGTTCGCGACGGGCGGCGGCGTCGCCGTCTTGGACTGCAATGGGGACGGGAAGCCGGACATCTACGTGGCGGGGGGGAGCAGTCCGGCGGCGCTCTACCGGAACGACAGCCCGGTCGGCGGGGCGCTCCGGTTCACCCAGCTTCCCGCCGCGGCGACTGACCTCACCGGGGTCCTGGGTGCCTATCCGATCGACATCGACGGCGACGGCATCGTGGACCTCGTCGTACTGCGCGCCGGCGAGTCGGAACTCCTGCGCGGTCTCGGGGACTGCCGGTTCGAGCGTGCGAACGAGCACTGGGGCTTCGACGGCGGGAACGCCGATACGACCGCGTTCAGCGCGACGTGGGAAGGCTCCGCCGGTCTCCCGACCCTTGCCATCGGGCGCTACCTGAAGCTCGACGCCACCGGGGCACAGACCTTCGACTGCGATACGAGCGAGATCCTGCGGCCCGCCTCCTCCGGGGCGCGGTATGCGAGTCCCATCGCGCTGGCACCGGGCTACTGTGCGCTGTCGATGCTCTTCAGCGACTGGGATCGCTCGGGGCGCCGCGACCTGCGGGTCAGCAATGATGAGCATTACTACGACCAGCTCAACGGCGGGGAGCAGCTCTGGCGGATCGCTCCAGGCGAAGCGCCGCGCCTCTACACCGACGCGGATGGCTGGGTCCAGGTTCAGGTCGAGGGGATGGGCATCGCGAGCTATGACCTCACCGGGGACGGCTATCCCGACGTCTTCCTCACCAGCCAGGGCGAGAACCGCCTCCAGACCCTCACCGCGGGACCTTCGCGTCCGACCTACCGCGACATCGGTCTCAAGTACGGGGTGAACGCCATCTTCCCGTTCACAGGCGGCGACATCCTTCCGTCGACCGCCTGGCACCCCGAATTTCAGGACGTCAACAACGACGGGTTCATCGACCTGTTCATCTCGAAGGGGAACGTCGACGCGCAGCCCGACTATGCAATCAAGGACCCCAGCAACCTCCTGCTTGGACAGCCGGGTGGGACGTTCAAGGAATTGGCCGATGTGGCCGGAATCCTGAGCTACGACCGCGGCCGCGGGGCGGCGCTGGCGGACTTCAACCTCGACGGTATGCTCGACCTCGTCGAGGTCAACTACGGTGCGCCGGTCCGCCTCTGGCGTAATGTCGGCTCCGGCGACGCTGCGCATCCTGCCCCGATGGGGAGCTGGCTTGCGCTGCAGCTGCACGAGCCCGGACCGAATCGTGACGCCATCGGCGCATGGATCGAGGTCAAGGTCGGAGACCTGACGATGCGACGCGAGCTGACCATCGGCGGCGGCCACGCGGGCGGCCAGCTCGGCTGGGTCCATTTCGGGCTGGGCCGCGCGGGCGTCGCCCAGGTGCGAGTCCAGTGGCCCGACGGGCAGGTGGGGCCGTGGATGCAGGTCGCAGCCAACCAGTTCGCCACCATCGAGCGCGGCGCCTCCGGGATCACCCCGTGGGGACCCGGCGGGAGCTGAACCCATGGGAGGTCCGGGATGACCACGGCACGCCTCGCTGAGATCGACCTGCCGGACTTCGGGGCGGACGACGTGCGGCCCGAGATCCCGCCGGGGACGTACCTGGCCCGCGTGTCACGGCTCCGCGAGCGCGCCGAGGCGCACGGGTACGACCGCGTCGTCGTCTATGCCGACCGGGAGCACAGCGCGAACCTCGCGTATCTCACCGGGTTCGATCCGCGCTTCGAGGAGGCGATCCTCGTCCTCGGGCCTGCCGACCCGCCGGCCGTGCTGGTCGGGAACGAGTGCTATGGCCTTGCCGGCGCCGCGCCGCTGCCGATGCGTCGAGCCCTGTTCCAGGAGCTCAGCCTGCCCGGGCAGCCGCGCGACCGCTCCCGGACGCTCGCCGAGATCCTCGGCGACGAGGGCATCGGGAGCGGCTGCCGGGTCGGCGTGGTTGGCTGGAAGACCTACCCGCGGCCCGAGATGATCGACGCGCCCGCCTACCTCGTCGACGAGCTCCGTCGCCTGAGCGGCCCGAGCGGCCGCGTCGAGAACGCGACCGGCCTGCTCATCGACGCCGCGGACGGCCTGCGCGTGATCAACGAGGTGGACCAGCTCGCGGCGTTCGAAGCCGCCTCGTGCCACACCTCGGACGGCACGCGACGGGTCCTGGCGGGCCTGCGGCCGGGCATGCGCGAGCGCGAGGCGGTCCGCCTCCTCGAGTGGAACGGCTCGCCGCTCTCGTGCCACCTCATGCTGACCGCGGGTCCTCGCGCAACGTTCGGACTCCCGAGCCCCGGCGACCGGCGGATCGAGCGCGGCGACCGGTTCACGATGGCGTTCGGCGTCTGGGGCGCCCTCTCGTGCCGAGCGGGCTTCGTGGTGGAGGACGCGGCGGAGCTCCCGGCCGGCATCGGTGACTACGTGGAGCGGCTCGTGGCGCCGTACTTCGAAGCCGTGGCCGAGTGGTACTCGGCGCTCCACGTCGGCCAGACCGGCGGCGCGCTGCGGGCGATCATCGACCGGCGCCTCGGGGACCCGTTCTTCGGGATCTCCCTCAACCCGGGCCACCAGATCGGTCTCGACGAGTGGGTCAACTCGCCGATCTCGCCGGGCTCGCCGCTCGAGCTGCGCTCCGGGATGGCCCTCCAGGTCGACATCATCCCGGCGACCGGGACGGACTACTTCACCACCAACATCGAGGACGGCGTGGCCCTTGCCGACACGTCGCTTCGGGCGGCCTTCCGCGCGGGGTACCCCGGCGCCTGGAGCCGCATCCAGGCGCGCCGCACCTTCATGGAGGGGACCCTCGGGATCATGCTGCATCCGGACGTGCTCCCGTTCTCGAACCTCGCCGCGGCCCTGCCTCCCTTCGTGCTGCGGCCAGGCATGGCGATGACGCTCGCCGGGTAGGCGCGGGCGTGGCACGATAGCTGAGCGGCCGACGCGCCGCACGGGGGGGAAGGATGATGTCCACGGCCGACCTGCTTGCCGTCGCCGACTGGCGACGGCGCATCGCGGAGCTCTACGCGGAGGTGCGGCGCCAGGCCGCCGCGGATCCGGCCGCGGCGCACGCGACGTGGCGGTCCGAGCGCGAGGCCCTCTACCGGGGCCACCCGGCGTCCCCGGTGCCAGCCACCGAGCGCGAGGTGTTCCGCGCGCTCCACTGGCCGTACGCCGATGCGTGGCGCTCGGCCGCGGCGCTGGAAGGGAGGACGGCCGACGCGGCCGCCGACGAGGGACAGGAAGGCGCCTTCCCGACGATCTCCTTCGTCCCTGCAAGCATCGGGGCGCCGCCGCCGCTCGAGCTCGTGGGGCACGTGTCGCTCGCGCTCCCCGGCGGGACCGTCCGACTGCCCGTGCTGCAGCTGCTGGAGTACGCGGGAGGGATCTTCCTGCCGTTCGGCGATTCGACGAACGGCGGCGAGACGTACGGCGCCGGCCGCTACCTCCTCGACACGGCGAAGGGCGCGGACCTCGGAGTCGCCGCCGACGGCGCGCTGATCCTCGACTTCAACTTCGCGTACCAGCCGTCATGCGCGTTCGATCCGCGCTGGGCGTGCCCGCTGGCACCCCCGGAGGCGCGCGTGACGCTCGCGGTCGAGGCCGGCGAGCGCATCCGCTGAAGTCCCCCGCCGCCGCGGGCCGGTCGCCGGGTGCGCCACCGCCCGCCGGTGTGCGTCACCGCCCGGCGGGTGCGTCTCCGTCGGCCCGGTGATCGACGGTCGGCGAAGCGCCCCGGGCGATCAGCCCCCGAGCGTGATCGCGCCGGTCGTCTTGTTGACGACGATGGGCAGGGCAGCGAGCGCGACCGGCGCCGGGCCCTGGAGGACCGCGGCGTTGTGGCTCGGATCGAAGACGGCGCCGTGGCAGGGGCAGCCCAGCAGGCCAGACGGCGGGTCGTACTCCACGGTGCAGCCCGCGTGCGTGCAGACCGCGTCGAAGGCGACGACCTGGCCGTCCGCCAGCCGGATCAGGATGGCGGGATCCCCGCTCGTCGGATCGACGAACGGGAGCGCGCTGCGCGGCTTGAGGCTCGTGAGCGTGGCAAGCTCGCCCGCGGCCGAGGGCGCCGCGCTCGGGGCTGGCGACGATCCAGCCGGGACGGGTGCCGTGGGCGAGGCGTCGGCAGCGCCCAGCCCCGGGGTCGGGGATGCGCCGGCAACCGCCGACCGCGTGTCGGGACCGTGGAACAGCGCGCCCCACATGCCCCCGAGGCCCGCGACCACGACGGCCGCGGCGGCCAGGATCCCACCCTGCAGGAACGCGCGGCGACCCGGCGCCGCATCCTCGGGATCGCCGTCGGGGGCAAGCAGGGCCTCGAGCGGGACGGGGAGCACGGCCACCCCTCCATGGCCAGCGAGCGCGAGGGTGAGCCAGCCGGCGGCATACGGGAGGTCGGGGCCGTAGTAGTACGGGTGGACGGTCCACGAGGCCGTCAGGAAGAAGAGGAGGGACACCGCCGCGCCGGCGGCCGCGCTCGTCCGGTAGAGCAGGCCCGTCAGCGCCCCGAGGCCGATCCCGATCTCGGCGAGCGCCATGAGGAGCCCGATGATGATCGGGAACGGGAGGGCGAACGTCGACACGAGGCCCGCGAGCGGGCTGGAGTGCGTGAAGCCCAGGAGCTGCTCCCCGATCGACCCGGGCCCCGTCGCCTGCAGGAAATGCGGATCGATGAGCTTGTCCAGGCCAGCGTAGACGAACGTGCCGCCCACGAAGAACCGCAGCGGAAGCAGGGCGAGATGGACGGTGCGGGACGACGACGCGGCCGATGGAGACGCCGGCCTGGGACGCGCCGGGACCCCGGGACGGAGCTGGGCGTCCGCGTACGGGGCGCGCAGGCTGACGGGGCGGCGGCGGTCGCGTCGACTCATCGGCTCCTCTTGGGCGGGGTGGCGTGCTCCATCATGCGACGTGGAAGGCTCGAAGCCGATATCGGCTGGATTGAGATTCGGCTACGCGGTGCGCGCCGCCGCGAGGGCGGCGACGAGCTCGCGGCAGAACGCCGGGATGTCCTCGACGACGCGGCCCCAGACGAGCGTCCCGTCGCGGAAGGCGGGCTCGTCGACCCACGCGGCGCCGGCGTTCACGAGGTCGTCGCGGATGCCGAGCGAGCCGGTGGCGCGGCCCCCGGCCACGATGCCCGCCGAGATCGCGATGAGGCCGCCGTGGCAGATGATGCCGATCGGCCGGCCCGCCGCGTGGACCGCCCGCACCAGGTCCAGGACGGCCGGGGAGCGGCGCAGCTTGTCGGGCATCCAGCCGCCCGGCACGACGAGCCCGTCGAGGCCGGCTGCGTCGACGTCGCCCACTGCCGTGTCCACGCCGACCGCCAGCCCGTTCTTCCCGTGCACGGTGCCCGGCGCGAGGCCGATGCTCGTCACCCGGGCGCCCTCCTCGCGCAGGCGCATGGCCGTCACCCAGTACTCGAGGTCCTCGACGCCTTCGCCTGCGAGGATCCCGACATGCATCCCGTCGATCCGCATCCTGTACCTCCTGCGCCGGAGGATACCCTCGCGGCCGTGCCCGGCGCGGGGCGTCCGCATCGCCGGTCGCGTACGATCCGACCATGCCCGAGCAGCTCGCGCTCCCCGATCGCGTCCGGGCGTTCATCGCGGCACCGGGCCGCTTCGCCACGCTCGCGACGCTCGACGCTGCTGGCGCGCCCCGGCAGGCCGTCGTCTGGTACCGCCTGGACCCGGACGGGCTGCTCATGATCAACAGTGCCGACGGGCGTTGTTGGCCCGCGAACATGCGCAACGATCCGCGCGTGGCGCTCGCCATCACCCGGGCCGGCGACGGCTATCGGTGGGTGGGGATCGACGCCGAGGTCGTCGAGATCGTCGATGACCAGGCGGTGGCCCAGGCGGACATCGCGGACCTGGCCCGGCGCTACCACGCGGATGACCCGGTCGAGGTCGAGGCCAGCCTTGCCCGCTTCCAGGCCCAGCGGCGGGTGACGTTCCGGCTCCGCATCACCTCGCTTCACGACCACCTCGCCGGGTGACCCCGATCCGGTTCGGCGCCCAGCTGTGGAGCCAGGCCACCGAGTGGCAGGGCTTTCTCGACGCGGCGCTCTCGGCCGAAGCGGCGGGCTGGGACTCGGTCTGGACGTGGGACCACCTCCAGGCGATCTTCGGACCATGGGAGCAGCCGCTGTTCGAGGGGCCGCTCGCGCTCGCGGCCGTCGCGGCCCGAACCACGCGCGTCCAGCTTGGCCTGATGGTCGGCGCGAACACGTTCCGCAATCCCGGCCACACCGCGAAGATCGCCACGACGCTCGATCACGTGTCCGGCGGGCGGGCGGTGCTCGGGATCGGCGGCGCCTGGTTCGGCCGCGAGCACGAGGCGTTCGGGCTGGACTTCGGGAGCGGCTTCGGCGAGCGCCTCGACCGCCTCGACGAGGCCGTGGGGCTCATGCGGCGCCTCCTCGACGGCGAGCGCTTCGATCACGCCGGTCGCCACTACACGTTCACGGACGCCATGATCTCGCCACGACCCGTCCAGGGGCACCTGCCGATCCTGGTGGGCGGGTCCGGGCCGAAGAAGACGCTGCGGACGGTCGCCCGCCATGCCGACGCGTGGAACACGGCCGGCACGGTCGCGGAGGTCGCTGCACGCGACGCGATCCTCCGCGCGCACTGCGCCGAGGTCGGGCGCGACCCGGGGACGATCGAGCGGACGGTCTCCTTCCCGATCGTCCTGCGCGACGATCCCCGGGACGCCGCGAGCGCGTTCGCGGCCCTCTGCGCCCACAACGGGACGCCCGACGCCGGGCCCGTGCCGACGCTGCTCGGCCCGCCGGACGCGGTGGCGGCGGCGATCCGTCCGTACGTCGACCTGGGATTCACCACGGTCATCGTGCGCATGCCCGCCCCGTACGACGCGGAGACGCTCGCCCGGATCGGCGAGGTCCGCGCCGCATTGGCGGCCGGCCCCGCAGCGCCGGCCTGATCGAGTCGCCGCGATGCCCCGCGTCGTCGCGCTCGCCGGTGGCGTCGGCGGGGCGAAGCTCGCCCTCGGGCTGCAGCTCGTCGTCGCGCCGGGCGACCTGTCGGTCGTGGTCAACACGGGCGACGACCAGGAGTTCCACGGCCTCCTGGTCTGCCCCGACCACGACACGGTCCTCTACACCCTCGCCGGCCTGGCGGACCGCGAGCGCGGCTGGGGCCTGGCCGGTGAGACCTGGGCGGCGGCCGCCCAGCTCGCCCTGTTTGGCGAGCCGACCTGGTTCGCGCTCGGCGATCGCGACCTCGCGCTCCACGTCCACCGCACGCGGCGGGTCCGCGAGGGAGACCGCCTGACGCTGATCGCGCTCGACGTGGCGGCACGGCTGGGCGTCGCCAGCCGGATCCTGCCGATGGCGGACGAGCCCGTCCGGACCCGCGTCCGGACCCCCGACGGGTGGCTCCCGTTCCAGGACTGGTTCGTTCGCCTCGGCCACGAGCCGACGGTCCTCGAGGTGGCATTCGAGGGAACGGAGCGAGCCTCGATGACGGCCGAGGTGGAGGCGGCCATTGCCGCGGCCGACGCGATCGTGATCTGCCCGTCGAACCCGCTCGTCTCGATCGCGCCCATCCTCGCGGTTCCCGGCATCCGCGGCGCCATCGGGGACGCGCGGCACCGGGGGACGCGCGTGGCGGCCGTCTCCCCGATCGTGCACGGACGGGCGCTGCGCGGCCCGGCGGACCGGATGCTCGCAGCGCTCGGCGAGGAGGTCAGCGCGCTCGGCGTCGCCCGCCGCTATGTGGGGCTCGCCGACGCGTTCGTGATCGACCGCACCGATGCGGTCCTCGCCCCGGACGTGGAGCGCCTTGGCATGCGGGCGGTCGTCGCGGAATCCGTGATGACCGACGACGCATCGCGGGCGGCCCTCGCGCGCGCCGCGCTCGGAGCCTGCGGCATCTGAGGCAGCGGACGGCCGGCACTGTCGGGCCGGTCGTGACGCGGGCGCTCCCCGCGTCCGCCCGGTCTACGATCACGGCATGCAGGATCTGCAGCCGTCCGGAGCGCACGCCCGCCCCGGCCTCGGGCATCTCGTCGCGATCATCCCCGTCCGCGGGCTGGAGCGCGCGAAGACGCGCCTCGGCGAGGCGCTCGACGCGGAGGAGCGCCGGTCGCTGGTGGAACGCCTCCTCCGGCGAACGATTCGGGCGGCGGTCCTGACGCCCGGGATCAGCGCGGTCGCGGTGGTGAGCCCCGAACCGGAGGCGCTGGCGGTGGCCGCGGATTCCGGCGCGGTCACCCTTCCCCAGGGCGGCGGCGGCCTCAACGAGGGCCTCGCGGACGGCCGGGCGTGGGCACGAGAGCTCGGCGCCACCGCCCTCATCGTCGTCCCGGCCGACCTGCCCGCGATCGGAGCCGCCGCGCTGGAGCACGTGCTCGATGCGGCCCGCGACGCGCTTGCCTCGATCCACGCCGGCGGAGATCGAGCGGCGCTCGTCGCCCTGGTCCCGGACCGGGCCGGTGAGGGCACGAACCTGCTGCTGCTCTCCCCGCCGGGCGTCGTCCCCTTCCGGTTCGGCCCCGGCAGCCGTGCCGCCCACGCCGCAGCGGCCGCGCGTGCCGGCGCCATCTACCTGGAGCTCTCGGGCCCGCTCCGTCTCGACCTCGACACGCCGGACGACCTGCTCGCGGCGGAGACCGCCGGCCTCGGCGACACGTCCGTCGAGCGCCCGTGAGCGAGGGCATCCCGGGCCCAGCGCGCCTGGAGGTCGTCGCGCTCGACGGGATTCCCGAGGTCCATCCCGGCGACGACCTGGCGGGCCTCGTCGGCGACGCGCTCGAGCGGACCGCGGGCGCGCTCCCCCTGCGCTCGGACGACGTCGTCGTCGTGACCCAGAAGGTGGTCTCGAAGGCGGAGGGCGCGTTCGTCGACCTCGCCACGATCGAGCCGCGCGACGAAGCCGTGGCGTACGCGACGCGCTGGGGCCGCGACGCCCGGCAGGTCGAGGTGGTCCTTCGCCAGGCGGTGCGGGTCGTGCGCATGGACAACGGCGTCGTGATCGTCGAGACGCGGCACGGCTTCGTCCTTGCCAACGGCGGGGTCGACGCGTCGAACGTCGGCGCCGGTGCGGGCGGTGCGGTCCTCCTGCTCCCGGACGACCCGGATGCGTCCGCGCGCGCCATCCGCGAAACGCTGGGCCGCCGGTTCGGAACCGCTCCCGGGGTGATCGTCAGCGACAGCCTCGGACGGCCGTGGCGGTTCGGGATCATGGACCTCGCGATCGGCGTGGCGGGGTTTCGCCCGCTCGAGGACCTGCGTGGCACGCTCGACGCCGACGGGCGGCCGATGAGCGCGACGATCCGCGCGGTGGCCGACGAGATCGCCTCGGCCGCGGAGCTGGTGCTCGGCAAGACGGCCCGACGGCCGGTTGCCCTCGTCCGCGGGGCTGCGCCGCCGGCCGGCTCCGGCAGCATCGTCGGGGACGTCCTGATGCCGCCCGAGCTCGACCTGTTCCGCTAGCCCGGCCGCCGGTCCGCGCCGGCGGCCGCGTGCCGCCCGGGTGCCGCGCCGGTCTCCCCCGAATCCCGGCGACGGGCTCGGCGGTCCGGCCGCGGGCGCGCTCGCGGGTCCGCCGGTAGGCTGGGGCCGGCAATCACCGGCCAGCGCGAGGATTCCACGCCATGAA
Organism: uncultured Chloroflexia bacterium; assembly: GCA_963850035.1. GTDB lineage: Bacteria > Chloroflexota > Limnocylindria > Limnocylindrales > CSP1-4 > CTSoil-043. Next base: position 212,495 of record CAWKJP010000022.1, on the reverse strand, counting down.
GATCGGTCTCCAGATCAGCCGGTTCAACTGGCCGGGCGGCACGCCGGCGATCGGCCCGACGCTCTCCCGGATCGTGCGCAGCGCCGACGATGCCGGCTTCGACTCGCTCTGGGTCATGGACCACTTCTTCCAGATCCGCGGGCTCGGCCCCGCGGAGGACCCGATGCTGGAAGGCTGGACGGCCCTCGGCTACATGGCGGCGTGCTCCAGCCGGGCGCGCCTCGGGCTCATGGTGGGCGGCATCCACTACCGGCTTCCCGGCCTGTGGGTGAAGGCGGCGACGACACTGGACGTCCTCTCCGGAGGACGGGCCTGGCTCGGGATCGGCGCGGCCTGGAACCAGTCCGAGAGCGATGCCCTGGGCTTTCCGATGCCGCGGCTCGGCGCGCGATTCGAGATGCTCGAGGAGACCCTGCGCATCGCGCACGCCATGTGGAGCGGCGAGCGCGGCACCGAGGAATCCTTCGCCGGTGCCCACTACACCGCCGGCCGGCTGATGAACTCCCCGCAGTCGATCTCGCGGCCGCGTCCGCCCATCATGATCGGCGGCGGCGGCGAGACCAAGACGCTCCGCCTGGTCGCGCAGTATGCCGACGCGACGAACGTCTTCGGCGGCCCGGAGCTGATTGCCCGCAAGTACGCGATCCTGCGCGAGCATTGCGAGGCGGTCGGGCGGCCCTACGCGGAGATCGAACGGTCCACCCTCCAGAGCACGCGCCTCTCCGTGTCCGGCGGGGAGGGCACGGAGACGCCCGAGGCCGCGGCGGCGCGGTTCGCGGCGCTGGCGGATGCCGGAGCCCAGCACGTCGTGCTGGGAATCCTCAATATCGAGCTGCCCGGCGTGGACGTCCTGGCAGCGCGCCTGGCGGAGCTGGTCCACGAGATCCCGACGGTGTAGCGGCCGGCCGCGGAGGGTCGCGCCGCCCGGATCTGCTCCGTTTGAGATACTCCCGGGGAGTATGGACCGCGTGCTAGGATTGGGTGACCGCCGCCTCGCATCGCGGCCGGACGAGGACACGACTTCCCGATGACTGACACGAACATGAACCCATTCGGCGGCTTCGCCATCGACTTCGGTTCCGGCAGCCCGCCGGCCGCGGACCAGGCCGCGGCGGTCCCGGTCACGGACGACGGGCAGCCTCGCGCATCGCAGGTCCTGATCCTCGGCTCGGGGCCGGCCGGCCTGACCGCGGCCATCTACGCCGCGCGCGCCAACCTGGCGCCGATCGTGCTGGGCGGCCACCAGCCGGGCGGGCAGCTCATGATCACGTCCGACGTCGAGAACTACCCGGGCTTCCCCGACGGGATCGAGGGCCCGGACCTGATGGCCCGCTTCCGCGCCCAGGCCGAGCGCTTCGGCACGACCGTGATCGACGTGGAGGTCGACCGGGTCGACTTCTCCAGCCGGCCGTTCCGCGCCTGGGCCGCCGGCGTCGAGTATCGCGGCGACGCGGTGATCGTCGCGACCGGAGCCTCGGCGCTCTGGCTCGGCCTCGAATCCGAGGAGCGCCTCCGCGGGCACGGCGTGTCGGCGTGCGCGACCTGTGACGGCTTCTTCTTCCGGGGCAAGGAGATCGCCGTCGTGGGCGGCGGCGACACCGCCATGGAGGAGGCCCTCTACCTGACCCGCTTCGCGACGAAGGTCCACCTCCTCCACCGCCGGGCCGAGTTCCGCGCCAGCCGGATCATGGAGTCGCGCGCCGAGCGCAACCCGCAGATCGAGATTCACCGGAACGTCGCGATCGAGGAGGTCGTCGGCGACCCGACGATCACGGGCCTGCGGCTCCGCGACACGAAGACCGACGCGCGCTCCGAGCTGCCGGTCGAGGGCCTGTTCGTCGCGATCGGCTACCGGCCCAACACGGGGCCGTTCGAGGGCTGGCTCGAGAAGGACGAGGCGGGCTACCTGGCCATCCACGACGAGACGCACTCGCGGATCGACGGGGTGTTCGTCGCCGGAGACGTCCACGACCATCGCTACCGCCAGGCGGTGACGGCGGCGGGTGACGGGTGCCGCGCGGCCATCGACGCGGAGCGCTGGCTCGAGGAGCACGCACCGGTGGAAGCTGCCGCAGCGACCGCCGGCTGAGACGGCCCGGCCGGGGCGACCCGACGGGGTTGCGCCGGCATGCGAACTGGGTGAAGGTTCGGCTACGAACCCCCCGCGGGCAGCAGCGTGCGCTAGGTTGCCCGGCATGCATCGTCCCGGCCGCCCGACCCGCCGACCTCGTCCCGGTCTTGCCCTGACGCTCGGCGGGATCCTGCTCTCGGTCGCGGCCTGTGGCCAGCCCGCCATCGCGACGCCCACGACCAGTCCGGCCGCGGCGGTCGCGACGCTCGCGCTCCCCTCGGCGGGTCCGTCCGCTTCGCCGGGAGATGGTCCGGCCGCGAGCCCGCCGCCGATACCCGGGTCGGCTTCGTCTGCTGGTCCGGGCTTCCCGGGCGGCTTCCTCATCGCGGACCGGGGCAACGGGCGCCTGCTTGCGATCGACCGCACCGGCCGCGTCTGGTGGCGATTCCCGACCGCTGGCTCGCTGCCCGCCGGCCAATCGTTCGCCGCGGACGATGCGTTCCTCGCACCGGACGGTCTCACGATCGTGGCGAACGATGAGGCGCACCAGGTGATCGACCGGATCAACATCGCGACCCGGCGCGTGGTCTGGCAGTACGGTCACTACGACCGCGCGGGGTCGAGCCCGGGCTACCTGCATACGCCCGACGACGCGTATCCGCTCGCGAACGGCGACATCGTGGTGGCCGACATCGAGAACTGCCGGGTGATGGAGATCAGTCCGGCGAAGCGGGTGGTCACCCAGTGGGGCACGACCCGGGACTGCGCCCTCGGCGCGCCCGCCACGTACGGCCGCCCGAACGGCGACACGCCCCTCCCGGACGGAGGGATCCTCATCACGGAGATCACGGGCTCGCGCGTCGTGCGGCTCGCCGCGGACGGGCCATGTCGTCTTCGACATCCACGTCCCTGTCCGCTACCCATCGGACGCGCAGCTCGACAGCGCGGGGAACGTGGTCGTCGCCGACTACGCGAGTCCCGGCGCCGTCGTCGAGGTGAGCCCGACCGGGAAGCTGCTCTGGCGTTACGGGCCGACGGGTGGCGCCGGCCGGCTGGATCATCCCAGCCTGGCGACGCCCCTGCCCGACGGGACCATCTCGATCAACGACGACTTCCGGCACCGGATCGTGATCGTCGACCCGGCCACGAACAAGATCGTCTGGCAGTACGGGATGACCGACCAGCCCGGGCAGCGCGCGCCAACCACCTCGCCGTCCCCGACGGCCACCAGCCGCTCCCGCCCGGCATCTCCTTCTGATCCGGCAGGGCTGATCGTCGCGGCAGCCGCCGCGCGCCTCGACGGGCGGGGGCACCTCCGGGCGGCCGGTGGTAGCCTCGGCTCGTGGGACGGAGGGCGTCGCGATGACGGGCCGCGGCGGGGGCATGGGCGGAACCGCCGGGTTCCGGCGCTCGATGCGCGCGGAGCCGGGGCCCGTCGTGTCGCCGGAGCGCCGCAACCGCACGGCCCGCCGGATCGCTGCCTTCTTCGGGCCGTACCGCGTGCAGGTCGTGGTGGTCCTCGTCGCCATCCTCACGACGAGCTTCCTGGGCCTCATCAACCCGATCCTGCTCAAGCTCCTGATCGACGAGGTGATCACCGGCCGGAAGTTCGACCGCCTCAACCTCTACGTCGGGCTGATGATCGTGATCCCGATCGTCTCCGGGCTGATCGGGGTCGGGCAGAGCTACCTCAACAACGTCATCGGGCAGAACGTGATGCAGGACCTGCGGAACGCGCTGTATGCGCACCTGCAGAGCCTGCCGCTGCGCTTCTTCACCGAGACCCGGACCGGCGAGATCCAGAGCCGCCTTGCCAACGATGTCGGCGGCGTGCAGACCGTCGTGACCGACACGGCCACGAGCGTGACCGCCAATCTCGCGGTCGTCATCTCGACGATCGCCGCGATGATCTACATCGACTGGCGCCTGACCCTGCTCTCGATCGGCCTGCTCCCCTTCTTCATGTACCTCACGCTGCGGGTCGGGCGGGTGCGGCGCGAGGTCTCCTCGGAGACGCAGAAGACGCTTGCCGACGTCACCGCGGTAACCGAGGAGACCCTGAGCGTCTCGGGCGTCCTCCTTTCCAAGACGTTCGGCCAGCAGGCGGCCGCGACGGACCGCTTTCGCACCCTGAACCGGCGGCTGGCCCGGCTGCAGATCCGCCAGGCGATGGTCGGCCGCTGGTTCTTCATGATCATCGGCACGATCTTCAGCATCACGCCGGCGTTCGTGTACTGGCTTGCGGCGACGCTGGCGATGAACGGCGATCCGAGCGCGCCGACCGCGGGCGCCATCGTCGCATTCACGACGCTCCAGAGCCGGCTCTTCTTCCCGCTGGGCCAGCTCCTCAACGTCCAGGTCGAGATCGCCGGCTCGCTCGCCCTGTTCGACCGCATCTTCGAGTACCTCGATCTCGACCCGGAGATCGTCGACGCGCCGGACGCGGTCTCGCTCGGGGCCGCCGACGTCCGCGGCCAGGTCCGCTTCCGCCGGGTCTCGTTCCGCTACCCGACGAAGGCGGTCCCGTCGGAGCGTGCGCATGCCGCGGCGGCCGACGCGCACGCACATGGCGACCAGTCCGCCCCCGACGAGGCGGCGGCGGACGCGCTCGTGGAGCCCATGGTCGAGGAGGTCCTGGTCAACCGGCTGGGCGAGGCGGATGACGCCGCGTCGGCCGCGGACGCCGACCTGGCGGCGGGCGACGCAGCCGACGCCGGCCCGGCACCGGGCGACGAAGCCGACGCCGCGGAGCAGGCCGTCCCCATGACGTTCGCCCTCGACGAGATCGACTTCACCGCGGAGCCCGGCCAGCTCGTCGCGCTGGTCGGCCCGTCAGGGTCCGGCAAGACCACGACGACCTACCTGATCCCGCGCCTCTACGATGTCGACGAGGGCGCGGTGGAGATCGACGGGCGCGACGTGCGGCGGATCGCGCTCGCGTCGCTCGGGCAGGTGATCGGCGTCGTCACCCAGGAGACGTACCTCTTCCACGCCTCGATCCGCGACAACCTCCTGTACGCCAAGCCCGAGGCGACCGACGCCGAGCTGGAGGCCGCCGCCGGCGCGGCCGCGATCCACGAGCGGATCACCGAGCTGCCGGAGGGCTACGCCACCATGGTCGGCGAGCGCGGCTACAAGCTCTCGGGGGGCGAGAAGCAGCGGATCGCCATCGCGCGGGTCCTGCTCAAGGACCCGCGCATCCTGGTCCTGGACGAGGCGACCTCCGCCCTCGACACGGTCTCGGAACGGTTGATCCAGGCCGCGCTCGAGCGGCTCATGGAGGGCCGCACGACGATCGCCATCGCGCATCGGCTCTCGACGATCCTCCGGGCCGACCAGATCCTCGTGTACGAGCGCGGCCGAATCGTGGAGCGCGGCACGCATGACGGGCTCCTCGCGCAGGGCGGCCTCTACTCCCGTCTCTACCTCGAGCAGTTCGTGGCGCCTGCGGAGTCCGTCGAGGTGGGAAGTGCCTGACGGGGCCGCCCGTCCCCTCAGGGTGCGATGGCCGTGAACGTGCCCTGGGCCTGGCGGGCAGGCTCACCACGTCGCAGGCCCGCCTGCCGCCCCGCCAATCACACCGCTTGCATGACTATGCACAGGCCGTGTATAGTCATGCGCCTCATGCACACATCCGAGCGCCGGAGCAGTCCGGCCACAGCGACGACCCCGGGGGAGCCGCCCGTGAGCGGCCGCGCGCGCCCGTGAGCGCGACCGCCGGGTCCGTCGTCGCGGCCGTGCCGGGTCACCGATCGGTGTCGCTCCCACGTGGCGGCCATGATGGCGCGGCATCGCCCGACGGTCCGCGCATCCGGGTTGCGATCGTCGGCGCGACCGGGTATGTCGGTGCCGAGCTCGTCCGGCTCCTCTCGCGCCACCCGAACGTGCAGATCGAAGGCCTGGTGGGCCGCGGTCGCACCCGCGAGCCGATCGGCGGGACGCACATCCACCTCGATCGAACTGGCCTGCATGTCGACGCGACGGTTCCCGACGCCGACGCGATCTTCCTCGCGCTCCCGCACGGCGCAGCGGCCGAGATCGTCCCCGACCTTGCCGCGCACGGCGCGGCGATCATCGACCTGGGGCCGGACTTCCGGCTCCGCGACCCGGCCGACTACCCGCGCTGGTACGGGTTCACGCATCCGCGGCCCGACCTGCTCGCGGGCGCCGTCTACGGCCTCCCGGAGCTCCACCACGACGCGCTTGCGGCGCTCCGAAGCGCGGGACCGGCGATCGTCGGGTCGCCGGGCTGCTACCCGACGGCCACGCTCCTCGCCCTGGCGCCGATGGCGCGGGCCGGCCTGATCGGCGACCTGGTCGTCGATGCGAAGTCCGGCGTCTCGGGTGCCGGGCGCGAGCCGAAGCAGGACCTCATGTTCGGCGAGGTCAACGAGAGCGTGAAGGCCTATGGCGTCGGCGGCCACCGGCACGTGGCCGAGATGGAGCAGGAGCTCGGGGCGCTCGGGAGGCCCGACACGCCAGGCGGACCCGCCGCGGAGACCGTGAACCCGGGCGTGCGCGGCATCGACTTCCTGCCCCACCTGGTCCCCATGACGCGCGGAATCCTGTCCGCCTGCCACGTGCGCCCGAGCCGGCCGGTGCGGCAGGCGGAGCTCGACGAGCTCTACGCGGAGGCCTACGCGGCGACGCCCTTCGTCCACGTCGTGGCGCAGCCGCCCGCGACGAAGCACGTCCTGGGCAGCAACACGTGCCGGGTCCACGTGCGCCTCGACGAGCGGACGGGCCGGGTGCTCGCGATCGGCGTCATCGACAACCTCGTCAAGGGTGCCGCCGGGCAGGCGATCCAGGCGTTCAACATCGTGCATGGCCTCGACGAGACGACCGGTCTCGAACAGCACGCGCTCGTCCCGTGAGCGGCGCGACGGCGGACCCGGCACGGGCGGGCGCCCGGACGACGCCTGGCGCCACGGGCGGCACGGTGACGCCTGGCTCCGGCGAGGTGGCCGACTCGGCGCCGCTCCCCGCCGATCTCGCCCCGCTCGCGCTCGACCTCCCGGCCGTGGAGGAGCGCGCGGTGATGCCCGCCGGCTTCCGCGCCCTCGGCGTGCCGATCGGGATCAAGCGATCGGGTCGCCCGGACTTCGCGGTCATCGCAACGACCGCCGGGCCTGCGGCCGCTGCCGGAGTCTTCACGCGCAACGCCTTCGCTGCCGCGCCGGTCCGGCTCACGCGAGCCCACCTCGCCGAGACGGGCGGCGACGGCCCGGCGGGATCGGGCTGGGCGGAGGCGATCCTGTCGACCTCGGGCTCGGCGAACGCCGCGACCGGCGCCGCCGGCGACGCCGACCAGCTCCATCTTGCGGGCGACCTTGCGGCCGCGCTCGGCATCGCCCGCAGCCACGCGCTCGCCTTCTCGACGGGCGTGATCGGCACGCGCCTGCCGGTGGACCGCGTGGCCGCCGCGATCGCCGCCCATATCCCCGACGAGCTCTCGACGCGTGACGAGGCGCTCGTCGCCGCGGCCCGTGCGCTCATGACCACCGACTCGCGCCCGAAGTGGGCGACGGTCCGCGTGGCGCTCCCGGCCGCCGACGGAGCGGACGTCGAGGTCACGGTCTCGGGCATCGCGAAGGGCGTCGGGATGATCCACCCGCGGATGGCGACGATGCTCGCGGTCATTCTGACCGACGCGGCCGCCGACCCCGGAGCGCTGCACGGGATGCTCCGCAGCGCCGCGGCCCGGACGTGGGACCAGCTCTCGGTGGACGGGGACACGAGCACGAACGACAGCGTGCTGGTCCTCGCGTCGGGAGCGTCGGGGGCTGCGCCTGTCGGCGCCGCAGGGCCGGGCGCCGCGGCCCTTGGCGCGGCGATCGAGGCCGTGGCGCGCTCGCTCGCCCGGCAGCAGGCCGCGGACGGCGAAGGCGCGACCACGCTCATCACGTGCCAGGTGACCGGCGCGCGCGACGACGTCGATGCACGGGCAGGCGCCCGGGCCGTGATCTCCAGCAGCCTCGTCAAGGCCGCCGTGCACGGGCGCGACCCGAACTGGGGACGGATCGCCGGTGCTCTCGGGAACGCCCAGGCGGCGGACGCGTGGGTCCTGGAGGCGGCCGGGCTCGACCCGGCCGACGCGGCGGCTCGAGCGGGTGCGCCCGTGGCGGTGGATCCGGGACGGCTGCGGATCGCGGTGGCCGGGCACGCGGTGTATGCCGGCGGCCCGCTCGGCTTCGATCGCGGCGCGGCACGCGCTGCCATGGCAACCGGCGAGGTGCTGATCCGCCTCGACCTCGGCCTGGGCGACGGCTCCGGTGAGGCGTTCGGCTGCGACCTGACCGAGGCCTACGTGCGCGAGAACGCGGAGTACACGACGTGACGGGGGGCGGATGAGCGAGATCGTGGTTCTCAAGCTGGGCGGGACGACGCTCGCCGAGCAGCGCCAGGTGCTGGCCGAGGTCGCGGCGGTCGCGCGCCGACGCCCCGTCGTGATCGTCCACGGCGGCGGGAAGCGGATCACCGAGTGGCTCGACCGGCTTGGCGTGCCGACGCGCTTCGAGGGCGGGCTGCGCGTGACCGACGCGGCGGCGATCGAGGTGGCCGCGGCGGTCCTGCGCGGCGTCGTGAACAGCGAGCTCGTCACGTCGCTGCACGACGTCGGGGTCGACGCGGTCGGGCTCTCGGGCGTCGACGGCGGCCTCCTGGTCGGCGAGCGGGTCGACGGGATGGGCCTCGTGGCGCACGTGGTGGGGATCAAGCGCGACCTGCTCGACGCGATCCTCGTCGGCGGCCAGGTCCCGGTCGTGGCGCCGCTCGCGCGCGACGAGGAGGGCATCGTCTGCAACGTGAACGCGGACGACGCAGCGGCGGGCCTCGCGGCCGGGCTCGGCGCCCGGCAGCTGATCCTGATGACCGACGTCGACGGCATCCGCGGGGCGGACGGCGCGAAGCTCGCCACGATCAGCGCCGCCGAGGCGGAGGCGCTGATCGTCGACGGCACGATCAGCGGCGGGATGGTCCCCAAAGTCCGGGCTGCGCTGGCCGGGATCGCCGAGCCCGGGGCCGAGGCGATCATCTGCGACGCCGCCGCGCCCGGGGCGCTCACGCGAGCGCTCGACGACCCGGGCTTCGGCACCCGCATCACCGCGGCTCGCAGCGCGGCCGCCCCGGCCGGCGCCCCGGCGGGCATGCCGGCATGAGGTCCGGGCCGATGACCGCAGAACCGCCCGCCCGCGCTGGCGAGGCGGCGCGCGCGGCCCGCCGGCGTGCCGTCCTGGAGCTCGTGGAGGCGGCCGCGATCGGCAGCCAGGAAGAGCTCGCGGCGCTCCTCCGGCAGCGCGGCTTCGCGGTCACCCAGGCGACCGTCAGCCGCGACATCGCGGACCTCGGGCTCGTCAAGGCTCCCCGCGGGGATCACCACGCCTACGTGACGCAGCGGACCTTCGCCGACGACGCGGCCGGTGGAGGAGCCCCGGCTGTCGCGTTCGGGACCGCCAACGGGGAGGACGGGCGTGCGCTGACCCGGCCCGGCGAGGCGCGCCTGCGGCGCGTGCTGGCCGACTACCCCGTTCGGATCGGCCGGAGCGGGCTCACGCTGGTCCTGGTCAGCACGCCGGGCGCGGCTTCGGCCATCGCACAGGCGATCGACGACTCCGGCTTCGACGAGCCGGTCGGCACGCTCGCTGGGGACAACACGCTCCTGGTCCTCTTCGCCGACGAGCCGACGCTCGAGCGCTGGCGGGGCCGCCTCGCGGCGATCCTCTCCGGCGGGGCGGCCAGCCTTTCCGACGCCGACCTCACGAACACCTACCCCTAGACCCTCGGAACGGAGGCAGCGCGAACATGAAGAAGGTGGTCCTCGCGTATTCGGGCGGTCTCGACACGTCCGTCGCGGTCGCCTGGCTGCGCGAGCAGTTCGGTGTCGAGGTCGTCACGCTGACCGTCGACGTCGGCGGCGGATCCCTGCGCACCGGGGTCGAGGGTCGCGCCATCTCCGCGGGCGCATCGCGCGCGTACGTCGTCGACGCACGCAAGACGTTCGTGCGGGACTTCTGCTGGCCGAGCCTGCAGGCCAACGCGCGCTACCAGGGCGTCTACCCGCTGGCGACGGCCCTCGCCCGCCCGCTCATCGCGCAGCTCCTCGTGGAGGTCGCCCAGAAGGAGGGCGCCGACGCCGTCGCCCACGGCTGCACAGGCAAGGGCAACGACCAGGTCCGCTTCGACGTCGCGGTCCACGCGCTGGACCCGGCCCTGGAGGTCGTCGCCCCGATGCGGGTCGGCATGGGCCTCTCGCGCGACCAGTCCATCGACTATGCCGCGGCACGCGGCATCGAGCTGCCGATCACGAAGTCGAGCCCCTACTCGATCGACGTCAACATCTGGGGCCGCTCGTGCGAGACGGGGGTCCTCGAGGACCCGTGGACGGCGCCGCCGGCCGATGCATACGCGTGGACGATCGCGCCGGCCGACGCGCCCGCGCCGGTCGACCTGCTCATCGAGTTCGAAGGCGGCGCTCCCGTCAGCCTGGACGGCGAGCGGCTCGACCCGGTCGCGCTCGTCGAACGGGTGAACCAGGTCGCCGGGGCCCACGGCGTCGGGCGGATCGACCATGTCGAGGACCGGCTCGTGGGGATCAAGAGCCGCGAGATCTACGAGTCGCCCGCCGCGACCGTCCTCCATGCGGCGCACGCTGCGCTCGAGTCGCTGACGCTCACGAAGGACACCCTGCGCTTCAACCGGCGCGTCGCGGACGAGCTCGCCCAGCTGACCTACGACGGGCTGTGGTTCAGCGCGCTGCACCGCGACCTGCGGGGCTACGTCGCGAGCGCCCAGCGGGTCGTCTCCGGCGAGGTCCGCGTGCGGCTGGATCACGGGAACGCGATCGTCACCGGGCGGCGCTCCCCGCTGTCGCTCTACGAGAAGAACCTGGCGACGTACGACACGGGCGACTCCTTCGACCACGCGTCGGCAGTCGGGTTCATCGAGATCTTCGGCCTGCCGCTGCGCACGGAAGCGGCGCGCCACGGCGCGGTCGGCGCCCATTACGGCGCCGCCTGGACCTGGACCGACCCGCTTCTCGAGCGGCTGGACGCCTCCGTCACGGACAAGGCCGCGGCGGGCACGCCGTCCTGAGCGACGGCGGGCGGGCGCCCCGGCGGCCGGCGGCGCACGTTGCGGCGGGGCGCGCCACAATCGCGCCGATGGTCAAGCAGGCGGCGCTCCCGTCCACGCCAAGCCGCGCCGCGCCTCCCGTCGCGCCGAACGTCGACGCGGACACGGCACGGACGCTGCGCGAGCTCGCGTTCCTCCACGAGTTCGCGCGGCTCGCGACGCAGGCGCGCGACTGGGACGAGCTCATGCTGACGCTCGTGGAGCGCACCACCGAGGCGCTCCACGTCCAGGTCTGCTCGTTCTACCTCCTCGACCATGCCACGGGCCGGCTGACGCTCGCCGCCACGAACGGGCTGGATCGCCACCAGGTCAGCCGCGTCAGCCTCGCCCTCGACGAGGGGATCACGGGCGCCGCGGCCACGTCCCGCCTGCCGATCGAGGTCCCGGACGTCCGGCTGGACCCGCGCTTCAAGTACCTCCGCGGCTTCGACCTCGCGGGGCTCACCTCGATGCTCTCGGTGCCGCTCACCTGGAACGACATCGTGGTGGGCGTCCTCAACGTCCAGACGGTCGCGACGCGGCGCTTCACGCCGCAGGAGATCAACTTCCTGGCCACGATCGCCGCGCTGCTGGCCGGGATCGTCGAGAAGGGTCGCCTCCAGCGGGAGCAGGAGCGCCAGCTGATCGAGCTCCAGGCCCTCGACGAGGCCCGTGCCGAGCTGCTCTCGGTGGTCACGCACGAGCTGCGCACGCCGCTCTCCGTGGTCCGCGCCTACGTGGACCTGCTGGCCGACGCGGCCGGCGGGATGACCGACGCGCCGGCCCGTGCCTCGAGCGAGGACTGGCGGAACGCCGCGGTCGACCAGATCAGCCGCCTCGACCGGCTCGTGGACTCGATCCTCGTCTCGGTGCGCGGGGAGGGGCTGGGCGTGCTGGCGCGCTCGCCGTTCGACCTGGGACAGACGCTCGGCGAGACGGTCGAGCTGCTGCGGCCGCTGCTCCGCTACCACCGGCTTCGCTGGGACCCGCCCGAGGAGGTCCTCATCGCGATCGGAGACGAGGCGCGCTTCCGCCAGGTGCTCGAGCTCCTGCTGGAGAACGAGGCGAAGTACGCTCCGCGCAGCTGGGGCGTCTCGGTGGGCGCGTGGCGCCAGGTGGGCGAGATCCGCGCGTACGTCACCGATGACGGCCCGGGCGTGCCCGCGGAGGACTGGGAGCCGGTCTTCGACGCCTTCGTCCGGGCCAGCGGGCGCCGGGGGCGCGGCTCAGGGATCGGGTTGTACGCTGCTCGCCGGCTGATGGAGGCAATGGGAGGCAGGATCTGGATCGAGGGGAACGGGTTTGGGGGGAGCCGTTTCGTGGTCGCGCTTCCGGCGGTCGCGCCGGCCTGAGGGAGAGGGACGGGATGACGTTCGCGCAGGCAGCCGGGCTGCGGATCCTCGTGGTCGACGACGAGCCGGCCATGGTCGGGGCGATCACGGCGCTGGTCGGCACGGCCGGGCACCAGGTCATCACCGCGTACGACGGCGACGCCGCCCTGCGCAGGTTCGAGGAGGAGGCCCCCGACCTCGTCCTCCTGGATCTCGCCATGCCCGGCCGCGACGGCGTGGACGTCTGCCGCGAGATCCGGCGAACGAGCCAGACCCCGGTCATCGTCCTGACCGGCGAGGCCGACGAGCTGGCCAAGGTGGAGGCGCTCGACGCGGGCGCCGACGACTACGTCACGAAGCCGTTCGGCAAGCAGGAGCTCCTGGCACGGATCCGCGCGGTCATGCGGCGCCACGAAGCCGGTGAGGCACCCGCGGGCGGGCTGCACGTGGGCCGCCTCACGCTGGACACGGGCCGCCACGAGGCGTCCGTCGAGGGTGCGGCGCTGGCCCTCACCCGCACGGAGTTCGCGCTCCTGTCGGCGCTGGTCTCCGCCCGCGGCCGGGTGGTGCCGCACGACCGGCTGCTCGCGGCGGGCTGGCCGGGCGACGCGGACCCGGATCCCCAGTGGCTCAAGCCGCACCTGGCGCGGCTGCGCGCCAAGCTCGAGGAATCGGGCGCGCCCCTGCCGACGAGCGTCCGCGGCGTCGGCTACCGGCTGGAGGCCGCCGAGGAGTAGCCGGTTCGGCGGCCGTGGGCGCGGCCGCCCGCCGCCCGCCGCCGGCCCGGCCCCCTCCCCGCTGTCGCCGGCGGCAATGGCCGGGCCCGAGGGGCCGCCCCGGCCCCGGCCCTGAGGAGCTACCCGGCGACGACCGGCTCCACGAGCCAGAAGGCGGCGCGGGCGCGCGGCCAGTCCGCGAGCAGCGACGTGGCCAGCCCGCTTCCCTCGGCCGCGTGCGCTCCCACGAGCGCGGCCAGCTCGGCCTCCAGGTCCGACGCGTCGTCGCGGGCCCCCGCGAGAGCCGGCAGCGCGGTCGCGGTGACGCTCGCCGCGTTGACCCGGCCCGGGGCGGCCCGTCCCGGATCCCAGAGCCAGGCCCGGCCGCCGGTCATGCCCGCCCCGAAGTTGCGCCCCGTCGGGCCAAGGACGACCACGACGCCGCCCGTCATGTACTCGCAGCCGTGCGCACCGATGCCCTCGACGACGGCGGCCGCCCCCGAGTTGCGGACCGCGAAGCGCATGCCCGCCCGGCCCACCAGGTGGAGCCGCCCGCCCGTCGCGCCGTAGAGGCACGTGTTGCCGGCGATCGCCTCGTGCTCGGCGCGATACCCGGCGGCAGTCGGCGGGCGCACGACCACGGTCCCACCCGAGAGCCCCTTGCCCACGTAATTGTTCGCCACGCCGCTCACGACCACCCGCATGCCGGTGGCGAGGAACGCGCCGAGGCTCTGGCCCGCGGCGCCCGACAGGCGCAGCTCGACGGCGTCCGTGGTGCGGAGCGCGCCGGCAGTCAGCGGCCGCCCGGTGCCGAGCTCGGCCCGCTGGTGGCGGCCCCCGCGGTCACGCGCTCGCTCGAGGTCGCCCGAGATCCGTGCCCCGAGCGTCCGCTCGGCCGTGGTGACCGACGCCGCGAGCACGATCGGGCCCGCCAGCGGGTCATCGTGTCCGGCATCGCCATCGATCTCGACGGATGAGGCGCCCGTCGTCGCGCCGATCGCGGCCAGGGACGTCATCGCCGGGGCGATCGAGACCGCGAGCCGCTCTTCCAGGGAGGAAGCGACCGGCGCCTCCGCGATCCGCCCGAGCGCCTTCGGGGCCCCGTCCCTGCGGACCGCGGGTGCCCGCCAGGGCGGCGCGCCGACGATGCGCTCGAGGGCGAGCGCCGATCCGGGGGCCACGCCGAGCAGGTCGATCCGCCCGACCGCGTCCCCGAGGCGCATGAGTCCGAGCGCCGCGAGCTCGCGCCGGACGTCCTCCGCGACGGCGAGGAAGAAGGCCACGACCTGCTCGGGCGTCCCGGTGAACTTCGCCCGGAGGTCCTCGCGCTGGGTCGCGATGCCGGTGGGACAGGTGTCGAGGTGGCACTGGCGCGCCATGTCGCACCCGAGCGCCACGAGCGCGCTCGTCCCGAAGCCGTACTCCTCCGCCCCGAGGAGCGCGGCCACGACCACGTCGCGGCCCTGCTGGAGCCCGCCATCGGTGCGCAGCACGACGCGGTCGCGGAGGCCCTGCCGCACGAGGACCTGGTGCGCCTCGGCGAGCCCGAGCTCCCACGGCGCGCCCGCGGACTTGATCGACGAGAGCGGGCTCGCGCCCGTCCCGCCGCTGTGCCCTGCGATCAGGACGTAGTCGGCGTGCGCCTTGGCGACGCCGGCCGCGATCGTCCCGACGCCGGCGGCGGCGACGAGCTTGACCCCGATGCGGGCCGTCGGGTTGATCGCCCGGAGGTCGGCGATGAGCTGGGCGAGGTCCTCGATGGAGTAGATGTCGTGGTGCGGCGGCGGGCTGATGTAGGTCATGCCCACCTGGCCGCGGCGGAGCGCGGCGATGAACGGGGTCGCCTTCTTGCCCGGGAGCTGGCCGCCCTCGCCGGGCTTCGAGCCCTGGGCCATCTTGATCTCGAGCTGCTCGGCCCGGGCGAGGTAGCGCGCCGTCACGCCGAAGCGCGCCGAGGCCACCTGCTTGATGCCGGACTCGGCCAGCTCGCCGTTCTCGTCGGGGTCGTACCAGGCCGGGTCCTCGCCTCCCTCGCCCGTGTTGGACGTGGCGCCGAGCCGGCGCATCCCGATCGCGAGCGTGCGGTGCGCCTCCGGCGAGAGTGCCCCGAGGCTCATCGCCGAGCTCACGAACCGGTGGACGATCTCGGTCGCCGGCTCCACGGCCGCCAGCGCAACCCGGCGCCGACGGCGGAGCTGCAGCATGTCGCGCACGAGCGCGGGCTCCGACCGGCTGAGCGCGGCGCGGTAGACCGAGAGCCGGTCGTCGATCGCCTCGGCCTCCTCGGCCGGCGCGAGCGCGGCGCCGGGGCCGATCCCGATCGGGTGTCCGGCAGCGAGCGCCTGCGTGGCCTTGACGACGGCCGGCGCGAAGGCGTGCAGCTCCGCGCTGGCGCGGAACCGCGCGAAGCCCGGGTCGGGCAGCACGGGCATCGCGTCGGGGAGGTCAAGGTAGGCGGCCGCGTGGCGGGCCAGGAGTTCGCTTCCCAGGCGCGCGAACGTCGCGGTGCCCGACGTCCGCGGAGCGGCCGGGAAGCAGCGGTCTGCGACCTCGTCGGCAAGGCCGATCACGTCGAACAGCTGCGCGCCGCGGTAGCTCGACAGCGTGCTGATCCCCATCCGGGCAAGGACCTTGCGCAGTCCATGGTCGATGGCGGCGAGCGCATTCGCCTCCGCCACGACGGGCTCGAGATCCTCGCGGCCGCGCCCGCCGCCGAGCTCGCAGGCAACCTGCAGGGCGAGCCACGGGTGGACGGCGTCGGCACCCGCGGCGAGGAGCATCGCCACCGCGTGGACGTCGAAAACGTCGCCCGCCTCGACAAGGATGTCGCAGGCGTCTCGGCGCCCGGCCTCGACAAACGCGGCGTTGATCGCGCCGATCGCGAGGAGGCTCGGGACGGGCGGCCGGCCGGGACCGGCATCGCGATCCGATACGACCAGGAGGTCGGCTCCACGCTCGCGCGCCGACGTCGCGGCGACGACGATCGCGTCGACCGCCGCGGCCAGCCCGGCCTCGCCGTCGGCGGCTGCCCAGGTGGCGTCCAGGATCGAGATCCGCCACGGGTCGTCGCCGTTCGGGCCCAGCTCGCCGAGGGCGAGCAGCGCGGCGCGCTCGGCGCGCCCCACGATCGGGTGGGACAGTCGCACGCATCGCGGAGCGCCGGCACGGGTCGGGTCGAGGAGTCGCGGGCGCGGCCCTACCGGGACCTCGAGGCTCATGACGGCGCGCTCGCGTTCGGGATCGATGGGCGGATTGGTCACCTGTGCGAACGCCTGGCGCAGGTACGCGGCCACGCCGCGGTTCCGGCGAGCCACGACGGCGAGGGGCGTGTCGTCGCCCATGCTCCAGATCGGCTCGCGGCCGGTCGTGGCCATCGTGGTCACGGTCAGGCGGAGCGACTCCGCGTCGAGCCCGAACAGGAGCTGCCGGCGGCGGGTTCCGTCGGCGTCGGCGTCCGCATGCGCGAGCGGGATGGAGGTGGGGCCGCTCGCGAGCAGGCGTGGCGGGTCGCCGGCGGGCGTCGCGGCGAGCGCATCGCGCTTCGCGTCCGCATCCTCGAGGATCCGCCGGGCCGCGGTGTCGACGACGAGGAGCTCGCCCGGACCCAGGCGGCCGCGCCGGATCACGTCGCCCGCCGCGCCCGGCAGCAGGCCGGCCTCGGAGGCGCACACGACCAGGCCATCGCGGCGCACCTCGAAGGCGGCAGGGCGCAAGCCGTTGCGGTCAAGGAGGCAGCCGACCCGCCGGCCATCCGCGAAGACGAGCGCGGCGGGGCCGTCCCACGGCTCGACGCGTGCCTGCATCGCGGCCTGCCAGGCGGCAAGGCCGGGGACGGGGGCATCGCGCAGCTCGAGCGCTTCGGGGACGAGGGCGAGGAGCGCGGCATCGACGCGCCGCCCGGTGGCGACGAGCAGCTCGAGCGCCTCGTCGAGCGAGGTGGAGTCGGAGCCGGCGGGGTCGAGGATCGGCCGGCCCGCGCGGGCCAGCTCCCCGATCCGGCGGCCCAGGCGGCCGCCGCCGAGGCGCGCGGAGCGACCGCGCATCGCCTCGCGGTTGCCGCGCAGCGTGTTGACCTCGCCGTTGTGCGAGAGGAACCGGAACGGCTGGGCCAGCGCCCAGGAGGGGTGCGTGTTGGTGGAGTAGCGCTGGTGGAACGTGGCGTACGCGACCGCCATCGCTGGATCGGCCAGGTCGGCGTAGAACCGGCCCAGCTCTGACCCCACGAACAGGCCCTTGTAGACGAGCGTCCGGGCCGACATCGATACGACGTGGAACCCGGCCAGGGCCGCGGAGGCTGCGTCCGCCTCGGCGGACCGGCGCGCCAGGAGCAGCGCCCGCTCGAAGCCGGCCCCACCCATCCCGCGCGGCCGCGCCACCACCACCTGGCGAATCGTCGGCGCGCTCGCGGCGGCCTCGGGGCCGAGGACCGGCAGGTTCACCGGGACATCGCGCCAGCCGAGGACGTCGACTCGCTCGGCGCGCAGGGCTGCCTCGAGGAGGACCGTCGCCGTCAGCGCGTCGTCCGCGCCCGGCGGCAGGAAGACCATGCCGACGCCCACCCGGGCGACGTCGACGTCGCTCCGGCCGATCTCCCCGAGGACCTTGCCCGCGAAGGAGCGCGCGAGGGGCAGGCCGATGCCCGCGCCGTCGCCGGTCTTCGCGTCCGCCGCGATCGCCCCGCGGTGTGTCAGCGCGGCGAGCGCCGCGAGCGCCTGGGCAACGAGCTCCGTCGAGCGCCGGCCGCGCGCGTCGGCCACGAAGCCGACGCCGCACGCGTCGTGCTCGAATCCGGGGTCGTAGAGGGGGGCGTGCGGGATCTCCGGGATGGAGCTGGCGGAGCCTCGGGGACGATCCATCGGGCGGCCTCCTGCGGGTCGCTGGGCCACACCCCGATTGGCGGGAGGCCGAACGTACCTGTCCGGGCCACCCCGATCAGTGCCGCCGCGGCACGGCCGGGTGCATAACGAGTGGCGCGCCGGTTGCGATTGCGAACGCCGTGCTCCCGTTCCCCGGTCCGTGTCCGTCCGGCCACCCTCGCCGGAAGGCAGGCCCGGCGCCCCTGGGCGGTCCAACCCGTACGATGCGCACGTTCGTGGCCAGCTCGACCGCTCCCACCCGGCTTCGCATCCTCGTCGCGGCCGCCGTGCCTGCCGACGTCGGTGCGATCGCGAGCGCCCTCGGCAACGCCGGCCACGAGGTCGTGACCGCGTACCGCGCCGAGACCGCGTTCTCCCGCCTGGCGGACGAGCGCCCCGACGCGGTGCTCCTGGACCCGGGCCTGCCGGACGCGGATGCGTCGGCGCTGATCGGCCGGATCCGGGCGCGCACCGACGCGCCGCTCATCGTGATCCTGGACCTGCGCAACGAGGCCGCCGTCGTCGCCGCCCTTGAAGCGGGCGCGATCGACGTGGTGGGACGGCCGGTCCGGGTCGGCGAGCTGATCGCGCGCCTCAACGCCGCATTCCGGCGGTCGACGCTCCCGACGGGCGCGTTCGAGCCGAGCCTCGACGGCCTGCGGATCGACCTCGGCCGGCGGGAGGCATCCGTCGGCGGACGCGCGGTCCCGCTGACCCCGACGGAGTTCGAGCTTCTCTCCGTGATGGCCGCCCGGCGCGGCGACGTCGTCGACCATCGGACCCTGCTCCGCGCGGCCTGGCCGGGCCGCGCGGACGTGGAGCCAGAGACGCTTCGCAGCCACCTCACCCGGATCAACGCGAAGCTCGTCGCGGAGGGACATCCGGGCCTCCGCAACGTCCGCGGCCGCGGGTACGCGCTCCGCGTGCAGGGAAGCCTGCCGACGGCCTGACGGCGGAACCGAATCGCGGCACACTTGGCCCATGACCGAATCCGTCGCCGCCGAGCCGGCACCCGTGACCACGCAGCATCCGGAAGCGCACCCGACGCGCGTTGCGGTGGTCGGTGCCGGCGCGGTGGGGTCGACGTTCGCGTTCGGCCTCCTCCTCTCCGGGCTCGCGTCCGAGATCCTGCTCGTGGACGCGAATGCCCGCCGGGCGGAGGGCGAGGCGATGGACCTCATGCACGCGGTCCCGTTCGCGAAGACCGCGCGCGTCTGGTCCGGGCCGATCGAGGAATGCCGCGGATCGGCGATCACGGTCATCGCCGCCGGGGCGGCCCAGAAGCCGGGCGAGACGCGGATGGACCTCGTCCGCAAGAACGCCGAGATCTTCCGGCAGATCGTGCCCGCCGTCGCGAGCGCGAACCCGGGCGGGATCATCGTCGTGGCCACGAACCCGGTGGACATCCTGGCCTACCTGACCTACCGGATCAGCGGCCTCCCGTCGAGCCGCGTGATCGGCTCCGGGACCATCCTGGACACGTCCCGCTTCCGCATGCTCCTCGCCGAGCACTACGGCGTCGACCCGCGCTCCGTCCACGCATACATCGCCGGCGAGCACGGCGATTCGGAGGTGCCCGTCTGGTCGGCGGCCAACATCGCGGGGATGCCGCTGGCGGACTTCGGGAGCGCCAACGGGATCGGGCACGACCAGGGATCGCTCCAGCAGATCTTCGAATCGACGCGCGATGCCGCCTACCAGATCATCGAGCGCAAGGGGGCCACGTCGTATGCGGTCGCGGCGGGGCTCGTCCGGATCGTCGAGGCGATCCTGCGCGACCAGTCGACGGTGCTGTCGGTCAGCTCGCTCATCTGCGACTACTACGGGATCGACGACGTCTACCTGTCGGTCCCGACGGTCCTGGGACGCGGCGGCGTCGAACGGACCCTCCGCCTCGCGATGTCCGCGGAGGAGGCGTCCGGCCTCCGGCACTCGGCCGACCTGCTCCGGTCGGCGATCGCGACGCTGGACCTGCCCCCGCGGTAGGCCCTCAGGAGACCGCCGCTGCGGCCGCCTCTGCGCGCAGGGCCGCGTAGCCCGGCTTGATGACCGCGGTGATGAGCCGGAGGCGCCCATCGAACGGCTCGAACGCCGACTTCATGCCGTTGAGCGTGAGCCACTCCATCTCGTCGAGGCCAACCCCGAAGACCTCCGACATCACCGCGAACTCGCTCGAGAGCGAGACACCGCTCATCAGCCGGTTGTCCGTGTTGAGCGTCACCCGGAAGCGAAGCCGGCGCAGGAGGCCGATCGGGTGCTCGGCAAGCGTCGCGACCGCGCCCGTGTGCAGGTTCGAGGTCGGGCACATCTCGAGCGGGATGCGCCGGTCGCGGACGTAGGCCGCGAGCCGGCCGAGGTGGGCGCGGCCGTCCTCGTCGATCGTGATGTCGTCCACGATCCGGACCGCGTGGCCGAGCCGGGCGGCACCGCACCACTGGAGCGCCTCCCAGATCGAGGGCAGGCCGAACGACTCGCCGGCATGGATCGTCGAATGGAAGTTCTCGCGCTGGACCAGGTGGAAGGCGTCGAGGTGGCGGGTCGGCGGGAAGCCCTTCTCGGGCCCCGCGATGTCGAAGCCGACGCAGCCGCGGTCGCGCCACCGAACCGCCAGCTCGGCGATCTCCACCGATCGCGCGTACTGGCGCATCGCGGTGCACAGGAAGCGAACGAGGATCGGCCTCCGGGCGGCGGCCGCATTCGCCATGCCCCGCTCGAAGCCGTCCAGGACCGCCTCCACGACCTCGTCGAGCGACAGCCCTCCCGCCGTCGAGAGCTCCGGCGCGTAGCGCACCTCGGCGTAGACGAGCCCGTCGGCGGCGAGGTCCTCGACGCACTCGGCGCTCACGCGCTCGATGGCATCGCGGGTCTGCATCAGCGCGACGGTATGGGCGAACCCCTCGAGGTAGAGCTCGAGCGACTTGCGGTCCGCGCCCCGGGTGAACCAGGCCTGCAGCTCGGCGGGATCCTGCGTGGGCAGGGCCGCGTATCCGGCCTCGCGGGCGAGGTCGATGACCGTCTCGGGCCGGAGGCCGCCGTCCAGGTGGTCGTGGAGGAGCACCTTGGGCGCGCGCCTGATCGTGCGATCGTCGAGCATTGCCCGATCCTACGCCGACCCGCGGCGCGCGATTCGGCCCCGGCGCCACGCGGGCGTGCGGCCGGGCGGGTCCCAGCCGCCGTCGGCCCGATCCGCGGGTCTGGCTGCGGCAGCCCCGGCGCTTCCGACGGCCGAACTCGCGGCGGCCTACCCGGCGGCGTCGAGGCGCGCGCGAGCCGCGGCCAGCGCCGCGGCGACCCGGCCGGGCGCGGTGCCGCCGATCACGTCGCAGGACGCGAGCGCAGCCTCGAGCGTCGCGGCGGCGCGCAGCTCCCCGGGGAGGGTCGGATCGCCGGCCATGCCCATGACCCCCGAATCCCGGCTCTCGGCGAGCGCAGCCGCGATCAGCCCGTCGCCGAGATCGGTGAGCGCGGTCCCGCCCGCCTCCGCTGCGCCGACGAGACGTCCCACCACGTGGTGCGCCTCGCGGAAGGGGACGCCGCGCCGGACCAGCGCGTCCGCAACCGCGGTTGCCGTCGTGAAGCCCTCGGCGGCAGCCCGCCGCATCGCGTCGCGGTCCACGGCCAGCGTCTCGACCATCCCGGCCATGACCCCGAGCGACGCCTCGAACGTGGCGCACGCCTCGAACAGCGGCGGCTTGTCCTCCTGGAGGTCGCGCTGGTAGGCGAGCGGCAGGCCCTTGAGCAGCGCGAGGAACCCGGCGAGCGAGCCGACGACCCGTGCCGCCCGCCCGCGCACCAGCTCCGCCGGGTCGGGGTTCCGCTTGTTCGGCATCATCGAGGAGCCGGTCGTGAACGAATCCGCTGCGCGGACGAACCCGAAGCGCGGGTTGGACCACCACGCGATCTCCTCGGCGAGGCGCGACAGGTGCAGCATGCCGAGCACGACCGCGAACAGCAGCTCGGCCACGAAGTCCCGGTCGGAGACGGCGTCGAGCGAGTTCGCGGTGACCCCGTCGAAGCCAAGGTCGAGCGCCGTGGCCTGCCGGTCGAGCGGGTAGCCGGCTCCAGCGAGCGCCCCCGACCCGAGCGGCGAGATGTTGGCGCGGCGCCGGCAGTCGGCAAGCCGTCCACGGTCGCGCTCGAGCATCTCGGTGTAGGCGAGCAGGTGATGCGCGAGGAGGACGGGCTGCGCCGGCTGGATGTGCGTCATCCCGGGCAGGATCGCGTCACCCTCGCGCTCCGCGAGCGTCACGAGCGCGCGCTCCATCCCGACGATCGCCGCGTCGAGGCCGTCGATCGTCCGGCGTGTCCAGAGCCGCAGGTCCGTGGCAACCTGGTCGTTCCGGGAACGGCCCGTGTGGAGCTTGCCCGCCAGCGGCCCGATGCGCGCTCCGAGGGCCGCCTCGAGGTTCATGTGGACGTCCTCGAGACCCGGGTCCCAGGCCAGCGAACCCGATTCCACGTCGACCCGGAGCGCCTCCAGGCCGCCGACCAGCGCAGCGACCTCCGCATCGTCGAGCAGGCCGGCGCGACCGAGGCCGCGGACATGGGCGATCGAGCCGGTTACATCGTCGAGCGCGAGCGCGCGATCGACCTCGACCGATCGGGTGAAGTCGGCCGCCCGCGCGTCCGTCTCGCCGCTGAACCGCCCGCCCCAGAGCCGCATGCCGCCTCCCCTACCCCAGCGTGGGTGCCGTGAATGGTAGCGAGGCCGCGGCATCGTCCTCGCGGATGCG
Source organism: uncultured Chloroflexia bacterium (assembly GCA_963850035.1). GTDB lineage: Bacteria > Chloroflexota > Limnocylindria > Limnocylindrales > CSP1-4 > CTSoil-043. The sequence continues at coordinate 189,680 of CAWKJP010000022.1, read as the reverse complement.
GGACGCGTCCGCATGCGGGAAGACCGCAAGCGCGAGGACCGCGGCGGCGATCGCGAGGAGCGCGGCCCCGCCGAACAGCGCCGCCGATCCGAGCCCGGCATAGACCAGCCCGCCCACGAAGTTCGCGACGACGGCCGCGACCCCGAACGCGGTGACCTGGTAGAGGCCCTGGCCCGTTGCCTGGAGGCGGCGCGGCAGGAGGACCGCCATGGTCAGCACGGATCCGACCCAGATCCCCGCGAACGCGAAGCCGCTGACCAGGCGGGTCGCGACGATGAGCATCGGCGAATCGACCACCGCCCAGGCGACGAAGCACGCCGCGTACAGGATCGCGCTGCCCGCCATGAGCCCGCGAAGCCCGACGCGAGCGGCGACGGCGGTCGTGAGCAGCATGGCCGGGATCTCCGCGAAGGCGGACACCGACGCGCTCAGGGCGACGTCCGACGGGCTGCCGCCGAGCGCCACGATCCGCAGCGGCAGGAACGTGAAGCTCGCGATGATCCCGATGTACACGAGGAGGAGCACGGCCAGCACGCCGCGCAGGCGCGGCTGGACCCGGAGCGCCACGGCCATCGAGCCGCCGCGGGTCCGGCCCTCCGCCTCCTCCGCGAGGTTCGCTCGCGGGACGTCCGGGGTGAGCCGCGCCGCGGCTGCCAGCGCGACCGCGATGAACGCGCAGATGGCGAAGGCCGGTCCGTAGCCGGCGCGGTCGTAGAGGAGGCCCACGGAGCCGGATGCGGTCGCGAATCCCAGCGACGCGAGGAGGCGGACGCGCGCGTAGTCGCGGGTTCGGTCGCGGACCGCATTCACGGCGAGCGCGTCGCCGAGCGGACCCCAGCCCGACTCGAGCAGGCTGTACACGACGAAGCACGCGCCGACGGCAAGACCGGGGATCGGGGCGCCCGCGAGCAGCACGGCGCCCCCCGCGGTCAGCGCGGAGATCGCAAGGGCGTTCCGGCGTCCGAGCACCACGTCCGCGAGATGGCCCCAGGCTGGAACCGCGATCGTGAACGCCACGGCCTGGATCGCCGCGATCACGCCGATCTCTGCGGCCGAGAAGCCGCGGACGGCAAGGATCACGGCCGTGAACGGGAGGAAGACGCCCTGGGAGGCCCCGCTCGCGAGGAAGACGGCACGAATGGCGCGCATGCGCCTGCAATGGTACGGGCACGGATCCCCGCGGGCGGGCTGCCCCGGCGCCGGGTCGGGAGGTGGCCGCTGCGCCGCGGGATCGCCCCGCCCGGCGACGACGATGGGTCCCGACAGCCGCGCACCCGGCGTGGCAGACTCCGCCGGTGACTCCGCGCGCCCCGTCCTCGCCCGACCTCGCGGTGTGGACCGAGGGCCTGGGCCGCCGCTTCGGAGAGCGGTGGGCCGTGCGCGACCTCTCCCTGGAGCTCCGGCGCGGCGAGGTCTTCGGGCTGCTCGGGCCGAACGGCGCCGGCAAGACCACGACGATCCGCCTTCTCGCGGCGCTCATCGGGCCATCGGCCGGGCAGGCCCGGATCGACGGCCTCGACCTCGTGCGCGACGCGGACGGGGTCCGCGCCCGGGTGGGCGTGCTGACGGAGGCGCCGGGCCTCTACGAGAAGCTCTCGGCGGCGCGCAACCTCGACTTCTTCGGGAAGCTCCAGGGGCTCGCGCCCGCGGTCCGCGCGGAACGGATCGAGCGGCTCCTCCGGCTCTTCGACCTGTGGGACCGCCGTCTCGAGCCGACGGGGACCTTCAGCAAGGGCATGAAGCAGAAGCTCGCGATCGCGCGCGCCCTGCTCCACGACCCGCCCGTCCTCTTCCTCGACGAGCCGACCGCAGCCCTGGACCCGGAGGCGGCCGCGGTCGTGCGCGACGCGATCGGGACGCTCCGCGGACAGGGCCGCACGATCGTCCTGTGTACGCACGTCCTGCCCGAGGCGGAGCGGCTGTGCGACCGGATCGGGTTCCTGCGGACCACGCTCCTCCGGGTCGACACCCCGGCCCGGCTGCGGACCGCGGCCGCGAATGGACGCGTGCACGTGCGGCTCGCCGGTCCGGCGAGCCCCGACCTCGTCTCGGCCGTGCGCGCGGAAGCCGGCGTCGTCGAGGCCGCGGCCGATCCGGACGGGCTGGTCGCGGCGCTGCGGGAGGCGGACGCCGACACGCCGGCGCTGGTCCGAGCGCTGGTGGCCGCCGGCGCGTCGATCATCGAGGTCCGTCGCGAGGCGGCAACCCTCGAGGAGGTCTACTTCGAGGTGATGGGTGCCCGCGCCGACACCGAGTCGGCCGCCTGATGCGCCTCGCCTGGGTGGCCGCGGTCCTCGAGCGCGAGGCGGCCGAGCTGCTGCGTAACCGGCTCCTGCTCCTCTCGATCCTCGGCCCCCCGATCGTGATCGTCATCGGCCCGGTGATCCTCGGGAAGCTCGTCGCCGGCCGGCCCCTCCCGTCCGGGCTGACCGCCACCCTGCTCGCGGAACGGCCGGAGTGGGCGGCGCTGAGCCCGGCCGACCTCGCGGCCGCCTACAGCTTCCAGCAGTTCCTGCTCTTCTTCCTGATGCTGCCGGCGTTCATCCCGCTCTCGATCGCGACGTTCTCGATCATCGGCGAGAAGCAGAGCCGGACCCTGGAGGCGGTCCTCGCCACGCCGATCCGGACCGCGGAGCTCCTCGCCGGCAAGGCGATCGCGGCCGCCGTCCCGGGCATCGCCGGCGGGCTTCTCGCCTATCTCGGGTTCGCGGGCCTGGTCCGGGCGCTCTACGGGCCGGCGCTCTTCGGGATCGTGAGCGCGCCCGACTGGCTCGCCGCGACGTTCCTGCTCGGCCCGGCCATCGCGCTCCTCTCCGTCGTCCTCGGCGTCCTGGTCAGCGCCCGCGCGAACGACCCCCGAACGGCCCAGCAGATCGGCGCGGTGATCGTCGTGCCGCTCGTCGCCGTCGTGATCGCCCAGGCCGCCGGTCGTCTCCTCGTCGACGCGACCGGGTACGGCCTGGCCGCCTTGGCCGTCCTCGCGCTGGCCCTCGCCGGGCTCCGGGCAGGCACGTGGCTGTTCGCCCGGGAGGCGATCCTCACGCGATGGCGATGACCGGCGATTCACGCGCGGCTCGCGCCGGCGCGTCCTACCCGGCGCTGCTCGGCGCGCTCGCGCTCGCGTGGGGGTCGAGCTACCTCTTCATCAAGATCGGGGTGCAGACGCTGCCGCCGCTCAGCCTGGTGGCGTGGCGCCTGCTCGTCGGCGTGGCGATCCTCGCGACCGTCGTCGTCGTCACCCGGACGCCGCTTCCGCGCGATCCGCGGACGCTGGGGCACCTCGCGATCCTCGGCGCCGTGAACATCGCGATCCCGTTCTGGCTGATCGGCTGGGCGGAGCAGCACATCTCCTCCGGCTTGACGGGGATCCTCCAGTCGGTCTCTCCGTTCTTCACGCTCGTGCTCGCCACTGCCTTCGTGCACGACGAGCACGTCACCCGCGGCCGCCTGGCCGGGATCGCGCTCGGGTTCGTGGGAATCCTCGTCCTCTCCGCGCCGAACCTTGCCGACGCGGGGACGGCCGCGGGCGCCGAGCGCCTCCTCGGCGAGCTCGGCGTCGTCCTCGCATCCGTGGCCTACGCCTCGGGCAACACGTATGCCCGGCGCGCCCTCCGCGAGACCCGGCCGCTCGTCCTCGCGACCGGCCAGGTCATCTGGGCGTTCGCCATGGTCGCGGTGCTCGCCTTCGTGGTCGATGGCGGCGTGACCGTCCCCGCCGTCCCGGAGGCATGGCTCGCCGTCGGCTGGCTCGGGGCGGTGGGCACGGGGTTCGCGTACCTGGTCTTCTTCCGCCTCCTCACGAGATGGGGGCCGACCCGCGCGTCGCTCGTCGCATACCTGCTCCCGGTCGTGGCGGTGGTCCTGGGCGTCGTCGTGCTGGGCGAGACCGTCGACGCGACGTTCCTCGCCGGCGCCGCGCTCATCGTCGCCGGGATCTGGGTCGTCAACCGGCGCGACTGACCGCAGCCCGGATCTCCTCCCCGGCGGCGCATCCGACGACGTGGTCGTTGACCATGCCGGTGGCCTGCATGAGGGCGTAGCAGATGGTCGGGCCCACGAATTGGAAGCCGCGGCGGACGAGCTCGCGGCTCATCGTGTGCGATTCGGCCGTCTCCGCCGGGACCTCGGCCAGGGTCGCCGGCCGCCGGTCGAGCGGGGTCCCGCTCACGAAGCTCCAGAGGAGACCCGAGAGCGAATCGCCCGCCGTGCCAAGCTCGCTGACGATGACGGCGCCTTTGATCGCGCTCTCCACCTTGCGCCGGTTCCGCACGATCCCAGGGTCGGCCAGGAGGCGGGCGACATCGGCCGCATCGAACGCGGCAACCAGCGTCGCGTCGAAGCTGGCGAACGCGCGACGGTAGCCCTCTCGCTTGCGCAGGATCGTGGTCCACGACAGGCCGGCCTGCGCGCCCTCGAGCACGAGCATCTCGAACAGGTGTCGGTCGTCCCGCGACGGCCAGCCCCATTCCGTGTCGTGGTACGCACGGGACAGGACATCGCCACCAGCGCCCCACGCGCAGCGCGCGATCCCGTCGGCTCCGACCGCCACCGAACGGACCGGGTTCGGGCCGGGCGAATCCACGGCCGGTGCCCCGCCTCCCTCGGTCGACGTCACGCTGGGCCCTGCCCTCCGGTCCCGGTCCGTTCCATCGCCCTACGGCCCGGGACGGCCGGCGGCCGCCTCGGCCTTCTCCTTGAGGGCGGCAAGCTCGGCCTCGAGGCGCGGCCCGATCTCGCCGCGACCCAGGCGCACGAAGGCACGCCCCACGCGCGAGCGACCTTCGAGGTGCACGGCGCCGGCGACCCGTGTCCCTCCCGAAGCGGGTGTGAGCTCCCAGCGCCGCTCGCCGACGATCGCGCCACCGCCGATGCCGACCCGGAACCGGCGCGCCGGGCGCGCCTCGAGGCTCTCGACGAGCGTCCCGAGCGCGACCGGCCCCACCCGGAAGCGCGCGTGGCGGCGAGCGCCGGCCGCGGGCCAGTCCGGGCCCGCCGGCCCAAGGTGCAGGCGGACGTCGCGCCAGACCGGGCAGCCGGGGTCGTGGAGCGCGGCCCAGACGACGTCCGGCGGCGCATCCACGAAGAGCCGGCGCTCGACCGCTCCTCGCGGGAGGGGCGGGATGGGACCCGCAGACACGCTCATCGCCCCGTGAATTGGCTCGCAGCGTCCATGCGTGGATTATCGCACCGGGATGCCGGCTACCCTCCTGGCGGGTCACCCGGCACGCGACCGGGTATCGTCCGGCAGGCATGCACCGGAGAATCGCGATCCTCGTCTTCCTCCCCCTCGCGTTCCTCTCGACCGCGCTCGCCGGCCTCGTCTACATCGTCGCCCAGCAGGACGGGCGATCCCAGGCCAATTCGCCGCAGGTCCAGCTGGCCGAGGATGCCGCGTCGCGCCTCGACGCCGGCGGGCGGCCGCAGGACCAGGTCGGCGCGGAGCCGGTGGACATCGCCCGGAGCCTCGCCCCATTCGTGGTGGTCTACGGGAGCGCGGGCACGATCCTCGCGACCGACGGGCTGCTCGACGGGCAGCCGCCGGTCGTGCCCGCGGGCGTCCTCGCCGGCGCACACGCCACCGGCCGGGATACGGTCACCTGGCAGCCGCGCCCGGGCGTCCGAATCGCGACCGTCAGCGTTCCGTGGTCCGGCGGAACGGTCCTTGCCGGCAGGTCGCTGCGGCTCGTCGAGGATCGCGCCGGCATGCTTGCGCAGGTCGTCGGGGCCGGCTGGCTGGCGACGATCGCGGGCCTTGCCGTCGCAGCCGGCGTCGTGGCGCGCCTCTGGCCGGCGTCCGCCGCGACCGCGTGACCGCCGCCGGCGCGTCGCGGTGGCACCCGGCACGGCGCCGCCGCCGCACCAGGTGACCGCTTCGATGCCTGGCGCCCTGAGCGGCGTCCCGGCGCGGGTCTACTTGCCGGCCCGCTCCTTCGGGAGCGGGGGCAGGCCGCGCTTGCCCGCCACGAGGTAGTGGCCGAACCACGCCCGGACCTGGGCCAGGTTCTCCATCCGCCGGAACGGGGCCCCGGACCGCGTGAGCTCGTGCGTCTCGTCGGGGACGCGCATGAAACGGACCGTTCGCTTGAGCGTCCGGAGGACGGCGAACAGCTCCTCCGCCTGGCCAATGGGACAGCGCATGTTGTTCTCCGCGTGCTGGATCAGGAGCGGCGTCCGGATCCGTTCGGCGTAGGTGAGCGGTGAGAGGCGCCGGTACAGCTCCGGGTCCTCCCAGGGCTGCGCGCCGAACTCCATCGTCCCGAAGAGCCCGCCCGCGAGGTCGCCCGTGAGCATGAGCGTCGCGAGGTCGGTCACGCTCCGACACGTCATCGCAGCCGCGAATTGATGGTCGGCCCCGACGATCCAGTTCGTGAGGTAGCCGCCGTACGAGCCGCCCGCGACACCGAGCCGCTTCGCGTCGGCGAGCCCGGCCGCGACCACCCCGTCCACGTGGGCGAGGACGTCGCGCGTCGGGCCGGTGGCCCAGTCCGGGAGGTTCGCCGCGTTGAAATCCTGGCCGTAGCCCTCCGAACCACGGGGATTCGTGTACAGAACGCTGATCCCCGACCCGGCCAGCACCTGGAACTCCCAGGTCGGGGCCCAGCCGTAGAGCGTGTGCGGGCCGCCGTGAATCTCCAGGACGAGCGGGGCGGGCTTCCCCTCCGCCGCCACCGCGCACGGCACGAGCCATCCCTGGATCTCACGGCCGTCGACGGTCACCCAGCGCTCGATCGCCGGGCGCAGCTCGATCTCCTCGAGCGCATCGTTGTTGCAGTGGGTGATCCTGCGCAGCTCGGCGCCGGCCGGATCGTCCGCGGCTCCGTCCGACCCCAGGTCCACGACGTGCACGTCGCCGAGCGCCGTCGCGTCCGACCTGATGGCCGCCACCCGCACGCCGCCGACTGTGCGCGTCACGGCGTGCCAGCCCGAGAGGTAGTGGTGCCCATCCGTGATGCGCTCGACCTCGCCATCGTCGACCGCGATCCGCCACAGCTCATAGCTGCCGTGGATCGGCGCCGTGAAGAGGAGATGGCGGCCGTCCAGGGTCGGCCAGAGTCGCGCGGGCTCGCCGGGCGTGATGTCGCTGCCCATGCCCGACCCGGGCATGAGGTCGTGACGCTCCGAGAGGTTGCGCCCGGCCCCCGGAGCGGACTCGCTGCCGTCGGCCGCAAAGAGCCAGATGTTGTTCCGGCTCCCACCGGCCCGCGGGTAGCGATGCCCCAGCACGGCCACGGTCCGGCCGTCGGCTAGCCAGGCCGGGGCGCCGAATGCCGACCCGGTCCCATCGGTGATCCGGGTGTCGCGCCCGCTCGCGACGTCGACCACGCGAACGTCGAACTGCCATTCGAGGTCCGGATCGCGCCCGCCCTGGGCAACGTAGGCAACGCGAGAGCCGTCGGGCGAGAAGACGGGGTCGTCGTGGTTCGTCGGCCCGGTCGTGAGCCGGCGTGCGGCGCCCGTCGAAGCGTCGACGAGCCACAGGTTCGCGACGTGGTCGTAAACGAAGCCGGGCCCGTTGAGCATGTTCTGGAGCCGGTCGATGTAGCGATAGTCGGAAGCCGGCGGCTGGCCCGGCTTCGGCAGCGGGGCCTTGCCGCGCGCCTTGGCGTCTGCAAGGCGATCCGCCGCGCGCGACGCGCTCCGAACGACGAGCGATCGGCCGTCCGGCGACCACGCGAAGCCGTCCACCCCGCGTGGAAGGTCGGTCAGGCGGCGCGCCTCGCCCCCGTCGAGCGGGAGCAGGTGGATCTGCGTCCCATCCTCGCGATCGGGCGGCACGTCGGGCTCCTCCTCCGTGACCGGCCGCCGATCGGACAGGAAGGCCAGGGCCCTGCCGTCGGGCGAGAACCGAGGATGCGTGTCGTGGCGGACGCCGAGCGTCACCTGGCGCGCCGGCGCGCTCGCGTCGGCAGGGACCATCCAGATCGCGTGCCGGTAGGCGTCCCTGCCGGGCGCGGCCACCTGGACGGTGAACGCGATGGACTCGCCGTCCGGTGCAAGCTGCGGATCCGTGGGGATCCGGAACCGGTAGAGATCCTCGGGTTGCGGCGGACGGGACATGCGCGACCTCGAACGTGAGCAGACGGCCCGGGTGGGTGGCTTGGACGATACCAGTGGGGCGGCCCGGCGGCGGCCCGATATCGCGGTCGAGCCGCACCGGGCCCGACACGGGCGCGCCGGAAGGTCCCGGCGGCTCCCCCGCGGCGCGCGCCGCGAGATCGGCGTGGTCCGGCGGCAGCTCGCCCGCGGCGCGCGGCTCGATCCGTCGGCGAAGGGCCCACCTGGCGGGTGATTTCGGGCGCTTCCGCCGTGCCGTGCCGCGCCTGTGCGGGGCGATGATGCCGGCATACCCCATCGGAGGCGATTGTTCATGCGAATCCTCCTTGCCGTCGACGGCTCTCCATCCGCGTCCCGCGCCCTCGAACTCGTGGTCAGCCTCCCGTGGCCGCCCGGCTCGGTGGTCCGTGTGGTCGCAGCGCTCGACATCGCGCCCGCGCTCTGGGGCGGACCGTGGATCCCCGCCATCCCGGCCGGCGCCGATGAGTACGAGGCGCAGGCCCTGCGCGACCTGACCCGCGTCATCGAGGCCTCGCGCCTGCGCCTCGCGTCCGCCGGACTCGAGGTCGAGACCGACCTGATCCGGGGGGCCCCGGCATTCGCGATCCCGGACGAGGCGAGGCTCTGGAAGCCGGACCTCACGGTCGTCGGGAGTCATGGACACGGGCGCGTGGAGTCCGCCCTGCTCGGGTCCGTCTCGTCCGCGGTCGTGGACCATGCGGTGATGCCCGTCCTGGTGGCGCGCGGCGACCACGTCCGGTCCATCGTCCTCGCGGAGGATGGGTCGGCCGCCGGGATCGCGGCCCGTGACGTCGTGCTCGGCTGGTCGGCGTTCGCCGGGATCCCGGTTCGGGTCGTGGGCGTCGTGGACGTGGCGGCGCCGTGGCGGTCCGGGATCGCGCCGACGATGTTTTCCGCCGCCATGGACCTTTACGCAGAGATGATCACGAACTCCCGCCAGACGTACAGCCAGGTGCTGACCGCCACGGTGGCCACGCTGCAGGCGGCGGGCCGGACCGCGGAGGCCGAGCTTCGCGAGGGCGAGCCCGCCGACCAGCTGGTCCACGCGGTCCATGACGTCGCGGGCGACCTGATCGTGATCGGCTCGCGGGGCCACACGGGGGTCAGCCGGATCGTGATGGGCAGCGTCGCCCACAGCGTCCTCGTCCACTCCCGCTGCTCGGTGCTCGTGGTCAAGCAGCCGCACCCGGCGAGATAGCGGCCGGTGGCCGGCTGGGCGACGTCGACATCGGCGTCGCGCGACGCCGCGCACCGGGCCGGCGAGCCATGCTCGCGGACGCCGCAAGGCAGCGTCGCGATCTCGGCCACGCCTACACTGTGCCCATGACGTCGAGCTATCTGCGGGGCGATGACGTGACGGCCCCGCTCCGCATCCACGCCGACCGTGAGGCGGGCACGCTGCGGATCGAGTGGGCGGACGGGCATGTCTCGCTCTACGACCTCGTGCGGCTCCGGTGGCTCTGCCCGTGCGCCTACTGCCGGGGTGAGATGGGACAGCCCGGCTGGCTGGACTCGAGCCCGACGCTCACGGGAGAGCAGACCCGCCTGGTCTCCATGGAGCCCGTCGGCGGCTACGCGGTCGCACCGACCTGGGGGGACGGCCACCACACGGGGTTCTACACGTTCACGTCGCTTCGCACGCACTGCCCGTGCCCGGAGTGCACGGTTGCCCGAGCCGCTGCCGGTCACCCCGACGCGGACATCCCGAAGGGAGCATCACGATGATCGTCGCCACAACGCCGTACGTCGCCGGACACCGGACCATCGAGACGAAGGGCATGGTCTTCGGACTCGTCGTCCGGAGCCGCGGCCTCGGCGGCAACATCATGGCCGGGCTTCGCTCCATCGGCGGCGGCGAGATCCACGAGTACACGGAGCTCCTCGAGGACACCCGGCGCCAGGCCATCGACCGGCTCATCCGCAACGCCACGCTCGCGGGCGGCAACGCCGTCATCTCCATGCGCTTCGACAGCTCGGAGATCGCGAGCACGATGTCGGAGATCGTGGCCTACGGGACCGCGGTCGTCGTCGAGGCGGACGCCACGGATACGACCACGCCGGCCGAGTGAAATCGTCGGCGGCTCGCGGCGCGCCGGCCTCCGGCGCGCCGGCCGGGGCGCGGGCGTGAGCACGGGCCTCGGGATCGTGCGTCTCCTCGTGGCGTTCTTCGGGGCGCTCGGGCTCATCACCGGGCTGGCGGTCATCGTGGCCGGGGGCCCTGAGGCCTTCGCGGGGCTCTGGCTCATCATGACCGGCGGGGTCCTCCTGCTCGCCGTCGCCTTCGAGCGCCATCGCTACCGGAGCGAGCAGGCCGAGCGTGCCGGCGCCCTGCCCGGGCCGGGCGGGGGCGAGGACCTCGACCGGCCCATGGAGCCGCGCTTCAGGCGCACCGACGAGCTCTTCGAGGACCCGACGAGCCGCGAGCGGATGCGCGTATGGCTTGACCCGGCGACGGGCGAGCGCCGCTACCGCGCGGAGGGGTAGCACCGCTTCTCGACGCTCGACGCGGATGGCGGTCCGAGGCGGCGGGAGCGACGAGAGCGCGTGCTACGATCCCGTGTCCGTGGACTCGCTCGCAGCCGTCCTCGCGTCCGTGATCGCCGCTGGAGCCGACCCGCCCGAATGACCACGCTTCGTGTTCGCTCCGCGCGCACCGGGAGTCGCCGGCGCTCGGCAGCGCTGCCGTACCTGAACCGCGAGCTGTCGTGGCTCGACTTCAACGCGCGCGTGCTGCACGAGGCCCGCGACGAGCGCAACCCCCTGCTGGAGCGCGCGAAGTTCCTCGCGATCTTCGCCTCGAACCTCGACGAGTTCTTCCAGGTCCGGGTCTCGGGGCTGCTGGACCAGGTCGCCTCGGCCAGCGGGAAGCGCTCCCCGGACGGGCGCACCGCCTCGGAGCAGCTCGCCGCGATCCGCGTCCGCGTTCACGAGCTGGTCCGCGAGCATGCCCGCCTCGTCGCCGCCGTGCGCTCGGGGCTGGCGGCCGAGGGCGTGGCGATCGTCGACCACGCAGCCATCCCCGAGCACCACGCCCGTCTTCGCGAGCGGTACCTCGAGGAGATCTTCCCCGTCCTGACGCCGCTCGCGGTCGCTCCGGGCCATCCGTTCCCGTACATCAGCACGCTGAGCCTCTCGCTGGCCGTGGTGGTTCGCGACCCCGACGCCGGGGAGCAGCGCTTCGCCCGCGTCAAGGTTCCCCAGATCCTGCCGCGCCTCGTGGCGGTGGACGCCCATGCCTACGTGCCGCTCGAGCAGGTGATCGCCGCGAACCTCGACGTCCTCTTCCCCGGCCTCGAGATCGTCGAGTCGCACCCGTTCCGCGTCACCCGCGACGCCGACTTCGACATCGAGGAGGACGAGGCCGGTGACCTTGTGTCGGCGATCGAGCACGAGCTCCGCCAGCGGCGCTTCGGGTCGGCCGTGCGCCTCGAGGTCGAGGACGGGATGCCCGACGGCGTCCGCGACTTCATCCTCGAAGGGATCGGCCTCGGCCCGGACGACCTGTACGCGGTCCCGGGCATGCTCGACGCGACGTGCTTCTGGCAGATCGCGACGCTCGACCTGCCGGAGCTGCGCGATCCGCCCTGGCAGCCCGTCATCCCGGCGCGCCTGACGCCGCACGACGAGGGCGACGCCGTGGACGTCTTCGCGGTGATCCGCCAGGGCGACGTCCTGGTCCACCACCCGTACGAGTTGTTCGGCGCGTCGGTCGAGCGGTTCATCGCACAGGCCGCCGACGACCCCGACGTGCTGACCATCAAGATGGCCCTCTACCGCACGTCCGGCGACTCGCCGATCGTGCGGGATCTCATCCGTGCGGCCGAGCAGGGCAAGCAGGTGGTGGTCCTCGTCGAGATCAAGGCGCGGTTCGACGAGGAGGCGAACATCGTCTGGGCGCGCAAGCTGGAGCAGGCGGGCGCGCACGTGGTCTACGGCCTGGTCGGCCTCAAGACCCACTGCAAGATCTCGCTCGTGGTCCGCCGCGAAGGGTCCGGCCTGCGCCGCTACGTCCACCTCGGGACCGGCAACTACAACCCGAGGACGGCACGCATCTACATCGACCTCGGCCTGCTGACGTGCCAGCCGGAGCTCGGCGCGGACGCGACGGACCTCTTCAACTACCTGACGGGCCTGTCGCGCCAGCACCAGTTCCGCCGGCTGCTCGTCGCGCCGGTCGCGCTCCGGCCGCGCATGCGCGAGCTGATCGAGCGCGAGGCGGAGCAGGCCCGCGCCGGCCGGCCGGCGCGGATCGTCGTGAAGTGCAACGCGGTCGTGGACCCGGAGCTGATCGAGGCGCTCTACCGTGCCAGCCAGGCCGGCGTCGAGGTGGAGTGCATCATCCGCGGCATCTGCTCGCTTCACCCCGGGGTTCCCGGCGTGAGCGACCGGATCCGCGTGCGGTCCATCGTGGGCGAGTTCCTGGAGCACAGCCGGATCTACGGGTTCCTGAACGGCGGGCGGCAGGAGTGGTACACGGGCTCGGCCGACCTGATGGAGCGCAACCTGGATCGCCGCATCGAGGTGGTCTTCCCGATCGAGGACCTCGAGGCGCAGGCCCGGCTCGGGGAGATCATCGACGTGATGCTGGCCGACGACCGGCGATCCTGGCAGCTCGGGGCCGACGCGGCCTGGCGCAGGACCGAGGAGGTCAACGCCGCGGCCGGACGCATCGACACCTTCGCCACCCTCAAGGAGCGCGCCGAGCGCGCCGTCGTGGTCGGGCGCGAGCCCAGGCGGCCGGTCATCTCGGTGGGCTCGCTCGATCCCCGCGCCTGACGTGCCGGGAGGTCAGGCGAGGGTGACGAGCGTCCGAAACGGCATCGAGGTCGAGCTCAAGTACCGCGTCCGGGACCAGGAGGCGGCCGCGCGGCTGGGCGCGCTCCGGACGCTCGGCGGCCTGCGGGTCGCCGGCCGCCCGCGCCAGGTCCAGGTCGAGGACCGCTACCTCGACACCGCGGACGGCGCCCTCGCCCGGGCGGGATACGCCGTACGGCTCCGACGCGGCCCGCGCATGACGATCCTCTCGGTCAAGGCGTCCAACGAGGCGGGTTCCGCGCTCCATCGTCGGGAGGAGCTCGAGGGGCCGGCCGACCTCTCGCTCGACCCGCACGCATGGCCGTCCTCGGCCGCTCGCTCGCTTGTCCTGGAGCACGCCGGCGACGCGCCGCTCATCGAGACGGTCACGATCCGCCAGCTGCGCCACGCGCGTACCTTCGCGGGCGATGCGCTCGAGGTGGAGCTGAGCGTCGACGACGTCGAGGTCGTGGCCGGGGGCAGGATGATCGACCGGTTCCTCGAGCTCGAGGTGGAGGTCAAGTCGGGCGACGAGCACGGGCTCGCCGCCATCGCCGCGGCCCTCGAGGCGGACGCTGCGCTCGAGCCGGTCACGACCTCCAAGCTGGACCGCGCGCTCGCGGCGGTGGCGAGGGGCGGACGACCGGCGCGCTCGCGGTCGCGGGCGGCGGCCGCCGCTTCACCCGGCGCCACCACCTCCAGGGCTGCCGCTTCTGCCTCCGGCGCCGCCGCGCCCGGTGCGCCCACGTCCGATGCGGCCGCATCCGGCGCCGCATCCGGCGCCGGCGTCTCCGGCGCAGCGTCGGGGGCGCTGCCATCCACCGCGGACCGGGCGCCGAGCCCGACTCCGCCGGCGCCGTTGCCGGACGGCGCGCCGGACGATGGACCCGCGCCCGAGCGGCCGGCCGCGCCGGCGCCCGAGCGGCCGGGCGATACTGTCGCGCCCGCGCTCGTGGTTGGCAAGACCCCGGGCGTCACGCGCGACGACCTGCTCGCCGAGGCCGGCCGCAAGGTCCTCCGGTTCCACCTCGCGCGGATGCTCGCCCGCGAGGAGGGCACCCGGACGGGCCTGCGGATCGAGGATCTCCACGGGATGCGCGTCGCGACGCGGCGGATGCGGGCCGCATGGCGCGTCTTCGGCGATGGATTCCGGCTCGATCGGACCCGGCGGATGCGGCGTCGATTGCGCGACGTGGCCGCGCGGCTCGGTGCGGTCCGCGATCTCGACGTCCTGATCCAGGCCGCGCAGGCGCACCGGGCCACGCTTCCCGATGACCAGGCGGCGGCGTTCGATCCGCTCGTTCGCGCATGGGCCGAGAACCGCGAGATCGCCCGCCAGCTCATGGTGCGCGAGCTGGACTCCGGCGGGTACACGCGCCTCGTGGAGGAGTACCGGATCTTCGTCACGTCGGAGGGCGCGGCCGTTCTCGCGCCCGCCAGCCCGGTCAGCCCGCATCGCGTCCGGGACACCGCCGGGTCGCGCATCTGGCTCGCCTACGAGCAGGTCCGCGGCTACGAGAGCGTCCTGCGCTGGGCGGACATCGAGACCATCCACCAGCTCCGGATCGCCGGGAAGTGGCTGCGCTACACGCTCGAGTTCTTCCGCGAGGCGCTGGGCCCGGAGGTCGATCAGCTCGTCCCCCGGATCGTGGCGCTCCAGGACCATCTCGGGTGGCTCCACGACGCCGACGTGACGATCGCGCTCACGCGCCAGTTCCTCGTGTCCAACGCCGGCCGCCTCGCCCCGGGCGAGACGGAGGTGATCGCGGCCTACCTGGAGGGCCGCGAGCGGGAGCTCGAGCGCCTGCGCCGCACGATCGGCACGCCGTGGCGGGGCGTCGATGGCGTCGCGTTCCGGCGCCTGCTCGGCCGCGCGGTCAGCGGCCTCTGAGTCGCGAGAGGACTCGATCGTGACGCGGCGGGCCGACGCAGCGGCCGCCGGGGCCGGGCCGGTCCGCCTGCGCGGGGTCCCGCCAGCGCACGGGCGGCGAGCGCGGGTCGAGCAAGGACGCTGGAGCCACCGGACATGATCGGCGTGTGCGTCGCCGGGGCCACCGGATGGGCCGGGCGCGCAATGGTCGACGGCGTCCTCGCGGCCGACGACCTCGTGCTGCGCTCGGCGATCGCGCGATCCGCGGGGGGCCTGGACCTCGGCGTCGCCCTGGGCCGATCCGAGATCGGCGTACCGGTGCACGCCTCGGTCGACACCGCGCTCGAAGGGGTCGACGTCCTGATCGACTACACGTCGCATGCCGCCGTGAAGGCCAACGCGCTCGCGGCGATCGAGCGCGGGGTCGCCGTCGTGATCGGCGCCTCGGGCCCGACGGCCGCCGACTACGCGGAGATCGATGCCGCCGCGCGAAGACACGGCGTGGGTGTCATCGCATCCGGCAACTTCTCGCTCACCGCCGCGATGGCCCAGGCGGCGGCGCTCCTCGTCGCGCCGTACCTGCCCCAGGCCGAGGTCATCGACTACGCGAGCGCGACGAAGCCCGACGCGCCGAGCGGCACCTCGCGCGAGCTCGCCGAGCGGCTCGCGAGCGTCCGGCCGCCGGTCGTCGGCCTCCCGATCGACGAGACCGGTGGCATGCGGGAGGCGCGAGGCGCGGGCATCGCCGGCGTGCAGGTGCACTCGCTCCGGCTGCCAAGCTTCTCCGTGTCGACGGAGGTGATCTTCGGCCTCGTCGACGAGCGCCTCACCATCCGCCACGATGCCGGCTCGTCGGCCGTACCCTACGTGGCCGGGACGCTCCTCGCCGTCCGGCGGGTCGTCGGGCGGGTCGGGCTGACGCGCGGCCTCGACACGCTGCTCCTCGAGGGTCGCTGAGGAGCGTCGGGCGCCGGGTATCGCCGCGCGGCCAGGGGCGGTCAGGCAACGACGTCCGGTCAGGTCCCGGATGCGCCCCAGCCGTGCGCGAGAAGCTCCAGCCGATCGCGCCATGCCGCCCCGGCGCGGGCGAGCGCCAGCACCGTCCCTTCGCGGATCCCGTCCTCCGACGCTGTCGCCCGCGGCATGCCATAGCGGTCCAGGATCGCCTCCAGGAGCGCGGCGCCTGCCGCGAGGATCCGGGCCCGCTGGGGCCGGATCCCGAAGCGCGCAGCGACCTCCGCGGCGGGAGCCGCGCGAAGCACCTCGAACGCCTCGATGAGACGATCGAGCGTGATGACCCGGTCCCCCGCAGCGCGCGGGACGACCTTGACGAGGTTCGAGGCGGTTCCGCCCACGGCCACGATCGCGGTCGGATCGGCTGCGGGAGTCGACGCGACGGCCGAGGCGGCTGCTGTTCGCAGCTCCCGAATCTCGGATTCGGTCGGTGGATCGTGCCGGACGTGGATGGCCGTCAGGCGCGCCCCACCGACCCCGAGCCCGCTCGCGCTCGCCCGGCGCGACGGCCCCACCAGCACGATCTGCGTGCTGCCGCCGCCGATGTCCACGACCAGGAGATCGGCCTCGACCATACGACCGGACGTGGCACCGAGGAGCGTCAGGAGGCCCTCCTCGCGGTGGTCGACCACGTGGAGCGGGACTCCCGTCGCCCCCTCGACGGCGATGACGACGGACCGGGCGTCAGCGGCGCGGCGCAGGGGCTCCGTTCCCACGAACACGATCCGTTCGGCTCCGAGGCCGCGGGCCGTGGCCGCATATCCGGCGAGCGTCTCGAGCAGCGGGCCCCGAGCTTCCGCCGGGATCAGCCCCCTGGCATCGACGAGCGTGCCGAGCCCGAGCAGCGCCGACGCATCGGCGAGCGGCACGACGCGCTGCCCGTCCACGCTGCCGACAAGCAGGTGCGCCGAGTTCGCGCCGACGTCGACCGCGGCGCAGATCGGGCCCCTGCCGGCCTGCGCGCCGTCGGTCGGCGCGCCGTCGTTCCGCGCGCTGGCGGGCCGCGCCTCTTCAGGCGTCGTTGTCGGGTCCCGTCGCGGGCGGGTTCGCCGTTCGGGGGCGTCGCGGGCGGCCTTCCGCCGGCGTTGCCGGTCTGGTCGCGGCCGGGGCTTCCGAGCGCTTCGACTTCGCGGCCGGTTTCACGGGCGCCGCTGGCGGGATCGCGGCAGGAGGCGGAATCGCGGGCGGTGCCGTGGTCTCGCTGCGCGGCTTGGCCCGTACCGATCGTCGTGCGGCCTCGACAACGGAGCCGGCTGCATGGACGACCCCGCCGGCGGCGTCGGCCATGACATCGGCAGCGTCCTCGATCAGGTCGGCCACCGCCTGGCCGACCTTCGTCGCGCCGCCGACTGCCGGATCCGAGGCGTGTCGCAGGAGCCCGGCGATCTCGCCCCGAAGGCGGTCGACCTCTGCGGAAGCCGTCGCGAGCCGGGACTCGTGCCGATGTGCGGCCCTGTGCGCCGCCGCCAGGTCCTTCTCGAGCCGGGCGAGGCGTCGAGCCGTGACGCGCTCCAGCTTCGCGTCGGCCTTGCGCGAGCCCGCCGCGAGCTCCTCGGCGCGCTTTCG
The DNA here is from genome assembly GCA_963850035.1 of uncultured Chloroflexia bacterium. Classification (GTDB taxonomy): domain Bacteria; phylum Chloroflexota; class Limnocylindria; order Limnocylindrales; family CSP1-4; genus CTSoil-043. Next base: position 172,360 of record CAWKJP010000022.1, on the reverse strand, counting down.
TGCCGCCCGCTTCCCGGTTCCCCTGGCCATCGATCCCCTCCACGCCCGATCCGGCGGCCCTCGATCCGCCTGGCACAGTCTGCCATCCTCGCGAGCGCCGAGACGCACCGATCCGGCGCACGGCATGCGGAATCACCGACGGGGTGTTCGATCCGTCGCGATGGCACGGCAGCGGGCGCACGTGGAGTCGCGACAGCGAACGCGCAGCGTCAGCCACGCGCGGGCACGATGCTGGACTCGCGCACCCGCGGCCGCACCGTTCCCCCGGATCGCGAGGGGCGGATCACAAGGAGATGCCCGTCCGGATGGCCAGCCTCCAGGCATTCGTCGCGTCCGATGCCGGTGCGGCGCGCGCCGTCGCCGGCGAGGACGGTGCCGTCGACCCGCATTACCATGGCGCCGTGGACGAGCGCATCCGACGCGGCCGGGAGGGCCTCGACCCGTGATCGATCCGGCGGGACCGGTCCGGGTCCTCTTCGTGTGCACGGGCAACTCCGCCCGAAGCCAGATGGCGGAGGCGATCCTCTCCCGCCTGGGCGGTCCCGTCTTCGACGTCCACTCCGCCGGCACGCACCCGGGTGGCGTCAATCCGCTGACGATCCGGGCGCTCTCCGAGATCGGCATCGACTGGTCGACGGCCCGCTCGAAGGCGGTCGGCGAGTACCTCGATGAGCCCTTCGACTACGTCATCACGGTCTGCGACCAGGCACGCGAGGCCTGCCCGGTCTTCCCGGGCGGGCGCGAGCGGCTCCACTGGGGTTTCGAGGACCCCGCCGCCGCGGCCGGGACCGACGACGAGCGGCTCGCCGTCTTCCGGCGCGTGCGCGACGAGATCAGCGCCCAGGTCGCGCCGTTCGCCGAGGATGCCCGACACGCCGCGCCGCAGGAGAGCGCGGCACGGCTCCCGGACGGCTGAGCATGGAGCTGGGGCTGCTGCGCCATGCCCATGCCGGAGATCCGGAGTCGTGGGACCGGCCGGACGACCTTCGCCCGCTGAGCGACAAGGGGCGTCAGCAGTCCGATCGGCTGGGCCGTCTGCTGGCGGCAGCGGGCTTCTCGCCGGACCTGGTGCTCACCTCGCCGCGCGTCCGCGCTCGCGAGACCGCGGACCTCGTCGCCGATCGGCTCGGCGTCCACGTCCGCGTCGAGCCGCGACTCGGGGACTATCTCGATCTCGCGACGGTCGATTCCATCCTCGACGAGGCCGGGAGGCCGATCCGGCCGATCCTCGTCGGTCACGATCCGGACTTCAGCGACCTCCTCGGGTCGCTCACCGCGTCGCCGGGTCTCCGGATGCGGAAGGGAGCCTTCGCGCTGCTCGACGTGGAGCGCCCGCTGGTGCCCGGGTCCGCGGAGCTGCGCTGGCTCGTCCCACCCGACCTGCTTCGGCGGTAGCCCCGCCGCCGAGGGCCGTCGCGGGCCGCGACGCGCCGGGCCGGAGCGCGGCGCCCAACACCGACAGCCGCTCGCCCGCGTCCGGCTCAAGCGCGTACCAGATCCACGTCCCACGCCGCTCCCCGCGCACGACCCCCGCCTCGCGCAGCACGCGAAGGTGGTGCGAGATCGTGGGCTGGGACAGGCCGGCCGCCGGCGCGACGTCGCAGGCGCAGACGGCACCGTCCGCGGCCAGCTGGCGTACGATCGCCAGCCGCGCTGGATCGGCCAGGGCTCCAAGGAGCCGGATGTCGGGATCGTCGAAGCGTGCCATGCATCCATTCTATCGACCAACTTCTATATTGACCATAATCGATATATCGTCTAGATTCCGTGCATCGACACCCAACCCGAAGCCTGAGGCCGCACCACGATGGACCGCTCCGCAGAACTCCTCCTCGATATCATCCGGACCGAGCAAGAGCTCGCCGAGGCACCGGCCAACCGGGAGCGGCGGCGCATCGCTCGGCTCGCCGCCGAGATCGCGCGGTGCTGCCGGGTCGGCCTGGTCGACCGGCTGCTCGCCGCGCTCGATCGGCCCCAGGCTGCGCTCGCGGCCGCACGCTGATGACCGACCAGGTTCGCGCCGACGTTCGTGACCACTACGCGCGCGCGGCGCTTGCGGTCCTCGACAATGCCGGCTGCTGCGGCCCGACCGCTTCCGGCGATCCGGTCTTCGGGCCCGGCCTCTATTCGCCCGAGGAGCTGGGTCCCCTCCCGGCCGACGCCGTCGCCGCCAGCCTCGGCTGCGGCAACCCGACCGCCGTGGCCGACCTGCGTCCCGGCGAGACCGTGCTCGACCTCGGGTCCGGCGGTGGGATCGACGTCCTCCTCGCGGCGCGGCGCGTGGCGCCGGGCGGGAAGGCGTTCGGGCTGGACATGACCGACGAGATGCTGGCCCTCGCGCGTCGCAACGCGGCGCTCGCCGGCGTCGACAACGCGGTCTTCGTCAAGGGCGAGATCGAGGCGATCCCGCTCCCCGACGCCTCGGTGGACGTGGTGATCAGCAACTGCGTCATCAACCTCTCGACCGAGAAGCCGCGCGTCTTCTCCGAGATCGCGCGCGTGCTCCGCCCGGGCGGGCGCCTCGGGGTGAGCGACGTCGTCGCGGACGACGTCCTGACCGCCGCCGACCGGGCCGAGCGCGGCAACTTCGCGGGCTGCGTCGCCGGTGCGCTGACGTTCGGCGAGTACGCGGCCGGCCTCGCCGCGGCCGGGCTTGCGGGGATCCGCCTGACGCCGACGCATGCAGTCGGCGACGGGCTCTACGGAGCGATCGTCGCGGCCGTCCGGCCCGCGCCCGGGTCGCCGGTCGATCCGCGGGATGCCGACGCCGCCGCCACGGCGCTCCTCGCGGCGCGGGCGCTGCCTCCGGCCGGCGCCGTCCTTTTGGGCAGCGAACCCGCTGAGGCGCTGTCGAGCGGGAGTCCCGTGAGCTGTTGCGGATGACCGCTCCGTTTCCCGAGATCCGGGTCGCCGGCCCCGACGAGATGCCCGAGGTCGAGCAGCTCCTCGAGGCGGCGGCGCTGACGCGCGATGGACTCGCCGAATGCGGCCGCGCCGGGGACGTGCTCGTCGCACGGGCCGATGACGGCTGCCTGATGGGGTGCGTCGCGCTGGAGCTGTTCGGGGGCGATGCCCTCGTCCGGTCCCTGGCCGTGACGGCGGGCGCGCGCGGCCACGGGCTCGGAGCTTCCCTGCTCGCACGCGCGGTCGAGCACGCGCGGGCGGCGGGCGCGGGCGAGGCGTGGCTCCTGACCGAGACGGCCGCGCCATTCTTCGCGGCGCGCGGCTGGCACCCGGCCGACCGCGCGGCGGCGCCCGTCCGGGTCGCCGGCTCGGTCGAGTTCACGAGCGCATGCCCCGGCAGCGTTCCCGCGATGCGCAGGACCATCTGAGCCACGCGCGCCGCGGACCGGCCCCGGGTAATACGGCCACCATGACGCGGGGACCGAGGGCGCTTGACGGTCCCGCGTTGTCCAGACGTTAACAATCCGCAAATCGCGGGTTGACGGCGCGGCTCGAGCCTGTGACCAGAGAACCGAGGTCACAGGCTCCTCTCCTGCTTGGCGCCACAATCGCGGTGCCTGCGGAGGGGCAAGGAGGAACCGCATCCGTGTCCATCATCGCAAGGCCCGGCCGCATCGGCGCCCTCGCGCTCGCGGCCTCGTTCGCCGTGGCGGCCTGCAGCGGCAGCGCCACCCCCACGCCGGCAGCCAGCGCGGCGGCAAGTGCCACGGCGTCTGCCGGAGCCGCCGCCAGCACCGCGCCGGGGGGCGCTGCGACCGCATATCGATGCAGCAAGGGCGACGGCCAGCTCACCGGCGCTGGGTCCACGTTCATCTTCCCGCTGCTCTCGAAGATGGGCGCGGACTACAACGCGAAGTGCGGCGTCAAGCTGAACTACCAGTCGATCGGGTCGGGCGGCGGCATCAAGCAGTGGACCGCCAACACCGTCGACTTCGGCGCGAGCGACGCGTTCCTCGCGGACAGCGAGATCCAGGGCGCAGCAGCCAACGGGGAGGCGGTCGAGATCCCGGTCACGTTCGGAGCCGTCGTCGTCGCCTACAACCTGACGGGCCTCAGCGCACCGCTCAAGATGACCGCTGCCGTCATCGCCGGGATCTTCGATGGGTCGATCACGACCTGGAACGACCCCGCGATCGCGGCCGCCAACCCCGGCGTGACGCTGCCATCGACTGCGGTCAGCGTCGTCCACCGCTCGGACGGGTCGGGGACGACGAGCATCTTCACGACCTATCTCACGAAGGCGAGCCCGGCCTGGGTCACCGCGATCGGCCAGGGAGATCCCACCAAGTCGGCCGGCAAGACCGTCGAGTGGCCAGTGGGTCAGGGCGCCAGCGGCAACGAGGGCGTCACGCAGGGCATCAACCAGACCGATGGCGGAGTCGGCTACATCGAGCTGGCATACGCCCTCCAGAACCACATCCCGTTCGCGGACGTCCAGAACAAGGCCGGCACGTTCATCACCCCGTCGCTCGAGTCGCTGACGGCGGCGGCCAACCTGCCGAGCTATCCCGCCGACCTGCGGTTCAACCTGGCGAACACCGAGTCGCCGACTGGCTACCCGATCGCCGGCACGACCTGGCTCATCGTCTACAAGGATCTCTCCAAGGTCATGAAGTCACAGGACCGGGCGAACGCCCTGGTCGACTTCCTGTGGTGGGCGATCCACGACGGCCAGAGCGATGCTGCCCCGCTCTTCTACGGCTCGATCCCGACGGGACTGCTCGCGCAGGACGAGGCTGCCGTCAAGTCGCTGAACTGGGCCGGCCAGTCCCTCCTGCCGTAGCCGCCCCTCACGTCGCTGACCGCGCCGCCCCGGGGACTCCTCTGCCCGGGGCAGCGTCTGGTCAGATGACCGAAACTTGGCAGCCATGACCGCCCGCGATCTGCCCCCCGGGTTCATTCCGGATGGGCCTGTGAGCAGGGGCTCGGCGCTCCTTCGCCGCGGCTGGCTCACGGGCGACCGGATCTTCCGGACCGCCACGGGTGCCGCGGCGGCGCTCGCCCTGGCCCTGATCGGGCTCATGGTCTACGACAGCATCTCGTCCACCGGGCCCGTCTTCGATCGGTTCGGGATCTGGGGCTTCGTGACGGGCGCCCGCTGGTCGCCGTCGTTCACGATCTACGGAGCCCTGCCGTTCATCTACGGCACGCTGCTCACCGGCTTGATCTCCGTGGTCCTCGCGGTGCCGATCGCGATCGGGATCGCGCTCCTGGTCACCGAGTTCCTCCCTCGCCGCGTCGCCGGGCCCGTGGCAATCGTCGTCGACATGCTGGCGGCGGTCCCGTCGGTCGTGTGGGGGCTGTGGGGCCTGCTCGTGCTCGTGCCATTCCTGCGGCCGTTCGAGCAGGCGGCAGCCGGGTCGATCGGGCGGGTCGTGCCCTTCCTCGGGCCACCGACGCCCGGGCCGAGCTACTTCGCGGCCGGCCTGATCGTCGCGATCATGATCATCCCGATCGTGGCGGCGGTCACCCGCGAGGTCTTCGCGGCGACGCCGCGGCTGCAACGCGAGGCGATCCTGGCCCTGGGCGGGACCCGCTGGGACGTGATCCGGCAGGTCGTGATCCCGATCAGCCGAACGGGCCTCTTCGCCGCGGTCATCCTCGGGCTCGGCCGCGCCATCGGCGAGACGATCGCGGTCACCCTGGTGATCGGCAACTCCCCGAAGATCGCGGGGTCGATCTTCGCCCCCGGCTTCACGCTCGCCAGCGTCATCGCGAACGAGTTCAACGAGGCCACCGAGGAGCTCCATCCGGAGGCGCTGATCGCCCTGGGCGTGGTGCTCCTGGCGATGGCGGTCCTGATCAACGGCGGCGGGGTGCTCGTCCGCCGGCGCTTCGAGCGGGGGTTGCAGCGTGGTCGCTGACCCGACGGTCTTCCTGCGTCCGACCAGCCCGGCCCGACTGCTCAAGGCCCGCGTCGTCAACGTGCTCGCCGTTCTGGCCCTCGCGATTGCCCTGATCCCGCTGGCGGCGATCGCCTGGTATCTCGTCTCGAAGGGTATTGGCGTCATCAACGTTGACTTCTTCACCCAGGACCCACCCGGCGACCTGAGCGCGGCGGGAGGCGGCATCCGCAACGCCGTCGTCGGGACGCTTGAGATGACCGGCTTCGCGGCCCTCATCGCCGTCCCGCTCGGGCTGCTCATCGCGGTCTTCGACGTGGAGGTCGGCGGCGGGCCGGCGGTCCTGATCCGGTTCGTCATCGACGTGCTCGGCGCGCTGCCGTCGATCGTCGTCGGGATCTTCGTCTACTCGCTCGTCGTGGTCGCCCAGGGGCACTTCTCCGGCTTCGCCGGTTCGGTCGCCCTCGCGATCATCATGCTGCCCCCCGTCGTGGTGGCGACCGAGGAGATGCTGCGTCTGCTTCCGCGCTCAATCGCCGAGGGAGCACGCGCCCTTGGGCTCAGCCGCTGGCGATCGTTCCTCTCGATCTTCCTGCCGACCGCCCTGTCGGGCATCTTCACGGGCGTGCTGCTGGCGGTGTCCCGCGCCATCGGCGAGACGGCTCCCCTGCTCTTCACCTCCCTCGGCAACAACTTCTTCTCGCTCGACATGAACGAGCCGATGCAGGGCCTGCCCCTGCTCATCTACCGCAATGCGCTCAACTCGGCGTTTCCGGCCGCCGAGGCGCGCGCGTTCGGGGCCGCCCTGACGCTCGTCGTCATGGTGCTGCTCTTCAACCTGGCCGGCCGCTGGATGGTCGCGCGAAGCCGGCCGAGCGGGAGTCGATGAATGCGCGAATGGAACCGGCAACCGTGACCCTCGCCGCGGTCGGAGCAACCGCCCCCGAGCGGCCGGGCGTGGAACCCGCCCCAGGCCGGCCAGCCGGCGGCGTCATCCGGGTCGAGCACCTCAGCGCGTTCTACGCGAAGCAACAGGCCGTTCGGGACGTCACCCTCGACTTCCAGCCCAACGCCATCACGGCGATCATCGGCCCGTCGGGGAGCGGCAAGTCCACGCTCCTGCGCTGCATGAACCGGATGCACGAGGTCGTGCCCAGGGCCCGCGTCGAGGGCCTGGTCGAGTACCGCGGGGTGGACATCTACGATCCTCGCGTCGACCCGGCGGCGGTGCGGCGGTCGATCGGGATGGTCTTCCAGCAGCCAAATCCGTTCCCCACCAAGTCGATCGCGGAGAACGTGGTCGCCGCGGCGCGCTTCAACGGGCTCGTCAAGGGCAAGGGTCCCGAACGGGAGCTGGTCGAGCGCTGCCTGGTCCAGGCGGCGCTCTGGGACGAGGTCAAGGACAAGCTCGACCAGGGTGGCACCTCGCTGTCGGGCGGCCAGCAGCAGCGCCTGTGCATCGCCCGCGCCCTCGCGCTCGCGCCTGACGTCCTGCTCATGGACGAGCCGTGCTCGGCGCTCGATCCGGTCGCGACCTTGCAGGTGGAGCAGCTGATGATGGACCTCCGCGCCAGCTACACGATCGTGATCGTCACCCACAACATGCAGCAGGCGTCGCGGGTCAGCGACCGGACGGCATTCCTCAACATGGGAGAGGACCGGGCTGGCTACCTCGTCGAGGAGGGGCCGACCGCCCAGATCTTCACGCAACCGCGCCTGCAGCTCACTGACGACTACATCTCCGGGCGGTTCGGATGAACTCGCGAGCCGCCTGGGGCGGCTTGGAGGAACGTGCATGAGGATGCCCCAATGAGCGAGACGAACCGCAGCCGTGGCGGATCCGCGGACGAAGCGACGCAGCGGATCAATGCCGGGGTTGAGGGAGGCCTGCCGGTCCCGCCGCGGACGGTCCCGCGCTCGACGCTTGACCGCGAGGAGCGCGAGATCAAGGACATGCTTCTGCGGACGAGCAGCCTCGTGGGCGTCGCCATCGCCGACACGGTCGAGGCGTTCGAGACGCACGATGCGGCCAAGGCGCGCGGCGTGATCGAGGGGGACGCTGCGGTCAATGCGCTGACCGCGGCCGCCATGGAGGAGGTCATCACCACGATCGCGACCCAGGCGCCCGTCGCGCGCGACCTGCGCTTCCTCCTGACCCTGTACGACGTCGCGGTGGAGCTCGAGCGCATCGGCGACTCCGTTGCGAACGTGGCCAAGCGCGCTCGCGACACGGCTCCCGAGCCGAGCCTGAGCGCGAACGTCGAGGTCCCTGCGATGGGCCGGCTCGCGATCGAGCTGCTTGCCGACGTGATGCGCGCGCTCGTGGACTCGGACGTCGAGCTTGCCCGGCGCACCGCGCTCCGGGACGACGAGATGGACGTGATGTACCACCGCGCGGTCGACCGGCTCGCGGCGCTCTCCAAGGAGGACGCGGGCAACGTGGATCGCGCGAACCGCCTGCAGCTTGCGGCGCACTACATGGAGCGTGTCGGCGACCGCGTGACCAACATCGCGGAGGACGTGGTGTTCCTCTCGACCGGGGTGCGCGAGGACCTCAACTAGCGTCGAGGGCGGCGCCCTCGAGACACGCGGCGACGACGCCCAGGCGCTCGAGGCGAGCCAGCGTTCCGCGGCGCGTCACCGTGAAGGCGGCGAGCTCCAGCCCGGCATGCGCAACCCGGGCGGCGCTTCGGGCGTCGATCGCGCGCCAGTCCGCGGAGACGCCGCGACAGCCGAGCGAGACGGCGAGGGCCAGCGTCGCGGGCTGCAGGTCGGCGACGTTGAGCCAGCAGGCGAGGTTCGGCGCGAGGCGCCGCATCGTCGCCAGACAGTCCGGGTCGAACGCGGACACGACGGCACGGGAGAGCGAGCCGTCCGGCAGCCCGCGGGCGGCGACCAGGGGCCCGAGCGCACCCCGCCCGAGGTCCTCCTTCAGCTCGACGTCGAGGAACGCGTCCGGGCCACAGGCCGCCAGGGCGGCGGCAAGCGTGGGGACGCCGAAGGAGGCGAGCCGGTCCCCGCTCAGCGAGTCCGCGCGCTCCGGCCGCCGCTGGACGCGGGCGAGCGTGGCGTCGTGGAGGACGATGGCGACGCCGTCCGCGGAGGCGCGCACGTCGAGCTCCACGCCGTCGCATCCCGGTCGCGCGAGCGCCGCCTCGAACGCGGCGAGCGAGTTCTCCGGCGCGACTGCGTGGTCGCCGCGGTGGGCGAGGCGCAGCATGGTCAGGCGCCCGGCGTCCCGGCGAGGTCCGGCCCGCCGAGCGGCACGGCGAATCCGAACGTGGAGCCGCTCCCCTCCTCCGACTCGACCCAGATCCGGCCACCGTGCGCCTCGACGACGTGGCGGGCGATCGAGAGTCCGAGCCCGGTGCCGCCCACGCCGCGGCTGCGCGCGCGGTCGCCCTTGTAGAACCGTTCGAACACGCGCGGGAGGGCGGAGCGCGGGATCCCCGGCCCGTGGTCCCGGACGGTGACGACGACCTCGTGCTCGTCGGCGTGCACGCGGACCGTCACCTCCGTGCCGGCCGGGCTGAACTTCACGGCGTTGTGGAGCAGGTTGAGGAGCGCCTGGCCAAGGCGCTCGCCGTCGCCGCGCACGAGCGGGATCGTCCCGTCGGCATCCACCGCGATCCGGACGCCATGACGTTCCGCGAAGAGGCTGAGCCGCTCCACGGTCGCGTCCGCCAGCCGGGACAGGTCCACGTCGGCGAGGTGCAGGGCCGCGCTGCCGCTCTCGATCTTCGAGAGGTCCAGGAGCTCGTTCACCATCTGGACGAGATGGCCCGTCTCGACCTCGATCTTCGCGATCCGGTCGGCGGTCCGCGGCGGCAGGTCGCCTGCCTCGAGAGCGAGCGTCTCCGCCAGCAGGCTCACCGTGGTGAGCGGCGTGCGCAGCTCGTGGGCGAGGTTGTCGATGAACTCGGTACGGATGCGCTGGAGGCGGCGCAGTTCGGTGACGTCCTCGAGGACGAGCCACGCGCCACCCGACGACAGGCGGCGGGCGCGGACCAGGATCGTCGGCGCGTCCGGGGTTCGCATCGTCAGCTCGCCGCGCAGCCGCCCCCGTCTCCAGCGCGCCGCGGACGATCTCCTCGAGCCGGTGGTCGGTGGAGACCTCCATCACGCTGCGTCCCGGCAAGCCGGCGGCCCGCCGCGCGAGAAGCCGGGCGGCCGCCTCGTTCGCGGAGGTCACCGTCAGGTCGTCCGAGACCCGGATCACGCCCACTCCGACCAGGTCGACGAGCACGCCGAGATCCTGGACCGAGGCCGCGGCGCGCTCCTCGGCCTCGGGGCTCCGCGCTGTCGCCGGCGCCGCGTCCGTCCCGGGCCGTGGACGCTACAGCGCTCGCCCCTGACGTGCCGCGACGCTGCAGCCCGACCGCGAGGAGCAGCGCCGCGGCCGCCAGCCCGACCAGGGCGGCGACGGCGACGGGGTCCACGGCGGCGGTCGCGACGGGTCAGCCGCGGAGGCGCGCTTCTGCCCGGTCGAGGGGCTCGACCGTCCGCTCGCCGGTCGCCCGGACGGTCACCTCGACGCCGCCCGCCGCGAGCGAGCGGGGGCTGACGGTCATGACAATGGGCATCCCCATGAGCTCGGCGTCGGTGAACTTGACGCCCGGCGACTCGTCGCGGTCGTCCCACAGGATCTCGCGCCCGGAGGCGATGGCCAGATCGTGGAGCCGTCCCGCCACCTCCGCCACGTGGGGGTCCTTCGCGGCGCCCAGCGAGACGAGGTGGGCCGCGTACGGCGCCACCTCCGCGGGCCACGCGATGCCCTTCGCGTCGTGATGCTCCTCCACCACGCAGGCCAGCGCGCGTCCCACCCCGATCCCGTAGCTGCCCATCACGATCGGATGGCGGCCGCCATCCTCCCCGAGGTACTCGGCGCCCAGGGCCGCCGTGTACTTCGTGCCGAGCTTGAAGATGTTCCCGACCTCGATGCCGTTCCGAAGGATCACCGGTGAGCCGCATGTCGGGCAGCCGTCGCCCTCGCGGGCGTTGGAGAGGTCCGCGACGAGGTCCGGCGCGTAGTCGCGCGGGACGTTCACGTTGCGCAGGTGGAAACCGTGCCGGTTCGCCCCGGCGACCAGGTTCGACGACCGGGCGACCAGGTCGTCGACGACGACGAATGTCCCGTGCGCGCCGATCGGCGAGGCATAGCCGGGCACCATCCCGGCTGCCTCGATCTCCTCCGTGCGGGCGGGCCGGAGCTCGGCGGCATTCGCCGCGTTGGCGAGCTTCGTCTCGTTGACGTCCATGTCGCCGCGGACGATCGCCGTGATGAGACGGCCGTCGCGGTCGACGAAGAACGTCGCCTTCGCGGTCTCCTCCGCGCTCACCCCCAGGAAGGCGGCGAGGTCGGCGATCGTCGCCGCCCCGGGCGTGGCGACCTCTTCGAGCGCGCGCGGCGGATCGGCCGGCGGCTCGGACACGCGGACCGTCGCGACCTGGCGGTTGGCAGAGAAGCCGCACGTCTCGCACAGGACCAGGACGTCCTCGCCGTACGGGTTGAGGACCATGAACTCGTGCGCCTGCGAGCCACCCATCATCCCGACGTCGGACGCGACGGCGATCGCGTGGAGCCCAAGGCGCTCGAAGATGCGCGTGTACGCCTCGTACTGTCGCTCGTAGCTGACGTCGAGCCCCGCCAGGTCGAGGTCGCAGCTGTACGCGTCCTTCATCACGAACTCGCGGACCCGGATCAGCCCGCCGCGCGCTCGCGGCTCGTCGCGCCACTTCGTCTGGAAGTGGTAGACCATCATCGGGAGCTGGCGATACGACTTCACGATGTCGCGCAGGAGGTCCGCGACCACCTCCTCGTGCGTCATGGCGAGGACCATGTCGCGCCCCGCGCGGTCCTTGAACCGGGCCATCTCCGGTCCGATCGCGTCGTAGCGGCCGGTCTCGCGCCAGAGCTCCGCCGGGTGCACCACCGGCATCTCCATCTCCTGGCAGCCGATCCGGTCCATCTCCTCGCGGATCACCTGCTCCACCCGCTTCGCGACCCGGAAGCCGAGCGGCAGCAGGGAGTAGATCCCCGAGCCCAGCTGGCGGACATAGCCTGCCCGGACCAGCAGGCGATGCGACGGCATCTCCGCGTTGTTCGGGTCGTCGCGGAGCGTGGTGAAGAAGAGATGACTCAGGCGCATGAGGGAAGCATAGCGGCCGAGGCGCTGGCCGAGCCCGCGCTCCAGACGCTCAGCCTGCCTCGGCCGGGAGCCAGCTGGTCCAGGCGGGGATGGAGCGTGGCTGTTTCGCGTCCAGCTCGAGCCATCGCACGGCGTAGGCGATGTCGAGCGGCGACGCGGACGCGCCGTGCATGGACGTCCGGCGGGCTGCCTCCCGGCTGAACGATGCCGCGAGCGTGTCGCGAAGCCCGATCGGCCCGAGCTGCGCCCGGATCGCGTCGACCTCGCGACCGAAGCCCGCCGACCGCCACCTCGGCATGACGGTCCCGGTCTCGACGGCCCGCAGGAGATCGACGGCGCGAAGGGAGAGCACCGTCGCGGTGGGATCGACGTCGGCCGGCGCGGCGCGATGGAGGCGAAGGAGGCGACGACGGGAACGCTCCCGGCCGGGGAATGGCTCGACGATCACGGCTGGATCGTCGGGCACCGCGGTGAAGGCCGCGTGGTCGGCGAGTTAACGTCGTGTTGCCCGCGATCCAACCCGCCGGGCTCCGGCGCGCGATACTTGCCGGCGATGCCCGCTCAACCGTCCCCGGCCGATGGTCACTCCCCTCTTACGGACGCCGCCACGTGACGGCGTCCCTGGTCGTCGTCCTCGTCTTCGCGGTCATCTTCGACTACATCAACGGGTTCCATGACACCGCGAACGCGATCGCGACGTCGGTCGCCACCCGCGCGCTTCGGCCGCAGCACGCGATCCTCATGGCGGCCGCGTTCAACTTCATCGGCGCGTTCGCCGGCACGGCGGTGGCAAAGACGATCGGAGCCGGCCTCGTCAACGAGGCCACGACGTCGCAGACGATCGTCGTCGCGGCGCTCCTTGGCGCGATCGCCTGGAACCTGCTGACGTGGCGCCTCGGGATCCCCAGCTCCAGCAGCCACGCCCTGATCGGAGCGCTCCTCGGTGCCACGATCATGGCGGCCGGCACCGGCGCCGTGAAGTGGGATGGCGTCGTCGGCAAGGTCGTGGTCCCGCTCGTGTCGTCACCGCTCCTCGGCTTCGTCATCGCCTTCTTCCTGATGATCGCGCTGTACTGGATCTTCCGGCGGGCGAACCGGCGATTGATGACGCGGGGCTTCCGGCGGCTCCAGGTCGTTTCGGCGGGCTTCATGGCCTTCAGCCATGGCTCCAACGACGCCCAGAAGACGATGGGGATCATCACGCTGGCGCTCTTCTCCGCCGGCGTGATCCCCACGGTCGACGTCCCGGTCTGGGTGATCATCATGGCCGCGAGCGCAATGTCCCTCGGGACGGCCGTTGGGGGCTGGCGAATCATGCGGACGATGGGCCACCGGGTGGTGGAGCTGGAGCCCATCCACGGGTTCGCCGCCGAGACGACGGCCGCGACCGTCCTGCTGGCGACGGCCCATTTCGGGATGCCCGTGTCCACGACGCACGTCATCTCGAGCGCGATCATGGGCGTCGGCTCGAGCAAGGGGCCGCGCGGCGTCCGCTGGGGCGTCGCGCGCACCATCCTCATCGCCTGGGTCGTCACGCTCCCGGCCACCGCGCTCGCAGGCGCGCTGGCGTGGAGCGCCTTCGCGGCCGTCGGCATCCGGTAAACGGGCTACACAAGGGAGCTGCCGCATGGTCCGCCTCATCCCGCGCGACGAAGCGTTCACGGAGATCTTCATCCGCGATGGCGAGAACCTCCTCGCCGCGGCGCGCGCACTCGAGGAGCTGGTCGTTACCTACGACCGGCTCGATGAGCGCGTGGCCGCGATCCAGGCGCTCGAGCACGAGGGCGACGAGATCGACACGGAGATCGCCGCCCGCCTCGAACGGGCCTTCATCACGCCGTTCGACCGCGAGGACATCCACGAGCTGACCAGCCGCCTCGACGACGTCGTGGACGGGATCCAGGAGGTCGCCGAGACGTTCGTGATCTACGGGATCGAGAAGCCCACGCCCGAGGCGCGCCAGCTCGCGGGGATCATCGCCGCCCAGGCCGCGGAGCTCCTGGCGGCCCTCCGCATGCTCGACAAGCCCGAGACAATGCAGGCGCACCTCCGCTCCGTGCACACGCTCGAGAACGAGGCCGACGGGCTGTCGCGCGCGGCGATCGGGCGCCTCTTCCGCGAGCGGATGGACCCCCTCGACGTGATCCGGTTCCGCGACCTCTACATCGCCCTGGAAGAGACGATCGACGCGGCCGAGGATGCCGCCGAGATCCTGGAGCGGATCGCGGCCAAGGGCGTCTGAGCCGACGCACCTCGGCCCATCCTGCCGCGCCGGCCGGGTTCGGCCGCCGAAGGCTCAGGCCGGACGGCGGAACACGTACCCGACGCCGCGAACCGTGTGCAGGAAGGCCGGATCGGCCGGGTCCGGCTCGATCGCGGCGCGCAGCCAGTGGACGTGAACGTCGACGGTGCGCGTCTCGCCCGCGTAGTCGTAGCCCCAGACGTGCTCCAGGAGCTGCTCGCGGGTCAGCACCTGGCCCGGGTGCCGGAGCAGGTAGGCAAGCAGCTCGAAGACCTTCGGCTTGAGCGGCACGCGCTCGCCATCCCGGAGCAGCCGGTGCCCGGCCAGGTCCACGGTGAGCGCCCCGAGCTCCACGAGGGGCATCGGAGCCTCGGCGAGCTGCTCCGTCCGGCGCAGGAGCGCCCGGATCCGCGCGCTCAGCTCGCGCAGGCTGAACGGCTTGGTCACGTAGTCGTCCGCCCCGAGCTCGAGGCCCACGACCTTGTCGATCTCGGAGCTCTTCGCGGTGAGCATCACGATGGGCACGCCCGATTCGGCGCGGATGATGCGGCAGACCTCGATCCCGGAGAGCTCCGGGAGCATCAGGTCCAGGACGACGAGGTCCGGTTGCTGCTCGCGAAACCGGCTGAGCGCCTCCCGGCCGTCGGCCGCCGTCACCACGCGGAACCCGTCGGCATCGAGGGCCTCGGCGAGGGTCTCCCTCAGGACGGGTTCATCGTCGACGACGAGGATCGTGCGGGCCATGCGCCATCAAGGATAGGTCCACATGTGAACGCGGCGTTGGCGGTTTGTTAACGTCCAACGGCGAGACGCCACCGGCCGCGGCCCGCGCTTTGGCGTGACGGCGTCCCGGCGTGCCGGCGCGGTGTCTCAGGAGGGTGCCGTCGCCCCCAGGACGCCCGCGGCGCGATCGAGGCGCTCGAGCGTTCGCTCCCGACCGAGCGCCACCATCGACTCGAAGAGCGGCGGGGTCGCCGTCCGGCCGCTGATCGCGACGCGAATGGCCATGAACAGGTCCCCGGCCTTCCAGCCGCGCACGTCGGCGAGCGACCGGAGCGCAGGCTCCAGCGCCTCCTTCGTGAAGCCGGCCTCGCCGGCGTCCAGGATCGCCGCGAGGGCCGCGGAAAGCCCAGCGCGCGTCGTCGCGACATCCCACCGCTTGGGCACGAGGAGCGACGGATCCGGCACGAGGTCCTCGACGTAGAGGAACCCCACGAGCTCGCCGATCGCCCCGAGCACCGGCAGCCGCTCGCGGACGAGCGGCAGGATCCCGACGATCTCGGCCGTTGAAGGTGCGCGATCGATGCGGCCCGCCGCAGCCTCGGCAGCCAGGAACGGCGCCAGCCGGGCGGCGAGGTCGTCGTCGGCAAGGCGACGGATCCACTGGCCGTTGAGCCATTCGAGCCGGCCACGGTCGAATATCGCGCCACCCTTCTGGATCGCGTCGGTGTCGAAGCGCTCGACGAGGTCGTCGAGCGAGAGGATCTCCTCCTCCGTTCCCGTCGACCAGCCGAGGAGGGCGAGGTAGTTGACGAGGGCCTCGCGCACGAACCCCTCGGCGACGTAGTCGGCGACCGCCGTCTGACTCTTGCGCTTGCTCATCTTCGTCCGGTCGGCGTTGAGGATCAGCGGGAGATGGGCGAAGACGGGCACGGGATGGCCGAGCGCGCGGAACAGGAGGATGTGCTTCGGCGTGTTGGAGAGATGGTCCTCGCCCCGGATGACGTGCGTGATGCCCATGGCGGCATCGTCGACGACGACGCCGAAGTGGTAGAGCGGGGTTCCGTCCGTGCGGACGATCACCAGGTCGCCACCGAGCGCCGACGCGTCGATCTCGATGTGGCCTCGGACCATGTCGTCGAAGGCCACCACGCCGGGCTGGATCCGGAAGCGGATCGCGGGTAGCCGGCCCTCGGCCGCGAAGGCATCACGCTCCGGCTGCGTGAGGGCCGCGCAGCGGCCGCTGTAGCGCGGCGGCAGCTTCGCCGCCTCGCGCTGCTTTCGGTCCGCGTCCAGCTCCTCGGCCGTGCAGTAGCAGGGATATGCCTTGTCCTCCGCGAGCAGCTGCCGGGTGGCATCGTCGTAGAGGCCTCGGCGTGCCATCTGGCGATATGGCCCATACGCGCCTCGTTCCGGGAGCCCGCCGGCGGCGGGACCCTCGTCCCATGCGAGACCGAGCCAGTGGAGGTGCTCGAGGATGTCCTCCTCGAACGCAGGCGTCGACCGTGCGACGTCGGTGTCCTCGAGGCGGAGGATGAACGTGCCGCGGACGTGCCGCGCGAAGAGGAAGTTGAAGAGCGCGGTCCGGGCGGTGCCGATGTGGAGCGGCCCGGTCGGGCTCGGGGCGATGCGGACGCGGACCGTGGTCATGGTCGCGATTGTACGGGCGCCGTGTGCCGCCCTGAACGCCGCGCGACGCAGCGAGCGCCGCATGCGGCACCAAGCGCCGCGCGACGCGGCGCGTGCGCCGGGTGCCGCGGCGGCGCCGGCGGGCGGGCCGCCGATCCTCAGCCGGTGCGGAGGCGGCCGGGAACGCGGTGGAAGAGCGACGGGTCCGCCTCGCCGCGGAGCACGTGGACCAGCGACGCGGGTCGCAGGCCGAGGGTTGCCCGCCCGATCGGGCCGTCCAGCGTCACGGCGTCGAGCGACGCAGACCGCGCCAGGATCTCGACCCGCGCGCCGGGCGTGAGCGCCCGCGCCTCCAGGTACGAGAGGAGCGCCGGATCCTCCTCCGCGGTCTCGGTGATCCGGTAGATCGTGGCGACGTCGCCGGCCTCGAGGCTGGCGAGCGGGATGCCTGCCGGGCGCCTCGCGGCGATCGCGACGTCGATCGGGTTGCCGTGCGGGCAGGTCTCGGGATGGCCCAGCAGCTCGTCCAGCCGCGCCTCGACGCGCGGCGAGATGGCCCCCTGGAGGCGCGCCGCCTCCACGTCGGACTCCGCCCACCCGAGGCCGACGACGCTGGTCAGCAGCCACTCGAGCAGCGCATGGCGCCGGAAGATCCCGTCGGCCGCGGCCCGCCCCGGCTGGGTGAGCGTCAGCCCGCGCCCCTCCGCCTGGAAGACCAGGCCCTCGGCCGCCAGGCGCCGGTACATCTCGCTCGCCGCCTGCGTCGAGACGCCGAGGTGCCGCGCGACCGTCGACGCCGTCACGTGCGCCTCCTCCACGGCCGCCGACCGCAGCGCCAGCAGGTACTCCTGGGCGGCGCCGGACAGGTCGGAGGATCCGCGTCGGTTCACGGTCTGATCGTATCGTCCGGGCTCATGGCTGGGCCCGCCATGGCCGCGCGACCAGCCGGCCGCCCGCCGCGACGGCGGCGCCGCCGCACCACGCGACGGCAGCCAGCACGATCACGCCGGCCGGCGCCGGTCCGCCGGGCCGGACCGCGACGCCCATCGCTGCGAGGGCCGCGAATCCCGGAATCGCGAACCCGACGACCGCTGCGAGCCCGCCCGCCGACGCCCAGGCGAGGCGTGGCGCCCAGAGCATGCCGGCGAGCCCGGCCACCTGGAGCGGCAGGGTCGCGATGAGGCCGCCGGGCAGGCCGGCCGCGCTGGCCAGCAGCGCCCCGAACGGGAGCCATCCCAGGATGCCGACGATGGCGCGCTCCGGCGGCCGCGGCCACGCGGGAAGTCGGACGCTCGCCGCCGTTCGTGGTGCCGGCTCGGGGGCGACGTGCGGTCGCGCCTCGCGGGCCGCCGGTTCCGCGGACGCGCGAGTCGGGCCGGCGGGCGTGGCTCCCGGAATGGGCCCGCGCGAGGATTGCGGTGCCGGCTGGGGCGGCCCCGTGCTCGCCCGGCCCGCCCAGCGCGCCGTGTACTCCGGGCCGTGCTTGCGCGGATCGGCGTACTCCTTCGGGTTCACCGTCCAGTAGGTGCCGGACACCGGCCCGTACCAGTCGGCACCTTGCCAGGTGGGCTCCCCTGCGTCCCCGACCTCGTCGTAGGTCGTGGAGCCGAGGGTCGCCTTGCGGGCGGCGCGGCCGCGCTTCGAGCGCTCGCTGCCCCCGCCCGGGCCGCCCGCGCCCGGGGCCGAACGAGCGCCGGTGCCAGGGGCCGACCGACCGCCGGCGCCCGGACCTGTTCGACCGCCGGCGCCCGGGGCCGACCGACCGCCCGCGTCGCGAGGCCGTCGCGTCCATTCGGTGCCGGGTGGCGGAGTGCCGGCCGGGTCGGCCGTTCGCTCCCCGCCCGTGTGGCGCCCGCCCGCCGTCCGGGGGCTCGCCTGGGCCGGTCGTCGCGCAGTTGACCGGGCAGCGCCGGGCCGCTCGCCGTCGGCGCCACCGCCGCGGGCGAGCACCTCGTAGGCTTCCTGGATCTCCAGGAACCGCGCCACCGATCCCTCCCGCGCGTCGGGATGATGCCGCTTCGCGAGCAGCCGGTAGGCGCGCTTGACGTCGGCGAGCGGCGCGCCGGGCGCGAGGCCCAGCACGCGGTACGGGTCCCCCCCGGCCGTCATCTCGGCTACCCCACCTCGCCCGACGGCGTCAGCCGACGAGCTCGCCGACCGGCACCAGGTCGAACGCGGGAATCGTCTCGGCGGCGATCTTCCCGTGCGAGTCGAGCTGGACGGGGTGGTGGTACCGACCAAGGGCGCGGAGCGACGGGCCGCCCACGATCCCGACCAGGCGAAGCGCCTCGACGGCGATCGACCAGCCGGCCCGGGAGAATCCGCCACCGTCCTCGACCTTGATCGCGAATGCGGATGCGGGCGTGCGGGCCGCGCGGTCCGCGAGGACGGCGATGCCGCGAAGCGCCTCGGCCCCGCCCTTCGCCACCACCCGGCCGGGGAGTGCCTTCATGAGCGACGTGTCCAGCCGGTCGCGCGTCCCGGCGACGAGCTCGGGGTTGGCGAGCATCGCGTCACGGATGACGCGCAGCGGGGCCGATAGGGTTCGGCGCGGGTCCACGGCCGGGATCGCATCCGGATCGGCGAGGAGGGCGAAGGCACCTGCCACGCTGCGCAGCGGGAACCCGTACGTGTCGACGCCGCACTGGTCGGTGGCCGTCACGAGGCGTTCGGGCGTCGTCGCGAAGACACGAGCGACCACGGCGCGCGTCGCGACCTGCACCGGGTGGTCCGGTTGCCAGTAATCCTCGAGCGACCAGTCCGCGAGTCGCGCCAGGAGCAGCTGGGCCGAGTGCATCCCCGAGCAGTTGTGGCGAACCGGGCCCGGCTTCTCCCCATCGCGCGCCAGGCGGACCGCCGTCAGCGCGTCCAGCGGCGCGCCGTCCGTGCCGCAGGCGAGGAGCGTCTGGCTGACGCCCGCTCGCCGGAAGATTCCCTGGAGCGTCCGCACGTGCAGGTCCTCGCCCGAGTGCGAGCTTGCCATGACCGCGAGCTCGGCCGGAGAGAGGCCGAACTCGACGACCCCTCCCGCCTCGAGGAGCGCGATCAGCGTGAAGGGCTTCACGCACGACCGCAGGCTCACGATGACGTCCGCGTCACCGGCCAGGCGGATCACCGCTCCGCGCGTGTCGACCTGCACGACGTGGCCGCGGTGGACGCTTTCGACGATCTCGCCGCGGATGTGGCGGGCCAGGACCGGCGCCGACCGGCGCGACCCCGTGGCAGGACCGGAGCGCGCGCTGCGCGGGGTTCGGGTAGGCGGCATCGATCGAGCATACCGCGCGGTCGGGGCGGATGCGACGTTTCGCGAAGGTCTCCCGCGGACCGGTCCGGCGCCGTCGCACAGCGCCGCGGTGCCGTTCGCGCGTCGCGCGGATGCTAGGATCGTGCGGGTCGGGTTCCGTCGCGCCGGGCGCGTCCCCGACCGGCCATCCGCCCGCTCCACGCCCGAGGTGCGCGCCCGTGTCCGACACCAGCACTCCGCCCCGCGCGCCGTCGCTGACGGTCTCGCGCCATCCCGCCGTCCTGCACAAGCTCGCGATCCTTCGGGACGAGAAGACCGAGCCCAAGAAGTTCCGCGAAGTCGTCCGTGAGCTCTCCTGGCTCCTCGGCTACGAGGCGCTGGCCGATGCGCGCCTCCGACCGCGCCGCGTCCGGACCCCGCTCGAGGAGGTCGAGGCGCATGAGCTCGGCGACCGGATCGGGCTCGTCCCCATCCTTCGCGCGGGCCTCGGCATGGTCGACGCGATGCTCGAGCTGATGCCGACCGCCGAGGTCTGGCATCTCGGGCTCTTCCGCGACGAGCGCACCCTCCGCCCGGTCGAGTACTACAACAAGCTGCCCAATTCCGCGACCGTCGACCTCTGCCTCATCCTCGACCCGATGCTCGCCACCGGCGGCTCCGCGACGGCCGCGATCGAGGTCCTGAAGCGCTGGGGCGCGAGCCGGATCAAGCTGATCAACCTCATCGCCGCTCCCGAGGGCGTCGCTGCGGTCAGCGCAGCGCACCCGGACGTGACGATCCACTGTGCAGCGCTTGACCGCAGCCTCAACGAGAAGGGCTACATCCTGCCGGGCCTCGGCGACGCCGGCGATCGCCAGTTCGGGACGGGCCGCCGGGACTGATCCTAGGCGCCTGGTAATGGAGGCGGATGTTTTCGCCTCCGTGCTGTGGCGACGGCCATGTTCGCCACTGCCCGGGGCTGGGCCGTCGTCATCCCGGTTCAGGCGTGGTCGGGCGGCATCGCCTCGGCCATCCTCATGGGCGCACTCGCGGGCCTGCTGCCCGCCCTTCGCGCCTCCCGGATGCCGCCCACGGTCGCCTTGCGGACGGTGTGAAGGAACGGGGCGAGGTCGAGGGCTCGGCCCGCGATCGGTGGTCGACATGCGCCTCGGCGATGGTCACCCCGGCAGGGGCCGGCGCGGCCGCCGCGTGACCAGCCCGGGCCGATCTGCGTGAGCGGGGTCGCGCTCCCGGCACGCACGCCTGCCCGGTGGGATGGAGGGCATTCATCGCCGCCCCGGACGGCACTCCTTGTCCCTTGTTGCGCCTCGAGGGCATTGACATGCCCGTCCGCGCGTTCAGCTCCCATCGGCGAGCAGTCGCCTTGCAGCGTCGCGTGCGGCGAGCATGGGCCCCGTGGATCGGCGCGCGACGCCGAGAGTGATCCCGCCCGACAGCAACACGGCGAGCTGCTGGGCGAGTTCGGGCGCATTTCGATGGCCTGCTTCCACCAGGAGGGCGGCCACGTAGGCCTCGATCTCGGCGAGGTACTCGCGAATTACGGGCATGGCGGGGTGGCTCGAGTCGGTGATCTCGATGGCGGCGTTCGCGAACGCGCAGCCGCGAAAGCCTTCGCTCTCAAGCCACGCTGCCGCCTCCTCGAACAGGAGCGGGACCTTGTCCGCGGGCGGAAGACCCGAGGCGTCGACCCTCGCCCGCACGCGATAGAACCAGCGCGGCCGCGAATCGTGGAGCCACGCAACGATCAGGTCGTCCTTCGACGGGAAGTGGCGATAGAACGTGGCCTTGGCGACGCCCGCGGCCTCGATCAGGGTGTCCACCCCCGTGGCCCGGATCCCGACGGTGTGGAAGTGATCATCGGCGGCCGCCAGGATGCGATCGCGAGCCGAGGGTCGAGACAGCGGGCGGTTCGTCCGCAGCACGCCGTCGATCAGCGCCAGCGAATGGAGCTCGCGGATGGCCGTGACCACGCTCGCGCTGTGCTGCCCAAGATCGTAGGCACACACCACGACGTCGCGGCGGGCCCGCAGGACCGTGTCGGCCAGGATCTCGTACGGCACCAGATCCGCCGCCCAGGGCGTGCCTTCGGCAGCCCATTCCATCGTCGCGATCCAACGTGTCCGGGCGTATCCCTTCCGGCGGCCCGCGTCGAGCGCCTCGCGGAGCAGGTGCAGCATCGCCGTCCTCGAGAAGCTCCCGCCCTGCAGGTACGACTCGCTCCAGTCGAGGACCCGCAGCTGGCCGGTCGAGAGATGTTCGGCCACCTCGATGCCGAGCTCGCGCAGGTGTTCGACGTGCGACGCGGAGTTGGGCACCACGTGGACGGCGTGGTCGCCGGCGAGGAGCCCATCGCGCATGAACGGCCCGAGCTGCGCGTAGAAGTCACTGCCACCGTGCACGAGCGCGCAGATGTGGCGGCCCGCGACGTCCTCGCCTGCCAACCTGACCGTCGTCCTCGCAGCCATCGGCGTCCCTCCTCTCGGTCTCCACGATACTCCGTCCCCCACGAGTCATTCCACCCGTTTCGACCAGTGATGGCCCTTGTAGACCAGTCTGTCTCTACTGGTGTATCGTTCGCATGCGTCCCTGACCTGTCTACCCATTCGGCGAGCATCTCCGGTCAGGGCTCACGAGGAACCTGTCGTGGCCAAGCGAGTCCGGATGAGCAGCCCCGACGTCCAGGGTGCGGAACCACTGGAGCAACGGCTCGGGCGCGCCGAGCGTGCCGCCGCGGAGGCTCGGACGCTGCTCGATACGCTCCTGGCGGCGGCGCCTGTCGGTGTCGGCTTCGTCGACCGGGACTTCCGGATGCTGCACCTGAACGAAGCCCTGGCCGCGGTCAACGGCGCCCCGCTCGAGGAGCAGCTCGGTCGCCTCGTCGCCGAGGTCGTGCCCGATATCTGGCCGACGGTCGAGCCGATCTACCGCCATGTCCTCGAGACCGGCGAAGCCGTCCTGAACCTCGACGTGAGCGGGGACACGGCCACCGACCCCGGAGTGCAGCACCACTGGCTCGTGAGCTACTACCCTGTGCGGCTCGTCGAGGAGATCATCGGGATCGGCCTGGTGGTGCTCGACATCACGGATCGCCAGCGCGCCGCCGAGGCGCTCGCGGCGAGCGAAGCCCGGTTCCGGCTGCTATCGGAGCGCACAGCGGACATCGTGTATCGGTACCGCCTGGCCCCGTCGCCCGGCATCGAGTACATGAGTCCCGCGGCCGCCGTGCTGACCGGGTATGCGCCCGAGGACTTCTACGCCGACCCCGAACTGTGGACTCGACTCGTACATCCGGACGATCGCGCCCGTGTCGAGAGCGCTGAGGCACAAGATGAGCGCGACGGGCCGATCGTCGCGCGCTGGGTCCGTCGCGACGGCTCGATCCTCTGGACCGAGGATCGCCGCGTGCCTGTGTACGGCGCGGATGGATCCCTGCAGGCGATCGAAGGCGCGGCACGGGACGTCACGCGGCGGGTGGAGGCCGAGCAACGCCTGCGTGCCTCGGAGGGACGATTTCGGCAGTTCCTCGCCGACATCGACCTCGGTGCGCTGATGCTCGATCGGAACGGCCGCGTCGACTTCATCAACGACCATCTGCTGGAGCTTCTCGAACGGACCCGCGACGAGGTGCTCGGGCGTGATTGGATCGACCTTGCCGTGCCCGAGCCGGAGCGGGCCGCGCTCCGGCGTGTGTTCCGGGACGCGCTGGCCTCGGGGACAGGCGCGGGTGTGCGGGAGGACGGCATCATCACGCGATCGGGCGAGCAGCGGCGGCTGGCCTGGACGAGCGTCGTCGAGCTGGACGCCGACGGTCGCGGGGGCGGCATCGCAGGTATCGCCCACGATATGACCGGGCTGCACCGGCTTGAGGCCGAGCGCGCCCTTCTCGCAGCAGCGGTCGAGCAGACCGCTGAAGCGATCATCGTCACCGACCCGGCCGCCAACATCGTGTTCGTCAATCCAGCGTTCGAGCGGGTCAGCGGCTATGCGCGCGACGAGATCCTGGGCACGAACCCGCGGTTCCTCCAGGCGGGCACGCTCGACCCGGGCGTCTACCGGGAGATGTGGCTGGCCCTGAGCGCCGGGCGGCCCTGGGATGGCGAGCTGGCGAACCGGCGCAAGGATGGAACGGAGTACATCGATTCCGTGACCATCACGCCGATCTTCGACCCGTCGGGAGCACTTTCCGCGTACATGTCGGTGCAGCGTGACGTGAGCCACGTGCGCGAGATCGAGGCTGATCTCGTCCTCGAGGCGCGTGTGCGGGCAGTCCTCGGCGAGGCCATCGCGGCCGCCGAGGGCACCGCGACCCTGGAAGGGGCCGCGCAGGGGCTCTGCGATGGCCTCGCCTCGCTGCCCGGCATCGCGGTCGTGCAGCTCGTGGCATTCCTCGATGTCGAGGAGGCGGTTGTCATCGCCAGTCGTGGACCCGCTGGGGTCCCAGTGGCTCCGGGCGACAGACTGCCCGCGGCCCGGGCCCGCTACCTGCAGGTGCGGGCCGCGTCCGGGCCGTGGGGCGAGCGCCCGAGCGTCGATCCTACGGCCGGCGAGATCGACGCGGAGATGCGCAGCCTGGGCATCACGGCACTCGCGTTCGGGCCGATCCGGCATGGCGATCATGTCGGCGGCGTGCTCGTCGTCGGCACCCAGGACAGCCGGTTCGCGAGAACGGTCGCGGAGAAGATGCCGCCGCTCGTCGGCTTCGGAGCCTCGTCGAATTCGCACCTCGTGGATCTCCTGCATGCGCGGCGGCGCAGGCACGCGCTGCGGCGGACCTTCGACGCCGTGCTGGCGTCGCGTGCATTCCATCCCGTCTTCCAGCCCATCGTCGACCTGCACTCAGGCGAGGCGATCGGCTTCGAGGCGCTCACCCGCTTCGACTCGGGCACGCGCCCGGACGTCTGTTTCTCTGACGCCTGGTCAGTCGACATGGGCGTCGAGCTCGAGCTTGCCACGCTGGAGGCCGCCGCCGCGGCAGCCAAGGGGCTGCCGGCGGGCCGGTGGCTCAGTCTCAACGTCTCGCCGCGCCTGCTCGAGAAGCCGGACCGGCTGGCGACCCTGATCCGCTCCGCCGAGCGCCCGATCGTGCTCGAGATCACCGAGCACGATCGCATAGACGACTACAGCGCGGTCCGCGACGCCGTAGCCGCGCTCGGAAACGGGGTGCGCCTGGCGGTGGATGACGCGGGCGTCGGCATCGCCAACTTCGGGCACATCATCGAGCTGCGACCCGACTTCGTGAAGATCGACATCAGCCTCGTGCGACGCGTCAATTCCAACCTGGGGCGCCAGGCGCTTGTCGTCGCGATGCATCACTTCGCGCGCACTGCGGGCTGTGCCCTCATCGCCGAAGGCATCGAGACGCAGGAGGAAACGGGCACGCTCCGCACGCTCGGGGTGGAGTTCGGGCAGGGCTACCTCTTCGGGCGCCCACAGGCCGTGGAGAGCTGGGCCAATGGCGCGGCGTCGGCCGGGGAGCAATAGCGGCGGCTACGACAGAGTCACATCAGCCCCTTGGCACGAGCCGCGCGCCCGTGAGGACGGCCGTCTGGTGGACGAGCGCCTGGCCTTCCAGCCGATCGACGGCCCGGAGCGCGCCGGTCTTGTTCACCAACGGGGCCCTACCGCGTTTCCGAGACAGGAGTCCATATCGGTCGGGCTCGCGCGCTCGTCAAGGGTGATCGCAGTAGACATCGCTCCCGTTGCGAGCGTCAGAGACGGGATCTGCGTGTGGCAGATCAAAGGTATTGACATGCGCATATCTCGTCCACAGAATGCCATCCCATGGCGTCCCAGATATCAGGCACCGCGCTCAGCCGTACGACCGTCGCCTATGAGCACATCAAACGGCGCATCATCCGGCTCGAGATCCTCCCCGGGGCAGCGTTCACCGAGGCCCAGGTTGCCGCTGAGCTTGGGCTGAGCAAGACGCCGGTACGCGAGGCGCTCGCCCAGCTTCGCCGTGAGCGGCTGGTCGAGATCGACTTCCGGTCCGGCTGTCGGGCGGCCCCCGTGACGCTCAAGGACACGATGGAGCTGACGGCCTTCCGCGGGTTGCTCGAGGGCGAAGCGGCCAGCCTCGCCGCCAGTCGCCTGGCAGACATCGCGCATCTCCGAGCCCTCGAAAAGCTCTGCCAGTCGAGCTACCACGAGATGGACCCGGCCAGCGTCGACGAGTTCCTCGAGCGAAACACCGAGTTTCACTGCACCGTCGCCCATGCCGGCGGCAACGAGCGACTTGCGAGCATTCTCGAGGAGGTCCTGCACCAGCTGGAGCGTCTCTTCCGCATCGGGCTGCTCTACACATCGCGCGCGATCGAGATCGTGCACGAGCATGAAGATCTCCTCGCCGCGATCAAGGCCGGAGACGCCGAGGGCGCCCGAGCCGTGGCCATCAACCAGGCTCGGGCATCGCAGAAGATGATCCTCGATGGCCTGCTCTCGAGCCCGGAGATCCTCTCTGCCAGGATCGGGTCGGGCGTCGCGCCCTTGGTCCGGGCATGAACCGGACCGGCGATCGGTGATTCACGCGTCGCCGCTCCGACCCTGGTCGGGGCCGGCATCGAGGTCCCCCTCGTATCCGGGGAATCCCGTCGCTACGTGAACCTTGACTACGCGGCGAGCACCGCCGCGCTGACGGACGTCGCGGAGGCGGTGGCGGCATTCCTGCCCTGGTACAGCAGCGTCCATCGGGGCGCAGGGTTCAAGTCGCGGGTATCCACGGCTGCATACGAGGGGGCCCGCGAAATGGTCCGCGAGTTCTTCCATGCGCGCGCATCGGACGCGGTTGTCTTCGTTCGGAACACGACCGACGCCACAAACCTGCTGGCTTCGGCCCTCCCCGCTGACACGCAGGTGCTTGCGTTCGAGATCGAACACCACGCGAACATGCTGCCCTGGCGGCGTGACGCCCTGCAGGTGACCTACCTGCCGGCGCCGGACAGCCCGGAGCACGCGCTTCGGACGCTGGAGCTGGCGCTCGCCGAACCAGGGGGTGCCACTCGCCTCGTCGCCATGACCGGGGCGTCGAACGTGACCGGCGAGGTCTGGCCGATCCGCGAGGCGGCCGCTCTGGCGCACCGCCACGGCGCGCGGGTGCTGCTCGATGGGGCGCAGCTTGCCGCGCACTACCCGATCGATCTCCAGGAGCTCAGGGTCGACTTCCTCGCGGTCTCCGCGCACAAGATGTACGCGCCGTTCGGCGTCGGAGCGCTGATCGGCCCTGCGGACTGGCTTTCGGCCGGGTCGCCCCACCTGCAGGGAGGCGGAGCCGTCGACTTCGTGACCCTCGATTCGGTCGTGTGGTCGGGGTTGCCGGAGCGCCAGGAAGCAGGCTCGCCAAACGTCGTCGGTGCGGTGGCGATGGGCGCCGCCTGCCGCGCCCTCTCGCGTTACGGCATGGATCGGCTCGCGGCCGAGGAGCTCGAGCTGGCGGCGTACGCGCGGCGCAGGGTCGCCGAGCTGCCAGGAGTCGAGGTCTACGGGCTCTGGGATTCGGACAGGCCGCGGCTGGGCATCGTGGCGTTCAACGTGCGCGGGTACTGGCACAGCCAGGTCGCCGCAATCCTGAGCGCCGAGCACGGCATCGGTGTCCGGCATGGCTGCTTCTGTGCGCATCCGCTGATGCTCCATCTCCTTCGCGTCCCCACCGACGAGGCCGGCGCGATCCGAGATGAGATCCTGGCGGGCAACAAGGGCAGGATCCCCGGCGCGGTGCGCGCGAGCGTGGGGATCGGCACCACCCGTGAGGACATCGACGCGCTCTGCCGCGCCCTCGAAGCCATCGTCACGGACGGACCTCGATGGGCGTACCGGCTCGACCCGATCTCGGGAGAGTACGAGCCGGATCCGGAGACTCGACGATGGCCGGACCTGCCGGTCGCGCTCACGACCACGGCCGCGGGCGGGAGCGAGAGTTCGTAGACGGGTCATCACTGAACCTGGCGAGCTTCGCCTGGTAGGGAAACGAGTTGCAGGGGGGATTGCAGCGAATGGACAGCCTGCGAGGGGCGAGTCGCGCGAATGGGGCCCGGCAGGGCGACATGCCGGGGAGGATGACGCCTCGGCAGCGCGTGGAGGCGACGCTAGCTGGTCGACCCGTGGATCGACCTGCGGTCAGCTTCTGGCACCACTTTCCGGGTCGCGACCACACGCCCGACCTGCTCGCCGACGCGACCGTCGAGTTCTACCGACGATTCGCGGTCGACTTCGTGAAGCTCATGCCCACCGGCATGTACGCAGTCGTCGACTACGGGGTCGAGATCCGCCCCTCGGACGACGCGCTCGGGACGACCGTCTTCGTGTCCGGGCCGATCAAGCGGCCCGAGGACTGGACCCGGTTGCCGAGCGTCTCACCGTCCCGGGCGACACTCGCCGAGCACGTCGAGGTCGTGCGCAAGGTGCGCGCCAGCCTCGGGCCCGATGTTCCGATCGTCCAGACGATCTTCAGCCCGCTCACGATGGCCGCCAAGCTGGCCGGCGGCACGCTCGACGACGGATTCGTCGCCGACGAGGACCGGGCGCAGCGAGTCTTGGCGGGATTGGCCGACGAC
Organism: uncultured Chloroflexia bacterium; assembly: GCA_963850035.1. GTDB lineage: Bacteria > Chloroflexota > Limnocylindria > Limnocylindrales > CSP1-4 > CTSoil-043. The sequence goes on along the minus strand of CAWKJP010000022.1, from coordinate 144,020 downwards.
GTGATCGCGTTCGGCGGAGCGTGCCTCGCGGCTGGGGCCGACGGTTTCTACTTCGCCTCCCAACTTGCCAACAGCTCCACCCCCGCGGCGACCTATGACCGCCTGGGTGTGCCGTACGACCTGCGTGTGCTCGAGGGCCTTCGAGCGGGCTCCAGCCTGCTCATCCTCCACCTCCACGGCGCCGAGCCACGGTTCGACCTCGCCGAGCGGTACCCGGTCGACGTGGTGAGCTGGGAGGATCGCGAGACCCTGCCGTCGATGGCAGACGCGCGTCGACTGACCGGCCACGTGCTGATGGCGGGCCTCAGTCGCGGCGAGCTCTTCACCGGTGGCTCCGCCGACGAGGTCGCCGCCCAGGTCCGGGATGCGCTCACCCAGACGGGCAGCCGCGGGGTCATCGTCGCCCCCGGGTGCGTGCTGCCGACGACGGCCTCGCCGCAGCTGCTGGACGCGATCCTTGCCACGGTCCAGGGCCTGGAGGTGAAAGGCGAGTGACGGTCACGGTCGCGCACGGCGCAGCGATCGGCGGACGGGCCGGCTGATGGAGCTCTTCTTCAACTCGATCGGGTTCGGCCTGGTGACGGCGTCGATCCTGGCGCTCGCCGCGGTCGGGCTGACCCTGCAGTTCGGCATGACCAACTATGTCAACTTCGCCTACGGCGACTTCATGACGCTCGGGGCCTACCTGACCTGGACCCTCAACGTCGGGCTCGGTTGGCCCTTCTGGCCGGCCCTGCTCGTCGGGGCGCTCCTGATGGCGATCCCCGTGCTGCTGATCAGCCAGTTCGTGCTCGAGCCGTTCACGAGGCGCTCTGGCCCGACCTTCCACATCCTCATCGTCACGTTCGCGGTCTCGCTGATCCTCTCCAACCTGATCCTGGCGATCTGGGGCGGCGACTTCCAGAACTTCAACGTCGGAGAGGATGCGCCCGTCAACATCGGGCCCTTCCTCCTCTCGATCCAGCAGCTCGGGATCATCGGTCTGGCCGTCGTGTGCATGGTCGCCGTCCACCTTCTGCTCACGAGGACGAAGCTCGGCAAGGCGATGCGGGCGATCTCTGACGACAAGAACCTCGCCGCCGTGACGGGCATCAACACCCAGCGTGTCACCACGATCGTGTGGGTCCTCTCCGGAATGCTCGCTGGCCTTGCCGGCGGGGTCCTCGCCCTGAACGTCTCGTCGTTCGACCCGAACGTGGGCGTGACGTTCCTCTTCGTGATCTTCGCGGCGGTCGTGTTCGGGGGCATCGGCCGGCCGTACGGCGCGATGGTGGGTGCCATCGTGATCGGGCTCGTCGTCGAGGTCTCGGCGGTCTTCATCCCCTCGGCCTACAAGCTCGACGTGGCCTTCCTTGTTCTCGTGGGCGTCCTGCTTATCCGGCCCGACGGGATCATGTCGCTCCTGGCGCGAGGGTAGCCCCATGCCCCACGATCTGAACTACTACCTGGCGACGCTCGCGGTCTATTTCCTGATCTATTGCGTGCTCACCCTCGGGCTGAACATCACGTTCGGCATGGCGGGGATCTTCGACTTCTCGTACATCACGTTCATGGCGATCGGGGCCTATTTCGCCGGAGTCGCGGTGCTGCCGCCCTCGAACGTGCCCGGTCTCCAGTGGATCCTCGGGCTCAACCTCGGATTCCCGGTCGATCTCCTGATCGGAGCGCTTGCCGCCGGTCTGTTCGGCCTGCTCATCGGGCTCGTGGCGATCCGGCGGATCAGGAGCGACTACCTCGCGATGGTGCTCGTCGCGGTGTGGACGATCACGTGGAGCGTGACGAGCACGACGATCGGCCTCTTCAACGGCCAGCAGGGCCTCATCGGAGTACCGCAACCGTTCGAGGCGCAGCTCGGCGTCAACCCGAACGACTACGTCTTCGTCTTCATCCCGATCGCCGCTGCAGCGCTGGCAATCCTCTTCGCCGTCGCCTATTGCATCGAGCGGTCGCCGTTCGGACGGGCCTTGCGGGCGACGCGCGAGGACCAGGATGTCGCTGCGGCCTTCGGAAAGCGCACCGTTCGCTTGCGCCTGACCGCGATGGTGGTCGGCTCGGTGTACGCGGGCGTGGCGGGAGCGCTGACCATCGAGTTCCTGAGCGCGATGAGCCCGAACGCCTGGGCGATCGTCGAGACCGTGATCATCTTCTCGGCCCTGATCGTCGGCGGGCGCGGGAATGTCTTCGGGGCGGTCCTGGGCGCGCTGCTCGTCCGAATCCTGATCATCGAGGGGACGGGACTGCTGCCGACGCTCCCCGACCACCCCGAGCTCATCGGCGCGACGCGCAACATCCTGATCGGCCTGCTCGTGATCGTCGTGCTGTACTTCCGGCCCCAGGGCGTGATCCCCGAACGTCGCCGTCGCTACTTCGAATCCCGGAAGCCTGCAGCCGATGCGTCCGCCGAGGTTCAGAAGGGTGGCTGAGCCGCTGCTGTCCGTGACCGGCGTGGTCCACGCCTATGGCGGCGTGCAGGCAGTGAATGGCTGCTCATTCGAGGTTCCCGAAGGGGTCATCTGTGGGCTCATCGGTCCCAACGGGGCCGGCAAGACCACCCTGGTCGACGTCGTCGCGGGCGCCATCCACCTGCAGCAGGGGACGGTCCGCTATGCGGGCACCGATATCGGTGGTTGGCGTCCGGACCGGCTTGCCCGTGCGGGCCTCATCCGCACCTTCCAGCTCTCGCGCGAGTTCCGGCAGCTCACCGTGCTCGAGAACCTGCTCGTGGCCGCCACGGGACGCATCGACGAGTCACTCGTCGGTGCGCTCTTCCGACGGCGCCAGATCGCGGTGGCCGAACGGGAGCTCGTCAAGGAGGCCCGGGGGCTGCTCGAGATCTTCGGGCTTGACGCACTGCGCAATGACCCCGCCGAAACCCTGAGCGGCGGCCAGAAGCGGCTCCTCGAGCTCGCCCGGGCGGTCATGGCCCACCCGAGGCTCCTGCTGCTCGATGAGCCGATGGCCGGCATCAATCCCGCCCTGATGGGCCTGCTCGAGGCGCATATCCGGCGTCTCAACAGCCAGGGCATCACGTTCCTCATGGTGGAGCACAACCTCGGTGTGGTCGACCGGATGTGCGAGCCCGTCGTGGTGATGGCCGAGGGCAAGGCGCTCGCGGTGGGCTCGATGGCCGACCATCGAGCGAGCGACGCGGTCATCACCGCGTATCTTGGCCGGGGGACGCAGGCATGACCGTGCTCAAGCTCGATCGGGTCACCTGCGGGTATGGGTCGGCTCCGATCGATACGCAGGTCAGCCTCGAGGCGCGGGAAGGCCAGATCACCGCTCTCGTCGGACCGAATGGCGCGGGGAAATCGACGCTGCTCAAGGCTGCGGCTGGGCTCCTGCGCCTCATGGAGGGGCGAATCGAGCTTGCCGGCAAGGACGTCTCGGGTCTCCCGCCGCACCGCATCGTCGAGGCGGGCATGGCCTATGTCCCGCAGGTGAGCAACGTCTTCCCGAGGCTGACGGTGATCGAGAACCTCGAGATGGGCGCCTACACGATGCGCGGCGATCCGCGGCCTCGCATCGACGAGGTCTTCGGGGTGTTTCCGGATCTCCGTCCGGCAGCCTCGCGTCGCGCAGGCGTGCTCAGCGGGGGTCAGCGCAACATGCTCGCGATGGCGCGCGCCTTGATGCTTGACCCGAAGGTCCTGCTCCTCGACGAGCCCACCGGGGGCCTTGCCCCCGTCTATGTCGAGCGCGTCTGGGAAACGGCGACGAGGATCGCGGCCACGGGGACTGCCGTAGTCGTGGTGGAGCAGAACGTGGATCTCGCGCTGGTGCACGCGAACTGGGTCTACGTGCTCGTGGCAGGACGCAACTACCTCGACGGGCCGGCAGGCGAGGTCGCCAAGGCCGACCTCGCCTCGATCTTCCTGGGCAAGCCCGATGCCAGCGAGGCGGCCGATGCGGTGACGTGATCTTGATGTCGGACCCTCGTGTCGCCCGTGGCGACGTGTGCCCGGCGCGGGCCGGGTTGGGGGGATGCGTTCAACTGAGGTGGGGTACCCACTGGGAGGCATAGCATGGGCGGGCATCGATCCAATCGCCGGGGCGGCATCAGTCGGCCATGGCTGGCCATCGCCGCCGCGTTATCTCTGGCAGCGGCGGGTTGCGCGGGCGCCGCATCCCCTTCGATCACGGCCGCGCCGAGCGTCGCGGCTCCGGCAAGCTCCGGGCCCGCGGCGAGCGCGGCCGCGTCGACCGCGGCCTCGACTGCACCGGCGGCGTCCGCCGAAGCGAGCGCGGCCGCTCCCACGGGCACGCCGGTCACGATGGCCGAGCTCTTCCCGATGACGGGCAAGATCTCGTTCGTCGGGGACGCCCTGGTCCATGGCGGCAAGGTCGGCATGTACGAGATCAACCAGGCGGGCGGCATCCTCGGACACCCGCTGGCCGCGGCGCTGCAGGACGACGCCGGTGACACCGTCGACGCCGTGCCCGCGTGGCACGCCCTCACGCTCCAGAATCCGGCCTTCATGCTCGGTCCCACCGTCTTCACCGCGGGCGCCGTGATCAAGCTCTTCGACCCGTCCAAGCTCGTCGACTTCCTGGTGGCGGGGGCGACGACGTACGACACGATGAACTACCAGTACGTGTTCCGGGTCACCGTCTCCGACGCGACGATGGCCAAGGGCATGGCGGCGTACGCCATCGCCAAGGGATACAAGCACGCGGCGCTCATCTTCGACAGCGGCGCCAACTCGCAGACCATCGCTGCGCCGCTCGTTGCGGCATATACCGCGCACGGTGGCACGGTCGTGGCGAATCAGTCCATCGCCCCCGATCAGAGCTCGTACCGGACGGAGATCCAGCAGGTCTTCGCCACTCACCCGGATGCCATCTTCTGGCAGAGCGATGAGCAGACGGCCGGCACGCTCTTCCACGACATGGAGCAGCTCGGCGACCTCAACGTGCCGATCATCGGGACGGACAACGGGGCCAGCGACACCATCGCCAAGGCGATGGGCATGAGCTATGCGACCAAGTACCTGACCGGGATGGCCGGCACGCCGCCGAGCGGCGAGGCCTGGACCCACTACGTGTCCGACTACAAGGCCGTCTACAACACCGACCAGCCTCTCGATCTGGCCAACAACATGTACGACGCGATCGTCATCGCGGCGCTGGCGATGACGGACGCGAACTCGACCGACCCGTCCGTCTGGGTCAGCAAGATCACCGATGTCTCCAACCCGCCCGGAACGCAGTGCTTCACCTATGCGTCATGCCTGACGCTCCTGAAGGCGGGCCAGAAGATCAACTACGACGGTGCGGGCGGCCCGCTCGACTTCAACCAGTACCACAACGTCTACGCGGGATGGGACGTCGTCCAGTTCGACGCCAGCGGCAAGCTCAACTCGCTCTACTCTGTGACGCCAGACGTCCTGGCTGGCTACTGAGGACATTCACTCAACGGCGCCACCGACGGCGCCGTTGAGTGGAAGGCGCCGGAGCCCGAGCGAGGGCTCCGGCGTCCTGCCATCCCGCAGGAGTTCGACCCGATCAGGACGGCTGACCGTCGGCCAGAAGTCGGCCATCGCGGCGCCGTGCCACGCGGCGCGACGGATCGCCCCCGAACCTATGCGGGATCAGTCGCCCAACACGTCGCGGAGCGGGCGGGCGACTTCGTCCGCGAGGAGACGCAGCCCGTCCGGGCCGCCCCGCGGATCAAGGTAGTAGACGAGGTGGTCACAGCCCCGGCGAGCCACGTCGCGGCCGTATTCGAGCGCCGCCCGGCGCTCCTCCGGGGTCGTGCCGACCCGGCGCTGCACGGATACCTCGACGGTCGAGCGGTCCCGGCCGGCCGCCTCGCACGCACGGTCCAGGGCCTCGAGCTTGTGCGCGAACTCTTCGACGGTCCCGCCGGAGAAGTTCCAACCGTCGGCATAGGTGGCCACGAGGCGCATCCCGACCCGCTCGCCCTGCGTGCCGAGCCAGATCGGCGGGCCGCCGCGTGTCAGGGGCGGCGGATCGTTCCGCGCATGGGTGAGCCGGAACGGTGGCGCATCGAGCATCGCCCCACCGGTCGTGTTGCTCGGCTGCGCCCCGGGTTCCGGCCAGGCCGCGGCGTCGGGTCCGAAGAGCGCGCGGATCACTCGGAGGGCCGCCTCGAGCTCGCGCAGGCGCCCCGCGATCGGCTCGAGCGGCAGCCCATACGCGGTCGTCTCCGGCTCGTGCCAGCCCGCCCCCAACCCGAGGACGAAGTGGCCATGGGTGGCGTGATCCATGGCCGTGGCCATCTTGGCCACCAGGCCGGGATGACGGTAGGGATTGGCCAGCACGAGGTGGCCGATCTGCTTGTCCGGGACGTGATGAGCGAGGAGGGCAAGCGTGGTCCACCCCTCGAAGCAGGCGCCATCGCCATCGACGGGGTACAGGTGGTCGAACGTCCATGCGGAATCGAAGACGTCGAACTTGCCTGCCAGGCTCCAGATCGCTTCGAGCGTGGGCCAGTCAGTCCGTTGGGGTGCGGTCTTGAATCCGATCTTCATGCGCGGAGGGTATGCCTGAAATCGACGAGCGGGCGTCAACAGCGGTCAGATGTCCCGGACCCGTCCCCTGGGGCCCCGTCGGCACAGCCCTGTAGGTTCGGACGGGATCGCGATCGGCGCGAGGGCCGGGCTCGCGTTTCGGCGGCCGGTCAGCCCGGTCCGAACGGCCGATGCGGCCGCCCCGGCACCCGATCGATGAGGTGCTCCACGGCGAAGTCGTCAAGCACGAGGGCATCGGCAATCAGGCGCCGATGGCAACGCCACCACACCGTCTCGGCGCACATGACCGCCAGTGCCTCGCCGGCCCTCGCTCGCCGTTCCAGCTCCGCCAGCGCGTCGCGGAAGGCCGGGCTCGCCATGTACGCGCTGTACGCGGCGAAGGCGGGCTGGCGCCAGCCGCTGGCCGGCATCGTCGCCCCTGTGAGGGACCGGCGTCCACCGAGCGCCTCGCCCCACCATTCATAGGCGAGGCCGCGCTCGGGAAGATCGATCGCGAGCCGCTCCCGAGACAGGTGCGGCTGTCGCCGGCCCTTCGGGTAGCGACGGACGTCGATCAGGGTCGCGACACCGGCCGACGACAGGAGAGCGGCGAGCTCATCGGTCGTGCGCGTCCCGTGACCGATGGTTCGAATCACCGGCCCACCGCCGACGAGATCGGCGCTGAAGTCGGCCGGACCCGTGTCGGGGTGAACGGCGCGAGTTGCCGACCCAGCGTGCCCGGGTACCTGACGCGCAACCGTGAGTCCTCCGTGTGGCCGGACCGATCCCCGGCTCAGATGCCGACCGCCTGCTCGTAGTACATATTGTCCTCGCGCGAGCCGCCCTGGCCGGCGCCGAGATCGCGATAGTCGGCCACGAAGTCGATCCGCCGCAGCCACTTGACCATCTTGAAGCCGAGCTCGGTCTCCACGCGGAGGCGCAACGGCGCCCCGTATGGGACAGGCAACGGCTGGCCGTTCATCCGGTCGGCCAGGATCGTCTGGGGATGGCGCGCCAGGGAGATGTCGACCAATTCGTAGAAAGGCTGACCGGACAGGTCCAGCTGGTACGAGCGGAAGATCAGGAAGCGAGCGGCCGGCAACGGCCGGCAGGCGTCGAGGATGGCGCCCAGTGGCACGCCGCCCCATTCGGCGATGCCGCACCAGCCCTGGATGCAGTGGTGCTTGGTGATCTGGGTCTGGGCGGGCATCCTGCGGAGGTCGGCGAGCGTCAGGCTGAGCGGCGCCTCGACGAGCCCGCCCACCTCGAGGCGCCAGTCGGTGAAGCCGCCCGCCACGAGGTTCGCGTACTCGGAGCTATCGGGCGGCTCGCCGTTGACCAGGAATTGCGGCGAGATGCTGCTCGCCGGATAGTGCTGACGAGAGCGTGTGCGCACGGCCAGCGCCCGCATGATCGGACGGATGATCCGGCCCAGGAGGTTCTGGGCGGTCCGCGGCCGACGCCGCGAGCCCCAGGACGTGACGGCGTAGATCACGAGGATCGAGACGATCAGGGCCAGCCCGATGGCGACCGCAGCGCCCTGGTCGGTCTGGTGCTGCCCCAGGATGATGTCGCCCATGTTCTTGGAGAAGCCGGTCACCACCACGAGCAGCGTGTGCACGATGATGAACGCGATGAACGCGAGCAGGCCCAGGAAATGGAGGCTGCGCGCCCCCTGTCGGCCCCCGAAGAGCCGTGCGTAGCGCGGGAACTGCGCCTCGACGCCAGGCGACTGGGCCGCACCCGTGAGGATCAGGAACGGCGCGAGCAGGAAGACGACGGCGGCGTAGGCGAGCTGCTGCAGCGGGTCGTAGGGCATCCCCGGGCTCGTGGCCGGCTGGTGCAGGCTCGCGTAGGTCAGGACCGACTGCCACGCGTCGGGGAAGATCGACCACGAGGTGGGGATGAGCCGCTGCCACTCTCCGGTCGCGAAGAGCAGCACGACGTAGACCACGCCGTTGAGGACCCAGAACATCGCCGCGGAGAAGTGCCAGTGGCGCCCCAGGCCGAGGTTGTTGCCGCCGGGCTGGCCCAGCCACGCCGTGACGTCCCGCTCTTGCTCGAGGGCGGTCCAGGGTCGGTCGGTGGGGATGGGACGTTTGGCGAACTTGAGCCACTCCGTGCCGGGCGTCGAGTTGTCGTTCCAGTAGAGCCGCGGATAGGCACCCAGGATCTGGATGCCGGCCCGGATCAGGAAGCCCAGGAAGAGCACGTTGATCCAGTGCGCCGCGCGCAGCCAGGCCGGGAAGTCGACGGTCACCGGACCGGCCGCCCGGCGGCCTGCGTGATCCCGTTCATCCGTGCCATGCGAACGTCGCCCTCCAGTCTCGTCAACCTGCAGGCGTCGCCGTCGTGCGCTCCGGGGCTGGCATCCCGGCACATTGTCACGTGCGCGGCCGACGCGACTGTCATGTCCCTGAGCCTCGATCCGCCGGAGCGGTGACCCGCTCCGACCCGACCATCGTGGTCAACGTCGCACGGGTCTTCGACTGCACAACTTGGCACGATGCCGGGTGAGATGGCACCCCGTGGTGCACAGAACAGGGAACTCGGAGCGCGCCGGGCTGCACCGTCGAGCCGGCCGAATGCAACGCTCGACGATCAGGACGGAGCTGGCCAGGGGACCCCGACGGCACCCACGGGGCACTACCCGCCGTCACCGTTCCGGCAAACCTCCCAATGCGCAACGTGCTGGAGGGCTTCGGCCGGGGAGCGCCAGTACTGAACCCTGGCCGCGGCGTAGCCCGAGCTGCGAAGCTCCCTCTCCAAACGATCCGCGGTCGGCGGGGCGTCGAGGTCCAGCTCTGTCCGGCGAACTGCGACGAGCGCCTCTTCAAACGCCGATCGGAATGCTGGGTCGTCCCAGGGGACGAGGCTCGTCTTGACGATGTGCTCGCCAACTGGCAGGTGGTCGGGGCCGGAGGCAGACTGATCCGAAGGGTTGATCGCCACAGTTGCATACCTCACGCTATCTGTTGTCATATACTATCTAACGGCGGCTCCCTTGTCCGGAGCGCCGCGAGCAGGAGTCACCGATGGACGTTCGCCTCGATCTCGAGGCCGGGCAGGCGACCGATCCCCGATCCGACGCGGGGCGGTTTGGCGGGCCGGCCCTCGAGAACGCGACCGTCGAGGCGCTCGAGCGCCTGCTGGTCGGCGGCATCGGGCTTACCGCCCTCGCCGTCGCCGAAGAGGCCGAGGCGGTGGACCTGACCCTCGCCCAGTGGCGCGCGCTCGTGATCGCGGCCGAGACAGACGGCGTGAGGGTCGGCGAGCTTGCCTATCGGCTCGGGGTGAAGGTGCCTTCAGCAAGCCGTCTCGTTCGCCGGCTCGAGCGGCGCGGGCTGGTGACTGCCGTTCGGGACGAGGACGACCGGCGGGCGACGATCGTCCGTCCCTCCCCGACCGGTCGGACGATCCGCGACTCCGTCGTCTCACGTCGACGGCGCCTCATTGCGACGGCGGCCGCGAGTGCCCTCCCGAGCGTGGACCAGCAGACCGTCGCGACCATCGAGAGGATCGCCGACGCGCTCGCCCGCTACGCGTAAATCGCGCGGTCCCGAAGGAACCGAGCGGCCCAGCTACCGGGCCTGGCGCACAGCCGTCGAGACGGCAACCAGCGGCAGTCTTGGTGACGTTCGCTTCGGCGCCAACATCCCGGTGAGGAGCGTTGCGGCCGCCCGCAGATTCTACGAAGACATCCTCGGCGTCACGCCGATCAGGATCCAGGAGAGGGAGATCATCGACCGCGCCGGCAACGCGCTGTTCGGCATCGACGAGACCGAAGCCGCCGGCAAGGCCGGCCATACGCTGGGCACGTTCAGCGGCGTCGAGGACATCGAGGCGATCGTCGCAGGGCTCCGCAGGTTGGACGTCGTGTTCGACGAATACAACGTGCCAGGCATCGTCGATCAGAGACCGATATAGGTTCTACATGGAACCTAACTGGGCTATGATGCACGCGTGCCCGACCTGCCGATCGACCTGCTCGAGCGCCTCGTCGTTGGCGCGGTGGCGGTGACCGAGCGGGCGATCGCGGCCGCGGGCGCCGACCTGACGTTCGTGCAGTGGCGCGTGCTCCTCATCGTCGGTGAGAAACCGGGGGGCGCAACCGTCGGCGAGATCGCCTCGCGGATCGGGGCGAATGAGTCGCCGGCAAGCCGGCTCGTGTCCCGCCTGAAGCGTCGGGGCGTCGTGTGGACCGGCCGGGACGCGACCGACGGACGCGTCACGCGGGTCCACCTGACCGAGGCGGGGCAGGCGATGCGCACGCAGGTGCTCGACCACCGCCGGCGCGACCTCGCCGCCGTGATCGAGGCCGGGCCGATGACGCCGGCCGAGGTCGGGGCAATCGCCCGGCTGGCCCGGTCGTTCGAACCCTTCCGGTGAGCGCCGCCGTCCTCCTGCGGAGACTTCGGCGCCAGGTTCGCTCGGCCGCCTATCTCCGCAAGTGGGTCGTGCTCGGGGCGGTCATCGGGGTCATCAGCGGCCTCGGGGCGGCTCTCTTCTTCCTTGCACTCGAAGCCGGAACGCGCTTCTTCCTGGGCACCCTTGCGGGGCTCGTGCCTGCCTCGCCACTCGGGGAGGGCGCGCAGCCGATCACGGACGCGGCCCGGCCCTGGGCGCTCCCGTTCGTCGTCGGGCTCGGCGGCCTCCTGTCGGGGATCATCGTGTTCCGGCTCGCGCCCGAGGCCGAGGGCCACGGGACGGACGCCGCGATCGCGGCCTTCCACCATGGCGCGCGCCGGATCCGGGCGCGCATCCCGCTCGTCAAGCTCGTCGCTTCGGCGATCACGATCGGATCGGGCGGCTCCGGTGGGCGCGAGGGCCCCACCGCCCAGATCGGCGCCGGCTTCGGGTCGTTCCTCGCCCGCGTCCTCGACCTCGACGCGCGCGATGCGCGAATCGCGGTCAGCAGCGGCATGGGCGCCGGGATCGGCGCGATCTTCCGCGCCCCGCTCGGGGGTGCGGTCCTCGCCGCCGAGATCCCCTATCGCGAGGACGTCGAGTCCGAGGCTCTCGTGCCGGCCTTCGTCGCCTCGATCGTCGCGTTCTCGATCTTCGGGGCGCTCGTCGGCTTCGCCCCGATCTTCGGGCGCGTCGCCGGCGCCGGGTTCACCGATCCTCGCCAGCTCGCCTACTACGCCCTGATCGGCATCGCCGCGGGAGTCGTGGGCCGGCTCTACATCGGCGGCTTCTACGGCCTGACCCGCTGGTTCGCGGGCTGGCCGATCCCGCGCGAGCTGCGCCCGGCGATCGCCGGGTTCGGCGTCGGCTGCATCGGGATCGCCCTCCCCGGCGCCCTCGGCACGGGCTACGGCTGGGTCCAGGCCGGGCTGGATCGGACGACCCTGCTGGGCCTCCCGCTGTGGGTGGTCCTCGCCCTCCCCTTCGCCAAGATCCTGGCGACATCGCTCTCGGTCGGCTCGGGCGGGTCGGGCGGGATCTTCGGCCCCGGGATGGTCATCGGCGGGCTCCTCGGCGCCGGGATCTGGCGCCTCCTCGAGCCGATCGCCCCGGGCCTGCCGGTCGATCCGTCGCCCTTCGTCATCGTGGCGATGATGGCGCTCTTCGGGAGCATCGCCCACGCGCCGCTCGCGGTCATGCTCATGGTGGCCGAGATGACCGACAGCCTCGCCATGCTCGGTCCGGCGATGCTCGCGATCGGCCTCGCCACGCTCATCGTCGGCGACCGCTCGATCTACACGTCACAGCTCCGCAGCCGCGCCGAGTCGTCGGCGCACCGCTTCCGGTTCGCGCTGCCGCTGATGGGGGCGATCCCGGCGAGCGATGCAGCACGCGCCGCCCGCGCCGTGCTTAGAGCCGATGAGACGGCGGGAGTCGGGCGCGCCCGCCTCGAGGCCACCGGCGTGCCCGGCGCCCCGGTCGTCGACCGGGACGGCACCGTCCGTGGCAGCCTCGACCTCGCGACCCTCGTCGCGGCGGACCCGGCTGTGGCGGTTGGGGAGCTGGGCCCGGACGGCCCGATCATCGAGGCAGACGACCCCCTCGACGACGTGCTCGGGCTCCTCGCCGACGCGCACCGGTCATGGGCCCCGGTGGTGGCCGGCAACCGGCTGGCCGGGACCATCTCGGCGCGCGACGTCGTGGGGGCCTATCGCCGCGCCCTGGCCGCCAACGTCCGCCAGGTGCGGGCCGTGGGATCGACTGGAACGCTCCTCGAATCCGAGGTCGCGCCTTCCTCGGTCCTCGCCGGACTGCGGGTCACCGAGGCGGCCTGGCCGAGGGACAGCGTGCTCGTCTCGATCCTGCGCGGCGACCGGGTCATCGTGCCCCGCGGCGACGTCACGCTCCGGGCCGGCGATCGCCTGACGGTCTTCTGCGCCCCCGGGGCCCGCGAGCCGCTCGAGGCGCTCCTCGGGAGCGAGATCGCGGCAGGGGAGGTCGAAGGATGAGCGGAGCCGACGTTGTCCTCAGGATCGACGGCCTCGTCAAGCACTACGGGAAGGTCGAGGCGGTGCGCGGGATCGACCTCGAGGTGCGCCGGGGCGAGGTCTACGGCTTCCTCGGGCCGAACGGCGCCGGCAAGAGCACGACGATCCGCTGCCTGCTCGGGCTGTTGCGGCCGACCGCCGGCCGGATCGGCGCCTTCGGGCTGGATTCGACCCGCAACGGGGTTGCCCTGCGCCGTCGGCTCGCCTACCTGCCGGGCGAGCTGCGGCTTCCCGAGCGGCTCTCCGGCATGGAGTTCGTCGCGAGCGTCGGGCGGCTGCGCGGCGGCTTCGATACGGCCCGGCGCGACGCGCTCGCCGAGCGCCTCCGGCTTGACCTTCACCGTCCTCTGCGCGACCTCTCGAGCGGCAACCGGCGCAAGGTCGCCCTGCTGCTTGCCTTCCTCGCCGACGCCGAGCTGCTCGTGCTCGACGAGCCGACCAGTGGCCTCGACCCGCTGATCCAGCACGAGTTCCTGGTGCTCGTCCGCGAGGCCCGCGCCGCCGGGGCGACCGTCTTCCTCTCCTCCCACGTCCTCTCCGAGGTCCAGCGGGCGGCCGACCGGGTGGCCGTCCTGCGGGCGGGCAAGGTCGTCGCAGAGGGCACGGTGGCCGAGCTGCGGGGGCGCGCCCGCCAGCGGATCGAGGTCTGGTTCGAGGGCGAGGCGCCGGCCGCCGCGCTCCGTTCGCTGCCCGGCGTCGTCGACCCGCTCGTCGACGAGCACCGGTTCACGGCCACGCTCTCGGGGTCGATCCAGCCGCTCCTCGACCTGCTCGCGCGCCACCACGTGACCTCCATGCTCGTCGAGGAACCGGATCTCGAGGAGGCCTTCCTCGACCTCTACGGGGGTGCCGCATGACCGCGCCGCTGCGGGAGCTCGTCGTCGGGCCGCTGCGGGCCATGCGACGGGCGATCTTCTGGTGGTCGGTTGGCCTCGCCAGCCTGGTCGGCGTCACGGTCGCCTTCTGGCCGGCCTTCCAAGGCTCGTCGGGCATCTCCGCCGCGATCGACCAGCTCCCGGCGGGACTCGTGCAGGCCTTCGGCCTCGAGAACTTCGGCACCCCAGCCGGCTTCCTGCGGGGCAACCTCTACGACTTCTTCGTGCCGCTCCTGCTCGCCGCAGCGGCCGTCATCCTCGTGAACGGGCAGACGGCGGCCGAGGAGGCGAGCGGCCGCCTGGAGCTCTACCTCGCCCAGCCGGTCGACCGGCGGATGGTCTTCCTCGGCCGGGCGATCGCCACGCTGGTCGCCCTCGCTGGGATCACGGTCGCGATCACCGCGGTCCAGGTTGGCGCCGATGCGGTCGTGGGCCTGCGGATCGATTCGGGCTACCTGCTCTCCACGATTGCGCTGTGCGCCTTGCTCGCGGTGCTCCACGGCAGCCTCGCACTTGCCATCGCCGGGCTGCGAGGCCGGCCGTCCCTCGTCATGGGCATCGGCCTCGCGGTGGCGCTAGCGGGGTGCCTGGTCGTCGCCCTCTTCCCGCTCAGCCCTGTGCTTGCACCGTGGCAGCATCTCTCGCCCTGGGACTGGGCGCTTGGCGGCGGCCCGCTCGAGCACGCGACCGAAGCCTGGCGCTACCTGGCGCTCGCCGTGCCCTCGGTCGTCCTCGCGGCGATCGGCGTCATCTCCGTCGCCCGGCGCGATATCGCGGCCGCGTGATCGATACGCTGGCCACATGACCGAAGTATCGCGGTGGTGCCGATCATGACGCCCATGGGAGCCCCGGCCGACCGTCAACGCCCCGCCCTCTTCTGCATGTCCGCCGTCCGCATCGGAGCGGCAACGGTGGGCGAACACCTGCTGTCGGGCAGCTGGAAGGTGGTCTTGCCTCGGGCGGTACCGTGCGCTCCTGCGCATGTCCTGCGGGGAGGGGCCATCGGTCATCCAAAGGTCACGAACGATTCGCGACCCGAAGGATCGGAGACGTGGGGCTGTCCGCGTCGCGCCGTCGCGCTGCCGGACTACGAGACGCGTCTCGCCTCGTACCCGCCGGCGGCCGTCCCTCGGACCTCGTAGCTGGGCTGGTCGTAGACCGTCGGCCCACGCCGGCGGCGCCCCGTCGCGATCTCGAAGCGCGAGCCGTGCCACGGGCACTCGACGCAGCCATCGACGAGCGTGCCCTCGTTGAGCGGACCGCCGGCGTGGGCGCACTGGTCGTGCAGCGCGTTGATCGTGTCGCCCGAGCGGACCAGGACGAGGGCCTGGGCGCCGACCTTGGCCTTGACGAGCGTCCCCTCCGGGATCTCGCCGACCTCGAGCGGCTGCCACTTCGCGCCGGACGGGCGCCAGGCATGACGATCGACCATGTTGCCGAGGACATAGACGACGTCGCCCCCGACGAACGCTCCGCCAGCGAGGATCAGGTAGGCGATGATCGAGAGCGCGATCGGCAGGGCGCGACTGGTCGGTCCGGTCGCGCGGATCGCGAGCGAGACGACGTAGACGACGAGCGCAACCACCATCAGCGAGCTGTGGATCGTCGCCCGCACACGGGCCCGGCCGTCCGTGGTCGAATAGTCCGCGAATCCCGCCAGCGCCGCGCCCAGCATCGCGAGGACCCCGATGAGGAGAGCGACGTCGGCGGCAGTCGGCTGGCCGACGATGTCCAGGATGATGACCAGGGTCAGCGCCCCGATCGGCACGTCGGTCAGCAGCGCGTGGAGCGGGTGGCCCAGCCACGTCCCGGCGAGGAAGTCGCGGAGCGGCAGCATCCGGCCGAAGATCGCCGCCATCAGTCGGTGGACCCAGTCGCCGAGCGGCTTCGCCCAGCCCGACTGGGCGTCGAGAACGCGTTCGAGAAGACGGCCGATCATCGCAACCTCCCTTGCGGCGGACTCCGCGCGTGCAGGAGATACGTACTCCGTGGCCGAGTGGACTTGCCCGGGCATCTCGATCCACGTCGGTCGGGAGGCCGATGGGGACGCCTCCGTCGGGCCGCGAACCCTCGTGCCTGTCGCCGCGGTTACTGCTCGTAGCCCTCGACGGTGCGAGCCGTGCGCAGGGTCGCGCCGGCCGGGTCCGCGCCCGCGTCTCGACGACCCTGCCGCTGGTGGAGCAGGTCGTAGCAGCGGTCCAGCTCGACCTTGATGGCCGCCAGCCGGTCGCGCTCGGCGTCGGTCAGGCCGCTTCCGTCGCCGGCCTGCTGGTAGAGGCGCTCTTCCTCGCTGGAGAGGGTGTTCACGTATTCGAAGATGTCGGTGTCTGCCACGTCACGACTCCCAATCATCGATGGACTGACGACGCCAGGCCCCCGGCCGGGCCGGATCTCGCCCGGCGGACGCCGTCGCTGCCCCCTCCGGCGGCAGCCTCAGTGCAGGTGGCGCTCCCAGTCGCGAGGCACGCGGCCTGCCGGTCCGGGCACCGGCTGCGCCAGCGGGTGGTGCTCCGGCGGAGCCAGTGCCGGACCATCGGCGTACTCCTCCGTGGCGTAGTTCCAGAACCAGTCCTCGCCTGGCTCGAAGCTCCGGACGACGGGATGCCCGCTATCGGCCGCGTGGTGGCTGGCATGCTGCGACGGCGACGAATCGCAGCAGCCGACGTGCCCGCAGTGGGCGCAGCGCCGCAGATGGAACCACCATCCACCGGTCGCGTCGCACTCGACGCAGCCGGCGCCGCTGGGTGGGATCGTCGGATCGATCTCGGGTTGGCCGGGCATCTCGTGTCCCCCTCTATGTCGCTCCTGGTCGAGGCCGGCAGGACGCTCCTCCGCACTGTACCGTCAGGGCCAGGGATCGCTCGCGAGCCAGCGTCCGGCCTCGCCTGCCGGGAGCACGCGGTGCCGACCGGTGGCCGCGTCCCACTCGTTCCGCTCGAACCGCGTCTGGTCGTCGCCGGCGAGGATCAGGACATACGCGGGCGTGCCGTGACCGGCCAGGTGCCCATGGTCGTGGACGTCGTCGGGCGGAAGCAGCGTCGTGACCTGCGCCGGCCCGAGCCAGGTGACCTCGGCGATCTCCGGCCGGCTTCCGGGGCCCTCCGTCAGCCGGTAGCGCCGGTGCGTCTCGAGGCCACTGATCGGGCTGATCGCGACCCACGTCCCATGGTCGTGCACCGCGCTGATGCGACCCTCCTGCCGGTGGATGATCGTCAGGCGCGGACCACGGTCCGGCGCGTGGATTCGGGTCTGGCCGTTGCGGTCGCCCAGCCGGGCGACCAACGGGAGGAGGTAGTCGAGATCGGCGGCCAGCTCCGCGAGCGCGGCTCCGATCGACGGCAGGTCCGGGATCGCGAGGGCTGCCGGTGCTGCGATCCGATGCAGCAGCCGGCGGACGGGCTCGTCCGGGGCGGGCAGGCCCCTGTGCCCGATGTCGGCGGACTCTCGACTCGCGGACCGGGACCGCACCCCTAGCCCTGTCCCTCGACCGTCCAGAACTCCGTGCGCCCAGACACGGTCATGGCGCGTGCGGCACCGAGCGTAGTCGCCAGCGCCTCGCGGAAGGTCGTCGACTCGAACATCCGGGCCCGGATGCCCTCCCACTCGGCCAATCCCGCGACCTCGACCTCCAACGCGATGGTGTCGAACGGGCCGGAGAGGTCCGACATCACTCTCCACGTGTGCCCGCCGCCCAGCTCGGCGACAAACTTCCTCGCGACTTCCGTCTGGAGGGCCGCGAGCTCGCCACCCTTGCCATACGCGCCCTGGTAGACGGTTCGCACGATGATCATCTCGACTCCTTCGGGAACGCCGGAGGGGAAGGCTGGGACGCGGGCCCTCGCGACGGCCGCGAGTATGACCGCGCATTCGACGGTCAACAAGCAGGCGTGGCGCCTGCCGTCCTCAGCCGGAGACGAACGTGAGCATCGACCGGGCGGCCCCGGGCGACACGACCATGCCGACGATGCCCGACCCGTCGCGGTCGTCTCGGCCGGGCCGAGACCGGCCGCCGAGACGGCGCTCCGAGAGATCGAGCGCTGGAGCGCGACCCGGGAGAGATTCGCGGCCGTCGACGCCGCCGCGAAACGGACCCTGGGCCGTCCGGATCGGCCTGCGGGGCACCGAGGCTCCGGGCGACAATGAAGCAGGCGCATTCGCAACCGGGGGAGCCAACGGACATCTGGAGTCGACTTGCCGTGCAGCAGCATCGCCGTCGTGGCGAGATCACGTCTCGCCGGGCGCTCATCATCCTCGTCCCGCTCCTGTTGGCTGCCTGCGGGTCCGGCGCGGCGACCACCTCGCCTGCCCTCGGGTCGGCCTCCCCTGCCCGGACGACGGCCCCGCCGGCAGGCCCGTCCGGCGCGGCGGCCTCGGTGAGCCCACCGAGCGGCGACCCGGCGTCGATCGGCGCGGCATTCGTCGCCGCGCTGGCCCGGGGTGACGACGCGTCGGCCGAGGCGATGGAAGACGCGACCATGCGCGCCGCCGCGCCCGGGGCGGCGCTGGCGCAGCTCTGGGCGCAGTTCGTGGCCCAGTACGGGGCGTTCGGCGCGGTCGGCACGGTCACGACGACGGCGCAGGCGCCTTTCACCATCGCGGCCGTGGAGACCGCCTTCGCGAACAGCACGGTGACGCTCACGGTCGCGATCACGAGCAGCGGCCAGGTCAGCGGGCTCCACGTCGCGAAGGTCGTGGCCTCCTCGCCTCGGCCCCTGCCTCCTCCCCGGCAAGCCTACGTCAACCCGATCGTCGTTCACGGAGTCGGCGATCAGCGTGGGGCCGCACCATGGGCCCTGCCCGGGACGCTCACTATGCCGAAAGGAACCGGGCCTTTCGCGGCGGTGGTGCTCGTGCAGGGGTCCGGGGCAAGCGACCGCGACGAGACGATCGGGCCCAACAAGCCGTTCCGCGACATCGCCTGGGGGCTCGCGTCGGCGGGGATCGCCGTCGTGCGTTACGACAAGCGCACGTTCGTCTACGGCGCGCAGATGGCGGCCGACCCGACGATCACGGTGCGCCAGGAGACGACCGATGACGCGATCGCCGCCGTCGCCCTGCTGCGTCGGACGCCGAACGTTGACCCGGCTCGCGTGTTCCTCGTCGGGCACAGCCTGGGCGCCTATCTCGCGCCGCGGATCGCGAGCGAGGCCCCCGGCCAGCTGGCGGGCATCGCGATGCTGGAGGCGCCGACCACGCCCGATGGCGCAGCTCATCCTCGTCCAGTCGCGCTACCTCGCCTCGCTGCAGGGAAGCCCGGGACCGCAGGTCCAGCAGCAGCTGGCGGCGCTCGAGACGCAGGTTGCGCTGGCCCAGTCGGCCGGCCTCTCACCGTCGACGCCCGCATCCGAGCTGCCGCTGAACACCCCCGCCTCGTACTGGCTGGACCTGCAGGCCTACCGGCCCGTGGCAGTTGCATCGGCCCTTCGGATGCCGATGTTCTTCTCGCAGGGCGGGCGCGACTACCAGGTGCCGCCGTCCGAGCTGCAGCCGTGGCGGGCGGCGCTCTTTGAGCGCCCGACCGTGACCTTCAGGACATACCCGGCGATGAATCACCTGCTGATCGACGGCAGCGGGCCGGCCACTCCTGCCGAGTACAGCGTGGCCGGCCACGTCGACCAACAGCTCGTGGCCGACCTCGCGGCATGGGTCGCCGGCCGCTGACGCGCACGCCCGGGCACGTGCGGCCGCGGGCGAGGGCCGTCCCGTCTTCGTTCCGATCCGAATGACGTGAGGCCGGCCCTGCCGGGCCGGCCTCGTCGATTCCCGTTGCGGGACCGCCGCTACTTGCCGCCCTCGTTGAGGGTGACCGTGAGCTTCTGGAACGACGTGCCCTTCGTGTCCACGGACGATCCGAGGGCTGCGAGGGCCGCCTGCGTGAGGTCGGTCCGGGAGGCGCCGGTCGCGGGAGCCGCCTTGAGGATCCCGTACTTGGTGGCGATGTCGACCGTCTGGCTCCAGAGGGTCGGATCGATCTGGCCGATCCCGCTGGGCGAGGGCCAGATCAGGGCGTTCATCTCGTTCATCATCCAGAGCTGGTGGCTCGCGCCCAGCTGGGAGCCCGCCTTCGTGACGATGTCGGCGCACTTCTGGGCGTTGTCACGGCAGTAGATCCAGCCCTTGTACGTCGCGGTGAGGAACTTCGTCGCTGTGTCCGCGTTCGTGCCCTGCTTGAGCCACGAGTCCCTGGCGAAGACGCCATCCTGGAGCATGGCCGTGCCGATCGACGGATCGTTGAAGTCCATCACGTTCAGGTCGGCCGGGGTGAAGAGGTTGCCCGTCTTGGGGTTCTTCGTCTCGAGGACCTGCGCGTACTCGTTGTAGACCATCGCCTGGGCCGCGTCGAGATCGCCCTGGACGAACGCGACCATGTCGAAGTTCTGCTTGATCACGTTCTCCTTGGTCGGGTCGAGCCCGGCCTTGGTGAGCGCGGCGAAGAGCTCCGGCTCGTTGCCGCCGAGCCACGAGCCGATCTTCTTGCCGGCCAGGTCCTTCGGCGTCAGGATGTTCCTGTCCTTGAACGAGACCATCCGCGTGCCCGAGCGCTGGAGGATCTGCGAGATCCACACCAGGTCGGTCCCGCCCTCGCGCGACTGGAGCATCTTCGGAAGCCACGAGATGCCGAGGTCGGCGCCGCCCGACGCCACCACCTGCAGGTTGTTGACGTCCGGGCCGCCGGCGAGGATCGTGAGATCCAGGCCCGCGTCCTTGTAGTAGCCCTGGTCCGCCGCGGCATAGAAGCCGGCGAACTGCGCCTGCGGAACCCACTGGAGCTGCAGCTTGACCGGGATCAGCGCCGCGGGCGAAGCGCCCCCGGCTGCCGCCGAGGCGCTCCCGGCCGCCGCCGAGGCTCCCCCGGCCGCTGCGCTCGAGGCCGCCGGCGTCGCGCTGCCCGAGCAGGCCGCCGCCACGAGCGCGGCTCCCATCAGCATGGCCGCAATGCGTGCGGACGATTTCATGTGTCTCCTCCCGAATGCGAGATCTGCGTCACCGGCGCGTGCGGAGCCCCGCTCGCCCGAACCGGCCCGGATCGATCGTTCCCCACCTCACGTCGACGTCCGGAACGCCACCTCCTCTCGCATCTCAGGCGTCGCGGCCGTCGGCGCGATGCCACGGGATGGCGATCCGCTCCAGCACGAGCACCGCCGCGAAGAAGGCGGTCCCGATGAGGCAGGCGCACACGATCCCGGCCCACGCGTTCGGGTACCGGAAGAGGTACGCCTCGGAGCTGATGTAGATGCCCAGGGAGTAGCGCGGCCCGCCGAAGTACTCGCCGATCACCGCCCCGATGACGCTGAGCGTGGCCGCGATGCGCAGCGACGTGAAGACGAACGGCAGCGCGTTGGGGATCCGGACGTGGCGGAACGTGTCGACGTCACCCGCCGCATACGAGCGCATCAGCTCCAGCGCCGACGGCTCCACGCTGGTGAGCCCGCGGACCGTGTTGACCATCACCGGGAAGAAGACCATCAGGGTCACGATGAAGATCCGTGCCAGGGGGCTCTCCACGCCGAACCATGCGCTCGAGATCGGCGCCATCGCGATGATCGGGATCGAGCTCGCGGCGATGGCGACCGGCATCAACGCCTCCCGCGCCGTCGCCCACCGGGCGGTGGCGAAGGCGGCGAGGACGCCCAGGCTCACGCCGACGAGGAAGCCGCCCAACGCTTCGCCGCCCGTGTAGACGATTCCCTTCTGGAGAACCGGCCACTGCTGGACGAACGCGGTCACGATCGTGGTCGGCCGGGGCAGGAGGAACTCCGCGAAGCCCAGCGCCTGGAGGAGGAACTCCCAGAGGAGCAGGACGACGATCGCCGCGCCCACCGGCGGCACGAGCGCGCGGAGACGCTCCGCGGCGACCGCGTGGCCGGCTCCGGACCGCGGCCGGGCCTGCGGGACGCGGGCGGACGCCGCGGTCACCCGATCCCCTCGGCACGGATGCGCGCGTCGGCGACCTCGTCGGCGGCGGCGGTCTCCTCGAACCCGCGGAGCGCCTCGCGCACCTCCGTCACGAGCTCGAAGTAGCGCCGCGCCTCGCGCGTCTCGAAGGTGCGCGGCTGCGGCAGGTCCACGTCCACGACGCGGTTCACCCGGCCCGGCCGCGGCGACATCACGACCACCCGCGTGGAGAGGAAGACGGCCTCCGGGATCGAGTGGGTCACGAAGACGATCGTCGTCTCCGTCTCCCGCCAGATCCGCATCAGCTCCAGGTTCATCCGCTCGCGCGTCATCTCGTCGAGCGCCCCGAACGGCTCGTCCATCAGGATGAGGGCCGGGTCGAACGCGAACGCGCGCGCGATCGCCACCCGCTGCTGCATGCCACCGGAGAGCTGCCAGGGGTAGCGGTCGCCGAACTCCCCGAGCTCGACGAGGTCGAGGAGGCGCTTCGAGCGCGCCTTCCGGTCGGCCCTGGCGTAGCGCATGACCTCGAGCGGCAGCTCCACGTTCCGCGACACCGTTCGCCAGTCCATGAGGACCGGTGCCTGGAAGACCATCCCGTAGTCCCGGTCGAGGCGGGCGCGATGCGATGGCTTGCCGTTCACGAGCACGTCGCCCGCGGTCGGCCCGGTCAGGTCCCCGATGATCCGCAGGAGCGTGGACTTGCCGCAGCCGGACGGCCCGATGAGCGAGACGAACTCCCCGGCCCGGATCGTCAGGTCGATCCCCTTGAGCGCGGTGACGCCGCCCGAGGTCGTGGCGAACGTCTTCTCGACGCCCCGGATCTCCACGACCGGCGCGCCGGCGGCCGGGACGGCGGGATCGGGGATCATGCGTGGCCCTTCCCGGTTCCGCGGATCAGATCGCCGCGGGCCGGTAGCGGCCGCGGGTGAGGAGCGCCTCGCCGAGCCGGACCAGGCCGACGAACACGAGGCCGGTCATGCGCGCACGAGGCGACGGTCGCCCAGAGGCGTTCGGGCGCGGTGACGTAGTACTGCGTGAAGTTGAGGACCGCGCGGCCCAGGCCCTCCGGGATCCCCGACGGCAGCTCGCCGACGATCGTGCCGATCACGCTCGCCGCCGCCGCGACCCGCAGCGCGGAGAAGAGATACGGCACCGAGGCCGGCAGGCGCAGCTTCCAGAGCACCTGGGCGGTCGATGCCGCGTAGGAGCGCATCAGCTCGCCGGCGCGCGGGTCGTAGGCCCGCAGGCCGCGAATCGAGGCGATCGCGACCGGGAAGAAGGTCAGGTAGGTGGCCACCACCGCCACCGATATCCAGTTCGCCCCCAGGGCCACCACCACGATCGGGGCGATCGCGATGATCGGGACGGTCTGGCTCCCCACCACCCAGGGCACCAGCGCGCGCTCGAGGAAGCGGGAGTGGACGAAGACGATCCCGAGGCCCAGGCCCAGCAGGGCTCCTGCCGCGAACCCCACGAAGGCCGTGCGCAGCGTGTAGAACGCGGCGCCCGTCAGGAAGATCCAGAGGGGCGGGCCGGCGGGGACCGGCTCGAAGAGCGTTCCGACGATCGTCCAGAGGTGCGGCAGGGAGATATCGCTCGCGATCCGCACCGAGAAGGGAGGCGTGTGCGTGTAGGTGAACCCGCCGATCGCGATCCGCCACGGGTCGCCGGCGAGCCACTTCGCACCCTCCCAGGCGAGCGCGACCAGGACGATGACGCCCCCCAGGAGGATCGACTGCCGCAGGAGCGGGTGCCGCCTCGACCAGCCTGCCGCCGGGGCGAGCAGCCCCGGCGGGAGGACGCTGGCCGCGGCGGACGACGTCACGCCGTGACGGCCTCGTCGGCGATGTCGAGCGCCCGGTCGATGACCGCGAAGCCTTCGGCCAGCTGCTCCTCGGTGATGCAGAGCGGCGGGTTGGTGTGGATCGAGTTGTTGGCGATCATCGTGTAGAGGCCGTTCTCGCGGAAGAACTTGCCGATCGCCTTCATCTCGTCGCTCGTGCCGTTGAACGGCGTGATCGGCGTCCACGGATCCCGCGAGCGGACCAGGTCGAGGATGCCGAACAGGCCGAGGCTCCGGTGCGCGCCCACGCTCGGGTGCTTCGCGGCCAGCGCCTCGTGGTGGCGCCGCATCGACACGCCAAGCCGCGCGGCGTTGCCGATGAGGTCGTCCTCCTCGTAGACGCCGATCGTCGCAAGGGATGCCGCGAGGCTCACCGGATGGCTGCTGTAGGTGAGCCCGCCGTAGAACATCTTCGTGTCGAGCGCCGCGGCGATGTTGTCGCGCATCGCGACCGCGCCGAGCGGGAGATAGCTGGAGGTGAGGCCCTTCGCCATCGTCATCAGGTCCGGGACGACGTTCCAGTGGTCCACCGCGAACCAGCGGCCCGTCCGCCCGAAGCCCGCCATGACCTCGTCGCAGACCATCAGGATGCCGTAGCGGTCGCACAGCTCGCGCACGCCGGCGAGGTAGCCGTCGGGCGGGATGAGGATCCCGTTCGTGCCGACGATCGTCTCGAGGAAGATCGCCGCGATCGTGTGCGCGCCCTCGTACTTGATCACGTCCTCGAGGCCCTGGAGGCTCTCGGCGACCGGCCGCGGCTCCTTCTCGCCCCAGCGATGGGTGTCGGGGTAGCGGACCACGCCCACCAGGCCGGGCTTGTTCGCCCAGCGCCGATAGTCGCCCGTCAGGGTCATCGCCCCAAATGTCGCCCCGTGGTATGAGCGGTAGCGAGCCAGCAGCTTGTAGCGGCCGGTGTAGTGGCGGGCAAGCTTGATCGCGTTCTCGATCGCCTCGGCGCCGCCGAGCGTGAAGAAGACCTTGTTGAGGTCGCCGGGGAGGATCTCGGCGAGCTTGGCGCCGAGCCGGGCCCGGATCTCCGTCGCGAAGGCGGGCTGGACGTACTGGAGCTTCATCGCCTGGGCCGTGATGGCGTCGACCACGCGACGGTCGCCGTGCCCGATGTTGACCGACATCAGCTGGCTGTTGAAGTCGAGGATTCGCTGTCCCTCGGGCGTGTACAGGTAGACGCCCTCGGCGTGATCGACCGCGATGGGGTCGACGGCTCCCTGGACGGACCACGAGAAGAGGGTGTGGGCGCGCGAGAGCCGGACGATCTCCTGGCTCGACATCGGATCGGCGGCAGTTCGGACGGTCATCGGTCACCTCGAGGCGGAACGTGCCCTGCACGCGGACCGCCCATCTGCTTGCGCGAGCCGATGGGCCGGCATGGCGGCCACGGGCGAGTGGGACGGCGCGGGCCGGCTCCTGCCCGTGCCCTCCGGGGAGCGACGCGCGCCATTACACCACAGCCGCTTGCGAATGTATGCGCACGTGCGAACGCCGCAACGACGGCACGGTGCCACATCGGCGCGGTGTAGCATTCCGCCTCATTCCGGACGGGCTGCCGGAGGCGGCGGAGGCGCCGACGACCCGCCCGTCCCGCCGCTGCGACCCCGACCGGAGGTGACCCATGCCGCGAATCGTGCGAGGCGCCCTCGTCCAGGCGACCTGGACGGGCGACAAGGAATTGATGATCCAGAAGCACGAGCAGCGTGCCCACGAGGCGAAGGCGCAGGGGGCCCAGTTCGTGCTCTTCCAGGAGCTCTTCTACGGGCCGTACTTCTGCCAGGTCCAGGACGCGCAGTACTACGCCTACACGGAGCTGATCCCGGACGGACCCACCACGAAGCGGATGCAGGACCTCGCGAAGCAGCTCGGGGTGGTCCTCGTCGTGCCGATGTACGAGGAGGATTCGCAGGCATCGGGTGTCTACTACAACACGGCCGCCGTGATCGACGCGGACGGACGGTACCTGGGCAAGTACCGCAAGACGCACATCCCGCACGTGAAGGGCTTCTGGGAGAAGTTCTACTTCCGTCCGGGCAACCTGGGCTACCCGGTCTTCGAGACGGCCGTGGGCAAGGTCGGCGTCTACATCTGCTACGACCGCCACTTCCCCGAGGGCGCCCGCGCGCTCGGCCTCAACGGCGCGGAGATCGTGCTGATCCCGAGCGCCACCAGCCGCGGCCTCTCCGAGTACCTCTGGCGCATCGAGCAGCCGAGCCACGCGGTGGCCAACGGCTACTTCGTCGGGACGATCAACCGGGTCGGCATCGAGTCGATCGGCGACGACGACTTCTACGGGCAGAGCTACTTCTGCGACCCGCGCGGCCAGATCGTGGGCGGCGTGGCCAGCCCGCACGAGGAGGAGCTGGTGGTCCGCGACCTCGACCTCGACATGGTCACCGAGGTCCGCCAGACGTGGCAGTTCTACCGCGACCGGCGCCCCGACGCCTACGCGGACCTGGTCCGCCCCTAGCACCCTTCCCCCGAGGAGACGCGGCATGGAGTTCGGGTTCACCCTCAAGCCCGAGCACTCGATCGAGCGGACGCTTGCGCTCGCGCGCCAGGGGGAGGCGGCCGGCTTCGCCTACGCCTGGCTGTTCGACTCGCACGTGCTCTGGCGCGAGCCGTACATCCTCCTGACGCTGATGGCGCAGGCGACGACCACGCTCCGCCTGGGCACGTGCGTGACGAATCCCGGGACGCGCGAGCCGTCGGTCACCGCGTCGAGCCTGGCGGTGCTGCAGGAGCTGTCGGGCGGCCGCTTCGACCTCGGGATCGGGCGCGGCGACTCCGCGCGCCGGGTCCTGGGCAAGCAGCCGACGAGCATGGCCGCGCTCGAGGAGGCGGTCCACGTCATCCGGGCGCTCGCCGAGGGAGGCTCCATCGAGTACGAGGGCGCCTCGCTGGAGCTGCCCTGGGCCGGGTCGTATCGCCTTCCCGTCTGGATCGCCGGTTACGGGCCGGTCGCGCTCAAGCTGACCGGCCGCATCGCGGACGGGGCCATGCTCCAGATCGGCGACCCCGACCTGATCCGCTGGTTCGTCGCCCAGGTCCGGGCATCATCGGCCGAGGCAGGACGCCAGCCCGGGGCGGTCCGGATCATGGCCGCCGCACCCGCCCACGTCGGCGACGTCGCCGACGGCCGCGACCGGATCCGCTGGTTCCCGGCGCTGGTCGGCAACCACGTGGTGGACCTCGTCAACAAGTACCAGGGGGATCTCCCCGAGAGCCTGACCCGCTATGTCCGGGGCCGGCAGGGCTACGACTACCTGCACCACGCGGAGGTCGGCTCCGCGAACGCGGACTTCGTGACGGACGACATCGTCGACCGCTTCGGGATCGTGGGCGACGTCGACGCGCACGTGGCCAAGCTTCGCGTCCTGGCCGAGGCAGGCGTCGACCAGTTCAACCTGTACCTGATGAACGGCAACGAGGAGGAGCAGCTGGCGATCTACGGTCGCGAGATCATCCCGGCGCTCCGCGACGTGCAGGCTGCGAAGGCCTGAGGAGAGAGCGATGCGCACGCTGATCACCAATGGCCTGGTCGTCACCGCCGACGGCTCGAGCTCGACGGACGTCCTGGTCGACGGCGAGACGATCGCGCTGATCGGCGCCGGCCTGGCGGGACGCGGCGTCACGGCCGACGCGACGATCGACGCGACGGGGAAGTACGTCGTCCCGGGCGGCATCGACGTGCACACCCACATGGAGCTGCCGTTCGGCGGCACGTTCGCCAAGGACACGTTCGAGACCGGCTCGAAAGCGGCCGCGTTCGGCGGGACCACGACGATCGTCGACTTCGCGCCGCAGACGAAGGGCCGGTCGCTCCGCGAGGGCCTCGACGCATGGCGCGCGAAGGCCGAGGGGAAGACCGCGATCGATTACGGCTTCCACATGATGGTGTCGGACGTCACCGACGCGACGCTGGCCGAGATGGACCTGCTCATCGACGAGGGCGTGCCAGAGTTCAAGCTCTTCACGGCCTACCCGGGCGTGCTCTACAGCCCCGACGATCACATCTTCCGGGCGATGCAGCGGACCCGGCAGAACGGCGGTCTGATCATGATGCACGCCGAGAACGGGCCCGTGATCGACGTGATTGCCGCCGGTCTCGTCGCGGCCGGCACCACCGATCCGATCGGGCACGGCCTGGCGCGCTATCCGATCCTCGAAGGCGAGGCGACGAACCGCGTCATCCGCCTGGCCGAGGCGGCGGGTGTCGCGGTCTACATCGTCCACCTCTCGGCGCGCGAGGCGCTCGAAGCGGTCATGGCCGCCCGTGATCGCGGGGCGATGGCCTTCGCGGAGACCTGCCCGCAGTACCTGTTCCTCTCGATCGACGACCTCGGCAACGGGTTCGAGGGGGCGAAGTTCGTCTGCTCTCCGCCACTCCGGACCAAGGACGACCAGGAGTCGCTCTGGACTGGCCTCCGCACGGACGCGCTACAGCTGGTCGCGACGGACCACTGCCCGTTCGACTTTCACGGCCAGAAGGACCTGGGACGGGGCGACTTTCGCAAGATCCCGAACGGCCTGCCGGCCGTGGAGGACCGGGTGGACCTCCTCCACGACGGCGGCGTGGTCGGCGGCCGCATCTCGCGCGAACGGTGGGTGGAGATCATGGCAACCGCGCCCGCGAAGATGTTCGGGATGCACCCGAAGAAGGGGGCGATCGCGGTCGGCTCCGACGCCGACCTGCTGGTCTACGACCCGAACCGGACGCACACGATCAGCGCGGCGACGCACCACATGGACGTCGACTACTCGATCTTCGAGGGACGGGTGGTTCGGGGCGCGTCGGACGTCGTGATGAGCCGCGGAACGGTCCTCGTCCGGGACGGCGCCTGGGTCGGGCCGGCCGCGAACGGGCAGTTCCTGCGCAGGGCCGCGGTTGACCACACGCGGATGAGCTGAGGGCGCGCGAGCGCCGAGGGCTGCCAGTCAGCCCGCGGGAGGCGGTTCCGGATCGGGTTCGGCACCGCCGACCACGGCCCGCAGACGCGCCTCGAGCGGGCGTCGCCGGATCACGAGCGTGGCCGTCAACGCCGCGCCCGTGGATGCGGCTGCCACGATGAGGCAGATGAGCTGCTCGGCGTTCAGCGACCCGAGCACGGCGGCATCCTTCCACGTCGTCGCCACGAGGGCGCGGCCGAGCGCCCAGGCCGCGATGCCGACCGCGAACAGCCGGCCGTCGGCGCGGCGGAGCCCCGACCGCCAGCCGAGCACCGTCACCAGGAGAAGGACGCCCGCCGCCATCCCGGCCTCCAGGAGCTGGGCCGGAATCGCGGGCAGCTCCGCACCGGGGCTCCCCCACGGCCCGGGCCCCGCGTACGCGGTCGCGAACCCGCCGCCGTCGAGCACGAGGGCGCCCTGCCCACCGCCCCCCAGGACCTCGGCCGCCTTCCCGACCGCGAGCGCGAGGAGAAGCGGCCGGATCGCCACGTGGAGCCACCGCCCGACCGGCGCATCGAGCAGGGCGGCGACGTAGATCCCCGTCAAGGTCCCCCCGACGACGGCGCCGGTGAGCTCGAGGCTGCCGCCCGCGGGGTCGAGCAGCTGCCGCCAGTCGCGCGCATACCAGTCGGCGTGGAGGAGCCCGTACCCGACCCGGGAGAGGATCACCGCGCCCGGCAGCGCGCCGAGGATGATGAACACGAGATCGTCCCGGCGCATGTGCCAGGTCTCCCCGGCGCCCTCGGCATCCTGCGGCTCCCCGATCAGCGTCTCGAACGCAGGCGTCCGCCCGGCGATGAGCGCGCTCCAGGCGATGCCCGCGAAGACGGCGACCGCGACGCCGATCGTCTGCCAGCGGACGACGAAGTCCCCGAGGCGAAGCGAGGCGTCGAACCCGAATGCGAGGACGGCCGAGGCCGCTCCCATCAGGCCAGGCCCTCGAGCCGGCCGGCCACGAGGCGCCCACCGACGATCGTTGCGACCACGCCGATCCCGTCGTCGCCGCGAGCCCAGGCCCTCGCAGGCATTGCGCTCGGATCGCGCGACAGGATCACCAGATCGCTGCGCCGTCCGACCTCCAGGACGCCGGCCTCGTCGTCGCCGAGGACCGCGGCGCCCGCGGCCGTCCACGCATGGAGCGCCTCGGCCACGGAGAGGTCGCCATCGTGGCGAAGTGCCGCCCGCACGCCGCTGAGCGGCGCGCCGGGGACCACCGGACGGTCGCTGGAGAACGGCATCGGGATCGACGCGGCCAGGAGCGCCGAGAACGGCAGCAGGCGCGCCGCGCGTTCCTCGCCGAGCCGTGCCCGGTAGGCGTTCCCGGCCCACGCGAGGAACTCGGGCTGGACAACCGCGGTCGCGCCGGAGGCGGCGATCCGCGCGACGAGGGCCTCGTCGAGGAGCATGGCGTGCTCGACGCGGTGGGGATGCGGTGGAGCGGGCGCGGCGGCGTACGCATCGATGACCGCATCCACTGCCGCATCGCCGATGGCGTGCGTGGCCACTGCCCAGCCGGCGGACACGGCGCCGCGGATTCGCGCGGCGAGCGCGGGCGGGTCGTGGACCGGGCCACCGGCGTGGGGCGCGTCGTCGTACGGCGCGCGAAGCCACGCCGTGTGCGTCGTCATGGCGCCGTCGGCCTTGAGCTTGACGTGGGTCAGGCGGACGCGATCACGAACGGCGGCCGGGAGGTCGGCCGCGATGTCCGCGGGCGCCGGAACGCGGTCTTCGGGCGCGTCCGCGATCCGGACGAGCCCGGGCATGAGCGCCACGGTCAGCGGCATCGCCCCCGACGCGATGGCCTCGCCCCACGCGGCGAGCTCGGCTGTCACGCCGGCGGTGGAACCGAGGTCGGCATCGGCGACGCTGGTCACGCCGTCCGCCGCGAGTCGCGCTGCGGCCCGGGCAAGCGCCGCCTGCCCGTCTGCGGCGGTGGGCGCCGGCATCGCCGCCGCGACCCGATCCCACGCGTCGGGGCCGCGGACGATGCCCGTGGGCTCACCCGCAGCGTCGCGCTCGATCACGCTCCGCCCTGGGACATCGGCCGTGCCGGCGCCGATCCCGGCAAGGGCCAGGGCGAGGCTGTTGGCGGTGACGGCATGTCCCGAGACGTGCGCGAGCAGCACCGGCCGATCCGGCACGGCCCGGTCGAGGTCGTCGCGCGTCGGGTCGTCCGGCCGGTCCCAGCCGGTCGGGTCGTAGCGGCTCACCAGCCAGTCGTCGGGCTCCAGGCGCTCCGCCCCGCCCGGCAGGGCCTTGAGCGCCGCGCGGCGTTCGCGGCCGGCCAGCAGCCGCATCCCGGCGACCATGCCCTCCCAGTACGGGTGCGCGTGCGGCTCCACGAATCCCGGCAGCACGGCGCGCCCGCGCAGGTCGACCACGTGGGAGTCGGGGCCGGCGAGCGCGAGGATCTCGGCGTCCCCGCCGACGGCCAGGATCCGGCCATGCGCAAGGCAGATGGCCGTCGCACGCCGCCCGGCTGCATCGGCGACGTCAGGGTCTCCGCGTGCACGCGAGGCGGCGTCCGTGGGCCGGGCGCCGTCAAACGTGAGGATCGTCCCGCCGTGGAGCACCGTGTAGTGATGGGTCATCGCGCCCCGAGTCTAGCGGGCCCCGGACGTGACGAGGCCCCGGCAGCCGGGGCCTCGAGGCCGATCCTGGCGGATGTCGGCTGAATCGCGGAGCTCTACGGCCCGAAGTGGATGAGGCTGGCAGCCTTGCCCGCCTTCGCGAGGATCCAGTCGATGACGACCTGCCGATCCGTGCGGTAGTACCAGCCATCACCGCGACAGCCGGCGTTCGACTTGCCCCAGGACGTCACGGCAACAACCTGGTTCGTTCCGTCCGGGTAGAAGACCGGTCCGCCCGAGTCACCACTGCACGTTCCACCCCGGTCGTCACCATTGCCATTGAGCTGGATGCTGTACCCATCCGTGCTCTGGCTGACCAGGTTGACAAGCGTTTCGTTGGCCATCAGCCGCTCCCGATAGGAGATCGATACCGTCCCCTGCTTCGCCGAGAAGCTGATCCCGTATCCGGAGACATTGAAGGTCGGGTCCTGCGTGCCACGGGCACTGAGCAGCGGATCGAGCGCTCCAGCTCGGGGCAGCGTCGCATACCCCAAGCCGGTCATCTTCTGATCGAGGATCACGATGCCCACATCGTGGATCTCAGGGTATCCGGCGAAGTTGTCGAAGCCGAAGTTGTACATCCGGCTGGAGGTCGCGCACAGCTTCCCGAGCTGATTGCCACCCGTACCGCTGCAGCTGTCGGGATAGCCGGAGACAGGATCGCGCTGTGTCACTGGGTCGTAATTGACGCCGGCATCCTGCTGGAACCAGATGCGGGCATGGTTGTTCACGCCTCCCGCGCCGTTGTCCGTGCAGTGGCCGGCGATGAGGACCATATTCGGCGCGATGAGCTCGCCAGTGCAACGGTGCGACCAGGTCCAGTCCCTGCCGTTGTAGAAGCCGATGAGCCCCACGAATTGTGCTGGAAGTCCTTGACGTGGTTGTTCGTGATCGCCGTCGCCGGTGCCGCCCATGCCGACGCCAGCATCACTGCAGCCGCCAGGGAGAGAAGAGCTCTGCGCATCTGGTCCTTTCCCGACGGCGGCAGGCGCGCCCGACCGCCTGTCGACCTCCAACCCGGCGTCAGACGCCGGCTCCTCCCCCCCGGGACTGACCCCTCCAGCGCAGTCCCACGGCCACCTAGTACGAACGACCGCCGCGCTGCCGGTCTCCTGCGTCGATCGGGCGCGTCAGGCGGTGCACCGAAGCACTGCCCGCGTCAGGCAGGCAGCTTCGTGATCAGCTCGCGCACCGAGTCGGCCGACCGATTGAATGCCGCCCGCTCGTCGTCGGTGAGCGAGATCTCGATGACCTTCTCCATCCCGCCGTTGCCCAGGACGATCGGCACGCCGACGTACAGGCCGGTGATGCCGTACTCACCCTGCAGGTATGCCGCGCAGGGCAGGATCCGCCGCCGGTCGCGGAGGATCGCCTCCACCATCTCGACGACGGATGCGGCCGGCGCGTAGTAGGCGCTGCCGGTCTTGAGAAGCGCCACGACCTCGGCGCCGCCGTTGCGGGTTCGATCGACGAGCGCCTCGATCCGCTCCGCGCTCATGAGCTCGGTGATCGGGACGCCGCCCACCGTCGAGTAGCGCGGCAGCGGGACCATCGTGTCGCCATGGCCACCGAGGACGAACGCGCGGATATCGCGGACGCTCACCTCCAGCTCGGCGGCGATGAAGGCGCGGAACCGGGCCGAGTCCAGGACGCCCGCCATGCCGATGACGCGTTCGGGCGGGAATCCCGACGCCTTGAGCGCCACGTGGCACATCGCGTCGAGCGGGTTCGTGACGACGATGATGATCGCGCCGGGGCTCACCGCGGCGGCCTGCTTCACGACCGCTCCGACGATGCCGGCATTCTTCGCCATCAGGTCGTCACGGCTCATGCCCGGCTGGCGAGCAAGGCCCGAGGTGACGACGATGATCTTCGAGTGCGCCGTGTCGGCGTAGTCGTTCGTGCCCGTGATCCGGACGTCGTAGCCGACGACGGGGGCGGCCTCCGCGAGGTCCAGGGCCTTGCCCTGAGGGAGCCCTTCCACGATGTCGACGAGCACGACGTCGGCGAGACCGGTCTCGATGATCTGCTGGGCGGTCGTGGCGCCGACATTGCCCGCGCCGATGACGGTGACCTTGCGACGGAGAACGCGGGTCATGGGGTGCTCCTCCCGGCTGTGGTGTGGGGCGCACCGGCCCGGGGCCGGATCGCTCGGTGCTGGCCGGGATTGTACTGAGCACCGATGCTCAATAGGTGACCAGACGCACGGGCGTCAACCTGAAATCGCGCGTGTTCCGCGTGAGGACGGCAGCATTGTCCGTGTATGCCGCGGCCGCGATCAGGGCATCCGCAAGCCCGAGGGTCCAGCCGGTCGCACGGGCCGCGGAGCGCCAGCGTCCCGCGAGAATGGCTGCGTCGGGGCCAGGCTGGATGAACTCCACGGGCTCCAGGAACGCGCTGAACCGCGGCTGATCGCGCTCAAGGAGTCCGGCGCTCACCTCGCAGACGACGATCTCGTTCACGATCGGTTCGTCGCCCTCTTCGAAGACAGCCTCCCAGCGCGCTTCGGCAGCCCGGACACCTCGGAGATAGTCGATGACGAACGCAGAGTCAGCGAGGATCCGCACGCTCATCGTCCTCCGGGTCCGGCCGCGTTCCGCCCTTCGATCGCGGGTACCACTCCGGGGTCGTCCCAACCGGGACGGGATCGGGCCCGGAGTCCGTCTCCTCGGCGCGGAGCGCCCGGACCCACTCCACGACCATCTCGGACGTCGCCCAGTAGGGGTAATCCTCGGCCTTCAGGATGCCGAACGATCGATCCCAGACTTCCTTGAGGTGATCGCGGCGCAGGCGCGCCTTCACCGCCTCGGCCACGTACCGGCTTCGGTTTCGCGGCCCGGCGATCCGATCCACCTCGGCGACGAGCTCGGGTGGGAGCATCAGGTTCGTGCGCACTGCCATGCGCACACTATTGCGCACGGTTGGGACCACGTCAACTCGAGAGCGAATGCCCGCCCGACCGACCGCGGTTGACGGGCGCGGCGGCCGGTTACCGCGTTGCGGTCACGCCCCGTCGAGCGCCGCCCGGAGGTCGGCGATGAGGTCCCCCGCGTCCTCGATCCCGACCGAGAGCCGGATCAGCGCATCCGGCACCTCGAGCGGCGACGTGGCCACGGATGCGTGCGTCATCACGGCCGGGACCTCGATCAACGACTCGACGCCGCCCAGCGACTCGGCCAGGGTGAAGAGCCGGGTGGCCTCGCAGATCTCGACCGCGCGGTCGCGGGCGCTCCTGCCGTCACTTCCCGCGGCGGGCACGAAGCTGACCATGCCACCGCCGGCAGCCATCTGGCTCCCCACGAGGGTGGCCTGCGGGTGCGCGAAGCGACCGTCGGTGAGGCCGGGGTAGCGCAGCCAGGCGACGTCCTCGCGGGCCGCGAGGAAGCGGGCGACCGCCAGCGCGTTCGCCGAGTGTCGCTCTGCCCGAAGCGCGAGCGTTCGCAGCCCGCGCAGGACGAGGTAGCAGTCCTGGGGCCCCGGAACGGCGCCGATCGCGTTCTGCAGGAAGCGGAGCTGGTCGGCCAGGTCCGCGCGGGACGTGACGGCCACGCCCGCCACCGTGTCGCTGTGGCCGGCGAGGTACTTGGTCGCGGAGTGGAAGACCACGTCCGCGCCGAGGGCCAGTGGTCGCTGGAGCGCCGGTGAGGCGAACGTGTTGTCCACCACGACGATCGGCGCCGCGCCGCGCGCGCCGACGTGGGCGTGCGCCGCGTCCGCCACCGAGGCGATGTCCGTCACCTTCAGCAGCGGGTTGGACGGTGTCTCGAACCAGACCAGCCGCGTCCGCTCGTCGAGGGCCGCCGCGAGCCCGGGAGCGCCACCAACGGCGATGTCGACGTACCGCGAGAGGACGCCGCGCGGTCGCGCGACCCGCTCGAAGAAGCGGTAGGTACCGCCGTACACGTCGTCGCCGACCACGAGCTCTTCACCGGGCGCCGCGAGCTCGACGAGGGTGGCGGTCGCGGCCGACCCCGACGCGAAGGCGATCCCGAAGGCCCCGCCCTCCAGGTCGGCGACGGCGCGCTCCAGCCGCTCGCGGGTCGGGTTCTGGGTTCGGGCGTACTCGTACCCACGGCGCGGCCGCCCGACGCCGTCCTGTGCGTACGTCGACGTCTGGTAGATGGGCGGGCTCACGGCCCCGGTGAGCTCGTCCGGCTCGCCGCCGGCGTGGACCACGCGGGTCGCGAACGCGTCGCCATCCTGTCCGCCTTCCGGGCGAGGGCTGCCGTCGGGCACGCCGTCAGCCTCCAAGTCGCGGGTGATGGCTGAGGTATTCCAGCACATCGAGCTTCGTGACCATGCCGACTGGCCGCTCGCCCCGGATCGCGAGGACGGCGGGCACGCCCCGTGCCAGGAGCGCGAACGCCTCGTCGAGCGGGGCGGTCTCCTTCACCACCGGCAGCGG
The DNA here is from genome assembly GCA_963850035.1 of uncultured Chloroflexia bacterium. Lineage (GTDB taxonomy): Bacteria > Chloroflexota > Limnocylindria > Limnocylindrales > CSP1-4 > CTSoil-043. The sequence continues at coordinate 108,481 of CAWKJP010000022.1, read as the reverse complement.
CGGGTCCATCACCTCGCCCACCGTCCGCTCGACCACTGCCGGGTCCCGGTAGGCACGCTCGAGGAGCCCCTTCTCCGAGATCGATCCGACGATCCCGGCAAGCTCGCTGCCGTCGGCCGCCTCCGACACGGGCATCTGGCTGATCCCGTAATCCTCGAGCCGGCTGATCGCCGCCCCGACCTTCTCCGTGGTCCGGGCCAGCACGAGGTCCGGGATCTGCTCCCCGTGATGGCGATCCTCGAGCACCTCGCGGACGCGGACCACGGAGCCGGCCGACGCGAGGAGCCCGTTCGCCCGCATCCACTCGTCGTTGTAGAGCTTCGAGAGGTAGTTGCGTCCGCCGTCCGGGAGAATCACGACGATGACGGCCCCGGGTCCCTGCCCCGATTCGGTCAGCTCCCGGGCGACCTGGAGCGTCGCGAGCATCGCGGTCCCGCACGACTCCCCGGCCAGGATCCCCTCCTCGCGGGTGATCCGGCGGGCCATCGCGAATGCGTCCCGGTCGGGGACGCGGACCCAGCGGTCGACGAGCTCGGGGTCGAACGTGCCCGGGATGAAGTCCTCGCCGACCCCCTCGGTGAGATACGGCCGGGCCACGTCGCCGGACAGGACGCTCCCCTCCGGGTCGGCTCCGATCACGACCAGGTCGGGCTTCTGCGCGCGCAGGTGCCGCGCCACGCCCGTGATCGTCCCGCCGGTGCCGACGGACGCGACCAGGTGCGTGATCCTGCCGGCCGTCTGGCGCCAGATCTCCGGGCCGGTCGTCGCCTCGTGCGCCGCGGTGTTCTCCGCGTTCCAGTACTGGTCCGGCTTGTAGGCGCCGGGGATGTCGCGAGCGAGCCGCGCCGCGACCGAGTAGTAGCTCTCCGGCGACTCGGGCGGGACGTTCGTGGGGCAGAGCACGACCTCCGCGCCGTAGGCCCGCAGGATCGCCTGCTTCTCCGACGACTGCTTGTCCGCCATCACGAACACGCAGCGGTATCCCTTGATCGCGGCGGCGATCGCGAGGCCGTGCCCGGTGTTGCCGCTGGTCGGCTCGATGATGGTCCCGCCCGGGCGAAGCAGGCCGTCCCGTTCGGCCGCCTCGATCATGGGCAGGCCGATGCGGTCCTTGACCGAGCCGCCGGGGCTGAGCATCTCCAGCTTCGCGAGCACCAGCGGCTGGCGCTCCAGCGGCCCGATCCCCCGCGTCACCCGCGAGATCCGCACGAGCGGCGTGTTGCCGATCAGGTCGAGGATGGAACGCGCGTACTCCATCAGGCCGGACCCTCGAGCGGCGCCTGCAGCGGCTCCGCGGGCAGCGGTGCCGAGGGCGCCGTCGCCGATGCCGCGGGCGGCGGCGATCCGGGGAGGTCAGCGAGCCCGACGTCGAGGCCGCGGCGTCGGGCCTCGCGCTCCACGACGACGTACGTCGGGGCAAGGCCGATCGCGTACATGATCCCGTACCAGTGGACCGCCAGCGGGCCGACCGAGAACGCGATCGGTTGCGGAGTCCAGTCGATCACCGCGGCAGTGTAGCCGTGGGTCTGCGATCCGTCCGTGCCTGGAGGCCGCGCCGTCCATGCCCGGAGGCCGCGCCGTCCGCCCGCCCGCGGGGGTCCGCCGCGCATCGCAGTCCGGACGACGCCCGATCCCCTATGCTCCCGGCGATGCTCGCTTCCGGGACCCTCGCGTGAACACCGGGTACGTCATCTGGTTCGCCGCCCTCGTGGTCGTGGCGGGCGCGACGCTCCTGTGGCTCGCGATCGGCGTGGTCCCCGAGATCCCACCGGACACGAGCCAGGGCACCGAGCCGGGAGTCACGGAGGAGGAAGCGCAGGCGGGCGTGCCGGTATGGCCGAAGCTGCGACGGCCCCGTTGAGCGAGCTTGGTATGGCCGGAGTTGCAGCAGCGGCGCGCGAGCCGGGAGTCACCGAGACGAGGGAGCCGGGCATGGCCGGAGTCGCGACGGCGACGTCGGAGCCCGTGCTCGGCCCGGAATCCCGTCCGGCGCCTGCCTCAGAGACTACCAGTGAGGACGGGGTCGCCGGCCCCTCCTGAGCCCTCGGTCACGAGCGAGACGCCGAAGCGCGTCCCGGGACCCATGCCCGCGGGCAGTGCCGCCGGACCGTTCCACCACGCGACGCTCCCGGTCAGCCACATCGTTCCCAGCCGGGTCCGGACCCCGCCGACCTCGACCCAGCAGGCGTAGGCGCGGCCGACGCCGGGATCGGGGAGGTCGACGGCGACCGCGACCATCCGGCCGGCGCTCTTCGCGACCACGATGCTCCCGCGGGCGGCCCCGGCCGAGTCCCAGAGCGTGACCCGGGCGGCATCGGGAGCGCCAAGCAGGGTCGCGCTCTCGTGGCTCACCTCGGTCAGCGCCACCGAGGCGTCGGTGGGATCCGGCGCCGGCGTTCCGCCGGACACGAGGAATCCTCCGGCGAGGCCGATCACGAGTGCAGCGGCGACGGCGGCCGGCCACGCCACGCGGCGGCCGCCCCGGAGCGCTGCGGCGGATCGGCTCCGTCCGGGCGCCCCTCCCGCGACCCCCGGCGTGAGGGCGGCGGGCACCCCGGCCGGCGCAAGGGCGGGCCCCGCGTCGGGCGCCGGCCGTTCCGCTCCCGGCTCTCCCCGCTGGCGACCGACCGCACGCACGTAGTCGAGCGTGCGCGCCCGGAGCTCCGGCGGCGGGCTCATCGCGATCGCCGGCCGAAGGAGCGCCTCCACGCGCCGCAGCCGGGCAAGCTCGTCCGAGCAGCCGGCACATCCCGCAAGGTGTCCGCTGACGGCCGCGGCCTCGCCGCTCTCGCCGGCTGCGAGCCGATCGAGACCCCCCGGCTCGACCGCCGCGATCTCCAGCGCCGCCCGGATGTCCTCGTGCTCCATCACCGGCGAGCCTCCCGGCCGGCCGCGTCGAACGGGATCACGGTCGACTCGCCCGCACCGGGGGCCCGCGCCATGCCGCTCGCGGCACGGGGGGCGGGAGCGAGCTCGTCGCCGTGGGCCTCGACCAGCGCGACGCGGAGCCGGAGGAGCGCGCGACGCGTCCGCGTCTTCACGGTCCCCAGCGGCCAGCCGAGCCGGGCAGCGATCTCGCTCTGGGTCAGGTCATCCTGGTAGGCCAGCAGGATGACCTCGCGTTCGGGCTCCGGCATGCCGGCGAGCGCGAGGCCGATCGCGGCCTGCGTCTCGAGCGTCGCGAGGACGTCGGCGGGATCACCGGCATCCGCGTCGACGACGCCGCCGACCGTCCCACGCGCGTTCGCGAGGCGCTCGAGGGCGCTCGAGTCCGGCTCGTCGTCCCCGCCGGTCGACGAGAGCGAGACGAGCTGCGGCCGGCGTCTCGCCGCGCGCAGGCGGTCAACCGCCCGGTTGCGGGCGATCGTCCCCAGCCAGGCGGCAAGCGAGCCGACCGACGTGTCGAAGGTCTCGGCACGGTTCCAGAGCGTCAGGAAGACCTCCTGGACCACGTCCTCGGCGACGGATCGGTCCCCGGTGAGCCGGAAGGCCGTGGCGAAGATCGAGCTCACGTGGCGATCGTACAGTGAGGCAAGGGCAGCCTCGGACCCGGTCGCAACCGCGGCGACGAGGCCGGCCTCGTCGGTTGGCGCGGAGCGCCCGCCACTCATTGCTACGCCTCGACGGGCGAATCGGATCTGGGCGCGGTCGCGGCGGCCCGGATCGGGAGGGGGCGCCGCTCGAACGGCGTCGAGAAGACCACGTCCGTCTCGGTCCGGTAGACGTGGCGCGTGCCCTGGACGATCCGGACGATCCGTTCGAGGTCGCTCGTGTCGCTCGCCCGGATCTTGAGCAGGTAGTCGCCCTCGCCCGCGATCCGATGGCAGGCCTCCACCTCGGAGATCGTGGAGAAGTCGTTGGCGAGGTCGTCGGCGATGGTCCCCGGCGCCTGGGTGACCCACATGAAGGCCAGGACCCCGAGTCCCACGGAGACGGGGTCGACGGCCGCCATGTACCCGCGGATGACGCCGCGTGCCTCGAGCTTCTTCACGCGCTCGTGGGCGGACGGGCCGCTCATGCCGACGGCCGCTCCAATCTCCGCGTAGGAGAGCCTGCCGTCGCGCTGCAGCGCGTCGACGATCCCGGCATCCGTGACGTTCAGCTTCGGCTCGAGGGGCACTTCGTACCACTCCGTTAGGCTTAGTGACCTTGACGGTCACTATTTGTTAGGCTAACATGGTCATCAGGTCGACGATCGTCGACTGTTCATGAGAAGTACGGAGGTACGCACGATGATCTTCGCGACCGTGCTCGGCCTCCTGGCGCTCTTCTGCTTCGTCAGCATCCTTCTGAGCGGTGACGATTCGGAGCCTCAGGCCGATCCGCGCGACGCCCTTCCCACGTGGGCACGCTTCGCGCTGCGCTGACCCCGACACCCCCAAACGCGCCCGCTGGCCGCGGGCGCCGAAACCAAGCCTACATCGTCTCCCGGCCCCCGCTCGTCGGGGGCCTTCGTCGTTCCGGTCTGCGATCGTGCGCGCGATCCTCGGCCCGGGTCCCCGGCGATTCCTTGACGCGATGTTGACGGTTCGGAGGCCCCCTCCGCTCTAGACTCGCATACGAGTCGTATCCCGATCGCAACGTTGTTTGGCGCGCCCGTCACCCCCAGGTTGCGGGCGCACCGACGGAGGGTGCTCGCGTGCCAGTCGTGCCGACCAAGCAGATTCTCGACCGCGCGTTCGCCGGGGGGTACGGCGTGGCTGCGATCAACGTGATCAACGACCTCTCGATGGAGGCCGTCCTTGCCGCCGCCGAGGAGCTGCACGCCCCGGTCATCCTCCAGACGTCGGTCAAGCACGTGAAGATGACCGGCCTGGACGCGATGTACGCGATGTGGCTCGCCTACACCAAGGACGTCCGGGTCCCGGTCGCGCTGCACCTCGATCACTGCCCGGAGCGGGACGTGATCAGCGCCTGCCTGGCGAAGGGCTGGAGCTCGGTCCTCTTCGACGCCAGCAAGCTCTCCGTCGAGGAGAACAAGCGGCAGTGCATCGAGGTCGTCGCCGAGGCCCGCCGCTACGGCGCGGACGTCGAGGGCGAGATCGAGGGCTTCAAGCGAACCGAGGAGATGACCGGCGACGAGGCGCAGCACGTGCAGAGCCTCGAGACGGTGGTCGACTTCGTGCGCGAGACCGGCGTCGACGTCTTCGCGCCGGCCATCGGCAACGCCCATGGCACGTACAAGACGGCCCCGACGCTGGACGCCCAGCGGGTCAGCGACATCGTGGCCGCAACCGGCAAGCCCGTCGCCCTGCATGGCGGGACGGGCATGAGCGCGGAGCAGTTCAGCGACCTCATCGGGCGCGGCTGCGCGAAGGTCAACATCTCCACCGCCCTGAAGATCGCATTCATGAAGGCGGGCTACGAGTTCATGACCGAGCACCCGGGCGACTACGACCCGCCGAAGCTCTTCGCGGCCCAGCGGACCGCCGTCATGGAGATGGCGAAGTACCACATCCGGCTGTTCGGGAGCGAGGGCAAGGCGTGGTGAGCGCGCTTGTCTTCGACTGCGACGGCGTCCTCGCCGACACGGAGCGCCACGGACACCTGCCCGCGTTCAACCAGACGTTCCAGGAGTTCGGGCTCCCGGTGCAGTGGTCGGTCGAGGAGTACGGCCGGCGCCTGAAGATCGGCGGCGGCAAGGAGCGGATGGCCAGCCTGCTCACGCCCGAGTTCGTCGCAGCGGCGGGCCTGCCCACGGACCCCGACGAACAGGCCGCCGAGATCGCGAAGTGGCACAAGCGCAAGACCGCGATCTACACGGAGATGGTGGCGGCGGGAAAGCTTCCGCCGCGACCGGGGATCCGGCGCGTGATCTCCGCGGCCCAGGATGCCGGCTGGAAGCTGGGCGTGGCGTCCACCTCGGCCGAGGCCGCCGTCCACGCAATCCTCGAGTACGCGGTCGGTCCCGAGCGGGCCGGCCGCTTCGATGTCTTCCTCGCCGGCGACTGCGTCCCGCACAAGAAGCCCGCGCCGGACATCTACCTCCTCGCCCTCGAGCGGCTCGGGATCGACCCGGCCGGCGTGCTCGTCGTGGAGGACTCGCGCAACGGCCTCGAGGCAGCGACCGCCGCCGGCCTGCGCTGTCTCGTCACGGTCAACGGCTACACCGAGAACGAGGACTTCCACGAGGCGATCCTGGTGGTGTCCTCGCTCGGCGACCCGGACGGGGAGACGACGACCGTCCTCGCCAATCGCTCGGCCGCGCATCCCGGCGCGTTCGTCACCCTCGCCGACCTTGAGGCCTGCGTGGCCTCGTAGCCGTCCCGGCAAACCGCACGAAACCCAGAAGGGAGGCTCGCATGGCAGAAGCGTCGCTCGACGATCTCGACCTCGTCCTCATGACGGCGGCCAGGACGATCGTCGACAACGCGGACTACTTCGCGCAACTGGACTCGATCGTCGGGGATGGCGACTTCGGGTACTCGCTGCGGAACGGCTGGGAGGTCGTCCTCAGCGACTACGACACGTTCGACCATTCGAGCGCGGGATCGATCCTGAAGAAGGTCGGGCTCACGCTCACGAGCAAGGTCGGCGGCGTCAGCGGCCCGATCTGGGGCACGGCCTTCCTTCGCGCCGGCGTCGCGGCCGGCGACCGGACCGAGCTCGCGCCCGAGGACGTCATCGCGATCCTGCGGGCGGCCATCACCGGGATCATGGCCCGGGGCAACGCGTCCCTCGGGGAGAAGACCCTGCTCGATGCCCTCGTGCCGGCCACCGACAGCCTCGAGGCGGCGATCGGCGACCCCGCGATGCAGGGCGATCACGGGACGGCCGCGCTTCAGCGAGCCGCCGACGTGGCGGTGAAGGCGGCCGAGGACACCAAGGGAATGCTCGCGATGCGTGGCCGCGCCGCGTACACGGGCGAGCGGAGCATCGGCTCCGTCGACGCCGGGGCGACAGCGATCGGCGTGATCCTCCAGGCGATCAGCGCCGCTTGGCGCGAGAAGCACGGGAAGTGAGGCAGAGCGCGTGAAGAAGTTCCTGAACGATCCGAAGCAGTTCGTCCCCGAGTTCCTCGAGGGGATCCAGCTCGCCAGCGACGGCGCCCTGAAGTACGAGCCGAAGTACAACCTGATCTATCGGGCGGACGCGCCGAGCGACGACAAGGTCTCGATCATCCAGGGCTCCGGCTCGGGCCACGAGCCGGCGCACACCATGATCGTCGGCAAGGGCATGCTCGACGCCGCCTGCCCCGGCGACGTCTTCGCGGGCCCGCCGGTGGACTTCGTCGTCGAGACGTCGAAGCTCATGAACTCGAAGAAGGGCATCCTCCACATCGTCAACAACTACACGGGCGACCGGGCCGCGTTCGAGATGGGCCGCGAGCTCTGTGAAGCCGAGGGCATGCGGATCGAGACCCTGCTCGTCAACGACGATGTGGCGGTCAAGGACTCGACCTGGACGGTCGGCCGCCGGGGCGTGGCGGGCAACTTCTTCGTCATCAAGGCGGTCGGCGCCGCGTCCGAGAACGGCGCAGACCTCGACGAGCTCATGCGGATCGGGAACAAGGTCGTCGCCAACGTCCGCACCATGGGCATCGCGCTCAGCTCCTGCACGCCGCCGACGCGCGGCACGCCGCTCTTCGAGATCGCCGAGGACGAGATGGAAGTCGGCATCGGGATCCACGGGGAGCCCGGCCGGCAGCGCACGAAGCTCGTCTCGGCGACCGAGATCGTCGACCTGCTCCTCAACGCGATCGTCCCGGACCTGCCGTTCAAGGAGGGCGACGAGGTTGCCCTGATGGTCAACGGCCTGGGCGGCACCACGATCGCCGAGCTCTACCTCCTCTACGGCATCGCGCACAAGAAGCTGGCCGCGAAGGGCATCAAGGTCTTCCGCAGCTACGTCGGCGAGTACTGCACCTCGCTCGAGATGGCCGGCGCGCACATCTCGGTCCTCAAGGTGGACGACGAGATCAAGAAGCTGCTCCTCGCACCGGCGGACGTGTCGATCCGCGTGTTCTGATCCTCGCCGATCGAGGGGGCCGGCCCGGCGGGCCGGCCCCCTCGCCGTTCGTTCGGCATCGTCCCGCGCGGGCCGGGTCCCTGCCGCCGGGCCGGCGCTCCCTCGGCTCGCGGGCCCGGCGCTCCCGCGGTTCGCGGGCCCGGCGACGATCCGCGACTACCAGGACCCCGCGGCGCGACGGACGGGGTCCCGGCCCAGCTTCCCGGCGGGAAGGTGCGCCTCGAGGCATGTCACCCCGGCCGGGCCCACCACCGCGTCGTGGTCGGTCCCGGCGGGCAGCTCCAGCCGGTCGCCGGCCTCGAGGGCGATGCTGCCGCCACGTCCGGGAAGGCCGAACGAGATCGATCCCCGGACGCAGACGATGACCTTGTCGTAGGCGTGCCGGTGGGCGGCGTAGCGATCGCCGGGGCCGTTCCCCCAGCGGCCGGCGGCGAGGCCCTCGGCGTCCAGGCGCGTGGTGAGCTCAGCGTCGTCCATCGCGCCGCCTCCCCTACGCCACGGAGACGCCGATCGCGTGCCCGACGAGGTACGTGATCGCCGCCGCGGCCGCGCCGATTCCCACCTGCCGGAAGCCCGAGAAGAGGAGGCTCCGCCCGGTCAGGAGGCTGACGAGCGAGCCCACCACGAAGAGGGCGGCGAGGCTCAGGACGAAGCTCGTGACGAAGACGGCCGTGCCGCCGCCGAAGAGATACGGGATGACCGGCACGATCGCGCCGAGGCAGAACGCCATGAACGAACCGCCGGCCGCCGACCACGGTGAGCCGAGCTGCTTCGGGTCGAGGCCCAGCTCCTCGCGAACCATCGTCTCGAGCGCGGTCTCGGGGTCCTCGAACACCGTGTCCGCGATATGGCGCGCATCCACCTCCGGGATCCCCTTCGAGACGTAGATCGCGACCAGCTCCGCCTTCTCCTCCTCGGGGATCGCCTCGAGCTCGGCTCGCTCCAGGGCGATCTGGCGCTGGAGCACCTCGCGCTGCGACTGGACGGAGATGTACTCGCCGGCCGCCATGCTGGCCGCACCGGCGAGGAGGCCCGCGATCCCCGACAGGAGGATGAACCTGGTGTCCGGCGTTGCCCCGGCGATCCCCATCACCAGCGACAGGTTGCTCACGAGCCCGTCGCTGGCGCCGAACACCACGGCGCGGAGCGTCCCCGCCCCGCCCCGATGCCACCGTTCCGCGCGGGCGATCTCCTGCGGCGTCCGTGCGACGCGTGTCCGGCGGGCCTCGTCGACACTGGTCGCCGCTGCCATCCCCACGCCGGCGGGGGCGGCCGGGGGCGCTGCCTGCGGCGCCCTCCCCGTCGTGTCCGCGAGGGCTGGGCCCGGTGGTGCCGTGTCGGCGATCGCTGCAGGTGCAGGCGCAGCGGCGGACGGGTCCGCCCGGAGCTGCTCCCACATCTCGGCGTGCGCGCGCTCGTCGGCGGCGATCGCCTCCGCCTCCCGGGATGGGGGCCGGCTGGCGTAGATGCGCTCCTCCTCACCCTCGAGACCGATCACGAGGTCGTGGACCGCGTTCGTCCCGAAGAGGCGGGCGAGCAGGATGATGAAGCGGACCCGGGCCCGCGGCCGGGCGGGCGGCGGGACCTCGGCGCCAAGAGCCCGGAGACGGTCGGCCCAGATGCCCGCGTGGCGGCGCTCGTTCCCGGCGATCGTGCGGAACGTCTCCGCGCGGCGCGGATCCTTCTCGATCGAGCTCAGGGCGTCGTAGAGCGCCAGCGCATCCTGCTCCAGTCGAAGGTTTGCGAGGCTCTCGGCGTGGTCCGCCGGGCGGCGTGCGACGGGTGGGGTCATCGCGGCATCGTACCCGGGTCGAGCGCCGCGGACGTGGTGCTATCGTCGCGCCCGGACGACCGCGGCGGAACGCGGATCGCGGCACCCTGGAGGCTCGGGAGTGACCACGCAGGCAATCCGGTACCTGGCCGCGGCGGACGTCCTTGCCTGTATGCCGCCGCTCGCCGAGCGGCTCCGGCTGGCCGAGCGAACGCTGGTCGGCCTCGCGACCGGCGCAGAGCTCCCCGCCAAGATCGGGGTCCACCCGCGCCCGCCCGACAGCTTCGTCCATGCCATGCCCGCCCACCTCCGCGGCGCGGCGGAGGACGGCTCCGACGACCTCGTGGGCATGAAATGGATCGCCGGGTTCCCGGCCAACGGCCTCGCCGGCCTGCCCGCCCTCCACGGCCTCGTGGTGGTCAACGATCCGCGGACGGGCGTCCCGCTCGCGATCATGGACGGCGGCCCGATCACTTCGCAGCGCACGGCCGCCGTTTCCGGCGTCGCCATCGGCCGCTGGTCCCCCCGCGTCGCGGACCGACCGCCCCGTGCCGCGATCATCGGCGCCGGGGCCCAGGGTCATGCGCACGTCACGGTGCTCGGGCACCTGCTGCCCGGCGTCGAGCTTGCGGTCCACGACCGGCTGCCCGAGCGCGCAGCCGCCCTCGCCGCCGAGGCCGCCACCGTGCCGGGCATCGGTGCCGCCCATGCGATCCCCGACCCGCGGGCTGCGGTCGCGCTCGCCGACGTCGTCGTCACGTGCGTCTCGTTCGGGCCCGTCCGGCAGGTCATGGGCTCCGACTGGTTCATGCCCGATGCCCTGATCGTGGCCGTCGACTACGCCACCTCCGTCGCGGCCGATGTCGCGGTGGACGCGAGCCTCTTCCTGACCGACGAGCGCGCCCAGCTCGTCGCGAACCGGGACGCCGGGCTCTTCGACGGCTACCCGGACCCGGACGCGACGCTGGGCGAGGCGATCCTGGCCGGGACCCCGCGACCGGAGCATGGCCGCATGCTCGTCACGCACCTCGGCGTGGGCCTGGCGGACGTGGTCTTCGCCGACGCGATCCTGCGCGCCGCCGAGGCTCGCGGGGCCGGCACGCTCCTGCCCGCGTAGGGCACACTTCGAGGCGCATCGTTCCGGCTCTGGAAGCCGGCGCGGCGTCCCAGGGAGGGAGTGGTGCGCATCCTCGGTCGCCTCCTGGCGGTGCTGCTCGGCGTCGTGCTCGTCGCCGTCCTCGTCGCGGGCGGGCTGCTCACCTGGGTGAGCGTCCGGGCGCTGCCCCAGACCGCGGGCACGCTCCACCTGGCGGGGCTGGCCGCGCCGGTGACCGTCTATCGCGACGCGGCGGGGATCGCCCAGATCGTGGCGGACTCACCGGACGACCTCTTCTTCGCCCAGGGCTACGTCCACGCGTCGGAGCGGATGTGGCAGATGGAGGTCTTCCGCCACATCGGCAGCGGCCGGCTCGCCGAGCTGTTCGGGAAGAGCCAGCTCGACACCGATCGCATGATCCGGACGCTGGGCTGGCGGCAGGCGGCGGAGCGCGACCTGGCCGCAGCGCCCGCCGACGTCCGGCGCGCGCTGGACCGCTACGCGGCCGGGGTCAACGCCTGGATCGACGGCCAGCGAGGGCGGATGCCGCTCGCATTCGTGGTGGCGGGGATCGAGGCGGGCGCGGGGGCCGGGCTCGGCGGCTACACGCCGGAGCCGTGGCAACCCGTCGACTCGGTCGTCTTCGGGAAGGTCCAGGCATGGAGCCTGGGCGGGAATCTCCGGGCCGAGATCTTCCGCGTCCTCGCCGACGCGCGGCTGGGGAACCCGGCGCTGACCGACGTGCTGGCGCCCGCGATGGGCACCGACGGCCCGGTGACCGTCCCGACCGGCGCGGCCGGCTCGTTCGGGGCTGGCTCGAAGCTGCCGCCCGCCGGGATCAGCGGGAGTGGCGACGCGGCTGCCGTCGCACCGCCTGGGCTCTTGGCGGCCAGCGGCCCGGGATCTTCCGGCGTCGCCGTGACCTCGTCCGCGGCCCGGCCCGCAGCCGCCCGGCCCGCAGCCGCCCGGCCCGCAGCCGCTGGGCCCGGCGACGCTTCCGCCGCGACCGGCCTCCTCCACATCGACGCGATCGCCTCCCGGATCGGGGCGATCGCCGGGCTCGACACGTCCGATCCGGCGATCGGCCACCCCGGCGTGGGATCCAACGACTGGGTCGTCGCGCCGTCGAAGAGCGCGACCGGCCACGCGCTCCTCGCCAACGACCCGCACCTCGGGATCTCGATGCCGAGCATCTGGTTCATGAACGGCCTGCGCTGCCGGATCGTGTCGGCAGCCTGCCCATACGACGTCGCGGGCGTGAGCTTCCCGGGCGTCCCGGCCGTGATCCTGGGCCACAACGCGAAGATCGCGTGGGGCGCCACGAACGTCGGCCCGGACGTGGAGGACCTGTTCGTCGAGACGCCCGACCCGAAGAACGCCGCGAACTACCTCTACAAGGGGGCGTCGCTCCCGTTCACCACCCGCCAGGAGACGATCAGGGTCGCCGGCGGCGATCCCGTGACGATCACCGTGCGCGAGACCGTCCACGGCCCGATCCTCTCGGACGTCGACGACGACCTCAAGGCGAGCGGCACCCTCTACGCCCTGCGCTGGGCCGCGACCGCCGAACCCGACGACAGCCTCGAGACGTTCCTGCGCCTCGACGTGGCGGGGACGTTCGACGAGTTCCGGGCAGCGCTGCGGACCTTCGCCGCGCCGTCGCAGAACTTCGTCTACGCGGACGTCGCGGGGAACATCGGGTACCAGATGCCGGGCCGCATCCCCATCCGCCCGAAGGGCGACCTGGGCGATCGCCCGGTCGACGGCGCTTCCGGCGCCCATGACTGGACGGGCTGGATTCCCTTCGACGACCTGCCCGGGACGTACGACCCGCCGAGCGGGATCATCGTCACCGCCAACAACGCGGTTGTCGACGCCCGGTACCCGTACCTGATCGGGCGCGAGTGGGATCCGGGCTGGAGGGCCACGCGGATCCGGCAGCTCCTCGACGAGGCGGTGACCCGCGGCGGGGTCACGCGCGACGACCTTTCGCGGATCCAGACCGACACCCGCCTGCTCCGCGCGGATCCGGTCATCCCGTCGCTCCTCGCCGCGAAGCCGACGAGCGCAGACGGGCAGCAGGTCCAGGCCCTGATCCGAACGTGGGACCGGCGTTGCGACCTCGACAGCCGCGGCTGCGCCGCGTACGAGGTGACCGCGTGGCGCCTGATGCGGGCCGTGTACGACCCGTGGCTCGGCGTCCTGGCGCCGCGCTACGTCGGGTCGCCCCAGTCGAAGGTCGCGCTCAACGCACTCCTGGAGAATCCCGCGGCGGCGTTCTGGGACGACCCGAACACTCCCGCCGTCGAGACCATGGCGGGGCGCCTGTCAGGCGCGCTCGACGCAGCGGGCAGCGAGCTTCGCGCCGCGCTCGGCGACCCGAGCCGCTGGGCCTGGGGACGCCTGCACACGACGACGTTCCGCGAGCAGACGCTCGGCGAGAGCGGGATCGGTCCGCTGGAGGCGTACTTCGACATGGGACCGTACGGGGCGCCCGGGACCAGCGACGCGGTCGACAGCATCTCGACGACGCTCGGCGCCTGGTATCCCGACCCGAAGAACCCGTCCGCGAAGCCCGGCACCGTCTTCGATGCGTTCGGGGCGTCCACGATCCCCTCGTACCGCCTCGCCATCGACCTGGGAGACCTCGACGGCGCCCGGATCATCCAGACCACCGGGCAGAGCGGCAATCCGCTGGATCGCCACTACGGCGACCTCATCGACGACTGGCTCGCGGGCAGGACGCTCCCCTTCCCGTTCACACCCGACGCCGTGCGCCGAGCCGCGACCACCACGCTGATCCTCGCGCCATGACCGAGCCGGAGCCGGCGAGCCCGGCCGACCTGCCGAAGGCCTCCGACGTGTGCGTCGTGGGCGCGGGCGTCATGGGCGCGTGGACCGCGTTCTGGGCGCAGGCGGGCGGCGCAGGACCCGACGAGGATTGGGGCGGCGGGCGGAGCGTGACGCTCCTCGACGCGTGGGGCGCCGGGCACCTGCGTGCCACGTCGTCCGACGAGCATCGCATCATCCGGAGCGCCCACGGGGCGGACCGCTTCTACGCGCGCTGGGCGCGCCGCGCCCTCCGGCACTGGGAGCGCTTCGACGAGGAGTGGGGCGTCCGCCTCGTCCGCCGGTCGGGCGTCCTGTGGTTCTCCGCGACCGAGACGAGCTGGGAGGCCGACTCCGAGGCGACCCTGCGATCGCTCGGGATCCCGGTCGAGCGGCTGAGTCCCGATGAGATCGCGGCCCGCTGGCCGGTGATCGATGCGGCAGGCGCCGCGTTCGGTGTGCTCGAGCCGGAGGCGGGATTCGTCATGGCGCGGCGTGGCGTCGCCGCGACCGTCGCCGCGTTCCAGCGCGCGGGCGGCGCGTACGGGCTGGCGGCGGTGCGGCCGGGCCGGTCGGAGGGCGGACGCCTCCTCGACGTGGTGGACGGGTCGGGCCGCCGGTGGAGCGCCGGCTCGTTCGTCTTCGCGGCAGGGCCGTGGCTGCCGAAGCTCTTCCCCGACGTCGTCGGGGACCTGATCGCGGTGACACGCCAGCCGGTCTTCTATGTCGGCCCCGGCGAAGGCGACGCACGCTGGCGCTGGGACGTGCTGCCGGCGTGGTCGGACGACGCGGGCGGCTGCTACGGCATCCCGTGCGTCGACGATCGCGGCTTCAAGATCGGCATCGACCGCGTGGGGCCGCGCTTCGACCCGTCGAACGGCGAGCGGATCACCGACCCGGACGACCTGCGCCTGGCCCGCGCCTTCCTGCGCCGGCGCTTCCCCGACCTCGCCGACCGGCCGGTCCTCGAGACGCGCGTCTGCCAGTACGAATCGACGCCCGACCGCCACTTCCTGATCGACCGCCACCCGGCCTGGGAGAACGTCTGGCTGGTCGGCGGCGGTTCCGGCCACGGGTTCAAGCACGGGCCGCGCATCGGCGAGTACGTGGTGGGCCGCCTGGACGGGCTGCCCATGGGCGGGCAGGACGGGCCTGACGAGGAGCGATTCCGACTGGCGCCGCGCGTCGAGCAGCGGGGTCCGCACCTCGCCTCCGACGCGGTCGTGGAGTCCTGGCCGCTGTTCTGAGGTTGGAGGCGGGGGCGTGCCCGCCAGCGTCTCCCGACCTCGGTTCGATCAGGCCCGCTGATGTCCATCAGGCCTGCCGCTGAGATCTGAGCCCATGAGCACGGATCGTCCGGCGAAACCGAGTTTGGGCGACAAGGTGAGCGTGGGCCTCGAGGATTTAATCAGTCCGGCCGATATCGATCAGTCCGCCCGTTGGCCTCTTGGGGCATCCGCGCCCCCGACCCTCGGCCGCCGCCGCCAGCCCAAGCCGCCGACGCTACCCCGGGAAGTCGATGAGCAGGCGCCCGTCGGCGACGGTGACCGGGTAGACCGCCAGCGGCTCATCGGCGGGCGGGTCGAGCGCCTCGCCGGACGAGAGGTCGAATCGCGAGAGGTGGAGCGCGCAGGTCAGCGAGCCGTCGGTGAGGAACCCCTTGTCGAGCTCGAAGTACTCGTGACTGCAGATGCCCTGCACCGCGTGGAACGTGCCGTCCAGGTTGACCACGAGGACCGGCTCCGTGCCGTTCACCCACGTCATCAGCATCGTGCCCGGCGCGACGTCCGCGGCGGCGCCGACGTCCACGCGGCGCGTGGCCTGGGTCCCGACGGGCGGGTCTGCGCTCATCCGGCCATCACGCGGCGGACGCGGCCTCGTCCCGGCGCTGCGCCCACTTCGCCTCCAGCAGCGCCCAGAGCCGTTCGCGCTCCGACTCGAGCGGGACGCGCGCGACGACGGGCTCGAGGAACCCGAGCGTGATGAACTTGCGGGCCTCGTCCGGCGTGATCCCGCGGCTCTCCAGGTAGAACAGCTGCGACGGGTCGATCGGGCCGACGCTGCTGGCGTGCGCGGCGCGCTTGCAGTCCGGCTGGTCGATCTCCAGGGACGGGATCGTCACCGACCGGCTCTTCCGGTCGAGGATCATCCCGAACTCGCCGAGGAAGCTGTCGGTGCCGCGGGCGGTCTGCTCGATCTTGATCAGGCCCTTGATGTAGGCCCGGCTGCCCTGGCCGAGGACGGCCTTCGACAGCAGGTTCCCCGTCGTGTTCTCGCCGACGTGGCGCGTGTACGAGGTGAGGTCGAAGAGCTGGTCCGTCCCCCCGAACACGATCTCGACCTGCTCCACCGAGCTCCCCTGCCCCATCAGCCGGTTGTCGATCCGCGAGCGCACCACGCGTCCACCGAGCTGTGCCAGCGCGAGCTTGAGGATGGCGCCGCGGCCGAGCGTCGCCGCACGCTGGTGGAGGAGCGTCGTGGAGAGCGGCAGGTCCTGGATCGAGGCGAAGGAGAGCGTCGCGCCAGCACCCAGATGGATCTCGGTGGTGGCGCCGACGAGGCCCTGCGGAACCGGCTCGCCGGCGGCGCATGCGATCGCCGGGCCGGGCGCGACCTGGTCCTCGATCACGGAGGCCGACGCGTCGCTCCCGAGCCGGATGATCGTCCGCCCGATCAGGGCGCGCTCCGGCGTGCCGGCCGCCCAGCGAAGGACGATCGGGCGCTCGATCTGCACGCCGTCCGGGACGTGGAGGTGGATCCCCTGGCTCCAGAAGCCGCGCGAGAGGGCGGCGAGCTTCTCGTTCGTCGGGAGCGGCGTGTCGACGAGCGCGTCACGCACCCCGGCTGCGTCCCGGGCGATCGCCGCGCCGAGCGTCTCGAGGATGACGCCGCGCGCGACGAGGTCCGGCTCCAGCACGAGCCGGACGACGACGTCGTCGCGCAGCTCGATGATGCCCGCCGCGCCCTCCGGCAGCGACGCGTCCGCCCCGGCGGCCGGCGCGTCCGCGCCCCGCAGGAACGGCCGCGCGCCGGACAGGTCGGCGGCCCGGAAGTCGACGTACGTCGTGTACAGCTCGTTCGTCTCCACGGGAAGCCGCGCGAAGTCCGCGGCCGCGGCCGCGCGGTCCTCGCGGAGCCAGGCCGGCTCGCCGCGCTCCTCACCAAGGGCGGTCGCGAGCGCGGCGTCCGCGAACGTGAAGGGAAGCTCGGCAGGCGGACGGCGGGCGCGGCCCGTCGCGGCAGAGGCCGCGGCACTCGCTCGCGCTGGAGCCGTCGCCGCCGGGGTCATGGCGGAAGCGCTGGCCGGGACGATTGCCGGCATCCCTGGCGCGGTCGTCGTCGGCTTCGTCTCGCTCGGCGACCCGCCGTCGGTGGAGGCCTCCGCCCCCGCCTCGGTGGGAACCGTCATCCCAGCGACCCCTCCATCTCCATCTTCACGAGGCGGTTGAACTCGATGGCGTACTCCATCGGCAGCTCCTTCGTGAAGATCTCCAGGAAGCCCTGGACCACGAGGTTCGTCGCCTCGTTCTCGGTGAGGCCGCGGCTCATCAGGTAGAAGATCTGGTCGGCGCTGATCTTGCCCACCGTCGCCTCGTGGGTCATCGTCGTGTCGTCTTCCTGGATGTCGATGTACGGGTACGTGTCCGACCGGCTCGCCTCGTCCAGGAGGAGCGCGTCGCAGCGGACGCTGGCCACGACGCCGGTCGCGCCCGGCGCCACCTTGAGCGTGCCGCGGTAGGTCGAGCGTCCGCCGTCCTTGCTGACCGACTTGCTGACGATCCGGCTGCGCGTGTTCGGCGCCAGGTGGACGGCCTTCGCGCCGGTGTCCTGGTGCTGGCCGTGGCCGGCGAACGCGACGCTGATCACCTCGGCCGTCGCGCCCTCGCCGCGCAGGTAGATCGCGGGGTACTTGACCGTCGCCCGGGAGCCCGTGTTCGCGTCGACCCACTCGACGGTCGAGCGGGCATGCGCGTGGGCCCGCTTCGTCACGAGGTTGTAGACGTCGCGGCTCCAGTTCTGGATCGTCGTGTAGCGGACCTGCGCGCCCGGCAGGGCGATCACCTCGACGACCGCGGCATGGAGCGCATCGGTCGTGTAGATCGGGGCCGTACAGCCCTCGATGTAGTGGACCTTGGAGCCCTCGTCCGCGATGATCAGCGTCCGCTCGAACTGGCCGGTGTTCTCGCCGTTGATCCGGAAGTAGGCCTGGAGCGGGAGCGGGACCTCGACGCCCTTCGGGATGTAGACGAAGCTGCCGCCCGACCAGACCGCGCTGTTGAGCGCCGCGAACTTGTTGTCCTCCGGCGGGATCACGGTGCCGAAGTACTTCTTGACGATCTCGGGGTACTCGCGCAGGCCCTGGTCCATCCCCATGAAGACCACGCCGATCTTGCTGAGCTCCTCGCGGACCGAGTGGTAGACCACCTCGGAGTCGTACTGGGCGCCCACGCCGGCGAGGAACTTCCGCTCCGCCTCCGGGATTCCCAGCTTCTCGAAGGTCTGCTTGATCTTGTCCGGGACGTCGTCCCAGGACTTCTCCTCGCCCTCGGACGGCTTGCGGTAGTAGACGATCTTGCTGAAGTCCAGGTGCTGGACGCTCTCGGGGATCCACGTGGGCATCGCGCGGGCCATGAAGTGGTCGTACGCGCGCAGCCGGAACTGGAGCATCCAGTCGGGCTCGGCCTTGAAGCCGCTGATCTCGACGACCGTCTGCCGGGTCAGGCCGACCTTCGTCTCCGCCAGGTACGTGACGTCGTCGTGGAAGCCGTACTGGTAGTCCTGGGAGACGATCTCTCCGCGCGCGACAGTCATCGTGACTCCTCGGGCAGGGTGGCGACCCGCCGCCGCGTGCCCGGGTTGGGCAGGTCGGGAGTTCGGCAGCGGGGACGCGCCGGATCGCGAGGGTGCCGCGATCCGTCGCTGCCGAATTCCGACCTGCATTGTCGGATATCCGGCCGGCGGCGTCAAACGGCACGGCCCGCTGCGCGCGACGGGCCCAGGCGTCGGCGCTGCGCGGCCCGTAAACCCTCCCTCACTCAACGCCCAAGCAGGGGGACGGGCGGCAGGCCCAGCGCGATGCGAAGCTCGTTCGACGCCGCGGACGCCTGCATGTTGGCCGCATCGGCTTCGTTCGCGTGCACGTTGTACTCGGCCCAGGTCGTCGACGCCGCCGCCGAACCGCAGGCGACGTAGCGCTGATTGTCTGGCGTGAGCACCCGGCGAGCGAGGGCTTTGAAATCCCCGTACCACGGGATCGCCTGCACGGCCCGGATGAACGCCAGGTCGGCGGCGGCATATGCACGCGCCAGGCGCGTCGCGTCGGTGAGCGTCTGCGCCGACCTGTCCCATGCGGCGCGGGCCGCGTTGTTCGCCGCGTTGACCTCAGAGGCGGCCCGCTTGTACGCAGCGGCGAGCTGCGCGACCGACAACGTCGGCGCAGGCGTCACCGACGGTGACGGCGCTGCCGAAGCCATCGGTGTCGCTGCCACGGGCGATCCGAGCGACGGCCCTGGCGTCGCACTGGCGAGCGGCGGGGAAGGCGGCGCTGGCGTGGCAGTCGAGGCGGGCGTCGTGGCGCCAGCCGTGCCGGTTGCAGCGGCGACCGAATGCCCGGAGGGGTGAGACGACCAGCCAGCCACCGCAAGGGTCAGGAAGACGACCACCGTCATGAGGACGACCGCGTAGATGTTGCGGGGCCGGAGGAGATCGAGGGGAGGTTCGGCATACGGCGGCCGCCCCCGTGAGGGCTCCTGCGGGTGCAGCAACGTGTGCCTTTGGGCAGGCGGTTTGCCACGCTGCGGCGTCAACGACTTGTCTCCCTGCGTCGGCGCCAGCCGGTCCGTGACTGCCGACCGAGTCTCGCGCGGCGAGGTGACGCGGGGTCCGATGGACAGACGAGAGGCGGGCGATCGAGGCTGACATCGAATCCAAGAGATCGCGAGACCGATCCGCGATGTCAGACCGGCCGCGGATGTAACGACCAGGACGCTGAGACCGTGGGCGGAAGCAAAGAACCTTCCGCGATGAGTGCGTGCCCCCCGCCGCCACCGATCTCCCGACCGGGCACGGGTGGTTGGGCGGAGCGCCGTGAACCAAAAGTACGGGTATCGCCGTTGCACCGCACGTGACCTTTGGCCCTATTTCGAGCTGTTCGCTCGCGGTAGGGGTCACTCCCGGTGACGCGAGGCACCGACCCACGAAGGCCGGTCGGTACCATCGGTCAGCAGTCCGCAAGGGGCTATGGACACGGCGATCGGGGCACGCTGACGGGCCCGCCCACATGGACCGCTCCGGACAAACCGGCACAGTGCCGGCAGGGCGTCAAGCTTGAGGAGAAAGGAACATGGCCAGGCCGGCGTAGCATCCATTGCTGGGATCGTGGTTATCACGGACGTCTTTACGAGCCGCATGCAGACGGCCTGGGCGCCCTTGGGCGCCTCCGGTCCTCACGAGCCGGGCGGTCCCAATGAGAGCTGGGCGTCCGGTGCGGAGCCGGGCGTCCGGCCCGACCCCTGACATGGGTTCCGGCGGCGCCGACAGGGTGCACCGGGCGGCCAGCGTCTCTTTACGACGAAAGCCTCTTGCCGGCGGTCGTGGGCAGGCCACACTGACGGATACGGGGGCTCCGACCTGCGGCCAACATCCGGCCACTCCGACCGCGCCGAGCCACTGGGCGAGACCGACCCACGAGGACGTGTCCCGAGGAGGTCACCGGTGCCGATCGACGATTCCGGGGGAATGCGGACGAGCGAGTTCTTCCGCCTACTCGACGCGAAGGACGAGGCGGGACTGCGAGCGCAATGGGTCGACGACCCGCAGGCGAGTGACGAGATCACCCGCGGTTGGTTGCGTGGGAGGATCCCGCTGGAGGATTACTTCCAGGACAACCTGCCCCACCTGTCGGACATCCATTCGTCAATCGACGAGCTTGATGTGCGCACCTGGGGTGATGTCGAGGTCCAGACCTACGTGCTGCGCCAGACGTACCTATTCGACGGGACGAGCGTCCAGATCGTCGCGCCTACGACGATGATCTGGCGGCGGGTGGCCGGCCGTTGGAAGGTCGCGCTGTTCCATTCGATTCCGCTGTAGGCGGTGGCGCCCTCTTCTCCGACGCGGACGGGCGGCACGTCCACCGGAGCCACCGTTATCCGCATCTTGGCGGCCACGAGTGCCCCACCCGAAGTTGTGCTCGGGGCCGAGGGGTTACGGTCGGGCCATGGCTCTCGTCCGCGACCACGGCCGGATCGAGGACCGCCGATCAGGGTGAGGGCGTTGGCTCGAATGTTGACGCAGACGTCGGGGTGGAAGTAGGGTCGGGTGTCGGCGTCGGCGTTGGCACTGCCGTCGGGGTCGGAGTCGGCGTGGGCACCAGGTCGGGTGTCGGCGACACAGTCGCGTCGGCGGTCGGCGTCGGGGTCAGGTCGGGCGTCGGGGCCGGGGTCGGTGTCGGGGTCACGTCGGGTGTCGGGGTCGGGGTGGCATCGGGCGTCGGGGTCGGCTGGAGATCGAGCAGCGCGTTCGCGCCCGGTGCTGTGCCATCGGTCGACACGGTCTCGCAGCCCGTGAATGTGTCCTTGCTCGTGCCATAGCACGCGTCGCTTCCATCCCCTCCGTCGAGGAGGTCCTTGCCGTTGCCGCCTTCGAGCACGTCACCGTCCCCACCGCCGTGGAGCGTGTCGTCGCCCGCGCCGCCGAGCAGCACGTCCTTGCCGTTGCCGCCGACCAGGATGTCGTTGCCATCGCCGCCGACGAGGCAGTCCTTGCCGTTGCCGCCGTAGATCGTGTCGTTGCCGCCGAGGCCGAACACGAGCGCGCCGCCGTTGCCGGCCTGGATCGTGTCGTCGCCCGGCGTGCCGACGATCACCTCGGCGAACGTCATGCCGGCGCATTCGGGCGGCGTGACGGGGAGGGGTGAGCGTCGGGGTCGGTGTTGGCAAGGGCCCACCGTGATCTGTATCCCGGCGCTCGACCCCGTCGGCGAAGGAAGCCTCCGACCGTTCTCCCGACGTGGAGAATGTGCCCGAGCCAGGGCACGGTCGCGAGGTACTGCCCGTCGACGGTGACCGGCCGGTCACCCCAGGCGTTGTTCACCGCTGTTCGCGTCCCCGCGGGTGACGAACGTGCCGTCGGCGTTGACGGCGACGACCCGGTGGGTGACGAGCTCGCCGCCCACGCTCATCACGAGGATCATGCCCGGCTCGACCTTCGAGGGAGCCGGCGCGACGAGGATCAGGTCGCCGCGCGAGATCGCCGGCGCCATCGAGCCGCCCTCGACCGTGACGAAGCGGTACCAGGGGGTGCCGACGATCCCGCCGCCGACGAGGACGAGCGAGGCCAGGACGGCGACGAGCGCCAGGCTGGAGGCGACGCGCAGAAGCCGCCGGACGCGCGGGTGGCGCGACAGCGGCGTAGCCGGCCGGACGCGGGCGGCCACGGCCGGACCGCGGAAGCGCCTCAAGACCTGGGTTCCGCTCATCGGCTCCGGCCTCTCATGGGATGGACTACTGGTAGGTGCAGTGGACGGGGCAGGTGCCCGGGCAGCGAAGCCGGGCACCTGCCGATCGACCTTGGACAGGCTCGTGGTGGGGCCTGCTGCTAGTTGGTAGCGGTGATCCGGACGGCGGGCTGGATGCCGCCGAAGCCGCCGACGATTGTGCTGGAACGGGAGATCGTGCCGGACGTGTGGTCGGCATACATGTCGCTCGGGAGCGGGAGCGACCCGACCGCGGGCGAGTTGCGACCGGGCTGTCCGCGTCGCTCGGATACAGCATGACGTTGAGCGAACCGGCGTCGCCGCGTGGTGGAGTACGCGATCCCGAAGATGACGTTGTTCGGGAGCGTGCTCGCCCAGCGAACGCGAAGTTGATCTCGCTGACGAAGCCGTTCTGGCAGTCGCCCGCTGCGTCCTTGAACATGGCCCCGGCCTGAGCCTGGCCACCGGCGGGGCAGTTGGGATCAGCAGACGGCCGGTACGGGATGGCGAACGTCTGCGTCTTGGTTGCGATGAGAGCGCCGACCGCGTTGCTAGCGCCAACCTGGTAGACGTTGAAGGTGATCGGGACACTGAACGTGGTGCCGGGTGTCGTGACGCACGAGCCGTCAGTCCAACTGCCGCGCTGGCACGCCCAGTCGCTGATCGCGACGGTGACGGTCTGGAGGTTCCGGGCCGAGGCCGCGCGAACCCGACGTGCGTGCCGAACTGCGTCTCGTACTGGGCGCCCAGAGACTGGCTGTAGTAGCGAGTCGGGGAGTAGTACGCGCTCGGGCCCGCCGGGGCATTGTCGAAGATGACGGACGAGAAGCCGCCGCCCTGATCCGTGCAGTCGACGGTGTACGTGATCGAGTAGGTATGCCCAGGCTCGTGTCGTCGAGCACGGGCCACGACGAGACCGGCCGCTGAACGTGCGGTCTGACGCCGGCAGCGATGGCAGCAGAGGCACTAGGCGTCAGAGGCATGGCGTAGAACGGCGAGGCCGGCGTCGTGACGTGAGACGGTCGCGTTGACGCCGATGGAGCCAGTGGTCGTGACCGTGAAGGTGAACGGGGCAGTACCGGCAGCGGATGATGTCAGGGCGCCGTGTACGTCACGCGTCTTGCCGCGACGACGGCGCCCGGGTCGCGACGCGATCGAGCACCCGAACGAGCCGACCGTGATGTTCTGGATGGCCTTGACCTGGTCAGTGAACTGGGCGCCGACGCCGCCGCCGATCAGGCCGACCGCGAGGCCGCCTGCCGCGAGCAGGACGGCGATCTTCCGAAGTGACATTGCCTTCTTCTCTCCTTGAGATGTGCCATTGGGCATATGAGCGGATGAACTCAGGACGCGGCTTGGGCTCGACGCGCGCCCACCCCCTTCCGGATCTCGAGGAGGATGAGCAGGACCACGCAGAGCCCGGCGACCATGAGTCCGACGCTTCGCAGCTCGGTCAGCCAGCCGACGTAGGGCACGACGAAGACGAACCGGTAGCCGGTCGCCCCTTGCAACGTGACGTGCCACGGGTCGGCGACGCTGTTCGCGTCCCCCTTCGTCGTGATGACGTCGCCCTCGCGGGACGCGATACGGTGGATCACCTGCTGCGTCTCGGTGGGCGGGGTGAAGACGACGACGTCGCCGACACGGAGCGAACCAATCGGCACGCCCTGCGTGATCGCGAGGTCGCCGGGCGACAGGGTCGGGCGCATCGAGCCCGAGAGGACCGTCTGGACGTGGAAGTCGGCCAACCGGAAGGCGATGCCGCCCGCCAGGACGCCCACGCCCAGGACGAGGAGCACACCGGTGAGGACACGGGACCTGCGACTCGAGCGCCTGGCGTTCGTGGCGGACCTCCAGCTTCGCCGCGGGAGACGGTCCCCCGATCCGTCTTGCCCCGCGGACGTGTTCACCTTGGTTGACCGGCGCCATGCCGCCATCCGTGCCAGCCCGCAGACGAGTACGCGTTCGGACGCGCCGGACAAATGACGGAATGCGTACCCGGCTAGGTACTCGCCCGGGCGCGGGCGACGGCCTTCGCGACGTACGCTGTCGCCGTGGAGCGTCTACGCCGCCTGGTCGCCCAGAGCCGCGCACCCGGTGACTCGGGAGCGGCCAATCCCGCGATCCGCGACGCGGCAGAGATCGTGGCGCGCGCAGCAGCTGACGAGGCCGCCGCGGACCGAACGCGCGACCGGTACCTGACGCGTGGCATGCCCGTGCTCGCGCCCGACGTTGGGATCGCGCCGCTGCTCGGCGCGGACGAGCAGCTCCTGGCGGTGCGCCGGTCCGTGGTCCTCGAGAGGCGCCGGCCACCGCCCCGACCGAGCAGCCCGGAAAGCCTCGCGGGTGACCTCTACGTGACCTCGCGGCGGATCGTCCTGGTGGGCCGGCTGACGCTGGCGATCGGCCTCGACGAGATCGAGGACGCCGTGGTCTCCGGGGAACGGATCCTGCTGGTCATGGGCGATGGGAGAGGAGCCGCGGTCGACACGGCCCGCCCGCGGCAGCTCAGGGTCGAGATCGCAACGGCACGGGCGTTCGCGAGGAGCTGAAGCGGTGCCCGACGCTCTGTATCGCGTGCTCCGCGTGGATCCATCGGCCGACTGCGACACGATTCGGGCGGCATATCGCGCCCTGGCGGCGATCTACCATCCCGACCACGCAGGCGCGGCCGGCGAGCAGCGGATGCGCGAGCTCAACCGGGCCTGGGAAGTGCTCGGCAACCCCGAGCGCCGCGCCGCGTACGACGCGCGTACGGCGGGCAAGCCGACCTGACCAGGTCCCCGCCGGTCCGTCGGCGCCGCCCTGGACGGGGCAGCGCTGGTCCGCCGCTCGGCCACCCATCGGGAAGCGTCCTGACCTTCGGCATCTATGCCGGCTGGTCGCTCGGTGAGATCGCCCGGACCGACCCCGGCTACCTGGAGTGGCTCGAGGACGAGCAGGACGCGCCGCATGGGGCCTCGGACGCACGGCAGGGCTCCGCGTACCTCGAGGAGATCGACCGCCTGCTCCGCCGGCTGGGCCGCCGCCGCGAGCCTGTGCTATCGGGGCTGCCGGGGCGTCGCGGTCGGTTCCCCTTCCGCGCGTAGGAGGGCGAGCAAGCCGGACCTTCAGCCGAGGTCGGGATAGCGCCTGGCCGCTTCGGCCCGGTTCCGGGCGCCGAGCTTGTGGAGCACGCTGCTGACGTGCGCCTCGACCGTGCGGCCCGAGATCGTCAGCGAATCTGCGATCTCGCGGTCCGTGAGGCCCGCGGCGAGGAGCCGGAGCACCTCGATCTCCCGCGTCGTCAGTCCCGCCAGGGCAGGATCGGGGGCGCTGGTCGACCGGCCGGATATCTCGACGAGCTGGTGCACGAGTCGCGCCGCCAGGACGCGCGGCATCGCCAGCTCGCCGTCGACCACGCTTCGCACGGCGCGAAGCAGGGCGTCCGGCTCCATGTCCTTGGTCAGGTAGCCGCGCGCTCCGTTGCGCATCGCGTCGACGATGTGGTGATCGGCCTTGGACGCGGTCAGCATCACGATCCGCGTGTCGGGGAGGCGAGGCGCCAGCTCGCGGACCAGCCCGACGCCGTCCATCCCCGGCAGGTCGATGTCGACGAGCAGCACGTCGGGCCGGACCTGGAGGGCAAGCTCCAGCGCTTCCTCGGCCGTCGCCACGTCGGCGACCAGCTCCACGTCCGGCGCCGTGATCGCATGGCGCACCGCAGCCCGGACCAGCGCGTGGTCCTCGACGAGCATCACCCGGAGCTTCCCCGGCCGGTGCGGATCCGTCATCCGGCACCGACGGGGATTGCCACTGCGGCCAACGTGAGCGGCACCAGGAGGCTGATCCGGGTCCCGTCCAGGGGCCGCGAGTCGATGTGGAGCTCGCCGCCGATCTGGGCCGCACGCTCCCGCATGCTCGCGAGGCCGAACGCCGTCCGGCCGACGGCCTTCGGATCGAAGCCGCGACCGTTGTCGCCCACGACTACGACGAGCCGGCCGGACTCGACGCCGGCCCGGACGCGAACGACGGTCGCATCCGCGTGGCGCCGCACGTTGTTGAGCGCCTCCTGCGCGATCCGCAGCGCCTCGGCCTGGGCGCGCGGCGTGAGCTGTGGAAGGTCTCGCTCGAGTGTGAACTCGACGCGCACGCCGAACCGATCCCCGAACTCGTACACGCAGCGCGACAGCAGCTCGCTGAACGATGAGCCGACGGCCTCGGTCGGCTCACGCAGCGCGACGATGGCCTCCTGCGCCTCGGCAATGCCCGCGTCGATGGTCTGCCGAAGGTCGCCGGCCAGGGCTCGTGCCTCGGGTGCGAGATCGGCCAGACCGGCGAGGCGGCCGGTCGTCAGTTTCGCCAGCCAGAGATTCTGCGCCAGGCCGTCGTGCAGCTCCCGGGAAAGTCGCGCCCGCTCTTCCAGCCCCGCCCGCTGAACGTCGGCCAGCCTGAGCCGGTCCAGGTCCTCGTTTGCCGAGCGCAGGCTTCTGAGGATCGCGGCCGCTTCGGCCTGGATGCCGAGCAGGAGCGTGACATCGAACGCCAGGCGCAGGACGTCGCCGCTCGTGACCAGTCCCGTGTACGTGCCCGGGAAGATGGCCGTGTGGACCTGGGCGAAGGCGGCGAAGACGAGCCCGATCGTCATGTACTTGTCGATGACCAACCCGTCGCGGAGATTCAGCCGGCGCGAGAGGCCGGCTGCCCAGAGGAACAGGGTAGCGCCCGCGATTTGTGCCATGCCGCCGAGCGGCGTCAGCGAGGACGGCAGCGGGGCAGCCCCACGGGCGGCGGGCACCAGGTCCGCGATCCCGAGCGAGGCGAGCGGCGGCAACCGACCGGCGCCCAGCTCGATGAGCGCGATCGCCGTGACAATCGCGATGGCGGATCCGACCACGATCGCACGCCCGTGATCGATGAGGCGTTCACGCAGCGACGCCAGGCTGCCCAGGACCAAGAGGGCGGCCGCCAGGATGCGTGCGATCGTGAAGACATAGATCGGCGCCTGGCTCGGCGACGCGAGCGCCATCCCGACGCGGGCATCGAGGCCCGCCGTCACGGCTGCGACGGCGAGGCCATTGGCGATCGCGAGCACCGTGAACGCCGCTGCCTGGAATGCCGCGACGGGATCTCCACGCTGGCGGAAGCGCACCCATGCGAGCACCGCGACGGCGAGCGTGACAACGGTGGTCAGCGTGTCGAGCGAGGTGTCGAGCGCGGGCGCGTCGATGCCGGCCCGGAGGACCGGTACAAGGACGCATGCGGCCGTACCGACAGACAGTGCCACCACCACGGCCATCAAGGCACGGTCGAGCGACCCGGATCGCAACGATGGAGATGGTCGAGGGGTCGGGACGCGGAGTCCGATCGGAATGCTCCTGACTGTCGCACGCGGTGTCGCCCGGTTGTTGACGCGGTCGGGCGACTCGCATCGGTCACGGCTTCTCCCAAGTCCGACACCCCGAAGGGGCGCCAGCCCGACCGCCTCCAATGCGACGTCCACCCGAACGTACTCCCGCGATCAGCTCGTGGCACGTGACATTCGGCCCGTTCTCGATCCGTGGCGAAACGCGGACGGTGCACGCCGACACCGCACTCACGCGCGTGCTGGTACGTTCGGCGTCGATGCCGCCTCACACGAGGGGCTTGCACGCATGCAGTACGGTTGCGCCGTGCCCTCGGCCGACCCACGGCCACCGCCGGCCCCTGCCGGCGGCCGTCCGCGCCGCCCCATTCGGGCAGCCCAGCCGAGCGACCGCATGCTGATCGACGCGGACCCGAAGCGCCGTCGAGGCCCTTCCGACACGCCTGGGGCACGTGCCGAACCCGCGGCGGACGGCCCGACCGAACCCACGGCGGCCCCGTCCGGACACCTGCCGGGCCAACCACCTCGCCGGATGCTCGTCGCCGCCGTCGTGCTCCTCGCCGCGCTGTTCGGCGTGGTCGGCGGGATGCCGCCCGGGGCGGCTGCGACAGGCGGCCCGGATGCCGGGATCATCCCGCGGGCTCGCCACGGCGTCGCGGTTTCCCACGAGGTCTATGGCTACCTCCCCTACTGGCGCGTCGACGCGGGCACCGTGCACCGCCTCGACTACTCGACGCTCTCGACGATCGCGTTCTTCGCGGTCCCCATCAAGCGGAGCGGGGCGCTCGATACCGACGCTCCCGGGTTCCAGGCATATGTCAGCACCGCGGCTGCGGCCGTAACGAACGAGGCCCATGCTCGCGGGATCCGGGTCGTCCCGACGTTCGAGCTCTTCGACAACGGCACGCTCCCGACGCTCCGCGCGTTCCTGAAGAGCCCGGGCGCGCAGGCCCGGTTCATCCGTGCGGCGCTCGACCTGATGGTTCGCCGCCGTGCGGACGGGGCGAACCTCGACGTGGAGCCGGTCCCCGACGCGCTGGCGCCGTCCTTCGCGGCGTTCGTGGCTCGGTTCGCGGCAGCGGTCCACCGGCGAGTTCCCGGCGCACAGGTGGTCGTGGCGCTCGGCGCGTCCATGTCCGGAGCCGCGATCGGCCCGATCGGTCGGGCGGCCGACCGGATCTTCATCATGGGGTACGACTATCACTGGCAGGGATCGACGACGCCGGGTCCGGTTGCCCCGCTCCGGTCGGGTCCGCAGACCGTCGCCGACACGGTCTCCCGATACGCCCTCCAGGTGCCCGTCCGGAAGCTGATCCTCGGCGTGCCGGCCTACGGCTACTCGTGGCCGGTCGTCGGACCCGCGCCGGGGGCGCGGGTCCAGTCGAACCTGGCACGCTGGGGCGGCGTCCGCGGCGTCACCTTCGGCTCCGCGCTCGCGTTCCTGGCGGCGCACCCGAAGGTGGTGCGGCACGTGACGCCGGACGGCTCCTGGTTCCGCTACTGGAACGCCACCGAGCGGACCTGGCGCGAGGTCCACTTCGAGGACGCCGCGTCCATGCGCGCAAAGTTCCGGTTCGCGATCGCGCGCGGGCTCGCCGGCGTCGGGCTGTGGACGCTCGATTCCGACCCACGCGGGCTGCTGGCGGCCTCGGTCCGCTCGACCTTCGTGACGCCGGTCCGCCGGGTGGCCGTCACGGCGTCCGTCCGCGAGGTTCGGGCGCCGGGCGGGAGCGTCGTCGTGGACGCGGCCGTGACCCTGCACAACACGGGAGCCATCCCGGAGCGCGGCGTCCTGGCGCTGCGGATCGCGGACCCCGGCGGGCACACCGTCCGCACGGTTCGGCTGCCGATGACCGTCCCGGCGGGTGCTCGCGTCCGAATCGCGGCTCCGACCCCGATCGGCGCGGCGTGGGCGCGGGTCGCGGGCACCTACACCATGCTGGCGCGCCTGGAGTCGCCGGGCCGCCGATGGAACGGGCTCACGGTCCGATTCCTGCAGCCGTTCTGAGGTCGGGCTTCGGCGGGGCCGCCACGTCGCGACGAGAGGCCGGCCGACGTGTCCGCCCGCCGGTCACTCGGTGCCGGCGGTCCATCGGCTCTCGACGATCTGCCCGGAACGCCCTTCCCGAGCGAGCATGTGCCGGGTAGACTCGCAGCCTCCGCAGCCCATCCCGGCGGCGGACCTGGGGGAGGATGCATCGGGTGGCGGGACTCGGCGCGGGCGGAGCAGCGGGCGGAGGCGGCCCGCTCGCGGGTCTCGCCGCGGCTGTCGCCACCAACGGCCTGCTCGCCATCGCGACCGGGTTGATCGTCGGGATCATCGGCAGCGGCACGCTTCTCGCGACGGGGGCGGTCCACGTCGGGGGCGGGGGTGCGGCGCCGGTCCCGACGCCGGTCGGGCTCCAGCTGGTCGCCTGCCCGGACGCCGGGCCGGTCATCGGCTCCATCCCGAAGGGCGAGAAGGTCCTCGTGACCGCTCGGAGCGCGGACAGCGCGTGGCTCCAGGTCTATTACCCGGGTCCGGCGTTCGATCGCGCGTGGACGAAGGCTGGGCCGCTTCAGCTGGAGGCGGACCCGGCGAGCCTGCCGGTCGCCTCGTGCGAGGCCCCGCCGACGCCGACGCCGCGCCCAACGCCGGGGGCATCGACGGCCGTCGTGGCCTCCCCTGAGCCGAGCCCATCGGTCGAGCCGTCTGCCTCGCCGGCCGCCTCGCCCTCCCCGAGCCCGAGTCCGGCACCAAGCCCGTCGCCGGGCGTGTCGCCGTCCCCGATCCCCAGCCCAACACCCAACCTGCCGCCGGTGATCGCCGGACTCACCGCATCGACGAAGACCCTGAGCTACGACCAGGGCGCGTACTGCCCGACCGCGACCCAGACCGTCACGTTCACGCTCAAGGCGTCGGACGCCGGCGGCATCGCCTCGGCGACGCTCTACTGGCGAAAGCCCGGGGAGTCCACCTACCGGCCGCTGCCGATGCAGAACGCAAGCGGATCCGCCCAGAGCGGCACATGGACCGCCACCGTCGACACGAGGACGAACGGGCCCTGGAACGCCGGCAACTTTGCGGCCTATGCCGTTGCCCTCGATGCAAGCGGGGCATCGACGAAGAGCCCGACGTCCGGGGCACTGCCGATCCCGGTGAGCCTCTGCGTCAACACCGGCCCGACCTTCACGAGCGGGCCGACTGCGGGCAACTCGACGCTCTACGCGGATCCCCTCAACGGCGGCTGCGGAAGCCCGATCGGGACCGAGATCAGCGCCACGATCACGGACGTCGACGGCGTCGCCTCGGCCACGCTGGTCTTCACCGACCAGTCGGGTCAGAGCGTGAAGCGGCCCATGGCCGGCGTTCCCGGCAACCTCTGGACCTCGTTCATCAACGCGAACGACGATGGGACGCAAGGCCCCGGGAGCTTCACCTGGCAGATCATCGCGACCGATACGAAGGGGCTCAGCACCACGTCGGACACGCAGTCGATTCGCGTCGTCCGGTGCGACACGCCGGCGATCATCCGGGCGTTCCTCTCCCAGCCACCGGCAGACGCGGCCTCCGGCGTCCCCTCCTGGGGCGGCTGCCCGACGGCGGTACCCGTCACGTTCTCGATCACGGCCTCGGACCCGGACAGCCCGAACGGCCCACTCCGGGTGCAGGTCGCCTGGACGATCTCCGACTCCGACGGAGTCCGGTCAAAGTCAGGAGTGGCTGACGGGTTCCAGCTAAAGGGGACCTCGTATTCCGCGACGGTTTCCCCGTCGGTCACCTCGTCATGGTGCACCGATTTCTACGGCTCCGCGAACAACCTGACCTACACCGTCACGACCGTTGACCCGTACGGTGGGGCGACTCGGCGTTCGTTCAAGGCCACGCTCGACATATTCAGCCCGTAGGATCCGATGGCCCTTCCCCTCGGCATCATCATCCGGTTCGTCCTCGCGGCCGTGATCGGCGCGGGCGGCGCGTTCGGGGTCGCCGCCATCACGGCGCCGCCGGCATCGAGCGCCGTGCCCGGGCCGGTGTCGTACCAGCTGACGGCGGACACCGGCGACCAGCCCGCTGCCCAGTTCGGCATCGCCGCGATCCCCGACCAGACCCCGGTCAAGCTGGCGGCGCTGCCCGACAACGCGACGCTCCAGCTGGTCGCATTCGCGGAGCCCGGCTCCGCACCGATCCCGAGCGATCCCGCCTACCGTCCCGCCTGGCTCGCGGCGTCGGGATTCCCGCGCGTCGTGCCCATCTCGCAGTTCGACGGGGGCCCGCTCCAGTCCTTCAACTGCACGATGGCCGCCGGAGCGATGCTGGCCCGGCTCGGGTTCGGGATCGTCAGCACGGGCTCGCAGCTTCGGGCGCTCCAGCCCGACCAGGATGGCGGGACCTCGCTTTCCGACCTCGAGGTCTCGATGGGACGGTACGGCGTCACGTTCAGCCAAGCGCCGATCACGACGCTGCAGCTTCGCGCGCTTCTCTACGCGGGCGCCGGCGCCGTCGTCCAGGGCACCTACGCGTACGTGCCGGTCGATCTCCGGCTCCAGAAGAACTTCACGGCCGGCCATGCGATCTACATCGACGCCTTCCGGCCCGCGTCCGCGGACGGCCCCGCGGCCTACTACGTGGTCGACCCGCTGGGACCCACGTGGACCGGGTACCGCGGCGGCTGGTGGCCGGCCGACGTCGTCGAGGCGTTCGCCACGGCCTTCGGCGGCGGGCTCGTCGACGCGGCCTGGGCCTTCCCGGGCGGCCACACACCATCCACGTACCCGATCCTGCCGCCCGCGTCGTACCCGTCACCCACCGCGCCGGGCTCGAGCCCGAGCCTCCCGCCGGGCGGCTCGCCGTCTCCGGGCGGCAGCCTCGCCGCTCGGCCGTCGCGTCCTCGCCGTCGCCGTCGCCGCTTCCCAGCCCCAGCGCGCCGGTGCCGTCGGCCGGCGGTCCGTCGCCGAGCCCGGTCGCGCTCCCGTCCTCGAACCCGACCGTCTCCATGCCGCCCAGCGGCCCGGTCGGGCCGGGGCTGCCACCGGACTGGTGGGACATCGTGGGCCTCCACGTCCTGCAGACCCAGTCGGAGATCAGCGTCCTGCTGGGCGCGTGCGCGGTGGCGCCCGCCCCTGCCTACTGCCCGGCTGGGATCTTCGGGATCTTCCCGCCGTCGGCAACCCCGCCGCCGACGCTGCCGCCGCTCCAGACGAACTTCAACGTGGGCCTGCTGTACGCGAACGCGATCTCGCCGGGCCTCATGCAGGTCATCTTCACGACGCCGGCCGGCTCGACGCCGGCGCTCCAGTTCTGGGACTCGAGCGCCACGACCGGGACGCTCAGCCTTGCCCCGTCCGTCGAGCCGGCGCTGCTCAACGGGAAGCTGGTCCAGGTGGCCCAGTTCCCGATCTCCCAGGGCGGCACGTATGACTTCATCGCGTCGGCAGCCGGCACCGGTGTGCGGGCGCTGAGCCCGGTCGCGACGATCGGCGGGTAGCCGCTCCCGGGGCCAGCGGCGACGGTGTCGCGGCCAGACGGTGTCGCCACGCCTCTACTTGACGCGCCGCGGGCCGTCGCCGCGAGGACGTCGCTCCGTCGCCTTGTCGCCCCGTCAGGGTGTCGCGACGCCGCGCCTCCGCCCGATCATGGACTTCCCGCCGTCGATCAGCGAGTACACGACCGGTACGACGATCAAGGTCAGGAACGTCGACGAGAAGAGGCCGCCGATCACGACCGTGCCAAGCTCCGCGGCGATGATCGAGCCCTGGTTGAAGCCCGCGGCGAGCGGGATCAGGGCCAGGATCGTGGCGATCGCCGTCATCAGGATCGGCCGCACGCGGGTCTTGCCGCCCTCGACCAGGGCGTCGGTCGTGGACAGCCCGCTTCGACGCAGCCGTTCCACGAGGTCGAGCAGGACGATCGCGTTCGTGACCACGATCCCGATCAGCATCAGGATCCCGATGAGGGCGCTCACGCCGATCGCGCGGCCCGTCAGGAGGAGCGCCGGGAAGACCCCGATGGCGGCGAGCGGCAGGCTGAACATGATGACGAACGGCGTCACGAGGCTGTTGAACGCGAGGACCATCATCACGTAGACGAGCAGGACGGCGATGGCCATCGAGTTGAACAGCCCGCCGAACGCCTGGCCCTGCTGCTGCGTGACACCCGAGAACCGGACGTCCACGCTCGCCGGGATCGTCCCGGCCGTCTGCAGCGCGTCGACGGCGAGCTGGGCCGACCGCGAGACGCCGCCGGTGTCCTTGCTCGTGATATCGGCCGTGATCGAGGCGGATGGCGCCTGGTCGATGCGGGTGATGCTGCCCTGCGTCGCGACCTCGGCGACGTCCGCGATGGAGCTGAGGGGCACCTTCGCGGCCGTCCCGACGGGAAGCGCCTGGAGCGCCGCGACGCTCGTGACGCGCGTCGGATCGAGCCGGACGTAGAGATCGATCGGGCCGCCGTCCGCGAGCTGGATTCGCGTGACGAGCGAGCCCACGAGGGCCGAGCGGACCTGGCCCGCGACCTGCGCCGCGGTGAGTCCGGCCTCGAGCGCCTTGTTCGGGTCGACCCGGATCTCGACCTGGGGCGTCGCCTTCACGAGGTCCGACTTCACGTTGACGAGGTCGGGGTTGGTCCGAAGCGCCCGGAGGATCGCGTCGGTCGCGGACCCGACGGCCGTCGTGTCCTGTGCGCTCACGATGATCGAGAGGCTGTTGGAGGAGAACCCGAACGCCTGGCCGACGCTGACGTCCCAGCCGTTCGTCTTGAGCGGCGCGAGCTCCGCCCCGACCTTCGTCGTGTAGGCGTCGAGGTCGACGTCGCTCGCGAGCCGCACCACCATCGAGGCGCTGTTCGCCGGCCGGCCCGAGAAGGCGGCCGAGAGCGTGGAGGCGCCCGTGTCGCCTTCGCCCGGCACGGTCGTCTCGACGAGCTGCACCTTCGGGTCGGTGCGGAGGATCGTCTCGGCCTGGGTCGCCGCGGCGAGCACGGCCTGCCCGCTGGCGCCGGCCGGCGGGACGACGCTCACCTGGAGGACCTTCTCCGATCCGGTCGAGATGAACTGGGTCGGCAGGCGCCCCACGATCGAGACGGAGGCGAGGAAGAGGAGCGTCGCGAGCCCGAGGACGCCCAGCTTGGTCCGGCGGCTGCGCAGCACGAAGCGGATCGTCGGCGCATAAGCGCGAACCCAGAGCGAGTTCTTCGGCTCGCCGGTCTCGTCGACGGCCAGCTTGACCCGATCGATGAAGAGGTAGGCCAGGATCGGGATGATCGTCAGCGCGCAGACGAGGGAGGCGAGCAGCGCGAACGTGACGGTGAGCGCGAACGGCAGGAAGAACTCGCTGACGATTCCGCCCACGAACCCGATCGGCAGGAAGACGGCGACGGTCGTGAGCGTGGAGCTCGTGATCGCACCGGCCACCTCGCGCGGGCCGTTCAGGACCGCGGTCATGCGGTCCTCACCCATCGCCCGATGCCGGTAGATGTTCTCGAGCACGACGATCGCGTCGTCGACGACGCGCCCGACCGCGACCGCCAGACCCCCCAGGGTCATGATGTTGAGCGTGATCCCGGTGACCTGCATGACAACCAGCGCGGTCAGCACGGAGAGCGGGATGCTCACCGCGGCGACCAGCGTCGAGCGCAGGCTGAACAGGAACAGGAAGATCGTGAGGACCGCGAACAGCGCCCCGAGGCCACCCTCGCGGAGCAGGCCGTCGCGGGACTCCTTGATGAACGTCGAGAGGTCGGAAACGGTGACGACCTTGAGCTCCGGGTGGAGCGCGGCGATCGCCGCGAGCTTCGCCCCGACGGCGTCGGCGACGTCCACCGTGTTGGCGTTCGCGTTCTTGCTGACGGTGATCGTCAGCGAGGGCTCGCCGTCGGTGCGCGCGTAGCCGGTCGTCGCGACCTCGGCCACGTCCACGCTGCCGATGTCGGCGATGTGAATCCGGATCGGCGGCGCCGCCGCAGCTGCAGCCGCTGCGGCGGCGCTCACTGCGGCACTCACGGCCGTCCGCAGCCCGAGGATGTTCGGGATGCTCGCGAATCCGGTCGCGGCCGGACCGGCCTGGCCGCCGGCGCCCGCCCCGGCAGCGAGGCTCGGCCGTCGCACGCTCACGACGAGCCCGCGGATCTGGTCGAGCGTCGTGAACGAGCCCGAGGTCGAGACCGGGATCTGGTTGGTCCCGGTCGGGAGCTGGCCGGCCGGAAGGGTCAGGTTGTTGGCCGTCAGCACGCCCTGGACCGCATCGATCGAGACGCCGGCGGCCGCCATCCGGGCCGGATCCAGCGTCACCACGACCCGGGACGTGAGCCCGCCGGCAAGGTCGACCGAGGCAACGCCGTCGAGGGCCTGGAGATCCGGCACGACCTCGGCAGCGGCGACCTTGGCGGCGGCCGTCAGGCCGTTGGGACCCGAGCCGAAGATCGAGGCGATGATCACGGGCGACGCGTTGATGTCGAGCGAGCTGACCTGCGGCGTGACGTTCGCGGGCAGCTTCAGCGCCGAGACGTTCTGGGCGATCGCGGCCTTCGTGTCCTTCACGTTCGTCCCGTAGGAGAACTGGGCAACCACCAGCGCGATCGAGTTGGCCGAGGTCGACTGGACCCGCTCGAGGCGCGGGATGCCGCCGATCGCCCGCTCGATCGGCTTCGCGATCTGGTCGGCGACGTCGGACGCACCGGCCCCAGGGTCCGCGGCGATCACGGTGATCACGGGCAGCTCGATGTCCGGCAGCAGCTCCTGCTTGAGGCTGCCCCAGGCCGAGATGCCGGCGATGAACAGGGCGATGGCGAGGAGGAGCGCAACGCTCCGCTTGCTGACGGCAAGCTCGCTGAGTCGACTCACGAGTGGTCTCCCGGAAGCGTGGAAGCCTGGACCTGGCGGGGATTGGCGCCGATGCCGGTCATGGGAAGGTCGTCGGCAGCGGCGGCGGCCAGCAGGCGGGTCGCCTCTTCGACGACGTCGAGGTCGGCGTCCGCGAGGCGGGCCAGGAGCCGCCGCATCCCGGCCGCATTGAGCTCGCGAAAGCGTTCGAGATGTGCGCGTCCGGTGGCGGTCAGCGTGACGACCACCTGGCGCCGGTCTGCCGGGTCGTCGTGCCGCGCGAGGAGCTCGTGCTCGACCAGCCGGTCGACGAGGCCGCTCATGGTGGAGATCGACACCCCAAGGTGGGCGGCGAGCTCCGACATGCGCATCCCCTGGCCGGCCGCGACCAGGTACATGACCTTGGCCTGGGACATCGTCACGCCCACCTCCATGAGGTCTGGCGCGTGCGATGACGCGATTCGATGCATCAGCAGGTCGTAGGACGCAAGGACACGATCGATCCTTGCGGAGCGGTCCGCGTCATCGGGCGGCATGGCGGGAGATTCCTCCTCGATCGTTGGCCTGAGACAAATGATATCCGAGATGCGAAGGAATTGGGTCGGCGAGGCTCCGGCGCCGACCGCCCACCTCGGGGCGCCTGCGACCGCCCGGCTCCGGGCGCAAACCACGCCTCGGGCGCCCACCGCCCGGGTCGCGCGACCCACTACGATCCGCGGTGATGCCGAACCTCACCCGCGCCGCGACCGGGCCGACCTCGCGGTCCACGCCCGCCCCGACGGGTCCCGTATCGGGGCCGACGCCCGCCGCGCCGACGGCCGCCGCGCGGGCGCCGCGTCCTCCGGTGCCCGGCGGGCCAGGCGGCATGGCGCCCCGGCCGCTCTCTGCCGCAGTCGCCCGGCGCTTCCTGGTCCTGCGCCACCTGCTGGCCCCGCCGCGAGCCCTGCCGGCCGGCGAGTCGAGCGTGATGGCGGTCATCGATCGGCTCGGCTCGCTCCAGTTCGACCCGCTCGAGATCGCGGGCCGCAACCACGACCTGGTCCTCCAGGCGCGGATCGCCGGCTATCGCCGCGAGATGACCGACGCGCTCCTCTACGAGCGGCGGCTCCTGTTCGAGGCCTACAACAAGGGCCTGAGCATCCTGCCGACCGCGGAGCTCCCGCTCTACCGGCTGACCTGGGAACGGGCAAGGGCACGGCATGACGACGCCGCGTTCGACGAGCACGCCCCGCTCGTGGAGGAGCTGCTGGGCCGCATCCGCCGTGACGGCCCGCTCTCCTCCACGGACGTGGAGCCCCGCGTCGCGATCGACTGGTACTGGCGGCCCACGAACCCCGTTCGAGCGATCCTCGAGGCCCTCGCCGAGGCCGGGATCCTTGGGATCGCGCGCCGGGACGGGAACCGGCGCATCTACGACCTGATGGAGCGCCTCTTCCCAGCGGACCTGCTGGCCCAGCGTCCCTCGATCCACGACCAGATTCGCCACCGGCTGCTGTCGCGCTACCGCGCGAACGGGCTCCTGGGCATGGCCGGGCAGGGCGAGCTCTGGCTGGGCCTCGGCCGCGCCGCCGCGGACCCGGCACGGCCCGACCTCCCGGCTCGCGCCGCGCTCCGTGCGGAGCTCATCGCCGACGGATCGTTGGTCCCGGTGACCGTCGATGGGCTGCGCGGCCCGCGCCTCGTGGTCGCGTCGGACCTGCCGTGGCTCGACCAGGCCATCGACGAGGTCGCTTCCGATGGGCCTCCCGGAGGGGTGGCGCCGGCCGTGAGCTTCCTCGCCCCGCTCGACCCGCTGTGCTGGGATCGTGACCTCCTGCGGGGGCTGTTCGACTTCGACTATGTCTGGGAGGTCTACGTCCCGCAGGCACGGCGGCGCTGGGGCTATTACGTCCTGCCGATCCTGTTCGGCGATCGGCTGGTGGGCCGGATCGAGCCGCGCTTCGATCGCGGGGCGCGGGCGGTCCGCGTGCTCGGGACGTGGTGGGAGGGGGACTTCGACCCGCTCGGCGCCGAAGGGTTCGTGCCGGCGTTTGCCGCGGCGCTCGACGCCTACCGCGCGTTCGGGCGGGCCACGCGCGTCACCTTCCCGCGCGATCGGGCCAGCCGAGCCCTCGCGGGGGCCGTGGCCCGGGCCGGCTGACCGTCAGGCCGACACGCTCACCGGCGACGACCAGCTCCCGATGTTGCCGGCCCGGTCGCGGGCTCGCACCCGGACCGCCATGCGGTGGCCCACGCGGATCGCGCTCGACCAGGAGCGGCTGGTCGTCGACGTCCGGACGTAGACCCAGGCTCCGCCGTCGACCTGGCGCTGCACGTCGAACGAGCGCAGCCCCGCGGTGAGCGCGGCCAGCGGCCGGTCGCCGCCGGCCCAGCCCCAGGTCACCCGGAGGGCCTGGCCCCGAGACGCGAGCGCCACGAACGAGCCGGTGGCGGGCGCGCTCATCGTCGCCCAGGGCGGGGTGATGTCGGGTCCGCGCAGGAAGATCGCCGTCCAGTAGCGGTCACCCGTGGCGCTGATGCCCAGGCCGAGGCCGAGATAGTTGTAGGAGGTCGAGAGGATGATCGCCGTGTGCTCCGGCGACCCCATCCAGCCCTGGTTCACCACGCTCGTCGAATCGGCGAGCAACGGGTAGTTGTTCCAGCCGATCGTCTCCCCCGCCGAGTACCAGGCGATGCCGGCCGCCTGGATCAGGTCGACCATCGTCCTGCCGTCCGACTGGACATGGCTCAGCTGGCCGGCGGCCGCCATGGATGCGGAGCGCTCGTGCGCGATCGCCGAGAGGCGCGGGTCGACCCGGAGGGGCGCGAGGCCCACCGCTGCCCGGTCCGCGGTGATCAGCGCCACGAGCGTCGACTCCGCCGCGGAAGGACTCAGGTCGGCTGCCTGCACGGTCGTCATCATCGTCCGGGTCGCCGCGGTCGCCGTGTGCACAGCGGGGCCGGCCGGCACGACGACCGCCGCAAGGGCGAGGACGAGGGCGAAAGCGAGCGGCGCACGAGCGGCCCGGAGTTGGGCCGACCGCGGGATGCGATTGCAGCGCAAGGCGCAATGGTACGACGGACTGTCGAGCCTGTCTCTGCGGTGCCAATCGGCACCGCGGTATCGAAACGCCGGCACCCACGGCCCGGCTGTGGGACGATCCAGCGTCGAGATCACCCACCCTCACTCCGTGGAGGACACGATGGCCGCCGTGCGACGGGCAGAAGCAACCTGGACCGGATCCCTGGCAGAAGGCAGCGGGATGATCAACGACGTGACGAGCGGGTCGATAACCGGCCTGCCCGTCAGCTGGGCCTCGCGGACCGAGGAAGCGAACGGGCGGACGAGCCCCGAGGAGCTCGTCGCGGCCGCCCACGCGTCCTGCTACTCGATGTCGCTGTCGGGAAGCCTGTCGCGAAACGGAACGCCGCCGACCGAGCTGAAGGTCGGGGCGGTCGTCACCTTCGACAAGGTCGAGACCGGCTGGACGGTCATCTCGTCGGCGCTGACCGTCCGGGGCGTGGTCCCCGGAATCGATGCCACGACGTTCGCGTCGCTCGCGGCAGCAGCCAAGGATGGGTGCCCGATCTCCAGGCTGATGAAGGGCAACGTCGCCCTCTCGATCGACGCCGCGCTCGAGGGCTGATCAGCCGATCGTCAGCAGCCGACGCGGGTTGCCCACCGTCATCTGCCTGATCTCGGCGTCGCCGACGCCGGCTGCCGCGGAGGCGTGGGCAGGAACGACTCCTGGAGGTACGTGTAGCCGTTCCCGCCGTAGTGGCGGAGCTGCTCGTTGTGGCAGACGTCCTGTGAGAGGAGGACGCGGTCCGCCAGGCCCCGTCCCAGCAGGTCCAGCAGGAGCGGGATGAGCCGCGGCTCGGCCTCGCGCTCCTGGGGCGTGAACGACATGCCAAGGAAGTCGAGCTCGATGCTGGCGCCGCGCTCCAGGATCGCCAGCCAGTGATCGAGCACCGGGTACGAATTGGCGTGGCCGATGACCACCCGGGCCGGGTCCGCACCGGCCTCCTCGAGGACCCGCAGCTGGGCGAGCCCGACGTCGCTCATCACGGCGTGCGTCATCACCGCCAGGCCCGTCGCGCGCGACGCCCGCCCGACTGCCCGGAAGACCCGCTCTTCCTGGGCGGACAGCCACGGCTTGTCCGACCCGATCTCGCCGATGATCCCGGGCCGAACGGGCGTCCCGTCGGCGCCGTCGAGGATCTCACCGACGAGGATGTCCGCCAGCTCCGCGACGGACCGCCGGTCGACGAGCGCGTCCGGCGGGTAGTAGGCGCCCCGATACCAGCCGGATCCCATGACGAGGTGCAGGCCGGAGGCCGTCGCCAGCCTGCGAAGGCGCTCGGGGTCGCGGCCGATCGCGTCGAGCGTGACGTCCACCAGGCACGTCCCGCCCAGCTCCCGGAAGCGGGCGAGCTCGGGCAGGATCAGGTCGTCCTCGCCCGTCAGCTCCCAGTAGTCCCAGCGACCGGGGATCTGCCAGAGCACGCAGCGGGTGTGCTCGTGCGGCAGGACGAATCCGAGCGCGTCCGGCGGGACCGGGCCCAGCACGGTCTGAACGTAGGGGGCCATCACCGGATCATAGGGCCGGCTCATCGGCGTCGTTTGACCTCGACAGCGCCGGGGGGCCACCGGCTGCGTCGACGGCCCGACCGCCCCGGCGCGGTTCGCCGAGGGCGTCGCTACTCGAAGCGGGTCGCCTCCGTGTCCGTGAGCCGGCCGATCATCGGCAGCGTGAGGCCCACCATTGCCAGCGCGGCGCCAACGCCAAGCACGAGCACGACGATCGAGCTGACGTCGGGCAGGAGAATCGCGTCGGTCCCCGTCAGCCGCAGCACGAGCTGCCCCACCATGAGTCCGAGCCCGGCGCTGACCAGCGCCGCGATGCCCAGCGGCGCGGCCGCCTCGATCGCCACGATGGACCGCAGCCGGCTCGTCGGCATCCCGGTCAGGCGGAGCAGCGCGAACGGCCGCTGCCGCTCGATCAGCCCGCTGGCGGTGGCGACGGCCAGGCTGCAGCCGGCCATGACCATCGTGCCCAGGAGACCGAGGATGACGATCCTGCCCAGCTCGTCGATCGATGAGATCCCGGACTGGCTGATCTCCGCGCCCGTCCACGCGAGAGCCGTCGGCAGCGCCTGCCGGATCAGCGTTCGGGCCAGCTCCTGGGTCCGGGCCGACCCATCGGTCGCCACGAACAGCCCCGTCGCCGCGAAGCCGGACCCGCCGTCCCGCACCAGCGCCGGCGACAGCAGGACGTCCGGGATCGAGCCGCCGGTGCCGCCCTCCACCCGGAAGGCGGCGACCGAGGCGCCCGACGATGCGAGGTCGATCCGCTGGTCCGCGGGCGTGTCGCCCGTCGCGCCCGGCATCAGGCCCTCGAACGTGTAGGTCGTGCCGGGCACGATCGCCGCCGGGTCGCGGGACATGACGGGCGCCGAACAGCCGGGCGAGATCAGCACCGAAACCGCCAGGTCCCGGCAGTCGACGATCGCTGCCTGCAGGTCCCTCCCGTCGGGGCCCGAGAGCACGCCCTGGCGGAGCACGGCGACGGCCGTGACGCCCGGCACCGCGCGGAGCTGGGTAGCAAGGCGATCGGGCACCGAGCCCGACCCGGTGGGAACCGTCGAGGTCATCGACCCCGGCGCCAGGGCCACGTCGACGTATCGACTGTGCGCGTCGCGCGCGTAGGCCGCGACCGTGAAGAAGACGGCGGAGACGAAGACGGCCATCACGACCCCGGCGATCGCTCCGAAGGCAGCCCGCGGGTCGTCCACCAGCCGTCGGGCGGCGAGCAGGGCGCTGGCGCCGCGGGCCAGCCGGGCGAGGATCCGCCCGACCAGCATCGTGAGCCATGGTCCGGCGACGACGATGCCGATGATCACCGTGAGGAACCCACCCAGGGTCACGTAGAGCGGGAGGTCACGCTCCGCACCGTCGCGGAGCATGACGAGGCCGCCAACCAGGGCGGCCAGGCCCAGGGCCAGCGGCAGCAGTCGCAGCCGGCGCAGGGGACGGGTCGACTGGCGTCGCGTGACTCCCAGCGGCGAGATCGACACCCGTCGCAGGGCGACCATCGCGGCCACCACGCCGACGACCTGCACGGCGAACAGCAGCGCGGCGGCGGATGCCGCGGACGGGACGATCGCCGACGGGAACCAGCCGAGTCCATCCAGCGGCACCAGGGCCACCGCGGGACGCAGGATCCAGAACAGGAGGGCACCCGCCGCGGCGCCCGGAACGGTCGCTACGAGTGCCTCGCCGGCGGCCAGCCGGTAGACCTGGCCCGGCGTCGCCCCGATCAGGCGGAGCAGCGCCAGTCGCCGCTCCCTGCGCGCCGCGGACAGGCGCGTCGCGGTCGCCACGAACACGGCGACGGGCGCCAGGGCGCCGATCACGACCACGAGGATCAGGAGCCGCAGGATCGGCGGGACGGGCGGGATTCTCGGTTCCGTGTCGAGTCGAGTCACGGCGCGCCCGCCGGCCGCCTGGAGTGGCGCGGGCTCGACGCCGACCACCGCGGCCAGCTCGTCGGGCGCCTTGAGGCCCGCGTCGCCGATCGTGCCCGCGACGCGCCCGAACCGGTTGCCCAGCTCGTCCGCCGGCGTCCGGGCCACGAGGCTCGCCAGGGCCGGCGAGAGGTACGCCTCGCCGGGGGCGGGCACGGCCGGGATCCCGGGCGGGACCGGCGCGTCCGCAGACAGCGCGGCGACCTCCACGGCCACGACCTCCTGGCCCTCGAAGCGGTCGTCCGTGCTGTCGATCAGCAGGCCTCGGGTGGCCGAGGCGGTCGTGTCGACCTCGCCGGGCGTATCGCGCCAGGCGATGTGCGCGTAGCGCGTCTGGAGAGCGGGCTCGAAGCTCAGGGCGAACAGGAGGATCGCCGTCCCGATGGCGACCGCGACCGCCGTCATGACCACCGCGACCAGCGCGCTGCGCCCACCGGCCAGGGCCAGCCGGGCCCCCATGCGGATCATGCCCGCGCGACGGCTGCGACCGCCGGGACGGCGGCGTCGAACGAGATCCGGCCGTCGCGGACGATGACCTCGCGATCCGCGTACGCAGCCACGCGCGGCTCGTGCGTGACGAGGACCACGCTGACGCCGTCCCGTCGGGCGGTTGCGGTGAGGAGGTCCATCACCTGCTCGCCTGCGAGCGAGTCCAGGGCACCGGTCGGCTCGTCGGCGAAGACGACGCGTGGCCGCGCCACCAACGCCCGGGCCAGGGCGACACGCTGCGCCTGGCCGCCGGACAGCTCGCCGGGACGTCGGCCCTCCAGCCCGCCGATGCCGAGGCGCTCGAACCAGGACTCGGCCTCGGCCAGCGCCGCCCGCCGCGACCAGCCGGCGAGGAGCAAGGGCAGGGCCACGTTCTCGGCGGCGGGAAGCTCGGCGACGAGCTGACCGAACTGGAAGACGAACCCGAACGAGGCCCGCCGGAGGGCGCTCCGTTCGGGATCGGAGAGGTCGTCGATTCGGCGGCCCTCGAACCAGACCTCGCCC
Source organism: uncultured Chloroflexia bacterium (assembly GCA_963850035.1). GTDB lineage: Bacteria > Chloroflexota > Limnocylindria > Limnocylindrales > CSP1-4 > CTSoil-043. Next base: position 64,699 of record CAWKJP010000022.1, on the reverse strand, counting down.
GCCTCGGGCCGCAGGATGCCCGCCAGGCAGTGGAGGAGCGTCGACTTGCCCGAACCCGACGGGCCCATGACGGCCACGATCTCACCCGGCGCCACGACCAGGTCGACGCCGCGCAGCGCGTCCGTCTGGCCGAATCGCTTGGTGACGTCTCGCGCCGCCAGGGTGGCAGGAGCCTGCTGGCGCTGCGAGAAGGAAGCCGGACGAGCCGGCGTCAGTGGCGGCGAGCATCGAGCGGGCCGCGGTCTCGGTCGAACATCACGTCTCCTGGATGGGCTCGGCGACCCGGGCAGCGGTCACCCGCGACCGGATCTCGTCGATCCGCGCGCCGGTCATCTCGATCCAGCGCAGGTCGGCTTCGAGGTGGAAGAGGGCGTAGTCGGCGAGCAGCGCGACCGGCAGGTCGGAGGCCCGCTTGATCTCCGTCAGCTCGCGCATCCGCGCGAGGTGCGCCCGCCGCTGGCGGTCCAGGACCTCCTGGACCGACCGACCGCCGAGAGCCGCGATGGCGACCTTCACGAACAGCGCGCTCTGCAGGTTCGGCTCCGGCGGAACCGGCTCGTCCAGCCATCGCTCCAGCTCGTCGCGACCTGGCCCGGTGATCGCGTAGCGGCTGCGGTCCGGGCCATGGGCCCGCTCCACGCCGGTGACCATCACGCGCCCGTCGCGCTCCAGCCGGCTCAGCGTCGCGTAGACCTGCGCGAACGCGAGCGGTCTCCCCGGGGAGACCACGACGTCGAAGCGCCGCTTGAGCTCGTAGCCATGCAGTGGACGGTCCTCGAGCAGCCCGAGCAGCGCGTGCGAAAGGCTCATCGGCCCGACTATACACCGTGTTGATAGCTGGGTGCACGTCCTCTCCGCGGATCGCGTCCGGGTGTGCCAGACCGGCCGACGATGGTCCGAGCCGTGACTCGGGATGCCTGGCCGGCTCCGGCCGCGGCAGGTCGCCGGATCAACGAGCCCGGTGGTGGCCCCGGAGGGTCGTGTCGGACTCGCGGTCAAGCTGGCACGTGCCGGTTGGACAGGGTCTGGCGGGCGCCGGCGAGGCGTCTCGGCGCGCGCCGACGGCGGGTATCCTGAGGCCGGCACGACGAGGGATCCACGCCGTCCGGCCCCGTCCCGGGGCACGGCGCAACCGTGCTCCCCACGCCGATCGAGGTCCGTCCATGTTCCAGCGCTGGGGCGCGTTCGTCTACCGACACCGCCGGATCGTCGCCCTCGTCGCCCTCATCGTCGCCATCGTCGCGTTGCCGTTCGCCAGCCGCGCCTCGGGCAAGCTGAGCTCGGGCGGCTGGCTGGACCCGCTCTCCGAGTCGTCCCAGGTGGACTCGCGCCTGGCCTCCCAGTTCGGCGGCGGCAAGAGCAGCCTCGTCGCGCTCTTCGCGCGGACCCAGCCGGGCGCAGGGGCGCCGTCCGCAGACGCAACGTCCGCAGACGCGACGTCCGCCGGACTTCCAGGCGGCGATCGCGACCGCGACGGCAGGGCTCCGCAGGGACCCGAACGTCACGTCCATCGTCGGCTATGCCGAGACCGGAGACCGGCGCTTCGTGAGCACGAAGGGTGACGCGGCCTACATCGTGATCAACCTCGCGGTGACCGACGAGGAATCGGTGCCGCTGTATCCGGCCCTGCGCGCGACCCTCGCCCCGCCGCCCGGCTACACGGTCGCGGTGTCGGGCTACGCGCCGTTCACGATCGACACCTCGAAACAGGCGGAGACCGACCTCGAACGGGCGGAGCTCGTCAGCCTGCCGATCGTTGCGGTCGTGCTCTTCCTCGTCTTCACGTCCGCGATGGCTGCTGGCATGCCGCTGCTGGTGGCCGGCCTCGCGATCCCGACGTCGCTCGGGCTCGTCTACTGGGTCGCCCAGCTCACGACGATGAGCGTCTTCGTGCTCAACATCGCCTCGATGCTCGGCCTGGCCCTCGCCATCGACTACTCGCTGTTCATCACCAGCCGGTTCCGCGAGGAGCTCGCCCGCGGGCGCGAGGTCGGTGATGCCGTCGCCCGGGCCGTGGCCACCAGCGGGAAGGCGGTCATGTTCTCGGGGATCGCCGTGGCGATCGGGCTTTCGGGCCTGATGGTCTTCCCGTTCGCGACGATCCGATCGATCGGGCTCGGGAGCGCCCTCGTCGTCGCGTGCTCGGTCTTCTTCGCGCTCACGTTCCTGCCCGCCATCCTCGGGATGCTCGGGCACCGTGTGAACCGCCTGAGCCTCGCCGGCCTGCGACACCGCCTGCGGGGCGAGCGCGGCCCGATCGCCGAGACCGAGGTGGTCCTGGAGGCGACCGACCCGGACCACCCGAGCCGCTGGGGACGCGTGGCCCGCCGCGTGATGGCCCATCCGTGGCGCGTCATGGTCCCGATCGTGATCGTGCTGCTCGCGCTCGGAACACCCTTCCTCGGCATGGAGCAGGGCGTCCCCGGCGCGGAGGTCCTCCCGGTCGGCCTGGAGAGCCGCGACACGTTCGTGGCGCTCCAGGCGGACTTCGCGCCCGGCGAGACGACCCCGATGACGATCCTCGCCGACCTGTCGGCCCCGCCGACGAGCCCGGCCGGGATCGCCGCCCTGCAGGCGTACGCCGGCCGCCTCGCGGCAGTCGGTGGGGTGTCGCGCGTCGAGAGCTTCTTCACGATCGTCGACCCGCGCACCGGGACGACGCTGCCGCCGGCGCAGGTGCAGGCGCTCTTCGCGATGCCGGCGGCCCAGCGCCCCGCGGGCGTCGACACCCTGCTGGCGCGCTATGTCTCGGGGAACACGGTCCGCATCGACGCGATCAGCCCATACGTGGCGTCCCGGCCCGAGGCGACCTCGATGGTGCCGCTGATCCGCGCGCTGCCCGTCGATTCGCCGATCACGCGGACGGCGCTCGGCGGGACCGCCGCGCTCGGCTCCGACTTCCTCGCCGGCCAGGCGGACCGCCTCCCGTTCGCGGTGGGCTGGACGATGCTGGCCACCGCGCTGATCCTCTTCCTGCTCTTCGGGTCGGCGGTCCTGCCGCTCAAGGCCGTCCTGATGACGCTCCTGTCTGCGACGGCGAGCTTCGGCGCGCTCGTCTGGATCTTCCAGGACGGCAACCTGTCCGGTCCCCTCGCGTTCCAGTCGCCCGGATTCACCGTGGCCGGGATCCCGATCATCATGTTCTGCGTGATCTTTGGGCTCTCGATGGACTACGAGGTGCTCCTCCTCTCGCGGATCCAGGAGGCATGGCGCCGCACCGCCGACAACACCGCCGCGGTGGTCGAAGGCGTGGTCCGCACCGCGCGCGTGATCACGGGTGCCGCCCTGATCATGGTCACCGTCTTCTCCGCCTTCGTGCTCGCCGACGAGGTCACGATCAAGTCGATCGGCGTCGGGATGGCGATCGCGGTCGCGATCGACGCGAGCATCGTGCGCGTGCTGCTCGTCCCGGCCGTGATGCGGCTGCTCGGGCGCTGGAACTGGTGGGCGCCGGGTCCCCTCGGCCGAATCGCGGACCGGGTCGGTTTCTCGCACGCGGAACCCGACCAGGGCCAGCCGCCGAACGACCCGACCGACGGACGGACGTCCGGGCCCGGCGTGCCCGGCAGCGAGCGGCCCGATTGGCGACGGCGATGGGGCAATCATCGGCAGCCCGCTGCGCTAGGCTGCCGTCGTGACCGGCCCCGGACCCTCCGACGACGACCTCGACCAGCGTTTCCGCGCCCTCAAGGGCGAGGTCCTCGACGGGCCCGCGGCGGCGGCTGGAACTCGCTCGGGCCCGGGAGGGACGCCCGGCGGGACCTCGCCTGGCGGGACGCCCGGCGGGACCTCGGCTGGCGGCACAGCCGGTCGGCCGCGCGGCGCGAAGCCGCGCGGTGCGAAGCCGCAAGGTCCCGCCGCTCGTGCCGTGGGGTGGTCGCTGGGACAGGCCGAGGCCGGCCGGCTCGGCCTCTGGATCGGCGTCGGGCTCCTCGCGATCGGGGTCTATCTCGTCCTCGAGCAGTTCGTCCCGGCGGTACGGATCCTCGGCTCGCTGGGGCTGGCGCTCGCAGGCGGCGTGCTCCTGGCCTGGGTCGCGACCGGGCGAGCCGGGGCGTGGGCCCTCAACGCCGGCGCGGTTCTGGCGGGCTACGGCGCCTTCCGGTTCGCGGCCGAGATCGTCGGGCTGCAGACCGTCGGCTGGGGCACGCTCGGCGCGGGCCTTGCCCTGCTGGTCCTTGCGGCACTTCGGGCCCGACGGGGCCGCGGCCTTGGCTGGCAGGCGTGGGTCGGCGCGTTCTTCATCGTGTGGGGCGGGTGGGGCGCGCTCGGCAGCGTGATCCCCGGCTTCCCGTCGCTCGGCGACCTTCTGGTGCCGGGGCTCGTCGTGCTCGCCGGTCTCGTGATCCTGCGGCGGGGCATCGCGCCGGGTCGCTGACCGCCGCCCGCCGACCCCGACCCGGCCCGAGAGACGCGGGCGAGGCTCAGCCGGCCGCGACGAGCGTCGCGGCGTTCACGGCGCCGGCGATGCCGTCGGCGATTCGGACCAGCTCGTCGTCGGTGACGACGAAGGGCGGCCCGAGAAGGATCAGATCGCCGTCGACGCCGTTCGCGTTGCCGGTGCCCGAGTAGACCAGCACCCCGCGCTCGCGCGCGGCGAGGACGAGCGCCTCGGTCCGACGCTCGGCCCGTGGGAACGGCGCGCGGGTCGAGCGATCCGCGACCATCTCGAGGCCGACGAGCAGGCCCCGGCCCCGGATCTCGCCGACGTGCGGGTGATCGGCGAGCCGCTCGGCGAGCAGCCCCAGCAGCCGGTCGCCCTTCGACGCCGAAGCCGCGACGAGATCCTCGTCGCGCAGGATCCGCAGGACCTCGCGCGCGACGGCCGCGCCGGTGATCGAATGGCTGAACGTGAAGCCATGGACGAAGCCGCTCGCTGCGATCGTCTCGAAGACGGGTCCGGCAGCCGCCACGAACCCGAAGGGCCAGTAGCCGGAGGTGGCGCCCTTCGCGGCCACGAGCAGGTCCGGCCGGATCCCCCAGTGGTCGACCCCGAACCAGCGGCCGGTGCGGCCGAAGCCCGTCATCACCTCGTCGACGACGAGGAGGACGCCGTGGCGGCGGCACACGTCGGCGATCGCCGGCCAGTAGCCGGCCGGCGGCACGACCGCGCCGAGCGTCGCCCCGACGATCGGCTCGGCGACGAACGCGGCGACCGTTCCGGGGCCGGCAGCGAGGATCATCCGCTCCAGCTCGGCCGTCAGCTCACCGACATCGGCCAGCGCGTTCGAGCGCGGCTCCCCGGCCCGATACGGGTAGGCGGCCGACACGTGCCGGAAACGGCCCAGCCACGCCTCGTACGGGCGTCGCAGCGGCTGGCGGCCGGACAGGTCGAGCGCGCCGAGGCTGTTGCCGTGGTAGCTCCCCCACCGCGAGATCACGATCTGCCGGCCGCTCTCGCCGCGCGCGAGGTGGTAGGCGCGGGCCATCTTGAGCGCCGTCTCGATCGCCTCCGAGCCGCCCGAGACCGGGTAGATGGCAGGGGCGTCGAGCGGGAGGATCGCCCCCAGCTCGGCGGCGTACTTCTCGAGCGCCGCGCTCGTGAACGCCGTCCCGTGGGCGTAGGCAACGCGGGCCGTCTGTGCCGCCATGACGTCGGCGACGCTGCGTCGGCCGTGCCCGACATTCACGACGATCGCGCCGCCGGCCGCGTCGAGGTACGTCCGGCCGTCCGACGCATGGAGCGTCGCGCCCTCGCCGCGCTCGACGATCGGGAGCGTGCGCCCGAAGACGCGCGGGAAGACGCGGCCGGCCGGGGCGGCATCGGTGGAGCGGGAGTCCGTCATGCCCGCCATTGTAGGAGTGGCCTCGAACGCCGGCGGGCCGAGTGGCCAGCGGGCTGCGGCCAACGGGCCGAGCGGCCAGCGGGCCGGACGGCCAGCGGGCCGGGCGGGGACGCGGGCGGACCCGGCGTCGCATCGGTCAGGCCCCTCCCACGTGCCGACCGCGCCGGGACGGGAACGAGCACGGCCGGGCCGACATCGGTCTGTCAGCCCGGCCGTTTCATGCCCGGATCAGCCGGAAGGGTGGGCCATCCCGGGCGTGTGCCGTGCGCTCGTCGGCATCTCCCCGCGACGCTGCGGGGTCAGACGCGGCCCTTCGGGACGGTGTGCCAATAGGTCTTGTTGAAGATGATCTTGCCCAGGTGCCACAGCTGGTTCGGCTTGGGCGGCTTCGGCGGGTGGTCGTAGTCGAACTGGAGCAGCGTGCCCTTGCCGTCCCCGACCTCGAAGAAGCACATCACCTTGCCGGTGTACGCGGCGTCCTTGCCCTCGGGCTCTCGGCCCATGACGCGGGCGCTCACGCGCTCGGCGACGACCGGAGCCTCGAAATGGGCCGTCGAGCCGGCCTTCGAGAGCGGCAGGTCCGTGGCGTCGCCGAGGGCATAGATGTTCGGGTAGCGCGGGATCTCGGCGTCGGGCGTGTTCGATGCCACCAGGTGCTTGACCTGGAGCGTGCTCCGGTCGGTCGGGAGCCAGCCCGACTTCGGGGCGAGGCCGGAGTCGATCACCACCTGGGCGCCCTTGTGCGGCGGCACGCAGATCAGGAGGTCGTAGGGGTACTCCTCCATCGCGTCCGTGATCACGACCTTGCGCTCGGCGTCGATGGAGTCCACGCCCGCGAGGAGCTGGAGGTCGATCCCCTTCTCCGCGAAGATCGGGGTGGCCATGTCGCTGACGCTCTCGATGGTGAACGCGCGGTTGATCGGCGAGAGGAAGGTCAGCTGGGTCTTCTCGCGGAGGCCGCGGGCGCGGAGCTCCGCCTCGACCAGGAAGGCCACCTCGAGCGGAGCCGGCGGGCACTTGTAGGGGATGCCGGCGATCCCGATCACGAGCTTGCCGCCCGTGAACGCATCGAGGGCCTTCCGCAGCCGGGCCGAGGCCTCGGCCGTGTAGAAGTGGTACGCCTCGGTCGCGAAGTCCTTGATCGTCTCCGGCAGGATCCGCGAGCCGGTCGCGATGACGAGCTGGTCGAAGTGGACCTTCCCGCCCGATCCCAGCTCGACGAGCGACGTCTCCGGGTCGATCCGCACGACAGTGTCGACCACGAGGTCGACGTTCGCATCGAGGAGCGAGCGTTCCGGTCGGTGGAGCCTCTCCGGTCGCTCGTGTCCCATGGCGATGTACATGTAGCCGGGCTGATACGCGTGCTGCCCGGTCTCGTCGACGACGGTGACCTTCGCGTCGCCCGCGGCGATGAGGCGCTTGAGCTTCCGGGCGATGAGGTTCGCGGCGAGGGTTCCCCCGACGCCGCCGCCCAGGATGACGACGCGCTGCATGGTGCCTATCGGGCCTTCGTGACGACGATCTCGTCGAAGCCGTCCTTCGACTCGACGCTCACGAGCGTATGGCCGGCCTTCTCGATCCACTTCGGGATGTCGATCTTGCTGCCCTTGTCGGCCGACCAGACGGCGATCGTCTCGCCGATGTCGGACTCCTTGATCGCGCGGATGAGCTCCATGAGCGGGCCCGGGCAGAAGCTGCCGCGGGCGTCGACGGTTCGGGTGATGGTCGCAGCCATGCTGGGATCCGTTCCTTCCATGCAGGCGATGTGGGCGCGGAGGGGTTTGGGGCGCGGCCGTGCCCGAACCGCGCCCCCGGGTCAGATCAGATGAAGAGCGGCGCGCTGCCCTCGGTCATGAGCGCGATCACCGTCGCGGCGCCAACCGGCTCGCCCATGCCATCGAGCATGTCCTCGCGCTTGAGGCCGAACATGTCCATGGTCATCTGGCAGGGCATGAACTCGACGCCCATCTCCATGGCGAGCTCGAGCAGCTCCTTCGGGCTGGCGACCTTGTACTGCTTGGCGAGCTTGCCCATCATCCAGGGGCCCATGCCCAGGAAGTTCATCTTGGACAACTTGCGGTGGGAGACGCCCGGCCGCTGCATGGCGGACATCATCTTCTGCATGACGTTGTCGCCGGTGATGCGCTTCTGGTCCTTGACGAACGTCTGGAGGCCCCAGAAAGTCAGGAAGACCCGCACTTTGGCGCCCATCGCGGCGCCGGTCGTGGCCAGGATCATCGTGGCCCAGGTCTTCTCGAGCTCTCCGCTGTAGCAGATGATGAGGATGTCGTGCGGCTTCGCCTCGTGCTCGTGATCGGGCACGGCGGGCGCGGGGTTCGGGATCGGCATGTCGAACGTTGGCATGGCGGGCTCGGCAACTGCGGTCATCGGATCGTTCCTCACTTCCGGCGAAGGACGAAGCGATAGACGCCGCCCTCGACGCTGCTCTCGACGAGCTCGTTCCCCGTGGTCTTGCACCAGGCGGCGAAGTCCTTCGTGGAGCCCGCGTCGGTCGCGAGCACCTCGAGGAGCTGGCCGCTGGCGAGACCCTTGACGGCCTGGGCCGTCTTGACGATCGGCATCGGGCACGAGAGGCCCTTTGCATCGACCTGCGCTGCGATCTCGAGAGGCATTCCTGAACCCTTCCTGTACGTCGGCGGCCGGGACGCTGCCCGATGCGCCGCTGGCTTGACTAGATGAAGACGATGTGACCGTCGCCCGCGTTGATGTAGAAGGCCGTCACGCCCTCCACCCCGTCGACGAGCGGATCGAGGTTGTTCTCCTCGATCTTGAGGACGTCCATCGAGAGCGAGCACGCCTGGATGTCGACCTCGCCGAGCTCCTTCGCCTGGCGCAGGGTCTCGTGCCACGGCGCCTGGCCCGCCTTGGCGGCGGCTGCGACGAGGGCCGCGCCCGCCTCGCCGGCTTCGGCGCTGAGCCCGCGACCGGCCGTGATCCGGTCCTTGCGGAACGCGTCCAGCGCCCAGTACTGCAGGAAGATGTTGACCCGGCGACCGAGGGCGGCGGCGCCGGCGGTCATCACCGCGGCGGCCTGGAGCTTGTCGTCGGTGCCCGAGAAGAGCACCAGGTTGATCGGTTCGTCCATCGACGTCACCTCAGCCGATGCCGGCTTGCGAGGCGGCGGCAAGCGCAGGTTCGCTGGTCGGCTGGGGCCGTTCGGAGAGCTCGCCAAGGCGGGCGAGACGGCGCATCAGGACCCCGCGCATGAGGCTGCACGCGGCGAGGACGTCCGGATCGGTGAGCCGATACCTGACCTCCCGTCCGTCGCGTTCGGCCTCCACGATCCCGGCCGCCCGCATCACTGCGAGGTGCTGGGAGACGTTCGGCTGGCTGATCCCCATCTCGTCTGCCAGGCGGCCGACTTCCTTCGGCTCGTCGGCGAGGAGGTGGAGGATCTCGAGCCGGCGGGGGCTTGCGAGGATCTTCATGACCTCCGATTGGAGGCTCCAGATCGGGTCCATGCGGGGATCATCCATCCATGCGCATCTGCGCATAAGGTACCGATGGCACCTTCCCGGGACCGACCGGCAGGGGGTCGGAAGCCGTTCGGCAGGGGGTGATTCCGCGCCTGTGCCGGGGTCAGGGCCCGTCAAGTCGATGCCCTCCGATCACGCCCCGGCGGTTCCAGGCCCCTGCGGTCAGGCCTCCTGGCAGATCAGCATCCGCCGGTCGCCCTCGACGATCTCGACGAACCGGCCGTCCCGACCCACGCTCGTGCGGCAGGCATCCCCCAGCCCGACGCCGTGCGCTCCGATGCCGCGCGGTCCGACGCTGCGGCGCGGCATTGCGCCGTGGTTCGCGCATGCCCACCTTGCCCAGGCGCCGCGCGCCACGTCCGGCGGGGGCTCGGTTCGGGTGGGCGCGCACGGGTGCGCGGGCGGCCGCGACCACATGACGACGAACAGGCGCACGGCCCCGAACAAGCTCATGGGTCCCCTGAGCGTGCCCGCGCGCTGCCCGCGGGCGACCCGACCACTGTGCATCGGAACGCGCGGCCACGCAATCGGGGCTGCGAGCGATCAGGGAGCCGATCGCGCGGGCGGCCGGATCGGTGCCGAGGCGTCAGCAGATCCGGGGCAGCTGCTCCCCGACCAGCATGTCCACGATCCGCTCGCTCCCGACGATCGTGCGGATGGTGACCATCGCCGGGTGGTCAGCAGTGACGGTCCCGATCACGGCAGCGTCGGCCCCTTCCGGCATCGACCGCATCGCGGCGAGAACCGGCTCCGCGAACGGTGCGGGCACGAGCGCCACGAGCTTCCCTTCGTTCGCGACGTGGAGCGGGTCGAGGCCCAGCATCTCGCAGGCGGCCCGCACCGGGCCCGGGATCGGAATCGCGGGCTCGTCGAGCACCATCCCGACGCCCGACGTCGCCGCGATCTCGTTGAGCGCCGATGACAGGCCCCCGCGCGTCGGATCGCGAAGCACGTGGACGTCCGGGCAGGCCCCCAGGATGGCCGCCACGAGTCCGTTGAGCGCCTGGGTGTCGGACGCGATCTCGACCTCGAACTCGAGGCCCTCACGGACGCTCATGATCGCGACGCCGTGGAGGCCGATGGGGCCGGAGAGGATGATCGCGTCGCCGACCGCCGCCCGGTCCGCGGCAGGGGCGACGCCGTCCGGGATGAGCCCGATCCCGGCCGTGTTCACGAAGAGCCGGTCCGCGGCGCCGCGCCCGACGACCTTCGTGTCGCCGGTGACGATCCGCGCCCCCGCCTTCACGGCCGCGCGCGCCGCGGATGCGGTGATCGCCCGGAGCTCCTCGAACGGCAGGCCTTCCTCGATCACGTAGGCGAGCGAGATGGCGGCTGGCTGTGCGCCCATCATCGCGAGGTTGTTGATCGTTCCGTTCACGGCCATCTCCCCGATGTCCCCGCCTGGGAACGCGATGGGGCTCACAACGTAGGAATCGGTGGTGAATGCGAGCCGCGCACCGGCGATCTCGACGACCGCGGCGTCGTTGAGCGGGCCGCCCGGTGCCGCGACCGCGAGCGCCGGGCCGATCACGTCGCGCATGAGCGCCGCCGAGAGCTGGCCACCGGAGCCGTGGCCCAGGATGACGCGCTGGACCTCGGGAATCGGCGCGGGGCAGGCCACGCCGTCCGCGTCGAAGAACACGGCGGCCGGGACCAGCAACTCCGTGGACGGTGCGTCTCCGGACGGTGCGTCTCCGGACGGTGCCTCTGCGGACGGCATCTCCGTGGACCCGGTGCCGGCGAGGTCGCGCGCCCCGCTCATCGGGAGGCCCTGACCGCAGCGGGCGCGGGAGCCGGCACGATGGGAGCGACCTGGACCAGCGGCATCGCCGGCGTGAGCGTCCGGAGGCCGCCGAGCCCGCGGCCCGCCGAGAAGAAGGCTGCGCAGGTTCCCTCGGAGCTCACCATCGGCGCGCCGAGGGGCTTCTGCGGGTTGCACAGCGTCCCGTACGCCGTGCAGTCGAGCGGCGTCTTCTCACCGGTGAGGATCGCGCCCGCGATGCAGGCGGGATGCTCCTGCGTGTGGATGTCGCCCACGGCGAAGCGCCCTTCGGCGTCGAAGCGGGCGTACTTCGGGCGCAGCCGGTACCCGGATGCCGGGATCTCCCCGATCCCGCGCCACTTCCGGACGCCCACCTCGAAGACCTCGAAGATCTGCTGCTGGGCGAGGGGCACCCCGTCGCGCCTGACGGCGCGCGCGTACTGGTTCTCCACCTCGTGGCGGCCTTCCTCGAGCTGGCGGATCGCCATCAGGATCCCCTCGAGGAGGTCGAGCGGCTCGAACCCCGTGACCACGATGGGAACGCGGTACTTGGCCGCGATCGGCTCGTACTCGGTCCAGCCCATGACCGCGCAGACATGGCCCGCCGCAAGGAACGACTGGACCTGGTTGGCGGGCGACTCGAGGAGCGCCACCATCGCCGGCGGAACGAGCACGTGCGAGACGAGCACGCTGAAGTTGTCGATCCCGCGCCGCGCCGCCTCCGCGACGGCGGTCGCGTTGGCCGGGGCCGTCGTCTCGAAGCCGACCGCGAAGAAGACGACCTGCTTGTCCGGGTTGGCGGTCGCGATCTTGAGCGCGTCGAGCGGCGAGTAGACGATGCGGACGTCGGCGCCCCGAGCCTTGAGGGCCAGCAGGTCCGTCGAGGACCCCGGAACCCGCAGCATGTCGCCGTAGCTTGTGAAGATGACGTCCGGACGGGCGGCGATCGCGAGCGCCTTGTCGATCTGCTCGAGCGGCGTGACGCAGACCGGGCAGCCCGGGCCGTGGATCATCCGCACGCCGTCGGGAAGCGCCTCGTCGATCCCCTGCTTGACGATCGTGTGGGTCTGGCCGCCGCAGACCTCCATGAGCGTCCACGGCCGCGTCGTGATCCGGTGGATCTCCGCGATCAGCTTGCGGGCGAGGACGGGGTCGCGATACTCGTCGAGGTACTTCACGCGGTGCCTCCGCGCGCTCCCGTCGCCGGTGTCGCAAAGGCGCCGGTCACCGGCGCCCCGTCGTCCGAGACCACCGCCGGCGCGTCCATCCCGGGGCCCATCGTGGCCAGCTCGGCCTGGACCAGGTCGCCCATCTGGGCCAGGATCTCGAGCGTCTTGAGCGCCTCGTCCTCGTCGACCCGCGAGATGGCGAAGCCGACGTGGATGATCACGTAGTCACCGAGCTGCACCTCGGGGATGTAGGCAAGGCAGGCATCCTTGCGGACCCCGCCGAAGTCGACCTTGCCCATGGGCAGGCCTCCGTCGTCGCGGATCTCAACGACGCGGCCGGGGATCCCGAGACACATGGCTGCTAGTTCCCTCCTGGTGCACGGCCGGCTGGGACGCCGGAAGACGCGGCCGACCGGGCCGCCATGGTCGCCGCGGCGATCGCCGCCTGACCGTAGCTGATTCCGCCGTCGTTCACCGGGACGCGGCGGTTGATGAAGACCTCGAAGCCGTCGCGCGCCAGGCGCCGCAGCAGCGCACCTGCAAGGCGGCGGTTCTGGAAGACGCCGCCCGAGAGGCAGACCGTGCGAATCCCGGTCGAACGCGGCGGCGTCCGCGCAGAGCTCGCGGGTCAGCTCCGCGATGGTCTCGTGGAACGCCGCGGCGAGCGGCCCCGTCGTGCGGCCGGCGGCCCGTCCGGCGAGCAGCGCGGCGAGCGTCGGGCGCGGGTCGTAGACGAGCAGCCCCCCGGCCCGCTCGAGCGCGTAGGGCAGCGGCGCCGCCACACGATCGCCCGCAGCGATCTCCAGGTCGATGGCGGCCTGCGCCTCGTACTCGGCGACGTCCCGCAGGCCGAGGAGGCTCGCGGCGGCGTCGAAGAGCCGGCCGGCAGACGACGCCACGGGGGCGTTGAGGCCGCGCGCGACCTGGGTTCGGACGATCCCCACCTCGCGCGGGTCCAGGCGCCCGAGGAAGCCGGCCGACGAGGTCTCCTTCGAGGCCTCGGGCATCCTCGATCCCGGCGCTGTCCGCCGTTCCGAGCGCCTCCGCGCCCAGCAGGTAGCCGAGCGCCATCCGGTAGGGCCGTCGCACCGCGAGCGCGCCGCCCGGCAGCGGCGCGCGCCCGAAGCGGGCCACGCGGCGATACCCGACGAGGTCCGCGACGAAGACCTCGCCGCCCCACAGCGTCCCGTCGTCGCCCATCCCGAGGCCGTCGTAGGCGACCCCCAGGAACGGCGACGTGATCCCGTGCTCGGCTGCACACGATGCGACGTGCGCGTGATGGTGCTGCACGGCGATCCGGCGATCCGCCGGGAAGCGGGCGACGGCGTACTTCGTGGAGAGGTACTCCGGGTGGATGTCGTGCGCCACGACCTCCGGTTCCAGCGCGAGCAGCCGGGAGAGGTGCGCCAGGCCGTCGGTGAAGGCGCGATGAGTGGCCAGGTCCTCGAGATCGCCGTTGTGGGGCGCCACGTGGGCGCGCGCGCCTCGGGCAAGCGTGAAGGTGTGCTTCAGCTCCGCCCCGACAGCGAGGATCGGGCGCTCCGCCGCGACCGGCAGCGGGATCGCCTCGGGAGCGTGGCCCCGCGCCCGCCGGACCAGCGATTCGCGTCCGGCCACGACCCGGGTGACCGAGTCGTCGTAGCGGGCGCGGATCTCGCGATCGTGCGTCAGGAACGCATCCGCGAGGCCCGCGAGCCGCGCGGCGGCGTCGGCGTCGTCGGTGGCCAGCGGCTCATCGGTGAGGTTCCCCGACGTGAGCACCAGCGGCCGGCCCACCACTTCGAGGAGCAGGTGATGGAGGGGCGTGTACGGCAGGAAGATCCCGAGGCGGCGATTCCCGGCAGCCACGGACGCTGCCAGGGCAGGCGCGCCGCGCCGCCGCGCGACGAGGAGCACGATCGGCCGCGCCGGTCCGGTCAGGAGAGCCGCCTCGGTCGCCGTGACGTGACAGAGCGCCCGGGCGGCATCGAGGTCGCGGACCATGATCGCGAAGGGCTTGGCCCAGCGCCGCTTCCGGTCACGCAGACGGCCGACCGCTGCGGCGTCCGTCGCGTCGCACGCGAGGTGGTAGCCGCCCAGACCCTTGACCGCGACCACGCGCCCGGCCCGCAGGTCCGCGGCCGCGGCCGCCAGCGCCGCCTCCTCGTGCGCACCCGGTGCCGCGGCTTCCGTCCGTCGGTAGGCGAGCCGCGGCCCGCACTTCGGGCAGGCCACCGGCTCCGCGTGGAACCGGCGGTTCGCGGGATCCGCGTACTCGGCCGCGCAGGCGGCGCACAGGGGGAAGTCGCGCATCGTGGTCCGCGCGCGGTCGTACGGGAGCTCGTCGATGATCGTCGCGCGCGGCCCGCAGTTGGTGCAGTTGGTGAACGGGTACCGGTAGCGCCGATCACGCGGGTCGGCGAGCTCGTTGAGGCACTCGTCGCACGTGGCGATGTCCGGCGGGAAGAGGCGGTCCGCCGCGGCGGCGTCCACGCTCTCGTCGATCGCGAAGGTCGCGGGAAGGCCGGCCGCGGCGCCAGGGTCCAGCGCCGTCCAGGCCACGCGCTCCACACGGGCGCGGGGCGGGGCATCGGTCCGGAGGCGTCGGGCGAACGTCTCGAGCGCGTCGGGTGGGCCGGCGGCCTCGATCTCGACCCGGCCCGCGGCGTTGCGGACCCGGCCGGAGAGGCCCAGCTCGGTGGCGAGGCGCCACACGAAGGGCCGGAACCCCACGCCCTGGACCACGCCCTCGACCGTGAGGGCGCGACCGGCGCTGATCCCGCCGCGCGCGGCGGCGCGGGGACGCCGGCGCCGCGCTCCGGCGTCGATGGGTGCGCTCATGCGCATAGGATCGCCCTGAAGGCGACTGGCCGGACGTGCCGAAGGTCCCTCGAACCGCGGCCATCGGGCGGCGGGATGGCGGCGATCCCTTCGTGACGGCCGGCTCTTGCCGGAGATATCCCGTCCGGAGCATCCTGACGGCGCACGCGGGACCCCGCGTCAACCGGCCCCGCGGCTCTCGAGGAGGCGACCCGATGCCTCTCCACGCCGAGAACGCACCGCGCCCGGTGACCCTGGCCTGGCTCGACGCCGAGGAGGCGATCCTCCTCCGGTGGCCCGGGACCGCCGGACCACCGGGCGACCCCGTCCCCGAGCGGCTCACCTCGGACGTGCCGTCGCGCCATCGCGCGGCCGGTCATGTCAGCCACGATCCGCGTCGCCCGGGCGGCGGCGGCATCCCCGACGACCGCCTGGAACGGCGTCGGGAGCAGATGCTCGCGGTGTTCCTGCACGGGGTCGCGGCGCGCATCCCGCCCGACGATCGGGTCGTGCTGCTGGGTCCCGGCTCCGCGCGGGACAAGCTCGCCGAGGAGCTTCGGGCAGCCGACGCGCGAGCCCGACGCGCGCGGCCGATCGAGTCCCGGCCGGCCGGCCGGATGACCGACCGGCAGCTCCAGGCGTGGCTCCGGCTCTCCGCGGGTATCGCCCGGGAGCGCCGCCGGCCACCGGCCGAGGAGGCCGGCTGACGGGACGTTCGGCCCTCCCCCGCCTGAGGCGGGATGGGGCCGTTTCGATACCTGATCGCAACCCTTCGGCCCTATCCCGGCGGGGGCCACGGGAAGAGGCTCGGGGCGACAGAGCCAGGCAGGAGGTTCCAATCGCATGATCGCCGTGGCACAGGGCTCCCTCTCCTTACCGGGCGCGGAGTTGCCGGCGCCCGCCGGATCCGCGCCCGGGACCTGGAGCCCACTCCACATCGCAACCGACCGCTGCAAGGGCTGTGCCCTGTGCATCGGTGCCTGCACACGGGGGTCGCTCGCCCTCGACGAATCCCGCGTGAACGCACTCGGCTACCACCCCATCGCGCTCGTGGACGCGGCGGCGTGCACCAGCTGCGCGCTCTGCGCACGGGTCTGCCCCGACTGCGTCATGACGGTCTACGCGGCGCCCAGGGCGCCCCGGGCGACGGTCCGATGACGACCGCCACCATCCCGCCGCACGCGCTGCACCAGGGCCACCGGGTGCTCATGAAGGGCAACGAGGCGATGGCCGAGGCCGCCATCCGCGCCGGCTGCGACGCCTACTTCGGCTATCCCATCACGCCCCAGGCGGAGCTCCTCGAGTGGATGGCCCGCCGGATGCCCGAGGAGGGCCGGCCGTTCGTCCAGGCCGAGTCCGAGCTCGGCGCGA
This sequence comes from uncultured Chloroflexia bacterium, assembly GCA_963850035.1. Classification (GTDB taxonomy): domain Bacteria; phylum Chloroflexota; class Limnocylindria; order Limnocylindrales; family CSP1-4; genus CTSoil-043. The sequence goes on along the minus strand of CAWKJP010000022.1, from coordinate 48,315 downwards.
TCAACATGGCCCTGGGCGCGGCCGCGACCGGCGCCAGGGTCCTCGTCTCGTCGTCGTCGCCGGGCATCAGCCTGATGGCCGAGGCGATGAGCTACATGGCGGGCGCCGAGATCCCGATGGTCCTCGTCAACGTCATGCGCGGCGGACCGGGCCTGGGCGGCATCGGACCCAGCCAGGCCGACTACTTCCAGGCGACGAAGGGCCACGGCCACGGCGACTACCGCGTGCCGGTCCTGGCGCCCTCCTCGATCGGCGAGGCGATGGCGCTCATGGCGGACGCCTTCGAGCTCGCCGAGCGGTACCGGACACCGGTCTTCATCCTCGCCGACGGCACGCTCGGCCAGGCCATGGAGCCGGTGGAGCTCACGTTCCGCGAGCCGCCACGGATCGCCCAGAACTGGGCCGTCGGCGGCGCCGAGGGGCGCCCGCCGCGCGTCGTGCGATCGATGCACCTCGCGCCCGAGGACCTCGAGCTCCACAACCGCCACCTGCAGGCCAAGTTCGCGGAGATCACAGCCCGCGAGGTCCGCTGGGCCGGCGAGAATCTCGATGGCGCGGAGCTCGTGATCGTGGCATACGGGACCGCCGCGCGCGTCGCGCGGACCGCGATCTCGCGGGCTCGCGACGATGCCCTGAAGGTGGGGCTCTTCCGCCCGATCACGCTATGGCCGTTCCCGTCCGCGGCCCTGGCCGAGGTCGCCGCACAGGCCCGCGGCGTCCTGGTCGTGGAGATGTCGGCGGGCCAGATGGTGGAGGACGTCCGCCTCGCCATCGAGGGACGGCGCCCCGTCGCGTTCGAGGGCCGGGCGGGCGGCATGGTCCCGACGCCGGGCGAGGTGCTCGCCGCGCTGCACAGGCTCCGGGGAGCCGCTGCGCCGAACAGCGCGCCGACGAAGGAGGCCGGGGAATGACGACCGACATGCCGGCGGGCGCCCGCGTCATCTTCGAGCGGCCGGCACTGCTGGCCGACCGCAGCACGCACTACTGCCCCGGCTGCGGGCACGGCGTCGTCCACCGACTCATCGCGGAAGTGCTCGGCGAGCTCGGCCTGGGCGGGAGGACGATCGCGGTGGCCCCGGTCGGCTGCGCGGTCTTCGCCTACGACTACATCGGCGTCGACTTCGTGGAGGCGCCGCACGGGCGTGCCCCGGCCGTCGCGACGGGCATCCGGCGCGTGCGCCCTGATGCGTTCGTGCTCACGTACCAGGGCGACGGCGACCTGGCGGCGATCGGGACGGCCGAGATCATCCATGCGGCCGGCCGGGGCGAGCTGTTGACCGCCGTCTTCGTCAACAACGGCATCTACGGGATGACCGGCGGTCAGATGGCCCCGACCACGCTCCTCGGCCAGCGCTCGACCTCGTCACCCGGCGGGCGCGAGGCAGCCTTCCACGGCTACCCGATCCCGATGACCGAGATGCTCGCGATCATGCCGGGCGTGGTCTATGCGGCGCGCGGCTCGGTCGCCGACGCGCCGGCGATCGGCCGGACCAAGCAGTACCTGCGCCGCGCTTGCGAGGTCCAGCTCGAGGGTCGCGGGTTCGCGATCGTCGAGGTGATCAGCAACTGCCCGGTCGGCTGGGGCATGACGCCCACCGAGTCGATCGAGCGGCTGCGCGACGTGGTGGCGAAGGAATACCGCCCCGGCGTCATCGTGGACCGGACGAAGGAGGCCTGACCGATGGAGCGCTCGGTGATCTTCGCCGGCTTCGGCGGCCAGGGGCTCCTCTTCGCCGGGCAGGTCCTGGCGCGCGCCGCGATGGACGAGGACCGCGAGGTCCTCTGGATCCCGACCTACGGGCCCGAGATGCGCGGCGGGACGGCCGCCTGCACCGTGATCGTGGGCGACGAGCCGATCGGCTCGCCGGTCGTGGACGCGGCCTGGGCGGCGGTGGTCCTGAACCCGCCGTCGCTCGCGAAGTTCGCGCCGCTCGTGGCGCCGGGCGGCACGCTCGTGGTCAATGCGACCCTCATCGAGGCCGAGTCCGGCCGCACCGACGTCGACGAGCTGCGGGTCCCCTGCACGCGCCTTGCGCGCGAGGCAGGCGACGACCGGCTCGTGAGCGTGGCGGCCCTCGGGGCGCTCATCGGACGGACGGACCTCGTCAGCGCCGATGCGATCGTCGCGGCGCTCCGGGAGATCCTGGGGCGCAAGCACCCCGAGGCGCTCGAGGCGGACATCGCCGTCTTCGAGGGCGGCCTCGCGTTCGGGCAGGCAGCGCGCCCGGGCGCGACCGTGCCCGCGGCTCGCTGAGCCCGGTCTCCAGGCCGCGTGAGCCGGACCGCAGCCGCGGTGGTCCGGCTCCGACGGATCAGGCGGTCGTGAGGTCGCGCGGGGCCGACCACGAGCGCAGCGTGCGCATGTAGTTCGCCCGCTCGAACGCGGAGGGGTCCTCCACGGCCGTCGCGCTCGCGCTGCCGCGCAGCTGGTCGACCGACTCGTACTCGTTCTCGGCCATCCACGTCCGCAGCCCGGCCTCGACCGTGCGGATCTTGTCCGGGCCGTTGCGCAGGATCGCCGAGGTCATCATCGCGACGTCCGCGCCCACCATGAGCGCCTTGACGACGTCCGTCGCGGAGCTGACCCCCGAGGTTGCCGCGAGCGACGCCGTCGGGCCGAGCTCGGGTCGCAGGATCGCGATCCAGCGCAGCGGCAGGCGCAGCTCCCAGGGCTGACTCAGGTCCAGGCGGGCGACGACCTCGAGCGTGTCGAGGTCGAGGTCCGGCTGGTAGAAGCGGTTGAACAGGACAAGCCCATCTGCCCCGGCGTCGATGACGTGGCGTGCAACGTTCGCCATCGACGAGTAGTAGGGGCTGAGCTTGACGGCCAGCGGGATGCTGACGGACGTCCGGACCGCGGCGATCAGGGCGAGGTCGGCGGCCTCGACGTCGGCTGCGGATCGGGCCGGATCCGCCGCCACGTGATACAGGTTGAGCTCGAGCGCGTCGGCGCCGGCGTCCTCCATGAGCTTCGCGTAGCGGACCCAGCCGCCGGCCGTGGTGGCGTTGAGGCTTGCGATGACCGGGACGCCGGCCTTGGCCTTGATCTGACGGAGCCTCGCAAGGTAGCGGTCTCCCGCGCCGGCGAAGGACTGGATGTTCGGGAAATAGTCGAGCGCCTCAGGAAAGCTGTCGATCCCGGCCTCGAGCGACCGGTTGATCTCCATGTCCTCGAAGAGGACCTCCTCCTCGAAGAGCGACGGGAGCACGATCGCCGCCGCTCCCGCCTGCTCGAGCAGGCGGGCGGACCCGGGCTCGCCGGTGAGCGGCGAGGCGGAGGCGACGATCGGCGACCGCAGCTCGAGGCCGAGGTACCGGGTGCGCAGATCGACGGTCATGCCTCGTCTCCTGCTTCGACGTTGCCCAGGCCGGGATGTTCGATGGTGGCCGGTCGGGCATCGGGGTCAGCGCGGACGTGGGGCACACTGCGGTGCATCGCGGCCAGCTGCTCGTAGTAGCGCCAGCGCTCGTCGACGTCGGCCTGCGCGAGCTGCGCGAGGTCGGCCGCCCGCTCGGGCTGGGTTCGGGCGAGGATCGCGAACCGGGTCTCGCCGGCGACGAAGTCGCTGACCGGCATGGATGGCTTGGTCGAGTCGAGCTTGAACGGCTGGCCGGATTCGGTGTCGCTGGGATGGAACCGGTAGAGCGGCCAGTAGCCGCTCCGGACCGCGTCCTTCTGGTGGGACATGGACTTCGACATCTCGATCCCGTGCGCGATGCAGGTGCTGTAGGCGATGACCAGGGACGGTCCGGGCCAGGCATCCGCCTCGAGCAGCGCCTTGGCGGCCTGCGCGTCGTTGGCGCCCATCGAGATCTGGGCGACGTAGACGTCGCCGTAGGCGCGGGCCACCGCGCCGAGATCCTTCTTCCCGCGGGACTTGCCGGCCGCCGCGAACTTCGCGACCGCGCCGCGCGGCGTGGCCTTCGACGCCTGGCCGCCCGTGTTGGAGTAGACCTCGGTGTCGAGGACCAGGACGTTGACGTTCCGGCCCGAGCCCAGCACGTGGTCGAGGCCGCCGTAGCCGATGTCGTACGCCCAGCCGTCGCCGCCGATGATCCAGACGCCCTTGCGGACGAGATCGTTGGCGAGCGCAAGCAGGTGACGGGCGTCGGTGCGGGCGTCGCCGTCCACGGTGCCGAGCACCTCGCGGAGCCGCGCGATGCGCGCGCGCTGGGCGTCGATCCCCGGCTCCGTCTCCTGGTCCGCCTCGAGGATCTCCCGGACGAGGTCCGAGCCGACCGCCGGGGCGAGCTTCGCGAGGAGCCGTCGGGCGTGGTCGTTCTGCGCGTCGAGGCCGAGGCGCATGCCCAGGCCGAACTCGGCGTTGTCCTCGAAGAGCGAGTTGTTCCAGGCCGGCCCGCGGCCCGCGGCGTTGACCGTCCACGGGGTCGTGGGCAGGTTGGCGCCGTAGATCGACGAGCAGCCCGTGGCGTTGGCCACGATCATCCGGTCGCCGAAGAGCTGGGAGACGAGCTTGAGGTACGGCGTCTCGCCGCAGCCGTTGCAGGCCAGCGAGAACTCGAAGAGCGGCTCGAGGACCTGGGCGCCCTTCACCGTGTCGTGGGCGATCAGGCTCCGATCGAGCGGCGCGATCGACTGGAAGAAGTCCCAGTGCGGCCGCTCGACGTCCCGGTGCGCCGGAGCCGGCTCGAGGTTGATGGACTTGTGCTTGACCTCGGTCTTGCTCTTGGCGGGGCAGACGTCCACGCAGACGCCGCAGCCGGTGCAATCGTCCGGGGCCACCTGGATGGTCAGGCGGTGGTCCAGCAGGTCGCGGGACTTGAACTCCTTGGACTGGAAGCCCTCCGGGGCGCCGGCGACGGCGGCCGCGGGGTAGACCTTCATCCGGATGGCGGCGTGCGGGCAGACCATGGCGCACTTGCCGCAGTCGATGCAGATCGATGGATCCCAGATCGGGAGCTCCAGCGCGATGGCCCGCTTCTCGAACCTGGTCGTGCCGGACGGGAAGGTCCCGTCGACCGGGAAGGCGGAGACCGGGAGCCGGTCGCCGTCGCCCGCCATCAGGACTGCCGTCACGGACTTGACGAAGTCCGGTGCGTCAGCGGGCACGATGGGCGGAAGCGCGTGGCCGGTCCCGGCCGAGCCGAGCGTCACGCGGCCCAGGCGCGCGATCGAGGCGTCGATGGCGGCGTAGTTGCGGTCGACGACTGCCTGGCCGCGCTTGATGTAGGTCTTGTTGACGAACTCCTTGATCCGCGCGACCGCCTCGTCCGCCGGCAGCACGCCCGAGAGATGGAAGAAGCAGGGCTGCATGATCGTGTTGATGCGCGTGCCCATGCCGGTCTCGGCCGCCACGGCGAGGGCGTCGATGACCCAGAAGTTGATCTTCTTGTCGACCAGGAGCTTCTGAACTTCGGCCGACAGGTGATCCCAGATCTCGGCGGGTCCATATGGCGAGTTGAGGAGGAACGTCGCGCCGGGCTTCGCAAAGTCGAGGATCTTGATCTTGTCGAGGAGCCCGAACTGGTGGCAGGCGATGAAGTCGGCCGCGTCGATCAGGTAGGCCGATCGCGTGGGCACGGGCCCGAAGCGGAGGTGCGAGACCGTAGTGCCGCCCGACTTCTTCGAGTCGTAGACGAAGTAGCCCTGGGCGAAGAGGTCGGTGCCCTCGCCGATGATCTTCACGGAGGCGTGGTTCGCTCCGACCGTGCCGTCCGAGCCGAGTCCGAAGAAGAGCGCCTGCACCTCGCCCGCGGGGCGCGGGGTCCGGTAGTCGACGTCGATCGGCAGGCTCAGGTGCGTCACGTCGTCGTAGATGCCGACGGTGAAGTGGCGCTTGGGCCGGGCCGCCGACAGCTCGTCGAAGACGGGCCGGATCATGCCCGGGGTCACTTCCTTGGACGAGAGGCCGTACCGGCCGCCGATCACGCGCGGCACCGTCGCGAACGGGGGCTCCTCGGAGTCCATCCGCTCGGCGAGCGCGGCGACGACCGCCTGGTAGAGCGGCTCGCCGACGGCGCCCGGCTCCTTGGTGCGATCCAGGACCGCGATGGACTTGACCGTGGCCGGGAGCGCCGAGATGAATGCGTCCGAGGGGAACGGCTGGAAGAGCCGCACCACGACGACGCCGACCTTCTGGCCCGTGGCGTTGAGCGCGTCCACGGTCTCCTGCACCGCGCCGGCGGCAGAGCCGATGATCACGATGACGCGATCCGCGTCCGGGGCGCCGTGGTAGTCGACGATGCCGTAGTGGCGGCCGGTCTGCTCCGCGAGCTCGGCCATGACCTCGGTCACGATCCCGGGGACGGCGTCGTAGAACCGGTTCCCGGCCTCGCGGGCCTGGAAGAACGAGTCCGGGTTCTGGGCGGTGCCGCGGACGAACGGCGCGTCCGGGGTCATCCCGCGGGCGCGGAAGGCGAGCACGTCGTCGTCGCGGATGAGCGAGCGGATGACGGCGTCGTCCATGACCGAGATCTTGTTGATCTCGTGCGAGGTGCGGAACCCGTCGAAGAAGTGGAGGAACGGGACCCGCGAGCGCAGCGTGGCCGCGTGCGACACGAGCGCGAAGTCGTGGGCTTCCTGGACGGAGCCGGCAGCGAGCATCGCCCAGCCGGTGGCGCGCGCGTGCATGACGTCGCTGTGGTCGCCGTAGATCGAGAGCGCGTGCGTGGCGAGCGTGCGGGCCGCGACGTGGATGACGGTCGGCGTCAGCTCGCCCGCGATCTTGAACATGTTCGGGATCATCAGGAGCAGGCCCTGGGAGGCCGTGAAGGTCGTCGCCAGGGCGCCCTTCTGCAGCGCACCGTGGAGGGCACCCGCGGCGCCGCCCTCGGACTGCATCTCGATGACGTCGGGGACCTTGCCCCAGAGGTTCGGCTTCCCGGCCGCCGACCAGTCGTCGGCGTGCTCCGCCATGGGCGACGCCGGCGTGATCGGGAAGATCGAGATCACCTCGCTCAGTGCGTACGCGATGCGGGCCGCGGCCTCGTTGCCATCCATGCACACGAAGACCTTGTCGCGGCTCCGAGCGTCCGGTGAGGCGGGGGCGGCGCCCGGCGCGGCCACGGGCCGCTCCACTGGCGTCTGCAGGGTCATGCTGGACCTCCGATTGCCAGAAGACGGCTGGCGAGACTGCCGCCTTCAACATGCTTCAGGATTGTCGCGCCGATGCCCGCAGCCCGGGCCTCCCGGGCTTCGTCTGCACCCAGGTACGCGGCAAGGACGACGATGTGATCACGGGGCGTGACGCCGTCGAGGGCGTCCGCCACCGCGCGCCAGCCGCCCCGGAGCGCGCCGTCGACGAGGACGAGGTCCGGCGCGCACGTCCGCGCCGCGAGGACTGCCGAGCCGGCCGACCTCACCTCGCCGACGACGGCGAAGCCGTGCCGGTTCAGGTGTGCGGCGAGCGCATCGGAAGCGCCGAGGTGGTCGCTCACGATGAGAAGCCGGCGCACCGGTTGTGGATAGGGCTGGAACATGCTGGTAGCGTCGCCCCGGGCCTCTTGGCCGGGCACCCGCGCACCGGCCCCAAGAAGGGGGCCATTCGGCCCTGCCAAGGGTCGCGATCTGCAGGCCACACTGCGGAGCGTGGTGGACGTCGCAGGGGACGCGCGATGTCCACCACTACCTGTCTTCGGGACAAGCTGACGCGGCGCCGGAATTGCGGCCGCGAGGCACCGCCGGAAACCGCCCACGGCTCGTCGAATCGGCCGCTGCCCTGACGTGCGATCCCCCGTCGCGAACGCCCTGGGACTCGGCCTCGAGCGCTCCGCGACGGCTGGCGCCCGCCACCCGCCTAGAGATAGTGCGTCCGGCGCGCCTGGACGGTCAGCTCGTCGCGGAAATCCGGGTGCGCGATGCCGATCAGGGCGGCGGCGCGCTCGCGGATGGACTTCCCGAAGAGCTCGGCGACGCCCCACTCGGTGACGACCGTCCGGACGTGGGCCCGGGTCGTCACCACGCCGGCGCCCTCGGCGAGGAACGGCGTGATCCGCGAGAGCGTCCCGCCGGCCGCGGTCGACGGGAGCGCGATGATCGGCCGGCCATTCGTCGCGAGCGCGGCGCCGCGAATGAAGTCCATCTGCCCGCCGACGCCGCTGTAGAGGCGCCAGCCGATCGAATCGGCGCAGACCTGGCCCGTCAGGTCGATCGCGATCGCCGAGTTGATCGCGGTCATCCGGCTGAAGCTCCGGATCACGTGCGTGTCGTTGGTGAAGTCAGTGGCCCGCATCTCCACCATCGGGTTGTCGTGAACGAACCGGTACAGCTTCTCGGTCCCCATCATGAACGTGGCCACGATCTTGCCGCGGTTGCGCTCCTTGGCAAGGCCGGTCACCGCGCCCGCCTCGACGAGGTCCACGACGCAGTCGGTCATCAGCTCGGTGTGGATCCCGAGGTCGTGCTTGTCGCGGAGGCAGAGCGCCACCGCGGTCGGGATCGCCCCGATCCCCATCTGGAGCGTCGCCCCGTCCGGGACCAGGTCCGCGACGAACTCCCCGATCCGGCGCTCCACCGGGTCGATCGCGCCATCCGGCCGGAGGTACGGCGGGATCGCCACCTCGACCGCGAGGTCGATCTGCGAGACGTGGATGAAGCTCTCGCCCAGGGTCCGCGGCATCGCCGCGTTCAGCTGGGCGATCACCGTCTTCGCGGCGCGGATCGCGGACTGCATCGCCTCGACCGAGGTGCCGAGCGAGCAGTACCCATGCTCGTCGGGCAGCGAGACATTGCACAGGACCGCGTCCAGCGGGAGGAGTCCGGCGTCGAAGAGGTGCGGCACGTCCGACAGGAACACGGGCACGTAGTCGGCGCGGCCCTCGTTCACCGCGGCGCGGGCGTTCGGGCCGATGAAGAGCGCCGTGTGGCGGAAATGGCCGGCCATCTCGGGCGCGAGATGCGGACCCGGCCCCTCGATGTGGAGGTGGACGATGTCCACGTCCCGCAGCTCCGGGGCGCGCGCCACGAGCGCGTCGAGCAGGGCCGACGGCGCAGCCGACGCACACTGGACGTAGACCCGGTCACCCGACCGGATCCCGGCGACGGCCTCGCCTGGCGTCACGAGCTTCATGGCCGCAGTCTGGGAGGGCCTTCTGCGGTGCAACTGTGCCGACCGGCCCGTTGCCCGACCCCATCGGGCCCGAAGGCCGGGGCGGATGCGCTGACACCGGCGTTCGACCGGGCCGGCGCAGCGGTGCGGCGTCGCGGCTCGAGCGCGGCGTCGATGGGCAGGTGCTCGCACCCGCTTGCCGTCCGGTCGGGCAGGTTGCGAAACGTCCACCGAGTCTTCGCCGATCCTCGCCCGTGCTCCGCTATGCTGCGCGATCGGTCGGCCCATGGCGCACATGGCCGCGGGTGACGACCGCCCGCATGCCCAGAGGCATCGTCAGAATGCGCTCCCAGCCCCTTTGCTCGAACCGGCTGCACGGAGGACTCATGAACCGCGTCACGCATCGCCGGCTGCGCGCCGGCCTGCTCGCAACGTTGCTCCCGCTTGGCGTTGCCCTTTTCCTGCCGGCCACGGCCCTCGTCCCGGTGGTCGCCGCGGCTGATCCTCTGAGCGTGACGACCCCCTACCCGAGCGTTGCGGCCCAGCCGGGGGCGAGCGTCACGTTCCCGCTCACGATCACGACCGACGCGACGCGGACGGTCGCGCTGGCCGTCGACGGGGTCCCGCAGGGCGGCTCCGCGCGGCTCACCGGCGGAGGCTTCACGGTTGACGCGGTCCAGGCCGAGTCCGGGAAGCCGGCGAGCGTCAGCCTCGACGTCACGCTCCCGCCGGACGCCACCGGCCTCATCTCGATGACCGTCCACGCCACCGCCGGGGGTCTGGCCGCGGACCTTCCGCTCCGGCTCCGGATCGAGGGCGGCGCGGGCGGCAGCGTCATCATCGACCCGCCGACGGGCCAGAAGGTGGCGGCCGGCGGATCGCTCACGTTCAACCTGACGCTCCACAACAACACCCCGCGCGACACGACGTTCACGTTCTCCACCCAGCAGCCCGACGGCTGGCAGGTCAACGCACAGCCGGGAGGGTCCAGCCAGGCAACCAGCCTGCAGGTTGCCGCAGCCAGCACCGGCAGCGTGACCGTCAGCGTGGTCTCACCGACCACGGCGACCGCCGGCGACTACAAGGTGGAGGTCGACACGACAAGCGACGGCAGCGTGCAGCCCGACCCGGTCATCCTCCCGGTGACGATCACCGGGAGCTACACGGTCTCGCTCACGCAGACGGCGGACGAGACGCTCCAGACCTCCGCGCAGCCGGGCAGCGGGAAGGCGTACGTCTGGGTGGTCCAGAACACGGGGTCCGGGCCCCTGGCCAACCTCACCGTCAGCGCCACGCCGCCGACGGGCTGGACGGCGACCTTCGACGCGGCAACGATCGCGAGCCTGGCCCCGGGCAAGAGCCAGAACGTGACCGCCACGATCACGCCGGCCGGGAACGCGGTGGCGGGCGACTACACGATCGCGTTCACCGTGAGCGCGCCGACCAGCGGGAGCGTCCCCGGAGCCACGGCCAGCCAGACCGTCCGGGTGACGGTGCAGGTCGGGCTCAACTGGCTCGTCGTCGGCGGGGCGATCATCCTGCTCGTGCTGGTCGGCCTGAGCTGGGTCTTCGGGCGGTTCGGGCGTCGCTGACCGATGCTCACCCAGCCATCTCCGCCCGCAGAGGGCGGGCGCGACGCGACGGTCGAGGCGGTGATCGAAGCCCGGAACCTGACGAAGCGCTACGGCACGCACGTGGCGGTGGACGACCTGAGCTTCGAGGTCCGGCCGGGCGAGGTGTTCGGGCTGCTTGGTCCCAACGGGGCCGGCAAGACCACGACCGTCCTCATGCTCCTCGGCCTCACCGAGCCGACCTCCGGCGAGGCGCGGGTGGTCGGCGTCGACCCGATGCGCGACCCGCTGGAGGTCAAGCGCCACGTCGGCTACATGCCCGACACGGTCGGCTTCTACGATGGGTTGAGCGCGCGCGAGAACCTTGCCTACACGGGGCGCCTGAACCGCGTGCCGAACGCCGTGGCGGCGACGCGGATCACCGACCTGCTGGCACAGGTCGGCCTCTCGGAGGTCGCCGGCGAGAAGGTCGACACGTTCTCCCGGGGCATGCGCCAGCGGCTCGGCGTGGCGGACGCGCTGCTCAAGGATCCGTCCGTCCTGATCCTCGACGAGCCGACCGCGTCGCTCGATCCCGAGGGCGTCGTGGAGCTCCTCGCGCTCATCGAGCGGATCGCCAAGGAGCGACGGATCGCCGTCCTTCTCTCCTCTCACCTGCTCGACCAGGTCCAGGCGATCTGCCAGCGGGTCGGGATCTTCTACCGTGGCCGCCTCATCGCCGAGGGCTCGGTCAGGGACCTCGCGAGCGAGGTCTCGCGGACGCAGGACGTCGTCGAGGTCGGGGCCCAGGCCGCCGACGGCCGCCCGGCGGGCATCGAGAGCATGACCGCAAGCCTGCACGGTGCCGCCGGGGTGACGTCGGTGACACCGGACACGATGGCGCCGGGCCGCGTCCTGGTCACCGGCGCGCCCGGGATCGCTGGCGGGCTGGCAGTGGCGCTCGCCTCGGCGGGGCTCCGCCCGACCCATCTTCGGACGCGCGAGGAGCGCCTGGACGCCATCTACGCGAGGCTCGTCCACGCCGCGGCCGAGGCTCCCGGCGAGCCGCCGGGCGTCTCGCAGGACGAGCGTCGCCCCGGCGCCGCGACGATCGATCCGGCGGGCGCCGGGACGTCCCGGAAGCCGCCGGCACGAGCCCCACGACCCCGGACCGGACGATGAAGACGCCGGAGACCCTCGATGAGCGCGTCGACAACCGCCCCGGCCGAACCGGAGCGCGCCCGGCAACGGTCGGAGGCGAGGCCCCCGTCGGGCGGCTGGCGCATCGTTGCCGGGAAGGAGCTCGCCGACCACCTCGGGAGCACCCGCTTCGTGGTGCTGTTCGTGGTGCTGGGCCTTGCGGGAGCGTCCGCCGTCTATTCGGTGTCGCAGCAGATCACGAGCGTCGCGTCCGGCGTCGGCACGACCGAGAGCCTGTTCCCGCTCCTCTTCACGCTCAGCGCGTCGGACATCGCGGCAGCCACCCAGCAGTCGGCCAACACGCCGCTCCCGTCGTTCGTGGCCCTGATCTCGCTCCTCGCACCGCTGCTCGGAATCGCCTTCGGGTTCGACGCCGTGAACCGCGAGCGCTCCGACCGGACCCTCCCCCGGCTGCTCGCGCAGCCGATCTACCGCGATGACGTGATCAACGGCAAGTTCGCGGCGGGCCTCGCGGCGATCGGTATCGCGCTGGGCGCGGTGCTCCTGATGATCGCGGCATGGGGCGTCATCCAGCTCGGCGTGGTCCCCACGGCCGAGGACGTGGCACGCCTCGTGGTCTGGTACGTCGTCGCCATCGTCTACATCGGCTTCTGGCTGGCCCTGGCCACGCTCTGCTCGGTCGTCATGCGCCGGGCCGCATCGTCGGCCCTCGTCGCCATCTCCGCGTGGCTCGTCGTCTCGCTCTTCGGCGGCCTCCTGATCTCGACCGTGGTCGGGCTGCTCTCGCCGCTCAGCTCCACGCCGACGAGGGCCGAGGTGATCGCGAACGGCCACCTCCAGGACGCGCTCACAAGGATCAGCCCGGACGGCATGTTCCAGATCGCGACCCAGGCCATCCTGGACCCGCACGTGACCTCGGGGATCCTGACGATCGACCAGCGCGTGGCGGTCGCCCAGCAGGGCGCGCCCGGCTCGGTCCTGTCGCTCGACCAGAGCCTGCTCGTGGTGGGGCCGCAGGTCCTCGCGATCGTGGCCCTGAGCGTCGTCTGCTTCGCGCTCGCCTACGTCGCGTTCATGCGCCAGGAGGTCCGCGCCTGATCCACGGGCGCTTGATGGATGCCTCCGCGGGACGCCGCGAGGACGCCGTCCGGGTCCGGGTTGACGAACGCGCCGGGGACCGTCCAGCATGGCCCGGTGGCGCCGCCGACCGACCCGTACAAGCTGCTCCAGGTCGATCCGGAGGCTGACCCGGAGATCATCGAGGCGGCCTATCGGCGGCTGGCCCGTCGCTACCACCCGGATGTCGCGGCAGGCCCGGAGGCCGCCACGACGATGGTGGCGCTCAACCGGGCCCGCGACATCCTGCTCGACCCGGCTCGCCGGGCGCAGCTCGATCGCGAGCGCCGCGGCGGCGCACGTGGTCCGGTCGGATCGACGACCGCGTCAGCAGCAGCCGGCGCGCGGCCCGAGGAGACGGGGTCCGCCGGGCCGCCGCCGGGGAACGCGTCGGGGAGCCGGCTCGACTTCGGGCGCTACGCGGGCTGGTCGCTGGGCGAGATCGCGCGCTCCGACATCGCCTACCTCGAGTGGCTGGACCGCATGTCCATCGGCCGGCGCTACCGAGCCGAGGTGGATGCGCTCCTGCGGCGGGCCGGACGCCGGGGTGGCCCGGCGCGCGTCGACGAGCCACGCGGCCTCTTCCGGCGTCGCTGACCGCCCCCCCCGAACGACCCGGCACGACCCGCCGGGGCCGGCCCTAGGTTCCGGAGCCCGGGAGGCGGTGCTTCGCGACGAACGCCGCGGCCTGGGCGCGGCGCTGCAGGTTCAGCTTCGAGAGGATCGAGCTGACGTAGTTCTTGACCGTCTTGTCGGAGAGGAAGACCTCGGAGGCGATCTCCTTGTTCGTCTTCCCCTCGGCGACGAGCTGGAGGATCTTCTGCTCCTGCGCCGTCAGCTGGGCGAGCTCGTCCGTGTAGGTCCCCGATGCGATCCGGCGCACGCGCTCCAGGACCTTCTCGGTGACCGCCGGGTCCAGGAGCGACTCGCCGCGCCCAACGGCCTCCAGGGCGTTGACGAGATCGCGGGCACGGATCTGCTTGAGGAGATAGCCGGAGGCGCCGGCGATGATCGCGGAGAGCACCGCCTCCTCGTCGGGGTAGCTCGTCAGCATCACGACGCGCGTGTTGGGCAGCTCGGCCCGGATCTCGCGGCAGGCCTCGATCCCCGATCCATCCGGGAGGCGGACGTCCATGATCACGAGGTCCGGCTGGAACCGGCGCGCGGCGTCCAGGGCCTCCTCGACGGTGCCCGCCTCGGCGACGACCTGGAACTTCTCGCGACGATCGATCAGAGCGACCAGACCCTGTCGGACCACCTCGTGGTCGTCCACGACGAGCAGGCGAAGGGGACGCGGTTCGGACTGCTCGGTCATGGTCGGGGTGGGCCTCCGTGGCGGTTCACGCCCCGGCGCGGTCCTCCGTCTCTCCGACCGACGTATCACCGGGTATGCGCACGATGATACGCGTCCCGCGATCGGACGAGCTTTCGATCGCCAGCGTGCCGCCCACGCCGCTCATCCGGGCATCCATGTTGGCGAGCCCGAGGTGGCCCAGGCCACGGGGCGCCTCCGGATCGAAGCCCGTGCCGTTGTCGGCGATCGTGAGCGTGAGCCCCCGGCCCTGCCCGGCCGCGGTGACCTGGATCTCGGCCCGGGTCGCCTTCGCGTGGCGCGCGATGTTGCTCAGCGCTTCCCGGGCCACGGAGAGGACCTCGAAGGTCTCCTCGGTGCTCAGCGGCATCGCGTCGGTGGCCGGCCCGGCTCGCAGCTCCACGTCGACCATCGTGTTCACGCGGAACTCGTCGGCGAGCGCCGCGAGCCCTTCCACGAGCTCCACGCCGTCGATGAGCTGGGGCCGCAGCCCGAAGATGAAGTTGCGGATGTCGCGAATCGTCTGGTCCAGGCTCTCGATCGCCCGCTCGACGCGCCGGCTCGCCTCCGCCGGGTCCTCGACCATCAGGTCCGGGACGTCCTCCAGCGTGAGGCCGACGGCGTAGATCGACTGGATCACGCCATCATGGAGGTCGCGGCCGATGCGCTCGCGCTCCTCGACGATCGCGAGCCGCTGGACCTGGTCGTGCAGCCGCGCATTCTCCATCGCGATGGCCGCGTGTCCGGCGAAAAGCTCGACGATCTGCTGGTCCGCGTCGCTGAAGCCGCCGTCCTTCTCGGTCAGGTACAGGTTTCCGATCGTCCGGCCGCGGATCGTCACCGGGACCCCGAGGAACGCGTGCATCTCCGGGTGGTTCGGCGGGAAGCCGTGGCGGCGGGGATCCGTCATCAGGTCGGCGATCCGGTAGGGCCGGTTCTCGCGGACGATCAGGCCGAGGATCCCCAGGCCCCGTGGCAGCGCGCCGATCCGCTCTCGCTCGGCGCGCGGCATCCCGCTCGTGACGAACTGCTCGATGACCCCTTCGCCGTCGACGATCCCGACGGCCGCATACCCGGCCCCGACGAGCTCGCGCACGCGATCGACGATGACCTGGAGGACGCGGTCGACCGCGAGGAGCCCCGACATCGCGCGGATCGAGGCGTCGAAGGCGGCGAGCCGCTCGTCGGCGAACGCGACCGCGGCCAGCGCGGTTGCGAGATGCGTCTCGGCGGCGGTCAGCGCCGACTCGTCCGCACCGGCGGGCTGGCCGGGGGCGGGTTCGTCGGGATCGGCGGCGCGAGGCGCGGCGGCGTCGGTCACATCGCCGAGGGTAGCAGGCTCCGGCTACCACGGCCGGTCGCGCGCGCCACGCGAGCGCCGCCTCCCGGCGCCGTGGCCGAGCGTCGCGCACCGCCGCGGGCTCGCATCGCGCTCCGGAGCAGGGTGCGCGCATGCGCATGTGTTTTGCCCCTCGGGCCCGCCTGATTGTGACAAAGGTCCCGGTGAGGCGGCGCTGGCGACGCGTACCATGCCGGCCCATGGAGACGGTCACGATCAACGATTCCCAGCGAGCGCCCGACCCGGACGCCGCTCCGAGCACGCCGCCGGGGCTCGTCGACGTCGCCGTCACGCGGCGAGGCTTCCTCCGCGGCGCCGCGCTGGCGGGCACCGGCCTCGTGGCCGCGACGGTCGCGGCCTGTGCACCCGCCGCGAACCAGGCCTGGCAGTACGCCACCGCGAAGCCGCAACCGAGCGGCAGCCCGGTGCCGAACGCCTCCGCGGCCGCGAGCGCCGCCGCGTCGCCCGTCGCCAGCATGAGCATGCCGCCGTCGGCCGCCCCGAGCGCCGCGCCATCAGCCTCGGCGATCGCGAACATCCCACCCGGGTGGAGCGAGCACGACGTCAACGCCCGCCAGGTGGTGCGGCGCTATCTCGGCAAGATCGCCCCTGCCCTCAAGGGCGTCTACGGCGATGCGGCGTTCGCCAAGCTGGCGGACATCCTCGGAGCCGCCGACAACTACCCGGAGCTCACGGCGATCCCCGAGTTCGCGCAGGTACCCCAGGGGAACGAGCAGGTCGCGCCGACGATCGTCAACGGCGTGAAGGTCTTCAACCTGACGGTCGACGCGATCGACCACAAGATCGACGCCATGAAGGCCCCCCTCAAGGCCCTCGGCTACAACAAGATCTGGCCCGGCCCGCAGCTGCGGGTGACCGAGGGCGACCGGGTTCGAGCCGTCTTCACGAACAATCTCCAGGAGACGACCGGCGTCCATTTCCACGGGGTGGAGTTCGACGACTTCTTCCAGGACGGCGTCCCATTCGTCACCCAGAAGCCGTTCGCTCCCGGCGAGACGTACACGTACGAGTTCACGGCCACGCCGCACGGCTCGATGATGTACCACTCGCACCACAACGCCACGGACCAGGTCGGGCGCGGCCTCCTGGCAGCCTTCATCGTCGATCCCAAGGATCCCGCCGAGAGCTACGCGAAGAAGTTCGGAGTCACCCAGGAGTACACCTGGATCTCGAACGACACGGTTGGCGGCTTCACGATCAACGGCCACGGCTTCCCGGCCGTCGTGCCGATCGTGGCGGCCAAGGGCGAGAAGATCCTGATCCGCTTCATGAACGAGGGAATCATGATGCACCCGTGGCACCTCCACGGGAACCGGATGCGGGTCGTCGCGCGCGACACCACGCGGCTGGGGACGGCCGAGTTCTACGCCGACACGCTGGGCGTCAACCCCGGCGAACGCTATGACGTCATTGTCTCGGCGGACCGGCCGGGCGTGTGGGCCTTCCACTGCC
Organism: uncultured Chloroflexia bacterium; assembly: GCA_963850035.1. GTDB lineage: Bacteria > Chloroflexota > Limnocylindria > Limnocylindrales > CSP1-4 > CTSoil-043. The sequence goes on along the minus strand of CAWKJP010000022.1, from coordinate 31,356 downwards.
ACATCCTGCCCCACGTCGAGGGGACCGAGGGGATGTTCGGGATGGTCAACACCCTGATCGTCACGCCGACCAAGGTGGACCTGGCGCCGCTGCTCACGTAGGCGCCCTCCGGGGCGCAGCACCGAAGACGGGACGACCTGATCATGGCGCACATCGAGACCATCCTTCTCGCCACCGACGCCTCGCGCGCGTCGGAAGCCGCCGAGGAGCAGGCCATCGAGCTGGCCGCGCGAATGGGCAGCCGGCTCGTGGTCGTCTCGGCCGTGTCCGGCTCGCCGGAGGTGCGAGCCAGCCGCCTCGTCGCGGTCGAGGGCATCGTCCAGCGCGCGCGGGCCGGCGGCGCGACGGCGGAGGGCCTGACGTGGGACGGCGACGCCGGCGAGGCGATCGTCGAGGCAGCAGTCGCCGAGCACGCCGACCTCATCGTCGTGGGGACGCACGAGCGCGGCACGGTCGGGCGCCTCTTCCTGGGCAGCGTCTCGGATCACGTGGTCCGGCATGCCCGATGCCCGGTCATGGTCGTGCGGCCCACCCACGTGCTGTCGAGTTCGTCGGGCTGATCTCGCGGGCCTGGCGCCCGGGCGCGGCTCGGCGCGTCCGCCTCGCGGTGGTTGCGTCCGCACGTCGCAGCACCCGGTGCGCTGCTATAGCCGCCGCGCTGTTCGGCCGGCGCGTCTCAGCACCCCGGGGGCTGATATCGCGGCTGAGGCGGTCCGCCCGCACGTCCCAGCACCCCGGCTGCTGGTATGCGCGCGTCGCGATGGCCTCTCGGTACACCCAGCCTGGGTTCGCACGCACGTTGTGCACGGGATCGCGCGGCACGGCGACTGGCGCCCGCGCGAGCCCGGCGCGGCGCGGACATAGCAGCACTCCGGCGACTGCCGCGCGAAACCCGACGTCGCGCGACGGCGACAACGCCATCCGCGCACTGGCTCCTGGGGACCCCGGACCCACAGGCCCGCCCACGCAAGCACGCCGAATTCGGCGCCTCGCGCCTACCTCGTGTACATCCCCTCCGGATCCAGCTCCTCGCGGATCAGCCGGAGCTCCTCCGACGTGGGCGGGGGCGTCAGCGCCAGCGACGGGGAGACGTGCGGCTCCCAGCCGAGCGCCGCTCGGACCTCGTCGAGGGTCGCGCCCGGGTGGAGGAAGTCGAGCCGCATCTCGCCGGTCTCGTCGAAGTGCCAGATCCCGAGGTCCGTGACGACGACGGAAGGGCCGCGTCCCAGCCAGCCCTGCTCGCGCCGGATCCGCTCGGACTTCTCGGCGCCGCCCAGGTTCCCGGGAGAGGTCCGGAAGTCGATTCGCTCGACGAACGAGCGCGCCGACTGACGCATGATCACGAAGATCTGGCGGGCGTTGATCGCGATCTCGCAGGCGCCGCCCGAGCCGGGAAGGCGCGTTCGGGGATGCGCGTAGTCGCCGATCACCGTGGTGTTGATGTTGCCGAAGCGGTCGATCTGGGCTGCGCCCAGGAAGCCGACGTCGATGAGGCCGCCCTGCAGGTAGAACGCGAAGAGCTCCCACATGCTCGTGACGGCCGTCGCGCCCGTCACGATCGTCGGGTCGCCGATCGAGAGCGGAAGCCGGGCCGGTCGGGCCCCGAAGACACCCGCCTCGTAGACCAGCTCCATGTCGGGCGCCACCGTGCGCTTGGCAAGGTTCACGGCGATGTTCGGGAGGCCGACGCCCACGAAGCAGACCCGCTGCCCGGCGAGCTCCCGTGCGGCCGCGACGATCATCATCTCGGACTTCGAGAACGCGGCCGCGCTCGCGACAGGGAGGCTCGGCGTGGCGGCCGCGGCCGAGACAGCGGCCGCGGCCGGGATATTCGGCCCGGCGGCCGCGGACGGGGTGGCGTCGCCGGGGCGCTGCTCGGCCATCAGCGGTACTCCCCGTAGTCGACGACGCCGGACGGCGCGGAGCCGCTGGGCAGGAGCGAACGGAGTCGGTCGGGGCCGAGCTTGTCCGCGTAGGCGGCGCGGCCGTCGAGATCGTAGACCCAGTCGCGCAGCCAGTCCGCGGTGGCTGCGGGATCCCGGCTGATCGGGTCCCAGTCGCGGTAGAACCGGTTGTCGCGGTCGTAGCGGCCCTGGACGTACGAGGGGTGGGCACCCCAGGGCTCGACCACGACCGCATCCACGACGATCCCCGGCACGATGGTCCGGTTCGGGTCGGCCCTGATCACGGCCTCGTCGACGAGCTCCTCCACCACCACGATCACCCGCTCGGCCGCGAACGCGGCCTCCTTCTGGCAGCCGAGGAGGCCCCAGACCTGCGTGTTGCCGGCCGCATCGGCGCGCTGGGCGTGGATCACGGTGACGTCCGGCTTCAACGGCGGCACGGCGTAGACGGTCCCGTCGCCGTAGGGGCTCTCGATCGGCCGGATCAGGGGGTTTGCGACAGGCAGGTCCGTCTCGAAGTACGAGCGGAGCGGCATGAAGGGAAGGTTCGCCGCCCCGGCCGCGTAGCGCGCGACCATCCCGAAATGGCTGTACTCCTCGAGCTCGAGCGACGTGTCGGCGCCCTCCGTGACACGCCGGATCGCGTTGAGCCCGCCGACCCCGGGATTCCCGAGCCAGCTGAAGATGAGCTTGCGCGCGACACCGGCCGCGACCATCTGGTCGTAGATCAGGTCGGGCGTCATCCGCGCGAGCACCAGGTCGCGCCGGCGCTGCCGGATGATCTCGTGCCCCGCGGCGAAGCTGATGAGGTGCGTGAACCCCTCGATCGCCACGGTGTCGCCGTCTCGCACGAGCGCGGCGATCGCGTCCCGCATCGTTGCGACCTTCGAGCCGGCCATGGTCGTGCTCAGCGGCCCGCCACGTCGGCGACGGACTCCGCGAAGACGCGGCAGCCGGTGGCGATCTCGGCCTCCGTGACCACGAGCGGGGGCGACATCCGGATGACGTCGTCCCCTGCGGTCAGGACCATCAGCCCGCGCAGGAACGCGGCGTGCTCCACCGCGGCAGCCGTCGCGCCCGAGTCGAACTGGACCCCGACGAGAAGGCCCCTGCCACGCACCTCCCGGACCCGGTCCGGGTACGCGGCCACCAGCGGCGTCAACGCGGCCTGCATCTGCGTGCCGCGCGCGGTCGCGTTGTCCATGAGGCCCTCCTCGAGGAGGGTGATCGTGGCGAGCGCGGCCGCACAGCTGACCGGGTTCCCGCCGAACGTCGAGCCGTGCGCACCGGCTGACCAGGTCATCAGGTGCTCCCGGGCGATCATCGCGCCGATCGGCATCCCGGAGGCGAGGCCTTTCGCGGTCAGGACCACGTCCGGCTCGACGTCCCAATGCTGGATCGCCCACATGCGGCCGGTCCGGCCCATGCCGCTCTGCACCTCGTCCGCGACGAGGAGGATCCCGTGCTGGTCGCAGATGCGGCGCAGCCGCGGCAGGAACTCGGCGTCGGGGACCTGGATCCCGCCCTCGCCCTGGATCGGCTCGACGACGATCGCCGCGACCTCGTTCGCGGGAACCAGACGGTGGAAGACTCGCTGCTCCAGCTCGTCGAGCCCCGCCGACCCGAACGGAACGTGGTAGATGCCCGGCAGCATCGGCCCGAAGTTGGCGTGGTACTTGGCCTTCGAGGCCGTGAGGCTGACGCTCCCGAACGTGCGGCCGTGGAAGGCGCCCAGGAAGCCCACGATGTACTGGCGTCCCGTGGCGTGGCGGGCGAGCTTCATCGCCGCCTCCACCACCTCGGTGCCGGAGTTACCCAGGAAGACGCGCGTCGGGCCCTGCATCGGCGCGATCCGCTCGAGCTCTGCGGCGAGGTGCGCATAGATCGGCAGGTAGAAGTCGGACGCGCTGTAGTGGAGCAGCTGCGCTGCCTGCTCCTCGATGGCGGCGACGACCTTGGGGTGGCAGTGCCCGGTGACGTTGACGGCGATGCCGGCACAGAAGTCCAGGAAGCGGTTCCCGTCGATGTCCTCGATCACGGAGCCCCGGCCGCGGACCGGGACGATTGGGTACGCGCGCGGCAGCGAGGGCGATGTATACCGCTCGTCGAACGCGATGTGGGCACGTGCCTTCGGACCGGGAAGCTCGGTCACGAGGTGCGGCGCGTCGACGCCCGAGCCGTGGTCGTCCGGAACACCGGTCAGCGCGACATCGCGGACTGCCGCGTGACTCATGGAGCACCTCCGGGGAACGAGCGGCTTCGTCGCGTGGGCACGCGGCGAAGTCTGGAACGCATAGAAACTATGCAGTCTGGATACCGCGAGTATAGCCGGGCCGGGCCCGCGATTCCCGGCCTCGGCGCGTGTGGGCACGGCCCGCGATGGAGATGCCGGGCGACGGCGCGGCGCCCGGAGCGCGGCGGCGACCTCGGCCGCGCCCGGGTCAGTCGACCACGGTGTGGCTCTGCTCGCGCATGAACTGGACCGGGTAATACATCGACAGGCCGGCCTTGCCGGTGCTCCCCGAGGCCTTCCAGCCGCCGAACGCCTGGACGCCCGGCCACGCCCCGGTCGTGGCACCGGCCTCGCGGTTCACGTACAGCACGCCCGCCTCGATCCCGTCGAAAAACTGCTCCACCTCTGCCCGGTCCTGGCTGTAGACGCCGGCCGTCAGGCCGAACGCGCTTTGGTTCGACAGGGCGATCGCCTCGCCCAGCGAGTCGACCGCGGCGACGGCCGTGAGCGGCACGAACAGCTCGTCGCGGAAGAGGCGGTGCGACGGTGGCACCTCCACGATGGCCGGCTCCACGTAGAAGCCGTGGCGGAGCGTCCCCTCGGTCAGGATCTCGCCGCCGATGAGGACCTGCCCGTCGTGCCGGGCCTCGTCGATCGCCCCGCGATAGCGGTCCACCGCCCGGCTGTCGATCAGCGGCCCGAGCCAGTTCTCGCGCAGCAGCGGATCGCCGATCGTGATCTTCTCGGCCTTCTGCACCATGAGCCTGACAAGCTCGTCCCGCGCCGGTCGTTCGACATAGACACGGCTGTTCGCGGAGCACTTCTGTCCCCCGAAGCCGAACGCGGACCGGACGATCCCCTCGGCGGCCTCCTCGAGGTCCGCCTTGGCCGTCACGATCGCCGGGTTCTTGCCGCCCATCTCCACGATGCACGGCTTCGGGAACCGCGTCGAGAACCGCCGGAAGAGCTCGAAGCCCACGTCGAACGAGCCCGTGAAAACGATCCCGTCGATCCCCGGGTTCGCCTGGAGCTCCTCGCCGACCGTCGACCCGGGTCCCATGACGAGGTTGAACACGCCGGCCGGGATCCCGGCGTCGACGAGCGCCTCGGCGAGCAGGACGCCGGTCATGGCGCCGGCCGAGGCAGGCTTGAAGACCACCGTGTTGCCACCGGCGAGGGCTCCTGCCGAGGGGCCTGCCGCGAGCGCCATCGGGAAGTTGAACGGCGAGATGACCGCGAACACGCCGTACGGCCGCAGGATCGAGCGGGTGTGGACGGCAGGATCGCCCAGGTTGTCCATCGGGTGGTCGTAGCCGTTGTTGCGTTCGAAGATGTCCGCGTAGTACCGCAGGAGGTCGGCTGCCTCCTCGACCTCGCCGAGCGCTTCGAGGCGGTTCTTGCCGACCTCGATCGCCATGAGCGCCGCGTACTCCATCTGCCGTTCGGAGATCAGCTCCGCCGCGCGACGGAGGATCGCCAGCCGGTCGCGCCACGGCAGCGCCCGCCAGGCCGGCTGGGCGGCCCTGGCCGCGGCGATCGCGTCGCGGACGTCGTCGGCAGTTCCCCGCGCGAACGTGCCGACGAGCACCCGGTCGTCGATCGGCGATCGAAGCTCGAAGAGGCCGTCGCCGTCCCGACCGACGCCGTCGATAAGGTTCCGGTGGTATGCCCCGAGGCGCGCCCGCGCACGGACGACGCCCGCCTCGTACAGCCCGTGGAGCTCCTCGTTGTCGTTGCGGAGCGTCGCGTAGGTGATCTTGATCCGCTCGGCCATCGGCCATCCCCCTCGTGCGGTGCCGGCGAACCGGGCGCGGACGTGGCGCGTCGCGAAGGACCCGCAGGCGCGATCGGGACGGCGCCAGGACGCCGGTAATTTGGTCCGGTTTGGCCGTCAGTCTAGCGCGGCGACGAGATCCGCCAGCGAGGGTGCGACCGCGTCCGGGATGGCCCGCGATCGGCGGACGACGGGCGTCCCGAGCCGCGGGACACCGAAGAGTGCGGCAGCCTCCGCCGCGCTCGTCTTGCCGGTCAGGACGAGGATGCCGCGCATGCCCAGGCGCCGTGCCCCGGCGATGTCCTGGCCGGGATCGTCCCCGACCATCACCACGTCCCGAGCGGCGACCCGGCGCCCCAGATCGGCGGCGAGGCCGGCGAGCGCGGTGCGGAACATGATCGGGCCGGGCTTGCCGCACAGCACCGCGTGCGCGCCGGTTGCGAACTCGAGCGCGGCGACGAAGGCGCCGCTGTCGAGAGTCGGGCCACGGGACGTGAACCACCATGGATTCTGGTGCATCGCAAGGAGCGCGGCGCCGCCGCGGATGAGCCGGAAGGCACGGTCGAGGTTCGCGAAGCTCAGGTCGTCGGCGCCATCGCCGATCACGACGGCGGCGGCGAGCGCCCCGGGCGCGTCGGCGTCCTCGTAGCGCATGAGGTGCTGCCCCTCGAACTCGCGGCGACCGTCCGGCTTCGTGATGACGAAGAGCGGCCGGCCGGGAAAGGCGGCCGCCGTGTGGGCGGCGGTGGCGCTGGCCGCGGTGACGACCCGGTCGTCGGGGATGGAAAGGCCGTCCGCCCGGAACCGCGCCGCGAGCGTCCCGCGGTGGGCACCCGAGAAGTTCGTGGCGATCCGGAACGGGATGCCCTTCGCCTCGAGCCGGGCAAGCGCCTCCGCCGCGCCGGGCAGGGCTGCCCCGCGGAGCACCAGGACGCCGTCGGCGTCGAGCACGAACCCCCGGACGCCCGCAAGCACCTCGCGGAGCGTCCGGTTGGCGGCGGATCGGTCTGCCCTGGAACCCCTCGCATTCATCAGCGCGACACTAGCAGCCGGTGGGGCCTCCCATGGCCCCCGCCGCGAGCAGGCGCAGCGAGCCTGCGGCGCGAGCAGGCGCCACCGGCAGCGCCGCGACCGGGAGCGGCCGGCAGGCCCGCCACGGAACGGCTCGACCCGCGCCGGCACGCAGCCCGGGTAGGATGGCGCGACAGCGCGCCGGCCCGGCGGCGCGCACCGCACGCGGGGGATGGCGACCGATGGGCCTGCTCGACGGCAAGAACGCCCTCGTCTTCGGGGTCGCGAACGACCACTCGATCGCGTGGGGCATCGCGAAGGCGTTCCATGACCAGGGCGCCAACGTGGGGTTCAGCTCGATCGAGAGCCTGATCGAGCGGCGCGTCCGCCCGCTGGCGGACCGGATCGGATCGACGTTCATCGAGCCCTGCGACGTGCGGGACGACGCGCAGGTGCGGGCCGTCTTCGACCGCTGGGGCGCGGAGGTCGGGCGGCTGGACATCCTCGTGCACGCGCTCGCGTTCGCCGACCGCGCCGATCTCGACGGCCTCTTCGTCGACACGTCACGCGGCGGGTTCGCGCTCGCTCTCGACGTCAGCGTCTACTCGCTCGTCGCGCTCGCCCGGGAGGCGCGGCCGCACATGGCGCCCGGGTCGAGCATCCTCACGCTCAGCTACTACGGGGCCGAGAAGGTCGTCGCGCACTACAACGTCATGGGCGTGGCCAAGGCGGCCCTTGAGGCGAGCGTGCGGTATCTCGCCGCCGACCTCGGGCCCGAGGGCGTGCGCGTGAACGCGATCTCGGCCGGCCCGATCCGGACGATCGCCGCGCACGGGATCGCGGGGTTCCGGCAGATGCACGATGCATTTCGCTCCGTGGCTCCGCTGCGCGCGAGCATCACGATCGAGGACGTCGCGGGCACGGCGGTCTGGCTGGCCTCCGGCCTCTCCGGCCAGGTCACCGGCGAGACGGTCCACGTGGACGGCGGCTTCAACATCCTGGGGGTCCCCAACCCGGACTCCAGCGGCTGACCGTCGAGCCGCGACGAGACGGCAGACCGCAGACCCGCGAAGGCGACGCATCGGGGCTCGCGGCGGAGGTCCTGGGCTCGCCCGCACCCATCGCACGCGGCCGCGCCGGGCCGCCGCGGGCTACGGCGCGGCGCTCGGCGACGCCCCCGGGGACCCGCCGGGCGACGCCGGGGTCGACGCGCCCGGCGCGGCAGACGGCGGCGGGATGATGAGCTTCTGGCCAGGGATGATCAGGTTCGGGTTCGCGATCCCGTTCGCGGCCTCGAGCGCCTGCAGCGTGACGCCGAACGTCGCCGCGATCCTCCCGAGCTGATCGCCCCGGACGACGACGTACGTGCGAGCCGTTGCGGTCGGGATCGGTGACGCGCTCGCCGCGGATGATGGCGACGGGCCCGGCGTGGACGACGCGCCCGCGCTCGGGCCGGGCGTCGCGGACGGAGCGCCGGCGCTCGGAACCGGGGATGCGACCGATGTGTCGCCGGCCGGGAGCGGGATGAGCAGCGGCAGGGCCATGCCGATCCCGAAGCCGCCCGCCCCGACGATCACGAGGATCACGAGGCCGATCAGGACGGAGACGATGGGCGACCGGCGGCGCGGCCGGTCCGCGGCATCCTCGGGCAGTGGCGGGGCTGTTCGATAGATCGTCCCGGAAGCCGGCGTCGACGCGAGCTCGCCGTCCTCGACCTCCCCGTCAGGTTCCTCGGCCTCCTCGCCTTCGGCCACGGCGGCCGGAGCGATCGCCTCCGGGGCGGCGGCCGTGCCGGACGCGGCCACGGCGGTACCGGACGCGGCGGCGGCCGTGCCGAATACCGCGGCGGCCGTCCCCGAGACGACGGCGGCGACCGGCACGGTAGCTGCGCCGCCTGCGGCCGGCGCGATGGGGGCTTCGGCTGGTTCCGCGAGCGGCTCGTCGCGGAACCAGCCGGGCGGTTCGTCGATCGGTCCTGCCGCCGTCGCGACGCCCGGGCTGACGGGCGGATTGCTCCACGAGGCGGCTTCCGCCTCGGCCGCTGCTTCGGCCGCGGCCTCCGCGGCGGCGGCGGCCTCTGCGCCGAGGCCTTCCCCGGCGGCAGGGGTGGTCCCAGGGGTCCCGGCAACGTCTCCGGAGCGAGAGCGCCTGGGTCGGTAGGGGTGTGGCTTCGGCACGCGCCGGATTGTACGGGCCGGAGACCTCGAGCGTGGCGGGAGCCGCGATGCGTGCAGGGTGACGCGACGGCGGGCGTGACGACCGCGGACGCACGCCCGATGCCGGGCCTACCCCGCGTCCGAGATCTCGAACCGGGCGAGGCGTCGCGCCCCGAGCCAGTACGCGAGCACCGTCACGACGATCGCGAGGGCCAGGCCGGTCATGAGCGGCACATCGCGTGCGAGCGTGCCGGCCTCGGCGCCTGCGATCCCGGCGGCAACATCCAGCCCGTACTCACGGATCGACAGGAGCCGCGTCCCGGAGAAGAAGGTCGCGACGAGTCCCTCCCAGAGGAGCACATACGCGAGGCCGCCGATGAGCGCCCGGCCCGTCCAGACGGACAGCGTGACGAAGACGGCCGTGTAGGCGATCACCGAGAGGACGACGCCGGCCAGCATCCCGAGCAGGAGCGCCGGCGAGTCGAGCCGGACGAGGAGGAAGCCGGCGACGAGGGTCGACGTCCCGCACAGCAGCGCCCCGGCGGTCCCGGCGACGAGCATCTTCGCGAGCACGATCCAGCCTCGTCCCACGGGTTTTGCGAGCAGATGGACGACCGTTCCGTCGTCGATCTCGGCGCCGATCGCCGTGGTCCCGAGGATGAGGGCCACGAGCGGCACGACCGTGGTCATGACGAGCGAGTCGTAGAGGTCGCGGGTGAGCTGGGTCGTGGTGCCGATGCCGCCGCCGACGACGAGGACGGCCGCCACGCCCACGGGCGCCAGCGCCAGCAGGCCGACGAGGAGGATCCGCCGCCGACCCAGGAGCCCGCGGGTCGTCACGTCGATGAGCGGCCCGAGGACCGAGGCGCCCAGCACCGGCGCCGACGGGCGTCGCGGCAGGGGCGGCGGCCCGGGCGCCGCGGCCGGCCAGCCGGGAACCGGGCCGCGACCCGCCGACGCTCCGCCGCTCACCGGCGCACCAGGTAGTCGAAGACGGACTCGAGCGATTCGTCGGCGGGAGCCAGCTCGAAGATCGAGACGCCCGCGTCGCGCGCCATCACCGGGAGCTCGCGCGTGAAGGTCGCGAAATCCGCCGTTCGGACGTCCAGGCGTCCGTCCTCGAAGGTGAGCCCGGACACCGTGGGCCGGCCCGCCAGGCGGCCGGCCAGCGCGCGGTCGTCGGACGTGCGGAGCGTGAATGAGTGGGGGCGGTCCGTCATGAGCCGTCGGATCTCGCGGAAGTCGCCCGACGCGGCGAGACGACCGGAGACCACGACCAGGACGCGCTCGGCGACGCGCTCCACCTCCTCGAGGATGTGGGACGAGAAGAGGATCACCCTGCCCTCGTCGGCGAGCGTGCGGAGGAGCGCCATCATGTGGAGGCGCTGGCGCGGATCCATGCCGTTGAACGGCTCGTCAAGGACGAGGACGGCCGGGTCGTGGACGAGCGCGGCCGCGACCTTCGCCCGCTGGCGCATCCCCTTCGAGTAGGTCGCGAGCTGGCGGTCGGCTGCGGCGGCGAGCTCCACGGTTCCGAGCGCGCGATCGACCGCGCCCGTACCGATGGGCAGGCCCTGGAGCTGTGCGCTGAGCCGCACGAACTCGCGGGCCGTAAGGTACGGGAAGACGGCCTCGCGCTCGGGGACCAGGCCCACCCGCCGGTAGACCGCGGGATCGCCGAAGGTCGGCCGCCCGTCGACGCTGACGTTCCCGGCCGACGGCCGGAGCAGGCCCGCGACGAGGTGGAGCAGCGTGCTCTTGCCGGCCCCGTTCGGTCCAAGGAGGCCCGTGACGCCCGACTCCAGGCTGAAGGTGATGTCGTTGACCGCGACGACGTTGCCGTACCACTTCGCGACCGCGCTGACCTCGACGCTCGGGGGCGCGCCGACCGGGTCCACGCCCGGCCGGGTCGCGACGAGCTGGCTCATGCCTCGATCCGCCGGTAGCGAAGAACCAGGATCACGAGCGTGGCGACCGCCACGACGACGGCCCCGGCGGCGAAGATCGCGGGATCGAGGCCGGAGTGTGTCACGGTCGAATTGCGCCCGGCGCCACCGAACATGCTGGTCGCAAGCCCGTCGAGGAGGGCATACGGGTCGAGCAGGGCGATGTAGCGGAACGGATCCCGGAGGCGGCCCTGCACCACCAGCACCTGGACGACGCCGCTCAGCACCAGGAAGGTCGCCACGATCGCTCCAGCGGAGAAGGCCCGCCGCGGGATGAACGCCGCGATGACGAGGCCGACCCCGGAGAAGAACGCCGCGGCCACGATCGTGCTCACGACGATCGGCACGACGAGGGGCAGCGCCTCCCCCACACCCGCGCCCAGGTCGATCGAGGCGAACACGATCCCGAGCAGCAGGATCAGCTGGGGCACGAAGAGGACGAGCGCGAGCGCCGACACGAGGGCCCCGTACTTGGCGAGGGCGTAGTCGGTGCGCTCCAGCGCCCGGCTGAAATAGAGGGTCAGGACGTGGTGGCGCTGGTCGCGGCCCAGCAGCTCCGGCGCCTGCGCGGTCACGAAGAAGGCGATGAACGTCTGGACAAAGGTCAGGTAGTTCTGCGGCGTGATCGGCGAGACGCGCTCCGTCGCCTGCCCAGCCAGCGCGCGGATCCCCACGGCGAGGATCGCCGGGAGCAGTGCCAGCCCTGCCAGCGCGAACGGCGCGATCTTCGCGCGGCCGCCCCGGCCGATGCCGAAGGTCCACTTCAGGGACTGCGTGAACAGCGTCGCGATGGCATGGCGGCGGCCAAGGCGCGGGCCGTCGTATCCGCGATACCCGAGATCGAAGATGGAGCCGGTCGCGCTCCCCGCGACGAGGTCAGGCGGCTGTGCCATTCGCCCCCTCCTCGTCGGGATCGTCGCGGAACAGGTCCTCCACGCGGTGCCGCGCGGCCTCGATGCGGATCAGCGCGAGCCCGCGGCTCGCGGCGGCATCACGGATCGCGTCGTACGGGCGCACGTCCTGGGCGGCGACCAGCACGAGTCGGGGGCCGTCCACGCGCGCCCGGAACCCGGCCGCGACCAGGTCGGCGGCAAGGTCGTCCGCGCCATCGTCGACCTCGACGATCAGCGTCCCGGTCCGGCCCGTGAAGCTGGCCAGCGAAGCTGACCGCAGGAGCCGCCCGCCGTCGATCGCGACCACGTGGTCACAGACGCGCTCGATCTCGCCCAGCAGGTGCGAGCAGACGAGGACGGCGATCCCGAACTCGTTTCCGGTGCGCCGGATCAGGTCCAGCATCTCGTCGCGTCCGCTCGGGTCCAGGCCGTTCGTGGGTTCATCGAGGAGGAGGAGCCGGGGGTCGTGGACGAGCGCCTGGGCAAGCTTCACGCGCTGCCGCATGCCGGTCGAGTAGCCGCCGATGGGGCGGTATCGCTCTTCGAAGAGGCCGACGTGGCGGAGGACGTCGGCCGTTCGCTCGCGCGCCGCCGTCCGGGGCAGGCCGCTCATCTCCGCGAGGTGAGCCACGAGGTCGGTCGCCGTGAGGTCCGGCGGCAGCACGTCGTGCTCGGGCATGTAGCCGACGCGTTCGCGGATCCTGCCGCCTCGCGTGGCCGTGTCGAGGCCGAGGACCGACGCCCGCCCGCTCGTCGGGGCGAGCAGCCCCAGCAGGATCCGCAGGAACGTGCTCTTGCCGGCGCCGTTCGCTCCGACCAGGCCGACGATCCCGGGCTCGATCTCCACGGTCAGTGCGTCGAGGGCGAGGACGCCGCCGCCCGGTCCCGGGTAGCGCTTGGTCAGGTTCTCGGTGGCGATCAGCGGCACCCCGGCAGTGTAGTCGGCGCGGAAGGCCGAGCCGGGCGCCCTGCGACCGCGACCAAACGGGCGGGTGCTCGCCCTCGACCGTCAACAGCCGTTCGAGGGCGCCATCAGGCCGGCGAGGGCGCCACGGCGCGACGCCCCCGACCTCGGTACGCACCCAGGCGGCGTCACCCGGCGGGCTTGACCGCGACGATCGACTGGCCCAGCGACCAAAGCGTGGTCGCAGTGAGCGCGACCATAAGGATCGCGAGTGGGACCTGGCGCAGTCGCAGGGACCGACGCGCGCTCCGCGAAGCAACGTCAAGGTCCTTCGTGGCCGCGGCGTGGCCAGCAACCGCGCCGAGCATGTGGCCACCGACCACCGCGGCAAGCTGGACCGCCCACACGAGGCCCGGCGGGAACAGGGACCCGTTTGGCGTGAAGAATGCGAGCCCGCCGAGGTTCCAGCCCTGCAGGAATGGGTCGCCAAGGGCGATCAGGAGCTTCTGGCCGTCGATGAGAAGGAAGGTGAGGTAGTGAGCAGCGACGTAGCCCGTCGCGATCGGCACGAGACCGGCGCCCACCGCGGCGATGCCCATACCCGCGCCGGACGAGCCCGCAACCAGGCGCGCCACGCCCAGTGCCAGGACCACGGCGATGCCGAGGAAGGCCACGAGCGTGCGCGTGCCACCCAGGAGCCCGGCCACACCGACCGTGTCGTACCAGAGCTGCGTCTGCGAGAGACCGTCGTACAGGACTCCGGCCACGGCCAGGGCGGCGAGGGCGACGTCCGATCGAGCCCAGCCCGGCTCGAGGAGCCCGGCACCGAACGATCGGCGACGGACGACACCGGCCTCCGGCGGGCCGGCCAGGGCAATCGGTGCGATCCGCCCGAGCAGGCCGAACCAGACACTGAAGACCTCTGCCCGGGCCCGCCAGGTGTCTCGGCCGAATTGGGCCATGCCGAGGAGGGTGATGGCGAGGTAGAGGAGGAACGCCCCCACGAGGATGCGTCCGCCGCCCCCGCCGGTGACGATCAGCTCGAGCCATACGAAGACGGCGTAGCCGGCAGCCGCTGGGGCGCGCCCGAGGCGCTCGGGATACGGGGCGGGAGTCCAACCGGCAATGCCCGTTCGGCGCCAGATCCAGGCGCCCATGTCGAACAACGTGGTGAATGGGTCGAGCCACGCCCACGCCGGGCCGACGAGGGCAGACACGAGGGCGATGCCCACCCAGCCATAGATCCACAGGAAGAGCACGCCCACGTCGCCATCGCTGCTGGCGCCGGCGAGGCCCTGCGCCAGGATCCAGCCGACTGCGATGACGCCGGCCAGGCGAAGGACGGTACGAAGCCAGCGCGGCACCTGCCGCTGACGAGGATCGCCCGGCCCGAACGGTCGAACGTCCCGGACGAACACGATGACGAACGAGAGCCCGACCGCGGCAGCCGCACCGGCGAGGTAGACCGAGAGCGGGATCGGAGACTCGAAGAGCCCAACGAGCTGATGGCCCAGCACGACACCTGGAAGCAGGAGCAGCGCCAACGCTGCCGCCGCGCCCAGCCCAGCCACGCGCGAGGCCGCCGCCGTGAGGGTGTGTCGCCTCTGTCGGTTCACGTCGGGCGCGCCCATGGCGCATCGACCATCCGGAATGCGACGTTCCGCCCGCCTTCCTCCCGATAGGCGACCGCGATCGGGCCGAGCGTTGCGGCGTGGACCGCGAGGTGAGATGCAGGGAACGCCGCTCCGTCCGTCTCGAGGGTGCCGATGGAGAAGACCATCACCGAACCGTCCGTCGTCCGAAGCGTGAAGCTGCTGACCTGCCCGCCTGTCGCGTCGAGCGCGATCACGACGCCCGCGGCCGTCTTGCCGGCGCTCCCACAGCCCGACAGCGCCAACGCGATCGCAAGCGCCGCGACGAGCGCGAGCATGGGGTGCGCACGGAGTCGGCTCCTCGAACGAGGATGGGTGGCCGAGACGGCGGCGCCGATCGATTTCACGAGATCAACGCGACCGACGAACGAACCAGAAAAGTCCCGCCAGCACCAGACCGGCCAGAATCACGAGCGCAATCGCGATATCGCCGAACCCGCCCGAACCCGAGGAGCCTCCCGTGCCCGGTGACGGACCGGCCGTGGCGGCGGCACCCGAGACTGCGGGACCCGCCGCGCCAGATGTCCCGACCGTGAACGCGAACGTTCCACGTTCGATGCCGTTGTCGTCGGGCGTGATCGTGATCCAGCGGACGCTGTAGGTCCCCGGAACGAGCGTTCCGAAGTCGGAGATCGACATCGATTCTGCCGTCGGCGATGTGGCGGCCGTGCTCGTCGCCAGGGTCGTGCCGTCCGGGCGGAGCAGTTCCATCGAGCTTCGTGAGACAGCGAATGGCTCCGCGAAGGTTGCGCTGATCGCGGCCGGGGACACCGCGAGCACGGCACCCGCCGCCGGATCCGAGGACACGAGCGTCGCATGCGCCAGGACGCCGGCGGCCGGAAGAGCAAGGAAGAGCGTGAGCACGCCTGCCGCCAGTGCGAGCCATCGGCGAGCGGGACGGGCTGTTCGACCGGTCATCGCGCGGCACGGTAGCAGGAACCGCGACCGCGTCGCCTCACGATGCATGGGCCGGGACCGACGCGATGGAGGCCGCTTGAGAACGAACGGCCGTCAGCGGATCCCGGTGTCGTAGGAGAGGTCGACCCGGACCCACGACGACGAGCCCGCGGGGACCACCACGTCGAGGGAGGCGGGTGCATGCATCAGCCCCGCCACGGGCGCTGCCACGACCTGGACGCTGCCCGCCGGCACCGCCACGCGGTAGCTGCCGTCCGGGCCGGTCGTGGCGGTGGCGACCACCTGGCCGCCCGCATTGCGCACCGTGATCGTCGCGCCCGCGACGGGCCGTGGCGCGCAGCCCGGGAGGGGCGGGTTGGTCTCGACCGGGCAGACCGGGCCGGCGGTCGCGGTGCCGACGATCCCGGGCCCGCCGCTCGCGGGGACCGAGGTCGAGGGTGGGGCAGGGCTGGTGGCAGTCGGCACGGGCCTCGGGGTCGCGGCGGGCTGCCGCGTGGGTGTCGGCCCGACAGCCGGACTGGACGGGGCGGGCCGGCCGGCGCTCGGGGCGGGCCCGACCGTTGCCGGGGCCGGCGCGATCGTGCCCGATTGCCCCGTGGAGGCGATGCCGCTCGCGGCAGGCAGTGCATCACCGGTCTCGCTCACGAGGGAGGCGGCGCCGGCGGCGGTGACCGCGAACGTCCAGGTGTGGCGCGAGATGCACCCCGCCGGGCAATCGCCCCAGCCAATCTGAACCGTGACGCTCCAGCCGGACCCCGACGGCTCGACCTCGTACCAGGAACCCTGGCCGACCATGCCCGCGTCGCGCGGGCCGATGCCGGCGAAGCGCGGGTCCCCTGCGACGACGAGCGCCGCCGCGTCGGCCGCGGTGAGCGCGCTCGCGAGCGCAGTAGGCGTTGCGGGCGGCGCCTGCGTCGCCGGGAAGGGGCTCCCACCCGCCGGTGCGCTGCAGGCAGCGACGAGGACGGCAATCAGCAGGATCCGGCTTGATCGGGCCGCGGGTCGAACGAGCGCGCGCATGGTTGGGTGACGGTACCGCCATTCAAATGGTTCCGCACCCGACGTGCCGTTCGGCGATCCGATCCGATCCGGACGGCCTTCTCGCCGGTCGCCCGATGGAGGTACCGTGCGTCCTGGACGCTGGAGGTAGCCACATGCACGGTCGATCCTGTCACGCCGGGCCGCCCGCGCTCGGCGTGCCCGTGACGGCATCGGCCACGGCGGCTCCAGCCATGCCGGCCGTCGGGACGTGCGCGGGGCTGCCGGCCGCCGAGCCGCCGCCCGCGCCCGGGAAGCGAACCATGAGCCCGGGGGCAACGAGCGTGACCATCGCGACGCTGCCGCATCGCCCGTCGGGCAGTGCCGTCGTGTACCTCGGCGAGACACGGGCGCGGGTGGCGCGCGAACAGGCGCCGGGCGGAGCAGACATCGTCTCCGTGCCTCGCCGGTCTCGAGCCCATGACCCGCAGCCGTACCTCGTCCGCGTCCTCCGGGCGGTCGGCGACCGCGCGCCGGTCGTGATCGCCGGGCTCCCGGAACAGCGCACCGCCTTCGAGCGCGAGATCGTGCAGACCGGCCACCATCCCGACCGGTTCGTCGAGGACCCGCACCTCAACGACGCCGACGATGCCCTGCGCATGCGCCTTCGGTCGCTCCACTCGCACCCCGGCTGACGCCGCGGGCCCGGCCGGGTGAGCCGGGGGCAGCTGACCGACGACGGCGGACCGCTCGCGGGCCCTCTCGCGCCGAACCGGGGCTGGACCCGCGCGCCCGTCGCCGCCACAATGGCGTCTCGCACCGGCATGTGGCCGGTTGGCTGGGGGGCCGGCATCGCCTGTCATGGGGATGGAACCGCGGTCCGAGCGGAGACCTGCGGCGAACGGTCACGCCACTGGCGCGGTCGTCCCGGCGAAGGTCCGCGCGCCCCGGGTCCGGTGGCTCCCCAGGGAGCGCCTGGACAAGCTCCTGCCGGAGCTGTGGGCCCATCGGCTCGCGCTCGTTGTCGCCCCCGCCGGATCGGGGAAGACGACGCTCCTCGCCGGGTGGGCCGCCATGGCCGACCATCCGGTGGCCTGGTACCGAGCAGAGAGCACCGACGGCAGCGAGGCGGCGCTGGTGGCGTGCCTCGAAGCCGCGTGTGCGGCGGCGGTTCCCAACCTTCCCCGCGGCTGGACGAGTGTCGAGGACGCCGCGGCCGCGCTGGAATTGGCAATATCCACGAACACCCTCCTGATCGTGGACGACCTTCACACGCTGACGGGATCGCCCGCGGAAGCCGCCTTCGAACGCTTCATCGACTACGCACCACCGACGCTGGCGGTGCTCGTCGGCTCGCGCACGGTGCCGCCCTTCAATCTCTCGCGCCGCCGCGTCTCCGGGGCGTTGCTGGAGATCGGCGTGGACGACCTGCGCTTCCGGTCGTGGGAGGTCGAGCGGCTCTTCCGCGACTTCTACGACGATGCGCTCCGCCCGGACGAGCTCGCCCGCCTCGCCCGGAGGACCGAGGGGTGGGCCGCGGGGCTGCAGCTTTTCCACCTCGCCACGCGCGGCAAGCCCCGCGACGAGCGGCTGCGGATCCTGGCGGGCCTCGGGTCCAGCCCGCGGTTCGTCCGCGACTACCTCGCGCACAACGTCGTCGCGGAGCTGCCCGACGAGCTTCGTGACTTCCTGGTCAGGACCAGCGTCCTCCGCCGCCTGAGCGGGCCCCTCTGCGACGCGCTCCTGGGCCGGTCGGGCAGTCGTTCGCTGCTCGAGGAGCTGGAGCGCCGAAGCGTCTTCACGGTCGCGCTCGATGACGAAGGGACGTTCCGCTACCACGAGGTGCTGCGCAGCCACCTCGAGACGATGCTCGTCGCGGAAGCCGGCGAGCAGGGCGCTCGGGCGCAGGCGCGCCGGGCAGGCGAGCTGCTGGTGGCTACCGGCGCGGTCGCCGAGGCACTCGCCGCCTTCAGTCGTGCCGAGGACTGGGCCGCCGTGGATCGGCTCCTGGACCGTCACGGGGCGCGCCTCGTCGCCGGCCACGGGACGTGGATCGACAGCCTTCCGGCGGCGCTCCTCGTGCAGGATCCCTGGCTCACGCTCGCGACCGCCCGGCGCCATCGCGCCGAGGGCCGCTGGCTGCAGGGGCTCGACGCATATGCCAGCGCAGAGGCGCTGTTCGGGGCAGGCGATTCGGGGGCCGCCTGCCGGCGCGAGCGTGTCGCGCTGGCCGCATGGCTCGACCCGCATCCGGCGCCGGGCGCCGAGTGGACGGGCTGGCTTCGGGCCGCCGTCGCCCGGGATCCGCTCGCGCGACGGGGACCGCCGGTCAGCGGCGCGGTCGGCCCAGGCCGTGCGACGGGGGCCGGATCGACCCAACCCGGCGCCGGCGAGCTGCTCGCATCCGGACTGTCCGCGCTCGTCGCGGGACGGGTCCGGGACGCGCGGTCCCTGCTCGAGGATGCCGCCCGGGCTTCGAGCGACGCCCCGACGATCGCGGCGGCAGCGGCGCTCGGCGGCGCGATTGCGGGGTTGATGAGCGGCGACGCGCGGGGGGCGATCGAGGCGGAGGCGGCGGTGGCGGCGGCCGAGCGGCTGGGCGTCGCGTGGCTCGCGCAGGTGGGGCGTGCGGGGCTCGCGATCTCGCGAAGCCCGATCGGCACCGAGTACGGCCGGGCCGACGCGACGGCCGTCCGGATCGCCGCCGGGCGCGAGCAGGACCCGTGGGGCGAGGCACTGGCGGCGCTTGCCGAGGGATGGGCCGCGCTCGACGAGCCGGTCGATGCGGGTCCGCCCCTGGAGATCGCCGTCGCGGGATTCCGTGCGCTCGGAGCCGCATCCCTCGAGGCCTGGGCGCGTTCGCTGCTCGCGGGCAGCCTCGCCGGGGCGTGCGCTCCACATGCCCGCGAGGTCGCCGTCGCGGCGGAGGCATTCGCGAGGTCGGCAGGCACGCCGGGGCCCCAGGCGCTCGCGTACGCGGCCCTGGCGATTGCCGACCCGGCGCACGCGACCGAGCTCCGCGCCATCGCCGAGGAGATCTATGCCGATACCGGGCTCGCCGAGCCGGCGGCGCTGCGACCCGGGAGCGCTCAGCGCGACCCGCACGACCCAGGCGATCCCACCCCGACCGAGGTCACGGACGGCCTTCCGCCGCTCGAGATCCGGTGCTTCGGCGCGTTCAGCATCTCGGTCGGGGGCCGCCCCCTCGACCTCGCTGCACTCAAGCCTCGCCCCCGTGCCGTGCTCCGCCTGCTGGCCGTGAACGCCGGTCGACCCGTCCATCGCGAGGTCATCCAGGATGCGCTCTGGCGCGATGCCGACCCGGAGGCAGGGGCGCGGAGCCTCCATGTCGCCCTGTCCGCGCTCCGCCACGAGCTCGGACCGGCACCGGATCGCGGGATTCGCGAGATCCTGGTGCGCGACGGCGACGCGTACCGGCTCGCGATTCCGGCAGGCTCGCGCGTCGACGTCCTCGCGTTCGAGGAGGCGATGATCCGCGGACGGGCAGCCCGCGGCCGGGACGACCTTCGTGCCGCAACGGCATTCCGGGAGGCGCTGGCGGAATACGCAGGCGACCTGCTCCCGGAAGATGGCCCGGCCGACTGGATCGTCGCCCGCCGCGAACGAGCGCGCGCGGACTGCGTGGAAGCCGCGCTCGGCCTCGCGGAGATTCTGCTCGCGGAACGGCCGGCCGAGGCCGCCGCCGTGTGCGTCGCCGCGCTCGGCGTCGATGCGTACCACGACCCGTTGTGGCGCCTGCTCATCGAGGCACGCGAGCGGGCCGGCGACCGCGCGGCGGCGGCGAGCGCCCGAGCGAGCTACGCTCGGATGCTGGCGGACCTCGGCCTGGCGAACCCCGTCGGTGAGCTGCGCCCCGACGCCGGCTCCCGGACGGTCGAGCCGGCCCCCGTCACTGCGCCACGCGGAACTCGACCTCGGTGATCGCGACGTTGGTGCCGCCGCTCGACGCGTAGACGGACTTGACGGTCAGGCGCACGGTCGTGGCGCCTTTGGCGGAGACGTCGAATGCCTGCGGGTCCTTGACGTCCTTGAGCTCGAGATCCTTCGACGCGACGACCGCGCCGGACGCGTCGAGGAACTCGATGGTGATGTCGTGCGGTCGCGGGCTGCCCTGGAAGTCGGGAAAAGCGCCCGAGGTGATCAGGATCTTCGCAACGCCCGTCGGTGGGCTGAAGCCCGCGCTGATCGTCGGCGTTGCGCCCCCGGTCACGGGTGCAGCCCAGTAGGTGTTGCTGAACCCGTCGAACGCGGACTGGGCAGGGTGTCCCTTGACGCTCGGCCCGGTCGCCTGGCCCGCCGTGCGAACTGGCACAAGGTTCGGGGCAATGGTCTGCCGAATCGACGAGATGAACGAGTCGACGCCATCGCGCCAGTCGGGAACTACGGCGTACCCGACGACTCCGCCGACGAGCGCCGCGACGACGAGGACCTGGATCACGAGGGTGAGCAGCCGGCCGATCGAGAGGCCGCGCCGGCTGCCCCGCCCGTCGGTGCGCATGCTCTTCGGCCGCTCGCCCGCGGCGGCCGTCGTCGGACGTCGGCGGAAGATCCGTCGGTACCAGGGCACCTTCGGGGCGACCGCGACGACCGCCTCGGCAAGCGACTGGCCGCAGCGGCGGCAGAACCGCCTCGCGGGATCGTTGCCGATCCGGCAGTTCCCGCAGATGAGATCGCCGGGGTTGGCCGGGGGCGTCTCCGCCGGGCCTGGTCGAGCCGCCTGCCGGGCATGTTCGGGGCCCGGCCTGACCGCGATCGGCTGTCGGGACGCGGGCTGCTCGACCGGCGGCGCCGGCACCACCGCGGCGGGCTGAACGGGCAGGCTGGCGACGGGAGGCGGGCCTGCGGGCTGGCGAACCGGTCGTGCGGCCGGCGGCTGCCCGGACGGCTGCGCGACGGGTCGGGCCGCGGGAGGCTGGTCGAGTGGCACGCTCGCCGGCAGGCTCGACGCGGCGGTCGCGGGCGGCGCCGGGGTCGAGATCGGGGGTGGCGTCGGGCGGGCCGCCTCGAACAGCGGGCGTGCCCGTGGAAGCGCGGCCGCAGGACCACCCATGGCCGGCCGGATTCGTGGCACGGCGGGCGGCGGCATCGCCGGTGGCGTGGCGGCTGCGGGCGGCGGCTCGGGGACGGGTCCCGGTTCCGGCTCGGCCGCGATGGCCGGTAAGGGGGCGGGCAGCGGCTCTACGGCGGCCAGCGGCTCGGGTCCGGGGAGCGGCTGTGGTCCTGGCAGCGGCGCCGCGGGCCTGTCTGCCGGCGCGAGGTGCGGCGCGGCTTCTGGCGCGACCGCCGGCTCGGGGCCGGCTGCGGGCTCGAGGGCGGGCAGCGCCGCCGCCGGTTCGTCGGCAGACGCGAAGTACGGCGCGGTTTCTGGCGCCACAGGCGGCTCGGGCCCGGCGGCTGCGGGCTGGATGGCGAGGCCAGGGGCGCGGTCGGCGACCGCGGCGACCTGGTCGGGCTCGCGAGCCTCGAGAATCGCCGGTCCGGGTGCGGGGGCTGCGGCCGCCATCGGCTCGGGCGCCGGATTCACGTTCGGAACCGGCTCGGGTACGGGGATGGCCCCCAGATCGGCCAATGGCGCGGGCACGACCACCGCGGTGGGATCGGGTGCGCTCACTCGCTCGGACTCGAACGTGGCGACCGGCGTGGCTTCCGGCTCGGGCGTGGTCACCGGCATCGGCTCCACCACCATGGGGAGCGGGGCGGCACGTTCCGGCGTCGCAACCGGTTCCGGCTCCTCCGCCCAGGGAACCGGCTCGGGTCCAGGGAGGGTGGCCGGCTCGGGCTCGGGAACGGCCGCGAGCATGGGTTCGGGCGCCGGGACGATCGGGTCGGCGACCTGCGAGGCCGAGACCGGCACGGGGTCGGCTCTGGGCGCGCCCACCGGCTCGGGCTCAGAAGCAGGCTCGCGCGCGGGCAGCGGCGCGTCCTCGGGCGCCGGCGGCGGCCCCTGCCCTTGGCCTGGCTCCGCCACGGGCGTGAGCCCCGGCACGGATATCGCCTCGGGCGCGGGAAGCGGCCACGCCCCGGAACTCGCCTCGGGCGCGGGCAGCGGCGCCTCACGCATTGCCTCGGAGGCGGGCAGCGGCCGCGCCTCGGGCATGGGTTCCGGCTCGGGCGCGGGCAGCGGCTCGGGTTCCGCTTCGGGCGCGGGTTCGGGCGCGGGTGAGGGTGCCGGTCGCGGAGCCTCCGCGATCCGGTACACACGAGCGCCCGAGATCACGACCGGCGCCGCGACGGACCCGGACGCCGGCACGGACGCGGACGCCGGCACGGCCCCGACTTCCCCCGCCAGGTCGGCGCCTGTGGCCCCGGTGGCCCCGGGATCCGGCGGGCTGCCAGCGGCCTCGGGCCCGTCCCCGGCGGGTGCCGGGGCAGCCCCGCCGAGGCCCACGGCCTCGCGGACGCGCCCGACGAACGTCTGGCGCTCCGGCTCCGCGAGCGGCGGCTGCGCTTCGGGCGCGGGCTCGACGGGCTCGGGGGCGGCCCCGGCCACCTTCGATCCCGTCCACTCGAGGAAGCTGCCGCACGACCCGCAGAAGCTGTCCGCGGCGGAGTTCTGGAACCCGCACTTGGTGCAGACGATCACGTGGCGCTCCCTCGACAACCAGCCTGCGCACGAGCTCGCGAGGCGTCCGACGGCGGACTCGACCCCGTGCGATCGGGCCGGCGGAACGTGCGCGCATCGTAGCAAGCGCGTCGAGGCCCGCGGATGCGGGGATCACGCCTTGACGATCTCGATCCGGTGCGGGACGTGCGCCGGTTTCGCGGCCGCCACCAGCGCCTCCAGGCCGGATGCCGAGACCGTCGCCGGGTCCGCCACGCGGACCCGGACGAAGAGATCCGGCGACGTGCCCGCGGGAATCGATCCGCCCGCGTCGTGCGACCAGGCCGTGGCGCCCGGCTCGGCGATCTCGACCTCCCCGCCGCTGAACACGGCGACGTGCGCGGCCAGCCCGCCAACGGTCCCCCGGATCCTGAAGAGGTCGACCGCGGACGAGACGAACGCGCGGCGACGCTCGATCGGCCACGTCTCGTCGAGGGCGGCACCGGTCCACCCGCCGACCCACTCGAGGAAGTCCTCGGGCGCGAGGGCCGGGTCGAGGTACGCCGGGAAGCAGTCGAGGACCTGCATCACGCCCGCCAGGACCTCGTCGAACGCCGCCGTGAGGCGCTGGGTCATGTGGTCGTCGCGGTAGACGCCCGGAAGGTGCTCCCCGAGCGGGTGCGGCGAGCGGAGCCCGGCGATGTGCCCGCGCATCGGCTACGCCCCCTCCACCAGGAGCTGGTGCTCGTAGCTGAACACGAGCGCGTGCGGCTCCAGGTCGAGGCGCTGGGTCACCTGGCCGCGCTGCCCGGTCACCGGGTCGGCACCGAACAGGCGGACGTCCTCGACGAGCTCGGTCCCGCGCAGCCCCTGCAGGACCGCGTAGACCTCGCCCACCTGGATCGGCCTGCCGAACGGCCAGCCCGTGCCCTCGGGGCCGCCGGTGATCGGGTCGAAGTATCCGTAGATCGCGCGCATCGCCTCGTCCTGGAGGCGGGTCGGGTTCACGCGGGGACGGGCGCGCAGGCGCGCAACGATCGTGATCCCGCGGTACGCCGGAGGCTCCACGAGCACGCGCGTTCCCACGACCCGGCATTCGTCCAGCCGGCCGGCCACCCGGGCGAGCGTCTCGTCCGAGGGCACCAGCTGCTCGAAGCGAAGCCGGCCGCCATCGGCCGCGACGCTCGGCACCACGAGGACCCGGACCGATCCAGGGTCCGCGCCGTCGCCGGCGGCCACGGCGTGCACGCGGGCAAGCTCCGGGGCCGCTTCCAGGGCGAGATGCTCGAAGTCCTCGGTGGTCACCGCGCGGCCCCGGGTGCGCAGCGAGATCGGGCCCCGGATCTTCGCGTTCTCGATCTCCTCGCCATCGACGCCGCCCGCGGTGGGACGTCGGTTCTCGACCCGGGACACATAGGGGATCGAGCTCTTCAGGACGCTGATCGCCCGCGGCGCGAGGTTGCCGTCACGTCCGCCACCCGTGAGGTAGGCGTCGATCCGGACCCGCGCGCCCTTCGCGGGGACCGCGCCGTACTGCCGGACCGCCCCGTCCGGCTCGCGCACCGCCGGCCCGAACGAGATCTCTCCCGCGACCGCGTCGAGGACGAAATGGCGGTCGTCCGGCCCGGAGCCGGCGAAGTCGGGGACCTGGATCCATTCCTGCCAGCCGGCCTCGTCGTCGGAGACACCGACCGTCATCGGCCGGTCCCCCGGCACGACCGGGCGGTGCCGCACGCCGAACCGGCCGCCGGCGACGCCCTCGGCCACGCCCAGGATCTCGTCCACGATCACGTCGGCATGGACGGCGGCGGCCGTTCCTCCGACGGTGGCCGCCTCGAGCCCGCGCACGTTCGGCGAGGACGAGTAGAAGGGCTGCCCCTCCTCCGGCTCGGTCACGCGGGCGCGGACCCAGCCGGCCCGGACCTTCTCGATCACGGAGGCGGCGTGGCCGGCCGGAAGGTGGATGACCACGTCGCCGTCACGGTTGAGGCCCCCGGTGGTGTCGAGGTCGAGGCCGCATGCCTCCCAATCCGCTCCGGTCCAGGCCTCCCATGCCAGCGGCGGCCAGGTTGGGTCCACCCCGACGCCCTCGATCGTGCAGGAGAAGCGGAGACGGAGCGCGTTCGACGGGGCCGGGTCGCTGAGACCGACGAGGAGGAGGTCGCCCGGCTTCGGCTGGCTCTCGAAGGCGAGGAAGTCGCGGCCGTTGAGCGCTTCAGTGCTCCGGTCGACGTGCTTCTTGCCATCGACGGACGTGAAGGCGGCCGTGACCGTGACGGGCACGATGGGCAGGTCGTCGAGCGTCGTGAAGACGATCGCCTGGTCGGTCTCGGTGCGGATGGTCGCAGCCTGGGTGCCGCCGGGGATGCGCACCGCCTGCGGCTGCGGGCCGGAGAGCCAGAACGTGATGTCGCCGCGCGCCGCGGACGGGGGGAAGAGCCGGATCCCGATCAGCTCCAGGAACTTGACGTAGTCCCGGTCGGGGATTCGATTGACGCGGTAGAGAAGCTGGTCCGTCATCCACGCGAAGAGCTCGATCAGGGTCACGCCCGGGTCGGAGACGTTATGGTCGGTCCACTCGGGGCAGCGCTGCTGGACGAGCCGCTTCGCGTCGTCGACCAGGTCCTGGAAGCGGCGGTCGTCCAGGTTCGGGACCGGCAGGGCCATCGCTCACTCCTCCGCGGGGATCATGTAGAAGGGGAAGACGAGGTTGCGCGGATCGTTCGACGACCCGACCGCGTACCGGATGTCGATGTAGATCGTCGCCGGCTCGTCGGCGTCCCGGGTCACCTCCACCTCCCGAACGTCGATGCGCGGCTCCCAGCGGCGGAGCGCGCCCCGGACGTCCGCGGCGATCCGGCCGAACGTGGAGGGATCGATCGGCGAGAAGACCTCGTCGTGGATGCCGCAGCCGAACTCGGGGCGCATGGGCCGCTCCCCGTAGGCGGTCGCCAGGATGAGCCGCATGCTCTCCTCGATCTCCCGCTCGCGCGACACGAGGGCGATCCCGCCGGCGGCGTTGGTCCGGAGCGGGAACGCCCAGCCGGCGCCGATGAACTCGTCGTTGACCATGGCCGTTCTCCTCAGCCCAGCGAAACCATGGAGCCCTTGACCGAGGTGGTCCCGCCGGACTCCAGGGAGAGCTGGCCCGTGCCGCTCACCTTCGTGCTGGCCGGCGAGCTGATCTCGACGCCGCCGGCGCCGCTGATCTTCACCGAGCCCTGCGCGTCGATCGTGATGTCACCCTGGGCCTTCATCTCGACCTTGCCGCCTCCGTCCGCCGTCACGACGACCTTCTTGTTGGCTGAGTCCACGTGGACCGTGATCGAGCCGTCGGCGGAGGAGATCAGGATCCCTTCGCTGCCGGACTTGTCAGACAGCTCGATCTTCTGGCCGGTCCGGCTGACGAACGCCCGGGTCTCGAGCTTTCCGCCGTTGAGGTCGATCGGGGGTGGCACGTCGACGCCGTTCCAGATTCCGCCCAGCACGTACGGCTCGCTGATGTCCCCCTGGTGGAACGCGACGAGGACCTCGTCATGGACCTCCGGGATCCAGACGAAGCCGCGACTTGCGCCGTTGCCGGGAGCGACGACCCGCGCCCAGTCGGTGACGAAGTCGTGCCCGAGGTACGGAAGCTGGATCCGGACCCGTCCCAGCTTCTTCGGATCGGCGATGTCCGACACGATGCCGATCTGCACGCCGGCCATCGCGCCCGACTGGCGCCCGCCGGCCCCGCCGCCGGAGGCGAGCCCGAGGAGCGTCCGTTCCTGGCGCCCGCTGACCTCGAACGATGTGTTGTAGCCCTTCTTGTCGAAGACGTGGCGGGTGTGGGTGAGGGTGTAGCTCCCCGCGAACGGCGCGGACACCTCGCTGACGCGCACGGTGCTCCCGGCCTTGAGCTTCGGGTCCCCCACGGCGATCCCGCTCGCCTCGGCGAAGGCGCTCCCGACCTGCTCCCCGATCGCCTTTGCGGCACCGTCGACGACGGTCTGCGTGGTTCGGGGCCGGCTCCCGTTCACGTAGCCGGGCGAGCCGAAGACCGCCGCGAGCGATGCCGGCGTGTCGGGCAGCTGCGCGCTCGTCGTCTCGGCAGCGTGCTCGGAGGTCAGCTCGGCCTTGCTGGACATGTCCCAGCCCCGGACGGTGACGGTGGCGACCTGGCCCCCGGCCGTCACGCGCGGCCGGAACTCCTTCAGGTTCCGCCCGAAGACGAGCTGCAGCGCGTTCGCGCGGTCGAGGTCGCCGGCGGCGGGCGCCCCGGATGCGTGCGGAGGAGGCGCGAAGCTGAACGCGCCGTCGGTCACCGCGACCTGGAATCCGCGCCGCCGCGCGAGGTCGGTGAGGAACTCCCAGTCGGTCTGGCCCGCCTGCAGGATGTACTCGAACACCATGCCGGAGTCGGCGATGGTTCCCACCCGGAGGCCGTGCTCGGACGCGACGGACCGCGCGATGTCCGAGTACTTCTGCTGGCGGTAGACGGCCGACCGCCGGGCGTGCATGAGCCGGTGGCCCTGGTCGTAGCCGCGGACCACGAGGGTCGGCGCCTTCGATTCGTGGTACTGGCCCTCGAGGGCCGTGACCTCGCCGGTGAGCAGCGGCGACGGTGCACCGTCCGAGAGCCCCCTCCCGGAGATCACGATCTTCGCCCCGACCTTGACTCTCGCCTGGAGCGCGACGTCCTTGGTGGGCGTCTCCTGGAGCACGATCTCGAAGGTGTCCGGGAGGAGGAGGTGGTCGTCCACGATGACCTGGAGAACGCTCGTCTCCACGGCGGGATCGAGCGGCTGCCCATCGATCTCGATCCGGACGGCGGTGGCGATCGGTGCGTCGGGCATCGCTCAGGCCTCCCGGCCGGAGAGCTGCCGGGCCTCGATGACCGACGGCACGAGGACCCGTGTCCCTGCGGCCACGCGGAGCGGGTCGTCGATCCCGTTGAAGGACGCGATCCCGCGCCACAGGTTCGGATCGCCGTACTCGCGGTAGGCGATCCCGGCCAGGCTGTCGCCCTCGTCCATCACCACGCTGCGCCGGCTCTCGCGGGAGCCGGACGTCGGATTCTGCGCCGGCGTGTCCTCCGGGACCTCCTCCAGGGAGATCGTGCAGCTCGCCCGGATCGGCGTCCCGTCCGGCTTGAACAGGACGTACTTCGCCGAGACCGACTTGAGGAAGCACCGGTAGTCCTGGAAGATGCGGCTCGCTCCCCACTCGAATCGCAGGATGGGCGGCTGGGGGACGTGGCGGGTCATCGACGCCCGGGTCGGCTTGGTCCAGTTGAGCAGGGACTTCACGCTGGCCGTGATGTCGGCGTCCCGGTCGTCCCAGGCATCGAACCAGATCTCCATCTGGACGCCCTGCGGGCCGGCGCCGTGGTATTCGGGCCGCCCGGATGACCGAGCGCCACGCGCCGGCGGGCGGTTCCAGTTGGCGGCCTTCGAGGTCGTGATCTCGGCCGGGTTGTACATGAAGCGGAGCTCGCCGACGGGCGAGCCGCCGTCCGCGGGTGCCTGTGCGCCCCCCTCCACCCGGAGGACCGCGTGCTCGAGCTGGCCGCCGCCGTTGAGCATCAGCGCGTGAACCCGTTATGGACGAGCTCGAGGATCTCGAGGGCGACCTGGTTCGTCCCGGTGTCGAGCGTGGGCCCGGACCACTTGGCCGGGTAGACGCCCGCGAGCTTCCAGGACGTGACCTTCGTGCCGCCCGAGTCGAGCAGCTCGATCTCCGCCGTCGAGCGCTTCGGGTCGCTCGCGACGGATGCCAGCCACTCCGCGACCTTGCCGGTGTCCTTGTCGATCGGCCGGGTCAGCCTGATGTTCTGGTACTTCGCGCGGCCGGGGAGGCGGTGGATGTAGTCGTTCTGGCCGCCCTCCCTGACCTCCTGGACGTCGTACTCGACGGCCAGGCCCTCGCACTTGGTCCAGGCGCCGAGCTCCGTGTGGTCGTCGAGGGTGACCTTGAACCGGAGGACGAGGCCGTACCCGGGATCGCTCATCGCGACCTCCCTGCAGTCGGACGTTGGGTCACGTTCACGCGTCGACCAGCGTGCCGGACCGTTCGCGGTCCAGGAGGAGCTCGCTCGTGAGGCGCGAGCGGATCCGGTCGTAGAGGCTGTCTGCAAGCTCCTCCAGGTCCGGTGCCGCACCCCCGGCCCGCGCTGCGGCCCCCCCGGCCTGGCCGGCGGCAGCGGCGCCCGCCTCAGCCGTGCCCGCCGCCGAGGCGTCCGGGGCGATCGTCACCCCGTCGATCTGCACGGCGCGCTGCACCGAGAGCCCGGGCGTCGTGGCGATCGACGTGAACCCGGTCGCGGGAGTCCAGCCGAGCGCACAGTCTGCTGTTTCGGAAGCGACCGCGCCCGGCTCGGGCGATGCGGCCACCGCGGCCGCTCCGGGGGTCGCTGCGTACGCCAGCGGGAATGCGGAGATGCTCGTGGACGTGCCTGCGCGCCCGCTCCCCTGCGTGGGCCGGGCGCCGGCCGGGAGGACCTCGCGCTGGAGGGCGGTGCCCCGGTCGGTCGTGGCGCCGAGGCGCTCGACCGGCGGCTGAGACCATCCCCGTGTCGCGTCGGCGGCGCGGATCGCCGGCGAGCCGCTGGCCAGCCGTGCGACGACCGGCAGGGGCCCATCGGCTGGTCGGCGTCCAAGGCTCGCGATCGAGGATGCCGGGCTCGAGCCGATCGCGCGAGCGGCGACGAGGGGCACGGACGCGGGAGCCGTCGGCGCGATCTGCGACGTGCCCGCCGCGGCCGACGTGCCCGCCGCGCCGCGCGCCGCGGGCGTGCTCCCGAAGCTGGCTCGGACGGGAAATCCAGGCGTGCTGGGCGCCGCGCGGGTGCCGGTTGCCGCGGCCGTCGCGCTTGCGGCCGGGCCCGCGTCCGGGCCCGCGGCCGGCGCCGAATTCGCGGCCGTTGGCTCGCTCGTCGGTCCGGCGCCCGGGGTTCCCGCCGGGCCGGTCCCGCCCGGCGCCGCGACCGAGGTCCACGCGCGTGGCGGGGCGCCGGCGCCGGCGCCGGTATCCGCAGGCGATTCGGCATCGGCGTCCGTCATGGCCGGTTCGTCGATGGCCCGGCGCGAGACGCCGATCGGCGACCCACCGACGAGCGGTCGCGCGGGAGACGGGACGGCGGCGGCGTCCGCGGCGTCCGCGGGTCCTGCGGTCGTGCCTATTGACGAGTCGATGCCGGCGCCGGATGGAGGCCCGCCTGCCGCGTCGTGCACGTCGAGCACCTGGGGACCGGTCGGTGTCGCGGGCTCAGATTGGGCTGCGGGCCCTTCGGGCGAGGGCATCGGCCGCGTCGCGTCGGGCAGCGAAGCGACCGTCGTGAGCGGCGCCGCGCGCCGAGCCACCACCAGTCGGGGAAGCGGCGCGGCGCTGGCGGCGGCCGGCGCCATCGCCGGCACCGCGGGCCGGCGCTCCGGCGTGGGGAGGGGGGCGTCCGCGGATGTGGCCCTCCGTGCGACCGGCAGGTCGGACCGGCCGGTCCCCCGCCCCGCCGACGGTGGCGGCCCGACGAGCGGCGCGCCCAGTCCGAGTCGCCGGGACTCTCCCAGGGTTCGCCGCGCGACGACCGGCCCGACGGGCTCGCCCGCCTCGATGCGTCCGGACAAAGCGGCGGCAATGGCGGGTGGCGCGGCCGGTGCCGGCTCCGCCGGCGTGGCGCCTTCCGTGACGGCCGCCGCAGGGGCGGACGGACCCGGGGCGACGGCGCCCTGGTCGGGCGGCGTGGGAAGAACCACCGGGGCAACGGCCGGGGCGAGGGGAGGTGCGGTGGCATCGGCGACGCGCGTCGCCGCGATCGCGGGCGCCGCAGTCGCCAGGCGGGCAACCGGCAGCGCGCGAAGCGCATCCTCGGGCCCGGCCACGTCCGGCCCGATGGACGCGTCCTCGCTGCGTTCCCCGGCAATCGCGTCCTGGAGCCCGGAACCGCCTGCGCTCGGTCCACTCCCGGCGTCCGGCGCGGCGCGCGATGGAAGCGCCGCGACGGTCGTCGTCCCGCGTTGGAGCGTGGGGCGCCCGCGACCCGGAGCCGCAGGTGACGGAAGGGCCGGGGTCGCCCGCGTCCCGGAGCCGACCGGCGTCCGCTGGACGAGCGGCGCAGGCGATCCCGCTCACGAGGCCCGCGGGACCGTCGGCCGTCACGTCGTGGCCGAGCGGACGCAGGATCGGGTCGGGCGCATCGCGAGTCGCGAGCTCGCGGGTGAAGGCGGCGCTCGGCGCGGTGAGCGGCGCCGCCGCGATGGTCCGCTGGATGGCCGGGAGGTCGCGCCACGCCGCGGGGCGTGCCTCGGCGCCCGCCACCGGGGCGGTCGTCCCCGGGACGCTCTGCGCTGCGACGCGCGATTCGAGCCCCGGGCCCGGCGCGACGGCCGGCCCGGCGGCGTCCCCATCACGCGCCGGGTCATCGCGGCCCGATGCCCCACGGAGCCAACTC
>CAWKJP010000021.1:0-21219 GCA_963850035.1 uncultured Chloroflexia bacterium | reverse complement strand
ATGCGGACCGGGTCGTCGATCCCGATCATGTCGGCCGAGAGCGCCTCGAGCTCCTCCGCCGTGGGCTCCTCGAGCACCTTCGGGTCGAGCTTCGCCGGAACGTCGGGCACGGGGGCATCGGCGGCGAGGTCCGAGGGCGAATCCCCGTTCCCGCCGGAGAGGTCGTCGTCGGCCACGATCAGCTCGGGGACGCCCGGCTCGCTGCCGAGGTCCAGGTCATCGTCCTCGTCGGCGTCCGGCACGATGACGGCGACCGCGCCGGCGGCCTTGCTCGCCGCATTGACGGCCTTCACCTCGGCGGCGGCTGCACGGCGGCGGCGCGGGCTGGCGGCCAGCACCGCCTCGACCAGCTGGCGGTCCATGGGATCCTGGCTCACGATCGTCCTCCTGCGGCGCGGGCTGCGGCGGGGCGGCTGAGCAGGCTTGCCTGCTCCATCCGCCGTTGCAGCGACTTCCGATTCTCGTTGTGGTGTTGTTCCTGGGTCATGAGGCGCTCGATGGTCGGACGGTCGTTCGCCCGCTCGGCCTCGCCGAGCTCGATACGCGTCCAGCGGGTTCGTTCCTCCAGCCGGTCGAGCTCCAGGCGGAGCAGGCACTGCTCGATCCCCTGGGACGCGACCCTGGGGTCCGTGGTGCCGGCATCCGTGCCCGCGTCGCGCCGCTCGAGGAGCGCGACGAGGAGCGCCTGCGTCTCCGGGTCCGCCGCGAGGCGGGCGAAGACGCGCTCGGTCGTGTAGGGCGGGTCCTCCCGGAGGGCGAGCATCGCCGTCCAGAGCTCGCGGGCCGGCTGGCTGGGAAGGTCCGCGGGGGCCAGCCGCTCGGCCGTCGCGTCCTGCGTCTCGGGGACCGACAGGAGGAGGCGCAGCAGGTCGCGTTCCACCGGGTCGATCGCCCGCAGGACCGCCTTCGGGTCGAACGCGTCCGGTGAGGCGAGCACCGATGCGGCCGAGATGCGGCCCTCGCCGGCACCGGGGCCGGCGGCCCAGCCGCGAGCGGCGTCGGGTGCGCGGTGGAGCGATTCGAGGAGCACGCGTTCCTCGACGCCCGAGACCTGCCGGAGCTGCTGGAGGTATCCGTCCCGGAGGACCGGGTTGCGGACGGTTCGCAGCGTGGGAAGGATCGCGTCGACGAAGCGGGCGCGACCGCCCGTGGTGCGCAGGTCGGCCGATCGGGCATGGAACTCGATCAGGTACTCCACGATGGGGGCCGCGGTGCGGACCGCCTCGCGCCAGGTGTCGGGTGCATCGCGGATCACCTCGTCGGGATCCTTGCCGTCCGGCAGCCGCGCGACGCGGACCTCGTCGAGCTCCACGCCCGCGTCCGTCGCCGCAAGCTGGCGGGTGAGCTGCTCGAGCGCGGTGACGCCGAGCGTCCCGGCCCGCTCCCCCGCGGGATCCACGTCGTAGGCCAGCACGATCTTCTTCGCGGCGTAGCGGGTGAGCAGCGCCACCTGGCCGGGCGTGAGCGCCGTGCCCAGGCTCGCCACGACGTTGTCGAAGCCGGCCTGGTGGGCCATCAGCGCGTCCGTGTATCCCTCGACGATCACGGCGATGCCCGACTTGCGGATGGCCGCCTTCGCCCGGTCCAGCGGGTAGAGCGTCCGGCTCTTGTCGAACACGGGCGTTGCCGGCGAGTTGAGGTACTTCGGGCCGTCGGGGTCCGGTGCGCCGGAGCCCTCGCGCGGCGGGTTCTCACCGGCCGCGGGCGCGGTTGTCGGCAGGATTCGCCCGCCGAGACCGGTGGCGTTGCCGGTGGCGTCTCGGATCGGGAAGAGGACCCGGCCCCGGAAGCGATCGTAGACGCCGCGTCCGCTTCGGCGCGGCATCGCGAGGCCGACCTCCGTCAGCTCCGCCGCCCCGATCTGGCGCTTGCGCTCCAGCGTTCGGACCAGGGCGTCCCAGTCCGGCGGCGCGAAGCCGAGCTGTGCGCGCTCGATCGCCTCGTCGGTGAAGCCGCGCCCACGCAGGTAGGCCAGCGCCGCGGCCCCGGTCTCGCTGTTCATGAGGACGGCGTGGTAGAACGCGAACGCCGTGTCGAGAACCTCGTGGAGGCGCTTGCGGTGGGCGTCCTCCCGGGTGGTCCGCTCGTCGATCTCCACCCCGGCGCGCTGGGCGAGCCGTCGGAGCGCCTCCGGGAACGCGACACCGTCGCGGCGCATGACGAACGAGAAGATGTCGCCGCCCTCGCCGCAGCCGAAGCAGTGCCACGTCTCGCGGCCGGGCGTCACGATGAAGCTCGGCGTCTTCTCCCCGTGGAACGGGCAGAGCCCCTTGAGCGTGGTGCCGGCCTTCTTCAGCTGCACCGTCTCGCCGACCACGTCGACGACGGTCAGCTTGCTCTTGACTTCCGCAGCGACCCCGACGGCCAACCTGCCTCCTCGCCCGCGTGCCATGCCGGCCGATCTCCTTGGCGCGCTGCTCGCATCGCGAGCCGGCACCGATCGCCGGACACCGAAACGGCGTGTCAAGCCTTGACACGCCTCGATCTGCCGAGATTGTGCGCCTCTGTCGGTCGCTTGTCAATAGGTTGTCAATACCCCTGGGGAGTACCAGCCGGCGCGGGGGTCGAGGTCCTCTTGCCATGCCGTCATTGACGCCGGACGTCCCAGCCGGGAGGATGCTGGCCATGCGAGTGACCGCGAGCCAGCGATGACAGCGACGCCCGTGGCCCGGACCGCCACGTTCCTCCTGACCGACATCGAGGGGAGCACGCGGCTCTGGGAGGAGCAGCCGGCCGCCATGAGCGTCGCGCTCGAAGCCCACGACGCGCTGCTGCGAACGGCCGTGGAGCAGGCGGGCGGGACGGTCGTCAAGACGACCGGCGACGGCGTGCTGGCCGCCTTCGACCGGCCCGAGGCGGGGCTCGTGGCAGCCGTCGAGGGCCAGCGGGCGCTCGAGCGCCACGCGTGGCCCACGACGGGGCCGCTGCGTGTGCGGATGGCGGTCCATTCCGGGAGCGCCGAGGTCCGGGAGGGCGACTTCTTCGGGCCTGCCCTGAACCGGACCGCTCGCCTGATGGCGATCGGCCACGGCGGCCAGGTGCTCGTGTCCTCGACGACCTCGGCGCTCGTGGCCGACGACCGGGCGCCGGGGTCCGAGCTCGTCGACCTGGGCGAGCACCGCCTGCGGGACCTGGACCGGCCCGAGCACGTCTACCAGGTCGTGGCGACAGGGCTGCGCCGCGAGTTCCCGCCGCTCCGCGCGATGGCCGAGCACCCGACCAACCTCCGACCCCAGGGCACCTCGTTCGTGGGACGCGAGCGGGAGCTGGCCGAGGTCCGGCGTCTGCTCATGCGGAGCCGCCTGGTCACGCTGGTCGGTGTCGGTGGCACCGGCAAGACGCGCCTCGAGCTGCAGGTTGCTGCGGATGCCCTCGATGGCTATCGCGATGGCGCCTGGCTGGTCGAGCTCGCGCCGCTC
Organism: uncultured Chloroflexia bacterium; assembly: GCA_963850035.1. Lineage (GTDB taxonomy): Bacteria > Chloroflexota > Limnocylindria > Limnocylindrales > CSP1-4 > CTSoil-043. The sequence continues at coordinate 17,800 of CAWKJP010000021.1, read as the reverse complement.
AGCGACCCGGAGCTCCTCGTCGCCGAGATCGGGCGTGCCCTGCGGGTCCAGCAACAGCCCGGGCAGCCCCCGATCGACACCATCGCCGACTACCTGCGCTCGAAGGAGCTCCTGCTGCTCCTCGACAACTGCGAGCACCTCATCGGCGCCGCTGCCGACGTGACCCACCGCCTGCTGGGCACCTGCCCCGCCCTCAGCGTGCTGACGACGAGTCGCGAACCCCTCGGCCTCGACGGGGAGGCACTTTTTCGCCGTGCCCTCGCTGGCACTGCCGGCCCCGATGGAAGAGCGCGGCGGCCATCTGGTCGTTGACGACGAGGCCCTCGAGCGGGCGGGCCGGTCGGATGCTGTCTCGCTCTTCCTCGAGCGGGCCCGGGCGACCCTGCCGGCATTCGCCCTGGATCTCTCGAACGTCGGCGCCGTCGTGGAGATCTGCCGGCGGCTCGACGGCATCCCGCTCGCCCTCGAGCTGGCGGCCGCGCGGGTGAACGTGCTGTCTGCCGACGAGATCGCACAGGGCCTGGGCGACCGGTTCCGCCTGCTGACTGGCGGCCGACGGACGGCGGTGCCGCGGCAGCGGACGCTGCAGGCGCTCATCGACTGGAGCTGGGACCTGCTCGAGGACGATGACCGCCGCCTCCTGCGCCGACTTGCCGTCTTCGCAGGGGGCTGGACGCTCGAGTCCGCGACGGCCGTGACCGTTGATCACCCCGCGGACCCTGGATCCGACGGCATGGGCCGAACGGACGGCGGCGCCCGGCTCGCCACGCTCGACGGCCTCGGTCGCCTCGTCGACCGCTCGCTCGTCGCCGTCGACCACACCAGCGCCACCCGCTACCGGATGCTGGAGACGATCCGCCAGTACTCGGCCGATCAACTCGCGGCAAGCGGTGAGACGGTGCCGCTCCGTGACCGCCACCTGGAAGTCTTTCTGCGGCTCGCGCGCGACGCTGAGCAAGGGCTCGAGGGACCCGGGCTGCCGGCCTGGATGGAGCGCCTCGATGCCGAGATCGACAACCTTCGCACGGCGCTCGACTGGGCCGACGGCGCGAACCCCGAGGCGGCCCTCGAGATGTGCTTCGCGCTGAACCGCTACTGGCGATCGCGCACCATGGGATCCGAAGGGCTCGACCGCTTGCTGCACGCGGTGGAGCGCGTGCGGGCCCTGCCCGAGCCCGACTCGGCGCCGGTGGCCCGGGCGAGGGCGGCTCTCGTCGCCCGTGCCCTCGCGGGTGCCAGCCACGTGGCCGAGTCGATCGGCCGTGCCGAGGTGCCTCGCTTGGCGAGGAAGCGCTGGGCCTTGCCCGGAAGTCCGGCGATCCGGCGGCCATCTCGGAGGCAATCACCATCCTGGTGATCACCCGTGTCCTCGCTGCCGGCGACCGCGACGTCGACGGCCTGCGAGCGATGCTCGCAGAGGCAATGGGCATCGCGAACGATCTTGGGGATTGGGCACGCGCCGGCCGGATCGCCGCGGGACGGGCGATGGTCGAGGCCGCGGTCGACCTCGACGCCGCGGACCGCTGGCTGGTGCAGGCCGCCGAGGCGGCCGTGCGGTCGGGCAACCCGCAGGAGATCGCGTGGGTCACCCAGATCCGCGGGCGCGTCGCAAGCCAAATCGGCCGGCCGGAGGACGCCGAGCGTTGGTTCCGGCAGTCGCAAGCCCAGTTCCACGCGATCGGCGACCAGCGGTTCGAGCTCTCGGTCCAGAGCGAGCTCGGTCACGTCCTGCGCCGCTCCGGCAGGATCGACGAGGCCGAGGCGGAGTACCGCCAGACGGTCCGCGGCTGGCAGCGGAGCGGCAACCGCGGAGCGGTCGCCAACCAGCTCGAATCCTTCGCGTACGTGGCGATGGCGCGGGGAGACGGCCTCCGGGCAGCGCGGCTGTTCGGGGCCGCCGAGGCCCTGCGGGAGGTCGCCGGGGCCGCGATGTCCGGCGTCGAGCGCGAGGAGTACGACTCCGCGGTTGGCCGGCTGCGCAAGGATCTCGACCGGGGATCCCTGGGCTCGGCATGGGCAGAGGGCGGCGGGATGAGCGCGGATGCGGCCGTGGCGTTCGCTCTATCGCCGTAGGCGGTCCAGATCGCCCCGCCGGACACGTCCGACATTCCGGACACGTGGTGACATTCGCTCGGGACTTTGACCTGACACTCTGCGCCCGGTGCAGACCGAACGGCCCGTCAACCCCTCCCCTGTCCGCGGGTCGTCGGTTGACATGACTGTCCGCCGGACCGTGACATCCCCATGTCCTCCCGACAACAGCCAGTGTCGGGTGTTTGTGTGAACGGGCGGCAATCTGACGACCACATGTCAAGGATCTGCCGCCCGACTTGCGAGCGCTTGACGGGCATTTGCAAGGGATCTGCCATAGGTGCTTTTCAGGGTGCCGTTCCAGCCCGGCTCGTCGGCGAGGTCACCATGACGCCAGGTCGGCGAGAGGATCCGGCGCGCCGTCGCGGAGACCTCGGTCGAGGACGCCGACCAACGCGTCAGCGTGACCGTCAGCCTCGGTGGCACAACCTACCGGGAGACGTCGGAGTCCACGGACTCGCTCATCGCGCTCGCCGACGAGGCGCTGTATGCGGCCAAGAAGGGCGGGCGCAAGCGCCTCGTCGCGGCCTGACCGCGGCGGACCTCAGCCCGCGATCCTCACCGCCCGCACGATCGCGTCGATCGGTCCGTGGCCGTCCCCGGCCCCTCGTCGCACGGTCTCGGCGCGATCGATCCTGAATCCCGGGAGGTCCACCGCGACCTCGCCCGGCGTGATCAGCACCACGGGATCCTGGGGGCCGCCGACCCCAGCCGTGATGTTGGTGCGGTCGTGCCCGACGACGAGCAGCGCGCCCCCGGGCGCCACGGCCGCAGCCGCCCGCGCATACACGTCGCGTCGCTCGTCGGGCGGGAGATGGATGAAGAACAGCGTCACCAGGTCGTAGGACCGGCCGCCCGGCGTCCACTCGAGGAGGTCGGTGAGCTCCCAGTCCACGTGGACCCCGGCAGCCTCGGCGCGTGCGAGCCCGCGGTCGAGCGCCACCTGCGAGAAGTCCACCGCCGTGACGTCCCAGCCCGCGGCCGGCCAGCCAGATGGCGTTCCGCCCGTCGCCGGCGCCGAGGTCGAGCGCCCGTCCCGGCGGCAGGGACGCGATCTCGTCGACCAGCGTCGGATCGGGATCGGGCGACTCGATGGGGTCGCGCGGCGGCATGCCGCTGTCCCAGAGCGCGCGGCGGCTCGAGCGGCGGGACCGGATCAGGTCGTGGGCGCTCGCCGCGCCGCCTGCCCGCGGACCGACCTGGTCGTCCAGATGCTCGTGGATCCGCATCGCCATGGCATCCTCGACCACGGTGTCCGGGTCGCGCAGGCCGCCCAGGGTCGCCCGGACGCCGACGAGGCTCGCGTACAGCGGCGGGCAGGTGGGGCACGCCTCGAGGTGCGTCTCGACGGCCGACCGCGTCGCGAGGTCGAGCTCGCCGTCGAGGTAGGCGGAGACGTGGCGCCGGGCGCGCCAGCAGCGCAGGGGCTGGGCGAGGCTCGCCTGGCGTCGCTCGTCGTCCTCGGCGAGCGCGCTCACGAGCAGCATCCGGCCCCGCCGCAGGCGCTGCTTCGTCGCCGGAAGCCCCGTGGACATCGCCCGGGCGATCTCCACGGCCGTCCAGCCGAGCACATCGTGGAGCACGACGGTGACGCGGTAGATGACCGGGAGCCGGGCCAGCGCATCCTCGAGCTCGTCACGGAGCTCGGCGCGCTCGAGGACGCCGTTCCGGCGCCACCGAGTACCGGTCATCCTGCCAGTCGGCCTCGACCGCATCGATGTCCAGCTCGTCGTGGTGCGCACGCGAGCGGTCGATGATCCGGTTGACGAGGCTGCGCCGGAGCCACGCGCCGAGCGAGGCCGGGTCGCGGAGCTGGTCCCGGCGCCGCCACGCGCCCACGATGGTCTCCTGGGCGCAGTCCTCTGCCTGGTCCGGCATCGCGGACCAGGCGGGTCGCGAGGTGCACGAGCCGCGGGAGCTCGGCCGCGAGCGCCGCGGCGAACTCGTTCCCGTTGGCCTTCCTGTCGTCCGGCAACTCGACCCTCGCGGCGTGGCTCAGCGCGCCTTGGACTTCGTGCTGACCCGCAGGAGCGCGTAGAGCGGGCAGAAGCCAACGATACCCGTCACGACCGCGATCGCGGCGACGAGCCACACGACGTAGAGAAGGGGCGCGGTGACGGCTCCGCCGATGGCCACGGCGGCCAGGACGATCCCGAGCACGACGCGAACGACGCGATCGATGGGGGCTTCGTTGATCTCGAGCTTCATCTGGAAGTGTCCTCTCGACTGCTGACGGGTCCTTGCGCCCGTCTCTGCTCGAATGACGAGGCGCCGGCCTCGGAATGGATACAGGGACGCGCGCCGGACGTGCCCGGCGCCGGTCGAGGCCGCGGCGCGCGGCGGAGCCCGCCCCCGCGGCGCGCGGCGGAGGCGCGCCCCCTCGACGCGGACGTCGCGATCGTAGACCTTCAAGTCGCTCGAAGGTCAAGGCAGCCCGCCTCGCCGGCCAAGGCGGTGCGCCTTGACAAGGGGCCGAACAGCGGCGGTCTTGGGACCGTCCGGCACGATGACAGATCAGCGACGACTGACACAGTTGTCGGCTGAGATGCCACTGATCCTGATCCTGACGCCACTCCTGTTCGGCCTCAGCTTCCTCTCGGGGATGCTGGGTCTCGGGGTGGCCTTCGTCGCGATCCCGGTGCTGGGCCTGTTCGGGTTCGACCTCAAGGACGTCATCCAGCCCTGGGCGCTGCTGCTCAACGGGCTCACCGCGATCAGCGGGGCGATCGCCTTCTGGCGGGCGGGGATGGTCGACAAGCGCGGCGCGCTCCTTCTCGTCGTGCATCACGACGATCTGCGCTCCCCTCGGCGTGTGGCTGCTCCAGTTCGCCTCCACGACCCTCGTCTGGTGGCTGTACGTGGGCGTGCTGCTCTTCCTGGCCGCCCGGATGCTCCTGCCGAAGCCCCGCTCCACCGAGGTCGTGGCCGAGATCACCGACGGCGGCCGGGTGCGGGCCGGCGCGGCCGCGGTGCCGATCAGCATCTTCGCGGGGTTCCTGGGCGTGGGGCCCGGGTTCCTGCTGATGCCGACCCTCACGCTCGTCGGGTACTCCGCGCGGCTCGCCGCGGCGACCAACTCCGTCGCGGTCACGGTCCCATCGTTCTCGGCCTTCGCGAGCCACCTCGGGACCGCGACGTTCGACTGGCCGACGGTGATCATCACCTCGATCGCGTCGGTCATCGGCGCCTGGCTCGGCGCCCGCTTCACGGCGGGCCGGGTGAAGAGCGCCACCCTCTCCCGCATCTTCGCGATCGCGCTCGTCCTGCTCGCTGCCCAGCGCGCCTGGATCCTGGTGGTCGGATGAGCGCCCCGAACGGACGGCTCGCGCAGCCCCGGCACGGGGCCGCCCCGGTCTACCTGATGCAGGTGGTCGCCGCCGCCGGCGAGCGAACGCTGGCCCACGGGGCGCTGTGGGATGGCGTCCTCAACGCGACGCCCGACGACGACACCGACGGTCCGAGCCCGATCGAATCGCTGATGGCCGCCCTCGCGGGCTGCCTGGCCCGCAACCTGCGCTCCGTGGCGGATGAGGCCCGCGTCGTGCTCGACCGCACGGAGATCGCCATCGCGGCGACCCGCTCCGATGACCCGCCCGCGATCACCGGGCTCGTCGTCGACCTTGCGATCGACTCGCCCGCCCCGGCGGACCGGGTGCGACACGTCGTGGACCTCGCGATCCGCTACGGAACCATCACGCGCACGCTCGCTCGAGCCTGCCCACTGACGATCAACCTGACCATCAACCGGGGCGACCCGGAGGAGCTGCCCCATGTTGCGTGAGCTGCCCGTCCTGCAGGAGCTGCGGATGGACCTCCGCCCGCCCGACGTCGCAGGACGGGGTCGCGATCGCGGCGCTGATCGCCGATCCCACGCGGGCCGGCATCCTCGCCCTGCTCCGCGACGGGCCGCACTGCGTCTGCGAGATGGCCGCCGCATTCGGCGAGCGCCAGAACAACGTCAGCAACCACCTGGCGCGGCTGCGCGACGCCGGGCTCGTCCGGGTGAGCCGCGGTCCGTCCGACGGGCGCCGCGTCTACTACGAGCGCGACGAGGCCGCATGTGCCGCCGCCGCGGCCCGGGTCGCGGAGATCCTCGGATGACCGCGCTCCCGATGCGCCGCGCGCACGTCCCGTTCCGGCTCGTCGCGCCGGTCGTCGTCGTCGGGTGGCTGGCGGCCTGGTTCGTCAACCTGCCCCTGGCCAACTGGGCCGCCTACGACCTGCTCGGGCTCGAGCGGGGATCGCACGTCGGCGACGCCGTCGCGTTCTTCCTGCTCGACGTCCCGAAGGTCCTCCTCCTGCTCCTCGGGATCATGACCGTCGTCTCCTTCCTGCGGAGCTACTTCCCGCCCGAGCGGATGCGCGCGGCGCTCGCCGGCCGCGGCACGCTCCCGGCGACCGTCGGAGCGGCGGCGTTCGGGGTCGTCACGCCGTTCTGCTCGTGCTCGGCGGTGCCGCTCTTCATCGGCTTCGTGGAGGCCGGGATCCCGCTCGGGGTCACCTTCGCGTTCCTGATCAGCAGCCCGATGGTCAACGAGGTTGCCCTGGTCCTGCTGTGGGGCCTCTTCGGCCCCGGGATCGCGCTCCTCTACATGGGCGCCGGGCTGGCGGTCGCGATCGTCGGCGGGCTGGTGCTCGGACGCCTGCCCCTCGAGAAGTGGATCGAGCCCTGGGTCCTCGCGGTCCGGGCCGGCGGTGGCGCCACGTCGCTCGACCTCCGCCTCTCGGTCGAGCAGCGGATGCGCGACGCCTGGACGTCCACCAGGGACCTCGTCCGCAAGGTCCTGCTCTACGTGATCATCGGGATCGGGATCGGGGCGTTCATCCACGGCTTCGTCCCGATGGAGCTGGTCGCCCAGATCGGCGGGCGGGACAACCCGTTCGCGGTGCCGATCGTGGTGGCGATCGCCATCCCCCTCTACTCGAACGCCGCGGGGACGATCCCGATCGTCGAGGCGCTCCTCGGCAAGGGCCTTCCGCTCGGCACCACGCTCGCGTTCATGATGTCGATCGTCGCCATCAGCCTGCCGGAGTTCGTGATCCTGCGCCGGGTCATGAAGCTCCGCCTGATCGCCGTCTTCGCCAGCTGTCGTCGTGACCGGCATCCTCGCCGTCGGCTTCCTGTTCAACGCGCTCGGCCTGTGAAGGAGAACCAGCCATGAAGGTCATCGAGGTTCTCGGCCCCGGCTGCTACAACTGCCACCTTCTCGAGCAGGCCGCCCTCGAAGCGGTCGCCAGCTCCGGCGTGGAGGCAACGGTCGTCAAGGTCACCGACTACGCCCGGATCGCTGCCTACCAGGTCATGCACACGCCCGGGCTCGTCATCGACGGCACGGTCGTCAGCGCCGGCCGGATCCCGTCCGCGACCGAGATCGCGGGCTGGCTCACCCTCGCATGAACCGGCGCGCGGACCCGAGTGGGTCATCCCGTTCGGGGCCGCGCGCCTCCGCCAACTGGTCATCCATCGCGGCGCGATCGCGCCGCGCACAGAGCGGCGATGGCCGCCCACGAACGGAGGATTCCTCAGCATGAAGATCATCGAAGTCCTGGGGCCCGGCTGCAACAACTGCAAGCGGCTCGAGGCCGTCGCGCGCGAGGCGGTCGTGATGGCCGGCGTCGAGGCGGAGATCCGCAAGGTCACCGACTACGGCGAGATCATGAGCTACGGGATCATGAGCACGCCTGGGCTCGTCATCGACGGCAAGGTCGTCAGCTACGGTCGCATCCCGTCTGCGGGCGACATCGCCGTCTGGCTCACCGAGTGACGGCGGTCGCGCTCGTCCCATGACCCGGCTGCGCTCCCTCCAGGAGCACCTCAACCGCTGGATGCTTGCCTACGTGAGCCTCGCGATCCTGGTCGGTCTCCTGGCCGGCAACGGGCTCGCCGGGTTCGCCAAGAGCCAGGCCGGCCTTCTGAGCGGTCTCACGACGGCCGCGGTCTTCCTGATCATCTACCCGATGATGGTCAACGTCCGCTTCGAGGCGCTCCTGCGGGCGGGCCGGAACCTGCGTGGCATCGGGGTCGCGCTGCTCTTCAACTTCGTCTGGGCGCCGCTCGTCGGCTGGGTCCTCGCGACGGTGTTCCTGTCCGACCCGCTGCTGGCACTCGGCTTCCTGCTCGTGATGGTCGTGCCGTGCTCAAGCATGGCGATCGGGTACACCGGGCTCGCCAAGGGTGACCTCGAGCTCGCGACCGTCGTCGTTGCCCTCAGCTTCGTGCTGGCCATCGTGGCGGTCCCGATCTGGATGTCGATCTTCGCGAGTCGCTACGCGGTCCCGGTGCCGATCGGCGACCTGATCAGCTCCATCCTCACGGTCCTCCTCGCACCGATGGTGCTGGGATACGCGACCCGGCGCGGGCTCCTGCGCTGGCTGGGCAAGGCGCGCTTCGCGACCATCGCACCGCTCTTCCCGGCGCTCTCCCTGCTGGGCATGTACGCGATCGTCTTCCTCATCTTCTTCGGCAAGGCGACCCTCATCGTCGATCGCTGGCAGACGGTGGCGATCCTGCTGGTCCCCAACGCGATCTTCATCGGCCTGAGCCTGCTCGTGCTGACCTGGCTCGATCGGCGCCTGGGCATGGGGTTCGAGGAGCACATGGCCGTGGCCTTCACGAGCACCGGCAAGAACAACGGCACGGCGATCGCGATCGCCACCACCGCCTTCTCGCCGCTCGTGGCGATCCCCGCCGCGACGATGCCGATCTTCCAGATCCTGCTCATGGTCCTGTACCTGCGGGCTGCGCCGCGGCTGCGGGCCTGGTTCGGGCGGCGCGCGGAGCCTGCTCCGCCGATCCCCGTCGCTCGGGCCGACGTGGCCGAGGCGCTCAAGTGAACGCGACCGACGCCCGAGCACTCCCGGCACCGACGCACCACGCTGAGATCGTCGAGCGCGCGGCTCCGTCGCGGCGGCTCGTCGGTGCCCTCGTCCTCTCGTTTGCGGTCCTCGCGCTCGAGGTGGGCGGCGGCCTGGTCACCGGCAGCCTCGCGCTGCTGAGCGACGCAACGCACGTGGCAGTGGACGTGGTCGCCCTCCTGGTCGGCCTGGGAGCCGCCCGGCTGGCCACCCGATCCCCTGATGCCTCGCACACGTACGGGTTCCACCGGATGGAGACGCTTGGCGCCCTGGTGAATGCCGTCCTGCTCGTCGCGGCGAGCGCCGTGGTCCTCGTCGAGAGCATCAGCCGGCTCGTCGCGCCGTCACCGGTCGAGGCCCTCGCGGTCCTCCCGATCGCGCTGATCGCGCTCGTCACGAACAGCGCGTCCGCGCTCCTCGTGCACGGTGTCGAGCGCCAGACCGTCGCGTCACGGGTCCTCGTGCTCCACCTGGCCGGTGACGCGGTCGGCGCGGTCGCGGTCATCGTGTCGTCGCTCGTCATCCTCGCCGGGGGCCCGCCGGCCGCGGATGCGATCGCCAGTCTCGTCATCGGCGTGCTGCTGGGCATCGCCGGGTTGCGGCTGCTCGGGCAGATCGCCCACCTCCTCGCGGAGGGCGTCCCCGGCGGCGTCTCGGTGGACGCTGCGGCGGAGGCGCTCAGCGGCACAGCCGGGGTGTGCGGCGTGCACGACCTCCATGTCTGGGCTCTCGCCGACGACCTACCGATCGTCACTGCGCACGTTGAGCTCCTCCCCGACTCGGACGCGGCGCTGGTCCTGCGGGCGGCGACGGCAGCACTCAACGCCGAAGGGTTCGAGCACGTCACGCTCCAGCCGGAGGACGCGCCGTGCGGGCAGGGGCGCCCCGCCGCCCTCGCGGGTGAGGGATAGACATGGATGCACCAAAGATCGCGCAGCGATTCGACACCCGGGGCCTCTCGTGCCCGATGCCGATCGTGAAGACGGCGCAGGCCATCGCCAGCCTCGCGTCGGGCGAGCTCCTCGAGGTCATCGCGTACAGCCCACGGTCCGTCAGGGACTTCGCCGCCTGGTCAGCCTCGACGGGACACGCGCTGGTCGACTCGAGCAGCGAGGGCGACGTCTATCGCTTCGTCTTTCGAAAGAAGTAGCCGCGCCGCGCGCCCGGCCGTTGCGCCCCCCGAAGCCCTGCCACTCCAAGGAGCGAACCATGAACGACACCACGATCCTGGCCGAGGCCCTCGCCTTCCACGGCCACAAGTGCTGGGCCAGCACCGCCGGAGTGCGGCTGGGCCTCGCGGCCATGGAGGCGCTCGGTGCGCCCCGGGCCGGAGCGAAGCAGCTCCACGCCATCATCGAGACCGGTGACTACCACGGCGGCATGTGCTTCGGCGACGGCATCCAGTTCACGACCGGCTGCACGTTCGGCAAGGGCAACATCGAGAAGACCGGCGAGGGCAAGTTCGCCGTCACCCTCATCGACAAGGCCTCGAAGCGAGCCGTGCGCGTCGCCTATCGGCCGACGCTCCAGCCGCGCATCAAGGCCACGCCGTTCATGCAGAAGCGCGCCGCGGGCGTGCCGCCGACGGAGATCCCCGAGGCCGAGCAGATGGAGGTGGTCAACCTCGTCTGGAACGCGGAAGCCGACGAGATCATGACCATCGGCCCCATCGGGCCGAGCGACTGGAGCGAGCCCGAGGAGGTCGTCCGCTTCCTCGTCTGCCCGTCGTGCGGCGAGCTGGTGGCGGAGCCCTACGCCCGGGTGGCCGAGGGCAGGATCGTCTGCGCCGCGTGCTCCGGTTACCCGCGCTGAGCCGGCCCTGACGGCGCCCCGGCCATGCTGCTCTATCTCGTCGGCGGGGCCACGGTGTTCGTCGGCTCCGGCGTCATGGCGATGGCCGGGCTGGGTGCCGCGTTCCTGTTCGTCCCGCTCTTCTTCTACCTCGGCGTGCCGCTGGGCCAGGCGACGTCCGCGGCGCTCCTCCTGAACGCCGTCAGCCTCTCGGCCGCGACGATCGCGTACGCGCGGGCGGGGCTGATCGACTGGCGGGCCGGTGTTCCCGTCCTGATCGCCGCGGTCATCCTTGCGCCCATCGGGGCCGCGCTCACCGCCCAGGTGGATCGAGACCTGCTCCTCGGCCTCTTCGTCGGCTTCCTCGTGTTCGCGGGCGCGATGATGCTCTTCTACCGGCCCCGGGCCGGCGGCCGCGACCGGACCGCCGCGGCGGAGGCCGGCGTGGGAGCCGCGGTGGGCGGCGTGGCAGGCTTTCTCGGCGGTCTGCTCGGGGTCGGCGGCGGCAACGTCATCCTGCCCGGCCTGACCTGGCTCGGGCTCGACGCCAAGGTCGCCGCGGGGACCACCGCGCTCGCGGTCGTCTTCTCGTCGCTGTCGGGGTTCCTGGGCCACGCGGCGCTGGGCGGCCTGGACCCAGGGTTCCTGGTGACGATGGCAGCCCTCGCGGCGGCCGGCTCCCTCGCCGGATCGCACGTCATGCGGACCAGGCTCAGCGGCGCCCAGCTGAAGCGGGTCATCGGCGTCCTGTTGTTCGTGATCGCCGCGAAGATCGCGCTGGACCTCATCTCATGAAGGAAGGACCCATCCCGATGAGCACCGTCATACGCGGAGATCAGCCACCGCCCGCGCAGCCGACGCTGCTGCGCGGGTTCCACCCGGGCTGGTACGGCGCGGTGATGGGCACCGCGATCGTCGGGATCGTGGGCTACCAGAACCCAGGCCAGCTGGCCGACCTCGCGCAGGCGGCGAAGGCGTTCGGCGTTCTCATGGTCGGGCTGTCTGCCCTGCTCGCGGTTGGGCTCGGCATCCCGTACGTCGCGCGCTGGATCCGCCACCCGGACGCGGCGCGCGCCGACCTGGCAAACCCTCTCGCGGGTGCCATGTACGCCACGGTCCCCGGCGGGATCCTCGTCCTCGCGGTCGGCATCGCCACCGTCGGTCCGTCCGTGCTGCCTGACGACGTCACGGTCACGCTGGTCGCCGTTCTCGCGGCCGTCGGGATCGTCCTGGCCCTCGCGGTCGCCGTCGCCTTCGCCTCGCTGCTCTTCCTGGGACACGGCGTGGAGCCGCAGGCCGCGAACGGCGCCTGGTTCATCCCGCCCGTGGTCACGATCATCGCCCCGATGGTCATTGCGCCGCTGATCCCGCACGTCGCCGCGGCGGACCTCCCGCTGCTCGTCTTCACCGCCTACGCCCTGTGGGGCATGGGCTTCCTGCTCTTCCTCCTCGTCGCCTCGCTGCTGTACGACCGGCTCGTCTTCCACCCGCTGCCAGCGGCCCCGCTCGCGCCGTCGTTCTGGATCGGCCTCGGCCCGCTCGGCGTCGGGGGCCTGGCCCTGGTGCGCATCGCCCAGGCCGGCACGCCCCTGTGGGGTGACGCCGCGCCGGCCGTGATCGCCGCCTCGTCGATCGCCGCGACCGTCCTGTGGGGGTTCGGCCTCTGGTGGCTCGCGGCCGCGGTCGTCCTCCTCGTCGCGTACCTGCGCCGCAGCCGGCTGCCCTACGGCCTGGGCTGGTGGGCGTTCACGTTCCCGCTCGGCGCGTTCGCCGCGAGCACGCTCGCCCTGGGCCGCGGCTGGCACGCGGGCGCGATCGAAGCCCTCGCTGCGGTCCTCTTCCTGGCCCTCGTGGCCGCCTGGGCGATCGTGTCCCTCGGCACGCTGCGCGCCGTCCGCTCCGGCGCCGCCTGGCGGCGCTGAAGAACCCGAAACGGACCACTCGGCCCGGCAGAAGGGTCCAGGTGGCACAAACGCACGTTTGACTAACGTCGGTTAGCATGTTGACCATGGACGCCCACGTGTCGCACCCGATCGGCCCCCCGCTCGCACCCGACGTGCTCATCCCTCTCCAGGCCCTGGCGGAACCGACACGCGCCAGGATCGTCTCCCTGCTGGGCCACGGCGAGCACTGCGTCTGCGACGTCGGGGAGATGCTCGGGTTGAGCCCTGCCCTCGTCTCGCACCACCTTCGGACCCTGCGCGCCAGCGGTCTCCTCCGCGAGCGCAGGAGCGGGCGCTGGGTCTACTACTCGCTCGACCTCGATCGTCTCGCGTCGCTCCGCGCCGCCCTCGCCGACCTGCTCACGCCCGGGGAGGCGGCGGCGACCGCGTGCCTGTGCTCGGACTGTGGGACGAGCCGGACCGCCATGCCGCAGCCCGGGCTGCGCCGACTGCCGGTCCTCGCGGAGCTCGCGCCGTGACCTGCTCGGTGCTCATCGTCGGGATGCCGTCACCCGCGGGCTGCGCCTCGACGAAGACCTGGAAGGCGGCCGCCGCGTTCGTGGAAGAGCGCCTGGTCGCGCGGTTCGGGCCGGCGGTCTGCGTTCGAATACGCCGAGCTGTTCAGCCCGGACATGGCCCGCCACCCGGACGTCGAGGCCGAGATCGCGGCGGGCGAGGCCGTCCCGCCGATCGTCGTGATCGACGGGGTCCGCCGCTTCGCCGGCGGGAAGCTCAACGTGTCTGCCATCGAGCGAGCGGTCGCCGAACGGCTCGTCCCGGATGTCGTCCATGCGTGACGTGATGGCCGATCCGCAATCGTCCGACGTCGATCTCGTCGCGGAGGCCGCCTGCTGCCCGAACGGCGCGTGCGGTCCGATCTTCGAGACGTCGCTCATCGAGCTCGTCTTCAAGCGCGTCCGTCTGCTCGCCGGCCGGGCGACTGCGACTCGGGCCGCCGAGGTCCCTTCGGACCCGATCCTCGATCGGGTCGTGTTCACCGCCCTATCGGTCCCACCCGGCACGGCTCGCCGACACGAGGTTGCGTCCCATGACTGATCCCATCGCCGGCCTGACGGCAGTCGACGTCGAGATCTTCGACCCACCCCTGTGCTGCCCGACGGGGCTTTGTGGCCCGGTCCTCGACACGACGCTCGTCGACCTCGGCGAGGCCATCAACGCGCTCCAGGCCGACGGGCGGACCGTGGTCCGCCACATGATGACCGCCGATCCGGCAGCGTTCATGCGCAACCGCGAGGTCTACGGGCTCATCCGCGAGCGCCAGCTCGCGGTGCTGCCGATCACGGTCGTCCGCGGACGGATCGTGAAGACGGACGCCTACGCAACCCTCGACGAGATGCGTGTCGCCCTCGAGACGCAGCCGGTCCCGGCATCGGCAACGTGACGAGCCCGAGCGGAGCGATCGCAGCATGACTGTGGCATCGGCCAAGAGCCACCGCCCGACAGGGCGGGAGGCGATGCGCGACGCGGTGGAGTACTGCGCCGACTGCACGAGCTGCATGGACCTCATGGAGGGGGAGTGCCGGTTCTTCGCCGAGCTCTTCCCGCTCGAGTGGATCCGAGGCCAGGAGCCGATCTCCGACGCGACGCTTCGCAAGCTCGCCGACGCCTGCACCTACTGCGGGCTCTGCCCGTGCCCCGAGATCCCCGCCAAGCTCACGGAGGGGAAGAGCGCCTACGTCGCGGAGGAAGGGCTGCCCCTGTCCGTGCGGCTGCTCACCGACGTCCCACGCCTGGCCCGCCTGTGCGGCACGTTCCCGCGCGTCTACGAGGCCCTGCAGTCGAGCAAGCCGGTGCAGCCGCTCCTGCGGAAGATCAGCCGCGTCCATCCCGATCGGGCCTTCCCGCGCTTCGCGAAGGAGAGCTTCTTCACCTGGGCCGCGAGGACCGGGCGCACCGAACGCGAGGAGGGCCGCCGTCACGCGGCGTACTTCGCGGGCTGCACGGTCGGATACCTGTTCCCCGAGGTCGGACGGGCCGTCGTCGCCGTCCTCGAACGGAACGGCGTGCCCGTCTACGTCCCGCCGCAGGAGTGCTGCGGGATGCCGTTCCTCGTCGAGGGCGACCAGCGCCGCGCCCTGGCCAGGACCGAGTCCAACGTCCGCGCAGCTGCTCGAGGTGCGCCGGGCGGGCGACGACATCGTCAGCTCCTGCCCGACGTGCGGGTTCTTCCTCAAGGTGCTCCTGAAGGAGAACGCGTACTACTCGGACGCCTACCAGCGGTCCGTCGATGCACGAGACGACGAGATCCGGATCCCGACCCGCGAGGGCGGTCCCGGAAGCTTCAAGGTCATGGCCCGACCCACCTACGGCGACGTCCTCACCGACGATGGCTACTTCTCGTCCATTCCGCCGCTCGAGCGCATCGAGGTCGCCGAGAACGTGAACGACACCGGGGACTACCTGGCCCTGCTGCTCGCCCAGGGGCAGCTGGACACGCGGTTCGCACCGATCGCCGAGCGGATCGCGTACTTCCCGCCGTGTCACCAGCGAACGCAGGAGAAGGCCCGTCCCTACGCCGACCTGCTCAGGCTGATCCCGGAGCTGTCGGTCCAGGTCGTCGGCGAGGACGCCTGTTGCGGGATGGGTGGCAGCGTCGGGTTCAAGGCGGACGTCCACGAGGCGTCGCTCGAGGTCGGGCGCCCCCTGTTCGAGAGCCTCGAGAAGCTCGCCCCCGACGCGATCGTGACCGAGTGCCTGAGCTGCCGGCTCCAGTTCAACCACGCGCTCAAGTATCCCGTCTTCCATCCGATGGAGATCCTCGCGAGGGCCTACGGCGAGGGGGAGTCGAGTCCGACGCCCGCGAGGCAGGCAGGTCGTGAGCACCGGCCGGATCCCGACAGCAACGTGCTGACTGCCCGCCCCAACGGGCCGCCAGCGAAAGGACGCACCGCGTGACCCAGTTCCTCTTCTTCTCCGGCAAGGGCGGCGTGGGCAAGACCACCATGGCCTGCACCACGGCCGTTGCCGAGGCCGATGCCGGCACGCGCGTCCTGATCGTGACGACCGACCCCGCCTCGAACCTGGCCGACGTCTTCGAGCAGCCGATCGGCCACGCGATCACCCCGATCGCCGGCGTGCCGAACCTGTGGGCGATGGAGATCGATCCCGGACCGGGCGACCGCCGAGTACACCGACCGGACGCTGGCGCCGATCCGCGAGATCTTCCCGCCCGAGATCGTGCGGGTCATGGAGGAGCAGCTCGCCGGGCCGTGCACGGCGGAGGTCGCCGCGTTCGACCGCTTCGCCGACTTCCTCGATCCGACGGCCCCCGCCGCGCCGCCCGCCGGCGGCGCGGCGTTCGACCTCGTGATCTTCGACACCGCCCCGACCGGCCACACCGTGCGCCTGCTCGAGCTGCCCGAGGCCTGGTCGAAGAGCATCGCCGAATCCGCGGCGGGCTCGGGCCAGACGTGCATCGGTCCGGCGGCGGCGATCGCCGACGCGAAGGTCAAGTACGAGCGGGCGCTCGCCGCGCTTCGCGACCAGTCGCTGACGCGGTTCGCCTTCGTGCTCCATCCGGAGGCGACCGCGATCGCCGAGACGCGCCGCGCCGGCGCCGAGCTCGCCCGCCTGGGGATCGTCACGACCGAGCTCATCGTCAACGGCATCCTGCCCGCCGAAGAGGGCTCGACTCCCTTCTTCGCCGCCCGGATCGCGATGCAGGAGCGGTACCTCGCCGAGATCGCCCGGCAGCTGCCGATGCCCACCCGACGCGTCCCGCTCCTCGACGGCGAGGTCCGCGGGGTCGCCCGGCTGCGCGCCCTCGTGCCGCTCCTCGCCGACGAGCATGCCGCGCGGCCGGCCTTCGGCCACGCGGAGTCGCGGTCGGCGCGAACGACCGTGGACGACGACGCGGCCGTGCGGAAGGCCCTGCTCCCGGGCACAGGCCCCCGGACCATCTTCTTCGCCGGCAAGGGCGGCGTGGGCAAGACCGTCGCCTCGTGCGCCACCGCGGTCTGGTCCGCGCGCGCGGGCCACCGCACGCTGCTCGTGACGACCGATCCCGCCGCCCACATCGGGCAGGTCCTCGGCGCGACCGTCGGCACCGAGCCCGCGCCGGTGGCCGGCGTCGAGGGCCTGTGGGCCGCCCGCGTCGACGCCAAGGCGGCCGCGGTCGCCTACACCGACCGGATCATCGCCGACGCGGTGGCCCGCGGCCGCAGCCCAGCCTCGGTCGCCGCGATGCGCGAGGAGCTCGACTCGCCGTGCACCGAGGAGATGGCGGCGTTCGACCAGTTCATCGAGCTCGCCAGCCGCGACTCGTTCGACGTCACCGTCTTCGACACGGCGCCGACCGGCCACACGATGCGGCTGCTCGAGCTCCCCATCGACTGGAGCCGCCAGATCGACGTCAAGGTCTTCGCCTCGGTCGACACCGCGGCCGCCGACGACGTCGCGAAGGCCCGCTTCGGCGGGG
The DNA here is from genome assembly GCA_963850035.1 of uncultured Chloroflexia bacterium. Classification (GTDB taxonomy): domain Bacteria; phylum Chloroflexota; class Limnocylindria; order Limnocylindrales; family CSP1-4; genus CTSoil-043. Next base: position 682 of record CAWKJP010000021.1, on the reverse strand, counting down.
TCATCGAGATGATGCGCGACCCGGCGCAGAGCACGTTCGCCTTCGTGATGTACCCGGAGTCGACGCCGATCGTCGAGGCGAGCCGCGCGATCGCCGAGCTCAAGTCGCTCGGGATCCCGCTGGGCCTCGTCGTCGCCAACATGGTCCTGCCCGAGGACGCCTGCCGGACGCCGTACGCCCGCGCGCGCCGCGAGATGCAGCAGGCCTACCTCGCCGACATCGAGGCGCGCTTCGCGGTCCCGGTGCTCGAGATCCCGCTCCTCGACGGAGAGGTCGTCGGCCTCGAACGGCTCGACCGAGCTGCTCGAGCGGACCCTCGCACCCACCTCTCTCGTCGCCTGACTGGAGGCTCCACGACCATGCTCGACCTTTCGACCCAGGACCCGGCCGACCTTGCCGCCGCGCCGCGCGCCGCGGAGGCGGAGGCGCTCGCGGCGGCCGGGACGTTCGGGACTGCCCTGCGGGCGAGCCCCGAGTTCGCCGCCCTCCTCGCGGCCAACGACGCGCTCTCGGCCGATGCCGCCGCGACGACCGCCATCGAGGCCTTCGGGGCTCGCCAGGCGGAGCTTCGAACCGAGGCGATGATGGGGGTTCTCACCGCTGCCCAGCGCGCCGACCTGGAGCGCCTGCAGAAGACGATGCTCGCCGTCCCGACGGTGGCGACCTATGTCGCCGCGACGGA
>CAWKJP010000020.1:0-55012 GCA_963850035.1 uncultured Chloroflexia bacterium | reverse complement strand
GACGGCACCGGCGGGAGCGTCACGCTGGCCTTGGCGGTTCCGCCCGTGAAACCGCCGAGCGGGGCCGACGCGGATGGGCTCGGACCGGGGCTCGCGTCGGACGGGCCCGGCGACGACACGCTCGCTGATGGGGCGGCGACGCCGCGGGCCCGCCGCTGCCCGAGGGTCCGGCGGTGCCGGCGGGCGCGCTGCAGGCGGCGACATCAGGCCGATGAGCAGGCCGAGCAGGGCCGCCCGGTACCGGGGGCCGTCCACGTGTCGTGCGCGCCGGGCGCGGCCCACGCTCGGGCCTGCCGGCGTCAGCGCGCCCCGCCCACGACGCGCGGTGGGCAGAGCCCGCGACGCGGTCCACCCCCGAACGTGCGTGTGCGACACGAGCGTGAGCGACACGGGCGTGGCGCACGGGCGTGTTCGGCCCGGTGCGCCCGCCCGTGAGCGCGTCGGCAAGGCGGGACATGCGGATGCCTCCGGGATCGAAGGGATGGGTCGAAGCCGCTGAAGGCTCGCCCCCAGTGTACGACTCGCGGCCGGCCCGATCCTGAAGCGCCGCCCCACCGCGGTCCTGGTCGAGGTTCACGGCCCGCGGTTCTCGCCGCGGTCCGACGGCGCGCTCAGCGGCCGAGCGCCTCGACGAGCCGATCGACGAAGGGCACCTGCGTCTCCTTGAGGCGGCGCCGCGCCTCGTCCACGCCGAACCAGGCCACGCGGTCGATCTCCGGGAACGCCACCATCCGGCCGGACCGGGGCGGCCACTCCATGGCGAACGTGTTGCTGTGCGCCACAGCCGGATCGAGGTCGCCGCGCAGCGCCCATGCGTGGACCAGCTTGCCGCCACGCTGGCGGATCGTTCCGAGCGAGACCGGCTCGTCGGGTCGGTGCCGGGTGGCCGGTCTCCTCGGCGAACTCGCGGCGCGCGACGTCGACGAGCTCCTCCCCTGGCTCGACCTCGCCCTTCGGGATGGTCCACGCGCCGAGGTCCCGGTTCGCGTGGAACGGTCCGCCCGGGTGCGCGAGCAGCACCTCGAGGCGCTCGCCGAGCCGGCGATGGAGGAGGATCCCGGCGCTGACGCGATCGGCCATCGCGGCGGGCGGGTCGCGGTCAGCTGGTCGTGGTCAGCCGCTCGGCGTCAGCCCCAGAGCGCGTCGACCGACAGGTACCGCTCGCCCGTGTCGTAGCAGAACGTGAGGATCCGGGCGCCGTCGGCGACCTGCGGGAGCAGCTGCGCCACGGCCGCCAGCGAGGCTCCGGACGAGATGCCGACCAGCAGCCCTTCCTCGCGGGCAGCGCGCCGCGCGAAGGCCATCGCGTCGGCCGGCTCGACCTGCAGGATGCCGTCGAGCAGATCGGTCCGCATCACGGCCGGGATGAAGCCGGCCCCGATCCCCTGGATCGAATGCGGGCCGTGCGTGCCGCCCGAGAGGACCGGCGAGAGCGTCGGCTCGACGGCGTAGACGCGGAGCTTGGGCCAGAGCGGCTTGAGCACCTCGGCACAGCCCGTGATGTGGCCGCCCGTCCCGACGCCGGTGACGAGGTAGTCCACCCCGTCCGGGAAGTCCCGCACGATCTCGGCGGCCGTCGTGCGCCGGTGGACCTCGACGTTCGCCGGGTTCTCGAACTGCATCGGGATCCAGGATCCCGGGATCTCTGCGGCCAGCTCGTTCGCGCGCGCGATCGAGCCCTTCATGCCCAGCTCGCGCGGCGTCAGCTCCAGCTCCGCGCCGTACCCCGTCATCAGCTTGCGCCGCTCGATGGACATGGACTCGGGCATCGTGAGGATCAGCCGGTAGCCCTTGACCGCGCAGACCATGGCGAGGCCGATCCCGGTGTTGCCCGAGGTCGGCTCGATGACGACCGAGCCCTTGTGCAGGATGCCGCGCCGTTCGGCGTCCTCGACCATGGAGAGCGCGATCCGGTCCTTGATGCTCGCGCCGGGGTTGGCCCGCTCGAGCTTGACCCAGACCTCCACCCGCGGGTCGTAGAGCCGGTTGATCCGGAGGTGCGGCGTGTCGCCGATCGTGGCGAGGATCGTGTCGGCCTTCATCGAGCAGTCTCCTTCAGATGACGAAATCGGAGTCCTCGAAGCCGTCGCGCACGCGACGGACGCGGACCTGGCTGGTCTGGTAGACGATGGAGTCGGGCGGCAGGCTCGTCGTCAGGAAGACGTTTCCCCCGACCACGCTGTCGTGGCCGATCACGGTGTCGCCGCCGAGAACCGTTGCGTTCGCGTAGAGCACGCTGCGGTCCTCGATCGTCGGGTGGCGCTTGGTGCCGGCTGCGCTCTTCGCGACGGAGAGCGCGCCCAGCGTGACGCCCTGGTAGATCTTCACGTCGTTGCCGATCACGGCCGTCTCGCCGATCACGATCCCGGTGCCGTGGTCGATGCAGAACGACCGGCCGATCGTCGCCCCAGGATGGATGTCGATGCCGGTCCGCGTGTGGGCCACCTCGGACAGGAGTCGCGGCAGGATCGGGACGCCCAGGCCGCACAGCTCGTGGGCGATCCGGTGGATCGCGATCGCCAGGAAGCCCGGGTAGGCCGCGATCACCTCGTCGAGGCTCTCGGCCGCCGGGTCGCCATCGGCGATGGCCTGGGCATCCTGCTGCAGCCGATCGTGGAGCTCCGGGAGCGCGGCCGCGAACGCGTCCACGATCCGGCCGCCCTCGCCCGGCTCCGACAGCGGCGTGACCAGCCGGCGGAGGTCGCGGATCGCCAGGGTGAGCCGGGCCTGCAGCTCGTCGGCGGTCCCGGTCGCCCCCTCCGAGAGCTGTCCGAAAAGGATGCCCAGCAGCTCGTCGACGAAGACGGCGACGTCGCGCTTGAGCGGGAATCCCCGGTCGCCCTCGCGTCGCTCCTCGGCGAGGATCGCGGCGAATGCGTGATCACGATCGTGGGGCGGGCTCGTGAGCATCTCGTCTCCGGACGTTCGGCCGGCCTATCGATCGCGGTAGCTGATCGGCGGGCCGACGATGGGGCCGACGAGCCGATCGGCTCGCCGGAACAGGCGCGCGAACTGGGCCGGCACCCACCAGCGCAGGACGTAGAGGCGGCAGCCGACGCAGATCCCGGTCGCGGCGAGCAGGACCTGGAGGCTCGCGACGGCTCCGACAAGGAGCCAGCCAAGGAGCGTGGCGCCCGCGACGAACGCGACCGCGCCGAGCCCGATGAACGTGGCGCCCAGGGCCTGGGCGAACCGCGGCGGGTACTCGTGCTCGAGCGCCGTCGGGCCGACGCGGAGCGTCCGCCGGATCACCGGCCACAGGCGACCGGGCAGGAAGAGCCGCGTGCCGAACGCGGCCGAGACGCCGAGGTTGACGCCGACCAGGACGGCGAGCCACGGGAGACCCAGCAGGATGGAGCCGATCAGGACGACCGCCGAGACGCCGGCGCCGAAGCGCTGGCCGCGCGGATCGACCTGGCGGGCGGGCGGGGTGAGGACGCTGGACATGGGATGGAACCTCCGGGGGGACGCGAGCCGGCGAGCGGCGGCACGATGCGCCGCTCGAGAGTCGGGAAGAGTCGCGAGTCCCGGTCGGGGTGGGAGTCGATCAGCAGACGACCGCTCGCGCACCCAGCGCCGGCACTCGCCGGCGACAGGAGCAGCGGGGTCCGGTCCGCGATTCGAGGTGGCTCACCGCGGGAGCATACCCGGCCTCCGGCGAGCGTGCCACGGCGCGTCCCGGGCGCCGGCAACGGGCGCGGCGTCCCGGGCGCCGGCCGCCGGCGCGGCCCGTTGCGGGCATCGAGCCCCGGCCGGGGGGCCCCACGTTGTGGGATACCCTCTGCAGATGCCGCTGCGAGGTCGTGCCCGATGAGCATCATGGGCGGCAGCGGCATGGGCGGCTGGCAGCTCATGCGCTCGTTCCGGCGCGACGATTCCGTTCGCGCGCAGCGCCTGTCGCCCGGCCTGGTGCGCCGGATCGCGCGGTTCGCCGCACCGTACCGACGATTGCTGGCCGTGTTCCTGGTGCTGATCGTGATCGACGCCGCCATCGGCGCGGCGAACCCGCTGGTCTACGCCGCGATCATCGATCGCGGCATCCTGCCCCGCGACTCCGGCCTGGTCGTGGAGCTCGCGCTGCTGCTCGGGGTCCTCGCCGTCTTCGACGCGGCCCTCTCGCTCGTCGAGCGGTGGATCTCGGCGCGGGTGGGCGAGGGGCTGATCTTCGACATGCGGACGCAGGTCTTCGCGCACTTCCAGCGCATGCCGGTCGCGTTCTTCACGCGGACCCAGACCGGTGCGCTCGTGAGCCGCCTCAACAGCGACGTCCTCGATGCCCAGAGCGCGTTCACGAACACGCTCTCGTCGGTCGTGGGCAACGTGATCACGGTGGTCGCGACGCTGCTCGCTATGCTCTTTCTGAGCTGGCAGATCACGCTGCTCGCGCTGGTCCTCTTCCCGCTGTTCGTGCTGCCGGCGCGCTGGGTGGGAAGGCGGATCCAGGCCATCACGCGGGAGAGCTACAACCTGAACGCGGCCATGACCTCGACGATGACCGAGCGGTTCAACGTCGCGGGCGCGCTGCTGGTGCGGCTCTTCGGGCAGCCGATCCGGGAGATCCGGAGCTTCGAGGCCAAGGCCGGCCGAGTGCGCGACATCGGCGTGACGCAGGCTATGTTCACGGTCGTCTTCATGACCTCGCTGCTCCTGACCGCCTCGATCGCGACGGCGCTCGTCTACGGCGTGGGCGGCATCCTGGCGGTGCAGGGCGCCCTGCAGGTGGGAACCGTCGTCGCGCTCGCCGCATACCTCAACCGCCTCTACGGGCCGCTCACCTCGCTCTCCAACGTCCAGGTCAGCATCATGACCGCGCTCGTCTCGTTCGACCGCATCTTCGAGGTGCTCGACCTGAAGCCGCTGGTGGCGGAGAAGCCCGACGCCGTCGCCATCCCGCGGGGACCGGCGAGCGTCGAGTTCGAGCACGTCGACTTCAGCTACCCGACGGCGTCCGAGGTCTCGCTGGCATCCCTCGAGTCCGTCGCGGTGCTCGACCAGGCGCCGTCGAGCCAGGTCCTCCACGACGTCTCGTTCTCCGCCCGGCCGGGGGAGCTGGTCGCCCTCGTCGGGCCTTCCGGCGCGGGGAAGACGACGATCAGCCAGCTCGTGCCCCGCCTCTACGACGTGCGCGCCGGCGCGGTGCGGATCAACGGGATCGACGCGCGTGACGCGACCTTCGACTCGCTCCGCGCGATGATCGGCGTCGTCACCCAGGACGCGCACCTCTTCCACGACACCATCCGGGCGAACCTCCTCTACGCGCGGCCCGACGCATCCGACGCGGAGCTCCTTGCGGCGCTCGGCGCGGCCCAGATCCTGCCGTTCGTCCGCAGCCTGCCCGACGGGCTGGACACCGTCGTCGGTGATCGCGGCTATCGCCTCTCGGGCGGGGAGAAGCAGCGGGTCGCCATCGCCCGCCTCCTGCTCAAGGCGCCCGACATCGTCGTCCTCGACGAGGCGACGGCGCACCTCGACTCGGAATCCGAGGTGGCCGTCCAGGCGGCGCTCCGCACCGCGCTCGCCGGGCGCACCTCGATCGTCATCGCCCACCGCCTCTCGACGATCCGGCAGGCGGACCAGATCCTGGTCGTCGCGGGCGGCCGGATCGTGGAGCGCGGCACCCACGCCCAGCTGCTCGCCGCGGGCGGGCTCTACGACGAGCTCTACCGGACGCAGTTCGCGCTCCAGGCGACCAGCGGCGGCGCCGCCGACGAGGTCACGCTGGAGGCCGCCGGCTGACGCTCAGGACGGGAGGCGGATATCCGCGCCAGCCAGGCATGGACGCGGCCCTCCGGGAGGCGCGTCTCCAGCCACTCGGGCACGATCGACTCCACGCGCCAGCCGCCGCGGAACGTCCCGCGGATCTCCCGTCGCGTGATCCGGCGCGGCCCCCGTCCGAACGGGTTGCGGTCGCTCCAGCAGAGCAGGAACGCCCGGCCGCCGGGACGCAGCGCCGCGCCGAGGCTCGCCGCGTAGCGCGTCCGATCCGGATCCTCGAGCGTGTGGAAGAGGCCGATGTCGACGATCGTGTCGAACGTCCGGCCGAGCGTCGCGAGATCCAGCGCGTCCGCCACCCGAAACTCGACCGGCACGTGGCAGTCCGCCGCCTTGGCCACGGCGCGCTCGATCGCCGCCGCGGCGAAGTCGACGCCGAGCACCTCGTGCCCGAGCGCCGCCAGGTGCAGGGCGTTCTCGCCGGTCCCGCACCCGGCGTCGAGCACCAGCGCCGCTGATGCTCCCCGCCGACGCCAGGCGGACGAGCGCGCCCTGCGGTCGCCCGACGTCCCACGTCGGCGTTCCGCCATCCCGGTACGCGTTGTCGAAGAACCCGACCAATCCGCCGCCTCCGCGCAAACGGTACCCGACCGGGAGGTCACAGGATCCGGGGTCCGGCGAGGATCAGCCGTTGCCGACGGTCCATCCGTGTCAACGGTCCCGTAGGATGCCGCCGTGGCCCTCCCGATCGCGCGACGCGCGACCAGACTCTCGCTGCCGCTCGCCGGTGCGTTCGCAGTCGGCGCGATCGCCTACGGGGGCCTCTACACGTTCCCGGCGATCTCGGTCGCGTTCGCCCAGGAGTTCGGGATCAGCCGGACGCTCGCCGTCACGCCCTGGACGATGTTCCTCGTCGTGACCGCCGTCGCGAGCCCGCTCCTCGGCCGCGCCTACGACGAATGGGCCGACCGCGACCTGCTGACCGCGTCCATGGTCCTGCTCGCCGCGGGCTGGCTCGCGGTCTACCTCGCCCGCGACATCTCGCTCGTGATCCTCGCCTACGCCGTGTTCATGGCCCTCGGGCTCCAGCTCTCCTTCATCGGGACCTCCACGGCCATCGCGCGACGGTACGCCGGCATGTCGGGCCTCGCGCTGGGGATCGCGTACGCGGGACCGGGGATCGGCGTGGCGATCGCCCTGCCCATCGCGGGCGGGCTGATCCAGACCGCGGGCTGGCGCTCGGCGTCGCTCGTCTTCCTCGCGTCATGCCTCGTTGGCGTCGCGTTCGTGTGGCTGATGACCAGCGGCCCGGCGATCGTCGTCCCGGCGCGTCGGGCGGAGCGACGGCGGACCTCGGCGCCCGCGGACGTGCGAGGCCCAGCCCAGGCTCCGGTTTCCCCGACGCGGGCAGCGGCGGGGTCGCCGACCGCGGCGGTGCAGCGGCCGGTCTCCCTGGGGGAGCCGCTCAGCGCCGGCCGCCCCGGCCATCGGGCCGCCGAAGCCGACCTGGCTGCGCGGGCATCGGGACTCCACGAGACGTCGGGCCCCGGCGCCGTGGCCGCCGCGCTCGAGGTCCCGCCGATCGGCAGCACCGAGCACGCGCACAGCGTGCGCCGCATCGTCCGGACCCGGCGTTTCTGGCTCCTGTTCACGGGGGCAGCGGCAATCGGCGTCTTCGACGAGGGCGTCCTCCAGGCATTCATCCCGAGCGCCATCCGGAGCGGCCTCGGGGCCGAGTGGGCCGCGGCGGCGCTCGGCCTCCAGTCCCTCGCGTACGTCGGCGGGCAGATCGTGGGCGGCGGGCTCTCCGACCGGATCGGCCGGCGGATCGTGGGGGTCATGGCCGCCGTGGCCGTCGCGGGCGGGGTCATCGCGGCCCTCGGGCTCGTGTCGTCCGCCCCGGGCCTCGCGATCGGCGGGGTGATCCTCCACGGGATCGGGACCGGCGCCACGATCGCGGTCCGGTCCGCCGCCTTCGGCGACGTGTTCGGCGGGCCGAACTTCGGGTCGATCTTCGGGCTGCTGGGCGTTGCCTACCCCGTCGGCGGCACCGTCGCCGTCTATGTCGGGGCGATCGCTTTCGACACCACGGGCTCGTACCTGCCCCTGATCCCGGTGGTCCTCGCGGCCCTGGGCCTGTGGTCGGTGGCGCTCTGGATCGCGGGACCTCGACGCGCCCCGGCCGCGGGTTCCGGACAGGCACCCGGCGCAGGGTCCGGACCGACAGCCGGCGCCCGACCGGCCTGACCCCGGACAGGTGCGCGAGGACTGACGGATCTCAGCGCCGGCCGCGGCCGCGGGGACCGGTCAGGCGGCGGCCCGCGCCGGGGGCCGGCCCGCGTGAGGTCCGAGCACGCGGCTCTGCCGGGTCAGCCCGGTCGCTTCTCGTCCGGCTGGCTGACGTCGACCACCGCGGCGTCGAGGACGCGCGCCAGGTCCGTCGGGGCGAGGTGGATGTTGACGCCCCGCGCGCCGCCGCCGATCGCAACAACCGGATGCTCGAGGATCGTTGCGTCGATGATCACCGGCCATGCGTGCGTCGCGCCGAACGGAGTGATCGCGTAGCGCTCGTACCCGGTGGCCGCGTGCGCCTCGTCCGCGTCCGGCAGCGAGAGCTGGCGAACGCCGAGGTGGGCGCGGAGCTTCGGCCAGTCGAAGCGCCGGCCGGCCGGCACCAGGACGAACACGTAGTCGGCCTCGCCGCGTCGGACGACGATCGTCCGCAGGAGCGAGGAGACCTCGATCCCCTGGAGCGCGGCGCTCTCCTCGGCGCTCCCGGCGATCGCGGTCCGGACGACGCGGTACGGGATGTCGATGCCGGCCATCGCCGGCGGATCGGGATCGGCGCTCATGGCTCGGGCGATGGTACCGGGTCGAGGCGCGTCGCGGCCGGCGCAGGACCCGTCGCCGCCTGCGGCTCTCCCGCCTCCGGGACCGCGGCGGGCCCCAGGACGACACGGATCCGGTGGGTGGCGCCGTCGTCGACGAGGGGGATCGTTGCCCCGGTCGGAGCTGCCGTGCCGCCATCCGGGCGGGCCGCCTCGCCGCCGCCCGGGGGAACGGACGCGGCGCCCGGATGTGATTCCCCGTCGACCTCCCACGAAACAACCCCGCGGCTGACCCCCTGCAGGTTCTGCACGACGATCTCGTAGCGTGCCGAGTGGTAGCGGAAGTCGATCTCGAAGCCCGGCCACGCCCGCGGGATGCACGGGTCGATGAGCAGCGTCGTCCCGCGCAGGCGGAACCCCAGGATCCATTCCATGCCGGCCTGGTACATCCATCCCGCGGACGCCGTGTACCACGTCCATCCGCCTCGGCCCACGTGCGGCGGCTCGGCGTAGACGTCGGCCGCCATGACGTAGGGCTCCACCTTGTAGCGATGCACCCCGGCCCGGGTCGCGGCATGGTTGATCGGATTGAGGATCGAGAACAGCTCGCCCGCCCGGTCGCCGTCGCCCAGCGCGGCCCAGGCGAGGATCGACCAGATGGCGCCGTGCGTGTACTGGCCCCCGTTCTCGCGGATGCCCGGAAGGTAGCCCTTGATGTAGCCGGGATCGACGTCGGAATGGTCGAACGGCGGCGTGAACAGCAGGACGAGGCCGTCGCCGCGCCGGACCAGGAACTCGTCCACGGCGGCCATCGCTCGCTCCGCGCGTGCGGGCGGCGCGGCTCCCGAGAGGACGGCCCACGACTGGGCGATCGAGTCGATCCGGCATTCGGCGTTGATGGCCGAGCCGAGCGGGGTCCCGTCGTCGAAGAACGCGCGCCGGTACCAGTCGCCATCCCAGCCCTGGCTCTCGAGCGCCCGGGCGAGGGTGCGCATGCGAACACGCCAGCGATTGGCCCGCGGGCGCTCGCCGCGCGCCTCGGCGATCGGCGCGAAGGCGGCGAGGACCGTGTAGAGGAACCAGCCCAGCCAGACGCTCTCACCGCGGCCTTCCTGGCCCACCCGGTTCATCCCATCGTTCCAGTCGCCCGATCCGATGAGCGGGAGGCCGTGCGTGCCCACCGCGAGGCTCCGGTCGAGCGCGGCGGCGCAGTGGACGTACAGCGACGCGGACGTCGCCGATCGTTCCGGCTGGAAGTAGGCATCGACCTGATCGGGCCGGAGGACCGGACCCTCGAGGTAGGGGACCGGCTCGTCGAGGATCGCGGTGTCGCCGGTGACGGAGAGGTAGCGGTCGACCGCATAGGGGAGCCAAACACGGTCGTCCGAGATCCGGGTCCGGACGCCACGGCCCGACGGCGGGTGCCACCAGTGCTGGACGTCCCCTTCCACGAACTGGCGGGCCGCGGCGCGCAGGAGGTGCGCACGGGCCAGGTCCCGCTTCGAGGTCACGAGGGCGATGATGTCCTGGAGCTGGTCCCGGAACCCGTATGCGCCGCCGGCCTGGTAGAACGCGGTCCTGGCCCAGAGCCGGCAGGCCAGCGCCTGGTAGACCAGCCAGCCGTTGAGCATGATGTCCATGGAGCGCTCGGGCGTTCGGACCTGGACCGTGCCCTGTGTCGCCTCCCAGAAGCGCCCGATGTCGCGCAGCGTCGCCTCGTGGTCGGCCGCGCGCCCGCGCCGGATCAGGTCGGCCGCCGACGCGCCCGCGTCCGTCTCCCCGAGGAGGACGACGACCGTGGTGGTGGCCCCGCTGGCCAGCTCGAACGTGGTCTGCAGCGCCGTGCACGGGTCGATACCGGCGCCCGCGACGCCCCGGAGCCGGTGGCCGCGGGCCAGGCCGGCGGGCGCGGCCGGAGCACCGTTCCGGCCCAGGAACTCCGTCCGGTCCGCGGTCCACGCGGTCTGCCTGCCGGCGAGGTCGAGGAACGCCACGCGGCCGCCGAACTCGGTGTTCCAGCTGTTGCGCACGAGGATGGCCCCCGTCTCCGGGTCCAGCTCGGTGACGATGCGGGGGGCGCTGGCGCCGCGCGAGGTGCCCAGCGCCCACTCGGCGTACGCAGACACGGACAGCCGCCGGGAGCGCCCTGACCGGTTCTCGACCGTCAGAAGCGAGACCTTCAAGGGCTCGTCGAGCGGGACGAACTGGACGAGGTTGAGGGCGATTCCGTCGTGGACGTGCTCGAAGCGGCTGTACCCGGAGCCGTGCCGGACGACGTAGGTCGATTCCTCGAGGCGGATCGGCAGGGCCGTGGGGCCCCACAGCTCGCCGGTCTCGTCGTCCCGGACGTAGATGGCCTCGCTGACCGGGTCGCTCACCGGGTCGTTGGTCCACGGGGTGAGCTGGTTCTCGCGGCTGTTTCCGCACCAGGTGTAGCCCGACCCGGACTCGGTCACCTGGAATCCGAAGGTCTCGTTCGCGATGACGTTCAGCCACGGCGCCGGGGTCGACTGGCCGGGGCCCAGGATCGCGACATACTCGCGACCGCCGTCGGAGAAGCCACCGAGCCCGTTGAAGAACTCGAGCTTGGGGCGCGGCGCTGTCGCCTCGCTCCGGGGCGGCCGCTGGGCAGGCGGCGGCGGGAGCGTCGAGAGCCGCTCGACCGGGCGCTCCAGTCGGATGACCTGGTCGCTCAGGCTGCCCCGGCGGCTCAGGAGGACGGCCCGTGCCGCGGCCATGAGGAGGGTGCGGTCATCCGCCGAGATCTGGTCGCCGCGCAGGATCGTCACCCCTCCATGCCCTCGGTGGCCCTCCGGCACGAGGATGGACTGGCTGGTCCGGACGAGCGCCTCGAGCGAGTCGTTGAGCGCCCCGGCATACGTGGCGCCGTGCTCGTTGAGGATCACGAGGTCGACGTCGAGGAGCTTCAGGCGCCAGTACTCGTGTGCGCGGAGGAGCTGGCGCACGATCTCGAGATCGTCGGCCTCGTCGATGCGCACGAGGACGATGGGCAGGTCGCCCGAGATCCCATGGGCCCAGAGGCCCGGGGCTCCGCGCTGGTTGGCTGCCAGCACGCTCGCGGCCGGACGAAGCGACGGGTCCGAGAAGAGGATCCGATTGGCCAGGCGCTGGAAGAGGTGCGCCTCGTCCGAGTCGATCCCCAGGTGATGGAGCTGGACCTGCGCCTGCGTCCACGCGAGGGTCGCCGCGCGCTCGAAGGTCGCCGACTCCCGGTACTTGTCGGCGAGGTCCAGGACGTCCTCGCGCGACTCGGCCACGACCGTGGAGAAGATCGCGTGGGCGGTCGCGCCCGGGGCGAGCCGGACCCGGCAGCGGAGGCTGAAGATCGGGTCGAGCACGGCGCCCACCGTGTTCGAGAGCGGGCGGCCGTCGATGACGGAGACCGGCGAACGGGCCGTCCGGCCCCGGCCCAGGAAGCGGGCGCGGTCGGTCTCGTACTGGATCACGCCCGCAGCCTCGCCCTCGACGGCCGCCACATGGGCGGCCCAGATCGGCGTCTCGTCGTTGGACCTGGGCCGGCGCGTCGCCAGGAGCGCCCCGATCTCGGGGAGGTACTCGGTCTGCACGAAGAGGTTCTGGAAGGCCGGGTGGGCCATGTCGGCGGCCTGCGGCGCCAGCGCGATCTCCGCGTACGAGGTCAGCTCGATCAGGCGCTCGTGGGTGCCGAGGTTCGTGAGCGTCACCCGCCGGATCTCCGCATCGTGCTCCGCGGAGACGACGATCGTCAGGCCGGTCGTGATCGAGCCGTCACGGCGCGAGATCTCCGCGTGGTCCTCCGCGTAGACGACCTCGTAGGTGTCGGCCTCCACGCCGGTGGGCTGGTGGCCCGCCGACCAGACTGCGCCCGACTCCCGGTCACGCAGGAACAGGTAGCTGCCCCACGAGTCGCGGGTCACGTCCTCGCGCCAGCGGGTCACGGCCACGTCTCCCCAGCGGCTGTAGCCGGACCCCGCGGCGGTCACCATCACGGCATACCGCCCGTTCGAGAGCACGTGTGTCCGCGGGATCGCGTCGTGCGGCGAGGTGAACCGGCGCAGGACCGGCGGGACGAGGTCGCGGACGTCGGCCGCGCTCTTCACCTCCTCGGCGCGCGGCCGGGCGACGAGGACGTCGCGGGGCATGCGCTCCTGCAGGAGGAGCTCGGTGGCCTCGACGATCGGGTCGGCGTGGAAGCGCTCCACCATGGCCCGATCGTTGATGACGTTGCCGATCGCGACGAGGGCCATGCCCTGGTGGTGGGCCATGTAGCTCTGCACGACCGCGACCGTGGCGCCCTCCGGGAGCCGCCTGGCGGTGTAGTCGAGCGCCTCCCGGAAGCCGTACGGGCCGCTCGCGCCGGCCGCGGCGAGCCGCGCGAAGTTCCGCACGGCCGCCTCGGGTCGGATCATGGCGGCCAGGCCGGTGGCATACGGCGCCACGACCACGTCCTGGCTCAGGCCCCGCTTGAGGCCGAGGCCGGGTACGCCGAAGCTCGAGTACTGGTATTGCTGCTCCAGGTCGCGCGCGTTGAAGGCCGACTCGGAGATGCCCCACGGGACGCCGAGCTCAGCCGCGTAGCTCATCTGGCGGGCCACGACCAGCCGGTAGGTCTGGTCCAGCAGGCTCAGCGCGGGGGCGCGCATCACGAGCGCCGGCATCAGGTACTCGAACATCGAGCCGGACCACGAGACGAGGGCCGAGCCGCGACCGACCGGCGTCAGGGAGCGGCCCAGCCGGAACCAGTGGTCCGGGCCGACGTCACCCTTCGCGATCGCGAGGAAGCTCGTGAGCCGGCATTCCGACGCCAGCAGGTCGTAGTAGCTCGGATCGAGCGAGCCGTCGCGGACGCGGAACCCGATCGAGAACAGCTTGCGGGTCGGGTCGAACAGGAAGCTGAAGTCCATCTCGCGGAAGAGCTGCTGCGCCTGGTCGGCGATCGCGCGCAGCCGTCGAACGAGGGTCGCCGGGGCGGACGATCGATCGCCGACCTCGCCAGTGGGGGGATCGGACAGCTCGGCGATCGTCGGGAACCCCTCGGAGGTCGCGGAAGACTCGGCTGCGCCGGACCCCTGCCCGAACAGCTCCAGGTCGCGGACATGGCTCTCGACGGCCCGTCGCGTCGCCTCGGCCCAGGCCACGAGCTCGCCCTCTGGGCCCTCGCCGCGCTCTGCCGTGAGCGCAGCCGTGACGTCCGCGAGCGTCCCCGCATGCGCGGCGAGGTCGGCGAGGCGGGCGGCCCATGCCGCGGGCGTCGCCGGGACGAGATCGCTCGTCCCGTCCGGCAGCACGAAGGCCTCGTCGAGCTGCCGCCGGGTGAGGGTCTGGGAGCGCCGGTCGTCGCGAATCCCGACCGCGGCACCGCGGGCCAGCGCCATCGCGTCGCCGATCCCGGCGACCGCCGCCGCGACAGGGATCGGCTGGTCGATCATCAGGCGGCACGCGTTCGCGAGGGTCAGGAGGTGCCCGGCGAGATTGCCGCTGTCGACCGACGAGACGTACGCCGGGTCGAGCCGATGCAGGTCCCGCGTGTCGTACCAGTTGTAGAGGTGGCCGCGGAATTGTTCGAGGCTCGCGATCGACGCCAGGGTCTCCTCGAGCCGGTCGGCCATCTCCAGCGTCCCGATCCACCCGAAGTCGCGGGCGGTGACCGTTGCCAGGAGGTACATGCCGATGTTCGTCGGCGAGGTCCGGTGGGCGATGGCGGGGCGCGGATCGTCCTGGAAGTTGTCGGGCGGGAGACCGTGGTCCGCGGGACCGACGAACGCCTCGAAGAACCGCCAGGTCCGGCGGGCGGTCAGGCGAAGGGACGCGACATCGGCGGGCGCGAGCTGCTCCGCGGCCGATTCGGGAGGTGGCTGGCTCGCCCGGCGGGCGACCAGGGGCGCCGCCAGCCAGAGGACCACGAACGGCGCGGCGAGCGGGCCCGCCCCGGGCTTCACCGCGAGGACGAGGACCGCGATCACGGCCGCGATCGCCACGCCGCCTGCCATCTGCCGGTAGAAGCCGGCGACGTCGCGGGCGCCGGTCGCCTTCGCCTGGGCGGCGGTGGTCCATTCCAGGAGGTTCCGCCTGGTCACGTAGAGGCGGACCAGGGTCCGTCCGATGGCGTCGACCATGAGCCAGGCCTGGTGCGTCAGGAACGTGAAGCCCAGCCCAACGTGGGCAGTCGCGAGCGTGACGTCGGCCCCGAGCGCGCGCAGATGACTGCGCTTGGAGATGCCCTTCCGCTGGGGCAGCAATCCCCCGACGACCGGGAGCGCCGCCGGGATCAGCACCGACGCGAGGACGAAGGCGGTCCACGTCGCCGCCGAGACCAGGGGCAGCGTCCAGGCCGCCACGAGCAGGGCGAGCGTGAGCGGCGCGGACAGGGTTCGCCGGAGGTTGTCGACCATCTTCCAGCGTGCGATGCCGGGCATCGATCCGCGGCCCCGCAGGCCGCGGGCGTCGCGGTCCCGGCCCAGGATCCAGGGCAGGAGCTGCCAGTCGCCCCGCGCCCAGCGATGCTGTCGGGAGGCGGAGACC
Organism: uncultured Chloroflexia bacterium; assembly: GCA_963850035.1. Classification (GTDB taxonomy): domain Bacteria; phylum Chloroflexota; class Limnocylindria; order Limnocylindrales; family CSP1-4; genus CTSoil-043. The sequence goes on along the minus strand of CAWKJP010000020.1, from coordinate 39,950 downwards.
AGGTAGTTCGACGGGAACTCGTCGAAGAGCTCGATGTCGGTCACGAGACCCGCCCGGGCGAAGACCCCCTCGAACAGGTCGTGGCTCAGGAGCGCGTTCTCGGGGACCCGGTCCGCCATCGCGGCCGCGAACGCGTCGACGTCGTAGATGCCCTTCCCGGTGAAGCTCCCCTCGCCGAACAGGTCCTGGTAGACGTCGGAGACGGCGGACGCGTACGGGTCGATCCCGGCCGAACCCGAGAAGATCCGCTGGAACGCAGATCCCTCGCGCTCGGCAGGGAGCGTCGAGGTGATCCGCGGCTGGAGCACGCCGTAGCCCCGGGTCACCCGGCCGGCATGCGGCTCGAAGACCGCCCGGTTGAGCGGATGCGCGATCGTCCCCACGAGGCGACCCACGGCGCCCCGGGGCAGCCGCGTATCGGCATCGAGGGTGACCACGTACCGCACGTCCGACGGTGAGGCCGACGAGGGCCGGCCCGTGGTCAGGATCCCGGTGGTCGTCGAGCCGCGCAGGAGGGCGTTGAGCTCGTTCAGCTTGCCGCGCTTGCGCTCCCAGCCGATCCAGCGACCCTCGGACTCGTTCCAGCGGCGGCCACGGTGGAAGAGCAGGAAGCGCGCGCCGCCACCCGGGGCGTCGCCGTGGCGCTCGTTGAGGCGCTCGATGGCCGCCGTGGCAGCCGAGAGGAGCTCGTCGTCGCCGGGGACACGCTCCGTCGGGGCGTCGAGCCAGTCCGACAGCAGGGCGAACCGCACGTCGCCCTCACGGTTGGCGAGGTAGTGCACCTCGAGGCCGCTGACCTGTGCCTCGGCCTCGGCCTCGCTCGTGAGGAGCATCGGCACGACGACGAGCGTGCGCAATGACGACGGCACGCCATCGTCGAGGTCGAGCCGGGGCAGCGCCTTTGGCCCGAGCAGGTTCGTGACGGCCCAGTTCACCAGCGCGATCGCGAGGTCGGAGGCGGGCGCGAGCGCGAGGACCGCGACGAGCACGATGCCGAGGCCCGGGGCGCCGACGTACCAGGAGAATGCGAGCGGGACGGCCAGGAGCGCCGCGGTGACGATGGCGATGGTCCCGAGGAAGCTCGCCGTCGCGGTCCGGATATAGTTGCGTCGCAGCCGCACTCGCAAGGGCACCCGGGCGCCGAGCGCGCGCTCGAGCTCCAGGCGGCCGTCTCCGATCAGGAAATGGCCGGCGTCGCGGCGATGCGCCGTTGGCTCCGGCGGTGCGGCATCGGGTGCGGCAGCGTCCGGCGCCCCGGAGTCCGGCGCCACGCGGCCCGGCCCGGGCGGAGGAGGCGCAGCGCCCAGAGCGGCGGCGGCGGTTGGCGAGGCCCCGCCATCGGCCGCCATCGCGACGGCACGCCGTGCGACCTCGATCTCGGTCCGTCCAGCGCCCCGGGCCAGCACCTCGATGGCGTGCCGGTATCGATCGCGCGTTGCGAAGTCCATCTCCCCGAACGGCCCACCGGCCCGCAGGACCTCGTCGACGGTGCTGACGCTCTCGACGAACTCGGCCCAGTCGAACCACGAGATCAGGCGCATGCTCATGATCACGTTGCGGACGGTCACGTTCATCGTCGCCTGGCGCTGGTGCTCCAGGCGGACCATCTCCTCGGCGGTCGTTCCCTGCGACGCCAGCAGCTCCTCGAGCCAGTGGACGGCCGGGGTGACCGCCGGGTCCTGGTCGCGAAGGCGCTGGAAGAGCTGCACGCGTGCCGCCACCGGGAGCGCCGCCGCCGAGAGGCCGCGCGACGCCTGCCCGAGTGCCGGTCTCTCCGGGCCGAGGCCCAGCAGCCGATCGGCGAGCTCGTCGGCCCGCTCGCGGGCTGCCCGGCTGTGGACGATCTCCTCCGCGAGGCGGCGGAGGTTCTCGACAAGGAGGATGCGGAGGCTGATCGCGATTGCCCACAGCTCGCCGATGGTCAACGGCTCCACGGTCTGGTAGGCGCGGACCATGCGGCGCAGGCTCTCGGGATCGAAGCGGCTGTCCGTGTGCGCGATATATGCCCAGGCGAGCCCCAGGACGCGCGGGTATCCCTCGAGATGACCGCCGGCCAGCTTCGGGAGCTCCCGGTAGTAGTCCGGGGGAAGGTCGTCGCGGATCTCGCGGAGCTGCTCGTCGACGATCGGGAAGTTGTCGACCAGCCACTCTGCCGCCGGCGTGATCGAGCGCTCGGCCTTGATCTCCTGGGCCAGGACGCGGTAGGCGTCCAGGAGCACGTGGCCGTTCTCGGCGATGCGCGGGCCGACCGGGCGTCCGCGACGGGGCGTGTCGGTGATCGCCTGGGCCGCGGCCAGCGTCTGGGCGTGCTGCTCCAGCCGCTCCACGCTGAAGAGCTCGGCAAGGATCGGCGCTTCGGGCTCGGCTTCCCGGCGAACGAGCCGTCGTTCAGGGCCCGCCCACCGTCGTTCACGGCCTGCCGGGACCGGGAACGCCTGCTTCGATCTCATTGACTGCTCAGAGCGCGCCCCCCGCCTGCGCGGAACCCGCCGGCACGTGCGGACAGCAGCATGGCGCGGAACGCCTCAGGACGCACGGTCGAGGCCCACGGCCGGAGAACACGCCGCCGGCCCGATCCGGCACTGCGGGTGACCGAACGGCTTGCCGCGCCTCGAGATCTCCAGGGACACCGCCGGCGCCGCGGCACGGCCGCATCCAGCCATCGGGTCAGAGCGCGGATCCCGATCCTATCGCCGGCTCCGGCTGGTCACGTTCGGCGCGCTCCTCGTCGCGAAGCGTGCCGGTCAGGTCGATCGCCCGCGGCGTCGCGGGCTTTGGCGTCCGTTTCCCCTCCCAGGGAAGGGCGACGCTGACCTCCTCGACGGCGCGGAACGAGCTCGCGAGCGTGCGGTTGACGAGCAGCGTGGGCACCTCGTCGCGGACGGAGTCATCGCCGCGCCGGTACGTGACGGTCGCCTCGGTGAGGGGGAGCCACGCGGCGCGGCGCACCGCAGCGCCGAGGGGATCGGACGCCGGGGTTCCGTGCACCAGGCCCTCGACCGTGTACGGACCCAGGTCCACCGTGACCCGGATTGCGTGGGTGCGCAACCGACGCCCGGCGTCGCCACGCGGACCTCCCGCGACCACGGCGCACAGCTCATCGAAGGAGACGACGATCTCCGGCATCTCCACGACATGGCCGTCTGCCAGGCTCTCCAGGCGGGCGTCCTCGATGCGCAGCTCTGCGGTGGCGTTCAGGAGGTCGGTGAGACGACCGTCGCCGGGCTCCAGGCGCCCGAAGAGCCTGCAATCGGCGGCGTAGGCGTCGAAGTCCAGCACGGCCCAATGGTAGCCGCCCCATCGGGTCGTCGGGGCCGTTCGGGACCATCCAACGCGGTTCGCGGGATGTGCGTCCGCGCACCGGCCAATGGTCTTAGGTCTGGACGACCTTTGGTGGGTGGGGAGTATGCTGCCGATCCACGACTGCAATGCTGCTCAGCTGCTGGGCTCCGGGTGAGCAAGGGGTGGACCGCCGCAGCCGGTGAGCGAGGGACCAGGGCGATGGCGAAGATGCCAGGCCTGTTGCGACAGCGACAGAAGATCGACGAGGCCGAGCTGGAGCGCGACCAGCAGCGGATGGCCGCGCGCCTGGCGGACATCTTCGGTGGAAGCGTCGAAACCGATCCCGTGGACCCGCCCGAAGCGGACGCGCCGGCCGAGGCTGCTGCCGCGGACCCGTCGATGATCACGGCGGAACTTCCGGAGGCCGATGCCCCGGCCCGGGGAAAGCGACGGGGCCGAAGACGCCCGGCAATCGCGGTCCAGCCCGGACCCCCGGACATCGGCGCGACCGTGATAGGCGACGAATCGGCCCTCGTCAACCATCAGCCCGATGACTCGGCGATGGTCGGCGTCATGGCAGGACCGGGCTCGGCCGTCGCGGCCGGACCGGGCGCCGAATGGTGGAGCGCGGCCGTCGACTACGCCCTGATCGGGGGGGCCGGCATCGCCGATACCGACGGCACGGCCGACCCGGACGGAATCGCCGACGTGGTCGGCGTGGCCGACGCGGATGGCACACTCGACTCCGACGACGCAAGCCACGTTGCCACGCTCGACGGAGCCCCGGGCCCGATCGAGGCCGACGAGGCGGTGCCGCCCGAGGCTGTGACGTCCCCGCAGGCTCTCGCGAACGGTGCGGTCGATGCCCCGCCGGCGGCAGCCCTACCCGAGCTGGGAGTGCCCGCGAAGACGGACTCGTCCTCGGAGCGAACAGGACGGGAGCCGGCGAAGCGCCGCTCGACCGAGCCTCGCTCACGGACCGAGGCCAAGCCCGGCGCCGAGGGCTCGCGGTCCGCGCCTGCCCGTGCCAGCGGCAAGCGCCCGAGCTCCGCGTCTGCCCGGCCCGGCGGCGACGGCTCGCGGTCCGCGCCTGCCCGTGCCAGCGGCAAGCGCCCGAGCTCCGCGTCTGCACGTCGCGCGAGGCCGGGGAAGGCCGCGTCCAAGGCCGTGGCCGTTGCCTCCTGCCCATATTGCGCGGTGCTGCTCGACCCGCCCCCGACGTCGAGCCGGGGCTGCCCGCGCTGTCGCAACCGGGTGGTCGTGAAGCGGATCGAGGGGCGAGTGGTCTACCTGACGGAAGCCTCGGTGGCTTTCTTCGAGGCCGAGCGCAGGCGGATCGCCGGCGCCGCGCGCTTCACCCGGGAGCGAGCGCGCTGGCTCAAGCTCGCTGCCGCGGCCGGAGCACCTCCGGAACGCGGGGCGCGACTCGTCGCGGCGCAGCTCTCCGAGGAGACGGTGGACGCCGCCCGGGCGCTGTACACGTCCACGGTCGAGCGGGCGTTCCGGACCGCGAAGCGCGAGCGCCGGTGGGAGGACGCATCGCGGATCCGACGCGACCAGGCGATGGCCATCTTCCGCCTCCCCGGTTCGGGGTCGACTCCATCAGAGACCGTACTCGCGCTGCATCGGGAAGGAGTGGCCGCGGAGCTTCGAGGCCTCGCGGAGATCGCCAAGGAGGCCGAGCTCGTGAGCGCGGCCTGCTGCGACACGTGCCGGGCCGACGATGGACGGGTCGGGCGCATCGCCCAGGAGCTCCTCGCCGCGCGGCTGCCGCACCCGGGCTGCCCGAAGGGCCTGTGCCGGTGCCGCTGGCATCTGACGGCACACGACCAGACCATCCTGCGCCGGTACCAGCGCCGTCCCGCGCGGCCAAACCCGCGAGCGAGCCAGCGCGCAGTCACGAGCGCTCCCCAGCCGGCGGTCTGACCGCACCGCGTTCGCTCTCCCAGGGCTGATCGCGACTGCCCGCCTGGCCCGGGCCGACGCATCGCCGGCGTCCCGCGCCGTCGCGCGCGCCCGTACGCTGTGCCGATGCAGAAGCGGGCCTTTGGGCGGACCGGCGGGACCGTGAGCGAGCTCGGCGTCGGCATGTGGGGGATGGGCGGCGGCGTCGGCGGCTGGACCGGTGCCGACGACCGCCAGTCGCTCGCCGTCCTCCAGGCGGCCGTGGACGCCGGGGTGACGTTCTTCGATTCCGCGCTCGTCTACGGCGCGGGCCACAGCGACGAGCTGCTGGGGGAGCTCGCCCGCGCGAATCCCGGCCGCGACCTCCTCCTGGCCTCGAAGGTTCCGCCCAAGAACAGGCAGTGGCCGGCCCGGCCCGGCGACAGGATCAGGGACGCCTTCCCGCCCGACCACATCCGGGCGTCGGTCGAGGCGATCCTTCGCCGCGCGAAGGTGCCGTCCCTCGGTCTCGCGCAGTTCCACGTCTGGCAGGACGCGTGGGCCGACGACCCGGGCTGGCAGCGCGCGGCCGACGACCTGCGGCGTGAGGGCCTCGCCCGCCACGTCGGGATCAGCGTCAACCGGTGGGAGCCTGCGAACGTCCTTCGGACGCTGCGAACCGGACTCGTCGACGCGGTTCAGGTCGTCTACAACGTCTTCGACCAGGCGGCCGAGGACGAGCTCTTCCCGGCCTGCCGGGAGCTCGGCGTGGCGGTCATCGCCCGGGTCCCCCTCGACGAGGGGAGCCTGACCGGGACGCTGACCCTCGAGAGCCGATGGCCCGAGGCGGACTGGCGCAACGGCTACTTCGGCCAGGCCAACCTGAAGGCGACGATCCCGCGCGTCGAGGCGCTCCGCTCGCTCGTGCCGGATGGCCAGACCCTCGCCCAGCTCGCCCTGCGGTTCATCCTGTCGAGCCCCGACGTGACCACGGTGATTCCCGGCATGCGCCGGCCCGATCACCTGGCGTCCAACGTCGTCGCCGCTGCCGCCGGGCCGCTGCCGCCGGACCTCCTGGCGGCCCTGCGGGAGCATCGCTGGGACGGCCACGCGCCGCGCGGGTCGCTCTCATAGGCAGGATTGCCCGAGACGCGGCGCTGATCACGAAACCCGCCGGATACGGCGTGGATCGCACCGCCAGGAGACCGGCACCGACCGCCCGACCGGTGGCCTAGTGTCGCGCGCCGGAATCGAGCTTGCGTCTTGCGGACCGCCTTGGCGAGGATCTCGTCAGCGGTCTTCACCCAGGTGAATGGCGTCGCGCCGGCGTTCCACTCGCGGGTGAAGCGCTCGATCGCGGCGGTGAGGACCCGGACGTTCTCGAAGCTGCCGCGCCGGAGGGCCTGGCGAGTCAGGATCCCGAACCACGTCTCGACCTGGTTCATCCAGGACGCCGAGGTCGGGGTGAAGTGGAACGTGAACCGCGGGTGCTTCGCCAGCCACGACACGACGTCGGGGGTCTTGTGGGTGCTGACGTTGTCGAGCACGACGTGGACCTCGCCCCGGCGATAGGTACGGGCGAGCAGCCGCAGGAAAGCGAGGAAGTCGTCAGCCGTGTGTCGCTCACGGGCCTGGTTCGTCACCTGTCCGGTTGCGACCTCGAGCGCAGCGAACAGGCTGAGCGTGCCGTTGCGCTTGTAGTCGTGGGTGTGCCGCTCCACCTGTCCGGGCCGGAGCGGGAGCATGGGCTGGGTCCGGTCGAGCGCCTGGATCTGGGTCTTCTCGTCGACCGAGAGGACGATCGCCCGCTCGGGCGGCGCGAGGTAGAGTCCGACGACATCGGTGATCTTGGCCGTGAGCTGCGGGTCGCGGCTGTACTTGAACGTCTCCACCCGGTGCGGCTTGAGGCGCCCTTCCGCCCACACGCGGCCGACGGTGGACGGGCTCACCCCGACGCGCTTCGCGAGCCGCGCCCGGCTCCAGTGGGTCGTCGCCTCGGGCGGGGTCAGCGTGGCCGCGAGGATTTGCTCCCGCGACCTCGCGCCCATACGTCCGGGGACGGCCGGGATGGGGCGCGTCGGCCAGTCCGGCGAGACCCTGCTCCTTGAACCGGCGTCGCCACAGGAGCACGGTCTGGACGCTGACGCCGAGCTCCTGGGAAACCTCGACGTGCGCGGCCCCTTCCGCCGCGCGGAGGATGATCCGGGCGCGCATCGCGGCGCGCTGCTCGGTCGTGCCCGCACGGGTCATCGCGCGGAGGGCTTCAGCCTCGGAATCACCAACAGCCAACGGAGGCGCGGCATGGGCAGCCATGCCCCGGACAGTACGTCAGGCCGATTCAATAATCAAGCCCATTGCGGCGTGCGACACTAGTGGCCGAAACGGGCCCGCCAGCCTTCGTGCGTCTTCCCGGACTCGGCCGGGTCGCGGCGGAGGCCCATCCGTCGGAGAATGCCGTCGATCTCCTCGAGGTGTGGGCGCGCGTAATACGCATCCGAGGCATCCTCGGGCGCGTTGTGGCGCTCGTCGAGCCACTCGAGGTAACCGGGATCGGTCCGCGCGATCTCGCCCAGCGACCAGCCGGCGAAGATGCCGAAGGTCAGGACGCTTCCCGAGGGACGACCCGGCGGGGGTCCGGCACACCCCGTCCAGGGTGGCCCGGGTGGCGCCGGTGGCGGCAGGCTCGCCCTCCGTTCGGCGTCGTAGGCAGCCCGGCGCTGCGGGTGGCCGAGCACCTCCCAGGCGCCGTTGAGCTCGCGCATCCGCTGCTCGCCGTCGGCGCCTGCGTGGTCGGGATGGTAGACGGCCGCAAGGGATCGGTAGGCGACCCGGATCGCGGAGGCGTCGGCCGATTCATCGACGCGGAGCACGCGATACAGGTCGTCGGCCACGCTGCAGCTCCTGCCTCCGAGATCACAACAAGCCTAGCCGGGAGGGCGGTCGCCGTGCAGGGCCGAACGTCCCAACGGTGCGCCAGTCATGGCACCCCACGGCCTGGGACGCCCCAGGATCATGGCCAGGCCAGGTCGGCCTCAACCATCGAGACCTCGGCCGCGGTGAGGTGCGACCGCCCCGTGTCGAGCAGGGCGCTCTCGACGGTCCGTTGTGGGTCCACCTGGTGCGTCCCCGCCGCATCGCCGGACCGGCTCACGTCGCCGCGGTAGGCGACGACCGTCTGGTCGGCCTCGCCGGCCTGGTGCAGCAGGATCGAGAAGCCGTGGTAGCCGAGGCCTCCCTGGGGTGCGATGCCGCTCGTCACGGTGAGCGACGCGAGCTGGCCGACGAGCGCCGCCACCTGCCAGTCCGTGAGCGTCCACGTCGGGTCCGGCCGGCCGGAGTAGATCCCCAGGGTGACGGTCACGGACGGGAGCGGGCTGTTCGCAAGCGGGGACAGCGGGCCGTTCGGGTCAATGATCGCGGCGAGGTGGGCGAACGGGATCGTGACGACAGGCATGCCCGCAGCGTAGGGCGCCACCTGGTATTGCCCGAACGTGATCTCGAGGCCGCCAGGCGTGATCGCCCACGCGGCGTAGTTGTCGGCGGTGGGCTCGGTACCGGTCGCAAGCCACTCCGTCATGGAGGAGTCCGTTTCCCAGTCGGCCTGGGTCACCTTGAGCTGCGTCCTCGATTCGGCCGCGAGCGCGTCGAGGTAGCTGATGCCCGGGCGGAACAGGTCGGCGAGCGCGAGGCGCCGGCCGGAGGCGAGGTCGAACGTGAACGTGGTCAGCACGTCCGCGCCGTGGGCGGCCCCCGACGGGTAGGCGTACGCGTTCACGCGCAGGCTGAGCACGTCCGGCGAGCCGTAGGCGACGGTGTAGTCGACCTGGAGCGTCGAGGGCTGGTTCGGGCCAGCCTGCGGGTCCTTGCCGATCCCCGACGTGAAGTCGCGGACCGCCGCGTCCGCCTGGCCGCGGAGAAGCGTGTTGATCATCGCCGCGACTGCCGGGTCGGACAGGCCGCCGACCTGCGGATAGCGCACCTGGTAGGTGGCTCCCGTCGCGGCAACCCCCCCGCTGAGCGTGGTGGCCGTGACGACCGGGGTCGCCCGTGGCGCGGTGCTCGGGCTCGAGGCCGGGCTCGGGCTGGCGACCGGGCTGGCGCTCGCGACCGGGCTTGGGAGCGCCGCCAGCGGCGACGCCGACGCCGCCACCGGCGGGCCTCCGATGCCCGTGGGACGTCCGACGCCCCAGGCCAGGGCCATCGTCGTGACCAGCACCACGGCAGCCGCGGCGATCGCGAAGCGCGCTGCCCGGATGCCTCGGGCACGCGCAATCCGCGCCCGCCACGCCGGCACCTGCCGGGTTCCGCTGACCGACGCGAGCACGCGCTGGAGAGACGGCCCGGAGAGCGACCGGGGACCCGGCGCCATCCATGCGCGCAAGGTCGCGTCGATGTCCTCGTCCGTAGGGACCGGTCGGTTCGGCGTGGTCATGCCATTCCCTCCTCGACCTGGGCCGGGCGCGCCTCGGCCTCGAGGGCCGCGCGGAGGGCGGCGGTCGCGTGGTGCAGCCGGGACTTCACGGTCCCGAGTGGGATCTCGAGCGTCTCCGCGATCTCCTCCTGGCGCAGGTCGCGCCAGTAGCGCAGGACGATGACTGCCCGCTGGTCGACGGTCAGGCGGCGAAAGCCGCGCTCCAGCTCGTCCCGGTCAGCGACCCGCCGGAACGCGCTCGTATCGGCGGGAGCGTCCGGCGATACGTCGCGGACGTCGGCTCGCCAGCGCCCGAAGCGTCGCGCCTCGGCCGCGCAGGCACGGACGAGGATCCGGTAGAGCCACGCCTCGAAGCGCTCGGGATCCCGCAGCCCGGGCAGCTCGCGCCAGGCCGTCACGAGGGTCTGCTGGACGGCATCCTCCGCGGCGGGAAGGTCTCGAAGGATTCGGAATGCGACTCCGACGAGCCGGCCACCTGCCTCCCGGGCGAGGGTCTCGAAGGCGGTCGTGTCGCCGTGTTGCGCGCGCTCCACGACCTCGGTTCGCACCGCTCCTCGCTTTCACCTTCGCATTCCCCCAGGGTTGCCTGCGCCTGGGGGCGTCCGGCAGGAGGATGCATCACCTGTATGAGGCGCGCTCGGGCTCGCAGCGTTCAATCAAGCCGGCCGGGTGCCGGAAAGGAGCAGGGCCCCCGCCGGTACGGGGGCCCTGAACGCTGTGGTGTGACATCGGCGGCTCACCCGCCGAGGACCGGATCTGTTACGCCCGGCCGGCCGCCAGGTCGTACTGCAGGTAGACGACGTGGGTTCGGGTGTACTCGAGCACCCCGTACTTGCCGTCCGCGCCGCCGATCCCCGACTTGCGCCAGCCGGCATGGAACCCCTGCATGTTCTCCATCATGTTCTCGCGGTTGACGTAGGTCTCCCCGAACCGGAGCTCGTTGCAGGCTCGCATGATCACGTCGGCGTTCTTGGTGAAGATCGATGACGCGAGACCGTAGATCGAGTTGTTCGCCCAGGCGATCGCCTCGTCGAGGTCGTGGAACGTGACGATCGGCATGACCGGCCCGAAGATCTCCTCCCGGACGATGGCCATGTCCTGGCGGCAGTTGGCGATGACGGTCGCCGGATAGTAGTGGCCCTCCGGCCTGTCCTCCGCGCGCTTGCCGCCGGTCACGACGTGGCCGCCGTCGGCGATGGCACGCTCCACCCGCCCGCTGACCGCGTCGAGCTGACGCTCGCTCACGAGCGGACCGAGGTCGCGCCCGACGTCGACGAGCGCGTTCCCATAGGTGGCCTTGCCCATGGCGGCGGCCAGCCGGTCGGTGAACTCGGCAGCGATGCTCTCGTGCACGTAGGTCCGGTCCGGTGCGCCGCACACCTGGCCCGTGTTGAGGAGGCGACCTGCCTTGATCGACCTGATCGCCAGGTCCAGGTCGGCGTCCGGCATCACGATGACCGGGTGGCTGCCGCCGAGCTCCAGGCTCACCTTCGTGATGTTCTTCGCGGCGAGCTCCATGACCCGGGAGCCCGTCCTGATGCTGCCCGTCACGGTCACCATGCCGATGAGCGGGTTGGATGCCAGCTCCTCGCCGACGATCGGGCCGTAGCCGCACACGATGTTGACGACGCCGGCGGGGATGCCAGCCTCGTCGAAGATGCGGCCGAGCTCGAGGGTGCTGTTCGGCGTGATCTCGCTCGGCTTCACGACGATCGAGTTGCCCATGAGGAGGGCCGGCGCCACCTTCCGCGCCAGCACGTAGAGCGGGAAGTTCCAGGGCACGATGCCCCCGATGACCCCGATGGGCTGCCGCAGCAGCAGCTGCATGTCGTTCGGCTGGTCGCTGGCGATGACCTCGCCCTCGATGCGGCGGGCCCACTCCGCCGTGTAGTCGAAGTAGTTCGCCGTGCCGTTCGCCTCACCCAGGGCCTGGTCCAGGGGCTTGCCCTGCTCCTCGGACAGGACGTGGGCGAGGTGCTCGGCGTTCGCGCGGATCCCGGCGGCGATCTTGTGCAGGTAGTTCGCGCGCTCGATCGGGGCCAGCTTCTCCCACGCGCGCTGTGCCCGCTCGGCGCACTCGATCGCTTCCCGCGCATCCTCGACGGTTGAATCGGGAACGTCCGAGACGGTCGCACCGGTGGCCGGGTTCTCAACCGGCAGCGTCTTCGCCCCCTGCGCGGTGACGAAGCGACCGTTCACGTAGTTCTGGTAGAGGCGTGTAGCGACAGCCATCGTGATCCTCCGTGTCGACCGGCCGCACCCGGGGGGAGCGGCCACGATCAAATGGGGCAGGCGCGAAGCCGGCGATCAGCCATCCACCGGCTCCGCGCCCGCCACTGACATCACAGGCAGGCAGACCTAGCCGAGGACGAGGGCCGACAGGCTCAGGTCGGCGTGGGTGGGGCTTCCAGGCTCGGAGCAGCCCTGCTCACCGAACGCGAGGTAGCCGACCGTCGGCAGGTGGCCGGCCGTGTGTGCGACCTCGGCCGGGATCTCCCGGATCCGGTCGCCAAGCGCGATCGCGCGCCCGCCGCAGTGGGAGAGCAGGATGGCCTTCGGGTGCTCCACCCCGAGCGTCGCCTTGTAGACGGCGTTGCCCGCCTCCGCGACAAGGCCATTCACGGAAGCCTCGGCCAGCTCGAGCTCCATCCCCGGTCGCATGGCCGCCCCGAAGTCCATCGAGCCGTCCAGGCTGCTGTTGGTCGGGTGGGCGGAGTACCCGACCCCGGCCTGCCGGAACAGGAGCGGGTACTGCACGCTGAATGAGACGAGCGCGCCGCCGCAGATCTCGGCCTCGGGCCTGGCCACCCACGCGGAGTAGACATCCATCGCCCGCCGGCCGTCGAGCTCGAAGACGGTCCGTCCCGTGGCCTTGGTCACGATCGCCTTCTTGCCGGTCGGCCGGTAGCCATTCGTGAAGGCAACTCCGACCGGCCCACCGATCGCCGCAAGGGCGAAGTGGTTCGAGTAGGCGTGGCCGTTCGCGATCTGCTGGAACTTGCCCTCGGCGGAGTGGTCCGAGGCAGAACCCCCGACGACGGGCACGCCCGGGGCCACGCTGGCGATCCCGCGCAGCAGCTCCTCCTCCGGCCCCATGAAGGCGAGGGTCAGCAGCGCCCCTGGGGTGCCGCCGAGCTGCTTCACGACCTCTTCGGCAGCCTTCCTGCCCGCCGCGAACGCGTCGTCGCCCACGGGCACGATGACGGCCGCCCCGGGCCGGTCGGCAACCAGCATCAGGCTGGCCGCGCCACCCGCGCTCGTGACCCAGCCATCGTCGCGGAAGACGCCGGTCGACGACGAGCCGCCCCACATCGGAATGCCGCCGAGCAGCTCGGAGACGCTGCCGGCGAGGAGCTCCGTGTCGTATTGCGACGTGGCGAAGAGGATGGCCAGGGTCGGCGCGCCCTCCAGCCCGGCCTTCGCCTGTGAGACGAGCTCGGCCGCCGCCGCTCGCGGATCCGTGGACGTCGTGCTGCCGGTGCCAATACCGCTCATGAGAATGCCTCCTGCAACGTTCCCGGACCGACCTGCCTGGAGCCGGGCAGCGTTCCGGATTGACTGAACTGGCCGAGGATCGCTGCCCCGAGCAGCGAGGACTGGTCCTGGAACTCGTACTCGAAGTCGCCGGTCCAGCGGCGCCTGGCTTCGAGCATTCCACGGATCCTGGCCCCACCGCCTGAGATCCCGACCGTATGGCCGAGGGGGACGACCTCGGCGACTTCTGCGAGGTGCCCGCCCAGGTACCTCGCGTTGCCGCGGACGATGCTGAGCAGCAGGTCGTCGCGCGTGGTCTGGAGGGTCAGGCCGCTGAAGCGGCCCGTGAGAGGCTCGAGGGAGTACCGGCTGCCGCCGATGTAGGGGACGTACTCGGGGAGATCGGCTTCACGGGCGTCCGGATCCGGACCCAGGAGGAACGCGTCAAGCACGCCGGGAACGTAGTGGCCGTAGAACTCGTCGCGGCTCAGCTCGCTGCAGGCGGTCCGTCGGAGCCATTCCAACGCCTCGCCCCCGGCATTCAGCACGAAGAAGGTGAGCCACCGACCCGGGATGACGTGGCAGCGGACGTTGAAGGTTGCCGAGGCGATCGGGCGGTCGGTGCACACGTTGGCGATATCGCACGTCCCGCTGATGATGTTGATGTCGCCGGGCTCGGTCAGGCCCCCGGAGAAGGCCGCGAGCACCGCGTCGTTGCCACCGCAGAGGACAGTGCAGCCGTGCGGCAGGCCAAGCTCGTCGGCGATGGCGGGCAGGATCGGACCGATCGGCTCGTGGGACTGCCGCAGCGGCGGCAATACGCCTTCGTCGATGCCGGCGAGATCGAGGACCGTCTGGTTCCAGGTGAGGTCGTTGCGCGCCGTGTTGTAGAGGCCGGTGATCGAGGTCGTCGACGGATCGATCGCCCAACGGCCGGTCATCCGCTTGACGAGGTAGGTGTTGCAGTGGCCGAACTTCGCGGTGGCCGCCCAGATATCCGGGCGCTCGTCCCGGAACCAGAGCATGGACGACAGCGACGAGCCGCCGGACACGGGCAGGTTGCACGTCTCGGCCAGGAACCTCCTTTCTCCCACGAGGGCACGTATGGCGGCCGACTGCGCGCGCGACCGCCCGTCAAGGAACAGGACGGCAGGCGCGAGCGCCGCCCCGTCGCCAGCCATCGGCGTCAGTCCCGGGGTGGTGACGGACAGGGAGACGACTTCCACGCCGGCGAGGCTGGCCGCCGCGTCCGCGCAGCATTCGCGAAGGGCCTCCCACCAGACCGCCGGATCGACATCCGCCTTGCCATGGTCGTAGAGGTGCGCGGAGTAGCGGCGCTCGGCCTCGGATCGCTTCTCAAGGCCGGGACTGAAGACGGCGATCTTGAGGGCGGTTGTCCCCACATCGATGGCCAGGATGTCCCCGCTCACGGCAGGAGTCCCTCCGCGGTGAGGAGCGCCCGCAACGCCTCGACCTGTCCCGCGTCGAGAGGGAGGAGGGGCCGCCGCGGGATTCCGCCCTGGAAGCCCGCGAGCGTCATGGCGGCCTTGACGCCGGCCACACCGTGCGCCCCGGAGATCGCCGCGTTGATGCGGCTGACCCGTTCCTGGAGCGGGACGCCGTGCGTCTCGTCGCGGGCCCGTCCGTAGCCGAACAGGTCGAGAGCGAGCTGCGGGAACGAGTTGGCGAGCGAGACCGTGCCCCCGGGCGATCCGCCCAGCATCGCCCGGAAGAGGAAGTTGGCCGAGCCCGCCAGCACCTGGAACGAGGGGCCCTGGAAGGGAAGGAAGCCCTCGATCCCACTCGAGGCGCTGTCCTTGAGGCCCACGATGTTCCCGTGGCTTGCCAGGCGTCCGACCAGGTTCGGGCCCAGGGTGATGCCGGAGAAGCCCGGCGCGTTGTAGAGGAGGATCGGGATCCGCGCAGCGTCCGCCAGGGACGAGAAGAAGCGGTACAGGATCTCGTCGGTCATCTGCGCCCGGAAGTAGCCCGGCGACAACACGAGCCCGAAGTCGGCCCCGAGGTCCGCCGCGGCCGCCAGGAAGCGCTCCGCTTCACGCTGGCCGTCGTACGCCGCACCGGCCAGGACCACCTGCGCGGGGCCCTTGTGCCGGACGACGGTTTCGAGCACGTGCAGTTTCTCGCCTTCGGCGAGGCTCCGGTTCTCTCCGTTGGACCCGAGCGCCAGGTAGCCGAGGATCCCGCTCTGCGCGTAGCGCGCGAGGTTGAACCGAAGGGCGCCGTCGTCCACGTCCTCGTGCGACCCGAAGGGCGTGCTGATGGGCGCGAACACGCCGGCGAGCTTCGACTGGACGTCCCGGGGAACCATCACGTGGCCTCGCGGATCTCGCGGCCGCGCACTCTCGTCCATCTCGATCGCATCGGCCCCGAGCTCCCGGGCGATTCCTCCGGCAACAGCGCGCGCCCGTTCGCCGAAGTACTCGAGCCGATCGTGGATGCGGAAGTGGGGACCGGCGATGCTGATCGCCCCGGCCGGCCGGCCGTCCGCTCCGACGATCGCCGCGCCGACGCACGCACCAAAGGGCTCGTTCTCGCGGTCATCGGTTGAGTAGCCGCGACCCTGCGTCCTGCGGATCTCTTCCCGGAACGTGGCCAGGTCACAGATCGTCCGATCCGTCCGGGGCAGGAAGTCCATCCGCGCGTAGATCCGCTCGCGCTCCTCGGCGGGAAGCGCGGCGAGCATGGCCTTGCCCAGCGACGTGGAGTGAAGCGGCATGGTCTGGCCGACCGCGGAGACCAGCTGGACGCTGTTCTCGGCTTCCAGCTTGTCCACGTAGACGACTCGAAGGTCCTCGATCACACCGAGGTGGACGGTCTCCCCGAGCTCATCGCGGAGCGCCGTGAGATGCGGGCGAGCAACGCTCCGGAGATCCAGGCCGGCCGTCACCCGGTGGGCCAGCCACAGGATCTTGCCGCTCAGCCGGTAGCGCCGCGTCGTCTCGTCCTGGACGACGTACCCGGCCGCGACGAGGGTCCGAAGGAGGCGAGTCACGGTGGCCTTGTCGAGGCCCGCCTGCTGGGCGATGGCTGACGGGCCGAGCCCGGTCCCGTCCCCGCGCGCCAGCGTCTCCATGACATCGAGGCCGCGACTGAGGGTCCGAGTCACCGCGGTTTCACCTAGTGAACCAGTGGTACGACGAATGAACCAATTATAGGGCGGCCATCAAGGGTCAAATGGCAGGGTGGCGGCGGACGCAGGTCGGACTCGCCGGGTCGCCTCGGGCCGCCACCACCAAGCGGCTCTCAACGCAGCCGCGTCATCGGTGCGCCGGTTCATGTGGCTCGACACTGCCTGTCCAAGATCCCCGGATCGTGTCTGTCGAACGCGCAGCGCGCGCCGCCGTTCGCGCGCCGTCGTTCGCGCGCCCCTACCCTGTCCGGGTGCAGGAAGGTGAAGTCGGACGATCCGACCGAACAATGTGGACGCGCCTCGGAATCACTGCGGCCGTCGCCGTCCCCGCGATCCTCATCCGGTTGACGGGCACGGTCCTGTCTCCCGAGCTCACGGTGCTCGTCTTCGGGGCGGGCGTCGTGGCGTCGGCCGTCCTCCTGTCGTGGGCCGCCGAGGCGGCCCAGGTCGACATCTCCGGCAGCCTTGCGATCGCGATCCTCGCCCTGATCGCCGTCCTGCCGGAGTACGCGGTGGACCTGTACTTCTCGTACACGGGCGGCGGCGACCCGTCGTACACGCAGTTCGCGGCCGCGAACATGACCGGGTCGAACCGGCTCCTCATCGGGATCGGCTGGCCCCTCGTCGCGTTCGTCGCGTTCTGGGCGGTCCGCCGCCGACGCAGGGACGGAGCCGCAGCCGAGGGGAGCGAGGCGGTCGCAGGGAACGGGGACCCGGGCGAAACCGGCCAGAGCGAGGCGGCGACGGCGGCGCGCGGCGCGGGCGGGACGTCGCCCGGCACGCCCGTCGCGGGGCATGAGCGCATTCCCGCGGTGGTCCTGCCCACGCACAACCGCGTCGAGCTCGCGTTCCTCGCGATCGCGAGCGCCTATGCGTTCGTGATCCCGTTCACTCGGTCCATCGCCTGGTACGACGCGGTCGTGCTCCTCGTGCTGTTCGGCGCCTACCTCTGGCGGGTCACCCGCGAGGGCCGCGGCGAGCCCGAGCTGATCGGCGTCGCGGCCGACATCGCGCGGCTCCCGCGCCACTCCCGGCGGGTCCTCGTCACGAGCCTGTTCCTCGCCGCGGCCGCGATCGTGGTGATGGCGGCCAAGCCGTTCGCCGACGGGCTGGTCGCGACCGGGGCGAACCTCGGGATCGACCAGTTCCTGCTGGTCCAGTGGCTGGCGCCGCTCTCATCCGAGGCCCCGGAGCTGATCGTCGCGACGATCTTCGCCTGGCGGCTCCACGCGGCCGACGGCCTCGGCATGCTGCTCTCCGCGAAGGTCAACCAGTGGACGCTGCTCGTGGGCAGCCTCTGGGTGGCCTACTCGCTCGGCGGTGGCGGAGGCGCGCCCCTGCCGCTCGACGATCGCCAGACCGAGGAGTTCCTGCTCACCAGCGCGCAGGCCCTGCTCGCGTTCGCGGTCCTTGCCGATCGCCGGTTCGGCCTGTGGGAGGCGGTGGCGATCTTCGGGCTGTTCGTGGTGCAGTTCCCGTTCCCGACCACGGACGTCCGGCTCGTCTTCTCGGCGGTCTACATCGTGGTCGCGCTCGGCCTGCTGGTCCACCGCCGGCGGTACCTGCCGGGGATCGTGGCGAGCATCGGCCGGTGGGAGCGGCCGCCCGACGCCGGACCCGCGGCGCGGACGATCGCCGAGCCTTGACCGCTGCGCCATAGTGGCCGGCATGCGTGATCCGCGAGCAGCGCCGCCGGGCCGGCGGGGTGGTGCCCGACGCGGGCGCGGGCTCGCCGTCGGCCTTGCGGTCGTGGGCGTGGCCCTCCTGATCGGCATCGCCCTCGCCATCGCGCCGGTCAGCGGAACCCCGGCGGCCTCGCTCGGGACGGGCGGCGCCGGGACCGGAAGGGCCACGCCGACCGCGGTGGCCGGCATCGCCGTTGCGCCGTCGGGCGGCGCGCCGTCGGACGGCGGTTCGGTGAGCGAGTCGGCGCCGACCGGCACGGCCGCGCCGGCCGGTGAGCCGGCGGTTGCATCGCCGGCGGCGTCCTCGGCTGCGTCGAACCTTGCGGGCGCGAGCCCGGGACCGTCGACCGCGCCGGGCGCCGCAACGGTTCCGCTCGCGGTCGTGAGCGCGTTCGACAACTACCGCGTGACGGCCATCACCCGCTCCGCGCTCGCGGCGCGCCTCGCGGCCGGGACCGTCCTCCTTCCCTGCGGGGCAGACGCCGCGATCGCCGCAGCCTTGGGGACGACGGGAGGCGCGGCCCCGGCGTGCGTGCCGGCTGACCAGGTCACGGCCGCCCTGGGCCCCGGCACGACGCAGCTTGCGCTGATCCCGCCGGCGCTCGTGACACCCCGCGTGAAGGTGATCGCCCTCGACGGCGCGGATCTCTTCGGCGAGAACCCTGCCCGCACCGTCCCGTACCCGCTCGTCATCGCGACGCCCGCCGCGTGGCCGGCCGCGTGGAGCCGCTGGACCGGGAGCGACGTGCGCGTCATCGTGACCACCGGCGTCAACTGCCCGGATCGCGGCGTCAGCCGCCAGACCAACGTCCTCGGCCGCGGCTGGGACTGGCTCGCCGCGGGCGGGACCGCACGCTACACGGGCACGCACTGGGACCCGGCGTTCGGCTGGACCGTCGTCGATGCCGTCCGTTCGGGGAACGCGGGCGCGGTCCGAAACCTTATCCGGAACGCCGACGTGGCGGTCAGCGACTTCGAGTGCGCCATGACCCACAGCTTCGTCCAGCACGACAGCGGGACGGTCTTCTCGATCGACCCGCGCGCGGCGCCCGCGATGGCCAGGATGGGCTTCGACGTCGCGACGATCGCGGCCGACCACACCACGAACGCGGGCCTGGGGCCGGTCGGCGAGACCGTCGATCTCTTCCGGGCCAGCGGGATCCAGCCCACGGGCGCAGGACGGACGCTCGCCGAGGCGCTCCGGCCCGCCATCGTCGACGCGGGCGGAATCGTCTTCGGCTTCATCGGGTTCGATGCGATCGGCGGATCTGCCTACGCGACCGCCTCGTCGCCCGGTGTCGCCGCGCTGACCCCCGCGAACGTGGCGAGCGCGGTGGCGAAGGCGCGAGCCCAGGGGGCGCAGGTCGTGATCGCGCTCCCGCAATGGAGCTCGGTGGAATACCGGGCGACGTTCACGGCGCTGCAGCTGGGGCTCGTGAAGACGCTCGTCGCGGCGGGAGTCGACCACGTGGTCGGCGCCGACTTCCACTGGGCCGGGGCGCTCTCGGTGACGAAGGTCGGATCGACGTATCGATACGTCGGCTCCAGCCAGGGCAACTTCTGGTTCGACCAGGACTGGAGCAGGCAGACGGAGGAGGGGATCATCACCTCCCTCACGTTCGTCGGGACGCGCCTTGCCCAGGTCCGGCTCTCGCCGATCGTCGTGGTCGACCATGGCCAGCCGAACCTGCTGAACCCCGCGACCGATGGGCAGTTCGTCCTCCGCCAGGTCCTCGCCGGGACGACCCTGCCCGCCCGGTAGGTGCGGTCGGCGCGGTCAGATGCCGAGGAGTCGCCTCGGGCTGAGCAGGTAGGCGAGCAGGCCGGCAAGGGCGAGACGGACGCTGGTCGGCGTCCCGGGATCGGCGAGGAGCCGCCGGACGAGGCGGACCAGGTCCGGCACCAGGCGGAGCGCCGGACCGGCGACGGCCCGCGACGGTCGATGCAGCCACAGGAACCCGACGAGCACGAGCCAGCCGACGGCAACCACGACGAGCGCGGCGACGACCGCGGCCATCGGATCCATCGGAAGGGAAAGCGCGATCGTGCCCGGGGTCAGGCCGCGACGGTCGAGGAGCCGTCGAGCGCCGCGGCGATCCGACGGCCGGCCCGGCGGCCCTGCTCGACGCAGTCGGGCACGCCCACCCCACGGAGCGCGGCACCCGTGACGGCCACCCGCGGCGCGGCGGTCATCGCGGCGTCCAGGGCGGCGACGCGGGCCAGGTGCCCCACGGTGTAACGCGGCATGGCATCCACCCAGCGCGCGACGCGCGAGAAGGCCGGGGCGCCACGGACACCGGCGACGCGGGCGAGGTCCGCATGGACGATCGCTGCGATCTCGTCATCAGGCCGCACGAGGAGCGCCGGCGATCGTTCGCCGAGGAACGCGCGAGCAAGAATCCAGCCGTCGGGGGCTCGACCCGCCCATTTCGCCGAGCTCCAGGTACACGCGCTGAAGGCGAGCGGCTCGTCGCGGGCGACGAGGAACCCGTGAGATGGCGGCCCCTCGACCTGATCTGCCCGGTAGGCGAGGCTGACGACCGCCGTCGACCCGTGCGGGATGCCCATCAGCGCGGGCACCGCGGCCGGGGCCAGCCCGGCGAGCGCCGCCGCAGATGCGCGCGCGGGACCGGCGAGGACCACCGCGTCGGCGCGAATCGTCGACCCATCGGAGAGTCGCACGGTGAGGCCCGCGGCGGCCCGGGCCAGGTCGACGACACCGATGCCGAGGTGGATCCGGACGTTCGGGTCGGCGGCGAGGCGGCCGGCCAGCGCGTCGACCAGGGCGCCCATCCCGCCCTGGAAGCTGAGGAACGGCGAGCCCTTCGGTGCCGGGTTCCCGCCTGCCGCCGCCCGTGCGCGTGCCCGACCCTGGGCCAGGCTCGCGAGGAGGAGGCTCCGGTGCTCCCGTTCCGCCGCTCGCAGCTGCGGGACGACCGCGTCGAGCGACAGCTCGTCGACCGAGGCACCGTAGATGCCCCCGATCAGCGGATCGCCCAGCCGCGCGACGAGCGCGGACCCGAGGCGCCGGCGCAGGAACCGGCCGATCGAGATGTCGTCGTCGCCCGGCCCGCGTGGCAGCACGAGGTCGCGCGCCATCGCCAGCTTCTCGAGCGGCGAGAACAGCCTGGTCCGGATGAACGGCGCCATCCTCGTCGGCAGGACCAGCCCGATCCCGTCCGGCAGCGGCACGAAGCGACCGCCCGTGCGGATGTGGACGATCCGCGGATCGGTGGTCCCGATGATCTCGCCGCCAAGGCCCAGCTCGCGCGCGAGGATCGCGGCGGCCGGCCGGTACGAGATGAACGAGTCCGGACCGTCCTCCACGAGGAAGCCGTCGACGCGCTCCGTCCGGACCTTGCCGCCGAGGCGGTCGGACGCCTCGTACAGGTCGACCTGGATGCCCGCGCGGGCCAGCTCCCACGCCGCGGCGAGCCCGGTGATGCCGCCACCGGCAACGACGACCGCCATCCCGTCGCTGCTCAGGCCCGGCCCGGGACGAACGGGAGAGCGGATCGGCCTCGAGGTAGTCCCCGGTCCAGGCGAACGCCCGGGCTCGCGAACCGCCGCAGCGATCCACGTGCTGGCACGCGCCGCAGCGGCCCTTGTACCGGCTCGTGTCGTCGAGCAGCTGCGGCGGCGGTGGGCTGCCGCGCCGGATGTCCGTGTAGTACGCCTCCACCTGGTCGAGACGGTCGGGGCTGCCGTAGGCCATCGCCCCGACGGTCACGAGGAGGTCCCCGCGCGATGCTCGTGGACGACGTCCACCAGGCGCGCAAGGTCGTCCGGGTCGGTGCCGGGGATCACGCCGTGGCCCAGGTTGAAGACGTGGCCCCGCCGCCCCGCGGCCTGGTCCAGGATCGCTCGCGCATCGGCCGCCACCGCGTCGAACGGGCCGAGGAGGAGGCTCGGGTCGAGGTTTCCCTGGACGCCGCGATCGTGGCCCACCACGCCCCAGCCCGCGTCGAGGTCGATCCGCCAGTCGAGGCCGATCACGTCGCCGCCGGCCGCCGCCTGGAGGGCGAGGATGCCCGCGGAGACGACCCCGAAATGGATCGCCGGGACGCCCAGCGGGCGGAGGCTCCCGAAGATCCGGGCCATCCACGGGGCCACCGAGCGGGCGTAGTCGCGCGGTGCGAGCGTCCCGACCCACGAGTCGAAGACCTGGACGGCCTGCGCGCCTGCCGCGACCTGGGCCGCCAGGTACGCGATGGTCGTCGCCGACAGGCGATCCATCAGGGCGGCCCACGCGGCCGGCTCGGCCCGCATGAAGGCCTTGACCCGGGCGAAGTCCCTCGACGGCCCGCCTTCCACGAGGTAGCAGGCGAGCGTGAACGGGGCGCCGGCGAACCCGATGAGCGGCACGGGGCTCTCCGCCCGGACCAGCCGGATCGCGTCGAGGAGCGCCCCGACGGCCGCCTCCGGGTCGAAGGGGCGGAGGGCTGCGACGTCCGCGGCGGTGCGGATCGGCCGGGCGATCACGGGCCCGCGCCCCTCCACGATCTCGAAGTCGACGCCCATCCCGGTGAACGGCGTGGTGATGTCGGCGAAGAGGATCGCGGCATCCACGCCCAGGCGCCGGACCGGCTGGAGCGTGACCTCCGCGCAGATCGCGGCGTCGCGCGTGATCTCGACGAGCGTGGCCCGCTCGCGGATGGCGCGGTACTCGGGGAGTGCCCGCCCCGCCTGGCGCATGAACCAGACCGGCGTCGCGTCGACCGCCTCGCGGCGGCAGGCCCGCAGGAAGCGGTCCGCGCGTGGATCGGCGGTTCGGGTTTCCTCTGACGGGGCCGGCCCGCCGCTCGGGGCCGCAGGTTGGGGCTCCGTGGCGCGATCGGTGGCCGGGATCCCGGTCACCGGGCGCCCGCCGGCTCGGTCGCGGCCACGGCCGCCGCGAACGCCGGTCTCGCGGCCGCGAGCGTCAGGTCGAGCTCGGCCGGTCCGTGGGCCGTCGAGAGGAACCACGCCTCGAACTGCGAGGGGGCCAGGAGGATTCCCGCGTCGAGCATCGCCCCGAAGAACCGGGCATAGGCCGCGCGATCCGAATCGAACGCCTGCGCCGCGTTCGCCGGCGCGCCGTCCCGGAAGAAGACCGTGAGGAGCGACCCGACCCGGGTGATGCCGACGGTCGCGCCGGCCTGGGCAGCGGCGTCCGCCAGCCCTGCCTCGAGCGCCGCGCCAGCTTCCTCGAGCCCCGCGTAGACCTCGGGCGTGAGGAGCCGGAGCGTCGCGGCGCCCGCAGCCATCGCAAGGGGATGCCCGGACAGCGTGCCTGCCTGGTAGACCGGCCCGAGAGGAGCGACCAGGTCCATCAGGTCGCTCCGGCCCCCGTAGACACCGACCGGCATCCCGCCGCCCACGATCTTGCCCAGGACGGTCAGGTCGGGCGTGACCCCGTACCGGGCCTGGGCGCCGCCATGGGCGACCCGGAAGCCGGTGATGACCTCGTCGAAGATGAGCACCGCGCCGTTCGCCGCGGTCAGCTCGCGCAGCCGTCCAAGGTAGCCATCGGCGGGCGGGATGACCCCGGCGTTGGCCGCCACCGGCTCCACGATGATCCCCGCGATCCGTCCCGCGTGCGCGGCGAATGCCGCCTCCACCGCCTCCGCGTCGTTGTATGGCACCACGATCGTCGCGGACGCCGTCGCGGCCGGGACGCCGGCGCTCCCCGGGATCGCCAGCGTCGCCACGCCGGAGCCGGCTTCGACGAGCAGGCCGTCGCTGTGGCCGTGGTAGCCCCCCGCGAGCTTGATCACGAGGTCGCGGCCGGTCGCGCCGCGGGCCAGCCGCACGGCGCTCATTGCCGCCTCGGTGCCGCTCGAGGTGAACCGCATCCGTTCCATCGAGGGCATCGCGGCGCGAACCAGCTCGCCCAGCTCCACCTCGCGCGGGGACGTCGCGCCGAGCGCGAACCCGTCGAGCGCCGCCGCGCGAACGGCCTCCACGACCTCGGGTCGGGCATGGCCCAGCAGGGCCGGGCCCCACGAGCCGATCCAGTCCACGAACCAGCGCCCATCCGCGTCGCGCACGCGCGCTCCGGACCCGGCATCGAGGACGAGCGGCGGCCGCCCGACGGAGCGGAACGCCCGCACCGGGCTGTTCACGCCGCCAGGAAAGAGCCCCTCGGCGCGCGCCCGGAGGTCGGCCTGGCGGCTCACGGCCCCCGTCATCGATCGTCCTCGCGGAGCCACGCCGCGACGTCCGCGGCCGCGTAGGTGATCACGAAATCGGCGCCTGCGCGCACGATCGAGACGAGGCTCTCCATCACGACCCGGCGCTCGTCGACCCAGCCGCGCTCCGCGGCGGCCTTGACCAGCGCGTACTCGCCGCTGACCTGGTAGGCGCCGATCGGCAGGTCGTGATCGGCGCGCGCCCGCGCGAGGATGTCGAGGGAGGGGAGCGCCGGCTTGACCAGCAGCATGTCCGCCCCCTCGGCGACGTCCGCGGCGATCTCACGGCGGGCCTCGCGCGCGTTCGCCGGGTCCATCTGGTAGCCGCGCCGGTCGCCGAACGCGGGCGCGGAGTCGGCCGCCTCGCGGAACGGGCCGTAGAACGCGGAGGCGGTCTTCGCGGCATACGCGAGGATCGCCGTGCCCGGGTGCCCGGCCGCATCGAGCGCGGCCCGGATCGCGGCGACCTGCCCGTCCATCATCGCGCTCGGCGCGACGACGTCCGCGCCCGCATCGGCCTGGGATACCGCGGTGCGGGCCAGGAGTCGCAGGGCCGCGTCGTTGTCCACCGCACCGTCGATCTCGAGCGGGCCGCAGTGGCCGTGGTCGGTGTACTCGCAGAGGCAGGTGTCCGCGATCAGCACGAGCGGGAGGTTCGCTGCGCGCAGCCGGCGGAGCGCTTCCTGGACGATCCCGTCCTCCGCCCACGCACCGCTGCCGACGGCGTCCTTGCCCGCCGGCAGCCCGAAGACGATGACCCCGCCGATGCCGAGCGCCGCCAGCCGGCGGGCCTCGATGACGGCCTCGTCCGGCGAGAGCCGGAGGACGCCCGGCATGGAGCCGATCGCCTCGCGGATCCCGATCCCCGGCCGCACGAAGAGCGGCGCCACGAGCATCGACGGGTGCAGGCGCGTCTCACGGACCAGCGCGCGAATGGCCGGGGTGCGCCGGAGCCGCCGAAGCCGGGGCGAGCCCGTCCCAAAGCCCGGGGCTGCGGCGCCGGGCGGGCCGGGTGACACGGCGTCGGACGCTGCAGCGCCGGCCGATGCCTTGCGTGCGGCCGCACCGTCCTCGCCCGCCGCGCGATCGCGCTCGGGGTCGTCGTCAGTCGTGGCATCCAGGCGTCCGAAGCTCGTGGTCATGCTCACTCCGATGGTGCGAGGGCGAGCGCCTCGCCGGGTGCGGCGAGCGTCTGCATGGGGTTCGCACCGGCCACGCCGGCGCGGACGAGGTCGGCGAGCGCGGCGGGCTCGGGTGCCGCCGCCTCGCTGACGCTCAGGAATCCGGCATCGCGCGCGACCGAGGCCGTCGCCGGCCCGATGCAGAACGCCGGCAGCTCGACGGCCGCACGGCAGCCGGGCCCGTCGAGGAGCGCCAGGAGGCCGCGAACCGTCGATCCGCTCGTGAAGACCAGCCCGTCCAGGCCCTCGCGGACCGCCGCACGGGCAGCCCGGGCGGATTGCGCCGGCGCCTCGATCGTTCGGTAGGCGACGACCTCGTCGACGATTGCGCCGCGCGACCGAAGGCGGACGCCGAGCCGCTCGTCGGCAAGGTTGCCTCGCACGAGGAGGACGCGGTCGCCGCTGGCCACCGGCAGCTCCTCGGCCAGCCCGGCGGCGCTCGCGACCACGGAGACGAACGACGCCCGCCCGCCCGCCCGCTCGACGACCGTCGACGTCGCATGCCCGACGGAGGCGATCCGTGCGGTTCCGAGGTCCACGCCCCGCCGGGCTGCTGCTTCGACGAGCGCCCGCGCACCGTTCGGGCTCGTCACGACGATCCACGCGTAGCTCGCGGCCGCGGGCACCGCGTCGTCCAGGGGTCCGCCCGGGCGGCCGGGCTCGACCGCGATCGTCGGGACGCCAACAGGGTCCAGGCCACGGGCGAGGAGCGCCTCGACCAGGGGGCCGGCGCGCTCTGCCTCGCGGGTGACGAGGATTCGCGGCCGCCGGGTCACCGGACGCTCGGTGGCAGCCGGCGACGTCGCTGGCTGCCCGGCCGCGCCGCTCCGGGTCATCGGGTGCCGGTCGATCGTCGTCGCGATCTCCCGCGCGAGCGACGCCGCGAGTGCGGGCCCATCGCCGACGGGTCCGCTGCCGCGCCCCCAGGCGACCCGCACCGGACCCATCGGCCCGGCAGCCGTGAAGGTCGTCCCGGGCGCCTCGGCAGCGGCCGCCTCCGGCGCGTCGCCGACGCGCACGTCCGCGGGATCGGCCGCGCCGACGAGCAGCTCCAGCGTCCCATCCCTGACCGTGCCGAGCGCACCCAGCGGCGCCCGGCATCCACCTCCGCTCGCGGCCAGGAACGCGCGCTCGGCCTCCACGGCCGTGCGGGTCGGGGCGTCGTCCAGCCGCTGGAGCAGGGGACGCGTGATCGGGTCGTCGGCCCGGCACTGCACGGCGAGTGCGCCCTGGCCCGGGGCAGGCGGCATGACGTCGGCGGGAAGCGATTGCGTGATGCGTCCAGCGAGGCCAAGACGGGTCAGCCCGGCGACGGCCAGGATCAGGGCGTCGGTCTCGCCGTCGGCAAGGCGGCGGAGCCTCGTGTCCACGTTGCCGTGAAGCGGATGGGGTCGGAGGTCGGGTCGCCGCGCGATGATGAACGCCACGCGACGCGGGCTGTCCGTTCCGATCCGCGCGCCCGGCGGCAGCGTGTCGAGGGTCACGCCCGGGTCCAGCGCCACCAGCGCGTCCCGTGGGTCCGCGCGCTGTGGGAACGCGGCGATGCACAGCCTCGGGTCCTGTTCCGTCGGGACGTCCTTCGCGCTGTGGACGGCGACGTCGATCAGCCCCTCGAGAAGCGCCGCCTCGAGGGCCGTGACGAACGCGCCCTCGCCCCAGACCGCGCTCGGAGCGCGGGTGTCGCCCGCCGTTCGGATGGTGACCAGCTCGACCGTGGCGCCCAGCTCCCGCAGCGCCGCCGCGATCGTGCCCGACTGCGCCAGCGCGAGCGCGCTCCCGCGCGTCCCGAGGCGCAGGTGCGGACCCGCGACCGATGCCGCGTCCGCGGCCGGAGTCGCGCCCGCGGCCGGAGCCGCGCCCGACTCAATTGCGCTCACAGCCCGAAGAGGTTGCGGGCGGCGTGCTCGAGCGCGCCTCCCTCGTCGGCGTGGAGCGCATCGAGCGGTGCATGGAGGAGGGCCGCGACGAGGCGGTGGCTCATCTGCTCGAGTGCGGCGCGCTCGGTCGCGTCCAGGTCGGGGAGCCGGTTCAGGACCCACTCGAGCTCCGCCCGCCGGACCTGCTCCGCCGAGGAGACGACGGCCTGGATCACCGGAACGGAGTCGCGGGCACGCAGCCACGCGCAGTAATCGCGGCCGGTGTCCGCCACGAGGCGCTCGATGCGACGCTGGAGCCGGTCCGTGGGCGCAAGCGCCGATCCCACGACGATGTCGTCCACCGAGGTGAAGTGGCGACCGATCCGACCCTGGAGCGCGATCGGGACCGAGGGTGGCGACGAGAGGTCGACGATCGGCGCGCCGGCGCGCACGATCCGGGCCGCATCGCTCTCCCCGACGTCCCATGCTCCCGCGAGCGCGACGATCGCCCCGGCGAGATCGGCCGGCACGTGGTCCGCGCCGAACGACGCCCATCGACCGCCGACCTCCGCAGCGAGCGCCCTGGCGCGCTCGACGGTCCGGTTGACCACCAGGACCGCTGCGCCGCGCCGGTGGGCCGCGAATGCCGCGAGCCTGCCCATGTGGCCGGCCCCGACCACGAGGATCGTCCGGCCACGGACCTCGCCACTCTCCTTCTCGATGAGGTCCAGGGCGACGTCCGCGAGCGAGCGCGGCGACCCGTCGAACCACGCCCGCGATTGCCTGCCCGCGCGGAGCGCGGCCTGGAACAGCCGGTCGAGGACCGGGTCGATCGACCCGCCATCGCGGCGTTCGGCAAGCGTCACCCGCAGCTGGTGGAGGATCTGGTCTTCGCCGAAGACCGCGGAGTCGAGGCCGCATGCGACCTCGACGAGGTGGCGGACGGCGTCGGCATCCTCGAGCCGCTCGACGCCGTCGGGAAGCGCCGGGAGCGCCGGCGCGTCCGCTGGCCCGACGGTCTGGTAGACCTCCACGCGATGGCAGGTGTGGACGCGGATGGCGCCCGGACCCAGGTCGACGCCGTCGAGCGCCGTCGCGAACGCCTCGCGCTCGAGGCTGTGCACGCGACGGGCGTGCAGCACGTGCGCCACGATCGTCACGGATCCCGGTCGAATCGTCATCGGCGAGCCTGATCCGGCGTCCGCGTGCTCCGTGGGCCGCGCGTCCATGCTCACCTGCCGGCGACCGAACGCCGCGACAACCAGGGCGCGGCGCGACCGGGACCAGCGATGCCGCGCTCGTAGCCTTCGAGCGTCGCGTCGAGGAGGCGGTCGATCGCGACGGTCACGGCTTCGAGCAGGTCCGTTGCCTCCGCCGCGTCAAGCCCCCGCCGCCGCGCGGTCTCCGCCACCTGGTGGACGAACGGCGTGCGGAAGGCAAGGAATGTCGCGACCGTCTCGCGCATCGTCGCTCCCAGGGCCCCCGCGATCCGCCCATAGGCGGCCGCCGCGATGAGACCCTCGGCCAGCGCGGCCTCCCGAGGATCGTCGCCCTGTGCGTCGAGGAACTGCAGGATCGAGCTGGCCACGATGCGGCCATGGCTCCGAAGGGGCTCGCGGGCCCCGCTGGGGACGCCGTCGAGGAACGTCGGCAGGCCGCCTTCCTCCTGCATCGAGCGGTAGGCGCGATGGATCTGGCCCGGGCTCGCGGAGCCCGAGGATCGGCGCGTGCGGCGCCGGAAGCCCGGGAAGAAGCGCCTGACGGTCGCCGGCCGGATGCGGCGGTGCCCGCCCGGCGTCGTGAAGGTCGCGATGCGGCCACCCGCGGCCCACCGGCGGAGGGTTGCCGTCGAGACGCCCAGGACCGCGCTCGCGGCGCCCATCGAGAGC
Organism: uncultured Chloroflexia bacterium; assembly: GCA_963850035.1. Lineage (GTDB taxonomy): Bacteria > Chloroflexota > Limnocylindria > Limnocylindrales > CSP1-4 > CTSoil-043. Next base: position 10,946 of record CAWKJP010000020.1, on the reverse strand, counting down.
CATCCGGCCCCCGGCTCGACGGGAGGTGCCGCCGGCGCCGGATCCGCGCCGTGTGGCCCGTCGCTCGCGTCCGTCACTGCACGTCGCTCGATTCGATCGGCTCGGCGCAGGCGACTCCCGGCGCCCGTGAACCCGAAGTCTGCCCGCGGGGCCCCGCGCGTCCCATCCCCCTCCACGCACAATTCGAGAGCGTCGTGCCTCCATCGGGAGGCATGCGCAGACGGCCGGACCCGATCGATCGGTACAGGCGATTCGAGCGATGTGAGCGATTGCATGGGGTGGCAATTCTCCGTCCGCAGGATTGCGAACTATAGGGCATAATCGCGAAGTAATCGTCAGGATTGATGAGGTTCGCGTGCCGCCGGACACCCGATCGTCCACCACGTGGGTCGGCCTCGGGGAGGCCAGCCGCATCCTGGGGATCGCCCCCGGGACGCTGCGGCGCTGGGCGGACGACGGACGCATCCCGGTCTTCACGACCCCCGGCGGTCATCGGCGCTTCTCGCGCACGATCATCAGCGCGCTCCTTCCCGTGGCACGAACCCACCGGCCGGCGCTCGCCCGGCTTGGCGCCTCCCCGGAGCGCATGGCCCGCGCGTACCGGAGCCGGGGCACGGTCTCGTCCGCCGGGAGGCCCTGGATCAACGGCCTCCCGGAGGCCGTGCGCGAGGTGTTCCGGGCTCGCGGCCGCGAGATGGTCTCGCTGCTCCTGGAGCACCTCGATGCGGCGGACGCGGACGCGGCGGCGGAGTCGCTCCGGGCGGCATCCGAGCTGGCCGCCGCCTATGGCCGGGAGAGCGCCGCCCAGGGCGCATCGCTCGGCGAGGCCGTCGAGCGCTTCCTCTGGTTCCGCAGCCCCTTCGTCGACGAGCTCGGGGCGCTCGCCCGCAAGCGCGGCCTGGACACGCGCGAGGCGACCGCCCTCCTCGCGGAGGCCGAGGCTAGCCACCGACCGGCTTCTCGTCAGCATGATGACCGGACACACCATCGGAACCGGCCTCCGCCAGGGCGGCGCGTGAGCGCTCGGCCATGACCGCCCGCTACGTCCGCGCGCTCGCGCTCGGGCTGGACCCGGCATGGCGGCGCCTGGACGCCGCGCAACGCCGGAGCACGGCCAATTCGTTCCTCGCCGCGCTCGCGCCGGGAGACGGCGTCGTGACCGAGACCTACTCGCTCATCGGGCTCAAGCCCGGGATCGACCTGCTCGTCTGGCAGCTCGCCGGGTCGGTCGACGCCCTGGAAGAGGAGTCGGCACGCCTCCTCCGCTCGGGCCTCGGTCGATGGATGACCGTCCGCGAGAGCTTCACGGGCCTCATCGGCGACTCCCAGTACGTCGTCCGGCCGACGACGCAGGAGCAGTCGCTCTTCGAGGGCGACCGCGCTCGGTACCTGATCGTCTACCCGTTCACGAAGACCACGGAGTGGTATCTCACCTCGCGCGAGGTCCGCCAGGGCTCGATGAACGAGCACATGCGGGTGGGCCACACGTACCCGCAGGTGCGCCAGCTGCTCGCCTACTCGTTCGGGCTCGACGACCAGGAATTCGTGGTCGCGTACGAGACGGACGAGCTCCCCGCGTTCTCGGCGCTCGTGCGCGACCTTCGCGGGACGGAGAGCCGTCGATCCACCCTCCGCGACACGCCGATCCTCCTCGGGATCCACCGGCCGGCGGCCGAGATCGTGGAGCTCCTGGGCGCATCGGGCGCCGACGCCGACTGACGCACCCGCCGAACGGTGGATCCACCCCGATCGACCGCCGGATCGCACGACCCCTCGTATCATCCGGTCGTGATCCCGCGAACCGACCCGCAGCGCGACCACTGGTCCCGGACCTACGCGACGAGGCCCGACTTCCTGGGCGCCGACCCGAGCGCCGTCGGCAGCGCCGCCCTGCAGCGGTTCCAGGCGGCCGGAGCGCGCGACCTCCTCGAGCTGGGGCCCGGCCAGGGGCGTGACACGCTCGCGTTCGCGGCCGCCGGGCTGGCGGTGACGGCGCTCGATTTCGCGGAGCCGGGCCTCGCCGCGATTGCCGGCAAAGCCGCGCAGGCCGGGGTCGGAGGGTCGGTCCGTACGATCGCCGGCGACGTTCGAGATCCGCTCCCGTTCGCTGACGCGACGTTCGACGCGTGCTATGCCCACATGCTCTTCTGCATGGCCCTGACGACCGATGAGATCGGCCGGCTCACGGGCGAGGTCGGACGGATCCTTCGGCCGGGTGGCCTCCTCGTGTACACGGTCCGCTCGACGGCCGATGCCCACTACCGGGCGGGCGTCGACCACGGCGACGACCGCTGGGAGATGGGCGGGTTCGTGGTCCACTTCTTCGACCGTCCGCTCGTCGAGCGTCTCGCCGAGGGGTGGAAGCTGGTCGACGTCGCCGATCACGAGGAAGGAAAGCTGCCGCGACGGCTCCTTGCCGTCACGATGCAGCGACCGTGATCGTGTCGGGGGAGGGGCGATTGAAGGAGCCGCAGACCATCGACGGGCTCCTCGCGACCGCGCGAGGCCGAATTCGAGCGCCTCGCACCGGAGGCCGCAGCCCGGGCGATGGCGGAAGGTGCACTCCTCGTCGATACGCGCTGTGCCGACGACCGTCGCCGGACCGGCACCATTCCGGGCTCGGTCCACGTCCCGCTCTCCGTCCTGTTCTGGCGGCTGGACCCGAGCTCGGAGTACGACGACCCGGCGCTGTCCGACCCGGCCCGTCCGGTGATCCTCATGTGCGCCCACGGCTTCTCGTCCAGCCTCGCCGCGGCGACCCTGCACGACCTCGGCTTCGCGAGCGTCGGCGACGTCGTGGGCGGGTTCGAGGCCTGGTCCGCCGCCGGGCTGCCCGTCGTGCCCGAAGGGAGCTGAGCCTCCGGCTCGGGCGGCGAACCGCGCCCGCGGCCATCCCGCGGACGCCCGGGCGCGCGGCTACCCCTGCGCCGGGTAGGGGACCGGCCGTCGCGCGGGCCGACCGTCGCTGTGGATCAGGATCCCACCCGGCCGCAGGAGTCGCCGTTCCTGGCGGTGAAGCTCGCGTCGGACGCGGTCCGTGGACGGCCCGTGCGCCGCGCGGAACTCCGGTGAGCCGAAGAGGCGGCTCTCGTGTATCGCGTCGAACGAGCCGGCCGGCAGGAAGTCGAGGGCGCCCGGGACGCCAAGGTCGACCCGATGGTGCTCGAACGCCTCGCCGGCAAGGTCCCCGATGTCGATCCCGACGGGACGAGCCTCGAGCTCGAGCAGCAGCCGGCACATCCACGGCTCGAACTCCGGTGTCTCGAGGCCCGTGGCCGGTGACCGGCTGGAGCTGGATCCGCAGGCGATGTCGAGGACGGTCCGTCCTCGGATCGCCGACAGCGGGCCAAACGCATCGGCCAGGCGGGCCTCGAACTCGGCCATGATCGCCGCCAGGTGCGGCTCGGCCGCGATCTTCGAGCCCAGCTGATGCCGGGTGTCCAGCTGCCCGAGGGCGATCTCGAGGAGCGCCCGGTCCTCGGGCGTCCTGCCGAGCGCAGCAAGACCTGCGACTGCGTCAGCCACCGTTCGACGTCGCTCCGACGAGGGTCGCAACGCTGGTCGGCGGGAGCCCGGGCCCGCGCAAGCCGCACCGGCCGGCCGATGAACGCACCGTAGGCCTCGGCAGCCCGTGCGAGCTCCGCCTTCACCGCTCCGGGCAGGGGTGCGAACGGGATCGCCTCGACGACTGCCTCGCGCGCCCGGATGGTCCGTTTCCAGGTCCCCACGACCTCGCCATCGACGACGATCGTCGGTTTGAACATCCCGTTGGCCCCCGGGACGATCGCGTCGCTGTGCTCGGGCGCGAGGGCCGCCGTTCGATCGCCGTAGCCCAGCAGGTATTCGTCGAACCCCGGCAGGAGGTGCACGCGGGCCGTCGGCGGTGGCGCGTCCACGGTCTCCGGCGCAAGGTGGTAGATCACCCCGTCGATCTCGAGGGACGTGAGCTGCGCTCCGCAGGCCGCGATTCCGCGTCGAGCGTCACCCAGGGTCAGGCCGGACCACCGGGCCAGGTCGGCGGCGACGGCCGGTCCATGACTCCCGAAGTAGCGCAGCGCGAGCTCGCGGAGCGCCTCCTCGCGATCCAGCCGTCGTTGGTGCGGAACCCAGTCGTCGAGGAGGGCGAACGTCTGCTGCCGGCCCTCCGTCGCGCCGAGGACGAGCGTGCCGGTCGCGGCGAGGTACCACAGGATGTGATAGCCGCGCTGGCCCTCGGTGCTGACGCCCCCAGCATCGAGGGTGGCGAGGAGCGCGTCGCGCGTCAGGACCCGGCGGCCGGTCAGGGCTGAGACGGCGATCTCGCGGGCGTCCTCGACGTCCCGCTCCCCGATCCCGAGGGAGGCCCGGCGTCCGGCGGCCGATGCGAGAACCCGGGGTGCCGTGAGCGCCAGGAGCCACCCGACGTCCTCCCCGGCCACGAGATGGAGCGTCCCGCGCAGCGGCCAGGACCGAACGATCTCCCCGGCATCGCATGCCGCCTCGACCGCAGCCTCGGTCGCGCCGGGCTGGCGGACGCCGATCGACCACTTCGCGCCCGGGAAGTCCTGGCCCTGCATGGCCAGCATCCAGCGGACGACCTCGACGGGCGTGGCGAGCCCCCTTCCGCCGAGGTGCTGGGCGGCCATCCGCAATGCCGTCAGGCGCCGGCGCCTCGAGGTGAAGGCGGACGCAGTCATGAACGGACCTCGCTCCCGAGGGCGATCAGTTGATGCCGAGCGCCGACCGAACCGACTCCGGGACGGTCGTGAAGTCCTCGGAGACGGCGAATGCACCGGCAGCGAGCAGCACGGACGCCGGCAACGACGACGTGATGCCGAACACCTCGCACCCGGCCGCTCGGCCCGCGAGCACGCCGTTGCGAGCGTCCTCGACCACGAGGCAGCGCACGGCCGGGATCCCGAGCTGGTCGATCGCGCGCCGGAACGTCTCCGGGTCGGGCTTCTTGCGTTCGATCTGCTCCGCGGACACGACGACGTCGAAGGTTCGCTCGGGGACCCCGATCGTCGCGAGGTTGGCGTCCAGCTTCGGGCGACCGGAACCCGTTGCGACCGCCAGGTGAAGGCCGGCACCTCGTGCGTCCGCGAGGAACTCACGGACGCCGCGGATGGGCGGCATCGTGTCCTTGACCACCTCGACGAAGATGGCATAGGCGAGGGTCCTGTCGATCGCGAGATCGGCCGTGACGCCGTGAAGCTCGGCCGCGCCGCTGATGAATTGGTCGTCGCCTGCACCGATGAACGGCAGGAAGTCCTCGCGAGCGACGGCGAGCCCGTAGCGGCGCCGGAACATCTCGATCACCGCGGCAGCCCAGTACGGCTCCGAGTCGCACAGCACGCCATCCATGTCGAAGATCACGGCGTCGAAGGCTCGCGATGTCATGCCGCGAAACTACCACCCTGAGGTGGGCAGGGGGCGGGCTCCGGCGACGGAGTCCGGACCTGGCCATTCCCGCGTGCCGCGGCTCGCACCTCAGGTGGTCGTCTCGAGCGCGACGCCGGGCTCCGCCCGATCGGTCAGTCGTCGACGGCGGGCGCGTCCGACGGCTGCCGGATGCGCGGCAGCGGCGAGAGGACGAGCAGCAGGATCGAGACCGCCATCCCGGCCCAGCCGATCGCGATCGCGCCCCGGACACCGATCCAGCCGGCGACAGCGGCAGCCAGGAGGGCGCCGAGCGGATAGGCGACGCCGTGCGAGAACACCCCGAGGGTGGCGTTCACCCGGCCGAGAATGCGGTCCGGGACGATCCCCTGGATGAGCGACAGCTCGGCGATGCCCTCGATCGTCTGGAGCCCGTCCCCGATCAGCTGGGGGACGAAGACCATCAGCGTCGCGACAAGGAGAGGCCCACCCGCCAGCGGCGTGAGCACGCCGATGATCGACGCGCCCGTCGCCGTCCAGATGAGGGCCGGGCCGAAGCCGAGCCGAGCGATGACCCGAGCGGCGAAGAACGAGCCGATCAGGGCGCCGACGCCCCCGGCCGAGATGACCACGCCGAGGAGAAACGGGTCGAGGTGCAGGTCCTGGATCAGGTAGATCGTGTAGAGGACGCTGTAGAACGAGCCGGCCACGTGCGCGACGACCGAGCGGAGAGTCAACGCGAGGAGAACCGGGTGCCGGCGGACGAGCTGCAGGCCCTCCACGATCTCGTGCCGCATCGGCGTCGGCGAGGTCCTGGTCGGGCGCGTTGGCTCGGGGCTGCGGATCAGGACCAGCGAGACCACCGAGACGGCAAAAGAGACGGCGTCGACGAGGATCGCGAACGGCGCGCCGATCAGCTGGACGAGGCCGCCCCCCAGCCCCGGACCGCCGATCTCCGCGAGCGATGAGCTCGTGGCCAGCTTGCTGTTCCCCTCGACCACGCGATCGACCCCGATGAGCGACGGGACATACGCGGGATAGGCGGCATCGAAGAGCGACCCGAGGCACCCCTCGAGGAAGACGACCAGGTACAGCTGCCCGATCCCGAGTGAACCGGCGAGGTACGCCGCCGGGATCGAGAACAGCAGGACGGCCCGGATCGCGTCGGCCCAGATGAGCAACGGCCGTCGCCGCAGGCGGTCGACCCACGCGCCGGCGAAGAAGCCGACGAGGAGCACCGCCAGGCTGCCCGCGACGACGAGCAGCGCCATCTCCAGCGGGCCGGCGCCCAGCACGAGCAGCGCGACGAGCGGGACAGCCGTCCGGGTCACGACCGAGCCGAGCTCCGAAACCGTCTGGCCAACCCAGAGCTTCATGAAGTCGGCGTGTCGCCATAGCGACGCGTTCACCACGGTGGAAGAGCGTACTGGAACGCGGCCCGCCATTCGGTCGCTCAGCGTCGAAGATGAGATCCACCGGTGCCGGCGTCGAAGGCGCGCACTTGTGCCAGGCCACCGGCCGGGAATCGCGAGCCCAGAATCCGCACATGCGGTTGCCAGGCTGGGCGACTGGCCGGGGAAGGATGGAGCCGACACTCGGATTTGAACCGAGGACCTGCTGTTTACGAAACAGCTGCTCTACCGCTGAGCTATGTCGGCGCGGAGGCCAGTCTACCAGCCCCGTCCGTGCTCGGCAGTCCTCCGGTTCTCCAGTCGTCCGTGAAGTTTCACACCGTCTTCACAGCCAAACAGTTGCTCAGCGGCTGCGCTCCAGTACACCCGATCACGCGCGCCGTCGTCCTTGACTCCCTCAACGGGCCTCGCGGAGCGCCTTCCACATGCGCCGGACGCCGGGCCGCTGGCCGTACATCAGGACGCCGGCGCTGTAGATGCGGGCCGCCACCCAGACGGCGACGACGATCGTGACGACCATGAGAGCCATCGTCCCGACGACCTCGACCGGCCCGGCTTCGCCGGCGCTCAGGCGGCCGAGCATCATGTATGGCGAGAGGAACGGGACCCAGGAGAGGGCCACGACCCACGAGGCGTTCGCGTCGACGATGCCGATGGACGCATACAGGCCGATCAGGTAGCCCGCGGTCGAGATCAGGGTCATCGGCAGGACGACCTGGCTCACGTCTTCCTGGCGGCTCACGAGCGAGCCCGCGGCTGCGAACAGCACCGCGTAGAGCATGAACCCCAGCACGAAGTAGACCGAGAAGACCAGCAGGATCCCCGGCGTGAGCCCCGTCGGCAGGCTGATCCCGCCGGCGTCCCCGAGCACGAGGGCGGCGACCTGGCCCTGGAGCAGGAGCGCGACGAGCGCGCCCGCCAGCACCGCGAGGTACTGCGCCAGCGCCGCGCCGCCGACCCCGAGGACCTTGCCCGCGAGCAGCTGGAATGGCGATGCCGTCGAGAGGATGATCTCCATGACCCGGTTCGTCTTCTCCTCGACGACGCTCATCGCGATCCACGTCCCATAGATGATCACGGCGAGGAAGAGGAACATCACCAGGCCGAAGGCGGCAGTGAAGTTGCTGATCTCGTCGGTGGCAGACTTTGCACCCGGGGGCTGCCCGTCCGGTCCCTGCTTCGCGGGGTCGGGCGAGAGTGCCCGCACGGTTGGGGCCGAGAAGAGACGCGACTGCTCGGCCACCGAGAGGCCCGCGTTGCCGAGCCGGTCGGCGATTGCGATCGAGGCGACCGCCTGGCGGATCAGGGTCACCGTGCGGCTCGTCCCGGAATCCTTGGCGTAGATCGTGAAGACGGGCTCGCCGGTTGGGTCACGCTCGATGTCGACCAGGGCGTTCAGCTTCCCGTCGAGCACGCCCTGGCGTGCGGCGGCCGAGTCCGCGGCCGGCTCGACGGTGAACTCCTTCTTCCCGCCGTCCGCGCCTGGTTCGTTCGCCGGAGGAGTACCGGACGCGGCATTCAGGAGTGCGTCGAGGGTGGCCACCGGGTCGCCGTGCAGGTCGGCCGCTCCCGTGTAGACGGCGACGGTCTGGGTCGTGTTGCGGTCGATGAACCGGATCACGACGGGCGCCAGCCCGATCGCGACCGCCGCGATGACGAGGATCAGGGTCGAGATGATGAAGCCGCGGTTGCCCGTCCGGGTGACGAACTCGCGGCGCGTCACGGCCGCGATGTTGGCGACGTTGGTCGACCACTCCGGGCTCATCGGGCCACCTCCGCCGGCGCGTCGGCCAGCTTGCGTTCCTCGGTGCTCGTCACGCCGACGCGTTCGATGAAGATGTCCTCGATCGACGGGTCGGCGATCTCGAAGCGGGTGACCTGTGCGCCCCGATCGATTGCGGCGCGCAGGATGCCGTCCGGATTGCCCCCGTTGCGCACGTCCAGCTCGTGGTAGTCCAGGCCGGAGCGAGTCACGCGGACGCCCGGCAGGGCATCGAGCCATGCGAGATCCGGGTCGCCGGAGGCGGCGATTCGCACGACCCGGCGCCCTGCCTGCCTCCGCACCTCGGCCGTGGCGCCGCTCACGACCATCCGGCCGCGATCGATGATCGCGATCGCATCGCACAGCTCCTCGACCTGGTCCATCTGGTGCGTGCTGAACACGATCGCCCTGCCCCGGTCCTTCAGCTCCAGGAACGCCTCCTTGAGAAGGGCGGCATTGATCGGGTCGAGGCCGGAGAACGGCTCATCCATGAGGAGGACATCCGGGTCGTGCAGGATTCCGGCGATGAACTGGACCTTCTGCTGGTTGCCCTTGCTCAGCTGGTCGGCGCGCCGCGTCGCATAGTCGCTGATCCGAAACCGCGCGAGCCAGTGCAGGCCTCGCGCCGCCGCGTCGGCGCGCGTGAGCCCGTGGAGCGACCCGAAGAACACGAGCTGGTCGAGGACCTTCATCCGCGGGTACAGCCCGCGGTCCTCGGGCAGGTAGCCCCATGTGCGCTTGGGAACGCATGCGACGGCCTGGCCGTTCCACGTCACCGAGCCTTCGTCAGCGTGAAGGATGTCGAGGACGATGCGCATGGTCGTGGTCTTCCCGGCCCCGTTCGGGCCGAGGAAGCCGAACACCTGACCGGGCTCGACGCTGAAGCAGCACCGCCTGGAACTGCGATCCGTACGCGGCGAGGAACGGGAGGTCGTGAACGAGCACGAGCGATGCCGGCGCGAGCGCGGCGGTCACCAGCGAACGTGCGGCCGGGACGGCTCCTCATGGCGGCGGAGCCTACGCCGCCGCCCAGGCGAGCCGACTGGGCCAGCGCAACCTGCGTCTCGAGGGTCGCCAGCTGCTGCTGGGCCTGCGGTCCCGGGCTTCCCTGCAGCGAGGCGAGGTAGCGCGACTGGACGAGGATGAGCTGCGCCATCGGGGTGGTCGGCGCCTCCAGCATCGCGATGCCCGCCAGCTGGCCGGGGGCCTCGCTCGCGATCCGCGGCGCGAGATAGGCGCCCAGGCTGTGCCCGACGAGGAACACGCGAGCCGGGTCGACGCTCGGCGTCCGACGCAGCAGGGCGACGGCGGCGATCGCGTCGTCGGTCGTCTCCTGGCGGACCGTGATCGTCTTTTCGGCCGCCATCTGCGCGCCGTAGACGTTCTATTTCTGGCTCCCGGTTCGCTCCAGTTCAACGCTATTGCTACTCGCGTTGCTACCACACTCGGGGCACAGAACGGCCCCCGGTCGCCCGGTGCGCGTCCCATCCTCCGAAGAGAACGGAGCGCCGGGCTTGCGACGACCACGGCCGACTGGATCGGATGGAATGGTTCGTCCGGCTCTTCAGCCCGGCGTGACCGATGTACTAGCGTGGCAGTCGGGAGGCGGTGCTTCGGTAGCGCACATCTCATCAACCGCAGAGGGGTGCACGGTGACAGTGTCCAGGGGTCCGCAGCGAGCAATGGTCGCGGGCAGTGGAATGGCGATCGGCGCGGCACTCGGCATGATCTTCGGTCTGATGCTGTCGGCCGATCTAGCACTCATGGTCGGCGTGGGCGTCGTCGCGGGACTGCTCATCGGCGCGGTTGTCGACCTGAACCGTTCGCGCGCCTGAGCTCTGCGGCACGAGCCCCGATCGCCCGGCCGTCGACTGGTCACCCGAGGGCGAGATCGTCGCGGTCGGCGCGGAGCCGGGGGCGCAGGTCAGGATGCCGCCGGGCCGTTATCGCCCGCTTAGTCGGCGGGCCGCCAGGAACTCAACCAGGGCGCCGAGCGCCTCGATCTCGGTCGGTCCGGTCCCGGTGATCGCCTCCCGCTTCGCGTAGCGGCCACGCGGCCGTAGGTCGACCGCGGTGACGTGCCACAGGGCCACCTCGCCGTGGTAGGTGCACGGTCCGACGGCCCATCCGGGCAGCTGTCCGATGGCGTCGTGGACGGCGCCCCAGGCGAGCTCTCGGTCGTCGACGGTCATCAGGATCGAAGCTACGCAGTCTCCGCGGGACCGCTACACGTCCTCGGGGAAGTGTGACGTTATGTCGCACCGGCAGAACTCGTGGCGACAGCCGGCCCGCGGCAACGGATCTTGACTCCCCGGCCTCGGCCCAGTGGACGGATCCGACATTGACTCTTTGGGCGGATCGGTCTTCGGCGCGCGTCTGGATCCTGCGCCGGTGCGCGGCCTGCCTGGCGGATG
>CAWKJP010000019.1:320000-360592 GCA_963850035.1 uncultured Chloroflexia bacterium | reverse complement strand
GCGGTACGGGGTGCCCGACCTTGAGCGGCCGGTCCACGCGCTCCACGATCCCGCGCTTGCCGGCGTCCTTGCCGCCCAGCACGAGGATCGTGTCACCCTTGCGGATCTCGGAGACCTTCGTCACCCGGGGTGCAACGGCACGTGCCATCTCAGAGCACCTCCGGCGCGAGCGAGACGATCTTCATGTAGTTCCGATCGCGCAGCTCGCGCGCCACGGGGCCGAAGATCCGTGTCCCGCGCGGGTTGCCCTGGTTGTTGATGAGGACGGCCGCGTTCTCGTCGAAGCGGATGTAGCTGCCGTCGGGTCGGCCGTATTCCTTGGCGGTGCGGACCACGACGGCGCGGACCACGTCGCCCTTCTTGACGGCGGCGTTCGGGATCGCCTGCTTCACGCTGGCGACGATCACGTCGCCGACTTCCGCGGTCGTCGCGCGCGAGCGGCCCATGATCCGGATGCACTGGATCACGCGGGCGCCCGTGTTGTCCGCGACCCGGAGCCGGGTTTGCTGCTGGATCACGCCTCGGTCCCCTCCCCGGTCCCGGCGTGCGCCTTGCCCGGATGCGCCGCGGCGTGGATCGCCTCGGTCGTGGCCAGCTCCTCGACCACGAGCTCGTTCGGCTGGTCCTCGCCGCCGCGCGAGATGACCTCGACGAGGCGCCAGCGCTTCGTCCGCGACAGCGGCCGCGACTCCTCGATGCGCACCGTGTCGCCGACGCGCGCCGCGTTGAGCTCGTCGTGTGCCGCGAACTTGCTGGAGGCCCGGACCACCCGCTTGTAGAGCGGATGGCGCGTCAGCCGCTCGACGGAGACGACGATCGTCTTGTCCATCTTGTCGCTGACGACGCGCCCGACCTTGGTCTTGCGATTGCCCTGCACGTCTGTTGCTCCTGCCATGCCGGGCCTCCTACGCGCTCGTCCCGCACGAGCTTGCGCTCGTGGCGAACGGTGAGGATCCGGGCGATCGTCCGGCGGCTGCCGGAGATCGCGGTGTAGTCCTTCAGCTGGCGCGTCGCGAGCTCGAAGCGGGCCTGCCAGAGGTCCCGCTTGGCGTCCGCGAGCGCCTGGTCCAGCTCCGCGTCCGACAGGGCGCGCAGCTTGTCGATGTCGATCACGCGCTCTCCTCCTCCTTCACGATGAAGCGCGTGGCGACCGGGAGCTTGTGGCCGGCGAGGCGCATCGCCTCGACCGCCGACTCGCGATCCACCCCGGCCATCTCGAAGAGGATCCGGCCGGGCCGCACGACGGCGACCCAGTGGTCCGGGGCGCCCTTGCCGGACCCCATCCGGGTCTCGGCGGGCTTCTTGGTGGCGGGCTTGTCCGGGAAGATCCGGATCCAGATCTTGCCGCCGCGCTTGACCGAGCGGGTCATGGCGCGTCGGGCAGCCTCGATCTGGCGGCTGGTGATCCAGGCGGGCTCCAGGGTGATCAGGCCGAACTCCCCGAAGGAGACGGCCGTGCCGCCCTTGGACATGCCGGCCATGCGGCCGCGCATGACCTTCCGATGCTTGACGCGGCGGGGCATCAGCATGGCGTCATGCCCCCTGGGCCGCGACGGGCGCGACGGTCGCGGCGACCACCGGCCGGGTGACGCGCTGGTCCGGGACGTCGCCCCGGTAGATCCAGACCTTGACGCCGATCGTGCCGTACGTGGTGCGCGACAGGACGTAGCCGTAGCTGATGTCCGCGCGGAGCGTGCCGAGCGGGATGCGACCTTCGCGGTCCCACTCGCGGCGGGCCATCTCGGAGCCGCCGAGGCGGCCGGCGACGGCGATCTTCACGCCCTTGGCGCCCGCCTTCATGGTTCGCTGGATCGCCTGCTTCATCGCCTTGCGGAACGCGATCCGGCGGCTCAGCTGCTGGGCGACGTTGGCGGCCACGAGGTACGCGTCGAGCTCCGGCTGGCGGATCTCCTTGATCTCGAGCTTCACCTTGCGGGGCTTCGTGAGGTCGCCGATCTGCTTGCGCAGCACCTCGACGTTCGCGCCGCCCTTGCCGATCACGATCCCCGGCTTGGCCGTGTGGATCGTCACCGTCACGTAGTTGATGCCGCGCTCGATCTCGACGCCGCCGACGCTGGCGTTGGCCAGGCGGCGCTCGATGAGCTTCCGCATCGCGAGGTCTTCCTGGAGCAGCGTCGCGTAGTCCTTGTCGGCGTACCACTTCGCGGACCAGGTGCGGCTCGTCCCGAGGCGGAAGCCGTACGGGTGGACCTTGTGTCCCATGTCAGGCCTCCCGCTCTTCGAGGACGATGGTGATGTGGGTCATCGGCTTGTGGATGGCGAAGGCCCGTCCCTGGGCTCGCGGCTTCCAGCGCTTGAGGGTGGGTCCCTCGTTCGCATGGGCCTCGACGATCACGAGGTCCTCGGCCGCGAGGTTGTGGTTGTTCTCGGCGTTCGCGGTCGCGCTCGCGAGGACGCGCGCGACGTCGCGCGCGGCTCCCTGCGGCATGAAGCGCAGGATCGCGCTCGCGTCCTCGACCCGCCGGCCGCGGATGGCCGACGTCACGAGGTTCGCCTTGCGGGTGGACCCGCGGAGATACTTGGCAGTGGCAGACACGCGCACGTTCTCGTCCCCTACCGCACGGCCGTGGATCGGTCGGTCTTCTTGTCGTGCCCGCGGAACGTGCGGGTCGGGGCGAACTCGCCCAGCCGATGACCGACCATGTTCTCGGTGACGTAGACCGGCACGTGCTTGCGCCCGTTGTAGACGGCGATCGTGTGCCCGATGAAGTCCGGGAAGACGACCGAGGCGCGGGACCACGTGCGGACGATCTTCCGCTCGTTCTTCTTGTTCATCTCCTGGACGCGGCCGAGGAGCCGCGCCTCGACGAACGGTCCTTTCTTGACCGAACGCGACATGCTTCTGCTCCTCCTACGACTTGCGGTGTCGCGACCGGACGATCAGGCGATCGCCTGTCGTCGCGCGTCGCGTCCGGTACCCCATCGCCGGCTTTCCCCACGGCGTCTTGGGGGGCATGCCCGTCGGGGACTTGCCCTCGCCGCCGCCGTGCGGATGGTCGCGCGGGGTCATCGCGACGCCCCGGGTCTCCGGACGAAGGCCCATGTGGCGGGCCCGGCCGGCCTTCCCGAGGCTCTGGTTCTCGTGGTCGAGGTTGGAGACCTGCCCGATCGTCGCCACGCAGCGCAGCGGGACGCGTCGCATCTCGCCCGACGGGAGCCGGACGGTGGCGTAGTCGCCTTCCTTCGCAAGGAGCTGCGCCGCGCCGCCGGCCGACCGGACGATCTGGCCGCCCTTGCCCGGGACGAGCTCGATGTTGTGGATCGTGGTGCCGAGCGGGATGCTCGAGAGCGGCAGGGCGTTCCCGACCCGGGCCTCGGCGTCGGGCCCGGCGATCACCAGGTCGCCGACCTTGAGGCCGTGCGGCAGGAGCATGTAGCGCTTCTCGCCGTCCCGGTAGTGGAGGAGGCCGATGCGGGCCGACCGGTTCGGGTCGTACTCCACGGTGGCGATCTTCGCCGGCACGCCGATCTTGTCGCGCTTGAAGTCGATGATCCGGTAGTGCTGCTTCTCGCCGCCGCCGCGATGGCGGACCGTGAGGCGGCCCTGGTTGTTGCGGCCCGAGCCGCGCTTCTTGGGCTCGAGGAGCGGCTTGTACGGCTCCTTGGTCGTGATCTCCTCGAAGGTCGAGCGGGTCATGAACCGCCGGCCGGCCGAGGTGGGCTTGTAGCTGCGGAGCGGCATCGCTACACCCCCTCGAAGAATTCGATCTTCTGGCCCGCGGCGAGCGTCACGATCGCCTTGCGCCAGGGCGTGGTCCACCCGGTGATGCGGCCGCGCTTTGTGCCGCGCCGCTTCTCCTTGGCCTTCGTCGTGAGGACGTTGACCGCGGTCACCTGGACCTTGAACAGCTCCTCGACGGCCGCCTTGACCTGGATCTTGGAGGCGTCGCCGTGGACCTCGAACGTGTACTTCCCGCGGCCGGACTCATCCATCGACTTCTCGCTGATGATCGGCCGGACGATCACGTCGTGGGCGGTGAGCGTCATGCGTACACCTCCTCGAGGCGGGCGAGCGCCGTCTGCTCGATGACGATGGTGTCCGCGTTGAGCAGGTCCACGACGTTGAGCGAGTCGGCGAGCAGGACCGCGACCCGCGGCAGGTTGCGGGCCGACAGGTCGAGGCGCTCGTCGCGCGCCGGCGAGACGATGACCACCCGGCCGGCGACCTTGAGGTTGCCGAGGACGCCCAGCAGCTCCTTCGTCTTGATCGCCTCGAGCCCGAAGGCGTCGAGGACGCGGATGGCGTCGCCGCCGAACTTGGCGGTCAGCGCGCCGCGGAGCGCGAGGCGCTTCATCTTGCGCGGCAGGCGCTGCGCGTACGAGCGCGGGTGCGGCCCGAAGACGACGCCGCCGCCGGCGAAGTGCGGCGCGCGGCGCGAACCCTGGCGGGCGCGGCCGGTCCCCTTCTGGCGGTACGGCTTCTTCGCCGCCGCCGCGGACCTCGCCGCGGGTCTTCGTGTCGCTGGTGCCGAGGCGGCGACCGGCCAGCTGCGCGGTCACGACCTGGTGGAGGACGGCGGCGTTCACCGGGAGCGGCGAAGAGCTCGTCGGAGAGCTCCACCGTCCCGATCGCCTCGCCCGTCCGGGCATAGAGCGTGGTCTGCGGCATCGTCAGGCCTTCTTCACGAGGACGAGCGCGTGGGGCGCCCCGGGCACGGACCCCTTCACGAGGAGGAGGTTGCGCTCGGTGTCGACCCGCACGACGTGCAGCTTCTTGACGGTGACGCGGTCGTCACCCATGTGGCCGGCCATCCGCATCCCGCGGTAGACGCGGCCGGGCGTGGTGCCCGGGCCGATCGAGCCCGGCGCGCGATGGTGGTCGGAGCCGTGCGTCTTGGGGCCGCGGTGGAAGTTGTTCCGCTTGATGTTGCCCGCGAAGCCCTTGCCCTTCGACGTGCCGGTGACGTGGATCACGTCGCCCTCGGCGAAGAGGGTGACGTCGAGCGTCTGCCCGACGGTGTACTCGGAGACGTCCTCGAGGCGGAACTCGCGGATCACGGCGACCTTGGGAAGCTCCTTGAGCTGCCCGGCCTCGGGCTTCGTGAGCTTCTTCGACGGCTCGATCCCCAGCTGCACGGCGGTGTAGCCGTCCCGCTCCGGCGTCCGGAGACGCGTCACGGTGTTCGGCCCCACGGCCACGACGCTGACCGGGATCATGGTCCCGTCGGCCTGGAAGACCTGGGTCATGCCGACCTTGCGGCCGATCAGTCCGATGCTCATCGCGAGGCCCTCCTCGCGCGCTCAGCCGCGTTCAGGCCAAGGCGGCGCCGAGCATGGGCGCGAGCGCACTCGCGCGTGCGTGAGCGACCGCGCTAGGCCAACGCGGCATGGACGGGTGAGCGTGTGAGGCTTCATCACATCTTGATCTCGATGTCGACTCCCGCCGCGAGCGAGAGGCGCATCAGGGCATCGACCGTCTTGGCCGATGGGTCGAGGATGTCGACGAGGCGCTTGTGCGTCCGGATCTCGAACTGCTCCCGGCTGTCCTTGTCGATGAAGGGCGAGCGGAGCACGGTGAACTTCTCGATCCGCGTCGGGAGCGGAACCGGGCCGACCACGTCGGCGCCGGTCCGCTGGGCGGTCTCGACGATCTGGGCCGCGGACTGGTCCAGCAGGCGGTGGTCGTAGGCCTTCAGGCGGATGCGGATGCGCTGCTTCGGCATCGGGCTACTCGACGATGCTCACGATCGCGCCGGCGCCGACGGTTCGGCCACCCTCGCGGATCGCGAAGCGCTGCCCGATCTCGATCGCGATCGGGGTGATGAGCTCGACCTT
Source organism: uncultured Chloroflexia bacterium (assembly GCA_963850035.1). Lineage (GTDB taxonomy): Bacteria > Chloroflexota > Limnocylindria > Limnocylindrales > CSP1-4 > CTSoil-043. The sequence goes on along the minus strand of CAWKJP010000019.1, from coordinate 354,796 downwards.
CATCTCGACGTTGTCGCCGGGCATGATCATCTCGGCGCCGTCGGGGAGGCCGATGGCCCCGGTCACGTCGGTCGTGCGGAGGTAGAACTGGGGCCGGTAGCCGTTGTAGAACGGGGTGTGGCGGCCGCCCTCCTCCTTGGTCAGGACGTAGACCTGGGCGGTGAACTTGGTGTGGGGCTTGACCGAGCCCGCCTTGGCGAGCACCTGGCCGCGCTCGATGTCCTCGCGCTCGATGCCGCGCAGGAGGCAGCCCACGTTGTCGCCGGCCTGGCCCTGGTCGAGCAGCTTCTTGAACATCTCGACGCCGGTCACGACGACCTTGCGGGTCGGCCGGATGCCGACGATCTCGACCTCGTCGCCGACCTTGACGATGCCGCGCTCGATGCGCCCGGTGGCCACGGTGCCCCGGCCCTTGATCCCGAAGACGTCCTCGACGGGCATCAGGAAGGGCTTGTCGACCGGGCGCTCGGGGGTCGGGATGTAGGAGTCGACCGCGTCCATCAGCTCCTGGATGCAGGCGTAGGCCGGGTCGTCCACGCCGCCGGTGGCCTCGAGGGCCTTGAGGGCGGAGCCGCGGATGACCGGGATGTCGTCGCCCGGGAAGTGGTTCTTGGTCAGGAGCTCGCGGACCTCGAGCTCGACGAGGTCGAGCAGCTCGGGGTCGTCGACCGCGTCGACCTTGTTGAGGAAGACCACCATGTAGGGGACTTCCACCTGGCGGGCCAGGAGGATGTGCTCCCGGGTCTGGGGCATGGGCCCGTCGGTGGCGGCCACGACCAGGATGGCGCCGTCCATCTGGGCGGCCCCGGTGATCATGTTCTTGATGTAGTCGGCGTGGCCCGGGCAGTCGACGTGCGCGTAATGGCGGGCGTCGGTCTCGTACTCCACGTGGGCGATCGCGATCGTGATCCCGCGCTCGCGCTCCTCGGGGGCGTTGTCGATCGTGTCGAACGCGCGGTACACCGCCCCGCCCTTGAGGGCGAGGTACTTCGTGATCGCCGCGGTCAGCGTCGTCTTGCCGTGATCGATATGGCCGATCGTGCCGATGTTGACGTGCGGCTTCGTCCGCTCGAACTTCTTCTTCGCCATCGCTGTTCGCGCTCCCTGGCTCCACGTCGCCGCGCCGGGCCCGCCTGGACCCGCCTCGGACCTCCGCCTCTGCTAGACCCTTGACTTCTGGACGAGCTCCGCGGCGATGCTGCCGGGGACCTCGGCGTAGTGAGACAGCTCCATCGAGTAGCTCGCCCGGCCCTGCGTCTCGGATCGCAGGTCGGTCGCGTAGCCGAACATCTCCGCGAGCGGGACGAACGCCTGGACGACCTGGGTCGTCCCGCGCGAGTCCATCCCTTCGATCTGGCCCCGCCGGCTGTTGAGATCGCCGATCACGTCGCCCATGAACTGCTCCGGCATCGTCACCTCGACCCGCATGAGCGGCTCGAGGATGACCGGATCGGCCTTCTCCACGGCCAGCTTGACGGCCATCGAGGCGGCGATCTTGAACGCCATCTCGCTCGAGTCGACCTCGTGGTAGGAGCCGTCGAAGACGGTGACCTTCACGTCGACCATCGGATAGCCCGCGTAGATCCCCGTGTCGAGCGCCTCGTGGATGCCGTGGTCGATCGCGCGCATGTACTCGCGCGGGATCGTCCCGCCGATCACCTTGTCGACGAACTCGTAGCCCGAGCCCTTCTCGCCCGGCTCGAGCTTGAGCACGACGTGCCCGTACTGGCCCTTGCCGCCGGTCTGGCGGACGAAGCGCCCGTTCCCCTCGGCCGCGCGCCGGACCGTCTCGCGGTAGGAGACCTGCGGCTTGCCGATGTTGGCGGCGACCTTGAACTCCCGGACCATGCGGTCGACGAGGACGTCGAGGTGCAGCTCGCCCATCCCGGCGATGAGGGTCTCGCCGCTCTCCGGGTCGGTCTTGACCCGGAACGTCGGGTCCTCCTCCGCAAGACGCTGGAGGGCCAGGCCCATCTTGTCCTGGTCCATCTTCGTCTTCGGCTCGATCTTCACCTCGATGACCGGCTCCGGGAAGGTCATCGACTCGAGGATCACCGGGTGGTCGGGGTCCGCCAGCGTGTCGCCGGTGAAGGTCTCCTTGAGGCCCACGGCCGCGGCGATGTCGCCCGCGTAGACCTCGTCGATCTCCTCGCGGTGGTTGGCGTGCATCTGGAGGATGCGGCCGATCCGCTCCTTCTTGCCCTTCGAGGAGTTGAGCACGTAGGAGCCCGCCTTGAGCGTGCCCGAGTAGACCCGGAAGAACGCGAGCTTGCCCACGAAGGGGTCGGCCGCGATCTTGAAGGCGAGCGCGCTGAACGGCTGCCCGTCGTCGACGGTCCGCAGGACCTCGGCGTGGGTCAGCGGCTGCTCCCCGATCACCGGCGGAACGTCGAGCGGCGACGGAAGGTAGGCGACCACGGCGTCGAGCATCGGCTGGATGCCCCGGTTCTTGAGGGCCGACCCGGCGAGCACGGGGACGATCCGGTACTGGAGGGTGCCCAGGCGCAGGCCGCGCACGAGCTCCTCCTCGGTGAGCTCGATCCCCTCGAGGTACTTGTGCATCAGGCCGTCATCCATCTCGGCGACGGCCTCGACGAGGCGCTCGCGATGCTTCTTCGCCTCGGCGACATGCTCGGCCGGGATGTCCACGACCTCGATCTCGGATCCGAGGTCGTCGTGGTAGACGATGGCGCGCATCCGGATGAGGTCGATGACGCCGGCGAACTTGTCCTCGAGGCCGATCGGCAGCTGGATCGGGACCGCGTTCGCCCCCAGGCGGTCCTCGATCATGCCGACGCAGCGCCAGAAATCGGCGCCGGTCCGGTCGAGCTTGTTGATGAAGCAGATCCGCGGCACGCGGTACCGGTCGGCCTGGCGCCAGACCGTCTCGGACTGGGGCTCCACGCCCGCCACGCCGTCGAAGACCACCACCGCGCCGTCGAGCACGCGCAGCGAGCGCTCGACTTCCATGGTGAAGTCCACGTGCCCGGGCGTATCGATGATGTTGATGCGATGATCGTCCCAGAAGCAGGTCGTGGCCGCCGCGGTGATCGTGATCCCGCGCTCCTGCTCCTGCGGCATCCAGTCCATCGTGGCCGCGCCTTCGTGGACCTCGCCGAGCTTGTAGATCTTCTTCGTGTAGAAGAGGATCCGCTCGGTCACGGTCGTCTTGCCCGCGTCGATGTGCGCGATGATCCCGATGTTGCGGGTGCGGTCGAGCGGGTAGAGGCGGGCCACGGTCAGGGTCTCCGGTCTACCACTTGAAGTGGCTGAATGCCTTGTTGGCATCGGCCATCTTGTGCGTGTCCTCGCGGCGCTTGACGGCGGCGCCGATCCCGTTGGACGCGTCCACGAACTCGGAGGCGAGCTTCTCGCTCATGCTCTTGCCGTTGCGCTTCCGGGCGGCCTGCACCAGCCACCGAACGCCCGAGCGAGAGGCGGCGATCGCCGCGGATCTCGACCGGGACCTGGTAGGTGGCGCCGCCGACGCGGCGGGGCTTGACCTCGATGATCGGGGTCGCGTTGCGAAGGGCGGTCTCGAGCACCTCGAGGCCGGGCCGCTTGGCCTGGGCCTCGGCACGCGCGAGGGCCTGGCGAAGGATCCGGTTCGAGAGGATCTTCTTGCCGTCCATCATCAGCTTCGCGGAGATGCGGGCGGTCGTCCGGTTCGCCGGGATGGTCTCGTACTTCGACTTGCGGGGAATGCTGGCGCGACGCGGCATGGTCCCTACTTCTTCTGGCCGGGGAGGCTCGCGGTCGCTTTCGCGCCGTACTTCGAGCGGCCCTGCTTGCGGTCGCGGACGCCTGCGGTATCGAGCGCGCCGCGGATGATGTGGTACTTCACGGACGGGAGGTCCTTCACGCGGCCGCCCCGGACGAGCACGACGGAGTGCTCCTGGAGGTTGTGGCCGATCCCCGGGATGTAGGCCGTGACCTCCATCTGGTTCGTGAGCCGGACGCGGGCGATCTTTCGAAGGGCCGAGTTCGGCTTCTTCGGCGTCATCGTGCGGACCTGCAGGCAGACACCGCGCTTCTGGGGGGCACCCGGGATCGGCATCTGGCGCTGGTCAAGGCTGTTCCAGATCTTGCGCATCGCCGGGGCCTTGACCTTTGCGATCTTCGGCTTCCGGCCGTGGCGCACGAGCTGGCTGATCGTCGGCACGGAGACGCTGTTCCTTTCTGTGGTCTGCTGGTCCGGCGGCCCCGTCACCCGGGTGTCTCCGGGCAGCAGTGCTGGCCGCTTGCCGCCCGACGCGGTGAACGCCGGGGCGGAGCACGCAGCAACGACCGACCGGTCGTGGCCGCGAAGGCGGAGTCTAGCAGTGAGGCGACGGTCGTGTCAAAGGCCGCCGCCTCGCGGGATGTCGTCGGCGGGCGCGCGCCCGCCGACGCCTGGGTCACAGCCGGGGGTCGTCCTCGTCGATGCTGGGCGTCGCCGCGACGGACTCCCCGGCATCGGACAGGAACGGGTTGAACCCGTCGTCGGCCGCGTCGCTCGCGTCGTCGTCGTCGGTCGCTGCGAGCAGCGCGGAGAGGCGCACCGTGTCGTCGTCGCTGCCGCCGTCCGCGGCATCCTCGAGGAACGGGTTGTAGGCAGCCCCGCCGAACTCCGCCGGGAGCTCGCCGCCGGCAAGCGCCTCGGCCGCGCGTCGCCGATCCGCCTCGCGGCGGGTGGCGACGTTCGCCGGAGCGCCGGTCCCGGCCGGGATGAGCTTGCCGATGATGACGTTTTCCTTGAGCCCGATCAGGTGGTCCTTGGAGCCGTTGATCGCGGCCTCGGTGAGCACGCGCGTGGTCTCCTGGAAGGAGGCCGCCGCGAGGAAGCTCGCCGTGTTCAGGGATGCCTTGGTCACGCCGAGCAGCACGACCTGCGCGGTGGCCGGCTCGCCGCCCTCCGCGAGGACGCGGTTGCTGACCCGCTCGAAGTCGAGCCGGTCGATCAGCTCGGTCGGCAGGAGGTCCGTGTCGCCCGGCTGGTCGATGCGAACCTTGCGGAGCATCTGCCGGACGATGATCTCGATGTGCTTGTCGTTGATGGTGACGCCCTGGCTCCGGTAGACCTTCTGGACTTCCTTCACCAGGTAGCGCTGGACCGCATCCTTGCCGCGGGTGTCGAGGTACTCCTGCGGGTTGATCGGCCCGTCCGTGATCGCGTCGCCGGCCCGGATCTCCTGGCCGTTCTCGACGCGCAGCCGGGCGTTGTGCGGGATCGAGTACTCGCGCTCGACGCGATCCTCGGCACGCACGGCGAGCTGGTCGCCGTCCCGGATCAGGATCCCCTTCTCCGGCGCGACGATGTCGAGCCCGTCGCGGCCGCCGTCCTTGCCCGACACGCGGGCCAGGACCTGGCTCTTCTCGACGAGGTCGCCGGCCGCGGCCAGGAGCTCGGCCCCCGGTGGCAGCCGGAGCGGCGCATCGAATCCCTCGACGCTGGTCACCTTGACCTTCGTCGAGAGGTCGGACCGGATGATCTCGACGATCCCGTCGATGTGGCTGATCTCGGCCTTCCCCTTGGGGATGCGGGCCTCGAACAGCTCCTCGACGCGCGGCAGGCCCGCGGTGATGTCGGCCCCGGCCTGGGCCACGCCGCCGGTGTGGAACGTCCGCATCGTGAGCTGGGTTCCCGGCTCGCCGATCGACTGGGCGGCGATGATCCCGACGGCCTCGCCCACGCCCACGAGCGAGCCCGTGGCGAGGTTGCGGCCGTAGCACATGCGACAGACGCCGTAGCGCGCCTCGCAGGTGAGCGGGCTGCGGACCAGGACCTCCTGGATGCCGGCCCCCGCGATGCGGGAGGCGACCTCCTCGTTGAGCTCCTCGTTGCGCTCGGCGAAGACGGTGCCGTCCGCAGCGGCGATGGTCGCTGCGGCGAACCGGCCGACCAGGCGACGGGCGAACACGTCCTCCTCGCCGACGGGCTCGTCGGGCTCGGAGCGCGTGATCCAGCTCCCCTCCTCCGTCCCGCAGTCGTCGTCCCGGGTGATGACGTCCTGGGCGACGTCGACGAGACGCCGGGTCAGGTAGCCGGAGTCGGCGGTTCGCAGCGCGGTGTCGGCGAGGCCCTTGCGGGCGCCGTGGGTGGAGATGAAGTACTCGAGGACGGTCATGCCCTCGCGGAAGTTGCTCCGCACCGGGACGTCGATGATCCGCCCGGACGGGTCGGCCATCAGGCCGCGCATCGCGCCGAGCTGGCCGATGTTGCCCTTGTTGCCGCGGGCCCCGGAGGTGGTCATCATCGCGACCGCGCTCTGCGGGTCGAGGTTGGCCATCATCTTGTCCGAGAGCGTGCGCGACGTCTTCTGCCAGACGTCGACGACGGCCTCGTAGCGCTCGTCCTCGGTGATGAGGCCGCGCTGGTACTGGCCGTCGATCCTGGTGACCTGGCCGTCGGCGTCCGCGAGGAGCGCCTTCTTCTCGATCGGGACCTCGATGTCGGAGACGGCGATCGTCATGCCGCCGCGGGTTGCGTACTCGAACCCGATCCGCTTGATGCCGTCCACGAGGTGGGCGGTGGCGGTGGGCCCGAGGTGGCGGTAGCAGCGGTCGACGAGCTCGCGGAGGCCGCCCGGCAGGGGCGCCGGCGCCGTCCGGCGCATCTCCCGGTTCACGAACCGGAGCTGCTCCGGGATGACCTGGTTGAAGATGATCCGGCCGACGGTCGTGACGATCCGGCGATCGACGAGCGCGCCGGCCTCGTCGTCCCAGGTCTTGACGCTGACCTCGATGGGCTCGTGCAGGCGCAGGGCGACCGGCGCATAGACCATGTCGGACCGCGCATCGCCGTCGGCGAACGGGCCGGACGTGCGGCTGCTGCCGCCCGCCATGCCGCCGCTCGAGAGCTCGTACGCGAGGAGCGCCGCCTCCTCGTCCGCGAATGGGCGCGGCGCCGGCAGGTTGCCGTCGCGGTCCCGCTCCGGGACGTCCGTGGTGAGGTAGTAGCAGCCCAGGACCATGTCCTGCGTCGGCGAGACGATCGGGCTTCCGTCGGCAGGCGACAGCAGGTTCGAGGTCGAGAGCAGCATCGTCCGCGCCTCTTCCTGGGCGGCCGTGGAGAGCGGCACGTGGACCGCCATCTGGTCGCCGTCGAAGTCGGCGTTGAAGGCCGTGCAGACGAGCGGGTGGATCTGGATCGCGGAGCCCTCGACGAGGACCGGCATGAAGGCCTGGATGCCGAGCCGGTGGAGCGTGGGGGCGCGGTTCAGGAGGACCGGGTGGTCCTTGATGACCTCTTCGAGGACGTCCCAGACCGCCGGGTTCACCCGCTCCACGATGCGCTTCGCGCTCTTGATGTTGTGGGCGAAGCCCTTCTCCACGAGCTGGCGCATGACGAACGGCTTGAACAGCTCGAGGGCCATCTTCTTGGGCAGGCCGCACTGGTGGAGCTTGAGCTCCGGCCCGACCACGATGACCGAGCGGCCCGAGTAGTCGACGCGCTTGCCGAGCAGGTTCTGGCGGAACCGGCCCTGCTTGCCCTTGAGCATGTCGGAGAGGCTCTTGAGGCGGTGGTTCCCGGTCCCGGCGATCGCGCGGCCGCGGCGGCCGTTGTCGACCAGGGCGTCGCACGCCTCCTGCAGCATCCGCTTCTTGTTGCGGATGATGATCTCGGGGGCGCCCAGCTCCAGGAGCCGCTTGAGCCGGTTGTTGCGGTTGATGACGCGCCGGTAGAGGTCGTTGAGGTCGGAGGTCGCGAAGCGGCCGCCGTCGAGCTGGACCATCGGCCGCAGCTCCGGCGGGAGCACCGGCAGCACCGACAGGATCATCCACTCGGGCCGCGTGCCCGAGCGGCGGAACGCCTCGATCAGGCGGAGCCGCTTGATCGCCTTCTTGCGACGCTGCCCGGAGGTGGTCCGGACCTCGACGTGCAGGGTCCGACCCAGCTCCTCGAGCTCCATCCGCGTGATGATGTCGCGGACGGCCTCGGCGCCCATCCCGGCCCAGAAGATCCGGCCGCCGCGGGCACCCGCCCCGGCGCCGTAGCGCTCGTCGAGATAGCGGAAGTCCGTCTCGGAGAGCGTCACGAGCGGCTTGAGGCCCTCGATCTCGTCACGCTGGCGCCGGATCTCGTCCTTGCGGCCCTCGGCCGCGTGCTTGCGCTCCTCGCGACGTGCGTCGAGCGCGGCACGCATCTCGATCTCGAGATCGGCGATCTTCTGCTCGGTGGCGCGCTGCTCGCCCTGCTCGCGGAGGCGGAACTCCTCGGTCACGCGCTCCGACTCGGCCGTGGCGATCTTGCGGAGCCGGGCGACGGCCTCCTTGGAGCCCTTCTCGCCGGCCGCGAGAACCACCTCGCCGGTGGGAGCGAACGCGACGGTCTCCTCGGTGACGCCGGACTTGAGCTCGGTGAGGCGCGCCTGGATCTCCTTCGCCGCGCCGCTGATCTCGTCGGTCCGGCGGGAACGCTCGGCCTCGAGGTCCGCGAGCAGGGCGGCCTGGGCCGCCACGAGCTCGTCCTTCTGGCGCGCGAACGTGGATCGCTGCTCGTCCTCGAAGTCGTCGCCGCCCTTGCCGGTGCCGCCGCGCCCCTCGGCCTCCTCGTCGAGAGCCATGAGGGCGCGCCTGCGCGCGTCCTCGTCGACGTGGGTGACGATGTAGAGCGCGAAGTAGAGGATTCGCTCGAGGTTGCGCGGGCTGATGTCGAGGAGGATGCCGAGGCGGGACGGCGTGCCCTTGAAGTACCAGATGTGGCTGACGGGGCTGGCCAGCTGGATGTGGCCCATCCGCTCGCGCCGGACCTTGGCGCGGGTGACCTCGACGCCGCACTTGTCGCAGATGATGCCCTTGTACCGGATGCGCTTGTACTTGCCGCAGTAGCACTCCCAGTCCTTGGTGGGACCGAAGATGCGCTCGTCGAAGAGGCCGTCCTTCTCGGGCTTGAGGGTCCGGTAGTTGATCGTCTCGGGCTTCGTGACCTCGCCCGACGACCAGTCGCGGATCTGCTCCGGCGACGCCAGCGAGATACGGATGGCGTTGAAGTTGTTGACCTCGAGCATGGTTCTCCTCCGCGCCGCCGCGGCTCTTCAGCGGCGCGATACGGACCGGGTGCGAGCGGGGCCGGGCCGGCCGAGCGCCGGCCCCGCGATGTGAAGGCGGGGGCTAGTCCTCGAACCCGGCGAGGTTGATCCCGCCGAGGTCAGGGAGCGGGTAGGCGGAGACGTCCTCCACGAACCGGATCTCCTCGTCGTTCTCGTTGAGGATCTCGACGCTGAGCCCGAGGCTCTGGAGCTCCTTGAGGAGCACCTTGAACGATTCGGGCACGCCGGGCGGCTGGATCTCCTCGCCCTTGACGATCGCCTCGTACGTCTGGACACGGCCCATGACGTCGTCGGACTTGACGGTGAGGAGCTCCTGCAGGATGTTCGCCGCGCCGTAGGCCTCGAGCGCCCAGACCTCCATCTCCCCGAAGCGCTGGCCGCCGAACTGGGCCTTGCCGCCGAGCGGCTGCTGGGTGATGAGGCTGTAGGGGCCCGTGGACCGGGCGTGGATCTTGTCCTCCACCAGGTGGTGGAGCTTCAGCATGTAGATCTGGCCGACGGTGATGTCCCGGGCGAAGCCCTCGCCGGTCCGGCCGTCGCGGAGGTCGATCTTGCCGTCCTCCGGGAGGTGGCCGTCCTTGGCCCAGTCGACCTTGGCCGCGCGGAGCGCCTCGCGGATCTGCTCCTCGGTCGCGCCGTCGAAGACGGGGGTCGCGGCCTTGAGGCCGAGCGTTGCGAGCGCCCAGCCGAGATGGGTCTCGAGGATCTGGCCGATGTTCATGCGGCTCGGCACGCCGAGCGGGTTGAGGATGATGTCGACCGGGGATCCGTCCGGGAGGAACGGCAGGTCCTCCTGCGGGAGGATCTTGGCGATGACGCCCTTGTTGCCATGCCGGCCGGCCATCTTGTCGCCGACGCTGACCTTGCGCTTCTGCGCCACCGAGACCCGCACCAGCTTGTTCACGCCGGGCATCAGCTCGGAGTCCTCGCGCGTGAACACCTTGACGTCCACGACCTTGCCGCGCTCGCCGTGCGGGAGGCGCAGCGAGGAGTCCTTCACCTCGCGGGCCTTCTCGCCGAAGATCGCGCGCAGGAGGCGCTCCTCCGCGGTCAGCTCCGTCTCGCCCTTCGGCGTGATCTTGCCGACCAGGATGTCGCCCGGCCGCACCTCGGCGCCGATGTAGACGATCCCCTCCTCGTCGAGGTCCTTGAGGGACTCCTCGCCGACGTTCGGGATGTCGCGGGTGATCTCCTCGGGCCCGAGCTTCGTGTCGCGCGACTCGATCTCGTGCTTCTCGATGTGGATGCTGGTGAACAGGTCCTCGCGGACGAGGCGGTCGCTGATGACGATGGCGTCCTCGTAGTTGCCACCCTCCCAGCTCATGAACGCCACGAGGATGTTGCGGCCGAGGGCCAGCTCGCCGCCGTCCGTGGACGACGAGTCGGCGATCGGGTCGCCGGGCCCGACGCGGTGCCCGACGTCCACGATCGGGCGCTGGTTGATGCAGGTTCCCTGGTTGGATCGGACGAACTTCTGGAGAGGGTAGGTGCGCAGCTCGCCGGCGTCCTCCTCGACGAGGATCCGATCGGCGGTCACGGAGGTCACGACGCCGGCCCCGCGGGCCAGCACGACCTGGCCCGAGTCCTGGGCCGCGCGCCGCTCCATGCCGGTGCCCACGATGGGCGCCTCGGGCTCGAGGAGCGGGACGGCCTGGCGCTGCATGTTCGAGCCCATCAGGGCGCGGTTCGCGTCGTCGTGCTCGAGGAACGGGATGAGCGCGGTCGCCACGGAGACGACCTGCTTCGGGCTGACGTCCATGTACTCGATGCGGTCCGGCGCGACCTCCGGGAAGATGTCCCGGAACCGGCACGGCACGCGGTTGGCCGTGAAGTGCCCCGCCTCGTCGAGCGTCGCGTTGGCCTGGGCGACGTGGTGCTCCTCCTCCTCGTCGGCGGCGAGATAGACGATCTCGTCGGTGACGACGGGGCGGATCGGGAAGGCCTGCGCCTTCTGGCGCTTCAGCTCGGTGGCCGCCGGCGGCCGAGAGCGGCTCGCCCTTGCGGACCACGATCTCGCCGCCCTTGCCGACCAGGTCGGCTGCCCGCCTCGTACGACGCCAGGTCGGGGTCGTCCCAGGCGATGCTCCGGCGGACCTTCCGGTACGGGGTCTCGATGAAGCCGTAGTCGTTGATCCGGCCGAACGTCGCGAGCGAGCCGATCAGGCCGATGTTCGGGCCTTCCGGCGTCTCGATCGGGCAGATGCGGCCGTAGTGGCTGTGGTGGACGTCGCGGACGTCGAAGCCGGCCCGCTCGCGCGAGAGCCCGCCCGGGCCCAGCGCGGAGAGCCGCCGCTTGCTCGTCAGCTCGGCGAGCGGGTTCGTCTGGTCCATGAACTGGGAGAGCTGGCTCCCCCCGAAGAACTCCTTCATCGCGGCCGAGACGGGCCGGATGTTGATCAGCGCGTTCGGCGTCGCCTTGTCGATCTCCTGGATCGTCATCCGCTCCCGGACCACCCGCTCCATGCGGAGGAGCCCGATCCGGAACGCGTTCTGGATCAGCTCGCCGTTCGCGCGGATGCGGCGGTTGCCGAGGTGGTCGATGTCGTCGGGCTGGCCGCCCCCGTTGTTGAGGATGATCAGCTGGCCCACGATCGCGGCGATGTCCTCGCGCGTGATCGTCCGGCCCAGGTGCGGGTTGGACGGGTCCTCGCGTGGCAGCTCGTAGCCCATGCGCGCGGCGATCGCGTCCAGCTTCTTGTTGAACTTGTAGCGCCCGACCCGCCCGAGGTCGTAGCGGCGGAAGTTGAAGAAGAGGCTCTCCACCAGCTGACGCGCGTTGTCCCCGGTGGGCGGATCGCCCGGCCGCAGCTTCTTGTAGACCTCGATGAGGGCCTCGGCCTGCGTGTTCGTCGGGTCCTTGTCGAGCGTCGCGGCGATGTACGGGTGCTCCGGGTTGTCGTCGAGGCCCCCGAAGAGCGCCGCGATCTCCTCGTCGCGCTCGTAGCCCACGGCGCGCAGGAAGGTGGTCGCCGCGATCTTGCGCTTGCGGTCCACCTTCACCGAGAGGAGGTCCCGGTTGGACGTCTCGAACTCGAGCCAGGCGCCGCGGTTCGGGATCACCTTGGCCGTGTACAGGTCGCGGCCCGAGCTGGGATCCTCGACCTTGCCGTAGTAGACGCCCGGCGAGCGCACGAGCTGGCTCACCACGACGCGCTCGGCGCCGTTGATGATGAACGTGCCCAGCTCCGTCATCCACGGGTAGTCGCCCATGTAGACGCGCTGGCGCTGGATCTCGCCGGTCTCCTTGATCAGGAGCTCGACGTTGACGTAGAGCGGCTTGCTGAACGTCTGGTCGCGCGTCCGGCACTCGAGCTCGGAGTACTTCGGGTCCCCGAACTCGTAGTCCAGGAACTGGAGCTCCATCACCTTGCCGGTGAAGTCCTTGATCGGGCTGATCTCGTCGAACAGCTCGCGAAGGCCCCGCTCGATGAACCAGGCGAAGGATCGGACCTGGAGCTCGATCAGGTTGGGGATCTCGCGCTTTTCCGAGATTCGGGCGTACGAGATCCGGCCGGACGGCGCGAGGGTCGAGGAATCAGCGACAGGCAGCATGAACCGCTCCTTGACGGAGGAGGGAGAAGGGAAAGAGGGCCGCGCTCACGGAATTGGAAATTGTATCGCTCACGCAGGACTTGTCAAGCGCACGCGAACGCCGGGGTGGTGACGCGATGCACCATCCCGGCGCGGCGGCGTGTCGGTCGGCAGGGCTGCGAGGTGCGGCCGGCGCTCCGAGCGAGGCGGTCGTGCAGCTACTTGATCTCGACCTTGGCGCCCTGGGCCTCGAGGGCCGCCTTGATCTTCTCGGCCTCGTCCCGCGCGACGCCTTCCTTGACGGGCTTCGGGAACTGGTCGACGAGATCCTTGGCCTCCTTGAGGCCGAGGCCGGTGAGCTCGCGCACGACCTTGATGACGGGGATCTTGTTCGGGCCGATCTCGGCGAGGACCGCCGTGAACTCGGTCTGCTCCTCGACGGCCTCGACCGGAGCGGCCGCGGCGGTCGGCGCGGCGGCGGCTGCGGCCGGGGCGGCGGCCGTGACGCCGAACTTCGCCTCGAACTTCTTGATGAAATCGGCGACCTCGACGAGCGTCATCGCGCCGATCTGGTCGAGCAGCTCGTCGTGGGTGAGGGTGGCCATTGCGTTCATGTCTCCTTGGGATGGTCGCCCGCGGCGAGCGGGCGCGGTTCGGGTTCGGGTCCGGGACCGTGGCGCCTAGGCCGCGGCCTGCGCCTTCTGCTCCTGGAGCTGGGTCAGCGCGTAGCCGAGGTTCCGCAGGTTCGCGGCCATGAGCCCGGCGACCTGCGTGGCCGGGGCGCTGAAGGCGCCGGCGAGCTGGGCAAGGAGGATCTCGCGGGACGGGAGGGTCGCGAGCCTGGACACGCCCTCGAGGTCGAGGGACTTCCCGCCGACGACGCCGCCCGTGACCTTCACGAGCTTGTAGGGACGGACGGCCTCGAGGACGGTCCGTGCGACGAGCGCCTCGTCGCCGCTCCCGAAGGCGATGGCCGACGGACCCCGGAGGAGCGCGTCGACGCCCGGGTTCCCCTCCTGCTCCGCGGCGATCCGCATGAGGCGATTCTTCACGACCCGGTAGGTGACGTGCTGCTTCCGAAGCGCCCGCCGGATCTCGCCGAGGTCCTTCACGGTCAGACCCGCGGTACTCGGTCGTGACGAGCGTGGTGCTGCGGGACAGGTCGCCCCGGAGCTCGGCCACGGTGGCGCGCTTCGCGTCGGTCGGCATAGGGCCCTCTGCTGCGCTGCGCGCGTCCGGCGCGCCCGGTGGATCCACCCGGCGGGATCCCCTGCCTGACGGCGCTTCCTCGCGTCCTGCAGGGTCCGCAGCGGGCGCCTCCGGTGAGGGCTCGCGGTCGGCGTCCTGCCTCGGCGTGCTCGTCGGCGTCCCCGGCGGACCGCTTCGCGTCGGTTTCGGCGAATGCTCCGCATTCGCGTCTCCCGATCGCGTCCCGATCGAACGATCCGGTCCGACGGATCAAGCCCCGACCGGCATCCCGTGTGATCGGGCTCCGGTCCGCGGGCGCAGGCTGTCTGCGGCGGTCCGTCTTCGTGCTGGCGACGCGCCTCTCGGCCGCCGCGGCGTGTGATGGTACAGCCTGCCGGCGCGACGTGCGCCGGTCGGGCCCGGTGCCTCAGGCGGCGCTGGCGACCGCGAGCAGGCCGGGCAGGTCCACCCGGACCCCGGGGCTCATGGTGCTGGCGATCGTGAGGCCCTTCAGGTAGGTCCCCTTGGCGCCGGCCGGCTTGGCCCGGTTGATCGCGTCGAGGAGGACGGCGAGGTTCGCGACGAGCGCGGTGGCCTCGAAGCTTGCCTTGCCCACGGGCACGTGGATGATCCCGGACTTGTCGACCTTGTACTCGACGCGCCCGGCCTTCACCTCGTTGATCGCGCGCTCCACGTCGAAGGTGACGGTGCCGGCCTTGGGGTTCGGCATGAGGCCGCGCCGGCCGAGGATGCGGCCGAGCTTGCCGACCATCCCCATCATGTCCGGCGTCGCGACGGCGACGTCGAACTCGAGCCAGCCGCCCTCGATCTTCTTCACGAGGTCCTCGCCGCCGACCTCGTCCGCGCCGGCGCGAAGCGCCTCCTGGGCCTTCTCGCCCTGGGCGAAGACGGCCACGCGGACGACCTTGCCGGTGCCGTGCGGGAGGACGACCGTGCCGCGCACCATCTGGTCGGCGTGGCGCGGGTCGACGCCGAGGCGAAGGTGCGCCTCCACCGAGGGATCGAAGTTGACGACCGAGGTCTTCTTGACCAGGTCGACCGCCTCGGCGGGCGGATAGGCCCGGGTCCGGTCGATCAGGCCGAATGCCTCGCGATACTTCTTGCCGTGCTGGGCCATGCCTGGCTCCTCGTGCTGGCGGCCGGCGTTCCGGCCTCCCCCGTCACGCGGGGTGCTCGTCCGGCTCGAGCGCGGCCGGAACGCGTCGTCGTCGGTCAGCCGACGACTTCGATGCCCATGCTCCGCGCGGTCCCCTCGACCTGCCGCATGGCGGCCTCGATGTTGTTCGCGTTGAGGTCGGCGAGCTTCTGGCCGGCGATCTCGCGGACCTGGTCGCGGGTCACGCGGCCGGCGGTCTCGCGGCTGGCGGTCGCGGCGCCCTTGTCGATCCCGGCGGCCTTGCGGAGCAGGTCGGCGGCCGGCGGCGTCTTGAGGATGAACGTGAAGGAGCGGTCCTCGAAGACCGTGATCTGCGCCGGGATGATCTGGCCCGCCTTGTCGGCGGTCTTCTCGTTATAGCTCTTGGTGAACTCGATGATGTTGATGCCGTGGGGGCCCAGCGCGGTGCCGACGGGCGGCGCCGGCGTGGCCTTGCCGGCCGGCAGCTGGAGGGTCAGGACGATGCGGATCTTCTTCGCCACGGTGGCCGATGTTCCTTTCGATCAGAGCTTCTCGACCTGGAGAAGGTCGAGCTCGACGGGGGTCTCGCGGCCGAAGATGCTGACGAGGACCTTGACCTTGTTGCGTTCCGGGTCGACCTCGTCGACCGTGCCGACGAACTCGGCGAACGGCCCGTCGGTCACCCGGACGCTCTGGCCCTTGGTGAACGCGACGCGGTACTTCGGCGTCTCCACGCCCATCTGGCGCAGGATCTGCTTGACCTCGTGCTCCTCGAGCGGGATCGGCTCGCTTCGGCTGCCCGGGATGTTGCCGGTGCCGACGAAGCTCGTGACGCCCGGCGTGTTCCGGACGACGTACCAGGACTCGGGGTCGTAGATCATCTCCACGAGGACGTAGCCGGGGAACACCTTCTTCTGGACGGTGTGCCGCTGGCCCTGCTTGATCTCGATCTCGTCCTCCATCGGGACGAGCACCTGGAAGATCTTGTCCTCCATGCCCATCGACTCGATGCGGTGCTCGAGGTTCGCCTTGACCTTGTTCTCGTAGCCCGAGTACGTGTGAATCACGAACCAGCGCTTCTCGGGAGCCCGGACCATCTCGGTCATCTGCGTCCCCTATGCCGCCGGCGTGATGAGCCGGACCGCTTCGGTGAAGACGAAGTCCCAGGCCGCGATGAACACGCCGATGGCCGCGCTCACCGCGAAGACGAGCACGGTCAGGTTGCGCACCTGGTCGCGCGTGGGCCAGGAGACCTTCTTGAGTTCGGACCACGATTCATCGATGAACCGACGGATGCGTCGCACGATGGGCTACTGCACTTCCCTGGTAGGCGGGGTCGAAAGGCTGGCAGGGGCGATAGGACTCGAACCTACAACCACCGGTTTTGGAGACCG
The DNA here is from genome assembly GCA_963850035.1 of uncultured Chloroflexia bacterium. Taxonomy (GTDB): domain Bacteria; phylum Chloroflexota; class Limnocylindria; order Limnocylindrales; family CSP1-4; genus CTSoil-043. Next base: position 338,513 of record CAWKJP010000019.1, on the reverse strand, counting down.
GTGCTCTGCCAATTGAGCTACGCCCCTGTGGATCCCCCTGTTACTTCGCCTCGCGATGCAGGGTGTGGCGGCGCTCCCGCGGGCAGTACTTCCGAAGCTCGATCCGGTTGGGATCGTTCCTCTTGTTCTTGCGCGTGGTGTACGTCCGCTCCTTGCACTCGGTACAGGCGAGCTGAACGATCGGCCGGTGATCGGCGGCTTTCGGCATCGGGCTACTCGACGATGCTCACGATCGCGCCGGCGCCGACGGTTCGGCCACCCTCGCGGATCGCGAAGCGCTGCCCGATCTCGATCGCGATCGGGGTGATGAGCTCGACCTTCATCTCGACGTTGTCGCCGGGCATGATCATCTCGGCGCCGTCGGGGAGGCCGATGGCCCCGGTCACGTCGGTCGTGCGGAGGTAGAACTGGGGCCGGTAGCCGTTGTAGAAGGGGGTGTGGCGGCCGCCCTCCTCCTTGGTCAGGACGTAGACCTGGGCGGTGAACTTGGTGTGGGGCTTGACCGAGCCCGCCTTGGCGAGCACCTGGCCGCGCTCGATGTCCTCGCGCTCGATGCCGCGCAGGAGGCAGCCCACGTTGTCGCCGGCCTGGCCCTGGTCGAGCAGCTTCTTGAACATCTCGACGCCGGTCACGACGACCTTGCGGGTCGGCCGGATGCCGACGATCTCGACCTCGTCGCCGACCTTGACGATGCCGCGCTCGATGCGCCCGGTGGCCACGGTGCCCCGGCCCTTGATCCCGAAGACGTCCTCGACGGGCATCAGGAAGGGCTTGTCGACCGGGCGCTCGGGGGTCGGGATGTAGGAGTCGACCGCATCCATCAGCTCCTGGATGCAGGCGTAGGCCGGGTCGTCCACGCCGCCGGTCGCCTCGAGGGCCTTGAGGGCGGAGCCGCGGATGACCGGGATGTCGTCGCCCGGGAAGTGGTTCTTGGTCAGGAGCTCGCGGACCTCGAGCTCGACGAGGTCGAGCAGCTCGGGGTCGTCGACCGCGTCGACCTTGTTGAGGAAGACCACCATGTAGGGGACTTCCACCTGGCGGGCCAGGAGGATGTGCTCCCGGGTCTGGGGCATGGGCCCGTCGGTGGCGGCCACGACCAGGATGGCGCCGTCCATCTGGGCGGCCCCGGTGATCATGTTCTTGATGTAGTCGGCGTGGCCCGGGCAGTCGACGTGCGCGTAATGGCGGGCGTCGGTCTCGTACTCCACGTGGGCGATCGCGATCGTGATCCCGCGCTCGCGCTCCTCGGGCGCGTTGTCGATCGTGTCGAACGCGCGGTACACCGCCCCGCCCTTGAGGGCGAGGTACTTCGTGATCGCCGCGGTCAGCGTCGTCTTGCCGTGATCGATATGGCCGATCGTGCCGATGTTGACGTGCGGCTTCGTCCGCTCGAACTTCTTCTTCGCCACGTGCGCGTCTACCTGCTACCTATGGACGGGGCTAAACGAGATTGCTGGAGCCCACAATGGGATTCGAACCCATGACCTCTTCCTTACCAAGGAAGTGCTCTGCCGGCTGAGCTATGTGGGCCCCGGACCGGAGTCGCGGGGTTGATGGTGGGCAGGAGAGGAATCGAACCTCTACAGTCGTTGACGGCTGATTTACAGTCAGCTGAGCTCACCACCTGCTCAACCTACCCACCGGAACCGCGCGGTCGAACGGGAGCTGCGGCTCCGTGGTGCGCCCGGCCGACGTCTTCAATTGGAGCCGACGACGGGACTCGAACCCGGAACCGGCGGTTTACAAAACCGCTGCTCTACCAATTGAGCTACGTCGGCAAGGCGCAGGAGAACACCGCAGTCGTCTCCGAGGCGCGGCGGCCATCATAGGCGGCGGCCACGATCGCGGTCAAGCGCGGCCTCGCGGACCGGCTCAGCCGGGCATCCCGTCCGTGCGCCCGCGGGGTGCAGCGCGGGCGCGCCACCGGCCGTGTCGACGTCGGGATCGGCCGTCGCGGTCGGAGCACCGGGACCGGGCGCAGGGTCGGACGCCGCGTCGCCGCTGCGGGCTGGAGCGTGGGCGCCGGGGGCCGGGTCAGGCGCGAGACCGCCGTCGAGACGCATCGGAGGAGGTGCCTCCGGCGCGCCGCGCTGCATGGCCGCCTCGAAGACGAGGATCGAGCCCGCGACGGCGGCATTCAGCGACGCGATGTGGCCGCGCATCGGGATCCGGACGAGCAGGTCGCAGCGACGCCGGATCGGCGGCGCGAGGCCGCGCCCTTCGCTGCCGACGACCAGCACGAGCGGGCCGCGAAGGTCCGCCTCGCGATAGGTCAGGGCGGCGTCCGCGTCGGCGCCCACGATCCGGAGGCCGCGCAGGTGGAGGCCGGCGAGCGCGCCCGCGAGGTCGTCGACCGGGAGCAAGCAGCAGGTGCTCCGTTGCGCCCGCGGACGCCTTGACCGCGGCCGGGCTGAGCGGCGCCTGGCGGCGCGTCGGGAACAGCACGCCGTCGACGCCGGCCGCCTCCGCGCTGCGCAGCAGCGACCCGAGGTTCTGGGGATCCTCGAGAGAGTCGAGCGCGAGGACGAACGGCGCGGCGTCGTGACCGATCGCATGGGCGAGGATCTCGTCCGGGGCCGCGAAACGCCGGGCCTCCACCACCAGCGCCACGCCCTGGTGCCCGTCGAACCCGGCGGTCGCCGTCAGGGTCCCGCCCTCGACCTCGACGATCGGGATCCGCAGGGCGGTCGCGTGGAGCACGAGCCGCTCGAGCGCATCGCGGCGCTGGGGCGTCACGAGCAGGCGACGCGCGGCGCGGCCCGCGACGAAGGCCTCCTCCACGGGGCGCCGGCCGGCCACGAGCTCCTCGTCGTCGGCCATCACGAGCGCCGCGCCGGACGGACGCTGGGCTCCGCGGGCTGCGGGCCACGGGCGGCCGTCGTCGAACGGCCGGTGTGGACGGGCGCCTGGGACGTGGACCCGGGGTGAACGCCGGACGGGTCGGACGACCCGGCGCGGGGTCGCCGGGCCGGTTCCCCTCCGAGGCGCCGCCCGCGCCGGGCCCGTGTCCCGGGGGCTGCCACGGCGGCCGCGTCCGGGGACCGAAGGAGGGACGCTCCGGCGCCACGCGCGCTCCGGACCGTGCCCGGGGTATCCATCGACGCCAGCGGGACGACCGGATGGCGCCGCACGGCGCGGGCCATCCGAGGCGCCCGGACGACCGATCGGCGCCCCTCGGCGCGGGACGCCCGGCACGCCCGGCATCATGCGACCCGGGCCGTCCTGCGCGCCCTGCCCTCCGACGCCGCCCCGGTCCGCGTCGAGCCGCCGGGTCCAGCCGGGCGCGCCCGGCCCGCGCGTGCGGCCCGGGACGCCGCGACCCGCCCACGGCGTTCCCCGCCGGGCCGCCCTGGCCGGGCCAGCGGGACTGATCGTGCCGCCCTTCCTTCCGCCACGGCGGCCCGTCGTCGCGCCGCGGCCGACGAGGGTTCGGCGGTTCAGGCACCCGACGCGATCCCGACGCGGCGCCAGCGCTGCCCGTCCCGCGAGTCCTCCACCGCGATCCCGCGGGACGGCCAGCTCGTCCCGCAGCCGATCCGATGCCGCCCAGTCGCGCGCGGCGCGGGCGGCCGCCCGCAGGTCGAGCAGCTCGGCGAGGTCGGCGTCGAGGGCGGGCTCCCGCGCGTCGGGGAGGACGCCGAGGACCCGGTCGAGGTCGCGGAGCGCGTCGAGGGCTCGCCCGGCGTCGGCGGTCGAGATGGTCCGGCTGGCGATCCGCCGGTTCACGTCGCGCACGAGCTCGAACACCGCCGCGAGGGCGGCGGAGATCCCGAGGTCGTCGTCCATCGCGGCCGCGAACGCGCTCGCGGGCGGCGTCGATCGCCGCCGGGAGGCCGGGATCGTCTGGCGGCGTCGTTGCCATAGGCGGCGAGGGCCGCGGCGAACGCGTCCAGGCGGTCGACCGCGGCCGCGGCAGCGGCCAGCGAGTCGTCGCTGAAGCTCATGCCCGTCCGATAGTGCGCCGCGATCAGCGCATAGCGAAGCGCGCGCGGCTCCAGGCCGGTGGCGAGGAGCTCGGAGACCCGCGCGATGTTGCCCTCCGACTTGGCCATCTTGCGACCGCCCATCTGGAGGTGCGCGCAGTGGAGCCAGGTCCGGACGAACGGCTCGCCGGTCGCGGCCTCCGACTGGGCGATCTCGTCCTCGTGGTGCGGGAAGATGAGGTCGACGCCGCCGGTGTGGATGTCGAACGAGCGGCCGAGGTAGGCCATGCTCATGGCCGAGCACTCGAGGTGCCAGCCGGGCCGTCCCGACCCGACCGCGGTGTCCCAGCTCGGCTCGCCGGGCTTGGCCGCCTTCCACAGGACGAAGTCGCGGGCGTCGTCCTTCGAGTACTCGTCGGCGGCGACGCGCTCGCCGACGCGCATCGCGTCGGGATCCAGCCGCGCCAGGCGTCCATACGCGGGCCACGAGGCGATCCGGAAGAAGACCGAGCCGTCATCGGTCCGGTAGGCGTTCCCCCGCTCGAGGAGCGTCCCGACCAGCTCCACCATCTGGGGGATGTGGGCGGTCGCCCGGGGCAGCACGTCCGGGGTCGTCATCCTGAGCGTAGCCGCATCGGCCAGGAACCCCTCGATGTGCCGCGCCGCGAGCGCCTCGATCCCGATCCCTTCGGCCGCGGCGCCCCGGATGATCTTGTCGTCCACGTCGGTCAGGTTCATGACCCACGTGACCCGGTACCCCCGCCATCGGAGGTAGCGCACGAGCACGTCCGCGAAGAGGAACGACCGGAAGTTCCCGACGTGGGCGGGCCCATAGACCGTCGGGCCGCACGAGTAGATCCGGACGTGCCCGGCCTCGAGCGGGTCGAGGGCCTGCAGGTCCCCGGTGAGCGTGTCGTGGAGCCGGACCGTCACCCGGACGCCTCCCCGACGACGGCGATCGCGCGCGCGGAGATGCCGCGGCCGGCGCCCTCCCACCCCGCCAGGTTCCCCGTCGACGCCTTGACGCTCACCCGGTCGGCGGGCACGGCGAGCAGGCGCGCGATGGCCTCGCGCATCTCCGGCAGCCGGGCGGCCAGCCGCGGGCGGGCGGCGACGATCGTGACGTCCACGGAGAGCGGCTGCAGGCCGGCCGCCCGGACGCGGCGGACGCACTCGGCCAGGAGCGCGCGCTCGCGATGCCCGCCGGCGTCGCGGGGCCGGGCGGGAAGAGGCGCCCGAGATCGCCGAGCCCGGCCGCGCCAAGGAGCGCATCGCAGACCGCGTGGAGCACGACGTCGCCATCCGAGTGGCCGTGCAGGCGCGGCGCCCCATCGATGTCGACGCCCCCGAGGGCGAGCGGCGAGCCCGGCCCGAACGAGTGCCCGTCGTCGCCGATGCCCACCCGGGCGGCCCGCGGGGCGCGCGAGTCCGCGGCGACCCGGCCCGCGTGGACGAGCGCCGTCTCCACCAGCCGGAGATCGTCGGGCAGGGTCACCTTCAGGTTGGCCGCTTCGCCGGGGATCGCATGGACCGGGATTCTACAGGCCTCGAGCAGGGCGGCCTCGTCGGTCCACGTCTCCGGCCCATCGGGCGGGAACGCCGCGTAGGCGGCCGCGAGCACGTCGCGTCGAACGCCCTGCGGGGTCTGCGCGGCGACGAGGCCGGTCCGATCCACGGTGGCCGCGACGCGTCCGCCCTCGACCCGCTTCAGCGTGTCGGTCACCGGCATCACGGGGATCGCGGCGCCGTACGTGGCCGCGGCGGCGGCGACCGCGTCGACGAGGGCCGGCGATACGAGGGGCCGGGCACCGTCGTGCACCAGGATCACCCCGTCGGCAAGACCATCCGCCAGCGCGGCCGCGCCGGCCGCCACCGAGTCCTGGCGACGCGGGCCGCCCGCGACGACGGCGCACACCGCGTCCGGCAGCCAGGCGGCCTCCGCGATCCCGGGGATCCGCTCGGCCGTCGTCACCACGACGATCCGTGCGACGCTCGACGAGCGGGCCAGGGCGTCGAGCGTCCAGGCCAGCAGCGGCCGGTCGCCCACGTGGGCGGCGAGCTTGTCGGTCCCGCCCATCCGGGTGCTGGCGCCGGCCGCCACGACGATCGCGTCGGCGCCGGGAACCGCCCCGACCGGGCCTAGCTCCGGGAGCTCACTCCGGCTTGGGCAGGGCGAAGATCATGCGTCCTGCCACGGTCTGGAGGACGCGCGTGACCCCCACGTCGATCTCGCGGTCGAGGTGGCGAGCGCCGCCCTCCACGACGATCATCGTGCCGTCGTCGAGGAAGCCGACGCCCTGCCCGGCCTCCTTCCCCTCCTGGATCACGCGGACCCGGAGGTCCTCGCCCGGAAGCACGGCAGGCTTGAGGGCGTTCGCCAGCGAGTTGACGTTCATCACGCGGACGCCCTGGATCTCGGCGACGCGGTTCAGGTTGAAGTCGTTCGTGAGGATGACGCCGCTCCGCGAGCGAGCGAGCGCGACGAGCTTCGCGTCCACCTCGGCGATCTCGGGGAAGGTGTCCTCGACGATCTCCACGTTCACGCGCGCGTCCTTCTGGAGGCGGGACAGGATCTCCAGGCCGCGCCGGCCGCGGTTGCGGCGAAGCGTGTCGGCGTTGTCGGCGATCCGCTGGAGCTCGTCGAGCACGACCCGGGAGACGACGAGCGTCCCCTGCAGGAAGCCGGCCTCCGCGATGTCGGCGATCCGGCCGTCGATGATCGCGCTCGTGTCGACCGCGACCTGCGGCTCGTTGGCGCGCGGCGCCGTCGTCCGTGCGCCGGCCGGCGGAACAGCCCGATCGCCTCCGTGGCAGCGATCAGGTCGTTGCGCTTCGCGACCGTCAGGCCGGACATCCCGAGGCCGAGGAAGATCGAGACGCCGAGCGGGAGCCACGTCCCGAGCGGGGCCGGGACCGCCGCGAGGGGCAGGCCCAGGAGGAGCCCCATGACCAGGCCGAGGAGGAGCCCGACGACCGCCGTGACGAACTCCGCCGTCGACAGCTCCTGGACGCCGCGGATCAGCCAGCCAGCGGGCACGATCGGTCAGGTAGGGCAGGACGGCGAACCCCACCACGAGCCAGGCCACGAGCCAGGCCGCGATCAGCGCGCCCGCATAGGTCGAATCGCTGAACGGGCCCCCGCTGCCGGTCACGAACGTGAGGCCGACGAGGAGCCCGAGCGCTGCGCCGAGGAGCCGAATGATGCGGATCACGGAGCCGGAGCCTAGCACCGCCTCAGGGGCCCGTGTCAGCCACCGGTCGTGCCCAGCGCGGCATCGAGCGCCTCGCGGAGCGTCCGCACGGTGACGACCGCCATCCCGGCGATCGCGGGCGAGGCGCCGCGCCCGGCGGGGACGAGGGCCCGCGTGAACCCGAGCCGCGCGGCCTCGCGCAGGCAGCGCTCGAGGCCGCCCACGGGCCGCAGCTCGCCCAGCAGGCCGATCTCGCCGATCGCGACCGTCCCGGCAGCGACCGGCCGGTCGCGGAACGTGGAGGCGAGCGCGATCGCGATGGCGAGATCCAGGCCCGGGTCGTCGGCCGCCAGCCCGCCCGCGAGGTTCGCGTAGACGTCGTGGCTGCCGAGCCCGATGCCGGCGCGTCGCGCGAGGACGGCGACGAGGAGCGCCAGCCGGCCCGGATCGAGCCCGATCGCCGTCCGCCGGGGCGTCCCGTAGCCGGTCGGCGCGACCAGCGCCTGCACCTCCACGAGCAGCGCCCGCGACCCTTCGAGGGTGGCGCCGACGACGCTCCCCGGCGCGGCGACGTCGTGGTCGACGAGGAAGGCGCGGGCGGGGTCCGGGACCTCCCGCAGGCCGGCTTCGCCCATCTCGAGCACGCCGACCTCCTCGGTGGACCCGAAGCGGTTCTTCGTCGCGCGCACCAGCCGCAGGCCGCCCGACCGGTCGCCCTCGACGCTCAGGACGGCGTCGACGACGTGCTCGAGCGTCTTCGGGCCGGCAAGGCTGCCCTCCTTGGTCACGTGGCCCACGAGGAGGACGGCGATCCCGTCGCCCTTGGCGAGCTCCATGTACCGGAGCGCCGCCTCGCGCACCTGCCCGACGCTCCCGGCCGGGCCCTCGAGCTCGTCGACGGTGGCCGTCTGGATCGAATCGACGATCAGGGCAACGGGCCGAGCCACGCGCGCCGTCTCGACCACGCGCTCCACGGAGCTCTCCGCGTAGACGGTCACCCGGCTCCCCGCCGCCCCACCCAGGAGCCCGAGGCGGACCGCCCGAAGGCGGACCTGCGCGGCAGACTCCTCGCCCGTCGCGTAGAGGACCGGCCCGACCGCCGAGAGTCCCGCCGCGGCCTGGAGGAGCAGGGTCGACTTGCCGATCCCCGGCTCGCCCCCGACGAGCACCAGCGAGCCCGGGACCAGGCCGCCCCCGAGGACGCGGTCGAGCTCGCCGATCCCGACCGGGATCCGGACGACGTCTGCCTCGGAGAGATCGGCCAGCGAGACCGGGCCGGGCCCGGCGGCCGGCGCGACGCGGTGATGCGACGCGGGCCCGGGCTCCCGGACCAGCGTCTCGACCAGCGTGTTCCAGGCGCTGCACGAGCGACACTGCCCCTCCCAGCGGAGGAACGAGTCGCCGCACGCCTGGCAGACGTACCGGCTCTGGGTCTTGGTCACGCGCGGGGTCGGGCCCGGCGCGCTAGCCGGCTTCGACCGCGGCGGGCGTCTTCTCGTCGGCTGCGTGGATCGAGAGCCCGGCTTCCTCGCTCTTGTCGACGACGATCACGGTCCCGGGCTTGTACCGGCTGAGCAGGAGCTGCTCCGCCAGCACGTCCTCGACCATGTTCTGGATCACGCGGCGCAGGGGGCGCGCGCCGTAGGCCACGTCGTAGCCGATCTTGATGATGTGGTCCTTGGCCGCCTGGGTGACCTCGAGCGACATCTGCTGGGTCCGGAGCTGGTCGCGGACGCGCGCCAGCATCAGGTCGACGATCACCCGGATCTCGTCCTGCGTCAGCGTGCGGAAGACGATCATGGCGTCGATCCGGTTGAGGAACTCGGGCCGGAACGAGGTCTTCAGCTCCGCCTGGACCTTGTCGCGCATGTTCTCGTAGGAGGCCTCGGCCCGGGCCGACTCGGTCTCGCCGAAGGAGCGGAAGCCCAGCGACGAGTTCGTCTGGAGCTGCCGCGCGCCGAGGTTCGAGGTCATGATGATGATGGTGTTGCGGAAGTCGACCCGGCGGCCCTTCGCGTCGGTCAGCTGGCCGTCCTCCAGGATCTGGAGGAGGATGTTGAAGACCTCCGAGTGGGCCTTCTCGATCTCGTCGAGCAGGATGACCGCGTAGCTCTTCCGGCGGACCGCCTCGGTGAGCTGGCCGCCCTCGTCGAACCCGACGTAGCCCGGAGGCGCCCCGACGAGCCGGCTCACGTTGTGGCGCTCCATGAACTCGCTCATGTCGACCTTGATGAGCGCGTCCTCGGAGCCGAACATGAACTCGGCCACGGCCTTCGCCAGCTCCGTCTTCCCGACCCCGGTGGGGCCCAGGAAGATGAACGAGCCGATCGGTCGCTTGGGATCCTTCAGGCCGGCCCTGGCGCGTCGCACGGCCCGCGAGATGGTCTCGATCGCCTCCTGCTGGCCGATCACCCGCTTGTGCAGGTGGTCCTCCATGTGCAGCAGGCGCTCCGACTCCTCCTGCGCGATCCGCGTGACGGGGATCCCCGTCCACATCGACACGACGTGGGCGATCTCCTCCTCGTCGACCGTCGGCTGGTCGCCGGCGACCCTGGCCTGCCATTCGCCGCGCAGGGTGTCGACGCGCTCGCGCGCCGTCACCTCCACCTCGCGGAGCCGCGACGCCTCGTCGTACTCCTGGGTGTTGACGGCGGAGTCCTTGTCGCGGGTGACCCGCTCCAGCTCCTTCTGCGCCTCGCGCAGGTCGGGCGGCGCCGAGGCGTAGCGCAGGCGCACGCGGCTGGCCGCCTCGTCGATCAGGTCGATCGCCTTGTCCGGCAGGTGGCGGTCCGCGATGTAGCGGATCGAGAGGTCCGCGGCGGCCTTCAGCGCGTCGTCGGTGATGACGACCTTGTGGTGCTCCTCGTAGCGCGACCGGATCCCCTTGAGGATCTCGATCGTCTGCTCGAGCGTGGGCTCCTCGACCATGACCGGCTGGAACCGCCGCTCCAGGGCCGCGTCGCGCTCGATGTACTTGCGGTACTCGTCGAGCGTCGTCGCGCCGATGCACTGGAGCTCGCCCCGCGCGAGCGGCGGCTTGAGGATGTTGGCCGCGTCGATCGCGCCCTCGGCCGCCCCGGCTCCCACCAGCGTGTGGAGCTCGTCGATGAACAGGATCGCGTCGTTCGTGTTCCGCAGCTCTTCGATGATCTTCTTGAGCCGCTCCTCGAACTCGCCCCGGTACTTCGTGCCCGCGACGAGCGACCCGATGTCGAGCGTGAGCACGCGCTTGTTCAGGAGCGTCTCCGGCACGTCGTTGTTGACGATGCGGTGGGCAAGCCCCTCGGCGATCGCGGTCTTGCCGACGCCCGGCTCGCCGATGAGCGCCGGGTTGTTCTTCGTCCGGCGCGAGAGGATCTGGATGACCCGCTCGATCTCCTTCTCGCGGCCGATGACCGGGTCGAGCTTCCCGGCGCGCGCGGCCTCGGTGAGGTTGATCCCGAGCTGGTCGACGGTCGGGGTCTTGCTGGCCCGCTTCGCCTCCGGCGCGGGCCCGGCGGCGGAGCTCTGCGAGAGGACCCGGATGACCTCGTGGCGGACCTTGTCCAGGTTCACCCCGAGGGACTCGAGGACGCCGGCCGCAATCCCCTCGCCCTCCCGGACGAGGCCGAGGAGCAGGTGCTCGGTGCCGATGTAGTTGTGGCCCAGCCGTCGCGCCTCGTCGATGGCAAGCTCGATCACGCGCTTTGCCCGCGGCGTGAGGCCGACCTCGCCGACGACCGGGCGGTCTCCGCGCCCGATGATGAACTCGACGGCGGTTCGCACCTTGGCCAGCTCGACGTTCATGTTCTCGAGGACGCGCGCGGCCACTCCCTCGCCCTCACGGACGAGGCCGAGCAGGAGATGCTCCGTGCCGATGTAGTTGTGGTTGAACCGCTGCGCCTCGTCCTGTGCGAGGGTCAGGACCTTGCGCGCGCGGTCGGTGAACTTGTCGAAGCGGTCCATCGAGATCGAACGTCCGTTCTGGCGGCATCAACCGCCCTGCGAGTCATGCTAGCACGACCCACCCTGCCTGCAATCCGCCGACCCAGGGCCGGCTCGTGCGGAGCCGGAGCCACCGCGGCCGGTGGTTCCGCTCCTCCTATTCCATTGATTCGTCGACGCGGGCGAAGCGGATCCCGAATCGGTTGCGGGAGATCGAGAGGCGCCCCGCCGACTGCCGGCGGGGCGCCTCTCGCACGTGCTGCGAAAGGTGGCTAGCGCCTCGGGCGCAGGCTCCGCTGCCGCGTCCGTTTCGGTCTGCGGTCTCCGGGTCGGGTTCCGTCGCCGCGACGGGCTCCGGCTCGGCGACCGGGGCATCGGCAACGGGCTCCGGCTCCTCGGCCGCGACAGCCTCGGCGACCGGCTCCGGCTCCGCGGCCGGATCGGCCTCGGCGACGGGCTCCGGCTCGACCGCCGGCTCCGGCTCGGCTCGGCGCGGCTCGGCTCGGCCGCCTTCGCCTTGGAGGCAGCGGCCGGCTCCGGCTCGGCGGCCGGGGCTCGGCTCGGCAGCGCGCTGCTCGGCCTTCTCCGCCTGCTCGAGCTGCTGGCGGACCTGCGCGAACGCGGCCGCCAGCGTGTTGTCGATCCCGCCCTCGGGCTCCTGGACGGCGTCGGACATCGCGTACCCGCGCTCCTCGCGCGGCCGGCGGGGCCGTGGCGCCTCGGGAGCCGGGCGAGCCGGCGCCTCCTCGGCCTGCTTCAGGCTGAGGCCGAGGCGATGCCGCTCCGAGTCGAGCGAGATGATCTTGAGCTTGATGGTCTGGCCCTCGCGGACCACGTCGCCGGGGTGGGCAACGCGCTGGTGCGAGAGCTCGCTGATGTGGATCAGGCCCTCGAGGCCGTCGCGAACCCGGACGAATGCGCCGAAGTTGACGAGCTTCGTGACGGTTCCGTCGATGATCTCGCCGACCTTGAAGTCGGCGACCGTGGAGTGCCACGGGTCGGGCTGGAGGCGGCGGATCGAGAGGCTGATCCGTCCCCGCTCGTGGTTGATGTCGATGACCTCGGCCTCGACCTCCTCGCCGACCTTGTAGCCGGCCTCGGGGTTGTTGACCTTGTTCCAGGACAGCTCGCTCTTGTGGACGAGCCCGTCGATGCCGCCGAGGTCGACGAAGACCCCGAACGGCGCGATCGAGCGGATGTTGCCCTTGACCTTCTGGCCGACCTGGAGGCTGCTGAAGAGCTCGTCGCGCTTCTCGCGCCGCTCCTCGTACAGCGCCACCTTCTCCGAGAGGATCAGGCGGTTCGCCTTTCGGTTCACCTCGAGGATCTTCAGGCGAAGGCGCCGGCCGACGTACGGCTGGAGCTTCTCGGCGATCTCCTGGGCCGCATCGCGCGGCTGCTCGTTCTGCGGGCCGGCGCGGGAAGTCCACGATCTGGCTGATCGGGACGAACCCGCGGATCCCGCAGTCGACGATGAGGCCGCCCTTGTTGTGGTCGATCACCGGCGCCTCGATGATGACGCCCGTCTCGAACTGCTCCTGCATCGAGCGCCACTTGCGCTCGAGGCCGGCCCGCCGCAGCGAGAGGACCACGTGGCCCTCCGGCGACTCCGGCTGGAGCACGTAGACCAGGACCACGTCCCCGACGGCGAGGACCGGCGAGGATTCCGCGTTGCGACCGTAGAGCTCCCGGTTGGAGACCACGCCCTCGCTCTTCGCACCGATGTCGACGAGGATCTCGTCCTTGTCGATCCGGACGATCGCGCCCTCGACGACGTCACCGTGCTTGAAGCTCCGGATGTCGGTGTCCTGCTCCGCGAGCAGCTCCTCCATCGTCGACGGCTCCGGCCGGGCCGCCGCCACGGGGAGCACCACGTCGGGCTCCTCGGCCGCGGGCGCGTCGGCCAGGTCCTCGGCGCTCACGCCGACGGGGCCGGCCTCTGCCACCGGTTCCGGCTCGGGGACCACGGCTGGCGCGGCCTCCGCGACGGGCTCGGCGGCGGCCTCCGCCACGGGCTCGGCGGCGGCCTCCGCCACGGGCTCGGCGGCGGCCTCCGCCACGGGCTCGGCGGCGGCTCGGCCACTGGCTCGGCGGCGGCCTCGGCCACGGGCTCGTCGGCTGCCTCCTCGGCCACCGCGACGGCCTCGACCGCAGGCGCGGCCTCGGCTGCTGCGACGTCCTCGGTTGCGGGCTCGATCGTGGACGGCTCGGGGGTCTCGGCGGCCACGTCGGCGACCACGGTCGCCGGTTCTGCGACGGAGACTACCTCGGGGGCATTCGCCTCCGACATGGTCTCCGGCGTGGTCCCTGCCTGCTGCTCTTCGGTCAAGGGTTTTCCTACCTCTGTCATGGAGTCCGCCCGAAACGAGGACGACGGCCGAGCCGTGCTCGCACCGTCGTCGTTTTGTCAGGTTCGGTCCGTGCGCCGTGCGTGCGGTCCGCTCCTCCACTCCGTCCGTCGGAAGCTGTTCGGCTGTCGAGCCCTCGCGGGGCCGCGCGAGTCTAGCACACGACTCCTGACGGGTACAATCCGCGGGCCGTGCCCGAGCTGCCCGACCTCACGATCCTGGCCGACGCCTTCAGCGCGGCGCTGGTCGACCGGACGATCGACGCGGCGAGCGCCGTGGACCCGCTCGTCCTCCGGGCGACGCCGGCCGAGCTCGCGGCCATCGTGGGCGACCGCCTGCTGCGGGTCCGCCGGCGCGGCAAGTTCCTGATCCTCGAGACCGACCGTACCACCATCTGGGCGGCGCCGATGCTGACCGGGCGATTCGGGATGGTGGCTCCCGGCGCCGCGCGACCGAAGGGGTCCGTGGTGCTCCGCTTCGGGCAGCCGGGCCGGGCCCGGCCCGATCGACGTGGCTGCCTGGGTCCGCGGCGCCGACTGGCTGCCCGCGCCCGAGGCCGACGTCGAGCTGCGGTACCTCGACCCGACGCGGATGGGCAAGCTCTACCTCGTCCCGGCGGACAACCCCCGCGACGTGCCGGGCACCGCCCCGGCGGACCTCGGCCCCGACGCCGACGATCCGGCCCTCACGCTCGACGAGTTCCGAGCCCGGATCCGGCGTCATCCGGGTGAGCTCAAGGGCCTCCTGCGGAACCAGGCGTTCGTCGCCGGGATCGGCAATGCGTACAGCGACGAGATCCTGTGGGCCGCGCGCCTGAACCCGTTCCGGCGCCGATCGAGCCTCGCCGGCGAGGAGGTCGACACGCTCTATGCGGCGATCCGCGAGACCCTCGCATGGTCCATCGCGATCCTGCGAACCCGGGTTGCGCCGACCTTCGAGAAGCAGGTGCGCGACCACCTCAGGGTCCACCTGCGCGGGGGGCTGCCGTGCCTGCGCTGCGGCGCCACCATCAGCCAGGTCGGCGGGCGCGAGGCCACCTCGTACTGCCGGGCGTGCCAGCGCTGACGGTCAGCGCCGCACGTCATCCAGGTCGTCAGGGAAGCTTCAGCACCTCGCCCGCGTGGATGAGGCTCGGGTTCGCGATCCCGTTCAGCTGCACGAGCACGCGCACCGTGGTCCCGAACTTCGCAGCGATCGCCCCGAGCGTGTCGCCCGGCCGGATCGTGTAGGTCCGGCCTCCCGCGGTCGGGGACGGCGGCGAGGGACGCGCCTGGCGTCGGCGACGGGAGCCGCGATGCCGTCGGCGCCGGCGACGCGCTCGGCGCGAGCGCTCGCGGGCGGGCTGGCGGGGCCGCAGACGGGGTCGACGCGCCCGGGCGTCGACGCCACGGGTCCGCCCGGCGTCGGTCCGGGGGCACCCGGGCCGCGGGAGAGGAGGAGTGCCCCGAGTGCCGCGCCGACGATCACGACGGTCGCCGGGGCAGCCAGGCGTCGGACGCCGTCCTGCTCGAGGGTTGCCGTCAACGGGCCGCGGTCGACGATGACCGGGAGCGTCGAGACGAAGCGACTGCTCGCGCGGGCGGGCACGTAATGCGGGCATCCGGGCCCGCCGGACCCGAGGCAGAACCGGCGCTGGTGGGCCAGCTCGATGTGGGCCGAGCGGTTCAGCCGGGAGCAGCGGTGATCGCGCGCCGGCTCAGCGCTTCTCCACGGGCCCGCCGCGGAGACGAGGAACGGGCAGACGAGCGTGCCGGCGTCTGGGTCGCGTGGCTCGTCGGTCGCGGGTTCCTCCATGTCATGGAGTGTATCGCGGCCCCCGGCGGCTGCCGGTCGGCGGCAACGTCGACGATGCTGCCGGGCGCGCCGACCTGGCCCGGAAACGCAGAAATCCTGGCGACGGCCTATTTTCCCGAAAGGCTGCCCTCTCAGTATCTTCGGCGCTGGAGAGCTTAACTTCCGTGTTCGGGATGGGAACGGGTGTGGCCTCTCCGCTAGAGTCACCAGGATTTCATGCGTGTGGTTCGCGTTTCGGCAGCGGCTCGCCCGCGCATTCGAGCACGGTGGGCGCCGGAAGAGAGATCTTCAACTTCGCGTCGTTCGGGCGTCACGCGACGCCCAGGTGGATCCCGTTCCACGGCGCTGACCCTTGGTCAGCGTTGGAAAAGGTCAAGCCCTCGACCATTAGTACGGCTTGGCTGCACCCGTTGCCGGGCTTCCACGTGCCGCCTATCAAGCAGGTAGTCTCCCTGCGGTCTTACCCGGTTAACCCGGTGGGGAACCTCATCTCGAGGCGAGCTTCGCACTTAGATGCTTTCAGCGCTTATCCCAACCGAACATAGCTACCCAGCAGTGCCCCTGGCGGGACAACTGGCACACCAGCGGTTCGTCCACTCCGGTCCTCTCGTACTAGGAGCAGCTCCTCACAAGTTCCCTACGCCCACGACGGATAGAGACCGAACTGTCTCACGACGTTCTGAACCCAGCTCGCGTGCGGCTTTAATCGGCGAACAGCCGAACCCTTGGGACGTACTTCCGCCCCAGGATGCCACGGGCCGACATCGAGGTGCCAAACGGTGCCGTCGATGTGAACTCTTGGGCACCATCAGCCTGTTATCCCCGGGGTAGCTTTTATCCGTTGAGTGATACCCCTTCCACTCGGAGGTACCAGATCACTAAGCCCGACTTTCGTCTCTGCTCGACTTGTAGGTCTCGCAGTCAAGCTCCCTTATGCCTTTGCACTCTACGCCTGGTTTCCATTCAGGCTGAGGGAACCTTTGGGCGCCTCCGTTACACTTTAGGAGGCGACCGCCCCAGTCAAACTGCCCGCCTGATACTGTCCCGCGCCCGGATTACGGGTCGCGGTTAGAGTCGAAATCCAACAAGGGTGGTATTTCAACGTCGGCTCCACCGAGGCTAGCGCCCCAGCTTCACAGCCTCCCACCTATCCTACACAAGCTGAACCCCAATCCAATGTCAGGGTGCAGTAAAGCTCCACGGGGTCTTTTTGTCCTGTCGCGGGTAACGAGCATCTTCACTCGTACTTCAATTTCGCCGGGTCCCTCGTTGAGACAGCGCCCAGATCGTTACGCCATTCGTGCGGGTCGGAACTTACCCGACAAGGAATTTCGCTACCTTAGGACTGTTATAGTTACAGCCGCCGTTTACCGGGGCTTCGATTCAGAGCTTGCACCCCTCCTCTTAACCTTCCGGCACTGGGCAGGCGTCAGCCCCTATACGTCAGCTTTCGCTTTAGCAGAGACCTGTGTTTTTGCTAAACAGTCGCCTGGGCCATTTCACTGCGGCTCCGACAAGCGGAGCGCCCCTTATCCCGAAGTTACGGGGCAATTTTGCCGAGTTCCTTAACGAGGGTTCTCCCGATCGCCTTGGTATTCTCTACCCGCCTACCTGTGTCGGATTGCGGTACGGACACCTTTGATCTCGCTAGACACTTTTCTCGCCGGCTCGGCTCACTCGAATTGCGGCTTACGCCACTTACCATCGCTGCTCGGGGTTGAATGAGGTGACGGATTTACCTGTCTCCTCCCCCTACCGGCTTGGACGCCAATCCAATAAGGCGCTCGAACTACCGTTCCGTGTCATGCCCTTGCTCTCACCCGGTATCAGCTCGTGGGCTCGACCGGCAGTGCCGGTCATCCTCCATTCGCGTCCTCCGGGCGGCACCTTGCGGTGCAAACGATCTCTGGTGGTTCCGGAATATCAACCGGATGTCCATCGCCTACGACGTTCGTCCTCGGCTTAGGCCCGACTAACCCTGAGCGGACAAGCCTTCCTCAGGAAACCTTAGGCTTACGGCGTGTGGGATTCTCACCCACATCTCGCTACTCATGCCGACATTCGCACTTCCGTACGCTCCAGCCGTCCTCACGGTCGACCTTCACAGCTGAACGGAACGCTCCCCTACCATCGGCCGACCGGCGAACCGGGCGGTCGATCCGTAGCTTCGGTACCAGGCTTGAGCCCCGTTACATTTTCGGCGCGGAACCACTTGACCAGTGAGCTGTTACGCACTCTTTCAATGGTGGCTGCTTCTGAGCCAACATCCTGGTTGTCTATGCGATTCCACATCCTTTACCACTTAGCCTGGATTTGGGGACCTTAGCTGACGGTCCGGACTGTTTTCCTTTAGACCACGAAGCTTAGCCCTCGCAGTCTCACTCCCGGGTTGTTGAAATCGCGGGATTCGAAGTTTGGTTGGGGTTGGTAAGCGGGAAGCCCCCTAGCCCATCCAGTGCTCTACCCCCGCGATTGATCACCCGAGGCTGCCCCTAGAGGCATTTCGGGGAGAACCAGCTATCTCCGAGTTCGATTGGCATTTCACCTCTATCCACAGCTCATCCCCTAGCTTTTCAACGCTAGTGAGTTCGGCCCTCCACGGAACGTTACTTCCGCTTCAGCCTGGCCATGGATAGGTCACTCGGTTTCGGGTCTACTGCACGCGACTGGACGCCCTATTCAGACTCGCTTTCGCTCCGGCTCCGTCCTTCTCGGACTTAACCTCGCCACGTGCACGTAACTCGTCGGCTCATTCTTCAAAAGGCACGCCATCAGGCTACCGGCTCACACCGGCAACACCCTCTGACTGCTTGTAGGCACGAGGTTTCAGGTACTATTTCACTCCCCTTCCGGGGTGCTTTTCACCTTTCCCTCACGGTACTCGTTCACTATCGGTCGCCAAGAGTATTTAGCCTTGGACGGTGGTCCGCCCAGTTTCCCACATGAGAGACCTTCCACGTGGTACTCAGGTGGCCGATCACGGAGGCCATCTCGCTTTCGTCTACGGGGCTGTCACCCTCTCTGGCCTGCCTTTCCTGACAGGTTCGACTAGCGAATGGCTTGGTAACTCCGCCGAAGCCCGGCAGGGCCTCGATGATCGACTCCTACAACCCCCACTCAGAAACGGCTGCCGCCTATCGCGCTGAGTGAGTTTGGGCTATTCCCGTTTCGCTCGCCACTACTCAGGGAATGATCTCTTTTCCTCCAGCTACTGAGATGTTTCAGTTCGCTGGCTTACCTCCGCCTGGCCTATTTGATTCAACCAGGGGTGACCGGGCATTACCCCAGCCGGGTTTCCCCATTCGGACATCTCCGGATCAACGTCTGCTCGCG
>CAWKJP010000019.1:0-317500 GCA_963850035.1 uncultured Chloroflexia bacterium | reverse complement strand
GCAACCCAGCCGGCCTCGGGGTCTCCGATCGCTCGGGACTCACCCGGGGGCGGGGCAACTCGGTGCATGGTACGGGCCCGGCCGTCGAGTGTCAAACGCGCTCGTCCACCCCCCCCCACCATATTCACCATCCGGCCTTCATTGTTTACGTCTCCCGCCCCAGCTCGACCTGGAAGCTTCGAGCTCGCTCGGCGGTCGTCACCTCGTACCCTCGGTGTGGTCCGGTTGGCCCGCTCGACCGAGCCGTGTTGGGCGAGCGCGGCGGCAGGCGAGAGGGCGATGCCGCGGGCCTCGCAGGCGGCCTCGACTCGGCCATGCTCGGAGCCGTTGTCGATGCTGATGGCCCGGACCGGAAACGGCATCCGCTCGGCGAGCCGGTCGAGGACGTTGGCCGCGGCCAGCGCCGTCGCCCGGCGGCCCAGCTCGAGCACGTCCCAGCGGGACACGACGTCGCGGGCCGTGAACTGCTCCAGACCTTGGGCGGCAGGGGCCGGATGTCGAGCGTGTCGAGCTCGACGAGGTCGCCCGGCCGCTCGACCGCCCAGCCGGCAGGCTTGCGGACCGCATACGGCCGCAGCCAGCGTCGATGCCTGCGCCCATCCGGTGGCGTGCCGGCTCGCGCAGGTCGCCCGACCGGCGCAGCCGCCCGAGGATCCGGCCCACCATCGAGACCGACAGGCCGATCCCGTCCCGGCGCAGGAGGACGCTGAGCTTGTCCTTGCCCCAGCGGGGATAGCGCTCGCGCAGGCGGCGACGGCGACCAGCTGGGCGAGGGTCCAGGTCGGCGCCGGCGACGGGCCGGTCTCGAGCTGCGGTCCTCGAGGCGTCTCGAGGCGGTGGCGGTCGAAGCGGTCGAGCCAGCGGTACACGGTCGGGCGGGAGTACCCGAAGTGGCGGGCCGTGAGGCTCACGTTCGCGCCGTGAGCGTGATGCCAGTCGACCATCGCGAGGCGGGCCCGGGCGTGGCGCGAGAGTCGGCCGGCGGCCGCGCCCGCAGGCGCTGCACGCTCGCGGGAGCGGCGACGAGGAGCGGGTGGCGGCGACCGGGCCGGACGCCGCGCGTAGACTTGGCCACCGAGAGCCCTCCTGCCGCTGTTGTCTGACACCACCAGCGTAGCGAGGGCTCTCACCCTCCGCCCGTCCCCTCACCCCGCTCCGCCCCGGGCACGGACGTATCTGACGCACAACACGGCCGCGCGTGGGGCCGATCGCCGCTCCGGTTGAGCCGCGCGCTCGCCGATCCCGGGGGTTCGGGAGTCAGATCGGGCTCGTCTCGACGAGGAGGATGAACGCGGCCCCGGCGAGCCACGCCAGCAGCGCGAGCTCCGGCGACCCGGGTGCCCCGAGCGGGCCCGTCGCCACGATGTAGACGACGATCCCGAGCACGAGCGCAAGCCCCGCCTTGGCGAGGCGGAGGAGGATCTCGAACACGAGGTTGCTCACGGCTCAGACCGCACGGCGGCCCTGGAACGCGCGGATCAGGGTGATCTCGTCGGCATACTCGAGGTCGCCGCCGACCGGGAGGCCGCGGGCGAGCCGGGTGACGATCCCCACCCGGCCCTCGAGCCGCTCCGTGATGTAGGCCGCCGTCACGTCGCCCTCGAGCGACGGATTCGTGGCCAGGATCACCTCCTCGAGGGGCTCCCCATCGACCTGCGCCGTCACGGCCCGCTCGAGGAGCTCCGCGATCCGCAGGCGCTCCGGGCCGATCCCGTCCATCGGGCTGATCGCCCCGTTGAGCACGTGGTAGCGACCGCGCCACTCCCCGGTTCGCTCGATCGCGAGGACGTCGAGCGGCTCTTCGACCACGCAGAGCCGGCGCCCGTCGCGCGAGCCGTCGCGACAGATCGGGCAGGTCGGCGCGTCGCTGATGTTGAAGCAGATCGTGCAGAACACGACCTCGTCGCGAACGGCGACGAGCGCAGCCGCCAGCGTGCGGGCCTCCGCGTCGGGCGCCCGCAGGAGGTGGTACGTCAGCCGCTGGGCGGTCTTCGGGCCGATGCCGGGCAGCCTCGCGAACGCCTCGATGAGACGTGCGACAGGCTCGATCACCGCGGACGGCATGGAGACCGGCCGCCTACATTCCCGGCAGTCGGAGACCGCCAGTCACGGCGGCCATCTTCGATTCGCTGAGCTCGCGGGCCGCCCGCAGGGCATCGTTGACCGCCGCGACGACGAGATCCTGGAGCATCTCGACGTCCGCGGGATCAACGGCGCTCGGGTCGATCTCGACGCGCAGGAGCTGCTGCTTGCCGGTCACGGCTGCCCGCACGACGCCGCCGCCGGCCGTCCCTTCGAGGACGGCAGCCGCCAGCTCCTCCTCGACGCGCTGCATGTTCTGCTGCATCTGCAGCGCCATCTTCTGGAGATTGCCGAAGCTCATCCCTATCCCGTCCTCCGTCGGGCGCCGCACGGGGTGCGCCACCGTGGCCAGAGTCTGCGACATCGCGTCGAGGTGCGCAGGCCCTGCGCGGCGCAGGAGCCCGTCAGTCGACCTCGCGGACCCCGACGAGCTCGTCGCCCCAGACCGCGCGAGCCGCGGCGATGACAGCCGAGCCCTCGGGGTCGGCGGGCGGGGCCACGTCCAGATCGACGTTGGTCGCGACGCAGCGCACTGCGACGGGCCGACCCAGCACGCGCGAGAGGCCCTCCTCCAGGGTCGGGCGACGCCGGTCGGCCACGTCCCGAAGGAAGAGCTGGCTCTCGGGGAACCCGAGCGTCACGATCGCGCCGTCGACCGCCATCGGCCGGCACGCCTCGATGAGGGGCTTCGTCGGGGGATGGCGGCTGATCATGGCGACGACCTCGGGCCACCGGCGTCGGAGCTCGCCCAGCGGATCCTCGGACGCGGGCTCCGACGACGTCGGGGCTGCCGGACCCGGGCCGGTGACGACCGTCGGCGCCGCGGTTGGACGCTGCTCGAGCGCTGCCAGCGGGCCGTCTGCCGCACGGGGTGCGACCGGGGGGCCGGACGTCACAGCGGGCGCTCGCCCGCTCGCCGGCGGCACGGCGGGCACGGCGACCGGTGCGGGCGCGTCGGTCGCGCGCTGGGCGGATACGGGCGGGGTGGTCGCCGTCCGAGCCGCTGCTGGCCGAGCGGCTGCAGGAGGAGCGGCCGCGAGCGGGCCGTCCGCTGGCGGGGCGTCGACGGCCGTGGGCACGGGCGCCCGGACCGGGATCGGCGAGACCGATGGCGGCGCGGGCTCGAGCCCCTCGAGCAGTGCCAGCTCGAGCTGGAAGCGCATGCCGCCCGGCGCCGCGCTCGCGGGATCGATTGACGCCAGGCGGCGCGCCGCGGCGACGAGGGCGCCGGTCCCGTGGTTCGCGAGCGCTCCCGCGGCGGGTGTCCCCGCCAGGGTTCCGCGAAGGGCCGCGCGGAGCGCGTCGATCGCCTGGTCCGTGAAGGAATGCAGGTCGCGGCCGCGATCCTCCAGGGCGTCGAGCACCGCGATCCCGCCGATGGGGTCTCCGGTCACGAGCGCCGTGATGAACCGCCCGACGGAGTCACCGTCCGCCAGGCCGAGCAGGTCCCGGACGGCATCGGCCGTGAGGAGGTCCCCGCCGCCGGAGAGCAGCTGGTCGAGGATCGATTCGGCATCACGCATCCCGCCGTCGGCAAGGTGCGCGACGAGGCTCACCGCCTCCGGCTCCGCGGAGCGCCCGTCCGCGGCGAGGATCCGACGAAGCTTGCCCTCGATGAGGACCGGCGGAAGGGGCCGGAAGTCGAAGCGCTGGACGCGCGAGAGGACCGCGGGCCGGATCTGGCTGGAATTGGTGGTGCAGAAGATGAACAGGACGTGTGGCGGCGGCTCTTCGAGCGTCTTGAGGAGGACGTCCCAGCCCTGCGTGATGCGCTGGACCTCGTCGACGATGAAGACCTTCGTGGGCAGGTCCGCGGGCGCCGTGTAGATCCTCGGCAGGAGCTCGCGGATGTCGTCCACCCGGTTGTTCGACGCCGCATCGAGCTCCACGACGTCGAGCGCGCGGCCCTCGCGGATCGCGTCGCACGAGGGGCAGGCATTGCACGGCTCGCCATCCGCCACGTTCGGGCAGTTGATCGCCTTGGCGAGGATCCGGGCGAGCGAGGTCTTGCCGGTCCCGCGCGGGCCGACGAACAGGTAGGCATGGCCGGTCCGGCCGGTCCGCAGCGCGTTGCGGATCGTGGTCACGACGGGGTCCTGGCCGACGACGTCTTCGAAGCGCTGGGACCGCCATCGGCGATACAGCGCCTGATGGGTGGGAAGTTCGCTCACAGGGCTCCCGATCCGGGTCGCGGCGACAGGAAGAGATGTTGCCGTGCACCCTCCGTCGACCAAACCGTCCCCGCGCCCACCGACACGCTCGACTCAGACCAGGCCTGGCCGCGGCACCCGACGAGCCTCGCTTAGCGCTGCTTCCTTCCGGACCTGACGCGGTTCGCGTGTCGCCGCTGCGCGGGACCCGATCCTCGGCGCCGTTCGCACCGGCGGCTTTCGAAGACGAAGACCTCGGGAGGGAATTCAGCCCTGCTGGAGCGGATTGCAGGTACAGGGCACCGCTAGTTCCCCGCCTAGCACGGCACCGGGATCATAGCAGGGGCCGCTGTTGAACCGGGCGGCAGCGGACACGGAGGTCGGCCCGCACTCGGGGCTGGAAGACGCTGCCAGGCTCGACTCCGCCCGTCGGATGCGACTCGTCGACGAGCCGTGCGCGAGGAGGTGGCGGAGAGGGAGGTGGCGGAGAGGGAGGGATTCGAACCCTCGATGGGTTGCCCCATACCGCATTTCCAGTGCGGCGCCCTAGGCCTCTAGGCGACCTCTCCGCGGGCATGTCGGCGCGGGGGCCGGCAGGTTGGGTTGCGAGCTGCGTGGCGGAGAGGGTGGGATTCGAACCCACGGTGCTTGCGCACACCGCTTTTCGAGAGCGGCACCTTCAACCACTCGGACACCTCTCCGACCGAGAGGATACCAAAGGCGAACACGGGAGGATCGCCCGCGGGCGGCCCGGGTCCGGCGGGTCGGCCCGGGATCGGGGGAATCGCACAGGAGCGCCCGAGACCGGCCGCACGGGCCGGGTGGGGCGGGTCAGGCGCCGTTCGAGCGTCCGTCGCCGGCCCGACGGCCGCTCAGGCTCCCGCCGCGACCGCGATCAGGTCGGCCGCATCGGCGCGGAGGATCCCCGACACGAGGTCCATCCGCCGCGAGAGCATCGGGTTGTCCGCGAGCTGGATCACCGAGCCGGCTGCGCCTGCCGTCGAGCTCGGGATCGCGTAGACGAGACAGTCGATATCCGATTCGAGCAGGGCGCCGACGCACATGGCACATGGCTCGACGACCGCGAACACGGTCACGCCGGCGAGCGACGTCTTTCCGAGCCGCCCCGCCGCCTCGCGAAGCGTCACGACGATGGCGTGGGCCGTGGGATCCGTGCGGGCGATGACCTCCTCGTGGCCGCTGGCGACCAGGGCTTCGTCGAGGACCGCGGCCGCCCCGCGCGGTCGCTCCCCCTTCTCGACCGCGGCACGGGCCTCGGCGAGCGCGGCGCCCATGAAGAGCTCGAAGTGCATGGCGACAGCCTACCCCGCCGGCAGCGGGCCGTTCACGCCTCGAGGCCCGAGAGCCCCCGGATGGCACGGGCGAGCGCGGACATGTCGTCGTCCCCGTGACCGGTCGCGACGAGCCCGGCCTCGAGCTGGGCCACGAGCGCCGTGACCGGGAGGACGGCGCCCGACGCACGGGCGAGGTCCAGCGCGATCCCGAGGTCCTTGAGGTGGAGCGCGACCTTGAAGCCGAGCGGGTAGTCGTTGGCAAGCATCCGGCCGCTGCGGTTGGCGAGGACCCAGCTCTGGGCGGCGCCGCCGGAGAGTGCCTCCACGACCTGGTTCGGATCGAGGCCGGCCTTGAGCGCCAGGACGAGGCCCTCGGCGACTCCGAGGTACCCGGCCGCGAGGATCACCTGGTTGACGGCCTTGGCCGCCTGCCCTGACCCAACCGGACCGAAGTGCGTGACCGTCCGGCCGATCTTCTCGAGGACGGGCCGGGCGCGCTCCACGTCGGCCGGCGCGCCGCCCACGAGGATCGCGAGCGTCGCGTTCCGTGCGCCCTCGCTGCCACCGGTGACCGGTGCGTCGACATAGCCGATCCCGCGCTCCCCGAGCCGGGCCGCGAACCGCCGGCTGCCGGCCGGGTCGATCGTCGAGCAGTCGATCACGAGGATCCCGGCCGCGCCGCCCTCCGCCACGCCGTCGGGACCGAAGAGGACCGCCTCCACGTCCGGGGTGTCGGACACGCACACCAGGACGATATCGGAGCTGGCCGCGAGCGCTCGCGGCGTGCCGGCGATCGCGACCCCGAGCGCCTCGAGCTCTTCCGAACGCCCCGGGGTCCGGTTCCAGGCCCCCAGCGGGAACCCGGCACGGGCGAGGTTTGCGGCCATGGCGCCGCCCATGGTTCCGAGGCCGACGACGCCGACGCGGGACAAGGTTGGTTCCGACATGGGTGGGAGTGTAGGCGGAACGGCACTTCCCCGGACCATCGCGCGGGCCGAAAGATGGGCCGGGACGCTGCCGCACCGCGGCCGTTCACGAGAGGAGGCTCCGGTGGCGGATCGGAAGAAGGTCACGCTCCCCGCGCTGTTCGCGAAGGTCGCGGAGGGCACGCCGATCACGTGGCTGACCTGCTACGACTACCCGACCGCGCACCTGCAGGAGCAGGCCGGCATCGACATGATCCTCGTCGGGGACAGCCTGGGCATGACGATGCTCGGCTTCGACAGCACGCTGCCCGTCACGATGGAAGACATGATCCGCCACACCGCGGCCGTGCGCCGCGGGGCGCCGACCGCCTGGCTCGTGGGCGACATGCCCTACATGAGCTACCAGCCCAGCGTCGAGACGGCGATCCGGAACGCGGGCCGCTTCATGGCCGAGGCGGGCTGTGACGCCGTCAAGCTCGAGGGCGGCGCGGAGATGGCGGACAGGGTGGCCGGAATCGCGCGGGCCGGCATCCCGGTCATCGGCCACCTGGGGCTGACCCCGCAGAGCGTGAGCGCCCTCGGCGGCTTCCGACTGCAGGGCAAGGGCGCGGCCCAGGCGAAGAAGATCGTCGACGACGCGCGGGCGCTCGAGGAGGCCGGCGCCTTCTGCATCCTCCTGGAGCTCGTGCCCGACCGCGTCTGCCGGCTGATCACCGAGCGGGCCCAGCACTGCATCATCATGAGCCTGGGCTCCGGCCCCGATGCGCACGGCCAGCTGCTCATCTACCACGATGCGTTCGCGCTCTACCCGAAGTTCACACCGCGCATGGCGAAGGTGTTCGCCGACGCCGGCGCGGTGATCCGCGAGGGCCTGGCGGGCTATGTCCGCGAGGTGACCGAGCGGACGTTCCCGGGGCCGGAGAACTGGTTCGGGATGAAGGACGAGGAGTATGCCGAGCTCGAGCGGTTGCTCCGATGACCAGCGCGGTCATCGAGATGGGGGCTGACCTCCGTCGGAGGCTCGCCATCCCGGGCGAGCGGCTCGACGACCTGAACGCCTTCCTGCTGGATCCCGACTCGCGGGCCGTGAACGACATCCTTGCCGTCGTTGCCAGGTACGGCACGCCCGAGGAGATCAACCGCAGGGCGCGGGCCGCCGGCCAGCTTCCAGCACTTCTCGACCGTGTGCGGACCGCGCATCCGGCCTATCTCGCTGACCTGGAATGGCTCGCCGCGGAACAGGACCGCGGCGCGTTCGTGAGCGTGGCCGACTTCCGGCGGGGCGTGCTCGGCGCTCGTGCGGACTCGATGCCGTTCCTCGACGACATGGCGGTGACGCTCGAGGTGAGCGCCCTCCAGTACTTCCCGTGGGTCATCGCGGCGGCACGGAAGGCGATCGCGGAGCGCTCGCTGATGCCGGCTCGCTGGATCCAGGTTCGGCGCATGAAGGAGCAGGAGGAGGAGGGCGACCTCCCGGCGATCGCGGCGGCGATGCAGATCATCGGCTCGAGCTTCGTCGAGACCCTCGACACGAAGGGGACCGACGGCTCGAACGTCCACCTCGGCGGCCCTGCGACCATCACGGGCTACTTCGGCGGGATCGGCCAGCCGAACGATCACGTGCTCCTCTGGGTGGACGAGTTCCTCCACTACTACACCGAGTACGGCGTGCGCCAGGTCCTCAACGTCAACCCGGGCACCGTGCTGGCGGGTTACCTGCTCCACCGCCTCGGCGTGGACATCGAGTTCAAGATCTCGGTCTTCATGGGCAACGACAACCCGTACGCGGGCATGTGGACCCTCATCGGGGCGAAGCTGTTCGCCCGCGAGGACGGCTCGTCGCCGCTCGTGGGCTTCAACTGGGGGAACTCGACGAACAACGAGACGCTCGAGATCACGGCCGAGATCCGGCGTGCCCTCGGCTTCGAGGACGCCGTCCGGTTCGAGCACCACATCACGGAGACGTACAAGAGCATCGTCCTCCAGCCCTATGACCGGCGCGAGGAGCTCATGGACCTCGCGGATCATGTCCCCAACATCTCGGCGAAGCACGAGGGCGGCGACCCGGCGGTCGACGGGGCGCGGACCCATCCGTCCGACATCCTGGACTACTTCCGCGCGGAGTCGGAGGTCGTCGAGAGCGGGGACTGGGAGAACCTCGCCCTCAACTTCATGGACAAGCTCGACGCGACGAACCACACGGCGCGAGCCCTCACGGAGCGCGGCCTCAGCTTCGTGGCGGCGCGGAACCTCCACCACTGAACGGGCGGGCCACGGGCCGAGCGGGCCCCGCTGAGACCGGGACGGCGATGGCACTGAGCATCTTCGACGACCGGACGCACCAGCCCGACGACGCGGACCTGGCGCTCGTGCTCACGGGTACGTACGAGCTCTGGAACGAGCTGCGCGCGGCGATCGCGGCGCGGTTCGGCCCCGTGACGGAGACGTGGGGCTTCAGCAGCGCGAGCACCGGGTGGGGGCTCCGCCTTGCCGGGCCGAAGCGGACGGTCCTCCACCTGACGCCGCTCAGGGGATCGTTCCTCGCCTCGTTCGCGCTCGGGGAGCGCGCGGTGAGCACAGCCCGGGCGGCCGGCCTGTCATCCGCGGTTCTGGAAGCGATCGCTGCCGCCCCGCGATACGCGGAGGGTCGCGGCGTGCGCCTGGCGGTGCGGAGCGCCGGAGACGTGCCGGACATCGTTCGGCTGGCCGAGGTCAAGATGGCCCACTGAGCCGCCGACGGGCGGGAACGGGCGTCCCACGACGCTGCACACTCGAGCGCCGTCCGAGGGAACTGCGGGTGTGTGGCGCGCCCGGCGGGACTCGAACCCACGACCTCCAGGTCCGCAACCTGGCGCTCTATCCACTGAGCTACGGGCGCACGAGAGGTGGCGGAGAGGGAGGGATTCGAACCCTCGATGCAGGTTACCCCACATGGCGGTTTAGCAAACCGCTGCACTAGGCCTCTATGCGACCTCTCCGGGCCACGGCCGGCGGATTCTAGCAGACGTCGACGCCCGGCCGGGTCGCGAGCCCGAACGTCGCCGCACCGCACGGGAACTGGGACTCCATACCGGCGAATGTCGGGTACGCTTCGCGCTTCCAGAAGCGAACGCATCCAGGGTGATCGATTGATCTGCTCGCAGTGTGGAACCGTGAACCCGGTCGGGGCGAAGTTCTGCACGGAGTGTGCGGCACGCCTGGCCGTGGCCTGCCCGGCCTGCGGGACCACGAACGCGCCGAGCGCCAAGTTCTGCAGCGAATGTGCGACGCCGCTCGGCGGGCTCGCGACGGGAGCCGGTGCTGTCGTCGCCGCCAGCGCACGGCCCGAACCCGGCCCTGCCTTCGCGCCCCCGGCGCCTGCTGCCGCCGCGGCCGTGGCCGAGCGGCGCCTCGTGTCGGTCCTGTTCGCCGACCTGGTCGGCTTCACCCCGTTCGCCGAGGAGCGCGACGCCGAGGACGTCCGCGACATCCTGACCCGCTACTTCGAGATCGCCTCCGACGTGATCGGGCGCTACGGGGGGACGGTCGAGAAGTTCATCGGCGACGCGGTGATGGCGGTGTGGGGGACGCCGGTGACCCGCGAGGATGACGCCGAGCGGGCGGTCCGGGCCGGGCTCGAGCTCGTCGACGCGGTGCGCGTCCTGGGACCCGCCATCTCGGCCCGCGCCGGGGTCCTGACCGGCGAGGCCGCGGTGACCATCGGAGCCACCAACCAGGGCATGGTCGCGGGCGACCTCGTCAACACCGCCGCCCGCCTGCAGGCGGTCGCCGCCCCGGGCACGGTCCTCGTGGGCGAGGCGACCCAGCGCGCCGCCAGCGGGGCGATCACGTTCGAGCCCGCCGGCGACCAGACTCTCAAGGGCAAGGTCCTCCCCGTCCCCGCCTGGCGCGCCCTGCGGGTCGTGGCCGAACGTGGCGGTCGCAATCGGACCGAGGCGCTCGAGGCGCCGTTCGTCGGTCGCGCGGATGAGCTCCGCCTGCTGAAGGAGCTCTTCCATGCCACCGGTCGGGAGAAGCGCGCCCGCCTCGTCTCCGTCCTGGGCCCCGCCGGGATCGGCAAGAGCCGGTTGGCGTGGGAGTTCACCAAGTACCTCGACGGCCTGGTCGAGAGCGTCTGGTGGCACGACGGGCGATCGCCTGCCTACGGCGAGGGGATCACGTTCTGGGCGCTCGGCGAGATGGTTCGCGGTCGATGCGGCCTCGTCGAATCCGACGACGAGACGACGACCCGGGCGAAGATCGGGGAAACCCTGGCGAAGCACGTTCCCGACGCCGAGGAGCGGCGCTGGATCGAGCCCGCCCTGCTTGCCCTGCTGGGCTTCGGATCGGGAGGTGGCGGAGAGCAGCTGTTCGCAGCGTGGCGGACGTTCTTCGAGTGCCTGGCCACCAGCTCGCCCGTGGTCATGGTCTTCGAGGACCACCACTACGCCGACTCCGGTCTGCTGGACTTCGTCGATCACCTCATGGAGTGGAGCCGGAACGTCCCGATCTACGTGGTGACGCTGGCCCGGCCGGAGCTCCTAGAGAAGCGGCCGAACTGGGGCGCCGGCAAGCGGAACTTCACGTCGCTCTACCTGGAGCCGCTGTCGGTCGAGGCCATGCGCGAACTGCTCGGGGGCCTCGTTCCCGGGCTGCCAGAGGGCGCGATCCGCGCTATTGTCGAGCGCGCGGACGGCATCCCGCTGTACGCCGTCGAGACTGTCCGGATGCTCCTGTCCGAAGGACGTCTGACGCTCGTCGACGGCATCTACCGGCCGGTGGGCGACCTCACGACCCTCGCGGTCCCCGAGACGCTGACCTCCCTGATCGCCAGCCGGCTTGACGGGCTCGACCCGGCGGACCGCCTCCTCGTCGCGGATGCGGCGGCCCTCGGGCAGTCGTTTACGCTCGCCGGCCTCGCTGCCGTGTCGGGGAGGGACGCAGCCGACCTCGCGCCGCGCCTCCTGGGCCTCGTCCAGCGGGAGCTGTTCACCCAGGAGCGCGATGCCCGCTCGCCAGAGCGCGGCCAGTACGCCTTCGTGCAGGCGCTGATCCGGGAGGTCGCCTACAACACGCTTGCCCGGAAGGATCGCAAGACGCGGCACCTCGCCGCGGCGCGGTTCTTCGAGGGTCTGGGCTCCGACGAGCTGGCCGGCGCCCTCGCGGGCCACTATCTCGCCGCGCATGCCAACGCCTCTGAGGGCGCCGAGGCCGACGCTCTCGCGAGCCAGGCCCGGATCGCCCTCAAGGCCGCGGCCGAGCGTGCCGCCACGCTCGGCTCGCACGACCAGGCAGTCACGCTGATCGAGCAGGCCCTCACCGTGACGACGGACCCGCTCGAGGAGGCGGAGCTGCTCGAACGAGCCGGCGACTCGGCCGCGATCGCCGCGCGATACGAACCCGCCGAGGCCCTCCTTCGACGCGCCGTCGCCGCCCATCGCGCCCGCGGCGATCGACTCGGGATCGCCCGCGCGACCGCCGCCTTGGGACGCGCGCTCCTCGCCGCGCGCCGGACCGAGGAAGCCCAGACACTCCTCGAGGCGGCAGCGGCTGAGATGGTGGACGTGCGCGCCACGCCGGCGTTCGTCGCGCTCGAAGGACAGCTGGCACGGGCGGCGTTCCTGCGCGAGGACCATCGCCACGCCATCGAGGTGGCGGACCGGGTCCTCGAGGCTGCCGAGCACCTCGACCTCGTGCCGATCCTCGCGGACACGCTCGTGACAAAGGGCTCGGCGCTCGGGAGCATCGGCCGACAGACCGAGGGCGGCGGGATGATCCAGGTCGGCGGCCGCCTCGCGGAGGCGCACAACCTCCACACCACGGCTCTCCGCGCCCTCAACAACGCCGCAGCCGGCCTCGCGGAGCGCGACCCGAGGGCCGGCGTCGAGGCAGCCCGGGCGGGCCTCGCGCTGTCGCGTCGCCTCGGGCAGCGCTTCTGGATGTTCGCTTTCGTCGGCGGCTGCGCGTGGGGCGGGTTCCTGACCGGCGACTGGGACCGGGCCCTGGCGGAGCTCCGGGTCGGCCTTGCCGAGGAGCCGGACCCTTCGGACCGGACGCTGCTCCTGAACAATCTCGCGACGATCCAGGCGGTCCGGGGAGAGCAGGTCGACGCGGAGATTGCCGAGATGGAGCGGCTGACTGCGGGTGAGACCGACCCGGCCCTCCTCGGATACGTCATCGACGCTCGCGGCTTCCAGGCGCTGGCCGATGGCCGCCTGGCCGACGCCAGCGACGCCTGGTGGCGGCTGCCCGACATGATCCCGTCCGCGGCCTCGAGCTACCTCTTCCTGGCCGCGCGGCCCGCGCTGTGGGACGGCAACACCTCGAGGGTGCGCGAGGCCCTCGAGCGCCTCGACGCGACCGGCGTCCACGGGCCCCTGGTCGAGATCCACCGGGCGACGCTCCGGGCTGGGCTGGCGGCGACCGAGGGGCGAACCGCGGAGGCCCTCGGCCTCTACCGCGAGGCGCTGCGCGACCTGCGTGACCTTGGCCTTCCCTGGGACGAGGCGCTCACGGCGATCGACATAGCCAGCGTCCTCGACCCGGCCGATCCCGAGGTCGGAGCGGCCGCGGACGCGGCGCGAGTGATCCTCGAGCGCCTCGAGGCGCGTCCCTTCCTCGCGCGGCTGGAGGCGGCGCTGGCTCAGAAGGACGTACCCGAGCGGACCGCGACGACCCCACCACGGGGCCGAACCGGCGTACCGGCGCGTTGACAGTGCCAGTGGGCGGCGGCTATCGTCCGGGCACCGTGCAGGCGCACCACTTCTTCTTTATGGACCCGGCATGACCGTCCGCGGGGCGTAGGCTCCGAGGCACGGCTCGTGCCGGGTGGAAGCAGGGGTCGCGAGCCTCTGCTTTTTTGTTTGTCCGGCAGGTTGCCCGGCACGGGACGGTCGGGACGCGAGGCAAGGCCACATGTTCGTCGTCATGTCGCTCGAGGCGAGCGAGGAAGCGCTCAATGCCGTTCGAAGCCTGATCCTCGACGAGGGGCTGACGCCCCACGAGAACCGGGGCTCGAGCGGGACCGTGATCGCCGTCCTGGGGGAGGGCGGTGCCAGGCTTGATCGCCTGGGCGCCCGGCTCGGCGCCCTCCCGGGCGTTGCGGCCGTGACCCGCACGAGCCGACCGTTCAAGCTCACGTCGCGCGCGTTCCATCCCGATGACACCGTGGTCGAGGTCGGCGGCGTCCGGATCGGGGACGGATCGCTCGCGATCATGGCGGGACCGTGCGCAGTCGAGTCGCGCGAGCAGCTCTTCGAGACCGCCGACGCCGTCGCGGCGGCCGGCGCGGACGTGCTGCGCGGCGGCGCGTTCAAGCCGCGGACGAGCCCGTATTCCTTCCAGGGCCTGGGCCTCCACGGGCTGCGCCTCCTTGCCGAGGCGCGCGATCGGACGGGCCTGCCCGTGATCACCGAGGTGATGGAGCCGGGCCAGGTGGAGCCCGTGGCGGAGTACGCCGACATCCTCCAGATCGGCGCGCGCAACATGCAGAACTACTCGCTGCTCATGGCGGTCGGCAAGACCGGCCGGCCCGTGCTCATCAAGCGGGCACTTTCGGGCACGATCGAGGAGTGGCTCATGGCCGCCGAGTACGTGATGTCGAGCGGCAATCCCAACGTCATCCTCTGCGAACGCGGCATCCGGACGTTCGAGACGGCCACCCGCAACACGCTCGACATCACGGCCGTGCCGCTCATGCACGAGCTCACCCACCTGCCCGTCGTGATCGACCCGTCGCACGCCACCGGCAAGCGCTGGCTGGTCGCGCCCCTGTCGCTCGCCGCGGGTGCGATCGGCGCCGACGGCCTGCTCATCGAGGTGCACCCGCGCCCGGACGAGGCGCTCTCCGACGGCGAGCAGTCGGTGACGCTGGAGCAGTTCGCGGCGCTGGTTGCCGCGGTCCGGCCCGTCCACGAGCAGGCCGCGCGGCTCCATGCGCCCCGGGGCGGCGCGATCTCCGCGGCCGGCTCGACGAGCTGAGCACGACCATGCTCGACGCGCCCATCGCGGACCAGGTCAGCGTGCGCCCGGCGCGCCGCCTCCGGGGCGACCTGACCCTGCCGGGCGACAAGTCGATCAGCCACCGCGCGCTCCTGCTGGCACTCCTGGCCGACGGCGAGAGCCGGATCACGGGCGCGGGTGACGGGCGCGACGTGCGGGCGACCGCGGCCGTCGCGTCGGCGCTGGGGGCGCGTGTCACGCGCGTCGCGGGCGATGCCCGCACGCGCGGCGCGCGCACGGTCGACTACGAGGTGGTCTCGCACGGACGCACGGCGCTGGTCGAGCCCGCCGGAATCCTTGACTGCCAGAACTCCGGCACGACGTTCCGCCTCGTTGCCGGCATCCTGGCGGGGCTGCCCGCGTTCGGAATCCTCGACGGCGACGAGTCGCTGCGGCGGCGGCCCATGGGACGCATCGCGGCGCCGCTCCGCGCGATGGGTGCCGTGCTCGCCGGGCGCGCGGACACGACGCTGGCGCCGTTCGCGATCACCGGGACGGCCGACCTCCGCGCGATCGAGCACGCCTCGCCGGTGCCGAGCGCCCAGGTGAAGTCGTGCGTGCTGCTCGCCGGGCTCGCCGCCACGGGCACGACGATCGTGCGGGAGGCGCTCCGGACCCGCGATCACACCGAGCGGATGCTGCGCGCCCGCGGCGTGCCGGTGGACACGGAGATCCTCGACGACGGGAGCGCGATCCACGCGATCGCCGGACCCGCCAGGGTGCTCCCGCTCGACGAACGCGTGCCCGGGGACGTGTCCGGCGCGGCATTCTGGCTGGTGGCGGCCGCCATCCACCCGGACGCGGACCTCCATATCCGGAACGTTGGGACGAACCCGACGCGGCGTGGGATCATCGACCTGCTGCGGCGCATGGGCGCCGACATCGAAGAACGGCCGGTCGGGACCGGCGCGGACGGTGCGTCCGGTGAGCCGATCGCCGATCTTTCCGTCCGGAGCAGCTCGCTTCACGGAATCGACGTGGATCCCGCCGAGGTCGCCGGGGCGATCGACGAGATCCCGATCCTCTGCCTCGCCGCCGCGGTCGCGTCCGGTCGCAGCCGGATTCGCGGCGTCGGGGAGCTGCGCAACAAGGAGTCGGACCGAGTCGCCGGGATCGTGGCCGGCCTCGCGGCCCTCGGGGCCCGGGTTCGGGCGGACGGAGACGTGATCGAGATCGAAGGTGGCCGTGCGCTCCGGGGCGCGGCGGTCGCGAGTCATGACGACCACCGACTTGCGATGGCATTCGCCGTCGCGGGCCTCATCGCGGTTGGGGAAACGCTCGTGGGGCGGGCCGGCGCGGCCGAGGTCTCCTACCCGGGTTTCTTCGACGAGCTGGAAAGGGTGCGCGAATGACCAAGCGGATCGTGCTCATCGGCCATCCCGTGGCCCATTCGCTCTCCGGCGCGATGCAGCAGGCGGCGCTCGATTCGCTGGGCATCCCCGCGACCTACGAGCTCTGGGACCGGGCCGCCCCCGAGCTGCCCGACGCGATCGCCGAGCTCCGCGGCGACGACTTCCTGGGCGCGAACGTGACCATCCCCCACAAGGAGAAGGTCGCCGCCCTGATGGACCGCCTCACCGAGGAGGCGCACGCGACCGGCGCCGTCAACACGATCACGAAGGAGGGGCGGAAGCTCGTCGGCCACAACACGGACGTGCCCGGGTTCCGGGTCGCGCTCGACCACCTGGTCGGGAAGCAGAAGATGCCCCGCCAGGCCGTGGTGCTCGGGTCGGGCGGAGGCGCCCGTGCCGTGGTCCACGGGCTCGTGACGGAGGGGTTCCAGCGAATCATCGTGTTCAACCGGCACCTCCACCGGGCCGAGGCGCTCGTCAAGTTCTTTGGGCGCAGCGCGGCCCACATGGAGCTGCGGGCGATGCCATGGCACGAGTCGATCATCGAGGCGGAGCTCGCCCGCGCCCGCGTCCTGGTCAACGCGACGTCCGTGGGGCTGTCGGGGGACGTGAGCCCCATCCCGGCCGAGCTGCTGCCGAGCGACCTGCTGGTCCTGGACCTGATCTACAACCCGCCCCGGACTCGCCTCCTCACCGACGCGGCCGCCGCCGGGTGCACGACGCAGAACGGCGAGCTGATGCTGCTCCACCAGGGAGCCGCGGCGTTCACGCTCTGGACCGGGCAGCCCGCTCCGGTGGAGCTGATGCGCGAGAAGCTCGAGTCCGAGCTGGCGGTCACCGCCTCCGAGTCGGGATCCGCTGCCGAGCCGGGTGACCCGGGAGCGGGATGACCGCGTTCCGGTTCCTCACGGCCGGGGAGTCGCACGGGCCGGCGCTCGGCGCCACGCTCGAGGGACTGCCCGCCGGCATCCCCGTCACGGCCGACGCGATCGCCGAGGATCTTCGCCGGCGCCAGGGCGGCTATGGGCGCGGCGCGCGCCAGGCGATCGAGCAGGACCGGGCCGAGATTCTCGCCGGGGTCCGGCATGGGCGCACGATCGGCTCGCCGGTCCTGCTCCTCGTCCGGAACCGCGACTGGGACAACTGGACGCGGGTGATGCAGGTCGAGCCGCTGACCGACGCGCAGGCGGACGAGCTGGCCGCGCTCGCCGCCGGGGGAAACGTGCGGGCGCAGCCGGTGACCCGGCTCCGGCCCGGCCACGCCGATCTTGCCGGTGCGCTCAAATACGGGTTCAGCGACGTCCGGCCCGTGCTGGAGCGCGCCTCCGCGCGCGAGACCGCAGCGCGGGTGGCCGCGGGCGCGGTCTGCCGCGCGTTCCTCTCGGCGCTCGGCATCGAGGTCTGGTCGTTCACGGCCGAGGTCGGGGGCGTGGCCGTGGATCCGGCGAGCTGCACCCGGAGCCGCGCCGAGGCCGAGGCCAGCCCGCTGCGCTGCCCGGACCCGGCGGCCGAGGCGCGCATGATCGCGCGGGTCGACGAGGCCCGGTCGCTCGGGAACACCGTCGGGGGCGTCTTCGAGGTCGTGGCCCACGGCCTTCCGATCGGCCTGGGCAGCCATGTCCACTGGGATCGCCGCCTGGACGGCGCGCTGGCCGCGGCGGTGATGAGCATCCAGAGCGTGAAGGGCGTGGAGCTGGGGCTCGGGTTCGCGCAGACGCGCCTGCTCGGCTCCGAGGTCCACGACGTGATCGAGCGCCGCGACGCAGCCGGGGCGTGGATCCACCGTTCGAACAACGCGGGCGGCCTGACCGGCGGCATCACGAACGGCCAGCCGCTCGTGGTCCGCGGCGCGGTCAAGCCGATCTCGACGCTCGCGCGGCCGCTGCCCTCGGCGGACCTCCTGACGGGCGAAGCCGTGGAGAAGGCCCACTACGAGCGCTCGGACATCAGCGTCGTCCCGGCCGCCGGCGTGATCGGCGAGGCGATGGTCCTCCTGACGCTGACCGGGGCCGTGCTCGAGAAGTTCGGCGGCGATTCGCTCGCCGAGGTCGAGGACAACCTGGCCCGATATCTCGAACGGACGGCGCGCCTGCCTGTTGCCGGCGCCGAAGCCGAGGCGGGCGGCGACGGAGCGACCGGTTCGGCATCGCCGGCCGGGCACGGATCGGGAGCCGCCGGCACGCGAGTCGCCCGGCCGAAGCCGCCGGGTCGGAAGCCGCCGGCACGCCTGCCGCCCGGCCGGAAGCCGCCGGCACGCCTGCCGCCCGGCCGCAAGCCGCCGGCACGCCTGCCGCCCGGCCGCAAGCCGCCGGCACGCCTGCCGCTGGGTCGGGTGCCGCCGGGTCCGGCGGGGACGACTAGGCAGCCGCCGTGGATCTCGTCCTCGTGGGGCTGCCGGGGAGCGGCAAGAGCGCGGTGGGGCGCCGGCTCGCGCGGCGTCACGACGCGGTCTTCGTCGACCTCGACGAGGAGATCGAGCGCGACGCCGGGCGGCCGATCACGTCGATCTTTGCCGAGGAAGGCGAGCCGGGCTTCCGCGCCCGGGAGCGTCGTGCCATCGAGGCGCTCGGGCCGGCCGACCCGCGCCCCGGCCTGCGCCGGGTCATCGCGACCGGGGGCGGCGCTCCCGTGGATCCACGCAACCGCTGGCTCCTCTATCGCGGACGGTTCGCCGCGTGGCTGGACGCCCCGCCGGAGATCCTCGCCCAGCGGATCCGGAACTCCCCGGTGCCGCGACCCCTCCTGAACGGCCGCGACCCGGTCGCCGCGATGCGCGGCCTTGCGACGGCCCGCGCCGCGTTCTACGAGCCGGCACTTCGCGTGAACGCGATCGTGGGCCTGGGCGGGATCATCGAGACGCTCGAGCGGCACCTCGACGATCCGATCCCCGACGGAACGCTGCTCCTCCGAGCGACAACCGCACTCGGCCGCTACGAGCTGGGCGACGGGACGGCCGCGTCGGGGCTCGAGGCGGAGCTCGCTCGGCTGGAGGCCCGCCGGGCGATCCTGGTCTCCGAGCCGCGCGCCTGGGAGGTGGCCGGCGCCGCGCTCGCGGTGGCGCTCGACGCGGCCGGCATCCCGACCGAACGGATCCTTCTCCCGCGCGGCGAGGACGCCAAGCGCCTGGGTGTCGTCGAGGATGCGGCGCGCGAGCTCGCGCGCCTGCGCGCGGAGCGGACCGACCCGATCGTCGCGATCGGCGGCGGGGCCCTCGGGGACGCGGCCGGGTTCCTCGCGGCGACGTGGCTTCGTGGCGTCCCGCTGATCCATGTCCCCACGACGCTCGTCGCACAGCTCGACAGCTCGATCGGCGGAAAGGCCGCGGTGGACCTGCCCGAGGGCAAGAACCTCGTCGGCGCCTTCCACCAGCCGGTCGCCAATGTCACCGACGTGCGGCTGCTCCGCACGCTCGACCCGCGCGAGCTGCGGGCCGCGCTCGGCGAGGCCGTCAAGATGGGCACGCTGGGCGACGAGCGACTCCTGGAGCTCATCGACGCCGACGGTCCGGGCCTGGCGGCCGGTGATCCCACCATCTTCGCCTCGGGCGCGATGGCCGAGCTGGTCGAGCGCTGTGCGCTCGCGAAGATCGAGGTGGTCAGCGCCGATGAGCGCGAGCAGGGCGGTCGCATCTCGCTCAACCTGGGCCACTCTCTCGCGCACGCGATCGAGACGGTCGCTGGCTTCGGGGGGATCCTCCACGGCGAGGCCGTCGCCTACGGGCTTCGCGCGGCGCTCCGCGTCGGGGCCAGCGTTGGCGCGACGCCACCCGAGCGGGCCGCCCGGGTCGAGGCGCTGCTGGACCGCGTGGATCTCGGGCGCGCACCGCTCCCCTATCCCCTCGGCGCGGTCCTCGACGCGATCGCGACCGACAAGAAGCACCACGGCGGGCGACTGCGCTGGGTGCTCGCGACGGCGGGCGGTTGGACCGTCCGCGCCGACATCACGGACGACGTCGTGGCCGATGCGGCCAGGAGCGTTCTTGCCGGCGCGCCGGCGGCGGCGAGCACATGAGCGCGGCAGGAGACGCCGGCCCGGGAGACGGCGGCCCGGGAGCCGCCGGGGCGGGAGCCGCCGGTGCGGGAGCCGCCGGCCCGAAGGCCGCGCGGTCGGGCAGCTCGAGGGCCCTGCGCGTGCTCATCCTGAACGGCCCGAACCTCGACCTGCTCGGGACGCGTGAGCCGACGATCTACGGGCGCGAGACGCTCGCCGAGATCAACGCCGCGCTCACCGCACGCGCCGCGGAGCTCGACATCCTGGTGGCGTTCTTCCAGTCGAACCACGAAGGAGCCCTGATCGACCGCCTCCACGCCCGCGACTTCGACGCCGCGATCGTGAATGCCGCCGGCCTCACGCACACCTCGATCAGCCTCCGCGATGCGCTGCTCGCCGTCGAGCGTCCCTTCGTGGAGGTGCACCTGTCCGACCCGGCGACGCGCGAGCCGTTCCGGCGGGTCAACTTCCTGGAGGACATCGCGGCCGACCGCTACGTGGGCATGCATGCCCGCGGGTACACCCTCGCGCTCGAGGAGCTGGCACGGCGCTGGGCCGCCGGCCTGATCCCGGCCCGCGCAGGGAGCCCGGAGGCCGCGCATGGGTGAGCGTCGCGCCGATCCAGCGCACGAGGCACCGAGCCCGGGCGCCGCCGGGCCCGGCGACCCCACCGCCGTCGCGCTGGCTCCGCTTCGAGACCGGATCGATGCGATCGACCACGAGATCGTCGCGCTCCTCAACGAGCGCGCCCAGATCGCGCTCGAGATCGGCCGTGTCAAGCAGGAGACGGGCCGGCGGACCGTCCGCGACGCGGCCCGGGAGGCGCAGGTCCTGGAGCGCGTGACGAGTGCGTCGGCGGGTCTCTTCCCGGAGCCCGAGCTCGTTGCCCTCTACCGGAAGCTCATCGCCGCGACCCGCCGCGTTCAGCACGCCCAGAAGCGGGCGGAGCGGCCCGACGCGCACCCGGGCGCATCCGAGGGCTGATCGCAGGCGGAGGAGGTGGGGGTGGGCAGGGATCCCGAGGTGATGCTCACGGACGGCACCGTGACCCTGCGGCCCTGGCGGCCGGGAGATGCCGCGGCGGTGTTCGCGGCCTGCCAGGACCCGCTCATTGCCCGCTTCGTCCCCATCCCGCAGCCGTACACGGCGGACGACGCCCGGCGGTTCGTGGAGATCCGTCGCGCGGACTGGGATGCCGACGAGGAGCGCTCGTTCGCGATCGTCGATCCCGCGACCGACGACCTGCTCGGCGCGATCGCCCGCCACGGACCGGTCGGCCATCGGGCCACGTTCGGCTACTGGCTTTCGCCGGGGGCGCGCGGCCGCGGGGTCGCGACGCGGGCCCTCCGCCTCGTGGTCGACTGGACGCTGGCGACAACCCGGGCGGTCCGCCTCGACCTCTGGACGGACCTCGAGAACGATGCCTCCGGACGTGTCGCCGAGCGCGCGGGGTTTGCGCGAGAGGGGATTCGCAGGGCGTGGGATCTCGATCGAGCGGGACGAGCGATCGACGTGGTGTTCTATGTCCTCGTGCGTCGCGGCGCAGGCGGCTGAGACGTCGGCGGTCGTACCCGCCAGATCCCCGACCTCAGCGCGCGGCGGCCGCCCGCAGGCGACCGACCAGCCGGCCGAGCCCGGCGGTGTCGCGCCCGTCGGGGCCGAGCGCGTCGATGAGCGCCGACGCGACGATGACCCCGTCCGCGCCCGCCCGAACGAGGGCCCGAACGTGTGCCGGGCGCGAAACCCCGAAGCCAACCGCCACCGGGACCGGGCTCGCCGCCTTCACGGCGCGCACGTAGCGGCCGACCTCCGGCGGGAGGCTGGTCCGTGCCCCGGTGACCCCGACGAGCGAGACCGTGTAGAGGAAGCCGCCGGTCCGCGACGCGATGGCGGCCCGCCGATCGGGCGGCGTGGTCGGCGCGACGAGGTAGACGAGCGCCAGGGCCGCGTCGCGGCACGCGGCCTCGAACGGCGCGCCCTCGTCGGGCGTGAGGTCCGCGACGATCACGCCGGACGCGCCGGCGTCGGCGAGGCGCCGCGCGGCGGTCGCGCCACCGCCCCCGGCAAGGAGCTGGTTCGCGTAGCACATCGGCACGAGCGGGACGCCCGGCCGGGCCGAGGCGATCTCCGCGAGAAGCGCGACCGATCGGTCGAGGGTCGCACCGGCATGCAGCGCGACGCCGGACGCCCGCTGGAGCGTGGCGCCGTCGGCGAGGGGATCGGAATACGGGAGCCCGACCTCGAGGAGATCGGCGCCGGCGTCGATCGCGGTCACGGCTGCCGCGAGGCTGCCGGCCGCGTCCGGGTAACCGGCCACGACGTACGGGATGAGCGCCGCCCGGTTCGCCGCTCCCGCAACCGCGAACGCGGCCGCGATCCGCGACGCGCCGGGTGTCGACGCAGTCCCCTGCGCGTGGCGTTCGGCGATGCCGTCCGGCGCCGGGGAGAGCCCCACCGGCGCCGCGCTCACGGTTGCGCCTCCCGCCGCTCGAGCGCGGCGAGATCCTTGTCGCCGCGGCCGGAGAGGCCGACCAGGATCAGCGTGTCGGCGGGCAGCGGCGCGTGCGGATGCGACCCGCCCGGACCCCGCGTCCGGCCCAGCAGGATCCGCGGGAGCGCGGCGAGCGCGTGGGCGGGCTCGAGCGCCGGCAGGATCCCCTCCGCGCGCGACAGGTCGCGGATCGCCGCCACGGCGTCGTCGTCGGTCGTGGAGACCACCTCCATGCGCCCCGCCTCGAAGAGCGCGGAGAGCTGCGGCCCGACCCCCGGGTAGTCCAGGCCGGCCGAGAGCGAGTGGGCCTCGGTCACCTGGCCGTCACGGTCCTGGAGCATGTACGACCGGGCGCCGTGGAGGATGCCCGGTGATCCCCCGGCGAGCGCCGCGGCATGGCGGCCCGTGGCGATCCCCTCCCCCTCCGCCTCGGCGGCGACCAGCCGAACGGACGGCTCGCCGATGAACCGGGAGAACAGGCCGATCGCGTTGGACCCGCCCCCGACGCA
The DNA here is from genome assembly GCA_963850035.1 of uncultured Chloroflexia bacterium. Lineage (GTDB taxonomy): Bacteria > Chloroflexota > Limnocylindria > Limnocylindrales > CSP1-4 > CTSoil-043. The sequence goes on along the minus strand of CAWKJP010000019.1, from coordinate 294,725 downwards.
CGCCGCCACGAGGTCCGGCAGGCGGCCCTCGACCGCCCCGAGCTGGGCTGCCGCCTCATCGCCGATGACCCGCTGCAGGTCGCGGACCAGCGTCGGATACGGGTGTGGGCCCATCGCGCTGCCCAGGACGTAGTGCGTCGACGCCACGTTCGTGACCCAGTCGCGCATCGCGTCGTTGACCGCGTCCTTGAGCGTCGCCGTGCCGGAGGTGACCGGGCGGACCTCCGCGCCGAGCGCCTCCATCCGCAGGACGTTCGGACGCTGGCGGTCGATGTCGACCGCGCCCATGAACACGACGCAGGGCAGGCCGAGGAGTGCGCACGCCGTTGCGGTGGCGACGCCGTGCTGGCCGGCGCCGGTCTCCGCGATCACCCGGGTCTTTCCCAGGCGCCGGGTCAGGAGGGCCTGCCCGAGCGCGTTGTTGATCTTGTGGGCGCCGGTGTGCGCGAGGTCCTCGCGCTTGAGGTAGATCCGGAGGCGCGCCGGAAGGTCGGCCCCGGCGTCGAGCGCTCGCGCCCGTTGCAGGACGTCGGCGGCGAGCCGGTCGGCGCGATAGACCGGCGTCGGGCGGCCGGCGTATGTCGCGAGCAGCGCGCGCAGCTCCGCCCAGAAGACCGGGTCGCCCCGCAGCGACGCGTAGGCATCCTCGAGCTGGCGCAGCGCAGTGACGAGCGTCTCGGGGACGTAGCGTCCGCCGAAGGAACGGTCGACGCCCCAGCGGCCTGCCCCGTCGGCGGCGAGCAGGCCCGGATCGACGGGCTCCGGCCGTGCGGCCGAGTGCGGCCGGTCGAAGCGTGCCGCGCGGGCGCGCTTCACGAAGAGCGCGAGGGCGAGCGGATCCTTCGCAGGTCGCGCATCGGCGAGGCGGGGACGCTCCACGCCGGACGCGACGTCCACCCCGACGGCGGGCACCGCCAGGAGCGCCGCCGCGATGTCGAGCCGGGTTGAGCCCGCCCGCCAGGATCACGGGGATCTCGCGGGCGACCGCCGCCGCGACGGCCCGGTCCGAGGTGGTGCCGGTGCCGCCCGGGTGGGGGCCGCCGGCGGTGTCGAGGAGGATTCGGGCCGCCCCGGCGGCGACGAATCGCCGGCCGTCGGCAACGACCGCCGTGGCGAGATCGGCCGCCCGGTCGCCTGCGTCCGCCGGCAGGTGGAGGACCTTCCAGGCCGGCCGCGGCGAAGCCGCGATCCACTCGGGCGACTCCCCGCCCGCGAACTGGATGGCGTCCGGATCGACCTCGCGGACGATCGACGCGAGATGGCTCGCATCCGCGTCGGCGGTGATCGCGACGACGACCGGGGCATGGCCGAGCTGCCCTGCCGAGCGGGCGCAGCGTGCAAGGGCCGCGCCCTCGGCGAGGGAGAGGACGCGCGGCGTCCCCGGCACGAAGTTGAGGCCGATCGCGTCCGCTCCCGCGGCGAGCGCGAGTTCGAGGCCAGCCGCGTCGGTGATCCCGCAGATCTTGACGAACGGCGCGCGGGCGGTCGCTCCCGGGTCAACGGGCATCGCGCCCGCGTCGACGAAGGCAGCGGCGGCCGCGCGCGGATCGGCCGACCGCATGAGCGCCTCGCCGACCAACGCCGCGTCGTAGCCCGCGGCGCGCCATCGGCGCAGCGTACCGGCGTCCCGGACGCCCGATTCCGCGATCGCGATCCGGTCAGCCGGCACCAGGTCGCGGAGCCGGATCGGGCCGTCCGGGTCAACGACGAGCGTGCGGAGGTCGCGCGAGTTGACGCCCACGAGACGAGCACCGCTGGCCAGCGCGGCGGCGAGCTCGCGCTCCGCGTGGACCTCGACGAGCGGCTCCATGCCGAGATCGACCGCACGCCGCACGAGCCCGGCGAGCCGGCGCGCCGGGTGGAGGGCCGCAAGGAGGAGCACCGCGTCGGCCCCGGCCGCGCGCAGGACCGGCAGCTGGCGCGGATCGACCACGAACTCCTTGGCGAGGACAGGCGTCCCGACGCCGGCACGCACTGCCCGAAGGTCCGCGACCGACCCGCCGAACCAGTGCGGCTCGCAGAGGACGGAGATCGCCGCCGCCCCGCCGGCCGCGTACGCGCGGGCACGAGCGACGACATCCACGGCCGGGGCGATCGCGCCCGCCGAGGGCGAGGAGCGCTTCACCTCGGCGATGAGATGAAGGCCGGGTGCGGCAAGGCGCTCCGCGATCGGTCGGGGGGCAGGAGCGAGACGCGCCTCGCGGGCCAGCATCGCGTACGTCGCGTCCCCCAGCTCCTCGGCGACGTCGCGCGCGCGCCGGGCGGCGATCTCGGCGAGGATCCCGCCCCGAGCCGCGCGCGGACCGCGCGCGGCGGTGATCGCCCCGCCGGCCCCGGGGTCCAGGGTGGGCGTCATGCCCGAATCTCCGTGGTCGTCCCGGCGCCCCGCGCGGTCTCGGCCGCGCCGTCGGACGCGGTCGGCCTCGCCGCGTCGGCGGCCACGCGCTCCGCCCGCAGGCGGGCCACCAGCTGCGTGGCGGCCCCGCTCTCGAGGACGCCCGCCGCCTGCGCGATCCCATCAGCGAGGCTGGTTGCGCGACCCGCGGCGATGAGCGCCGCGCCCGCGTTGAGGAGGACCACGTCGCGTCGAGGCCCCCGCTCGGTTCCCGCGAGGACCGCTTCCACGAGGGTGGCGTTCTCCTCGGGCGAGCCGCCCGAGAGCTCGGACGTCGCCGCGGGCCCCAGGCCGAGCTCGGCCACGTCCACCTCGCGTCGCAGGACACGATCGGGCGTCACGTCGTGGATGACGCCGCTGCCGTCGAGGGGCAGCTCGTCCACCCCGGCGCCGTGGACCACGAGGGATCGCTCCGTCCCGAGCATGCGCAGGACCTCGGCCAGCTTCGGCGCGGCGGCCGGGTCGCCCACCCCGACCAGCTGCCGGCGTGCCCCCGCAGGGTTCGTCACCGGGCCGAGCAGGTTGAACGCGGTCCGGACCCCGATCTCCCGCCGCGTCGGACCCGCGTGGCGCATCGCCGGATGGAACGCAGGGGCGAACAGGAACGCGAAGCCGAGGCTTCGGAGCGCGGTTGCGGCCGAGTCCGCATCGTGGTCGATCCGGATTCCGAGCGCGTCGAGGACGTCTGCCGACCCCGAGCGCGACGTGATCGCCCGGTTCCCATGCTTCGCGACCGGCACGCCGGCCGCGGCCACGACGAATGCCGACGTCGTGGAGATGTTGAACGTGCCGGAGCCGTCGCCGCCGGTCCCGACGATGTCCATCGCCCCAACGGGAGCCTCGACGCGAAGCACGCGCTCCCGCATGAGCGAGGCGAAGCCGAACAGCTCATCGATCGTCTCGCCGCGCATGCGGAGCGCCACGAGCAGCGCGGCGAGCTGCGCGGGCGTGGACTCGCCGTCCATCACCGCGCCCATGGCCCGGTAGGCCTGCTCGCGGTCGAGCGCTCCGCCGTCGATCACGACGGCGAGGGCGGCGCGGACGGCGTCGCTCACGGGACCGCACCCACGGCCCGGGTCACGGCCGCAGGAGGCGAGGTGGCTGGAGGTTCGGCCGTCGGGGGCGGGACGGCTGGAGGTTCGGCGGCTGGAGACGCGGTTTCAGGAGACGCGGCGGCAGGAGCGGCCGCCAGGCCCTTCGTGGCGAACGTCCCGGAGGCATCGTCGAGGACGCCGGCGTCGCCCTCACCGGCGAGTCGCAGGAAGTTGGCAAGAAGGTGCGGCCCGTCGCGCGTGAGCACCGACTCGGGGTGGAACTGCACCCCCTCCATCGGCAGCGTGGCGTGCCGGATTCCCATCACCACGTCGTCGCCCATGCTGCGCGCCGTGACGAAGAGCTCCTCTGGCAGCGTGGCGGCATCCACGCACAGCGAGTGGTAGCGGGCGGCGCGGAACTCCGCCGGCATCCCCTCCAGCAGGCCGGCCCCGTCGTGCGCGACCGCGGAGGCTTCCCCATGGACGAGCGTCGGGGCGCGCTCGATCGACGCGCCGAAGGCGGCCGCCATCGACTGCATCCCCAGGCAGACGCCCAGGAGCGGGATGCGGCGCGCCGCCGCGAAACGGACCGCCGCCACCGAGACGCCGGCATGCGCGGGGTCGGACGGCCCGGGCGAGATCACGATCCCGCGGAGATCCGCTGCCGGGTCGTCGGCGAGGGCGGTGAGCCCGGCCGCGTCGATGGCGTCGTTCCGCACGACCCGCACGACCGCCCCCGCGACCTGGAGCGCCTGGACCAGGTTGTAGGTGAAGCTGTCGTAGTTGTCGATGACGAGGATCACCGCGACCCTCCCGCCGAGGCCGCGCCGGCCGGATCGGCCACGGCCGCCGGGTCGGGCCCGCCGTCCGAGGCGGCGTCGCTCACGTCCGGGGCGGCCGCCGTGCCACGCCCGGCGCCCGACGCGAGCTCGAGGGCCCGCCGGAGCGCGGCGGCCTTGTGCTCGGTCTCCTCGAACTCCCGCTCCGGCACGCTCGCCGCCACGATCCCCGCGCCCGCGTGGAGGTGGGCGACGCCGTCCTTCAGGACCGCGCTCCGGATGGCGATCGCGGTGTCGAGGTTCCCGTCATAGCCGAGATAGCCGATCGCTCCGCCGTAGAGGCCGCGCCGCTCTCGCTCCGCCGCCGCGATGAGCTGCATGGCCCGGACCTTCGGTGCTCCGGACAGCGTCCCCGCGGGGAAGACGCTCCGGAGCGCGTCGAGCGCGTCGAGTCCGGGTGCGAGTCGACCCTCCACGTGGCTCACGAGGTGCAGGACGTGGCTGTACCGCTCGACCTCCATGTACTTCGAGACCCGGACCGTCCCGGGTCGTGCGACGCGGCCGAGATCGTTCCGGCCAAGGTCGACGAGCATGACGTGCTCCGCGCGCTCCTTCGGGTCGGCGGCCAGCTCCTCCGCCAGACGGGCGTCGTCGGCGGGCGTCGCACCCCGCGGCCGCGTGCCGGCGATCGGATGGGTCGTCATCCGGTCACCCTCGACCTGGAGGAGGAGCTCGGGGCTGGCGCCCACGACTTCGAACGAGGGTGTGCGGACGAAGAACAGGTACGGGCTGGGGTTGACCCGCCGGAGCGCACGGTAGAGGCCGATCCCGTCGACCGGACGGCCGTCGGGCCCAACCGGCAGCGCCCTGGTCTCGCGCCGGGCGAGCACGACCTGGATCGCCTCGCCGGCCGCGATCGCGTCCTTGGCGGCGCGGACCGCAGCCTCGAACGCATCGCGTCCCAGGCTGGTCCGCGGCTCGTCGGAGCCGGGAGCCGCCGATGAACCGGCCGTGGACCCGGCGCTGCCACCGGTCGCCCGCGCGGCCGATGCGGCCGGACCGGCGATCTCACCCGCGGACGGCCGAGACGTCCGCTCGAGGGCCTCGAAGATCGCCCGCTCGGCGATCCGATAGCGCTCCTCCAGTCGCGGCGCATCGGTGTGGAGCGACGCGATGGCGCTGAGCTCGTGGCTCAGGTGGTCGAAGACCAGGACGAGGTCGGTCTCGATGAAGCTCGCGAGCGGGACGCCGACCGGGTCGGCCGACGGGAGCGGGACGGTCGGCTCGAAGACCGAGACCGCGTCGTACGCGAGGGCGCCCACTGCCCCACCGGTGAAGCGGGGCATCCCGTCGCCGGGCTCGACGACGCGTCGGGGCACGAACGCCCGCAGGGCCGCGAGTGGATCCGGCGCGGGGAAGGTCGTGGTCGGAAGGTCCGGGGCGTAGGCGGTCACGCCGACCGGTCGATCCTGGATTCGAGCCATCCCGTCGCGCACGTCGAGGAGGCGCCGCGGTCCCACGCCGAGGAAGCTATAGCGGCCGAGCCGCTCGCCACCTTCGACGGACTCGAGCAGGTAGGCCGGCGTGCTCCCGTCGTCAAGGCGGAGGAACGCGCCGATCGGCGTCTCGAGATCGGCGTCGCGGCTCGCAACCAGGCGGATCGTGTCCGCGCGCCCCGCGAGGCGCTTCACCTCGGCGAGGCTGAGCGGGTTCTGCGTGGACATCGTCCGAGGGCCTCCAGAGACAACAAAACCGACCTTCGTCCACTCGGGACGAACGGCCGGTTTGACCATCCGCGGTGCCACCCGATTTCGGCACTGCCGCGCTCACGTGACCGACGGGACGGCGGTTCCGTCCGATCGGCGCTGCCCGCTATCGCTGGCGCTCTGCGCCGGAGCCTACGTGCGCGGGCCCTGCCTGCACCTTCGGTCCGGAGGCTCCCGGGCCCATTCGCCGTCGCCGCCACCCCGGTCTTCCACCGACCGCCGGGTCTCTGTGCCGGCGCGCGACGGGTACTCGTCCCGTTCACAGCCCTCTGTTCAGTTGCGGCGGAGTCTACGGGGCGGCCGCCGAAACGGTCAAGCGCGGAGGCGCAGGCGGCGCGGCCCCGGGTCCGTCAGGCGCCCTGGGTGTAGTGCCAGACGAGCCAGGTCGACAGGACGTGCTTGCAGGCGGGGCGCCAGCTCGGGCATGTGCAGGACGCGCGGCTCGGGGCGCCGACGCCGGACGCCCCGACGGTGAGATCGACCGCGTAGGCGTGCCGTCCGCACACGATGGACCGCACCCGGTCCCCGTATCGAGCCAGCAGGACCACGCGACCGGCGACCGCGTACGCGAGCGCGTCGCGGACCGCAGCCTCGTCCGCGTACGCCGATAGGATGTCGACGATCTCGGGGTCGAGGGCGACGCCGTCGCGCTGCCGGATGCGCCCGACGGCGGGGAACTCGGCGCGCCCCCACCCCGCGAGCACGACCGGGCGTCCGCCGCCGGCGCGGGTGCCCGCGAACCACGAGCACGTCCTCGCGTGCTCCCGGGCCGCCGCAGCGGAGGCGAACGGCGCGCCCGCTCCATGCTCGATGGGGTCGAGGCGGAACCGTCTCGGACCTCCGAACCGCGGCGCCATCTCAGCGTGGCCGAGCGCGCAGTGCCCGAACGGCGCCGGGTCGGGCCACGGGGAGACCGGGCACTCGGCGATCGGCGGGCCCCTCCGGCCGCGCGGGGCTGCTGGGCCGTCGGTCGCGTTGTCGGTGTCGGCCGCGGGACGGGCGCGACGTCGCGCACCGCCTCGCGCCGCCGCCCGGGAACCGTGGGACGGTGAGCGGGAGAGGAGGCCATGCTGACGGTCGTACTCGGCTCGGCGATCCTCGTCGAGCAGCACGTCCCGCGCCGCGTTGATGCGCGCCATCCGCGCCGTGGACCCCGTCACGTCGGAGACGTCCGGATGCGCGGCCTTGGCTGCCTGCCGGTAGGCCGCACGGATCTGCGTGCGGTCCGCCGTCGGCGCAAGGCCCAGCTCCAGGTAGATGTCGAACGCGGGCAGCCGCACCATCGGAGGCCCATTGTCGGAGAAGCGGGGTCAGCCGGTGTGCCCTCGCGGACGTTCGAGGGAGCGTGGGCACGGCCGAAGCTGCACGCCAATGATCGCGTACCGAGCTCGGCGCCACGCGCGAGGACTGGCGGAGAGGGTGGGATTCGAACCCACGGGGCTTGCACCCGGCGGTTTTCAAGACCGCTCCATTCGACCGCTCTGGCACCTCTCCGAGCCGCTGGCGGATGCCATCCTACCGCCGGCCCGAGCGCGCCGAGGGGTCACATCATCGGGCTGAAACCGGCCGGCGCCGGGCCGCACGCTCCCGGATTGCCCGAGCGGGCCCCCGGGGTCAGAGGCGTGTCGGTCCCAGGCGCATGGTCGCGACCCGAACCCATGCGAGCCGGAGTGTCGCGGGATCGGCGACGAGGGTCCCGTCGGGGACGAGCCCGACCACGACGAGCCGGATTCCTGCAGGCACGCCGCCGAGGTCGAGGATCCCCCCGGCGTCGCGGGCCCCGATCCCAGGCCAGGCCAGGAGCGCGGCCGTCGGATCGGCTGCGTCGGTCGGCGGAGTTGACAGGGTTCGCACGAGGATCCGCGGCGAGGCACCCGGCGTCTCGCCGAGGATCCGCCGCGCGGTCCAGGCAGGTCCCGGGGCCAGGCCGATTGCCACCGCGCCGACCCCGTCGGCCGGGACGATCGACAGCGACGCCGGAGCCGGCGCGGCCGGGCGAAGCTCGTTCGCGACCGACGGCGGCGACGAGCCCGCTCGGACGGGAACGGACCCGGTTCGAACAGGCCCCGCGAGCGCGGAACCGGCGGGGTCGAGATCGGCATCCCGCAGGTCCGGGACCGCGAGCGGCGTGACCTTCGCGACGGCCGCCGATCCGTCGAACAGGCTGATCGAGGGCACGCTCCGTCCGATGGCGTTCGGGTCGCCGGACAGCCGGAGGACCACGACGGCAGTCCCGGAAGGAGCCTGGAACCGGACCGTGATGGCGCGCCCGGGCGCCAGGTTGGCCGCGAGCGGCTGGGCCGTCAACGGCACGGCGACGCCGGACGCCGATAGCGGAAGGCTCCACGCCTCGACGAGGGTTGGAGTGCCGTCAGCGGCGGCCGCGGGGATGACCGTCTGTCCGACGTTGCGGATGGTCCCGACGAGCCCGCTGGCCGGAGGCCCGGGCGCGGCCGGCTGCGCGAACGCGACGGACGTGGCGAAGGCGACGGTCGTGGCCCGGCCCACCGAAGGGACCGTGGGGAGCGGGTCCACGCCGACCGTGATCGCGCTCTCGGTCGCGGCGACCACGCGCACCGCCAGCGACCGAATTGGCCGCGAATCGGTCGGAGGCAGGAGTGAACCATCCGAGTCTCGCGCCTCGATCTCCAGGCGCCACGAGCCGGGCAGGCTCGGCGCGGACACGGCCAGGTTGACGGTCTGGCCGGCTCGCACCGCCCTGGCCACGAGCGACCATGCGGCTGCCGGCGCCGCCGGGGCCGTCGGATCCCCCTCGGCAAGCGCGACCGGCGTCCACCGGACGGCGAACCGGATCGCCGACGGCAGGCCGAGCGTCCGGGTCGTCCACGGGATGGCGACGACGATGCGCGAGCCCACCCGGACTGGAGTGCTCGCTGACGGTGACGCGACGCGCGGAGGTCCGAACTGGAGGCCGCGCTCGCGGAGCGTCACGATCAGGTAGTCGATCGCGTTCGCGAGAACGACGATCTTGTCGGCCCAGTGCGGGTCGGAGGCGTAGAAGCGGTTCACCCCTCGGAGCGTCGGGAAACCGCGCCACCAGCGCCCGTCGGGCGACAGGTACCCGGTCCTGATCTCGTCCGAGACCGCCGCGATCCCCGCGGCATAGGTCGGGAAGAAGATGGCGAACCGTACCGGGTCGCGGTCGAACGCCCCGTAGCCGAAGAGGTTGTGCTTGACCTGGGCGATCCATGACGTGCCCCAGCCCGTCTCGAGGATCGCGTGGGCGACGAGATAGCGTGCGTTGATCCCCGTGTCGCGTTCCGCCCGGGTGAACGCGGCGCCAAGGTTCGGCAAGGGGGTCGTCGACGCGAGGAGCTCGTCGATCATCCAGGCGGCATAGCCGGACTTCGACAGGAGGTCGGTGTCGTACGTGATCGGCCGGTTCGGTTGGTAGTCCGCGACCCGGCGCGGCTCGGCCTTCGCGACCGGCGCCGGGCGCGGGCTCTTCGCGGCGGCGGGCACCGCGAGCGCGGCGGCAAGGAGCAGGCCGGCAAGTCCGGCGGCCGCGGCGCGGCGGGAGCGATCGTGCATGAATGTACCGGTGTGACAAGGTGTGGCTGCCGTCCCGGGCGGGGACGGCGGACGGAGGACACCGAGCATGGGCCCCGGCGCCCGCGCCGCTCAACGGGCCGCTCGTCCGGGGCGCCCGGGACGATCGTCCGGGTCAGAGGGCGCCCGAGGGAACGGGCCGGCGCTCCCGGCCGACCCCACCGGTCAGCGGGTGCTGATGACGCAGGTCCCCGCGAGCAGGTCGTGCCAGCCGCGTCGGCGCTCGTCGACGAGGACCCAGACGTAGCCGAGGTAGAAGACGGCCCCGGAGACCCAGAAGCCGACCAGTCGCAGGATCGCCGTGCCGCCGCCGATCGGGCCGCCGTCGCGATCACGCACGACACGGATGCCGGTCGCCCGCATGCCAGGGGTCTCCCCTCCCCGTGCCCAGAACCACGGGAAGTAGACGAGGCCAACCAGGCACGCCACGATCGCGCCGACGATCGCGAGCCCGATCCCGCCGCCGAGCTGCCCCCACGTGCCCGAATCCGACCAGTAGTCCGGCTGCTCGCCGACACGGCCGAGGATCGTGCCGACGATCGGGATCGTGGACAGCACGACGATCACCGTCACCACCACGCTCAGGATGATCGCGTCGAGGAGGTAGGCGCCGAGGCGCGCGCCATGGCCTGCAAACGCCACGCCCGGCGCGGGGCCGACGACGCCGATGGGTTGCTGCCAGCCGGTCGGAATGGCCACGTCGAAGTCTCCTGGAGCGGTCGACTCGGGACGCGACGCCGCGATGATCGGGGCTCGGCCCACGCGGCCGAAAGAGCCGTCAGGCAGGTGGGCGCAGGACGTCCGTCCCGAGCGACGCCTGGAGCGGACCCGGGACACGGACGCTGCCGTCCGGCTCCTGGTACGTCTCGAGGATCGCGGCCACGACGCGCGCAAGCGCGAGTCCCGACCCGTTGAGCGTGTGCACGAGCTCCGGGCGTGCACCCGGCGCCGGCCGATGGCGAATTGCCATGCGACGCGCCTGGTAGTCGCGGAAGTTGGAGCAGGACGAGACCTCGAGCCAGCGCTCGACCCCCGGCGCCCAGACCTCGAGGTCGTACTTCTTCGCCTGGACGAAGCCCATGTCGCGGGTGGCCATGAGCAGGACGCGATACGAGAGCCCCAGCCGGCGCAGGAGGTCCTCGGCGCGGCCGACCATCCACTCGAGTGCGTCGGCGGAGGCATCCGGCTTCTCGAAGAGCACCATCTCGACCTTGTCGAACTGGTGGACGCGGAGGATCCCCCGGGTATCCTTCCCGGCGGCGCCGGCCTCGCGGCGAAAGCACGGCGAGTAGGCGGCGTAGCGGAGCGGGAGCTCGTCGGCCTCGAAGATCTCGTCACGATGGAGATTCGTGACCGGGACCTCGGCCGTGGGGACCAGGTACAGCTCGTCGCGGGTCACGACGTACATCTGGTCTTCCTTGTCCGGGATCTGACCGGTGCCGCGGGCGGATGCCGCGTTGACGACGGCCGGCGGCCAGATCTCGGTGAAGCCGTTCTCTCGCGTGTGGATGGTGAGGAAGAAGTCGATCAGGGCGCGCTGCAGCCCCGCCCCGGCACCGCGATAGACGGGGAATCCCGACCCCGCGACCTTGGCGCCGCGCTCCAGCTCGAAGATGCGGAGGCGCTCGGCGACCTCCCAGTGCGGCCGGCGCTCCCAAGTCTCCGCGGACGCGTCCGCGCCGACCTCGCCGCTCATGGGCTGGACGCGCGGAAGCAGCTCGCCCCAGGTCCGGACCGTCACGCTCGCGTCCGCGTCGCCGATCGGGACGTCCGGGTCCGCGGGGTTCGGGATCCGCAGGAGCGCGTCCTCCAGCTCCGCCTCCACGCGCCCGATCTCGAGGTCGAGCGCCGAGATCCGCTCGCCGGCCGCCACCGACGCGGCGCGGAGTGCGGCAACCTCGGGCCCGCCGGCCGCCGCGCCGCCCTTGATCGCATCGCCGATCTGCCGCGACACCGTGTTGCGCTCGGCCTTGCGGGCGTCTGCCTCGCCGAGGAGCACGCGACGTTGCGCATCGAGCGCGAGGGCCGTGTCGATCAGCGACGCGTCCTCGCCCTTGTCGAGCGCGCCCTTGCGGATGGCCTCCGGTTCGTCCCGGAGCCGCTGCAGCCCGACGCTCATCCCGGTGCCTCCGCCGTCTCGTCCGTGCCCGTCCGCCCGTGTTCCCCGGTCCCATCGCCCTCGACCGGCCGGCCGTCCGCATCATGGCGCCAACCTGCGGCGGCGCGCAGGCGCTCCACGACGAAGCCGGGCTCCAGGCTCGCGAGCAGCCAGCCGGCGCGCGGCCCGTTGGTGCGGCCGAGGAAGGCGACGTACAGCGCGCCGAACGCCCGCCCCGCCGGAAGCGCTGCCGCGGACGCAACCGCGAAGATCAGCGCCTGCCAGGCGTCGCCGGTCGACGGCGGGGCCGCGGCCGCGGCAAGCGCGAGCGCGCCCATCCAGGCCCGCTGGTCCTCGCCGAGCGCCGTCGCCTCGTCCGGCAGCCCATCCCGCCGGATCTCGATCCGCGCTCGCTCGGGCGCGTACGCGTCGAGCCAGCCGCGGACCGCAGCGAGGCGCTCGCCAAGGATCCGGCGCTCCTCGGGGTCCAGTGGGCTCCCTTTCTCCGCAGCGACCCGGGCGGCCACGTCGGTGCCGGGGATCTGCGCCAGGAGGGCGAGGTGCGCGAACGCCGGCCGATAGCGCGCAGCCTCGGCCGCAACGTCCGCCGCGGGATCCAGCAGCGCGTAGCGGAAGATCCGGTCGGCGTCGGCCGGCAGCTCGCCCTTGACCTCGATTCCCGCGGCGGCCCCCGCAAGGCGGTCGAACTCGTCGAAGATCCGCGGGATGGCGTCCGTGCCGTCGGGATCGAACTCGATCGCCTGGTTCGGGCGCGGGCGCAGGAACAGCAGGCGGAGCTGCTCCGTCGGCATGACGTCGACGATCTGGTGGGCCGCCGCGCCGCGACCCTTGCTCGTCGACATCTTGCGGCCGCCGATGTTCAGGAACTCGTAGGCGAGGTTGCGGGGCGGCTCGCGGTCGAAGACCTCGCGGGCGATCGCGTCGGATCGGTCCCTCGAGCCGCCCGCGGTCGCGAGGTCCTTGCCGCACGGCTCGATCGTCACGCCGAACAGGGACCACTGCGCCGCCCACTCCAGGTTCCAGGGCAGCTTGGCGGCGCCCCCGAACGGGGCGATCCGTCCGGACGTGCCGCAGCCAGCCGCCCACGTCACGTAGTCGGGCAGGCACTCGAAGGCGACCGTGGCGCCATCCCAGTCACGGGCGAGCGTCGTGCCCACCCTGCCGCAGGTGGGGCAGACGACGCTGATGGGGAGCCACCCCGCCGGCCGCTCCACCTTCGACACGCGCCGATACAGGTCGCGGACCACCGCCGCGCGATCGAGCGCGGTCCGGATGAACGGGTCCACCTGGCCCGTGGGGTAGATCTCGCTCATCCAGTAGTAGCGGTCCGGGTGGATGCCGAGGCCCGCGAAGATGTCGATGAAGACCTGGGCGTGGTGACGCGCATAGGAAGCATGGCAGTCGCCCACCTGGTCCGGCACCCGGGAAAGCGGCCGGCCCATCTCGCGCGCGACCGCGTCCGGGGTCAGGAGCGCCTGCGCGTCCATCGGGTCCATGTCGTCGACGCCGTAGAGGAGCGTCGTGGGGACCGCCCGGTCCCGGAGCGCTCGGCTGATGACGTCGAGGATCACCGGGCCGCGAAGGCTGCCGACGTGCACCGTCCCGGACGGCGTCTTCGAGTCGTTGACGACCTGCGGCCCGTCCACGGAGGCGGCCAGCTCGTCGGCCCAGTACATCGCGTGCGTCCCTGCCCTTCCGATCGCCGGGGCGGGGGCCGCTCCGGCCGCGCGTCCCGACGTCGCGGGGCGGGCGCTCAGCTGATCTTCTTGATCGTGTAGAGGAAGTCCGACCCGTTCGGCAGGCGCACGGTGACCTTCTCGCCGGCCTTGCGGCCGAGGAGGGAACGCCCGACGGGCGATTCGTTCGAGATCTTGCCGTCGGCGGGACGCGCCTCGGCGGAGCCGACGATCGAGAAGGTCTCCGACCCGTCGAGGCTCTCGACGACCACGGTGGAGCCCAGGGCCACGTGGTCCGAGCCGGAGTTCTCGATGATCACGGCCGTCTTCAGCATGCCCTCGAGGGTCTGGATCCGGCCCTCGACGAACGCCTGCTCGTTCTTCGCCTCTTCGTACTCGGCGTTCTCGGAGAGGTCGCCGTGCTGCTTGGCGTCGTGGATGCGGGCGGCGACCTCCGCGCGGCGAACGTTCACGAGGAGGTCGAGCTCCTGGCGCAGGCCCGTCTCGCCCTCGCGCGAGAGGTAGGTTGGCTTCGTGTTCACGAGGAATTGAACCTCTGGCGACCGGCACGTGCCCCGTGACCGGCAGGTGATGTGGCAGATACGGAAGGACCCCGGGCGCCTGCCTCGCGGGTGGGCGCGCCCGAAGTCCGATCGGGTGCGGATGATAGCCCCAGGCCCTGCGGGTGTCAAAGGAATTGCGGCCCTCGATGCCGGGATTCGCTCGCCGGCCGGCGCAGCCGCCACGGGCGCCGCGTCTCCCGGCGCCGGTGCCGGCAGGCACCCCTGCTACCCTGACGCCAGGCGCTCCAATCGGGTACGGAGCCGTGCGAGGGTGCGCCGGTCGGCGCAGGCGATGAAGAGCGTGTCGTCGCCGGCGATCGTGCCCACGGCCTCCGGCCAGCGGGCGCGGTCGAGCGCTGCCGCGATCGCATGGGCCGACCCGGGGAGCGTGACGAGCACGAGCAGGTGGCCGGCTTCGCGGAACTCGACCGGAACGTCATGGAAGAGGCGCTTGAGCCGCTCCTCACCGCCGGGATCGGCCTCCGCGACGCGGTCGGGCACGCCGTAGACCGCGACCCCCTCGCGGCCAACCTTGACGAGCTGCAGCTCCGCGACATCACGGCTGATGGTGGCCTGGGTGGCCCGGAACCCGTGCTCGCGGAGGGCGGTCGCCAGCTCCTGCTGGGTCCGGATCGGCCGTCGCTCCACGAGGTCGCGGATCGCGCGCTGGCGGAGCCGCTTCATGACCTCCATGCCGGGCGGCCCGGGCTCGCGTCAGGCCGCGAGGACGACGATCACGACGATCGCCGCGAGCGCGAGCCGATAGGCGACAAAGACGGTCATCGAGTGGTTCCGCACGAATCCGAGCAGGACGTGAATGGCGGTCAGGCCGGAGACGACCGCGGCCACGAAGCCGACGACGATCACCCCCGTGTTGACGTCGCTGGCGACCTCTCCCGCGAGCAGCTTGCGGAGCTCGAACAGCCCCGCGCCGGCGATGACCGGCGTCGCCATCAGGAAGCTGAAGCGCGTGGCGGCCTCCCGGGTGAGCCCCAGCCCCAGCCCGGCGCTGATGCTGATGCCGGACCTGCTGATGCCGGGAACCAGGGCGAGCGCCTGGGCACAGCCGATCCCGATCGCGCCCGGGAAGCCGAGCCGCTCGATCCCGTCGGTCCTCCGGCCCAGGCGGTCCGCCAGCCAGAGGATCCCGGCGCCGACGACCAGCATCGCCGCCACGAGGATCGGCTGGCGCACCTTCTCCTCGAAGAAGTCGCTCAGGAGCACGCCCAGCACGATCGCCGGCGGAAGGGTCGCAGCGAGCAGCCAGGCGAGCCGGCGATCCGCGTCGCCGCGGAAGGAGCGGTCGCGAACGGCGGCCAGCCCGGCGGGGACCAGGCGCGCCCAGTCGCGCCAGAAGTAGGCGAGGAGCGCGGCGAGCGTCCCCATGTGGAGCATCACGGAGAACGCCAGCGAGTTGATGAACGGGTCCGTCCAGCCGAGCAGGTGCGGGACCAGGATCAGGTGTCCGGATGAGGAGATCGGCAGGAACTCGGTGAGCCCCTGCACCACCCCGATGACGAGTGCCTGGAGGGCGATGTCCATGGAACGTCGAGGCGGGCCGGCCCCAGGGGGCGCGGCCCGCCGGATGCCTCCGACCTAGCGGATGAAGAGCGGGGCGAGGACGAGCGTGATCGTCGCGAGGAGCTTCACGAGGACGTGGAGCGACGGCCCCGCGGTGTCCTTGAAGGGGTCGCCCACCGTGTCGCCGACGACGGCCGCGGCGTGCGCTTCGGAGCCCTTGCCAAGGACGTTCCCCTGCTCGTCCTTGAGGTGGCCCGACTCGATGTACTTCTTGGCGTTGTCCCAGGCGCCGCCGCCGTTGTTGAGCACCGTGGCGAGCAGGACGCCGGCGATCGTGCCGACCATGAGGAGGCCGGCCACCGCCTGATAGCCGAGGAGGAGGCCGACGATGATCGGCGTGGCGACCGCGACGACGCCCGGGAGCATCATCTCGCGCAGGGCGGCGCGGGTCGTGATGTCCACGACTCGGGCGTAGTCGGGCTTCTGCTCGTAGGTCATGATCCCGGGCATCTCGCGGAACTGCCGGCGCACCTCGAAGATGATCGCGCCGGCCGTCGTGCCCACCGCCCGGATGGCGAGCGAGCTGAAGAAGTAGACCAGCATCGCGGCGATCAGGGCGGCCACGAAGACGTTCACGTCGGCCAGGTTGACCGAGGTCATCAGGCCCTGCTGGACCGTGCGCGTCCCGGCGTCGATCTGGCGCTGGAGGATGAGGTTGATCTTGTCGATGTACGCGCTGAACAGCAGGAACGCGGCGAGCGAGGCGGACGCGATGGCATAGCCCTTGGTCAGCGCCTTCGTCGTGTTTCCCACGGCATCGAGGCGGTCGGTGATCTCGCGCGCGCCGGCCTCGGCGCGGCTGAACTCGGCGATCCCGCCCGCGTTGTCGGTGATCGGGCCGAACGTGTCCATCGCGAGCACGTAGGCAGTGGTCATGAGCATGCCCATCGTGGCGACCGCGGTACCGAAGATGCCGCCGACGGAGCCGAGCCCGGAATGGGCCCCGAGCCAGTTGCTGGCGAGCAGGGCGATCCCGATCGTGATCGCGGTGACGAGGGTCGTCTCGAAGCCGACCGACATGCCGGAGATGATGTTGGTGGCCGGGCCGGTCTTCGACGCCTCGGCGATCTCGCGCACGGGGCGGAACGACCCGGCCGTGTAGAACTGGGTGATGTAGACGAACGCGATGCTGGTCGCCAGGCCGACGACGCCCGCGCCGAAGAAGTAGATCCAGGTCGGGATGCCGTTGTCGCCGGTCACGCCACCCGCGGTCTGCATCATCACGTTGGTGACGAAGCCGAGGGAGATCGCGGACAGGATCGTGGTGACCCAGTAGCCGCGATTGAGGATGTTCATCGGGTTCTCGGTCTCGCTGCCGCGGATGAAGAACATCGCGATGATCGTCGAGAGGAGGCCGAAGGCGCGGACTACGAGCGGGAAGAAGATCCAGGCTTCCGGGCTGGGCCATCCGGCCTTCTGCGCGAGGAGGTAGACCCCGCCGCCGAGGATCATGGCCCCGATGTTCTCGGCGGCCGTGGACTCGAAGAGGTCGGCGCCGCGGCCGGCGCAGTCGCCGACGTTGTCACCGACCAGGTCGGCGATCACGCCCGCGTTGCGCGGGTCATCCTCGGGGATGCCCTTCTCGACCTTCCCGACGAGGTCGGAGCCGACGTCGGCGGCCTTCGTGTAGATCCCGCCGCCGAGCTGGGCGAAGAGCGCGACGAAGCTGGCCCCGAAGCCGTAGCCGACGATGAGGAACGGCGCGTCGTGCGTGTTCTGTCCGCCGGCGAGGCCGCCGTTGATGGCGAAGATCGACCACACGCCGAGCAGCGACAGGGCGACGACCAGGAAGCCGGAGACGGCGCCACCGCGCATCGCCACCTGGACCGCCTCGACCAGGCTCCGGCGGGCGGCGGAGGCGACGCGCACGTTGGCCCGCACGCTCACGAGCATCCCGATGATCCCGCAGGCCATCGAGCAGGCCGCGCCGATGAGGAACGCGAAGCCCGTGCGAAGGCCGAGGTCGACGCCGCTATGGGACGTATCCGCGACCGCCGCCGTCTCGACGAGCGTGATCACGACGAAGATCACCACCGCGCCGACGAGGGCCAGGATCCCGATCGTCGTGTACTGGCGCTTGATGAACGCGACGGCGCCCTCGTAGATGGTGGCGGCCACGTCCTGCATGGCCTGCGTCCCGGTGTCGCGCCGCAGCACGTCACGGGCGAGGAAGAGGGCGAAGGCCACGGCGATGAGCCCGGCCGGCAGGATGATGAGTTGGAGCGTGCTTGGGTCCACGGCTGGTGCGAAACCTCCCTGTCGGGGCACGACCGTCCGCTCGAACGCGTCCATCGCGCCGGGGACGAGGATTGCCTGCGCTCGCCTGGGCTGGGGCCCGGCCGCGAGGCAGGGCGTGATGGTGCGAGCAGGCCTCGCAGGATACCGTCCGGTCCGGGCACGGGTCAATCTGCATAGGGTCACGGGTTATGCAGTCCTGTTGGCCCCGTCCGACCGGGGCCGGATGCTGCGGACCAGCTGGCCGTTTGCGCAGCCGTCGCTCAGGCGAGGAGCAGCACCGCATAGGCGGCCAGCCAGTGCTCGACCATGTAGTCGCCGCCCACCGCGTGCGGCAGGGCGGCCGCCGCATGGCGTGCCATCGCCTCCCGGGCGACGACGATTCGCGGGTCACCGGCCGGGAGTGCCTCCGCGATGCGGCGCCAGCACCATGCGCGGCTCGCGTTGAGGCCGTGGAGATGGGCGATGTGCCCGTCGCTCGCATCCGACACGATGGCCGGCGTGAACAGCGCTCGTGGCTCTCCTCCCGCGATGCCGGGAAGGAAGCGGGCGAGCCAGGCCGCGAACGTCGCCCGCGGCAGGAGCTGGGCCATGAGCTCCGCCTCGGCGAGGGCGGGCGAGAGGAAGTCGAAGCCGGAAGGTTCCCAGCCACCGGGGTAGTCGACGTCGTCCGCGAACCATCGGCGGGCGGCGCCGGCCAGCGTGTCGAGGAGCACGGCGTCGCCGGCTGCCGCGCGGTCGCGGGCATGGGCGAGCGCCAGCGAGATCCCGAACGCGCTGTTCGAGTGGATCCCGTACCGGACCGGGTAGGTCGCACGCGGAAGCCAGCCGGTGAAGTTGGCCGCGAGCGCATCGGCGAGCGGCTCGAACCGCGCCGCCCAGCGCCGGCCATCGGGGTCGTCCCACGAGGCGAGCTCGTGGGCAAGGGCGAGGCCCCAGCCCCAGCCGTACGGCCGTTCGCGGTTGCGGTTGTCGGGATTGGCAGCGAACCGGGCCTCGGCCGCGAGCTTCGCCGCGTCGAACCGCGCCTCGAGCTCGGCCCGGATCGTGTCCGCGGGGATCTCCTCGGGGACCACGCGGAGGAGGCGAACCAGCAGCCAGTGCATCTCCACGCACGAGTGCCAGTCGAAGCTGCCGTAGAACACGGGCGTGCGATCGCGGGGTCGCCGGGGCAGGTCGTCCGGGCCGTGAGCCGTGTGCCACAGGTCGGCCGGGAACTCGCGCGCGATGTTGGCGAGGGCGACGCCGGCATAGGCTGGCGCGCGCCGGCGCAGGAGCGTCTGCCGATCGTTCGCGGACCCCCTGCCGAAGCCCTCCATCGTTCCTCCATCTCGCCCGCCGAGCCCACGGGGCACCGGCCGACCCCACCCCCTATACTGCCGGACTTGTGACCAGACGCCCCCTCGGGTGCCTCTTCGAGATCGTCGAGACGCTCGTCCTGACGCTCATCATCTTCTTCGTGATCCAGACGTTTGTTGCTCAACCGTACCGCGTCGAGCAGATGTCGATGGAGCACACGCTGGAGCCCGACCAGTACGTCCTGGTCGACAAGCTCACGCCCCGATTCGACGACTACAGCCGCGGCGACATCGTGGTCTTCGACCCGCCCGCCGCCTGGGTGGAGGGCACGACGCGGACGCCGTTCATCAAGCGCGTGATCGGCGTGGCCGGCGACGTGATCACGGTCAAGGACGGCGAGGTCTGGGTGAACGGCACCGCGCTCGTCGAGCCGTACCTCTTCGACAACCAGCCGACGACGGCCCAGGCCGAGCCAGCGACGTGGACGATCGCGCCGGGCCAGCTCTTCGTGATGGGCGACCACCGGGCGGCGTCCGCCGACTCCCGCTCCTTCGGGCCGATCCAGAAGAGCGCGGTGATCGGGCGGGCCTGGCTCCGCTACTGGCCGCTCTCGACGTTCGGGATCCTCCCCACGCCCACCTACCCGGCGCCGATCGGGAACGGCGACGCGAGGCCGAGCCCCTCCGTTCCGTGACCCCGCTCCTCCTCCTCGTCGCCGGCGCCATCGTCGGGATCGGGGCGGCGGTCGCCACCGGTGCACGGGACGCACGCATCGCGTCGCTCGGCCTCCTCGGCCTGCTCGTCGCGGCCCCGTTCGTCGCCGACCCGCTTCCCGCGCCACTCCCGCTCGCCTTCGGGGTCGCGGCGGGCATCCTGGCGGGCTTCCTTGTCTTCGTCTCGGCACGCCGCATCCCGGACGGTCCCGCACCGACGCTCGGCTTCCCGGCCACGCTCGTGACGGCTGCCGCCGGCTACGTCGCCGGCCTCGGGGCGACGGCCGTTGCGCTGCCCCGGCTGGGGCCCGACGCCGCGCTGGCGGCGGGCCTCGCCGCCCTCGCCGTGGCCGTCGGCCCGATCGCCGTCTCGCGCGACATCGTCCGGCTGGGACCCGCACTGATCGTGCTGTTCGCCGCGGGGAGCCTGGTCCTCACCGCGCTTGCCGGCACGCCGCCGGCACTGACCGGCATCGCGACCGGGCTCCTCTTCGTGGTGCTCGCCGCCGGCGCAGCCGTGGTCGGCAGCGGCGCGGTGACCCTGGGCGCGACGACCGGCCCCGACGAGGCGCATGACCGCCGGCCTGCCGTCTCCCGCCCCCGCGGCGACGCCCGATGAGCCTGCTCCCGTTCCTCGCCGTGGCGAGCGCCGGGACGGTGATCGTGACGCTCCTCCGCGATCGCCGGCGGCTGGGAACGCTGGCAGGGATCGTCGCCGTCCTGGCCGCGCTTGGAGCGGCGGCGACCGTCCGGCCCGACACACCGCTCGGCATCGGCGGCGGAGCGCTTGCCGGCAGCGATCACCTGCGCGTGCTGCTGGTCCTCTGCCTCGGGAGCGGGCTCCTGGTGCTGATCGTCGCGCGGCTCGCGAGCTGGCAGCCGTCGGCGCCCGGGGCGCTCCTGGGCGGTGCCGCGGGCATCGGCCTGGCGCTCGGCCTCGCGGGAACGCCACCCGCCCTCCTCGGCGCGGCCGCCGCGACCGTCGCCGCGAGCGCGCTGGCGCTGGGAAGCCCTGCGGCACCGTCTCGCATCCGTGCCCTCGCCCGCGAGCTGCGCGGCGCGACGACGAGCGTCGTCGTGGGCCTCGTCGCGGCGGGGACCATGCCCGCAGCCGCCGCCACACCCGGCCCTGTCGCAGGGCTCGCCGGGCCCGGGCTTGCCGAGGCACGGCTGGCCGAGCCGGCTGCAGCCGCGCTCGTGCTCATCGGGATCGGGCTGGTGCTGGCACACCGCTTCGGCGCGATCCCGCTCCATGCGCGCGTCTCCCGGCTGGCCGACGCCACGCCTTCGGGCGCGCTGCCGATCCTCGCCGTGTGGGTGCCCGCCGCGTGGGGGACCGTCATCCTCGGCTGGGCGCCCGTCGCGCTCGGCCCGTCGTCCGGGGACCTCGGCCTCGAGCGGGCCGTGATTGTTGCCCTCGCGCTCGTGACGCTCCTCTTCGGCGCGGTCGCCGCGGTGATCCAGGACGAGGTGGACCATGTGGTCGCGTACACGATCGTGGCCGATGCGGGGATCGCGCTGCTCGCACTCGCGGCGCTCGATCCGGCGGCGCGCGACGCGGCGCGCGCCTGGGTGCTCGTCTTCGCCACCACGCGGACGGCCCTGATCGGCTGGACGATCGCGTACCGGGCCGCCTTCGGGACGGGCCGCCTCCGGGACACGGCCGGCTGGATGCGCCGTGCCCCGGCGCTGGGCGTCGCGCTCGCCGCGATCCTCGTCGCCGCCGTGGGCTGGCCGGGCCTCCTGGCGTGGGATGCCCGTCTCGCGATCCTCCAGTCCGCGACCGGCGGGCCGGTGCTTCTCCTGGCCTACGCGGGATCGCTCGGGACGGGCGTCGCCATCTGCCGGTTGCTCGTCGTCGGCCTCGGCCGGCCCTCGCCGATCGTCGCCGGGGCGGTCGGTGAGCTGCCGCGCCTCCCGGCGCAACCCGCGAGAGCCGCCGCCGGCCCGGCGGCTCCCGGGAACGCGCCCGCCGCCCGCGCTCGCGCCGCCTCCATCCCCGACCGGGTTCGTGGGCTCGTCGCGAGCGCCGGCCGCGACGCGCGCCCTGCGCTCGAGCTCAATCGCGTGCCCCTTCGCGCCTTCGTGGTGATCCTGCTCGCGGGGCTCGCCCTCCTCACCGCCGTCGGGGCGTTCGGCATCGATGCTGCCGCACGCGCGGCCGGACCCTCCCTGCCGTCGCTGGCCCCGTTCGCCGGGAGCTGATCAGCCGTTCGGGGCAAGCGCCCAGCGATCGATCTCGCGGGCGTATCCGATGGTCCCCTCGGGGAACCACAGCTCGAGCTCCGCGGTCGCCGTCTCTGGCCCGTCGGACGCGTGGATCAGGTTCTGCGAGACCTCGAGGGCGAAGTCGCCGCGGATCGTCCCGGGGGCGGCCTCCCACGGCCGGGTCGCACCCACCATGGACCGCACGACACCGATCGCGTTCGGGCCTTCCAGCGCCATCGCCACGAGCGGGCTCGAGGTGATGAACGCGACGAGGCCGGCGAAGAACGGCTTGTCGCGGTGAACGGCGTAGTGCCGCTCGGCGAGCTCGCGGGAGACCGCCACGAGCTTGAGCCCGACCAGCTTCAGGCCGCGATCCTCGAAGCGGGCGATGACGCGACCGACGAGGAGGCGCTGCACGCCGTCGGGCTTGATCAGGACGAGGCTGCGTTCGGTCATTCGGGTCTCCATTCGGGGTCGGCTGCGGCCGCGCCGTCCGCTGCGTCGTCGCTCGCGGCCGGGGGATCTGTCGCGTCGGGACCGGGTGCCGCGGACGCGCCCGGCGCGCCGCCCCGGGCTTGGGCATCGGCGACAGCGTAGGCGATCCCGGCGGCGTCGTGGCGACCAAGGACGCGGAGCGCCTCCGCACGGGCCAGGAGGAGCCCTGCGCTCGATCGCTCCGACAGGGCCGCATCGACCCGCTCCAGGACGTCGGACGCACGGACGGGGGACGCGCGCAGGGCCAGGATGAGCAGCACCGCGGCCGCGGCATCGTCGCCCGCCGCCAGCCGGTCGTCCGCGGCCGCGATCGGGTCATCGCCTGCCGCTCCGGCGTCCGATGCGCGGTGTGCGCCTGCGCCGGACGGCACCCAGCCCGGGGACGCCGTGTCGCGGGATGCTCGGTCGGGGGACGCCGCATTCCGAAGGGCCGCGTCCTGCGTCGCCTCAGCCGTCGCAGTCTCGTCCGCGGGCGCCCGGTCGCGCGACCGCCCGGTCGGCGACCGCCCGGTCGATGACGAACGCTGGGTCTCGGCCAGCTCGGCCGGCCGGTTCGCCGAACGCACGGGGCTCGAACGCCGGCCAGGCCCCGGCCCGGGGGACGATCCCCGCGAACAGGGCATCGAGCGCACCGGAGGCCGACCGGGCCGCATCCGACCGCCCCGGCCCGTCGCCGAGCGCATCGAGCGTGGCCGCCACGTGGGCAGCCGCTTCGTCGTCGCGCCCGCGCACCGCGAGGCCGTCCGCGACCATGGCATGGGCCAGGGCGCCGGGCCGCCCGCCGGTCTCGCCCCCGGCCGTGGCGGCTCCCGCGTCCAGCCAGGCGCCGGCTGCCTCTGCCGCGCCACGCAGGTCGCCGGTCCGCCAGCGTGCCTCGGCGAGATCGAGGACGCCGTCCGCGTCAAGGCGGCCCTCGCCGGCCAGCTCCTCGAGCTCGACGCGGGCGAGGCGCAGGAGGCCCGTTGCGAGGTGGAGCCGGGCGAGGTTGCCGGAGGCGCCGGCGGACTCGGCCGCACTCGGCTCGGCGGGCGGGTTCACCGGCGAGCCTGCCTGCGCGGGGCCCGGATCCGGAGCGTCGACTCGAGCCCGCGACCTTTGCCCGCCGGTGCGACGACGGCAAGCCGCAGGGCGTCGTCGTGAAAGAGCCGGACGGCGAGCGCGCGAACGTCGGCGATGGTCACGGAGTCGATCGCGGCGAGCGCCTCGTCCGGGGTCATGACGCGGTCGTGGAGCGCCTCCTGCGTCCCGACCCAGGAGGCGAGGTAGCGCGTCTCGTCGAGGCGCAGCTCCAGGCGGCCCGCGAGGTACGCCTTGACCTTCGTCATCTCGTGGCCGGAGACGTCCTCGTCGCGCAGCCGAGCGAGCTCGGCGAGGATCGCCGAGATGGTCGGACGGATGCGCCCAGGGTCGACGCCGGCGTAGACGGACAGGACGCCCGCGTCGCTGTAGGCGACGATCGAGCTGCCGACGTCGTAGGCGAGCCCCAGCTCCTCGCGGACCTCCAGGAAGAGCCGGCTCGACATGCCATCCCCCAGCACCGCGTTGAGGACCGAGAGCGTCCACTGGTCGGGATGGTCGCGCGGCAGCGCCGGCACGCCGAGCACCAGCTGGGCCTGCGTCGAGGGGCGCGAGGCTCGCAGGCTGCGCTCGCCCGCGGGGATGGCCGGTGCGGGCAGGTACCCCGGGATCGATCCGCCGCCCGTCCCGAACGCCTCCATGGCGAGCGCCACGACCTCGCCGTGGTGCAGGTCGCCGGACGCGGCGAGCACCACGTTCGAGGGCTGGTAGTAGGTGCTCCAGAAGTCGCGGATCGCGGCGGTCGGCAGCGCGCGGACGCTCTCCTCCGACCCGGCGATCTCGCGCCCCAATGGCGTGTCGTCGAAGACCGCCAGGTCGAACAGGACGTTCACGTGCTCGGCGGGGTCGTCCAGGTATGAGCGGATCTCCTCGACGATGACGTCGCGCTCGTTCTCGATCTCCGACTCGTCGAGGTTCGGCCGGACCACGAGCTCACCCAGCACCTGCATGGCAGTCGTCGCGTGGCGCGACGGGACGCGAACGTAATAGACGGTTGACTCGCGGTCGGTCGATGCGTTGAAGGTGCCCCCGAGGCCCTCCACCGCCTCGGAGAGCGCGCGCGTGGTCGGATAGGCCCGCGTTCCCTTGAACGTGAGGTGCTCCATGAAGTGCGCGCATCCGGCCTGTCCCGAGGCCTCGTGGCGCGAGCCCGCGAGGACGTGCGCCTCCACGGTGAACGAGCGGGCGCCCGCCAGCCGCGCGGTGATGACGCGCGGCCCGTTGGGCAACGCCGTTCGTTCGAACACCGCGGAAGGGTAGCCGAAACGACACGCTGCCGGACGCCGACGGCCCATCGCCCGGGTCGCGGACGGCTATCCTTGGGATGCGCTCGCACCCGGTGGCGGGTCCTATCGCTGCGCGGCATCGCGTCCCCCCTGTCGCAAGGCCAGCAGCAGCCCGCTGGACCAGGCGCGTGCGCGGAGGAGAGGACGAAGGATGGCCAGCCGACTCCTGAAGCCACTGTCGCTGCTCGCGACGGGTGCGCTCATCTTCGGCGCCTGCTCGTCTGGTGGCGCAAGCCCCAGTCCGGCAGCGGGCGCGAGTGCCGCGGCGGGCGCGAGTGCCGCGGCTGGCGCGAGCGCGTCGCCGGCAGGCGCTTCGAGCTGCGAGGCAGGTGCAGCCGCAGGAACCCAGATCCCCGACGTGGTCGCGGGCCAGTTCAATGTGGCGATGGTCCTGATCGGGCCCCACAACGACGGTGGATGGAGCCAGGCGCAATTCGACGGCCTGGTCTACCTCTGTGAGCACGTTGCGAACACGCACATCGCCTATATCGAGAACGTGCCCGAGGGCGCGTCATCCGAGCAGGTCTTCCGGAGCCTGGCACGCAAGGGCTTCGACTTCATCATCGGCACCAGCTTCGGGTACATGGACCCGATGGCGACGGTTGCCGACGAGTTCCCGACCCAGACGTTCCTCCACCTGACCGGCTACAAGTCGAACGGCAAGAACTACGGCAACCTGATGGGCGCGATGGAGGACATGAAGTACCTCGCCGGCATGCTGGCCGGTTCGCGCGCGCTCGTCGACAAGAACCCGAAGCTCGGGTACATGGCGACGTTCCCGATCCCCGAGGAGCTCCGCCTGGGCAACGCGTTCATGCTCGGCGCCAAGAAGACGTGCCCGACCTGCACGATGGACGTGCGCTGGATCAACACCTGGCATGACCCGATCGCCGAGAAGAACGCGGCCGCATCGCTCTTCGACGCGGGCGCGGACGTGGTCCTGACCGGCGCCGACACGCCGGCGGTTGCCGACGTGGCCCAGGAGAAGGGCAAGTGGGGCGTCACCTACGACTACTTCGGGTCGTGCAAGGTCGACCATTGCCTGACCACGATCTACTGGCTCTGGGGTCCCGAGTACGCCCGGATCGCCGAGCAGGTCAAGGCCAAGACGTACACCGCCGGGTACGAGTACTTCGATGCCGAAACCGGGTCCCTCGGACTCTTCGGCTTCATGCAGGGCCAGGTCCCGCAGCCGGGTATCAAGGACCTCCCGGCCGCCGACGTCCAGATGGTCAAGGACACGCTGGCGAAGATGCTGGCCGGCCAGTTCACGCGGTTCGACGTCTTCGCCGGGCCGATCACCGACAACACCGGCAAGCAGATCCTGGCCGCTGGCCAGAAGCTGCAGCAGCCTGATCTCGACCAGTTCCCGCCCGGCACTCCTCCGTGCACCGTGTGCATGCACTGGTGGGCCCAGGGCGTCAACGCGACAATCCCCAGCCAGTAGTCGCCAGCGTCAAGGCCCGCGACGATCTGCTCGTCGCGGGCCTTGCCATTCCACGGAGACACCCCGGTCGCATGATCGCCACCCCGGCCGCATCCCCGCCGCTCGCCGTCGCGATGCATGGGATCGTCAAGCGCTTCCCCGGCGTCGTCGCCAACGACGGGGTCGACTTCGAGCTGGGCGTCGGCGAGATCCACGCCCTCCTCGGCGAGAACGGGGCCGGCAAGAGCACGCTCATGAACGTGCTGGACGGCCTCTACCGGCCGGATGCCGGGGAGATCCTCGTACGCGGCGAGCACATGGAGTTCCGATCCCCGCGCGACGCGATCGCGGCCGGCCTCGGGATGGTCCACCAGCACTTCGCCCTGGTGCCGACGCAGACCGTCACGGAGAACGTGCTCATCGGCCTGGACCGGCCCCGGTTCCGGATCGACATCCGGCGCTATGACGAGGAGGTCGCCCAGCTCGCGGCGCGCCACGGGCTCACGGTGGACCCGCGGGCCCGGATCTGGCAGCTCTCGGTCGGGGAGCAGCAGCGCGTCGAGATCCTCAAGATGCTCTACCGAGGGGCCCGGATCCTGATCCTGGACGAGCCCACGGCGGTGCTCGCCCCGCAGGAAGCCCAGGACCTCTTCCGGACCCTCCGCTCGATGGTCGCCGACGGCGCGTCCGTCGTGTTCATCAGCCACAAGCTCGGCGAGGTGGCCCAGATCGCGGACCGGGTCACGGTCATGCGGCGCGGCACGGTCGCGGCGGCCGGGGTCCCGATCGCGGACACCAGCAGCGCGGGCCTGTCCCGTCTCATGGTCGGCCGCGAGGTCGTGGAGACCATCGAGCGGACCCCGTTCACGCCTGGGCCGGCCGTCTTGGTCATGCGCGACGTGGAGGCCGCGAGCGACCGCGGGCTGCAGGCCCTCCGCGGGGTCTCCCTCGAGGTGCGCTCCGGCGAGATCCTCGGCGTCGCCGGTGTCGCGGGCAACGGCCAGTCGGAGCTCGCCCAGGTTCTGACCGGCCTCCGCCGGTGCAGCCGCGGATCGGTGACCGTGAACGGGGTGGAGGTGGGCAACCGGAGCCCGAGGGACGTGATCGTCCAGCACGTTGCGCATGTTCCGGAGGACCGGACCGGCGTGGGATCGGCACCCAACCTGTCCGTCGCCGACAACCTGATCATGAAGACCTACCGCGACGCGCCCGTGTCACGACGCTGGTCGATCGACACCGGGGCGGTGCGGCGCTTCGCCACCCGGCTCCGCGAGACGTACAGCATCGCGGCGCCGTCCGTGGAGACCGAGGCGCGGCTGCTCTCCGGCGGCAACCTCCAGCGCCTGATCCTCGCCCGCGAGATCGCGTCCGAGCCGCGCCTGATGGTGGCGGTCCAGCCGACGCGGGGCCTGGACGTGGGCGCGATCGTCACCGTCCATCGGCTGCTGCTCGACCAGCGCCAGGCCGGGTCGGCGACGATCCTCATCAGTGAGGATCTCGACGAGATCCTGGCGCTCGCCGATCGCATCGCCGTCCTCTACGAAGGAGCCGTCGTGGGGCTGTTCGACGCCGAGCACGCCGACGTGGCCGAGATCGGCCTGCTCATGACCGGCGGGAAGCCGTCGTCCGCGATCCCTGCGTCCGTGCCTGCGGAGACGATCGCATGACGACGAGCGTCCCGGCCCGCCAGCCCGCGCCGGCGAGCCTTCGCTCGTCGCGAACGATCCGCCTGGAGCGGCGGCTGGAGGTGCCGCGCTGGCTGCCGGCCGCGACCACGATCGGCGCGGTCGCCGTCGCGCTCCTCCTGAGCGGCGTGATCCTGTGGTTCGCCGGCGGCGACCCGATCGCGATCTTCGTTCATATCCTGCGCTCGTCGTTCGGCAGCCTGGGCGTCATCTCGGACACCCTGGTCACGGCGACACCGCTGATCCTGACGGGGCTCGCCTGCGCCCTCGCCTTCCGGATGCGGCTCTGGAACATCGGCGCCGAGGGCCAGTTCCTGATGGGCGCCTGGGGCGCGTCGGCCGTGCTGCTCATCCCGATCGTCCCGCCGGGCACGCCGTCGTTCGTCACGATCCCGTTGATGATGGCCGCGGGGATGCTCGCGGGAGGGCTCTACGGGGCCATCCCCGGGATCCTGAAGGCGTATCGCAACGTGAACGAGATCATCGTCACGCTGATGCTCAACTACATCGCCGCCGCCTGGCTCGCGTACTGGGTGTTCGGGCCGTGGAGCGAGGCAGGCTTCCAGCTCACGGCCCAGTTCCCGAAAGCGGACTGGCTGCCGCGACTCTCCGACTTCGCCAGCTCCGTCCCGGCGTTCGGCGGCCTGACCGTCCACCTGGGCCTCATCTTCGGGCTGGTGGCCGCGGTCGTCGTCCGGTTCATCCTCTTCCGCAGCCGGCGGGGATACGAGATCCGGCTGATCGGAGACAGCCCGCGCGCCGCGCGGTACGCCGGCATCAACGTCCCGCGCAACACGGTGATCGTCTTCGCGATGTCGGGCGCGCTCGCCGGGCTCGCCGGGATGAGCGAGGTGGCGGGCGTCGTGCACCGGCTGCAGCAGGTCATCTCGCCCGGCTATGGCTTCACCGCGATCATCGTGGCCTACATCGCCAAGCTCCACCCGTACGGGGTGGTCGTCGCGGCCATCGCCTTCGGTGCCCTCATCCTTGCCGGCCGCGAGATCCAACCCTCCGGGATCCCGGCGATGATCCAGGGGATCATCCTGTTCTGCCTGATCGCCAGCGAGGTCGTGCTCCGCTACCGCGTCCGCATCGAGCGCCGGGCCGCCTGATGGACCCGATCACCATCCTCGCTGCCGGCGTGGCCTCGGGCACGGTCCTCCTCTTCGCGGCCGTCGGCGAGATCTTCGCCGAGCGGGCGGGCGTGATCAACCTGGGCGTGGAAGGGATGATGCTGATCGGCGCGGTCGTCGCCTTCGGGACGGCGGTCGCGACGGGCGACCCGTGGCTGGGGCTGGTCCTGGGGACGCTGGCCGGGGGCCTGCTCTCGGTCCTGCATGCCGTGATCACGATCAGCTTCCAGGCCGAGCAGGTGGTCTCCGGCCTCGCCCTGACGTTCCTGGGCACGGGCCTCGCCCGCGTGCTCGGGGAGGACCTGTCCAAGGCCGGCGCGATTGCCCTCCTGCCGACGCTCACGATCCCCGGTCTCTCCGCGGTCCCGGCCATCGGGCAGATCTTCTTCACCGACCAGAGCATCCTCGTCTACGTGGGATACGCGGTCGTGCCGATCGCGTGGTACTGGATCAACCGGACGCGGCCGGGCCTCCATCTGCGCGCGGTCGGCGAGAGCCCGACCGCCGCCGACACGCTCGGCGTCGACGTCTACCGGCTGCGCTACGCGTACGTGATCGTCGGGGGCCTCTTCGCGGGCCTTGCCGGGGCGACGATCACGCTGGCCATCTCACCCGGCTGGTTCGGCGACCTGACCGTGAACGGCCAGGGCTGGATCGCGATCGCGATCGTCATCTTCGCCCAGTGGGGCGTCGGCCGGGCGGCCCTGGGTGCGTATGCCTTCGCCGCGATCAACCGCCTGCTCGTCGACATCCAGGGGCCGCAGGAGCTGTTCGGGTTCCCCAACCCGTTCTTCGTGAACCACACGCTCACGTTCTTCCTGGGGATGGTGCCCTACGTCCTCATCATCCTCGTCCTCGTCGCGGTGTCCGGCGACGCGATCCGGAAGCGGATCGGCGCCCCGGCGGCGCTCGGCATCCACTACGTCCGGGGAGAGCGCGGGCACTGACCCGGGAGGCGAGTCGGGTCAGGCCTCCCCGTCGCCGTGCGACGCGTCGCCGCGCGACGCGTCGTCGCGCGACGCGTCGTCCGGGGAGGCAAGCAGCTCCATCTGGACGAAGCCGCTCGTGTCGAAGGCCAGCTGGCCGGGCGCGGGCTCGCCGGAGGCGCGCTCGCGGAGCGGCGCGTACTCGAGGACGACCTTCTCGTCGCCCTCGACGAGCGTGTAGACGATCAGCTGGTCCGGGCGGGTCTCGAAGTCGAGGTGCTCGAACGAGTCGACGTTCAGGCAGATCGAGACCGGGGTGAAGTAGCTGGATGTCTCGGGCTCGTCGATGACGACGCGCTCCACCCAGCCCGTTCCAGTCGCCACGAGGTCGCGCCCGCGGAAGTAGCGGTACGAGACCGTCTGCTTGACCAGGGGCCGCAGCAGGTTGTGGATATCGGCTCGCGAGGAGACGATTCCGCTGTTCACGAAGAACCGTGCCGGAGTGGGACGCGCCATCGGGCATCTCCTGCCGTTCGCCGTCTTCCCGAACGAGCCGCCGGCTCGCATGCCCGGCATGCTGGGGCGACAGCCCGATGGTAGCGCACGCGGCGGCGCCGGGCCCAACCCTGCCGGTTGCGGTTCGGCTTCGTTCGGCGGCGCGCCGGCGGGCCCCGGGTCGCTCCCGACCGGCTCCACCGTGCGGCCCTATGATCGGCGGATGCTCCTCGTCATCGACGCCGGCAACTCCCACGTCACGGTCGGCCTGGCCCGTGACGGCGCGCTGATCGGCTCGCGAAGGGCGGCCACCCGCCCGGGCGCGACGGCCGACGAGCTCGAGATCCTCCTCGCGGGCCTGCTCCGCCTCGACGGCGAGGACCTGGCCGGCGTGGCCGCCTGCGCGATCGCGAGCACCGTGCCCGCGCTCGCCGACGCCTTCGAGGCGATCGCCGCCCGGCGGGCGATCCCCTGCGTCGTGGCGGCGGCGGGCACGATCCCGATGGCCGTCCGCGTGGATCGCCCGAGCGAGGTCGGTCCGGACCGGCTGATCAACGCATATGCGGCCGCGCACCTGCTGGGAACGCCGGCGATCGTCGTCGACTGCGGCACGGCGACGACGTTCGACGTGGTCGATTCGCACGGCGCGTTCGTCGGCGGCGCGATCGCTCCCGGCCTGCAGCTCGGCCTGGAGGCCCTTGCGACGCGGACCGCACGCCTCCCCCTCGTCGAGCTTCGCGTCCCCGACGGCCCGATCGGGCGCGACACGGCCTCGGCGATCCGGGTCGGCACGGTGCTCGGGCACCGGACCATGATCGAGGGGATCCTCGGCCGTATCCGGCGCGAGCTGGCCGCGACCGCGGACATCCCCGCGGCGGACGTCCGCACGATCCTGACGGGCGGCCTGAGCGTCCTTCCCTGGGCCCGCGGCATCGAGGGCCTCGACGGGATCGACCCGGACCTGACGCTCAAGGGGCTCGTCCACTTCCACCGCGTGGTCGCGGGCGACGAGGGGCCGGCGTGACCGCGTCCGGGCGCCTCGACGGTCGCCTCGTGGCGCTGGGCATCACGGGCTCGATCGCCGCGTTCAAGGCCGTCGACCTCCTTCGCCTATTCCGCGCGGAGGGCGCCGACGTCGTCGTGCTCATGACCCCGTCCGCGACGCGCTTCGTCGCACCCCTCACGCTGGCCGCGCTGAGCCGGCGGCCCGTCGACGCGGACGTGCTGGACCTCCTGCCGGACGGGCGGATCGGCCACGTGATCACGGCCGATGCCGCGGACGTGGTCGTCGTCGCGCCGGCGACTGCGCACTGGCTGGGCGCGATGGCGCACGGCCTCGCGGCGGACGTCGTGACGGCGACATGCCTGGCCACGTCCGCGCCCGTCGTGGTCGGGCCGGCAATGGACGGCGACATGTACGCCCATCCCGCCACCCAGGCGAACGTCCGGATCCTGCGCGACGAGTTCGGCTACCGGATCGTCGAGCCCGAGACCGGCGGCCTTGCCTCGGGCCAGGTTGGCGTGGGCCGCCTTGCCGCGCTCGAGCGGATCGTGGACGCCGCCGTCGAGGTCATCGGGGCGCGCCCCATCCGGAAGCCGGACCCGGCCGACCGGCCGCCCCGACTGCCGGACGCGGACAACCTGGGCCGCGACGCGGACGACCTGGCGGGCCGCCACGTCGTGGTCACCGCCGGCGGGACCGCCGAGCCGATCGACCCCGTCCGCTTCATCGGCAACCGGAGCACGGGCACGATGGGCGTCGCCCTGTGCGAGGCCGCGCGCGACCGAGGTGCCCGGGTCACGCTGGTGGCCGGGATGCTCGCGGTCGGCGTCCCGGATGGCGTGGAGGTGGTCCGCGCGGAGACCGCGACGGCGATGGAGACGGCGCTGGCCGCCCTCGTGGAGACGGCGAGCGGGCGTGCCGGCTTCGATGCGCTGGTCATGGCGGCCGCCGTGGCCGACTTCCGGCCCGCGGCTCCGGCCGACCGCAAGATCGCGCGCACCGACGCCGGCCTGACCCTCGAGCTGGTGGCCAACCCCGACCTCCTCGCCGGGCTGGGTCGCCGCGTGCGCGGGCTCGATGCGACAGGGGCCCCGGCCGGACGCCCGATCCTGCCACGGCCCGTCCTGGTCGGCTTCGCCGCGGAGACCGGTGGCCTTGACCGCGTTGCGGGGAAGCTGCGCGCCAAGCGGGTCGACCTCCTTGTCGCGAACGATGTCGCCGAGCCGGGGTCCGGGTTCGGGACCGCGACCAACCGGGTCACGCTCTTCGCGGCTGGTGGAGGGGTCGACGCCCTGCCGCTCCTGCCGAAGCGCAGCGTGGCCGACCGCATCCTGGATCGCGTCGTCACGCTGCTGGACGCTCGCGACGCGCCGGTGCAGACTGGCGCGACAGTCACGCCCGGGAGGACCACGCGGTGAGCAGCACCTCGGAGAACGCGCAGCGCCTGACGGTCGTGGACATCGCCCGCATGCACGCGGACGGCGAGCGGATCGCGATGCTGACCGCGTACGACTATCCGACGGCCGTGATCCTGGACGAGGCGGGCATCCCGATGCTCCTCGTCGGCGACTCCGTGGGCCAGGTGATGCTGGGCTACGAGACCACCGTGCGCGTGACGATGGAGGAGATGCTCCACCACACCAAGGCAGTCGTCCGGGGCGCCCGTCGCGCCTTCGTCGTGGCCGACATGCCGTTCCTGTCGTACGCCACGCCCGACGACGCCGTCCGCAACGCCGGGCGCTTCCTCCGGGAGACCGGTGCGCCGGCGGTCAAGGTCGAGGGCGGCACGCGGACGGCGCGGGTCATCGAGACGCTGGTCCGGGCCGGCGTGCCCGTGATGGCCCACATCGGCCTCACGCCGCAGGCGATCAACGCCCTGGGCAAGGTCCGCGTGCAGGGCCGGACCCGCGAGGCAGCGCGTGCCCTCCTCCACGACGCGCTCGCGATCCAGGAGGCGGGTGCCTTCGCAGTCGTGCTGGAGCTCGTGCCGGAGCAGCTCGCGGCGGCGATCACGGCG
Organism: uncultured Chloroflexia bacterium; assembly: GCA_963850035.1. Lineage (GTDB taxonomy): Bacteria > Chloroflexota > Limnocylindria > Limnocylindrales > CSP1-4 > CTSoil-043. Next base: position 261,244 of record CAWKJP010000019.1, on the reverse strand, counting down.
CGGTTGCGCATCCCGACCATCGGGATCGGGGCCGGGGCCGGCTGCTCGGGCCAGGTCCAGGTCGTGACCGACTTCCTGGGCCTCGGCAGCTTCATCCCGCGCCATGCCAGGCCGTACGCCGACCTGCGCGGGACGATCCTGGCCGCCGCGACCGCCTACAAGGCCGACGTCGAGGCGGGGACATTCCCGGGCGCCGCCCAGTCGAGCCGCATGGACGACGCGGTCCTCGACGAGGTCCTGGGCCACTCCCCGGACGACCGGACGGCCGAGGGGACGCCACGGATCGAGGCCGGGATCCCGCTCGACCGCGACCTCTGATCGCGGCACGTGCAGGTCGTCCGGAGTCCCCAGGAGCTGCGCAGCGCGCTCGCTGCGCTCCCGCGGCCGCTCGGCCTGGTCCCGACGATGGGCTGGCTGCACGCCGGCCACACCTCGCTCATCGAGCGCGCCCGGGGCGAATGCCGCGCCGTCGCCGTGTCGATCTTCGTGAACCCGCGCCAGTTCGACGACCCGGCCGACCTCGAGCGATACCCGCGGGGCGAGGCGCGCGATCTCGCGCTCTGCGCCGAGGCGGGCGCCGACGTCGTCTGGGTCCCCAGCGTCGATGACGTCTACCCCCCGGGGTTCGACACGTCGGTCAGCGTCGAGCGCCTGACGCTCCCGCTGGAGGGCGCCGCGCGGCCGGGACATTTCGCGGGGGTCACGACCGTCGTCGCCATCCTCTTCGGGATCGTCCGCCCCGATCGCGCCTACTTCGGCGAGAAGGACGGCCAGCAGCTGCGCGTGATCGACCGGATGGCGCGGGACCTGCACCTGACCGAGGTGGTTCGCTGCCCCACGGTCCGCGAGGCCGACGGCCTCGCCCTCTCGTCGCGCAACGTCCACCTGTCGATCGAGGATCGCGCCGCGGCCCCCGTCCTCCGCCGCGCCCTCCTCGCGGGCCGGGACGCCTGGGCGGCCGGTGAGCGCGATGCGGCCGTGGTCCGCGGGCGCATGGGCGCGGTGCTGGCGACGGAGCCGCGGGCCGTGGTCGAGTACCTGTCGTGCGCCGACGACGCGACGCTCGCCGAGCTGGCCCGCATCGAGGGGCCGGCGCTCCTCTCGCTCGCGGTGCGCTTCGGCACCACCCGACTCATCGACAACATCCGCCTCGGCTGACGGGCGGAACCGGGCCGGTCCGGGTCGCGTCCCCGGTCCGAGCGACGCGTCTTCTGCGCCGCCGTCGATCGGCCAAGGGGTGACGTCATGGCGCATCGAAGCGGCCAGCGAGGCGCGGCGACGCGCGTCGCCATCGGAATTGGCAGCCTGCTCGTGGTCGCGGCGATGCTCGGCGGCTGCGGCAGCGCGGCCAGCAATGCGGCCTCGACCGTCGGCGGAGCGGTCCCCGGCCAGCCGGCCGAGGCTCCGGCCGCCATGCCCAGCGCTGCGGCGTCCGTGGCCCAGGATGGATCGTTCGGGACGGCGAACGGCGGCTCGACCAGGACGGCCGATGGGACGGGCGTGGCGGCGCTGGACACGGGCGGCCCGCTGATCGTCCGGACCGGCCAGCTGAATCTCCAGGTCGCCGACCTCGAGGGCGCGATCCGCGCCGCGGAGGCGGCCGTGACCGCGGTCGGCGGGTATGTCTCGGGCTCGCAGCGCAGCGGGGACGCCGACAAGGCATCGGCGAGCGTGACGTTCCGGGTTCCCGCGGCGCGCTGGACCGAGACGCTCGACGCGCTGCGGAAGCTCGGCACGAAGGTGCTGAGCGAACAGACGGCGAGCCAGGAGGTCACGGCCCAGGTGGTGGACCTCGGAGCCCGGCTCGCAAATCTTCGCGTCACCGAGACTGCGCTCCAGGGGATCATGGACAAGGCCGCGAAGATCCCCGACGTCCTCGCGGTCCAGGAGCAGCTGACCGGCGTCCGGCAGCAGATCGAGGAGCTCACGGCCCAGCAGCAGACCCTCCAGGACCAGGCGGCGCTCGCGTCGCTGACCGTCAGCTTCACGCCGCCGCCGGCCGTTGCCGTCACGCAGGTGCGCGAGGGTTGGGATCCAGCGCGGCAGATCGACGAGGCGGCGGCAGCCCTCGTCGGCGTCGGCCAGGGGCTGGCCGGTGCCGCGATCTGGCTCGTGATCGTCTGGGTCCCGATCCTCCTCGTGGTCGGCCTGATCGCGCTGGTCGCTGTGCTCGTGCTCCGTCGGATCCGGCGCGAGACGCTCCCGGCGCCGGTCGTTCCGCCGGCTGCGGAGGCCTGAACGCCGGATCCGCGCGGAGCAGCCGCTGGCCCTACAGCTCCTGCCGGCGGAAGGCGAGCTGCGCGGCGCCGAGGGCCAGGCCCACCAGGACGAGGTTGACGACGATCGGGCCGGCCAGATCGCCTCCCGGGTTGCCGAGCGCGAGCGCGACGGCAGGCGTCGAGAACCCGGTCGGGGCGTAGGCCCCGATCCCGGGGATCGCGGCGACGATCCCGATCACGATGAGGGCGACGAAGCCCGCGCCGCCGGCGACGAGCGACGAGCTCGCGAGGACGGAGAACAGGAACGTCACGCTGGCCACCAGGAGCAGGGAGAGCCAGAGGATCGCGCCGCTTGCCACGAATCCCGGAAGCGGCAGCGCCTCGAACAGCACGGCCGTGTAGATCCAGGCGAGCGCGTACCCTGCCGCGACCCCGGCGGCCAGCAGGAGCCCGATCGCCACGGCCTTCGCCATGATGAAGGGGCCGCGCCCGACCGGCTTCGTCAGCACGAATCCCGCGGTCCCGCGCTCCTTCTCGGTCGCCACCGTTCCCATGCAGACGAGGATCGCGATCAGGAGGCCGAACTGCCCGAGGTTCTTCACGAGCTGGAGGACCGCGTCCGCGGTGGTCGGCGTCGGTATCGTGATCGTGAGGCCGCCGGCCTGGGCGCCGGCGGCCTTGATGATGTCGGGAAGGAACTTCGCGAGAAGCGGCGACGTGGCACCGAACGCCGCAAGGACCGCGACCACCACGACCAGCCGCAACGTCCGGAGCTGCTCACGCAGCTCCTTCGCAAGCAACAGGCGGAACCCGGCGAACGTGCTCATGCCCGGACCTCCCCGGCCGTCCCGACGAGGGCGAGGAAGACGTCCTCCAGGGTCGGCCGAACCCGCTCGAATTTGCCCAGCCGGACGCTGGCCGCGATGACCAGCGGCAGCATCTCGGTCGAGGCACGGTCCGCGTCGGTCACAAAGACCCGGACCAGGCCATGCTCGACCCGAACGTCGCGCGTCCAGGCCTGCGCGCGCACACTCGCGACGAGCGCGTCGACGGCGGCATCCTGGCCGGGCTCGGGGTCCAGCTCAAGGATCGGTCGGGCGTGGCTCGCGAGGAGCTCGTCGATCGGCGCCTCGGCGATGAGGCGGCCATGGTTCAGGATCCCGACCCGGTCGCACACCCGCTCGACGTCGTTGAGGATGTGGGTGCTCATGAAGACCGTGCACGTGCCGCGCAGGCGGCCGATCAGCTCCAGCACGTCGCGCCGCCCGGCGGGGTCGAGCGAGCTCACGGGCTCGTCGAGGAAGAGCACGGACGGCCGCGGGAGCATCGCCTGCCCGATCCCGAGGCGCTGGCGCATCCCGCCGGAGTAGCCACCGATGCGCCGGTTCGCCGCATCGGCGAGGCCGATCGTCTCCAGCACCTCGTCCACGCGTCCCCGCAGCGTTGCGCCGTCGAGCCCGTAGAGCCGGCCCACGAACGCGAGGAGCTCGCGGCCGGTCATCCAGCCGTAGTAGCGCGGGTCCTGGTCGAGCGCGCCGATGCGCTCCGCGAGGGCGCGCCCGCCTGACGTGGCGTCGATCCCGGCGACCGTGGCGCTCCCCTCGGTTGGCCGGGAAAGGCCCGTCAGGAGGCGCAGCGTGGTGGTCTTTCCGGCGCCGTTCGGCCCGAGGAATCCGAACACGCAGCCCGCGGGCACGTCGAGGTCGAGGTGGTCGAGCGCGACGTCGAGCCGATACCGCTTGGTGAGCCCGTGGGTGCTCACCTCGCCGGCGAGCGCGGCGGTGGCGGTCACACGTCCTCCCGGCCGATGGCGAAGTAGACGATCGGCCCGATCAGGCTGACGAAGACGATGACGAGCGCCCAGAGGGCCTTGCGGCCTCCCCGGACGTGGCGCTCGTCCTTGAGGAGGTCCCGGATCGCCAGGCCGAGCAGGGCGAGCTCGAGCAGGAGGATCGGGAGGAGAAGGAGGATCAACTGCCCCGTATTCATTCGGCGCTCCCGGCGCTTGCGCCCGTCGACCCCGGGTCGGCGGGCATCAGGATGGTGGCGAAGAGGCGAGGGGTCCGCCCCTCCGCCGGCTCGTTGGCCACGAATGGCATCAGCGCGGAGTTGAGGGCGGCCGCCATGCTCATCAGCTCGGCGTCGCTCAGCTGGATGACGTTCTGGTGGTACCCGACGCCGTCGCGCACGAAGTCCGGCGTGCCGGACGCGGCGTACCGCCCGAACGCGCCCAGGAGGCTCGCGACGAAGCTGGCGAACCAGCGCACGTGGTCGTCGGAGGTGGCGTTCTCGAGGGCCGCGGGCCCGAGCGACGCGGCACCGGGATGGATGGTGAACCGGCGCTCGACCGCGCCTCGTGTGCGGCGCTCCGCCCCAGCGCGCGGCCGCGGGTCATCGACGACGGCAATGATCCCGCCCTGCCAGAGCGCGTTCAGGTGCCGGTAGAGCGTCGCGGATGGGACGTCGGGCATGCGCTCCAGCAGCTCCGCCGGGGACATCGGGGTGCCCGCACCAAGTGCCACGATCACGCGCATCCGGACCGGATGGAGGATCAGGTCGGGGCCGCGGCTGCGGTCCGAGGATTCGGTGGTTTTGTTCTCATTCACGATAGTGAGAACATTAGTACGCCGCGAACCGCGTGTCAAGCCCCCGCGGGTTCGTTTCCACGAATTTCCGCTTCGGGGCGCATCGGATCGGGGCGCGATTCAGGCCGACGCGGGGATCCGCGCCTCGGTCGCGGCGTCGAGGAGCCGCTGCACGTCGAGCGCCTCGCCGACCAGCGCCTTGATCGTGGCGATCTTCTCGCGGTCGGCGGGATGCGTCTTGACCAGCAGGTCGTGGACGTCGGACGCCACCATGTACGTGTCCTCGTCGAGGAAGCACGCGAACAGGTCGGCGCGGCGGATCTCGTCGACGACTGCCGGGCGCGGCCGGTAGCCGGACACGACGAAGCCCAGCATCGCCGGCTCGATCTCGCCGCGGAGCACGGCCGGCCGTCGCATCTCCGCTCGGTGGGCGCGGCAGAGCGCCACGATCGCATCCTCCCGATCGCCCGCGACGATCACGATCCGCCGGCCGACGACGTGCTGGAGAACGTGGTGCGGCTCCATCGAGGCGACGCTGATCCCTCCGATCACGAGATCGAGATCCGGCCCGGCATGCAGCAGCTCTGCCCGGGTCCCCTCGAGGATCATCGCGAGGCTCGGGTTCGACAGGAGCGGCCGGTACGGGATGACGCCCAGGAGCGGGATCCCGTGGCGGGCCAGACCCCGCTCCAGGACGGCCTCAATGCCCGGCTGCGCCGCGAGGTCGACCTTGTTGACGATGGCGCCCGCCACCGACACGCCGTGCTTCTCGAAGAGCGCCGCGTTCAGGACGATCTCGTCGATCGGGCGTCCCACGCCACCCTCGCTCACGATCACGGCGGGCGCGCCCAGCAGACGCGCGACGACCGCGTTCGACAGTCCGATGACTGCGCCGACGCCCGCGTGGCCCGTCCCCTCGATGAGGACGAGCTCCTTCGTCTCGGCGAGGATCGCGTGCGCCCGCCGGATCCTGGCCCCGAGGTCCTCGACGACCTCGCCGGCGATGTACGCCTTCGTGAAGCCGCGCGGGATGTGGACCGGGCTCATGACGTCGTTCGGATCGGTCAGGCCGAAGACCGCCTTCATGAGCACCGCGTCCTCGTCCGCCGGGACCCCGCTCTCGTCGGTGACCGTGCGCTGGCCGACGGGCTTCGTGAAGCCGGTCCGGAGGCCCTCCTCGACGAATGCGTGGAGCAGGCCGAGCGAGGCGGTCGTCTTGCCGCGGTTCTGACCCGTCGCGGCGAGGTACAGGTGGCGCATCCGGCAGCTCGCGGCGTGGGCGCTACGGCCGGGTCGGCGCGGTCGCGAACGGGCTCGCCAGGATCGCGAGCGCGATCAGCGCGAACGCGGCGAGGAGCACGAACGCGAGGCGCCGGTTCCGCCGGGCGAGGCCCGGCGACGGCCGCGAGGGCATGCGGGATCGCGGTCGGGGCCGGGGCCGCGACGACCGCTGGCCACCGCGACGGCTCATCCGCGCGGCGTGGTCTTCCGCTCGACGAGCGCGATGGCCTCCTTGAGGCGCGCGATCGTCTCGGGATCGACCGCGTCCGGCTCGAGGTACGGGCCGAGCCGCTCCAGCACGTCGCTGACGAGGCCCAGGAAGACGCTGGCATCCGCCACGAAGAACTGCGGCTCGTTGTTGTAGCGCACGAGCGTCAGGCGGCCCTGGAGGACGCGCCGGTCCTCGATGTGGGCGATCTGCGTGGCGAACGAGTGGCCCTGGATCCCGTCCGGGTTGTTGAGGAAGTTGAGGGCGTTGTCGATCGCGAGGCCGAAGCGCGCCCGCCAGGCCACGAGCCGTTCGTGCACCTCGGGCGAGATCCGGACCTCGGCCACCTCGTCGAACACCTCGGGCGTGACGGTCAGGAGGCCGACGAGGGTGCTGCCGGCGCGCGCCCCGAGCATCACCTGGAGCGACCGCTCCAGCGTGAAGACCTCCAAATCGAAGCGCGGGCTGGTGATGACGTCGGTCAGGAGATCCTCGACGTTGTCGAGCACCGCGGTGTCTGCCATCGCGGTCCCCAGGTGGCCGATCTCCTCCTTGAACAGGAACTTCTCTTCGTGGTCGAGCATGCCTCGATGGTACACCGGGGAATGGCCGGCACCGGCGGCCCCGGGCGTCGATCGACGCCGGTCGCGGCGTGTGCGCCAGCCGGGTCGGCCGTGCACCGAGCGGCTCAGCCGTACCTCAGCCCGTACCGTCACCCAGGCGGCGGTAGATGTTCGTCGTGATGCGCGCCACCCGGGCGTCGGTCGGCGTGAACCGGCCCTGGTAGGAGTGCTGGCCGAACGAGTCGAGGGCCCAGCACCACTGGTACGTGCCCGCCGCCACCACGGTGCCGCCTGCCGGCGTCGTGTGGACGGTTGCCGTGTGCACGGTCGGGTGGCCCGTCGGGTCCTTCTGGCCTGCCGCCGTCACGGTGGGGCTCTGCGCCCAGAGCTCGGTGCCGGGCGGCGACACCTTGGGAGAGAACGAGTCGTACTCCTGTCCCACGAGGCTCACGAAGCGGTCTCCGTCGCGGACGCCCGTCCCCGCGTAGAGCCAGTGGCTCGAGTTGACGACGACCCAGTCCGCGGGGGTGAGGACAACGTGGCCGTACATCTGGCCGATCACGAGCGCCTCGGGCCGGCTGACGGGGGGAAGCCGCCACTGGCACGTCGTAAGCTCGGGATGCGTCGGCGTGATCGGGTCGGCCGTCTGGGACTTGTAGCAGACGATCCGGCGGCCCGGCCCCAGCGGGGACGCCTCGAGGCGGACCTGCCAGTAGATGGTGTTCGCGCTCAGGAACGCGGCGCTCACGCCGGTCGCCAGCGTGGCCTCGAGCGTGTCGCGCATCGGGGCCGTCCAGTATTCGTGGTGCCCGGGCAGGACCATGAGGCGATGGCCCCCGACGACCTCCGGATGCATCTCGAGATCGAGGTCCGCGCAGTACGCGACGTCGTGGCCGTCGCGCTCCTGCCACCGGATGAATGCCGCCTCCCAGCGCGGGAGGTAGCCCGCGCCACCGGCCTCGCTGTACGGGCGGTCGAAGCTGATCTCGTGCGCACGCTCCCACGAGGCACCGCCGTACGGGCCCGCGGGCACCGTGCCGTAGAGCGACGGCCCGTGGTGGTTGTACGCCTGCCAGGTCGCGGCAGCGTTCACGTACAGCACCGACGCGGGCGCGACCGCGCCTGCGCGGACGACGAACACGGCGACGCCGGCCGATCCGGCCGTCGGCTCGAGAACGACGACGTACACGCCGCTCAGCCAGTCGGACGGCACCTCGATCCGCAGGGCCTCCGGCCACGGCTCCTCGGCGAGCCCGGACGACGCGTCGACGACGATCGCGGGCGCCGGCTTCGCCGAGAGACGGCGGTCCACGCGCATGAGCCGCCCGCCCGCCCCGCCGTACCAGCCGACGCGATACCAGCGTGCATCGAAGGGCCCGTTGCCGCGGACACGAAGGCCGATCGAGTCGCCGGGGGCCACCGACGTCCGGTCGAGGTACCCGAGCAGGGCCGGGACGCCCGAGAAGGCGGCCCGCCAGCCTTCGTCCCCTGGCCGCAAATTCTCCTCCGCGACCGCGCTCGGCCCGCGCGAGGGAATCGGCCCCGGGACGCCCGGCGAGGGCGAGCCCGCCGGCGACGGTGCTGACGCCGGCGCCCCGGACCCGAGCGGGCTGGCAGGCGCCGATGCCGACGTCCGCGGCGGTCCGCTCGGGATCGCCGGGCTGCAGGCCGCCACCACGAGGCCGGCCGTGGCGGCGAGAAACCCGCGCCGGGAGATGTGCCGCTCGGCGTGGCTGCCCCGGCCGAACGTCGACTCCCCTTCCCGGCCCGGCTCGCCCACGGCGCGCCTCAACGGGGTGCGGCCGCCTTCGGCAAGCCGCCCAGCGCGAGGAGCGCGCCGGCCATCGCCCGCACCGTCTCGGCGTCGAGCGCATGGAGTGCAGCGCGGGCGAGCGCGTCGAGCTGCGGCCGCGTTGCGCCGGCCAGCGCCGCCCGGACGCCATCGAGCGAGCCGGCATCGGCCGAGAGCTCATCCACGCCGAGCCCGGCGAGGACGAGCGCGCCCGCGGGTTCGCCGGCCAGCTCGCCGCAGACCGCGACCGGGATGCCCGCCGAGTCGGCGCCGGCGACGATCCCGGCGATGGCCCGAAGCACGGCCGGATGCAGGGCGTCCTGGAGCCCGGCCAGCGCCGCGTTCCCCCGGTCCGCGGCAAGGACGTACTGCGTCAGGTCGTTCGTCCCGATGCTGAAGAAGTCCACCCGCCGGGCGAGCTCCGGGGCGAGAAACGCGGCCGAGGGCACCTCGATCATGATCCCCGTGACCATCCGCTCGGCCACCGCGACGCCCGTGCTCACCAGCGTGTCCCGTGCACGGTCGCGCAGGGACAGGAGCAGCTCCACGTCCGCGAGCGTGGCGACCATGGGTGCCATGACGTGCGGGACGACCTTCGCCGCCGCCCCGGCGCGCCAGATCGCGCGCAGCTGGGTCAGGAGGAGGTCCGGGCTCGCGTAGGCCAGGCGGATCGCCCGGACGCCCAGGAACGGGTTCTGCTCGGGCGCGAGGTGCAGGTACGGGATCGCCTTGTCGCCCCCGATGTCGGCGAGGCGGATCACGACCGGGCGCTCCGTCCCGAATGCCACGAGCACCCGGCGGTAGGCGTCCACCTGCTCGGCCTCGGTGGGCGGCGTCTGCCTGCTCATGAACAGGAACTCGGTGCGGAAGAGGCCCACGCCCTCGGCGCCGGCCGCGATGGCGCGCGGCGCGTCGTCCGGCGTCCCGATGTTCGCCACGAGGAGGATCCGCTCGCCGTCCGCGGTCGCCGCCGGGCGGTCACGCAGCCCGGCTGCACTGGCGCGACGAACGGCGAGATCCGCCTCGCGCTCCCGGAACTTCGTGGTCGCACGCGCGTCAGGATCGACGACGACCTCGCCGCGTTCGCCGTCCATGGCGATCGTGACCGGCCGGTCGGACGGCGCCGAGCGTCCGTCGACCGCGGCGATCAGCCCGTCGATCCCGACGATGGCGGGGATCCCCAGGCTCCGGGCAAGGATCACGGCGTGGGCCGTCCGGGAACCACCGGCGAGCGCGATCCCGAGCAGGAAGCCTGGTGGGATCTCGGCGGTGACCGAGGGGGGAAGATCGTCGCAGACGGCGATGGACGGGACGGCCGGCAGATGGAGGACCTCGCCGCGCAGGACGCGGCAGATCCGCGCACCCACGTCGCGCACGTCGGCGGCGCGCGCGGACAGGATCTCGTCGTCGAGCGACGCGAGCATCTCCGCGGCCGCCGTCGCGGCAGCCTGCACCGCCTCCGCCGGGTCGCCCGCCTCCCCGGCGCGCCGGATCGCATCGTCGAGGAGCCCCGGATCGAGGGCCATCATCGACTGCGCGTCGAAGATCTCCGACTCCGGCTCGCGGCCCAGGTCGCGCAGGCGCCCGGCGAGCGCGTCGAGCTGGCGAGCGGTCTCTGCAGCCGCGGCCGAGATCGCGTCGGCGGGTCGCTGGTCGGGGACCTCGCGGCTCGGCGGCTGCAGCACCGGCTCGGCCGCGTCGAACCGCCAGGCGGGGCCGACGGCGATCCCGGGCGCTCCCGCGACCCCGATGAGGCGGACCGCGCTCGTCATCCCTCCAGCGCCTCCCCCAGGCCGCTGGCGAACAGGTCGTGGAGGACGCTGATCGCCTGGTCCTCGTCCGGCCCATCCGCCGTCAGCCGCACGATGTGGCCGCGGGCCGCGCCGCTTCCCATCACCGCCAGGATGCTCTTGGCGTTCGCGGGCGCGGCGCCGGTGGTCACGTTCTGGACGGTGACCGCCGACGTGAAGCGGGCCGCCGTCTTGACGAACAGGGCCGCCGGGCGGGCGTGAAGCCCGGACGGGTTGCGGACCTCGACCTCGTCTGCGCGCATGTGCGTCTCCTCGGCTCCTGGGTGCGGCGGCTCCGATCAGGGTGCACGAACGGGCTCGCTCGTGCTTGGCCACCATGCGCGATCGTGTCGCCCGTCCGCCGCCGGCTCCCGGCAGCGGCCCGGGGCGGCGAGCCGCGGGCCGAAGGGCGAAACGCGGGCCGGCCCGTCCGCGCGGCGGGCGAGACGCGACGGACCCCGGTCGTCCGTGACGACCGGGGTCCGTCGGTGCAGCCGGAGAGCGATCTCGGATGGGCCGGCCGTCGCCCGCGTTGGCGATGGCCGCGCCCGGTCAGCCTACGGGTAGAGGCCGCGAAGCGCCGTCGTGTCGGCCACGCGCTTGACCGCGACCAGGTAGGCCGCGGTCCGCATGTTGACCTCCTCGAGGAGCGACATGGCAAGGACCTCGCCGAAGGAGCGGTCCATGATCTCCTTGAGCTTCTCGTTGACGATCTTCTCGCTCCAGTGGTCCCGGTTGAGGTCCTGGACCCACTCGAAGTAGCTGACCGTGACGCCGCCGGCGTTGGCGAGGATGTCGGGGATCATGAAGACCCCCTTCTTCGCCAGGATCTCGTCCGCCTCGGGCGTCGTCGGGCCGTTCGCCGCCTCGGCGACGATCTTCGCCTTGACGTTCGTTCGCGTTCGCGGCCGTGATCTGGTTCTCGTAGGCGGCCGGGATCAGGATGTCGACCGGCAGCTCGAGGAGCTCGCCGTTCGTGATCTTCGTGCTGCCGGGGAACCCGACGACCGTGCCGTGCTCCTGCTTCCAGCCGACGACCTTCTCGATGTCGAGGCCGGCCGGGTTGTGGATCGCGCCCTGCGTGTCAGAGACGGCGACCACGGTCGAGCCCTCGTCGCGCATGAGCCGCGCGGCGATCGACCCGGCGTTGCCGAAGCCCTGGACCGCGGCCGTGGTCTTGGTGAGGTCCATGCCGAGGTGCTTGGCCGCATCCACGACCGTGTAGACGCAGCCGCGGGCCGTGGCCTCGTTGCGCCCCTCGGACCCGCCGAGGCTGATCGGCTTGCCGGTGACGACGCCCGGGACCGTGTAGCCCGCGTGCATCGAATAGGTGTCCATCATCCAGGCCATGATCTGCGGCGTCGTGTTGACGTCGGGGGCCGGGATGTCGCGCTCGGGGCCGATCAGGACGCTGATCTCGGTCGTGTAGCGCCGGGTGAGCGCCTCGAGCTCCTTGAGCGAGAGCTTCTTCGGGTCGACGATGACGCCGCCCTTGCCGCCGCCGTACGGGATCCCGACGACCGCGCACTTCCAGGTCATCCACATCGCGAGTGCCTTGACCTCGTCGATGCTGACGTTCTGGTGGTAGCGGATGCCGCCCTTGGCCGGGCCACGCCCGAGGTTGTGCTGGACGCGGTAGCCGGTGAAGACACGGATCGTCCCGTCGTCCATCTTGACGGGGAACGTCACGGTGAGCGCTCGGCGAGGCTCGCGCAGGACCTGGCGAATGCCCGGGTCCAGCCGCAGGTGCTCGGCCGCGAGGTCGAACTGCTGCTGGGCCACGGCCCACGGGTTGATCGTCGCGGCACCCTGTTCGGTGGTCATGGAGCGGAGATCCTCCTGGTCGGTCGCCCGGGACGCGGGACGGCCGTTGCGATCGCCGCCCGATCCGGGACGGCCACGCTGCCGCCTCCGGGACGGCTGCCGGTCGGGGCGTCGCGGCCCGCCGTGCGGGACCCCTCCTCCTCGACGGAGTGTTGCGTTGGGCCGATCATCGGGCCCGGTCGTGTCCCGCTGCGAGTGCCGAACGGGGACGCAGGCGCCGGGCGGAATGGCCCGGTCGCCGACGGCAATGGTACCGAACCCGGCCTGTATCCGTCTCGCAACCATTGGTCCCGTCCCGAATGCGACTTCCGGTGGCCCCGATGCCGCCGCGACGCAAGGTCGGGACCGGCCTTCGCAGCCGGTGTCAGCGCGAGCGGGAGCGCCGGAGCAGCATCACCGCCCCGACCGCGCCCGGACCGAGATGCGGCCCGACCGATGGGCCCACGGTCTGGATGCTCACGTGCGCGGGGTCCACCCCGCCGGGAATCAGGCGCACGACCGTGTCGCGGAACGCCTCGATGTCGTCGGTGACCGTCTGGAGGATCGCGATCCGCTCCACCGGGTGCGCGGTAAGCAGCTCGATCACGCGCTCGCGGGCCCGCGCCCGCGTGCGCACCCGGTCGGCCGTCTCGACGAGGCCATCGACGACGGTGATGATCGGCTTCACGGCGAGCATCGTCCCGATCGCCGCCCGCGCCGCCGAAAGGCGGCCGCCTTTGCGCAGGTATTCGAGCGTGTCCAGCGCGACGTAGAGCTCGAGGTCCGCGGCCCGATCACGGACCGTCGCCGCGATCGCCGGGCCCGTTCCGCCGGCCGCCGCGAGCTCCGCGGCCAGCATCGCGAGGTGCCCGGTCCCCATCGACGCCGACGTCGAATCCACGACGTGGATCTCGCGGCCGGGATGCTGCTGGGCCCCGATCTCGGCGCTCGCGAACGTCCCGGACAGGCGGCTGCCGACGGTCACGCAGACGATCGACGCCGCGCCCGCCGCGAACGCCGCCCCGAAGGCCTCCGCGAAGGCGCCGGGCGCGGCCGCGGCCGTCGTCGGAAACGGGGCGTCCGGGGCGAGCATCCGCTTCCAGAAGTCCTCCGTGGAGAGGTCGACGCCCGACCGATACTCGTCCGCCCCGAACCGGACGAGGAGCGGCACCACGCGGATTCCCAGCGCGTCCGCGACCGGGACGGGAAGGTCCGAGGCGGAGTCGGTCACGATCGCGACGTTGGGCATGGCCCCATGATAGGGGCCCCCGCGGGCGCTCCAGGGCCCGCCGCGCGGCCGCCCACCCACCGGGAGGCGCAGCGGCCGACGGCCCTCCTAGGAGTCCCCGAAGGGTTCGAGCCGCCCGGCGACCCCCAGGTGGTGCTCGACCGCGCGGAGCCGCCAGAGAGGCAGGACGGCGATCGCGAGCATCACGAGGGTTGCCACGAGGAGGCCGTCGATCCCGGCCGCCTCGGCCGCGGCTCCGCCCGCGATGCTGCCCGTGATCTGGCCCAGGGCCAGGAAGACCGAGTAGAGGCCCATGATCGCGCCGCGATCCTGGGGATATGGCTCGGACATGTCGGCGAGGAGCCCGAGCGCCGCGGGCGTCGCGCCGGCAAGGACGAACAGCCCGCCCACGACCGGCACCAGGAGGACGACCGTCACGATCACGGGCAGGCCCGCGCCATGGTTGATGGCCACGGCCGCGGCGACGAGGGCGGCACCGCCGCCGAGCCCGTAGAAGATGATCGTGGTGCGGCGCAGCTTCTTGAAGCGGTTGCCCCAGTAGACGAGGCCGGCAAGGAAGACGAGCATGCCGAGGGCAAGCCCCGCGCTCACGAGAAGCGGCGAGGCGCCCGACATCAGGCGCTGCTCGAGGAACCGCGGATCGCGCGGCCGCACCAGCTGGAAGATCGACTGCGAGGTCCAGAGCCCGATGGCGGCGTTCACCGCGATCCAGGTCGGGGCCAGCAGCCAGACATGCGCGCCGGACAGGATCTCCAGGTAGCGCGACAGGCTCGTGCGCCGCTCGTGCTCGTGGCCGCCGTGGTCCGCGCGCGGGTCGCCCACGCCGAAGTGGTAGATCGCCCACGAGATCCCGTAGATGGCCGCGTTGATGAAGAAGGCTTCGCGGTGGAAGACGGTCCAAAGGGCTCCGGCCGCGACGATCCCCGCGCCCAGACCTGCCAGGGTGGCGGCCTCGAAGCGGGCGACCGCCTTCCCGCGCAGCCCCTCGTCGCCCATCGTCACGATCGCGATGAATCCGAGGATCGACGGCACGCTCGCGGCCGTGGAGGCGCCCTCCAGCCAGCGCGTGCCGCCGAGCAGCCACAGGTTCGTCGTGATCCCGGTCAGGACGACCGCCGCGGCCCCGAACGCGGGGCCGAGCTGCATGATCCGGTGGTAGCCGAATCGATCGGCGAGCGGTCCGAACAGGGGCGAGAGGATCAGCTCGGCCGCGAAGAACGAGGCCGTGAAGATCGCCACCGTGATGGACGAGACCTGCTCGCCGCCGTGCCTGGGCAGGTCGGCCAGGTAGTAGACGAGCATGGCGCCCGTGAGACCGGTGCTGAAGCGGAGCGTCAGCGTCCCGACGATGACGGACCAGACGGATCGTGCCACCGATTCAGGGTACCCGGGCTTGGCTCGCAGGGCAGCCCTAGAATGCGACGAGATGGATGCCGCCCGACCCCTCGCCCCCGCCGCGCTCGCTCGCGGCGGCTCTGGAGCCGTTGTCGCACCGCATCACCTCGCCACGACGGCGGGCCTGGGCATCCTCCGCGCCGGCGGCAGCGCGGTCGACGCCGCGATCGCAACGAACGCGGTGCTCGGCGTCGTCATGGGCGAGGCCTGCGGCCTGGGTGGCGACGCGTTCTGGCTCGTCTGGGACGAGGCGACCGGCACGCAGACCGCGCTCAACGGGTCCGGCCGCGCCCCGGCGCGCGCGGACCCGGCGGCGCTGCGCGCCAGCGGGCTCGCGGCCCTTCCCTTCCGCGGGCCGCTGACGATCACCGTCCCGGGGGCCGTTCGATCGTGGGCCGACGCCCACGCACGCTGGGGACGCCTTCCGCTCGATGCCATCCTCGCCCCCGCGATCGATCTTGCCCGTGGCGGTTTCCCGGCCGACGAGCTGTTCGTCCGGGCCGTCGAAGGGTCCGGGCGCACCTTCGACGACGAGCTGGGCCCGCAGGCGAGCGGGTTCCACGCGGTCTACCGACCCGCCGGCCGGCCCTGGCGCCCGGGCGAGCGCGTTCGATTGCCCGCGCTGGCTGCGACGCTGGAGCGGCTCGCGCTGGCCGGGCTGGCGGACTTCTACGAGGGCGAGATCGCGGCGCGCCAGGTCGTTGGGCTCGCTGCGGCAGGGTCGGCGTGCGCCGCCGGGGACCTGGCCACGCACGCGTCGACCTGGGAGGCGCCGGTTGCCCTTGACTATCGCGGCGTCACGGCCACCTCGCATCCGCCGAACAGCTCGGGCGTCATCGGCCTGGAGATCCTGAACATCCTCCGGACGCTCCCCGCACCGGCGCCATCGGAATTCGCCCCGGGCGACGGGGGCGCCACCGCCGGCGCCGACCTGCGCTGGGTGCACCTCGGGATCGAGGCGACGAAGCGCGCCCTCGCGGATCGCGACGCCTTCCTGACGGATCCCGCCTTCGCGACGATCCCGGTCGATCGCCTGCTGGACGCGGGGTACGGGGCCAGGCTCGCCGCGGGGATCGACCCCGACCGCGCCGCGGCGCCGCCGGCCGCGACGAACCCGCCGGGTGGCGGGACGATCTACCTTGCCGTCGTCGACCGCGAAGGGAATGCCGTGAGCCTGATCGAGTCCAACTACGCGGGCTTCGGCTCCGGCATCGTGGACCCGGCGACCGGGATCGCCTACCAGAACCGCGGAAGCTACTTCAGCCTGGACCCGGGCCACCCGAACGTGCTGGCTCCCGGCAAGCGCACGCTCCACACGCTCCTGCCGGGGATGCTGTTGCGCGACGGTCGGCCGTGGGTGGTCCACGGGTCGATGGGCGGCGACGCGCAGCCGGCGATCTTCGCCCAGGTCGTCTCCGCGCTCGTCGATGGCGGCGTGGACGTCGCGACCGCGATCACGGCCCCGCGCTGGCACGCGGCATCGCCGCGCCACTTCGCGCCACCCGACACGGTTGAAATCGAGCCCCGGTTCCGCGAGGGCCTCCTTGCCGGCCTCGCGGCGATGGGCCACGTCCTCGACGTCCGCGCGCCGTTCGACGGCGGGCTGGGCCACGCCCACGCGATCGAGCTGGTCGATGGCGGTCCCGCCCGCGGCGGCACGCTGGCCGCCGCTGCCGACCCGCGCTCCCTCGGGCTCCCGGCAGCCTGGTGAGCGACCCGTCCGGGCCGGATCCGCTCCTCGCCTCGGGTCCGCTCTCGGCCGTGCTCGACCGGCTGCGCCGGCTGACCGTCGACGACCTCCACCGGCTCGACGAGGCCGTCCGCGCGGCCAGCGCGGAGAAGCCGTACCACGGCCGGGTGGACAAGGGGTTCTGGCTCGCCTGGTACACGGGCCCGCACCTCACCACGTCGGAGGGCCGCCAGCTCGCCGACATGTTCCCTTCCGTCGTCGTCGCGATCGCGTCGGGGGTCACGGGAATGGACGTGAACCGGCTCGGCGCCCGACTCGGAGGCGCGGACCGGGCCGGGGTCTTCGGGGACCTCTTCCGCCTCGTACGCCCGGGCTCCGCCGCGCGCCCGCTCCAGCACGCCGCGATCGCCCTCATCGAGGACGCGGTGGCGCCGTGGGATCCGCGCTTCGCGATCGTGGCCTGCTGGAACCTGACGTGCGCCGCGACGCTCAGGGCCCACCTCAGCGCCCCCGTCCTGGACGTCCTCGAGCGCGCGTGGCGCCTTGCGCTCGGAGACCCGCCCGCCTGACGGAGCTGGCCAGGGGCGACGGGATCGGCTCCTCCTCCCGACTGCCCCACGGAGCGCGCCCGCGGCACCGCGCCTCGGCCTGAGACGCGTGCGATACTCGCGCCCCGACCAATCAGCATCGGTGCCGCGCTGCTCGCGTCCGCACCGCTCGAGGAGGCCCCCGGTGACCTCGAACATCGCGCAGTCGTATCCGTACTCGAGCGAGTCGGAGGGCGAGCGCGCCGCGGCCGTGGCGGCCGCCGTGTCCGCGCATCCCGGGCTCGACGCCACGATCGCTGGCGAGTCCGTGCCGCTCGACCCGGGCGACCGCTGGTGGACCTACCGCCACGCCGGCTGCGGCGGCACCTTCCACGTGGCCGGCTACGCGCGCGACCTGCACGCCGTCTACGTCGTGTGCGACCGTTGCGGGAAGACCGCGCTCCGCTGACGGTTCGCGGCCGGCAGCCCTCGACCATGGTCCTGACGGCCGCCCCGGTACCGGCGCCCGACGCGCCAACGCTCCGGGCCGCGCGACGGCGGCTGCTCGTCGACATGCTCGGGATCGTGGCGTCCGCGGCGGGTTTCGGCGTCGTCTTCGGCCTCACCGCACGGGCGAACGGGTTCTCCCCGCTCGAGGCGATGGCGTTCTCCGTGCTGGTCTTCGCCGGGGCATCCCAGTTCGCCGCGGCCGGGATGGTCGGGGCGGGCTTCGGGTGGCCGGCGATCGTGATCCTCACCGGGCTCGTCAATGCCCGGCACCTCCTGTACGCCGCGGCGCTCGGGCCGTGGCTGCGTGCGCGATCGCGGGGCGAGCGTGCCCTCATGGCCCACGTCCTCACCGACGAGGCCTTCGCGCTCAGCCTCGTCCACTTCCGGCGGCTGGGGTTCGCCGACCGGCGCGGCTACTGGCTTGCCGCGATCGTCGGGGTCTTCATCCCCTGGAATCTCGCGACGCTCGTCGGCGTGCTGGGCGGACAGGCCGTCCCCGACCCGCATCTCCTCGGCCTCGACATCGTCTTCCCGGCCGCGATGGCCGGGCTTGCCGTGGGCCTGGCCACGGGACGGCGGGAGGTCGCGGCGGGCGTTGCCGGCGTCGGCATCGCCCTCGTGATGAGCCTCGCGGTCGATCCGCGGGCGGGCGTCCTTGCCGGCGGCCTCCTCGGCCCGGCCGTGGGCCTCCTGGTCCCGCGCCACGATCCGGCCGTCCCCGAGCCGGACGAGCTCCCGGCCGAGCCGGGCGCCTTCAGCCGGCCCGACCGTTCCGACGACGGGATCGCACCATGAGCGTGGCGCCGTGAGCGTGGGCCTCGTGGGCCTTGCCCTGCTGATGGCCGCCGTGACCTACCCGTCGCGGGCTGTCCCGCTCCTCGTGCCCGCCTTCGAGCGCCTCCCGCCGCGGGCGCTCGAGTACCTGCGCCTCGTCGGGCCCGCCGTCCTGGGAGCGATCGCGGCGTCGCAGGTCCTGGTGGCGACCGGCGCGGGCGGCCGTCCCGCCTTCCACGTCGGGATCGACGCGGTGGCCGTCCTCGCGTGCGTCGCGCTCGTTGCCTGGCGCCGGAGCCTCTTCCTGGGGCTGCTCGTCGCGGTCGTGGCCACGGCCTTCGCCCGGGCGCTCGGGTTCGGCTGACCGGCAACCGCGACTCGTCAGCCGCGCGCGCTCGCGCGCCATGCCGCGACCTCGGGGTCGCGCCCGGTCGCAAGGAGCAGGGCAGCGAACAGGGCCGTCCGGGGCACGATGCTGGCCACGTCCAGCCATTCGTCCGGCGAGTGGTCGAGCCCGCCGACCGGGCCCAGGCCGTCGAGCGTCGGCACGCCCATCCCGGCGGTCGTGTTCGCGTCGGACGCGCCGCCCGTCGAGGCATCGCGAAGCGCGAAGCCCAGCCGCTCGGCCAGCGTCCGGGCATGCCCGACGAGCAACGCCGAGCGCGGCAGCTTCTCCATCGGCCAGTGGCGATGGCGCTCCTCGACCCGCACGAGGATGTCGGGGACCGTGGGGGCCGCAGCGAGCGCCTCGATCGCGGCGGACGCGGCCTCGATGCCGGCCCGATCGGTCGCCCGCACGTCGACCTGGAGGACGGCCTGCCCGGCCACGACGTTCGAGCGCGTGCCCGCCTCGACCACGCCGACGTTGCACGTGACGCCGGGCCAGCGACCGTTGAGCGCGTGGAGGCTGATCACCTGGTGGGCCGCCTCGAGGATGGCACTGCGCCCCTTCTCCGGCTCGACCCCGGCGTGCGCCTCGCGGCCCGTGATCGTCACGACGTACTCCACGACCCCCTTGCGGGCGGACACGATGTCGCCGTTCGCACGGGCGCATTCGAGGACGAAGGCAACGTCGGTCTCGGCGGCGACGCGGCGGACGTGCGGCGTGGAGACGGGCGACCCGATCTCCTCGTCCGGGTTCGCGATCACCGTCAGCCGCTCGAACGGGAGCGTCCCCACCGCCAGGATCGCGCGGAGCCCGTACAGCAGGGTCAGGAGGCCGCCCTTCATATCGGTCACGCCCGGGCCGGTCGCCATCCCGTCGACGAGCCGGAACGGGCGCGCCGCGACCGTGCCCGGTGGGAAGACCGTGTCCATGTGTCCGATCAGGAGGGCCCGCGGCCCGCCGGGCGCGCCCCGGAAGACCGCCTCCACCGTGTCGCCGAGGGCACCTGCCCCGTCCGGATGACGCGTCACGTCGCCACCGATCCCCGCCAGGAACGTCGCGGTCCATGTCGCGATCTCGTTCACCCCGGCGCGCTCGTAGCTCCCGCAGTCGACGTCGACGAGGCGGGCCAGATCGCCGAGCAGGGCCGGCTCGGCCAGGCCGATGCGGGCACGGATGTCGGCGAGCTCGCCGTCGCCGACGAGGGCGTTCGACTCGGTCGTCATCTCAGCCGCCGCCGGTCGCGCCGGGGGTGGCCGCCGTCCCCTCGGCCGGCGGGGTCGAGTCGCGCCTCAGCGCCCAGCCCACGAACGGGCCGGCCAGCAGGCCGAACACGAGCAGGGTCACGACGACGATCCCGAACGTCAGCGTCTGGATCGCGTCGCGATCGGCCAGGCCGGCGGGAAGGGCGAGGGCGAGCGCCACCGTCACGGACCCGCGCAGGCCCGCGAACGCGAGCACGTGGAGCCAGGAAAGCGGCACGACGGGCGGACCCTCGGGCGGCGCGAGCGGCCAGCGCGCCGCGGCGGCCTCGCGGACGCCCTGCGCGACGGATGGGCCTCCGCGGCGGAGGCGCGCCGTGACCCGTTCGCCGAAACCCAGCAGCCCGTAGACGGTGAGGGCCCGAGCGATGAGCACCGCGGCGACGCCCCATGCGACCGGCCCTGCGTCGGCGAGAAGCCGCGGGAGCGGGATCGCCGCGCCCACGACCAGGAAGATGAGCGCCGCGAGCACGAACGCAGCGACCTCCCAGACCTCGTCGAGCGCCTCCTCGGTCGCGACCAAGAGCGCGACGCGGCGACCGTACGTCCCAACGACGAGGCCCGCGACGGCGGTGGCGACGATCCCCGATTGCCCGAGCGCATCGGCGACCACGGCCGCGCCGTAGGCGCACGCGATCGTTATCGTCGCCTCGAGGACGTGGTCGTCGATCGTGCGCAGGACCTGCACCGTCACGAAGCCGAGCACACCGCCGATCAGGACGCTCAGCGAGAGCGTCGTCACGAAGACGGCGGCCGCGTCCACCGCGCCCAGGCCGCCGGTCACGATCCGGAGGGCCACGACGAAGATCACCAGGCTCGTCCCGTCGTTGAGGAGGCTCTCCCCCTCCACGAGTGTCCGCAGCCGGTCCGGCGCCGCGACGCGGCGGAAGGTCGCGACAACGGAGGCCGGGTCCGTGGCGCAGACCATCGCCCCGACCAGCAGGCCGGACCCCAGGGAGATGCCCGTGCCCAGGTGGACCACGACCGCGACGACGAGCGCGGTCAGGATCACCCCGGGAACCGCGAGCACGACGACCCGCGAGACTGCCCAGCGGAACGGCTCGAGCGGCGTCCGAAACGACGCCTCGAAGATGAGGCCCGGAAGGAGGACCGCCAGCACGAGGTCCGGGGTGATCCCCCGCGCCGCCTCGGGGACGATGTAGCCCGCCGCGAGCCCCAGCAGGACGAGCCCCACGACGTACGGCAGCCGGATTCGGCCGGCGAGGACGCCGACCACCGATGCGGCCGTCACGAGCAGCACGAAGACGCGGATCGCGTCGACCGGGCTGCTCTCCATGCGCGGAGTGTGCCGCTTCGGGACGGCGGGCGCGATGCGATACTCCGCCACATGGCATCGGGACATGCGGCCGGGCGCGTGGAGGGACGCCTCGACGGGCTCGTGGACCGTCGGACCCGCAGGCGGGGTGGCGTCCTGCGCCGAGCCCTACGACGCCAGGTCTCGCATCTTCACGACCGGCGGCGGCTCATCGCGATCCTCCTGCTCGCGCTGGCCGGCGGGATCGGGCTGGCCGGGATGTTCGCGCGCGGCGAGCTGGCGGGCGTGGACGCACGCGCCTACTGGGCGGCCGTCAGGATCTGGCTCAACGGAGGCGATCCGTACCACCCGGCGAGCCCGTTCATGCCGTACGTCTACGCCCCGTGGCTGCTCCCCGTCTTCGCGCCGTGGGCGCTCCTCCCGTGGGACGTGGCGTGGTTCGTGTGGCGGGGCGGGACGATCGTCCTTCTCCTGTGGACCGTCGCCTGGGCCTACCGGCGCCACCCGCTCGCGACCGCCGTGACCGCGCTCCTGCTCGCGTTCCCGGCGTTCGCCAATCTCGACACGGGCAACATCAACCTCGTGCTGGTCCTGGTGCTGTGGGGGGCCCGGTTCACCGGACCGCGGACCGGCGGCATCCTGTGGGCGCTCGCCGTCGCCATGAAGTGGATCCCCATCGCCTTCCTGCCCATCCTGGCCCCGAAGGCGCGCCTCCACGGCGTGGTCTTCCTTGCCATCGGCGCGCTCCTGACGCTCGCCACGCTCCCGCTGACGCTGGTCCAGCTCTCCGTCCTGTTCGACCTTCCACGTCCGCTCCGGCTCGACTACCTGGTTTTCCTCTGGGCCCTCGTCCCGCCGCTCTGGGCGCGGCCGGACCCGGCGTGGTTCCTGCGCCCGTCGACCTGGCGGGCCTGGGCCGCCCGGCTCGAGGCGGCGGGCGGCGATTCGCGGGCCAGTTCACGCGCCGACGCCGCTCCCAGGCCGGAGCACGCCGGCCATCGGCTGTGGGCGGCGGCCCGCGGGTTCTTCGGCCTGGCTGCCTGATCGGGCGCCGGTTCAGCCGGCGGCGCCGGTTCAGCCGGCGGCGGCGGCGCCGGTGGCGGAATCGCCGGTGGCGGCAGCCTGCCGCGGCGGCTCCCGAACCGGATGCAGCAGGATGGCGCCCACCACGTAGCAGCCGACGGCGAGCCACATCGCCGCGCGCGGTCCGGACCCCAGGCGCTCGAGGCCGCCGACCATGTCCATCAGGCGGCCCCCGAAGGCCGTCGCGAGGACGCCTGACGAGGCGGTCGCAACGTTGCTGATTCCCATGTAACGGCCGGACGATGCCTTCGGGATGATGTCGGTCATGAGCGCCCAGTCCACCGCGAGGAACGACCCGGTGGAGATGCCGAGGAGCGCGGCCCCGACGAGCGCGATCGGCACCGTGGGCGCCAGCGCGACGATCGCCATGGCGCACGCCCCGGTCGCGCATGCCGCGTAGATGACCCGCTTGCGACCGAACCGATCCGACGCGCGTGCGGCCGGGACGACCGTCAGCAGGACCATGACCGCGACCAGCCCGGCGACGGCCAGGTAGACCTGCCCCGCGTCGGTCTTCTCCGCGAGGCCGAGCGACCGCACCAGGTAGAAGACCGCCAGGTTCACGAGCATGCCCGACCCGATGAGGACGAAGAGGCGCGAGCCGACGAGCCAGAGGAAGCTCCGCTCCCGCAGGATGTCCGCCCCCCAGGCATCCCGCGCGACGCGCGCCCAGGACCGCCCCGCGCGGCCCTTCGCGGCGCGACCCTCGCGGACGCCCAACGCGACGCTCAGCATCGTCACGACCTCGATCCCGCCCAGCGCCACGGTCGCCGCCGCGTACTGGCCGGACGCGACCGCGAGCGCTCCCACGGCGAAGCCCGTGACGTTCCCCAGGATCTGGAACAGCCCGACGAGCGCCGACGCGAGGCCGACCTGGCGGTCCGGGACCAGGTCCGGGACGTACCCCTGGAACGGCCCCTGGGCCGTGTTCGCGCTGACCTGGAGCAGGACCACGAACGCCGCGATCGTGACGACCGTGCTCGATGTCGCGATCCCCACGAGGAACGCGATGTCGAGGATCGAGCCGACCACGATGTACGGCTTGCGCCTCCCCCACCGGCTCGCGGTGTAGTCGCTCAGCGACCCGACGGTCGGCTGCACGATTGCCGCGATGACCGCGCCGAAGACCGTCATCTGGAAGAGCGCGGATCCCTCCGTGCCGGCCGGCACGAGCCTCTCGAACTCCAGGCGGCCCGCGAGGATCGCCGAGAGTCCGGCGAAGATGCAGGAGAGGCCCAGCCAGTAGAGGGAGAGCCGGACCAGCTGCCCGGTGGGAAGGGATGCCGTCGGCCGCTCGTCGGGGCCGTCGCCCGGTCCGGCGGCTGTCAGGGCCGCCATCCTGGGCCCTCTCCCGGGGCGAGCGGGCGCGCGCGAGACGTCGACCCCCGCGTGCCGCGCGTCCGCTCGGGCATCAGCCAACCCCGCGACAGCAGCCCCCGTCCCCGTGAGCCACGGTACCCCGTTTCGTCATGGCGTCAAGGGGCGCCGTCGGCCGGTGATCTCGGCGGGTGCGTCGACCCGTGCGTGGGCTCCCGCCAGCCCGGAAGGCCGCGCGAATCGTGGCGCCTTTCGCGGGTCGACGGGCGCGGGGCGCACCCGGACGAGAGCGGTTCGGACAGGGCCACGAGACGGCGCTTGACCACTTGACCCCAACGTCGTCGCGGAGCAGAATCCGGGTGTGACCCGACCATTCCCGAGCACGCTGCCGCAGTTCCAGTCGGTCTTCCCCGACGAGGCTACCTGCCTCGCGCTGCTCTCGGAGCACAAGTGGCCCGACGGCTTCCGCTGCCCCGAGTGCCGGCACGGCTCCGCCTGGCAGAGCGGGACGCGGTTCGTCTGTCGGGCGTGCCGGCACGAGACGAGCCTGACGGCGGGCACCGTGCTCCACCGCAGCCGGTTGCCGCTGCTGACCTGGTTCTGGGCGGCCTACTTCGTCGCCACCGACGACGGCATCAACGCGCTCTCGCTCGGGCGGAAGCTCGGGATCCCGAGCCACAAGACGGCCTGGAAGGTGCTCGACCGCCTGCGGCAGGCGATGTCTGCGCTGGACCTGCCGCCCCTCGCGGGGATCGTCGAGGCCGACGAGACGGCGGTCGGCGGCTACATGGAGGGCAAGCGCGGCTTCGCAGGCGCGAACAAGACGACGGTGCTCGTGCTGGTCGAGCGCGGGTCCGGGCGCACCCGGCTCGTCGCTGTCCCGGACCGCAAGGGAACGACGCTGGTCCCGCTCGTCGCCCGGCTCGTGGAACCGGGGGCCGAGGTCGTCACCGATGGGCATGATGGCTACCGGGGCTTGCCCGGTGTCGGTTTGCGCTGGACACGCATCCCGCACCCGGTCGGAGGCTTGAAGCGGGGTGGCAACCGGGCAACGCCGGCGGCGGACGGGGCCATCAGCCGGTTCAAGCGGTGGCTGGTCGGGACCTACAACAAGCCGCCGATCGACCTCGCGCGCTATCTCGGCGAGTTCTGCTTCCGCTCCGAGTTCCGCAAGGACCCGGAGACCGCCTTCTGGACGCTGCTGGGGCTACTTGCTCGGGACTGATGCCGTCGGCGACAGGCCGCTCGCGCTCGGGCCGTTGGGGTAGCCGTCCGGGCCGAGCCCATCGACCATCACGAGGTAGCCCCAGTCGGCGATCCCGGTGGCGAAGTCGATCGGGCCGCCGGCCTGGAACGACTCCGGGTATCCGTTCACGGGGTCCTTCGGGTGGCCATTGCTCGCCATCAGCGCGTCCACGCGCGCCTCCATCGCTGTCTGGGCCGCGCCGTCGCCATTGACCGGCAAGGGGAACTCGACCGTCCAGAAACCCTTGGATGCGCCGCCCCTGTCGGGATGGAACGTGACAGTCGCTGCGGTCCCGAGCGGCGGCGCGACACGGGCGAGGTCCGCGACGATGGCCGGCATCGGTGGCGTCGCGCCGCCGCACCCGATAAGGAGCAGCGACAGGGCGATGCCAACCAGGGCCTTCATCTTCCGATCCATCACCGTCACCTGCGCCTCGGTCCGCATTGATCCGGCGATCGTGTCACATTCTGGGCGTTGGGGTCAAGTGGTCAAGCGCCCACGAGACACGCCGCTGTCTTGCGCCCATCGCGCCGCCGCGATAGGTTAGGCGCCCGCCACGGTACGGCGACGGGGAAGGATGGACGCGATGGACCCCGACCGCGCCTCCGGGCGGGACACAGATCCTGGCGAGCTTCGCCCGCGTCCTTCGGGGCGCACGGCCCGCAGCGAGGCGGGCACCTGGTTCTCGCGCGGGATCGGCTTCGTCGGCGGCGGCCTGCTGGCGTACGGGCTCGTCAACGGCTTCCTGGCGGCATCGAGCGTCGTCCTGCTCTTCTTCGTCGCGCTGCTCCTCGCGTCCGCCCTGGAGCCCCTGGTGGCCCGGCTGCGCGATCGGCTCCCGGTGGGCCGGGGGGCCGCCCTCCTCCTCGTCTACGCGGGGTTCTTCGTGATCGTCCTGGTGATGGCCCTCCTGGTGGTCCCGGGTGCGCTGGACCAGGTGGGCGAGCTCGCGGCTTCCCTGCCGGCCGCGTTCCAGCGAGCGAAGGAGTTCGCCAACGCGCTCCAGGTCGACGTCCTCCGCCGGAGCCTCATCGCGATCATTGACGCGGCGATCTCGGCCACGAAGCCCGGGCCGGCCCCGGTGGCGGCCCAGGTGGTGTCGGAGGGCCTCGCCGTCGTCAACGTCGTGGTCTCGGTTGCCACGGTCCTCGCGCTCGTCTACTTCTGGATGACCGAGCGCGCCCGTCTCCAGCGCTTCGTGCTGAGCTTCATGTCCCCCGAGCGCCGGGGGGGCGCCCGGGAGGGGTGGAACGAGGTCGAGCTCCGCCTCGGGAACTGGGTGCGCGGGCAGCTGACGCTGATGGCGGCGCTCGCGGTGATGACGGGGATCGCCTACACGGTGCTCGGCCTGCCGTCGGCCCTGCTGCTCGCGTTGATCGCGGGGCTCGCGGAGGCGGTCCCGATCGTCGGTCCGGCGCTCGGCGTCGGGCCGGCCATCCTGGTCGCCCTCGCGATCAAGCCGGAAGTGCTTCTCCTCGTGGTCATCGCCTACGTGCTCATCCAGCTCCTCGAGAGCAACATCCTGGTCCCGATCGTGATGCGCAACGCGATCGGCGTCTCTCCGCTCCTGATCATCCTGAGCCTGCTCGCGGGCACCGCCCTCGGCGGCCTGGCAGGCGCCCTGGTCGCCGTGCCGACGATCGCGGGGCTCGAGGCGATCCTCGAGCGGCTCCAGGACCGCGAGGTGCCCGTGGGCGAGGATTCGGCGAGCGCGCGGCATGCGACGGATGAAGAGATGACCGGCGAGCCGGAGCCGGGAGCCGCGGTCACGAAGCCGAGCTAGCGCTCCACGCTCGCGCGCATGTCCGGCCCATGGGATGTCGCCGGGCGGAGCGCCATCCCGCGATACCCCGGGACGAACCCTGCAGCGACGAGCCGGTCGCGCCACGCGCTTGCCGGCCCCACGGGCTCGCCGTCGACCTTGCTCACGACGATCTCCCGGGCGCGGCCGTCCGCGACGAGAATCCGCAGCGCCGCGAGCGCACGACCGAGCGGTTCGGCCTCCGCGGCGGCGGGGAACGTGACGAGGCCCGAGCCACCGCGTTCGAGGTAGAGGACCGGGGCGCCGTCCACGAGCACGACGTACGCGCCCGCGGCACGCTGGAACGGGCGCCGATCGGCAGCGTCGCGGCGCGGCCAGGCGAGCGCGGCACCGTAGGGCTGTGCCGGATCGGCCGCCGCGAGCAGGTCGACGCGCGGCGCGCCGCCGTCGCCGTCGCGGCCGGCACGCAGGCGATCGATCGCGCCCGCAAGCGCGAACTGAGCCGCCCCGAGTCCGTCCACGAAGTAGCCGCGCCGGATCCTGCCGGACTCCTCGAGGGCGCGGAGGACCGGGTAGATCGCGGCGAAGCCACCCTCGACGCCCTCGGCCATCACGGCCTCGCGGGTGACGATCCCATGGCGCTCGAGCAGGGCACGGGCCTGCGCATGGAGGCGCTGGGTCGCGGCCGTCGCCGCGCTGCTCGTCGCAGGCCGCCGCCCGCGGTCCGCAATGGGTCCGCTGCTCGTCGCAGGCCGCCGCCCGCGGGCCTCCATCGGGGCGCTGGTCGGGCCAGGCAGCGGCTGCCGGTCCGCCAACGGGGCGCTGCTCGGGGCGGGCAGCGGCTGCAGGTCCGACTGCCCGGCGCCTTCCGGCGCGGCGGGCGACGCGGCCGTGGCAACGTCGGAGAGCCCTGCGTCCGGCTCGACGAGTGACCATCGACCCGCCGCCTCCGGTGGGCCGAGGGTCGTGAGCCTCCCGGGCCGCGGACGCCGGTCCCTCCCGGGGCGCTTCCAGCGGAGCGCCCGCAGCGGTCCGAACGTGTCGTTCGTCACCTCGCCGGCCCAGACCAGGTCCCACAGCGCGTCGAGGACCTCCCGATCGGCGCCGCCGCCGGCCGCCGCGAAGATCTCGCGATAGAACGAAGCGCCACGGCGTGCCAGCAGGTCGCGGATCGCCGCGTGGCGCGGCTCGGCGGGCTGCTCGACGACGCCGGCGCGTGACGCCACGAGACCGGCTCGCAGCACGTCGCCCCTCCCGGGCCGGAAGAGCGCCACGCGGCCGTCGTCGCGTCCCAGCGGCCCGCACCCGATCCAGGCGACCTCGCCCTGGGCGCCGAGCTCGTCGAGGAGCCGCGGCTGGTAGCCGGGAATGCGCGCCGGCAGCACGTCGCGCTCGAGGACGGATGCTGGAATCGGGACGCCGGCCAGCTGGTCGACGACCTCGGCCAGCCGCTCCAGGGCGGCCTGTCCGCGGAGCGGAGCCGCGTGCTCCGCCCCCGGGTTCGGGACCGGCGAGACACCCTGCCATGCGGGCAGGAACCGCGCGAACGCCGTCGCCTCGACGGGCTCCACCTCCCGCCGCAGGCGTGCCAGCGACCGCCGGCGGAGGACACGCAGGACTTCCGGGTCGCACCATTCGCGCTCGGCACCGCCCGGCCGGAACTCGCCCAGGAGCACGGTTCCAGCGTCCGCGAGCCGCCCGAGCGCGTCCGCGACGATTCCGGCGGGCAGTCCCCAGCGATGTGCCGGCTCGACGCCGAGGAACGGGCCGTGCGTCCGCGCCCAGCGCGCGAGGAGGCCGCCGAGGGCGTCGTGCGTCGGGCCGAGGAAGGCGATGGGCGTGCCCTGCGGCGGTGGGGTTCCCGTCGCGTCCCGGTAGCGGCCGGCGTCCTCGACCGCGATCCAGCGAGGCTGGCCGCCGATCCGCACGACGATCGCGCGGCGCGTCGCGCTCAGCGTCTCCAGCCACTCGCGCGCGGCCGGCGGCCCGCCCCGGGTCCTGGCCGCGACCTCGTCCTCGGCAAGGTCTCCGAGCCGCCGGAGCAGGTCCGCGACCTGGTCGACGGAGCCCGCCTTCCGTTCGTCGAGAAGCGCCTGGAGGCCAAGCTCGGTCTCGTCGAGCGCCGCGGGGTCCAGGAGCTCGCGGAGCTCCTCCTGGCCCAGCAGCTCGCGGAGCAGGTCGCGGTCGAGGGTGAGCGCCTGGGCGCGCCGCTCGGCGAGCGGAGCGTCGCCCTCGTACATGAAGGCGGCGACGTAGTCGAACAGGAGCGACGACGCCATCGGCGTCGCGGCAGCCGTCTCCGACGCGGTGCACCCGGATCTCGCGCCGGGCGATCCCGCCGAGGACGTCGCGGAGCGCGGGCAGGTCGAAGACGTCGGCAAGGCATTCACGGTAGGTCTCGACGAGGATCGGGAAGCTTCCGTAGCGGCTGGCCACGCCGAGCAGGTCCGCCGCCCGCTGGCGCTGCTGCCAGAGCGGCGTGCGGGAACCCGGCCGGCGTCGCGGCAGGAGCAGGGCACGGCCCGCGTTCTCGCGGAACCGCGACGCGAACAGGGCCGAGCCCCCGACCGCCGCGACCACGAGGTCGTCGACCGCCTCTGGATCGGGGAAGAGCGCCTCCTCCACCCCGTCGAGGTCGCCCTCTGGCAGGCGGATCGCGATCCCGTCGTCGGACCAGATGGAGGCGACCTCCTGGCCCAGCCGCTCGCGAAGTCGCGCCTCGATCGCCAGCGACCACGGGGCGTGGACCCGCCCGCCGAACGGGGTGAGCAAGACCAGCCGCCAGTCGCCGAGCTCGTCGCGGAAGCGCTCCACCACCACGCGGCGGTCCGTCGGCAGGGCGCCCGCGGCCTCCCGCTCGTCCTCCAGGTATGCCACCAGGTTCTCGGCCGCGAGCGCGTCGAGATGATGCCGGTCGCGCAGCCGCGTGATCACGGTCTCCCGGCCGGATGGGCCCCGGGCAAGGTCGCCCTCCACGTCGCGGACGAGCGCGCCAAGGGCGCGACCGAGCTCGATCGGCCGTCCGATCGCGTCCCCCTTCCAGAATGGCAGCTTGCCCGGCTCGCCGGGCGCGGGCGCGACGATCACGCGCTCCGGGGTGATCTCCAGCACCCGCCAGCTGCTGGCCCCGAGGACGATCACGTCGCCGTGCATGCCGGCGCGCAGCTCGTAGACCATCTCCTCGTCGAGCTCGCCCACCCGGCGGCCCGGCGTGCCGGCCTCGCCCGCGACGAAGACGGAGAAGAGGCCGCGGTCCGGGATCGTGCCGCCCGAGGTGACGGCGACCACCCGGGCATCGCGCCGGCCCTCCACGGTGTCGGTTACGCGATCCCACACGAGGCGGGGCTTGAGCTCAGCGAACTCGTCCGATGGATACGCCCCGGCGAGCATCGCGAGCACGCCCTCGAGCACCTCGCGGGTGAGCGTCTCGAACGGCGCCGCGCGCGTCACGGTGGCGAACAGGTCGTCGACGGACCAGCGGTCCATGACGGTCATCGCGACGATCTGCTGGGCCAGCACGTCCAGCGGGTTCCGCGGGATCGTCGTCGCCTCGATCAGGCCCTCGCGCATGCGCTCGGCCACGACCGCGCACTCGAGCAGGTCGCCGCGGTACTTCGGGAAGATCACGCCGCGGCTCACCTCGTCGACGCGGTGCCCGGCCCGGCCCACGCGCTGGAGCCCGCGCGCGACCGAGGTCGGCGATTCGACCTGGATGACGAGGTCGATCGCGCCCATGTCGATCCCGAGCTCGAGCGATGACGTCGCGACGAGCGCGGGGAGCCGTCCGTCCTTCAGGGCCTCCTCGATCGCGACGCGCTGCTCGCGCGCGATCGAGCCGTGGTGGGCCCGGACGAGCTCCTCGCCGGCGAGCTCGTTGAGGCGCTGGGCCAGCCGTTCCGCAAGGCGCCGGCTGTTGACGAAGACGAGCGTGCTCCGGTGCGAGCGGATCAGCTCCAGGATCCGCGGGTGGATCGCGGGCCAGATGCTGACGCGCCGGTCGCCACCGCCCACCGGGCCGCTCGGCTGGTCCTCGAGCGGCATCGACTCACCCAGGCGTCGCATGTCCTCGACCGGCACGACGACCTGGAGATCGAGGGCCTTGCGCGTGCCCGGGTCGACCAGGGTGACCCCGCGCCCGTCCCCCGTGCCCGCGAGGAAGCGCCCAATCGTCTCGAGGGGGCGCTGTGTCGCCGAGAGGCCGATCCGCTGGAACCCCGGGGCTCCCGGGGCGCGCAGCCGCTCGAGCCGTTCCAGGCTGAGCGCGAGGTGCGCGCCGCGCTTCGTGCCCGCGACGGCATGGACCTCGTCGATGATGACGTGATCGACGCCCCGCAGGATCTCGCGCGCCTGCGACGTGAGCAGCAGGTAGAGCGACTCGGGCGTCGTGATCAGGATCTCCGGCGGCCGCTTCGCGATCGAGCGCCGCTCGTCCGTCGTGGTATCGCCCGTCCGCGACGCGATCGAGACCGCGCGAACCGGGATGCCAAGCCGAGCGCCGGCCAGCGCGATTCCCGCCAGCGGCGCCCGGAGATTGCGCTCCACGTCGTAGGTCAGGGCCTTGAGCGGGCTGACGTAGAGGATTCGGACCGAGTCCGCTGGCCCGAACCGTGCGCCGGTCGCGGCGCCGGTCGCGGCGCCGGTCGTGGCGCCGGTCCCGGCCCGCGTCGCGGCTCTCGCTGCGACGCCCGGGGGCTCGGGTTCGCGGACCAGGCGATCCAGGCACCACAGGAATGCGGCGAGCGTCTTGCCGCTGCCGGTCGGGGCGTGGAGGAGGACGTGCCCGCCCTTCGCGATCGCTGCCCAGCCATCGACCTGGGCGGGCGTCGGGGCCGCAAAGGCATCCCGGAACCACGTCGCCACCGGCGGGCTGAACCGGGCGAGGGGGTCGGCAGCGGGGTTGGACCGGGGAGCCACGGGAGCGGGAGTATACGCCCGCGCGCCCGAACCGATCACCCGTTCGAATGTCCTGCGGGCCGGCCGCGACCGTCTGGAAAGGGCGAGACCCGGCGGGCCGAAGTGACCGCCGGGTCTCGCCGGGACGCTGGAGGCGACCGCCGGTCAGGGGGTCCCGGCGAGCGCCTGGAATGTGCTTCCCGCAGCGTGCGGGAGGGCCACCACGGCCCGTCTCCGCCATTGGTCACCCCGCGCGGTGCCCGCCGGCACCAAATCCAGTGTGCCGCCGTGTGCCATCTGGCACCCGTATGCGCACGTGCGAATGCGTCGCGCGCCGGTCGCATGGACCTGGGTCCGCACCGGCCGATCCGAGGCTGAGCGTCGCGATCGGCCTGCCCCGACGGGCCGTTCGACCCGGTGCCGCGGGCCATCCGGCCCCGTCGCAGCGGGACCGGTCCGCGCCGGGGACGCCGACGCGTGGCACGATGCCCGCATGGAGCGAACCTACACGGCTCCCCTTCTCGACAAGCTGGGCGTGCGACTCGGGTCCCGGGTCGTGGTCATGGGTATCGACGACCCGGCGTTCCTCGCGGAGCTCTCCACCCGCGCGTCCGTCGACGCGGCAACGGGGTCCGGCGCCGGAACCGACCTGGTCTTCCTCGCGGCCGACGACACGGGTGCGCTGGAACGGCTCCCCGCGCTGCGCGAGGCGATCCATCCCGGGGGCGCGATCTGGGTCGTGTCGCGGAAGGGTCGCGCGGCCACGCTGCGCGACGTGGAGGTGATGGCGGCGGCGCGCGAGGCGGGCCTCGTCGACAACAAGGTCGTCTCGTTCAGCGTGACCCATACGGCACTTCGCCTCGTGGTGCCGCGGGCCCAGCGCTGACCGTCCCGCGCGAACGCCATCGGACCGCACCCGGCCAGCGGGCCTGCAGAGGAAGTGCACCCGCCGGGGCGGGCCGCAGGAGCGCGATGGTAGCGGCTGGCCGGGAGCGGGCACGGACCCGGGTGACGACTTCGCCGCGCGTGCGGCCACGCGTGGTCGTCCCGCGCGTGTCGGCCACGCGTGGTCGCCCACGCGTGGCCGTCCCCTACCCCGCGGCGGGCGCCCCCGGCGTGGGCGGTCTGCGGATGCGGCGTCCCCACCGGGAGGTTCGCCGGCTCCAGGATCTCATCCACCAGGCCCAGCTCCAGGCACTCGTCCGGGCCCAGGAAGCGCTCGCGCCCCGACCAGATGAAGCGTCGCCACCATGCCGCGTCGCGGTAGCCGGTTCGGCGCGCGAACAGCTCGGCGACGGTGTGCTGGTAGTGCTCGGAGAGCTGCTGGTAGTCCTTGAAGATCCGTTCGTCCTCGCCGGAGAGGATCCACTGGGTGGAGTGGAGCATGAGGGTCCCGAACCGGCCGATCGAGCGATGGTCGCCGGCCTGGCTCACGATCGCCCCCATCGAGTAGGCGTACCCGAGCACGACGGTGTCGATCCGGACGTCGAAACGTCGCCGCATCCGGTTGATCATCTCCATCATGGCCAGCCCGTCGCCCACGGAGCCGCCGCCGGAGTTGATGTACACGGTGATGGGCTGGTCGCGCTGGCCGCGACGCGGAATGCTCATGAGGAGGATCGACTTCGCGAAGTCCTCCGCGTGCGCGGCGTCGATGTCCGTGACGAAGTAGGAGCCGGTGGCGTCGAGCGCCATGCGTCGCGCCTGGACGTCCGCGATCAGCGAGCCAAGGTCCGGAACGCGCATGCCCACGCCCAAGCTCCTTCCAGCGGCCACGGCCTGCATCGACCCCGGCGCGACGAGCGTACGCCTCGCCGGGGTCGGTGCGGGACTCGATTCCGCGTGCGGCTGGTCAGGATCGAACGCGCACGCGCTCGGGCGTGAGCGCCCCACCGCCAGCCTCGGGAGCGCCTGCTCCCTGGCCGCCGGCGCGGACCGCGATCTCCACGTGGCGGGTCGCCGGGATTGCGAGCGCCACGAGGGTGCCGAGACCGAGGACGGCGGCACCGAGCCACACGGCCGGGACCATCCCGTTCACGAACGCCTGGGGCGACGTGTAGCCACCGGCCGCGGAGAAGACCGATGCAAGGATCGCGACGCCGAAGACGCCGCCGATCTCGCGGATCGCGTTGTTGGCACCCGACGCCTGGCCCTCCTCCGAGCTGCGGACGGCGCCGAGCACCAGGCTCGCGGTGGGCGCGAAGAAGAGCGACATGCCGGTGCCGGCCATGACGAACGCCGGGACGAGGCGTGCGTACTCGACGGTCGGTGTCGCGACCGACGCGATCCACGCCAGGGCGAGGCCCATCAGCGCCATCCCGGCGGCGAGGAGCCGGCGGCCCCCGACCCGGTTGAGCGCGAGACCGGCGAGCGGCGCGACGAAGATCGGCATCGCGGTCCAGGGCAGCGTCCGGATGCCGGCCTCGAGCGGCGTGTATCCCTGGACGATCTGGAAGAACTGGGCGAGCAGGAAGATCGAGCCGAAGATCCCGAAGGACATCACGAAGCTGACGACGTTCACCGTCGTGAACTGGCGGCTCTCGAAGAAGCGGAGCGGGAGCATCGGCTCCGTGGTGCGCGTCTCCCGGACGACGAAGCCGGCCAGGAGGACGGCGGCGGCCGCGAACGCGGCCAGGATGCCGGCGCTCGTCCATCCCTCGCTGTTCCCGTGGATGAGCGCCCACACGAGGGCGAAGAGGCCACCCGAGGCCAGCACCAGGCCGGGCAGGTCGAGGCGCGACACGGGGCCGCGGCTCTCGGTGAGCCGGAGGCTGCCCAGCACCATGACCATGAGCCCGATCGGCACGTTCAGCCAGAAGATCCAGTGCCAGTTCAGGCCGGAGACGATCGCACCGCCCACCACCGGGCCGATGGCGATCGCGAGGCCGGAGATGCCGCCCCACGCGCCGAGCGCCAGCCCGCGCCGCTCGGGCGGAACGGCCGCTGCGAGGAGGGTCAGGGTGAGGGGCGTCACGATCGCGGCGCCGATCCCCTGGATCGCCCGCGCGACCACGAGGATGTCGCCGCTCGGAGCGAGGGCGGCTGCCGCGGACCCGCCCGTGAAGATGGCCAGCCCAACGAGGAAGACGCGCTTCCGCCCGAAGCGGTCGCCGAGCGCCGCGCCGGTGAGGAGCAGGACGGCGAACGAGAGCGTGTAGGCGTTGACGATCCACTCGAGCTGCGCGAGGGAGGCACCGAGCTCGGCCTTGATCACGGGCAGTGCCGTCGTGACGACGAGGTTGTCGAGCGCGGTCATGAAGAGGGCGAGCGCCGTGACGACGAACGTCCACAGCGCCGTCCGGCGTGCGGTCATTGGGTTCCCTTCCACTTGTCTGCCTCCTTGGCTAGTTAGCACTCACTATCTTGTTCGGTCAAAAAGGGGGCGGGACGCGTCGACGCTAGGCCGGCCCTCCGTCGCACATCTGGGTCCACGCCATGTCGGCGTCCGAGAGATCCAGGGCGGCTGCCACGGTCATGAGCATCCCCTCGGCGAAGAACGTCCGCAGCTCGGATGCCGGGACGCCCGACAGCTCGCTGACGCGACGGACAAGGGTCGCGTACCGCTCCCGGACGAACGCGCCGATCGCCGGGTCGCCCGACGCCGCGTAGGCGTGCAGCTGGATCCGAAGGAGCGATCGATCGGCGAGGAGCCGGTGGTACGCCAGCGCCATGGAGCCGAGGATCGGATGGAGCCCAGGGATCTCCCCGACCGGCGTGCGGGCGGCCGTCTCGAAGGCGAGCGTGACCCGCTCGAAGGCCCGGTCGACGGCCGCCACGAACAGGTCGTGCTTGCTGCCGAAGAGGCGGAACACGTACGGCTGCGAGACGCCCGCCAGGTCCGCGATGGTCTCGGTCGACGTACCGGCGTACCCGCTGGCGGCGAACGCCGTGACCGCGGCCTCGACGATCTCGGCACGGCGCTCGTCCGCGGAGATCCGCGGGCCGCGCGGTCGATGGGCGATCGTTGGGTGGGTGGCAACCATGGACGAAAGATAGTGACTACTAACTAGGTTGTCAACCCCTTGTCGCCGTCGAGATCGGGAGCCGAGCCCGAGGGGCAACCCCTCACGATCGCGCGAGGGAGCCGAAGCCCGCGACGGACGGGGACGCGCCGGGAAAGTGACGCCGTTCTCGCGGCCGGATCTCGTCACCCCACGTCCAGGCTGCGGCGCGTGCCGATCCACCGAGCGGTACGCACGCCGCGACGACCCGCTGCGCTCAACAGCGCGCACCCTGGGGACGCATGGGCCGACCCGACTTCCGACACGAGATCCCGTATCGACGGCCGCGGGAATCCTCGGCTACGATACGGACGTGTTCGGCCTCGATACCGTCGTCGTCCTGTTGGTCGTGCTCGCGATCGTCCTCGTGTGGCGCGGCCCGAAGATGCTCCCACGGTGGGGCGAGATGCTCGGACGGGGCGTCAAAGCCGCGCGCAAGGAGGCAGACGACCTCCGGGGCGACTCGGACCGCACGGACGGAGCGCCGAAGCCCTGACCGCGCTCGCAGACCAGCTCCTCGTCTACGAGCTCGCCCTCGCCCGTCGCGATGGGTCCGGATTCCCCGGCGGCCTTGCCGGGCTGATCGCCGACGACTTCGAGGAGTTCGGGGCGAGCGGACGGCGCTGGGACCGGGCGGCCGTCCTGGCGCTGCTCGAACGGGCTCCGACGGCCGACGTGACGATCGGCGCGTTCACGGCGATCCCGCTGACCGAGCAGGTCATCCTCGTCACGTTCCGCACCGCGTCGCGCTCGGCGGGCAAGCCGCCGAGATACGCGTTGCGCTCCTCGATCTGGGTGCGCCGCGAGGGCAGCTGGCGACTTCGATTCCACCAGGCCACGCCGACGACGACCTGAGTCCCGGGCTCAGCCCACCAGGAGCGCGGCGAGCGCCTCGGGCTCCGTCACGGGTTGCCGGCAGGCGAACCCCCGGCAGACGAACGCGGTCGGCATGCCCCGGATGGCGAACCGGGCCTGCAGGAGCGGCACCGCGCTCGCGCCGGGGTCGGGCGCGGCCGCGATCACCTGGCGCGGGCGGTAGCCCGCGCGCGCGACGTCCAGGAGGCGCCCGAAGCGCACGTCCGCGGGCGGGCCGACGAGCGCGATCTCGTCGACCGGGCCCGTGCGCCAGTCGAGCGCGACGAGCCACTGGGCGAACGCCGTCGCGTAGCGCGCGGGCGCCGACCCCACGAGCCCCAGGGCTCCCTCGGCCGCGTCGGTGTATCGCCCCTCACCGGTCAGCGCTGCAAGCCGCTGCAGGACCAGCACGGCCATCGCGTTGCCCGACGGGAGCGCGTTGTCCTCGAGCGAGCGTGGCCGCGCGACGAGCCGTTCCGCATCGTCGGCGGTATCGAAGAACCCGCCGGCGGCGTCGCCGAAATGCGCGAGGATCGTGTCGGCGAGCGCCTGGGCGGCCGAGAACCAGCGCTCGTCCGCGGTCGCCTCGTAGAGCGCGAGGAGGCCATCCGCCAGGCAGGCGTGGTCCTCGAGCGTCCCGGCATGCCGCGCCTGCCCGTCCTTCCAGGATCGGCGCATGCGTCCACCCGCGTCAACGAGCACGGCCAGGAGCCGCTCCCCCGCCCGTTCGGCGATCTCGCGATAGCGGCGACCCGCCACGGCCAGCGGCGCGTCGGGCACCCGCGCCAGGGCCGCTGCCGCGTCCGCGAACGCCGCCAGCATGAGACCGTTCCAGCCGGCGAGCGCCTTGTCGTCACGAGCCGGCTGCGGTCGCGCATCGCGGACCTGGAGGAGCGCTGCGCGCGCCCCGGCCAGCCGCCCGCTGACCTCCGCCTCGGGCCGTCCGGTTCGGATCGCCAGCGCCGCATCCGGGACGGCGCGCCGGAGGATCGTGCGCCCCTCCCAGTTGCCGCCGGGCGTCACGTCGAACGCCGCCGCGAACAGGTCCGCGTCCGCGCCAAGCCCCGCCGCCTCGAGCGCGTCGCGAACCTCGCGCGCCGTCCACGTGTAGGTCGCGCCCTCCACGCCGTCCGTGTCCGCGTCGAGGCTGGCCGCGAAGACGCCGTCGGGAAGCGTCATCTCGCGCGCCACGAAGTCGAGCGTCGACCGGGCGACGGCCAGGTACGTCGCGTCGCCGGTCAGCTGCCACGCGTGCAGGTAGACCCGCGCCAGCTGGGCGTTGTCGGGGAGCATCTTCTCGAAGTGCGGGACCAGCCAGGTCGGCTCGGTCGCGTAGCGGCTGAACCCGCCGCCGAGCTGGTCGTGGATCCCGCCGTCAGCCATCGCCTCGAGCGTGCGGCGCGCGAGCGGCAGCGCGCGCACGTCGCCGGCGGCCGCGCGACGCAGCAGGAACTCGAGGGTCATCGGCTGGGGGAACTTCATCGGCATCCCCCAGCCGCCGTTCTCGGCATCGAATGCGGCTTCGAGCGCGGCGACCGCGGAGTCGAGAACGGTCGCGTCGGCGGGCGCGGCGCGGTCGCCCAGGCGAACGGTCGCTGCAAGCCGCGCGGTGAGCCCGGCGCCGGCTCGCTCCACGTCCGGGCGACGCTCCTGCCAGCCGCTGGCCACGCCCTCCAGGACGTCGCGGAACGACGGGAGCCCGTGCCGGCGCGTGTTCGGGAAGTAGGTGCCGCCATAGAAGGGCTCGCCCGATGGCGTCAGGAAGACGCTCATCGGCCAGCCGCCGGACCCGGTGAGCGCCTGGACCGCCTGCATGTAGATCGCGTCGAGGTCCGGCCGCTCCTCGCGATCCACCTTGATGCTCACGAAGTTCGCGTTGAGGTAGGCCGCGGTTGCGGGGTCCTCGAACGACTCTCGCTCCATGACGTGGCACCAGTGGCAGGCCGCGTAGCCGATCGAGAGGAAGATCGGCCGGTCCTCGGAACGCGCCTGCTCCAGCGCCGCAGCTCCCCAGGGATTCCAGTCCACCGGGTTGTGTGCGTGCTGCAGGAGATACGGGCTCGTCTCGCCCGCGAGGCGGTTCGTGGGCATGGCGGGATCGTACCGTCCGCGGACCGCATCGGCACGTGGCGGCTGCATCCGGGCGAGGCCAGTGCCAGCGATGCCGGTCTTAGCACGCACAATCACAGATTGGAAAGGCGACTTGACAAAACATGAACCGTCACGTCAATATACGAACCAACAAGACGTCCGCGACCAAACGGAGAACCAACGATGTACGAGTATCGGATCCTCTTCCCGCGGCTGGGCTCGAGCGAGATCCGCCGCGAGATGGCGGCTCGGATCACCGCCGCCGAGCGGCGCCGACTCGATGGCTGCATTCGGCCCGAGCCCCGCGCGCGGAAGGAGCGCTCCTGATGCCGCACGATGCCATCGCGACGTGCCCCATCTGCGGCGGCGAGCTCGCGGTCACGCGGCTCCACTGCCGGTCCTGCGCGACCACCCTCGAGGGCGATTTCAACGTCGGGCGCTTCGCCCGCCTGTCGCGTGAGCAGTTCGCCCTGCTGGAGAGCTTCCTCCGCTCGAAGGGAAACCTGAAGGAGATGGAGCGCGAGCTCGGGATCTCCTACCCCACGGTCCGGGCCCGCGTCGACGCGCTCCTGCGGGCGCTCGGGCTCGCCGACGACGCCACGACCGACGATTCGTCGGGCGCGCCGGACGAGCCCGGCATGCCGGACGCGACCGGGCCGGCCGCGTATTTCGACGACGCCGCGTCCGCCCTGGACATGGCCGGCGCACGCCGCGCGATCCTGGAGCGGCTCGCACGCCGCGAGATCGACGCCCCCTCGGCCGCGGCCGAGCTGCGGGCGCTTGGAGGCTGACCGATGGTCGATGAGCAGGTTGCGACGGGTCCGCTGGTGCGCGAGCACGACATCGGGCCGGCCGGATCGGTCGTCATCTCCGTGAGCGCACACGACGTCCGGGTGCGCGGCGTGGACGGCACGGTCGTGCGACTCGTGTCGCCCGCCGAGGACCACCCCGCGATCGACGTGACAACGGGGCCGGGCAGCTACGCCGTCCACGTCGGACGCACCGTCAAGGGACGCGGCTTCGGCTTCCGCCTGGGCAGCCTCGGGCTCTTCGGGCTCGACATGGGCGGAGGCTCCGTGGAGATCGAGGTCCCGCGCGACGCGCGGCTCGAGGTGGGCGCCGCCTCCGGTGACGTGACGATCCGGGACGTGACCGGCTCGGTCGCCGTGCGGACCGCCAGCGGCGACATCTCGGTTCGCGGCGGCGGAGGGGATCTGCACGTCGAGGCGGCATCCGGGAACCTCCGTGCCGTGGCGTCCGCCCCGATCGCCGTCTCGATCCGATCCATCAGCGGCGACGTGGAGATCGACGCGCCGAGGACCGAGCGGACCAGCATCACCACCGTCAGCGGCGACGTCGAGATCGCGAGCGCCTTCGCCCCGGGCGGCGATCACGTCATCAACACGACATCGGGAGACGTCGACCTCGCCGTCGAGGGCGGCGTCACCATCGAGGTGCGGACGGTCTCGGGCGACGTCGACTGCGCGCATCCCGACCGGCGCACCGGCAACGGGCGGCGCGACCCGCTCGTCATCGGCGACGGAGCGGCGCGCATGGCGGTGCGGACGCTCTCCGGCGACGTCGAGATCCGGGCGGGCAGGGTCTGGCGGGGACGGACGAAGGCAGAAGACCAGTCGGCACACGGAACCGCTGCGCGCCCCGGGGTTCCGGCCGTGCCGGCCATCCCGACCCTCCCGCCATTCCCCGCAGCCCTGGCGCAGTCGGGCGCTTCGGGCGACCCGGCGGAATCGAGCGCGGCTGCAGCCACGGACACGCTGGCGATCCTCGAGGCACTGGCTCGCGGCGAGATCGACGTGACCGAGGCGGAGCGCCGGCTCGGCAGCGGGGCACGTCTCGATGGCTGACCCTGTGGATGAGATCCTGCGACTGGTCGCGGAGGGCCGGCTGACACCGGCCGAGGCGGCCCCGATCCTCGAGGCGCTCGATTCATCGGGTCGCGCGCCCCGCGGATCCGGCAGCGGGTCCGCGCCGGGCGCACGTCGCGCGTCCGGTGACGCGGATCGTCCGCAGCGCTCGACAGGCTCGCCGGGCCCAGCATCGGCAGGCACGCCCGACCGGATCCGCGTCCAGGTCCGCGAGAACGGGCGCGTGGTGGTGGACCTCAAGGTGCCCGGCGTCCTGGCCGGCCTTGCCGGCTCACTCCCGGGGATCCCAATCGGCTACGCGGACCGCGTTCGCGAGGCGATCCGAAAGGGGTTCCGCGGCCCCGTCGTCGACATCCGGGACGAGGACGACAGCGGCCTGACCATCACGATCGACTGACCGAATGGCCGGGCCGGGCCAGGTCGATCAAAGGGCGCTCCTCCGGAGCGGGATCGCACCGCGGCTACCATGGGGCCGTGCCCCGAGCCAGCCGTCCGCGCGACAACCCGCCACAGCCCGGCCCGGGTGACCTCACCGCTCGCCAACGACTCCGCCGGCATCGCGCGCCGGCGTTCAACCGGCTCGGCGTGCCCGCCGGGCGCGCGCACCTCGATCGACGAGTGGCGGGCCTTCGGCGCGCGGCGCTACCGGGTCTTCCAGGGGATCGGCGGGACCGCCGCGGCGGTCTTCGCGCTGGCCGGGGACGGCCTCACGATCCCGCTCCTGCTCGCGCTTGGAACGCCCGCCGCCGCGGCCACCGTCATCGGCGTCCTCCCGTTCGCGGTGAGCTCGGCCCAGCTGCTGGTCCCATCGCTCCTCCGGCGCACGGACGGCAACCTCCGCTTCGTCACGCTCGGCATCCTCGCGGTCGGCGAGACGCGCGGATTCGTGCTTGCCGGGGTGGTGGTCCTCCACGAGCTGCACCTGATCGGCTCGCCGCTTGCGATCGTCGCGATCGCCGCCGTGATGAGCCTGGCCGGGGCCGCCTCGGCGATCGGCGGCGCCAACCTGCTCGCGTGGTACGGGGCGATCCTGCCCGAGGGCGAGCGGCGCTTCGTCGCACCGCGCGTCATGGGCATCACCCAGGGCCTGGGCGCCGTCCTCCTGCTGCCAGTCGCGCTCGTCGTCCAGGCCGGGCTTGGCGCGATCGGGCTCCTCGTGTATGCCGTGATCTTCGCGATCGCCGGGTTCTTCGGGATCGCCGAGCTGGCGGTCGTGCGGCGCCTCCGCCGGCCGGGCCGCGTCCGCGTGGCGCCGCGCGGCGAGGCGCCCCCGCGCAGCCCGGAGACGAACCGCTTCATCCGGGCCGTCGCGATCGCCGCGTTCGGCGCGGGCATGGGCCCGTACCTCTCGATCTACAGCATCAGCGTCCTGCGGCTGCCCCCGGGCTTCGCCATCCTGCTCTCGGCGATCTCGTCGGCGGCCGCGCTCGTCGCTGCGACCGTCGTCGGCGGCTGGCTCAACCGCGGCTCCGCGTCGCGGACCCTGCGCCTCTCGTTCGTCCTCCGTGGCGGCTCGATGATCGTGGGCCTGCTCGCCTTCCCGGGAAACCCGGTCGCGTGGCTCGTGCTCTGCGTCGTTGCCGCGATGGCCTCGTCCGGCGCGTCGGCCGGTACCCTCGCCGCGAACGAGCGGCTCCTCCGCCTCACGGGCGGCGTCGACCTCATCGGCGCGCAGGGAGCGTTCGTGGCCAGGAGCGCGGCGGGCCTCACCATCGGGCAGACCTCGTCCGGGCTCCTGATCGCGCTGCTGCCCCTCGGCTACCCAGCCTTCGCGCTGCTCTTCACCGTGTCGGGCCTGACCCGGCTGATCCTCGCGATGCGGGTGGAGGTCTCCCCCAACTGGTCGTCCGCGACCGCCGTGTTCGACGTCGCGGAGCTCAAGCGCGGCGGCAGGGGCTGACGGATCAGGCGATCCCGACGACCCCGCGGTCACTTCGTGGCGGTCACCCGGCGGCTCGTGGCGGTCACCCGGCGGCCATTTGGTACGGCCCGGCCCGCCGCTCCTGACATGTGACCACCACACGAACGTTGGTCGCAGATTTCGTGCCAGGCGCGCGTCAGCCGGTCACGTGACCGGTATCGCGGCGGGCTTCGTTGGCATGGCCCCCCGTTCCACGCGTGGCCCCGAACGACTTCCGGCGCGGGGAGCCCGAAGAGCGCGACGAGCGTCCGCCTGGTGTGCACCTGACAGGACCCCAGCCGAGAGCGTACTCGCGCAACCCGGGCGCCGGGCTCAACACCCCAGCCGAGCGCGGACTCGCGATGCGGGCGCCGGGCTCGTGATCCCACGAGACGCGCCGCAGGTCGGCGTCCAACCGTGCAAGGAGGTCAGGGTCCGACCACCAGGGACGTCGCGGAGCTCAAGCGCGGCGGCAGGGGCTGACGGATCAGGCGATCCCGACGACCCGGGCCAGCACGCCGCCTGCCGCGACGGCCAGCACGATCGATGCGGCGCTCATCACGACTGCGGTGCGGCGCCCGAGCTCGCCGGCGAGGGCCGCGAACGTCGCCACGCATGGGAGCGAGACGGACGCGACGATCGCGTAGACGAAGAGCTGGGACGGCGCCATCAGGGCGTTGAGCGCGATCGGCGCGCCGATGGTCGCCGCCGTCGAGCCAGCGGCCTCGGCGGCCGCGAGGACGAGCAGGAGCTGGAGCGCCAGC
The DNA here is from genome assembly GCA_963850035.1 of uncultured Chloroflexia bacterium. Taxonomy (GTDB): domain Bacteria; phylum Chloroflexota; class Limnocylindria; order Limnocylindrales; family CSP1-4; genus CTSoil-043. The sequence goes on along the minus strand of CAWKJP010000019.1, from coordinate 218,137 downwards.
TCCTTGCGCAGGAACGAGAAGGCGAGCGCGATCCCGGCCACCGCGGGCAGGCCGAGCCAGCCGTGCACCAGCGGGGCGATGGCGCTGCTCGCGACGTGGACGACCCCGCTCTCGAACGCGAGGCCCAGGACGAACGAGCCGACGAGCATGAGCGGCGTCGCCGTGCGGACGAAGTCGCGGAAGCGGAACCACGCCTTGGCAGTGACGCTCCGCAGGAGAGGCCGTCGGAACGGCGGCAGCTCGAGCACCAGGGGAGACTGCCGGCCCGGCAGGAGCGCGTTCGCCCCAACGCCGGCCGCCACGGTCAGGGCCCCGACGACGCCGAATGCCGCGAGGGCGACCCACGGTCCCGCGAACGGGACGAGCGCCGCGATCACGACGGCCGAGCGCGCCGAGCACGGCGTGAGCGTGGCCAGAAAGGCGGCGATGACGCGTTCGCGGCGCGTCGCGAGGACGCGCGTGGCGTAGATCGCGGGCACGTTGCAGCCGGTCGCCACGAGGAGCGGGATGGCCGCGCGGCCGGGCAGGCCGACCGCGCCCAGGACCCGGTCGGCGAGCACGGTGACGCTCGCGAGGTAGCCGGAGTCCTCGAGGGCGGCGATCACCACGTAGAACGCCAGCACGTACGGGAGGCCCACCGAGAGCATCGCCAGGAGGCCCGCGTCGAGCGCCCAGAGGACGGCGTTGGCGAGCCAGGGCAGGGGCACCAGCGCGCCGACGACCGCGTGGATCGGCGGTGACGCCCACGCGTTCCAGGCTGCCCCGAGGCTGGCGGCCGCCGCGCCGCCGCCGACCATGACGAGGACGAAGGTTGCCGCGAGGACGCTGACCAGCAACGGAATCCCGGTCGCCGGCCGCACGCTCGCTGCCGCGATCCGCTCGGCGACGCCGGGCGGCACGGCGCCTCGCCGCTCGATTCGCTCGGCCCACGCGTCGGCCGTGGCGCGCCGATGGGGAGCCAGGAGATCCGCGAGCGCGATCGTCGCGGCGCCGCGTGCCGAGACGCGGCCCGCTGCCACGAACGCGGCGAGCGGCGCCGCCGGCGCGGCCGCTGCCCCCAGGGAGGGGCTCACCCGGAGGTGATCCGTCTTGGAGGCGAGGCGTCCCTCCACCTGGAGCGGGTAGATCGGCGCCGGGATCGTCGCCCGCGGAGACGCCCCCGCATCGCGAACCGCAAGGCGCTGGCGGCCACGCAGGACGGCATCCTCGAGCGCCGCCGCAACCCCGGTCCCATCGCGGCCCACCGTGCGGTGCACCGGGGCGAGGAGCAGCTGGGCGAGGGCGCCCGTGTCGATCTCGACGCCGCGTGCCGATGCCTCGTCGGCCAGGTTTGCCGCCAGGACGATGGGCAGGCCCAGGTCGCGGCAGGCGAGCGCGAGCGGCAGGTGGCGGGCCAGGTTGGCCGCGTCCGCGACGACGAGGACGGCGTCAGGAGCCGCGTCGAGAAGCAGCTGCCAGAACGGAGCATCGCCGGTCGGGTGGTCGTCGAGGGCGAGCGTTCCGGGGAGATCCACGAGGATCGCGGGGCCGGCAGCCGTGACCACGGGCCGCGTCTCCGCGCCGACCGTCGTCCCGGGCACGTTGGCGGACTCCGCGAATCGTCCGCTGGCGCGTGCCAGGAACGTCGACTTGCCGACGTTCGGACGGCCGACAAGCGCGATCGTGGGCGTGGCGGGGGACGCTTCCGGCCGCGGGGCGGGCCCGGGGAGCGCGAACGTCCCGGGATCGCCGGCCGCCTTCGACCGTTTCATCGCGCCGACGCCCGCGCGACGAGCGGCTCGACGAGAATCTCGCGGGCGACGCGTGCCGCGATCGCGAGCCGCGCATGGCCGACGCGAACGACGATGGGCCCACCGAGCGGCTGTCGCGTCTCGACCTGCAGCAGGTCCCCAACAGCGACTCCCTCGGCCGAGAGGGCGCCGGCATGCTCTGCCGGGACCGTCAGAACCCGCGCGGACCTTCCGATCTCCAGCGACGCGAGCGGGGCAGCGGCGTGGAACAGCGGGGCAGCGGCGTGGAACGCGGGCGGGGACGCCATCCCCCCAATGGAAGCCCACCGGCGGGACTCGCCGCGAGGGCGCAACGGCCCTCGCAGAGGGGACGAAGGTCCCCTTGCATACGATATGCAAGGCCGCTTGCACTGCTGTCGCGAGCACCACGGGCGTATCGTCAGCGGATGGACCGCTGGCAGACGATCATCGAGCCGTTCCGGATCCACTCCGTCGAGCCCATCCGGATGACGACTCGGGACGAGCGGCTCCGGGCCCTGGAGGTCGCGGGGCTCAACCTCTTCAACCTGCACGCCGATGACGTGCTCGTCGACCTGCTCACCGATTCGGGAACCGGCGCCATGAGCCGTGACCAATGGGCCGCGATCCAGCACGGGGACGAGTCGTACGCGGGCTCGCCGTCCTGGTTCGTCTTCCTCTCGGCGGTGCAGGAGCTCTTCCCGTTCCCCCACGTCATCCCGACGCACCAGGGACGCGCCGCCGAGAAGATCCTGTTCTCGGTGATCGGCGGGCCGGGGAAGGTCATCCCGAACAACACGCACTTTGACACGACGCGGGCGAACGTCGAGGCCACGGGCGCCGAAGCCGTCGACCTCGTGATCGAGGAAGGGCGCCACCCGGAGATCGAGCATCCCTTCAAGGGCAACATGGACCTCGTCGGGCTCGAGGCGCTCCTCGGCGCGCGAGCGTCAGACGTGCCGGCCGTCTTCGTCACGATCACGAACAACTCGGGCGGCGGCCAGCCGGTCAGCCTCGGGAACCTGCGCGGCGTCCGCGCGCTCTGCGACCGGTTCGGCGTCCCGCTCTTCCTCGATGCCTGCCGGTTCGCGGAGAACGCCTGGTTCATCAAGCTCCGCGAGCCGGGCCAGGCCGACCGAAGCGTCCCGGAGATCGTGCGCGAGATCGCGTCGCTTGCCGACGGCATGACGATGAGCGCGAAGAAGGATGGACTCGCCAACATCGGTGGCTGGCTGGCGCTGCGCGACGACGAGATCGCGGAGCGGTGCCGCACCCTGCTGATCCTGACGGAGGGCTTCCCGACGTACGGCGGTCTTGCGGGCCGCGACCTCGAAGCAATCGCACAGGGCCTCCGCGAGGTCGTGGACGCGGACTACCTCCGCTACCGGATCCGGTCCACCGCCTACCTCGGCAACGCCCTGTTGGCGGACGGGATCCCCGTGGTCCGGCCGATCGGCGGACACGCGGTCTACCTCGACGCGCGGGCGCTCCTGCCGCACATCCCGCCGCTGGCCTTCCCGGGCCAGGCCCTCGCCGTGGCGCTCTACGCCGAGGGCGGCATCCGGGGTTGCGAAATCGGGACGGTCATGTTCGGGCGGCACCCGGACGGCAGCGAGGCGCCCGCGGCGATGGACCTCGTCCGCTTGGCGATCCCGCGCCGGACCTACACGCAGTCCCACGTGGACTATGTGATCGAGGTGGTTCGCTCCGTGGCGAAGCAAGCCGCGGATCTGCGCGGCCTCCGGATCCTCGACGAGCCGGCGGCGCTGCGCCACTTCACGGCCAGGTTCGCCACGCTCCCCTAGGTCGGAGCGCCGCGGGCCGCCGGCGCGGCGGCGACCGTTGCGCGGGCCGGGTACCGTACGCGCCATGGGAACCAGCCTCGCCCGGGCGGACGCGCGCGAGCGGCAGTCGCCGCGGGCGGGTCGGGGCTCCGCCGTTCCCTGCGCGCCCACCCTCGACATTGCGACGAACCCGGCGGCACTGCGGACGCTTCTCGCGGGGGCCGATGCCGGCACCCGCGAGCGGCTCGCTGACGCGGTGCAGCGCCGGCACGGGAACGCGGCGCTCCAGCGCATGCTCGCTCCCGGGGCGGCGCGCCCCGTCCAGCGCTGGGCCGTGGCCCTGCCGCGCGCGACCCCGGACTGCGACCGCGTCGTCGGATATCTGAACGCGCACAGCCCGTATCGCGCCGACACCGGCTGGGCCCGAACGAACGTCTCGTTCGCCTGGGGCGGGGATCCGTCCTTCGAGGAATCGGACGGGGCGATCACCGCGACCGTCTCGAACCCGACGGTTACGAAGCACGTGACCGTCGACATGCCCTCCTGGTCGCCGACGAACGCGGCGATCGCCGCCGGCTGGTCGGCGACGACGGGCGAGCTGCGTGCGCACGAGGCTCGCCACGAGGGGATCGCGGCGGACTGGGAGACTGAGCTCCAGTCCCGGTTGAGCACGCTGCGGGTCACCGTCGCGCACCGGACAACGGCCGCATTCACGGCCGCGGTCCGCGCCGAATGGCGCTCCTGGATCGCTGAGCACCAAGCCGCGCAGACGGCGATCGACCCGTACACCGCGACCCTCGACTGCTCGGGGGGTGCGGCGGCCCCCGAATCCGATGGGCTCGAGACCGCGCTCGGTGCGGCCGACGAGAGCTAGCCTGACCGCCTCGGAGCGGGGCGGCGCGGCCCGCTGGCGCTACGTCCCCGACGACGGCGAACGCGATCCGCGGATCAACCTCGCACGCGAGGAGGCGATCGCGCGCCATGTCGGGGCCGACGCCTCGGCGCCGACGCCCGTCCTCCGCCTCTGGCGGGACGCGCCGTGCGCCGTCGTGGGGCGTTTCCAGCTTGCTGCTGCGGAGGTGGACGCCGCGGCCGCGGCCGCGCTCGGGGCTCCGGTCCTGCGGCAATTCACGGGCGGGGGCACGGTCTGGCACGACCCGGGCAACCTCAACGTCTCGGTCGTGCTGAGGCCGGAGGACGCGCTCCTGGCGGCCGATCCGTCGCTCCGGCGGCTGCCCGGGCTCTACCGCCTTGTCCTCGCGCCGCTGGCGGCTGCGGTCGGGTCGATGGGCGTCGCGGCGGAGCTGACGGAGCGCGACATCGTCGCGTCCGGCGGGAAGCTCTCCGGTGTGGCGGCGTGGCTCGGCGGCAGGGCCCTGCTCGTCCACGCCACGCTCCTGGTCGATGCAGATCTCGATGCGCTCGCCCGCGTCTGCAGCGGGCCGGGAGCGCCCGGTGACCCGCGCTGGGAGCGCACGAAGAGCCACCGCGTGCACGTGTCCTCGCTCGCACGTGAGCTGGGGGCGGTGCCGGCCGATGCAGACCTCGAGGCGGCGATGCTGCACGCCTTCGGCGCCGAGACCGCCGTGCCGACCGTCCTCCTGCCCGCCGAGCTGGTCGCGACGGAGCGTCTCCTCGCCGACCGGTACGCGGTCGCCGCCTGGCACGCGGACAGCGACGAGCGGAGCGCGAACGCCTAGGGAGGCGAGCCGGCCGCGACGCCGGGACGCGAGATGCGGCCCGACGCCATGACGCGGCATGCGATCGGCCGTATCGCGACGTGCGGTCCAACGGGACCCACCATGCGGCCCGACCCGACGCTTGCGTCACGCGGGCGGCCGGGCTACCGTCTCCCGGTGAACCCGATCCGGATGGACGTCCCCGCGATTCCCGGAGTGCGGTGTTGTCGTCGGCGGCCCCGCCGTCTGGAGGCGCGCGTCTGACGCATCGCTGGACCTGACTCGGTCGAGGCGGGCTCGGCGCCGATGACGGGCCGCGGTTCAACGGGATCCGCGGCTCTTCGTTTCCTCCGATCGGGCGGTCAGCCGCCGAGACTGATCGAGCTCGGCGCGGAGCCGCGGCGAGCGCCGTTTAGCGCGGGTCGGTGGCCCGACCCGGCACCCTCCAGGAGTGCGTCCCATGTCCTCCATCCTCGACGACGTCCTGGCCGCAAACGCGGCCTACGCGGCGACGTTCGGTCCCAGGGCCAAGCTCGCCGCTCCCCCGGCGCGGCGGTTCGCGATCCTCACCTGCATGGATGCCCGCCTCGATCCCGCGAAGTTCGCGGGCCTGCGCGAGGGCGACGCGCACGTGATCCGCAACGCCGGCGGCCGCGCGAGCGACGATGCGATCCGCTCGCTCGTCATCTCCTACAAGCTCCTCGGGACCGCTGAATGGTTCGTGGTCCACCACACCGACTGCGGCATGGAGTCCTTCACCGACGACACGATGCGGGGCCTGCTCGCCAGCAGCCTGGAGACCGCGGAGCTGGGGCCGGACGGGTTCCGCGACGTCGGGGCGGGGCCCGGGTCCACCGAGGGCGCGGACATCGACTGGCTCACGATCGCCGACCAGCACGGCAGCGTGGTCGACGACGTCCGGCGCATTCGCAACCACCCGCTCGTGCCCCGCCGGATCCCGATCCACGGGTTCGTCTACGACGTGCGGACCGGCCGGCTCGTCGACGTCGCGGAGGCGAACGCCATCGGGCGCGCGACGTAGGAGGGGCCGATCCCGGGCCCGGTTGCGCGGACGGCGCGGCCGGGCGCCGTCTCATCGGACGCCGACGTCGCTGGACATCCCCTACCCTTCCGAACGTGGACGAACCAGACGAAGGCCACCGCATCACGCTCGTCATCGACGGCCTGCCGGTCGAGACCCTGGCCGACCTCCCGCCTGAGCCCGGTCGCCTGCTGTTCGTGGGGCTCAACCCATCGCCGGTCAGCGTCAGGGCCGGCCACTACCATCGCGGCCGCCTCGGGCAGTCGTTCTGGCGGCGGCTGGTCGAGGTCCGGATCCTGCCGGCCGACACGGATCTCGGGCGCGCCGACGACGCCCTCATCGCGCTCGGACACGGGATCACCGATCTCCTGAAGCTCCCCACGGCGCGCGACATCGCGACCGACGCAGGGCTTCGCGCGGGGGTGGGCCCGCTCTTCCGCAAGGTCGCGATCTGGCGGCCCGCCGCGGTCATCTTCGTCTACAAGCGGGCGGCCGAGGCGTGCGCGGGCCGCACCCTTCCTGAGCCGTGGGGTCGGATCGACGGGATGGCGCTCGCGGCACGCCCGTGCTTCCTGATGCCGGGCCCGTATGCCGTTCGCGACGAGGTGACGGCGGGGCTCAACCTGATTCGCAACCTCGCCGCCGCCATCGAGCGCTGAAGGCGCCGAGTCCGCGCGGCGGTCCCGGATTGGGCGGGTCTTTACCCGCTGCGGAAGAGGCGCGCGAGGCCCGGGTACGGCCGGAGCGGGACCAGGTCGAAGTCGATGAGCCCGGCAGCCACCAACGGCAGGCGCTCGATGGCGACCCTCGCGGCGGCGAGGTCCGGAACCTCCAGGACGAGCACCGCGTTGGCCCGATCGGCGCGGAAGTAGACCTCGCGCATGAGGTCGGCCTGCCCGAGCTCCCAGACGACCCGTGCCTCCGCCTGGCCAAGATCCCCGAAGCGCGGATCGTCGGCTGCCACGAGGTCGCGCTCCAGCGCCAGGACCTTCACTGCTCCCGCCCCTCGGATTGACCGGACCCCAACGTCGTGCCCGTCAGACGATCGCGACCGGCCGCTCGATCGCGGCGTCGGTGCGGAAGCGCCGGTCGACGAGGACCCGGATCACGTACGTGATCTCCAGGCCGGCCCCGTCGAACGACGGCGCGGAGCCCGGCGGGACCGTCAGCCGCACCTCGGTCGACCCTGCCGCCAGCTTCGCGGGATCGATCGTGACCGACGCGATGATCCCCTCGGTCCCGTTGGGCGCGTTCGTCCGGCGGTGGAGCTCGACGCGACCGTTCTGCCCGCCCGGAGCCGACGGCCAGCGCGCGCTCACGGCCATCTCCGAGCCCGCGGGCGCAGGCAGCGGCGAGGTGACGCTGATCATGGCGTCGCCGATCGACACACCGGCGAGAAGGCTCGTGCCACCCTGCTTGCCCACGCCCGCGCGGAGGAGGTCCGGGTGCTGGGCGAGCGGCAGGTGGGCAGCGACGAAATGGTCGCGTCCGTGGGGGACGTCCCAGTGGACCTCGAGGGCCCACGCGACGATCGACTCGCCGAGGTGCGCGGTCGGCGGCCCGAGGGGCGGCGCCGGGACCGCGAACGGGGCTTCCCACGTGGCGCCCGGCTCCATCGTGGCGGGGATGGCGGGCTCGGGGAACGCGTCGTCGACGAACAGCGAGCCGTGGACCTCGACCCAGTGTTCCGAGCTGGTCACGTGCCCGTCGCTGTCGCGGTGCTCCTCGGAACGAGTGACCTCGTCCAGCCGCAGGCCAACGAGTCGCAGCGTGGCGCCGCGCGCGACCACCCGCTCGATCGCGGTCAGCCGGATGGTGCCGGTGATCCCCTCGCCAACCCGCGGTGGCTGATCGACGCTGATCTGGCCGGCGATCGGCCCGTCGCTGGTGCGGACCAGCTCTTCGGCCATGACCGAGTGGAGCGGGTGGCTTCCCTGGGGTCCGGCCAGCCGCGGCCCGTTGATGCCGTCGAACGGCGCCGGAGCGGAGCCGCTCCGCCCCACGAGCGAGCCAATCCCACCGAGGTTCAACGAGAGCGGCATCGCGGGTCTCCCTGGGATCGCGAAGGCGCCGGCGGCTGCCCGCCGATCCCTGTCATTGTGGCGCTCGCGGCGGGCGTTCGAGACCCCCGGCGGCACCGGCGCGGCCCCCGGCGGCACCGGCGTCGGGCCGGTGCCGGCGTCGGGCACGACGGGCTGGAGGGCATGCGCGGCTCCGGGCCGCCGGGCCGGGCTCAGGCGAGGCGGGCCGCCGGGCCCACGGGCGAGCGCAGGTGATCCAGGAAGATCGCGCCCCAGAGCATCGACTCCTCGCCGAGCATCAGGCCACCCCGTCCGCGCCAGCAGCCGCCGTCGGCGCCGAGCACCTCCCAGTACGTGCCGTCGCGCTCGATCCAGGCGGCGTACCGAGCGGTCTCGACGGCCGCCCGCTCCGGGTCCACGGTGCGCAGGAGGGCGAGGTAGATCGCCCCGATGCTCGTCCAGACCGAGGAGCCCTGGTAATCGGGCAGGAAGTGGCGGACGAGCCAGACCTCCGCGGTCGGGGTCGGCCGGGTCGTGTAGCGGAGCGGATGGGGGTCGCAGAAGCCTTCGCGAGCCAGCGTCGCGAGGGCGAGGGCGAGCATGTCCGGGCAGTCCACGGCTCCCGTCCAGAACGGCCACACGTTGGCCTCGCCGGTCGTCTCGTCGGAGCCGAGGGCGTCGCGGAAGCAGCCTCGCTCGGACATCCAGAAGTGCTCCCGCAACAGCCGCCCGAAGTCCCCGCCGGGAAAGTGGCGGGCGAGCGGATCGGGGAGCTCCCATTCGGGCTTGGCGGTGAGCGTGCGGGAGAGCAGGGCGACCATGCTGTTGCCGTAGGCGTTGCTTCGGTTCGTCACGGTGTCGCGGTGCGCCGAGAAGGTCCGGTCGGCCCGCTGGAGGCCCGATGCCGGGTCGACCACGATCGACGCGAAGCGCTCGACCTCGGTCGCGAGCCACGTTCGATGCCGGGCCACGAGCGCGTCCCCGTCGGCCCCGACGGCGCGAAGGGCAGCGAGGAAGAAGGGCAGCGAGTCGACCCCGTACGCGTAGACGTCCGCCGGGTAGCCGCCCGGATGGAAGGTCGTCGTGATGTGGCTCCCGTGGCGCTCCCAGCCCACCAGCGCGCGGGCGAGCGAGGCGACCAGGCGCTCGCGGTGCCGGCCGCCGAGCCGCTCGAGGGCGACCGAGGAGAAGCACATGTCGCGCACCCAGAAGGTGTGGAACCAGCCCGGCGAGGCCGTGAACGAGCGGCCGTTCCAGGTCCGGTCGATCCCGGCCTCGATGATCGCCGCCGCGTCGCCCGGGAGGCGTGTGTGGCCGTGGCGGGCGCGATCAAGACGGGCGACGACCGCCCGGCCGCAGTCGGCGAGGTTGGCGGGGTGCAGCCAGAGTGCGAGCGACATCGCCAGCCTTTCGGATGGGACCCGAGACGGGCCGACAACAATCGTCGATCTGCGCGCGCTCGGTCGGGCCGGTTCCACCTGGTCCGGATCGTCAACGTAGACCGAACTGCGCTCGGCGTCATGACGACTCGTCACGAGCGACGCCTCTCTGGCGCGCCGGCGGGAGCCGGCGCCATGGCCACAGCGAGCCAAGTTGCGCAGCGCCAGGGGGCGCACGCAGGACGCTCGTACATCGCCAGCTTGTGCGTCAAGGACGGTTGGCAATACTGGCGCCATGAGCCGCACGTCGAGATCTCGGGGGCCGCTCAGCCGAGCAGGCGGCGGTCGCGCGTCCGGCGATCCGGGCGATGCCCTCGATCAGGTGGAGGCCTCCATCGAGGCAGCCTGGGTGCACGACCGCGAGGCGCGAGGGGACCTCCAGGACGAGGTGGCCGCACGCGGGATCGTCGCCGAACCGCATCTGCACCCGTGGCGGCTCGTCGACGCGGCGCTCGATCGCATGCGGTGCCCCGACTGTGGCGACGCCCTGGGTCGTGGTCCCCGGGGCTGCGGCCCGTGCGACCTGGCCGACGGGTTCCGCTTCGCGGCCCGGGAGCCGGATCGGCCCGGCGTCCCGGCCGGCAACGAGCACGCGCTGCGGGTCTCGACCGCCGTGCTCCGATCGCCCCGCCGCTACCCGGCGTGGGCGGTCAAGGCGAACCGCGACCATCTGCGCCTCTTCCTCGCGGGGCAGATGCCGACTCGGGCACAGCAGGAGGCCATGCTGGCAGCGGCTCGTGCAGGAGTTCTCGTCGACGCTGCCGGTGTCGACACCTTCGGGGCGCTCGCGGCTCGCGCGTCGGATGCACTTGCCAACCGTCCTTGACGCACGTGGGGCCGCTGTCCCATTGCAGGTGACCTGACGAGCGCGATCGATGCCCGCGGAGCCGGATCGATGCCCTCCCGGGGCCCGGTGTGACGAGCGCGACGGGAAGGGCGACAATCGGGGAGATGGTTTCGACTCCAACGCCGGGTGTCGGCACGCCGGCGTCCACCCCTCCGGTCGATGATCGGCCCGCGTCGGCGTCCGTTCCTGGCGCTTCTCCAGTGCGACCAGGCTCGTCACATCATCCAACGACGCCAGCTGGTGCCTTGTCGATTGGCAGCAACCGGCGCCACCTCGCGATCGTCCTCGGCGTGGCGCTCGTCGCGCTCGCGGCGGATGTCATCGCGGCCTGGCTCTCGGGGAGCCTGGCGCTCATCGCGGACGCGGCCCACCGCATGACGGACGTCATCGCGATCTCCGTCGCGTTCGGCGCCGCGACGATCGCTGCCCGGCCCGCGACGCACGACCGGTCGTTCGGCTATGCGCGGGCCGAGGTCATCGCCGCATGCGTGAATGCCGGCCTGCTCGTCGCGCTGGGCCTGTTCATCGGATACGAGGCGGTCCTTCGCATCGCCACGCCCGAGACGCCAGAGCCAGGACCGATGCTCGTGGCGGCCGTGATCGGCCTGCTGGGCTCCGGGACCGCGGCCCTGATCATGCGCTCGGAGCATTCGGGCTTCGCCGCGCGGGGCGCGTTCCTCGATGTCTTGGGCGACGCGATCGGCTCGATCGCCGCGATCGTCGCCGCGCTCATCGTGCTCGCAACAGGCTGGGCTTACGCCGACCCGTTCGCGTCACTGGCCATCGTCTTCCTGGTCGTACCCCGTGCGCTCCTGCTCCTTCGCGACGCGATGCACGTCCTCATGGAGTCCACCCCACGCGGGCTCTCGCTGCCGGCCGTGCGGGAGCGGATCCTGCGCGTTCCGGGCGTCGTCGGCGTCCACGATCTCCACGCCTGGCAGATCACGGCCGGCTTTCCGATGATCACCGCCCACGTCATCGCGGCCGAAGGGGCCGACCACCACCAGATCCTCCACGAGGTGGACACCTGCCTCGGCGAGGACTTCGACCTCGAGCACAGCACGATCCAGGTGGAGCACATCTCGCGGCCCCTCGAGAGGGACGCGCACGCCTGACGGGCGTCGCGTCGCTCGTTCGTCGCCAGTACCTCGCCTGTCGGCTATCGAACCCGGCGATAGGTGCTCTCGTTCCGACGCACGACGCGAAGGAGGACCACGGTCCGGGCTTCGTCGTCGATCGCGTACACGATCCGCAGATCGCCCAGGCGCAGGCGCCAGAGCGCACTGTCGTGGAGGGCGATTGAACCTGGGGGCCGCGAATCGCGCGCGAGCGCGAGGATCGGGCCCCGCGCGCGGGCCGTCGCTCATCGGCCTCGAAACCCGTGTCGTCGAGTGGGATACCTCCCGGCTCAATCGACTGCGCCTGCACCAAATCTCTCACGACTACGTCCTCGAAACGCGATAGCCGAACGGTATCCTGGCGATGTGATCGGGGTAACTGACGGCGACACGCTCGAAGCGCAGTACTCCGAACGGCTGACCGAGCAGCGGCAGGAACATGGTTGAAGCCGCTCGAGCCGCGTGACTACCCTTCATCAATTATTGCACACTTCCGGGACGTCGCGTTCCTCTCCTGGGGCCGCAGGGCATCTTCAAGCCTGCGGTGTGTGAGCTGCCGCTGTCCATCACGACGGTCACCGGCGGGCCGTATCCGGACAGCTACGAGGAGAGGTCGGGAGTCCTCCACTACGCCTACGCGGGGCACTGACCCGTTCCACCGAGACAACGTCGGCCTTCGCTCGAGCGAAGGCCGAACGGGTTCGTCCCTCGTGTACTTCCTTGGCGTGGAGCCTGGGCTCTATGTCCCGGCGTACGCCGGCGTTCAGCCCTCGTCGAGTGACGATGCCGGCGCTCAACTTATGTTCACGGTGCAGGTCGACGACATCGTCAAGCGGCGTTCGAGGTCTCCAGCCAATAGCCGACCGACTCGATCGCCGAGGATGCGCGTGGTACGGCACGGCGAGCCTACGTCGACGCGGATCGATCGCGCCAACGGGTCCGACCAGGTGGCGTTTCGGCAGGGCGAGTGATCCGCGCCTACCAGGAACGTTGTCGCCTTGTGGCAATCTCCGACACCAGGATGTTGGCTGGACGCGGCGTGCACATCACTCGCCGACCGCGATGCTGACGGAGTGAGCCCGTTGTCAGTAATGGCGTAGCGCTGTGCAACGCTCGCACCACGCCGCATTCGACGGTTTCTTCTTTGCCATTCGACCGGACTACGTCATCGAGGATCCGCCCATCGATCTTGGAGGAGCACGACGGGCCAATGCTGGTGGTCGGCCTTCAGCGAGATCGGCACAAGCGACAGATCTGTCTGCCGCGAGCTGAGCGACCGATGGACTCGAGCCTCAGACCGAGGCACGGCGCTCGAGCCGAGGTGGTAGCGCCGTACTTCATCCTAGGCGAGGGCCAGTGACTCACGACCAGTGGCCGACGCTAGCTGTCACGGCCCGCCGCCAAAGTCCGGGGCATGGACGCCCCCGCCAACATCGTCACCCTCCACGCACCCGCCGGTCGCGTGCCCGTCCAGGGCTCCGCGGCCACCAGCCTGCCGCCGGTCCTCGTGCCGGCGAACCCGCCCGCGGCCGCGACCCGCATCTCGGTCGAGCGCGACCGCGTGGTGGTCGACCGCCTGGTCCTCGTCGATGCGAGCCTTGCCGCCTTCGTCGCCGAACGTCCCGCCGAGGAGCGCGGCGGGCTCGTCGAGCGTGCGCTCAAGATCGGCCTGACCGCCCTCATGGACGCAGGCGTGACCGTCAACGTCGATGCCGTTCGTGCCGAGTTCGCGACGCTCCTCCGCCAGACCGAGGACGCCAACGCGAAGGCGGCAACGGCCCTTGACCAGCTCCTTCGCCAGAACTTCGCCGACGGCGACGGCCGGCTCCCGCGCACCCTGGAGTCGTTCCTCGGCGACCGCGGCAAGCTCCGGTCGCTCACCGACGAGCTCTTCGACGAGACCAAGCGCGACAGCGCCATCGGGCGAATCAAGACGCTCCTCGGCACGTACATGGAAGGCGACGGCAGCAAGCTGGCCACGCTGCTCGACCCCACCCGCCTGGGTTCGCCGCTCTTCCAGTTCCGGGGCGAGATGACCGAGGGCTTCAACAGGCTCAACGAGCGCATCGCCGCGCTCGAGGCGGCCTCGACCGCCCGGGCCCAGGAGCGCGCGAAGGGCACCGCGAAGGGCGGCGACTTCGAAGACCTGCTCGAGAGCCTCCTTGCCGACACCGCGCGCGGCGCGGGCGACCTGCTCGACCGAACGTCCGCCGAGGAAGGCGCCGTCATCAAGTCGAAGAAGGGCGACTTCGTGCTGACGGTCAACCCCGCCCTGACCGGCGGCACCGACCTGCGGATCGTGGTCGAGGCGAAGGACCGGGCCATGTCCGGCCGCGCCATGCGCGACGAGATCCGCGAGGCGAAGGTCAACCGGGACGCGGCCATCGGGCTGGTCGTCTTCACCCCGGCCCATGCGCCCACGGGGATCGCGCCGTTCGACTACCGGGCCGGCGACGTCTACGCGGTCGTCGACCCCGAATGCCCCGACGCCGCGGTCCTGGAAGCCGCCGTCCGGTTCGCACGGCTGCTCGCCATCGCCTCGCTTCGCGAGCGTGAGATCGAGGTCGACGCGGAGGCGATCGGTGCCGCGCTCACCGGCATCCGCGAGCAGCTGGAGCAGCTCCGCACGCTCAAGTCGACGCTGACCTCCGTCGTGAACTCCACGAAGGACGTCCAGACCGGCCTCGATCGGATGCGGGATGCCATCCTCGCGCGCGTCGTCGAGGCGGAGGCCGAGCTCCGGGCCGCGGGGTAGCGACTCGCCCGTGGCCGGGCTGCGGGCGATGCGGGCGGCCTGACATGACCGTCCGGCCGCGACGGGCGGAACCATCACATCCCGGAGCGGGCGGCGCATCGGCGGGGGCCGGCGTCGTCCGCTTCGTGGACTTTGTCGCGCGGGCGACCTATTGGTGCTGATGGACCCCCGTCCGAGACCGTGGCCGCGATCGCGCGACGCTCGAGACCCACGATTGCTGGAGGCAAGGGCGGCTATGCACGGTGGGACGGGCGAGGGGCCATGGCGGTGCCCGATAAGGGAGCGTTGAGGCGCTGATACGCGTCAGGCAACGTGCCTTCGGTTCAATCGGCCGATGGGCGACATCCGGGTTCGACTGGGCGCCGCCGTCCGCGATGCGCGACGGGACCGAGGCTGGAGCCAGGCTGTCCTTGCGGCGGCCGCCGGCGTATCCCAACCCCTCGTCTCGGCCATCGAATCTGGGGAGATCGCCGCGTCTATCGAAACCATCGGCTCGGTGGCGAGGGCACTCGACGCGGACCTCTCGATCGAGTTGCGACCACTCCGCGTGATCGGGCGCACAGACCAGGGTGATCCTGCGCATTCACGGTGCGTCGCCGCTTATCGGCACGTCCTCGAAGGCGCCGGGCTCGCCAGCGCCGTCGAACGTGAGATCGTCGACGGGCGAGTCCGCGGATGGATCGACCTGTTGGGCTACTCGCTGGAAACGCGACGCCTCGTGGTTGTCGAGGTCAAGACGGAGATCCGAGACCTGGGCGCTCTGGAGCGCCAGCTTGGTTGGTACGTGCGCGCGAGCGTGGGTGCTGTCCGCGACTTGGGTTGGCGACCGAGGGATGTGGTCGCTGTCGTGGCCCTGCTTGCCACCACAGCAAACGACGCCATCGTGGTCGCCAACAGGCACGCATTCGGCCAGGCGTTCCCGATGCGTGGCGCGGCACTCGCATCGGCGCTCGCCAAGGGTGGAACGGTGACGGGATGGGGTCTGACGATGGTGGACCCGACGCGACGTGGATCGCGGATTATCCAGGGACTTCGTGTCGACGGTCGGCGGACCGACGCGCCGTACCGCGACTACGCCGACTTCATGCGTGTTGTTCGTCGCAAGCGTTGAGCGCCCACCGGTCGCGGCGAACCGGCCACGGCATCAGCGGTCGCAATCAACCGCCGGCAATCGAGGCAGACCTGGTAGGCATCAGGCCGGCTTCTTGAAGATGGCCCGTCGAGCACGCAACTGACGACGAATTCGGGTTTCGTCGGCGAGCTGAGCATGACCTGCTCCGTTTCCATCAGTGCGCCTGATCGTGACAAGACCGACTGATCGGCTCGGGAGCTCTCACGCCGGCCAGGGACGTTCACGGGCGAACCGGCCCCCCGAACCGGGACGTGCGGCCCCCGGCGTGGCCGCCTCCGTTTCCTATGCTCGTCGTGGTGGACCCGAGCGTCCGCTCTACCTCGTGATAAGAGCGGCCGGCACGTCGCCGGCCGTATTTCGTTTCGCTGCCCGATTGGAGGGGGCCAATGCCCGTCCAGTACCACAAACCGCCTGCCCCGAGCGACGACAAGCGCTGGAAGATCGTCGAGACGCGGATGCGCCGCCTGGGCGACCGCCCCCCGGCCCTGATCGAGGCGCTCCACGCCGCCCAGGAGGCCTTCGGCTACCTGGACACCGACGCGCTCAACTATGTCGGCGACACGCTCGGGGTCCCCCACTCCCGCGTGTACGGCGTCGCGACCTTCTACTCGTTCTTCACCCTCAAGCCGCAGGGTGAGCACACCTGCGTCGTGTGCACCGGGACCGCCTGCTACATCAACGGCGCCAAGGACATCCTGGCCGGCATCGACCGCGCCCTGCACGTGAAGCCGAAGGAGACCACTCCGGACGGCAAGGTCTCCGTGCTGACGGCGCGGTGCCTCGGGGCGTGCAGCCTCGCGCCCGCCGTGATCGTCGACGGCGACGTCAGGGGCAAGGTCAACGTGGGCGACCTGGTTGCCCAACTGGAGGCAATGTGAGCGAGATGCCAGCCGCGGCGCGGCCCATCCGCCGCCGCGTGATCACCGAGGAGCTCCACGAGGGCCCCGCCCGCGCGTCCGCGTACGTGTGCGAAGCGGCGAGCTGCATGTCCGCCCAGGCCCATGACATCACCCTGCGCCTCGGCGAGAAGACGGCAGAGGCCGGGCTCACGGACGTCACCATCAAGCGCGTCGGCTGCCTGGGCCTGTGCGCCGCCGGTCCGCTCGTCGAGATCGCGGAGACCGGCCAGCTCTTCTCGCACGTGACACCGGACGACGTCAGCGGGATCGTCACGGCGCTCCAGAAGGTTGCGCCCGAGGACACCCGCGCCCCGCAGGGACCCTTCTTCGAGAAGCAGCTCCGGGTCGCGACCGAGAACATGGGCCGGGTCGATCCCGAGAGCCTCGAGGACTACGTCGAGCGCGGCGGATACGAGGCGCTCAAGCGCGTGCTGTCGGACATGACCTCATCCGAGGTCCGCGAGGAGATCACCCGCAGCGGCCTGCGCGGCCGCGGCGGCGCCGGCTTCCCCACCGGCCTCAAGTGGACCACGGTCGCCAAGGCGCAGGGAACGCAGAAGTACGTCATCTGCAACGCCGACGAGGGCGACCCCGGTGCGTTCATGGACCGGAGCGTCCTCGAGAGCGACCCGTTCCGAATCCTCGAGGGGATGGCCATCGCGGCCTTCGCCGTCCACGCGACCGAGGGCTACGTCTACTGCCGCGCCGAGTACCCCCTGGCGGTGGCCCGTCTCCGGACGGCCATCCGCCTGGCGCAGCGCGCCGGGTACCTCGGCGCCGGGATCGCCGACACCTCCTTCACGTTCGACGTGCAGGTCCGGCTCGGCGCCGGCGCCTTCGTGTGCGGCGAGGAGACGGCGCTGATCGCGTCCGTCGAGGGCAGGCGCGGCACGCCTCGACCCCGGCCGCCGTACCCGGCGGTCTCGGGCCTCTGGGACTGCCCGACCCTCATCAACAACGTGGAGACGTTCGCCAGCGTCCCGACGATCCTGCGCAAGGGCCCCGACTGGTATGCCGGGATCGGCCTCGGCAAGAGCAAGGGGACGAAGGTCTTTGCCCTCGCCGGTCGCGTCGTCAACACCGGCCTCGTGGAGGTCCCGATGGGGATGACCCTGCGCGAGATCGTGTACGACATCGGCGGCGGGATCATCGACGGCCGGCCGTTCAAGGCCGTCCAGACGGGTGGCCCGTCCGGTGGATGCATCCCCGCCGAGCACCTCGACATGCCGGTCAGCTACGAGTCGCTCATCGAGCTCGGCTCGTTCATGGGCTCCGGCGGCATGATCGTGATGGACGACACGTCCTGCATGGTCGACGTCGCCAAGTACTTCCAGGACTTCTGCCGCGACGAGTCGTGCGGCAAGTGCGTCCCCTGCCGCGTCGGGACGACGCAGCTCTGGATGCTGCTCGACCAGATCACCCGCGGCGAGGCCACGATGGACGACCTGGCCCAGCTGGAGCGCCTGGCCGGGATCATCCAGAAGATGTCGCTCTGCGGCCTTGGCCAGGGAGCGCCCAACCCGATCTTCAGCACGTTGCGCTACTTCCGGGACGAGTACCTGGCCCACATCGTGGACCGGGTCTGTCCCGCCGGCGTCTGCACGATCGAGCCGGCAGAGGTGATGGCATGACCACCGTCTTCACGTTCCGGATCGACGGCAAGGATGTCGCCGGCTCCGAAGGGCAGTCCGTGATGGAGGTTGCCGAGGAGAACGGCATCGACATCCCGGGCCTCTGCCACCTCGAGGGGATCCACGATCGCGGCGCGTGCCGCCTGTGCATGGTCGAGATCGCGGGCTCTCCGAAGCTCGCCGCGGCCTGCATGACGAAGATCTCCGAGGGCATGGACGTCACCGCGCACTCCGAGCGCCTGCTCGAGTACCGCCGCACGGTGACCGAGATGATGTTCATGGAGCGCAACCACGTCTGCGCGGTCTGCGTCGCCAACAATCACTGCGAGCTGCAGGACACGGCGGACGACCTCGGCGTGACCCACTTCGAGCTGCCGCGAATCAGCCCGAAGGTCGACATCGACGCCAGCCACCGGCTGTTCGCGATCGACCACAACCGGTGCATCCTGTGCCTTCGGTGCGTCCGCGTCTGCGACGAGATCGAGGGCGCGCACACCTGGGACGTCATGCACCGAGGCCTGGAAACCCGGGTCCAGACGGACATGGGGATCCCGTGGGGCGAGTCGCCCACCTGCACGAGCTGCGGGAAGTGCGTCCAGGTCTGCCCGACCGGTGCGCTCTTCGAGAAGGGCCGCGCCGTCGCGCGCGGCAGCAAGACCCGCCGGCCGTTCCTTCCGTGGATGAAGGTCGTCGCCGAGGAGCGTGGGCTGTGACCAAGCCGCGGATCGCCACCGTCTGGCTCGACGGCTGCTCGGGCTGCCACATGTCTCTCATCGATCTCGACGAGCGCCTGCTCGACATCTTCGAGCGGGCGGACCTCGTCTACAGCCCCCTGGTGGATTACAAGGACTACCCGGAGAACGTGGACGTCTGCCTGGTGGAGGGCGCGGTCTCCAGCGAGGACGATCTCCACAAGATCAAGCTTGTCCGGGAGCGCACGAAGACGCTCATCTCGTTCGGCGACTGTGCCGTGACCTCCAACGTCCCGGGCATGCGCAACCCGATCGGCCTGAAGCCCCTCCTGGATCGCGCCTACCTGGAGAACGTGACGCTGAACCCGCAGCTGCCGTCGCAGATCGTGCCGCGACTGCTGCCGACCGCGACGCCCGTCCACCGGGTGGTCAAGGTGGACGTCTTCCTGCCGGGCTGCCCGCCGTCCGCCGACCTGATCTACACCATGCTCGATGACCTGCTCTCCGGCCGCGTCCCCGACGTCGCCGGCGCGCGGTTCGGGCGCTGACGGGGGACCCCATGAGCCGAACCATCACGATCGATCCCGTCACACGGATCGAGGGCCATTCCAAGATCACCATCCAGCTCGACGACCGGGGCGAGGTCGTCGACGCCCAGTTCCACGTCACCCAGTTCCGCGGGTTCGAGCGGATCACCCAGGGACGCCCCGTTCACGAGATGCCGGCCCTCATGGCCCGCATCTGCGGGATCTGCCCGGTCAGCCACATGATCGCGTCGTCGAAGGCGGTCGATGACATCCTGGCCGTCGAGCCACCGCCGACCGGCATGGACCTGCGCCGGATCATCAACCTCGGCCAGATCGTCCAGTCGAACGCGCTGTCGTTCTTCCACCTCTCGTCGCCGGACCTCCTGTTCGGCTTCGACGCCGACCCGGCAGACCGCAACATCCTGGGCGTGGCCCGGCAGAGCCCGCAGCTCGCCAAGGACGGCATCGCGCTCCGCAAGTGGGGCCAGCAGATCATCGAGTGGCTCGGCGGCAAGCGGATCCATCCCGAGGGGATCGTCCCGGGCGGTGTCGCGACGCCGCTCACCGCCGAGATCCGCGACCGGATCCTCGCCGGCGTCCCCGAGGCGATCGCCGCCGTCGAGCGCGCCATCGCCTGGTACAAGACGGACATGCTCCGCTGGGAGGACGAGGCCTCCACGTTCGGCAACTTCCGCTCGGCGTTCATGGGTCTCGTTGATCGCCACGGCAACGTGGACCACTACGGCGGCTGGCTGCGGGTCATCGATGCCGACGGCAAGTTCCTCGCCGACCGCGTCGACCCGAAGCTCTTCAACGACTACATCGGGGAGGCCGTCGAGCCCTGGTCGTTCCTCAAGTCGACCTACTGGAAGGCGATGGGGTACCCGGACGGCATCTACCGGGTCGGGCCGCTCGCCCGGCTCAACGTGGCCGACCGGATGGGAACCCCGCGCGCCGACGAGGAGCTCGAGAAGTTCCGCTGGCGCGTCGGCCGCGTGGCCGGCTCATCGTTCCACTACCACTACGCGCGCCTGATCGACACGCTCCACGGGATCGAGAAGATCGAGGAGCTCCTGCGCGGCCCCGACATCCTCTCGAAGCACGTGCGGTCCGTCGCCGGCATCAACCGCAACGAGGGCATCGGCGTCTCCGAGGCGCCCCGCGGCACGCTGATGCACCACTACAAGGTGGACGACGACGGCATCGTCCAGTGGGTGAACCTGATCATCGCCACCGGCCACAACAACATGGCCATGAACCGGAGCGTCCTCCAGGTGGCGCGGCGCCACGTCAAGGGCGACACGATCACCGAGCCGATGCTCAACCGGGTCGAGGCGGTCATCCGCTGCTACGACCCGTGCCTGAGCTGCTCGACGCACGCGCTGGGCCAGATGGCGCTGCAGATCCAGCTGCTCGCGCCCGACGGAAAGGTCCTGGACGAGCTGACGCGTTGAACCTCGGCTCGCAGCGCGCCGACGCCCCTGGCGAAGCCGCCGGGGGCGTCCTCGTCATCGGGTACGGGAACACGCTTCGCTCCGACGACGGGGTGGGCTGGCACGCCGCGGTGCTGCTGGCGAGGGATCCCCGGCTCGAGTCGGACCCGGAGCTTGCGCCGGACCTGGGGCTTGCGCCGGACCCGGGGCTTGCGCCGGACCCGGGGCTCGTGGAGGTCGAGGTCCGCGCCGTCCACCAGCTGACCCCCGAGCTCGCATTCGACATGAGCCGCGCGTCGCTCGTCGTCCTGATCGACGCGAGCGTTGACGAAGAGCCCGGCGCGATCTCCGTGCGATCGGTGACGACCGACGCTGGCGACGCGGGCGACGGAGTCGCTGGCGGCGGCCCGGGCGCCAGCTCCCACCACGTCGGCCCCGGCGAGCTGCTGGCCGTGGCCCTCGAGCTCTACGGCGCGGCCCCTGCGCTCGTCACCGTCCGTGTCGGCGTGGCAAGCATGGAGGTCGGCGAGTCGCTCTCGCCGGCGGTTGCAGCCGCGCTGCCCGCGATCGCGGATGCGGTCATCGAGATCGTCGCCGCGCATCGACGGTCAAGGACGGCGATGGACCCGGATTGAGGCGCCGGCTCGCCGGGGCGAGCGACACGGCCGGCAGGTGCGGACGAGCGGCACATCGGGGCGGGGGCACCGCCCATTGGCCGTCCCCTGCCCCATGCCGGGCGCTCGAACGGGGACGCGCAATTCGGCGCCTTGCGCGGCCGGGGTATCCTTCCCATCCCGGCCGTCGGGAATGCACGCCACGAGATCTGCGCGCACGGAGCGGCCGCCGACGAGGCACGTGACAGGACCATGGCGCGCTCGATGTGGCGGGGGGCCATCCAGTTCGGCCTGGTGACCATCCCGGTTCGGCTCTACCTCGCGACCGACACCAAGGGGATCGCGTTCAACATGCTCCACGAGAGCTGCCTGAACCGGATCCAGATGAAGACGTACTGCCCGTTCCACGACGACGTCATCTCGCGCGCTGATACGGTCAAGGGCTACGAGTACGCGAAGGACCAGTACGTGGTCATCACGGACGAGGATCTCGCGAGCGTGCCCCTCAAGACCGTGCGCTCGATCGAGATCGAGAAGTTCGTCCCGGCGCGGCCGAGCGAGGACGAGCCGGTCCGCTTCGTCAAGCAGGCCTACTACGTGGAGCCCGAGGCGATCGGCAAGAAGGCGTATGCCCTCCTTCGCGAGGTGCTCGCCGAGCAGGGGCTCGCGGCGATCTGCAAGGTCGTGATCAAGGACCGCGAGGTCCTCGCGGCGCTCAACCCGCACGGCGCGGCGATGGTCCTCGAGACGCTCCACTGGCCGGACGAGATCCGGGCGACCGACGAGCTGGACCTCCCGGCCGATGACGTCGAGATCAAGCCGGCGGAGCGGAAGATGGCGGCGCAGCTCATCGCGGCGATGACCGGCGATTTCGACCCGACCGAGTATCGGGACGAGTATCGGCAGGCGCTCGAGGCCGTGATCGAGGCGAAGGTCGAGGGACGAGCGGTCGCCGAACCGGACGAGGCGCCCGCCGGCGGCCAGCTCGTGGACCTCATGGCCGCGCTCGAGGCGAGCGTCAACGCAGCCCGCACCGCGCGCGCGAACCGGGACGTCGAAGCGGCCGCGGAGGAGGCCATCGTCGGCCGCGTCGCGACTCCGACCCGGCGTCCGAAGAAGGTTGCGCCCGTCGCGGACGAGGCGGAGCCGGTCGAGGTCCCGGCGCGGAAGCTGGTCCGCCGCAAGTCGGCCTGACGAGGCTGCCCGCTGGCATCCGGTTCGTGCGCGACGGCCGGCCAGAACGCGACACCCGGTACGGGTGCCCGCGGCCGGACCCGGGCGAGCCGTTCCGCGAGCGGCCGGACGGCGGGTGCCCGCATGGCGGGCCACAATCGGCGCATGACGCGCCCGCCGATCGGCGACATGCTCCCGCTCGAGTTCGCCCCGGTGGCGTCGCGCCTGCCGGAGCGGATCGAGCCGATGCGGCCGACGGAGGGCGGCGTCCCGTTCGACGACCCGGCCTACTTCTTCGAGCCATGGTGGCCCGGCATCCGGGCGTTCGTCCTCGTGGAGGGCGGCAGCGTCCGCCTTCGCGCCGAGGCCCTGGGCGACCCGACCGCGGCCTTCCCCGAGCTCTCGGGTGTGGCCGAGCTCGTTCGTCGGGATGGCGTCGTCCTCGACACGACGCTCATGGTCCTCGACGCTCGGGGCCGCCCGAGCCGCACGCTCCTGGATCGGCGACTTCGCGGCGAGACCGTGAGCCGCGGGGGCAGCGCCGGCGTCCGCGGCGGCGCCCGCGGAGCCGATGGGGCGCCGAGCCCGGGCGGGGACGCGGTCGACGTGGGTGACGGCGGCGGGCGCGGTCGCGGGGCCGGCAGTCGCGGGTCGGCGGCGATCGTCGCCTCCGATCTCCTCTACCTGGACGGGGAGTCGCTCGCGGCCCGGCCGTTCGGCGAGCGACGGGGTGAGCTCGCGGCCCTGCTTCGAACGTCGAGCTGGTGCCTCGCGGGACGCGGCTTCGTCGGCGATGGCACGACGGTTGCGACCGCGCTCGGCGCGCTGGGCTTCCGGGCGCTGAGCGCGCGCCGGCTCGATGCGCGGTTGCGGCCCGGGAACGCCCGCGACGCGTGGTATCGCGTCCCGGTCGTCGCGGCCCCGCGCGAGCTGCCGCCGTTCCTCGCCGTCCTCCGCCGCCTGCCGCTCTGACCGGCGCGGGTCCGGAGCGCCACGTGTCCCTCGATCGATACCGTCAGAAGCGCAACTTCGCGCGGACGCCGGAGCCGGCGCCCGGCAGCGACGTCGCCGGCCGCGGCGACGACGCCGGCAGCGGCGCGCACGACGCATCGCCGACGGCGGCCCAGGGGCCGGCGGCTGGGGCACCCGCGGCATCGACTCCTTCCGCGCCCGGCGGGTGCGGGCGGTTCGTCGTGCATCGGCATCGGGCCAGCCGGCTCCACTTCGACCTGCGCCTGGAGGTCGACGGCGTCCTGGCGTCATGGGCGCTCCCGAAGGGGCCCACGCGCGACCCTGACGAGAAGCGCTTCGCTGCACGGACGGAGGACCACCCGATCGAGTACCTCGACTTCGAGGGCGTGATCCCGGCGGGCGAGTACGGCGCCGGCGACTCCATCTGCTGGGACTGGGGCACGTTCGAGCCGGAGCTCACGTGGGACCCGGGCGACGCGCTCCGCGCCGGCGAGCTGAAGTTCCGGCTCCGCGGCGAGAAGCTCGTCGGCCGCTTCACGCTGGTCCGGACCGCCGGCCCGGGCGATTCCTGGCTCCTCATCGCGAAGGCCGGCCCGGAGGCGATCGCAGGCTGGGACCCCGAGGCGCACCCGGCGTCGGTCCGGAGCGGCCGGACGAACGAGGAGGTGAAGAGCGGCGCCGCGCCTGCGTTCGACCACCCGGCACCGACGCCCCTGCCCTCGCTCGATCCGCCGGGCGCACGGATCCGCCGCCCAGCCCGCCTTCGTGGAGCCGATGCTCGCGACGCCCGGCACCGCCCCGTTCGACGACGCCGAGTGGCTCTTCGAGCCGAAATGGGACGGCTACCGCATCCAGGCGATCGTGTCCGGCGGGAGCGTGACGCTCCGGACCCGGAACCGCAACGACGCGGGCCGCCTCTTCCCGGAGCTCCTCGGGAAGCCGGCGTGGCTCGCGGCGCCGGAGGCGATCGTGGACGGCGAGGTCGTCGTGCTCGACCCCGAAGGCCGGCCAGACTTCGGGCTCCTCCAGGCACGCCTCGGCGGCGGCTTCAGCGCATCGGACGTCCCCGCGAGCGGTCCCGCGCGCGAGGCGGGCCGCGCGGCGCCCCTCGTCTTCATGGCATTCGACCTCCCCTGGTGCGCGGGGCGGTCGTACCTGGACGTCGCCCTCGAGGATCGCAAGGCGGTCCTCCGGCTCGTCCTCCGCGACCATCCGAAGGTGCGCTTCAGCGGGCACGTCGAGCGCGACGGCGTTGCGTTCTTCGAGGCGGCGGCGGCCCAGGGCCTCGAAGGCGCGATGGCGAAGCATCGACGGAGCCGTTACGAGGCGGGCCACCGATCGGCGGCGTGGCTCAAGCTCAAGGTTCGGCCGACCCAGGAGCTCGTGGTCGCCGGGTACGTGCCCGGCCAGGGCAGCCACCGGGACCTCGGAGCGCTCGTCGTCGGCGTGATGGACGCGGGCCGCCTCCGCTACGCAGGCCGCGTCGGGAGCGGCCTCGACACCTCGACGCGGGCGCGGCTTCGCACCGCGATCGATGCGCACGCGCGGGACACAGCGCCGTTCGACGTCGCACCCGGCGAGCTGGCGCGGACGCCGGGCGTCGTCTGGGCCGAGCCCGAGCTCGTGATCCGCGCCGAGATCGGCGGATGGTCGCGTGACGGGATCGTGCGCCAGGCATCCTTCGCCCAGGAAGCCCCGGAGGTCGACCCGGCTTCGGTCGAACGCCAGACCGCGGTCGGCCCCGCGGCCGCTGCCCGCGCCCTCGCGAAGGCAGGCGTGCCACGGCGGCGGGATCCTGGCGGCCTGGCGCGGCCAGGGCATGACGGCCCAGCGCGGAGCTCCGCCGAAACGCCGCCGCCGGACCGGGCGCCCGGGCAACCGCAGGCCTCCTCGGGCACCCGCTCGTCGAGCCGGCGCCGCCGGGCCAAGGACGAGACCCCCGCCGGGGAGGAGCACGCGCCCGGAAAGGAGGGCGGGCCCGAGGACACGCTCCGGCTAACGGTGCCGTTCGAGCCGGCCACCCCGGCGGAGCTCGCCGCCCTCGACGCCATGCCCAGCCGCGGTGGAACGTGGGTGGTCGGCGGACGCGAGATCGCGCTCACGAACCTCGACAAGGTCCTGGCGCCGGGCAAGACGGACTCACGGGGCGCGGGCGACCCGCCGGGCGCGAAGGGGCCGCCGGGCGCGGCAGACCCCCGGGACGTGAAGGGGCCGCCGGGCGCGACGGATGCCCCGGTCACGAAGCGCGACCTGGTCCGGTACCTCGTCCAGATCGCGCCCGTGCTCCTGCCTCATCTTGCCGCCCGGGCGCTCAACCTTGCCCGCTACCCGGATGGGATCGACGGCGCGTTCTTCTGGCAGAAGGACGTTGCGCGCGGAACGCCGGACTGGGTGCATCGGTGGCGCGAGCCGGACCCGCCCGACCGGCGCCCCCACGCCTACGTCATCGCGGACGGGCTCGCCACGCTGGCCTGGCTCGGCAACCAGGCCGCGATCGAGATCCACCCGTGGACGTCGCTGATCGACGCTCCCGGCGAGCCGCGCTGGGCGCTCGTCGACATCGACCCCGGCGAGCGGACGACCTGGGACGAGACGCTCGCGCTTGCGCGGCTCTTCCGTGCCGCCTTCGCGCACCTTGGCGTGACCGGCGTGCCGAAGGTGACGGGCAAGCGCGGCGTCCAGGTCTTCGTCCCGATCCGGGCCGGGTACACCTTCGTCGAGACGCGGGCCTGGGTCGAGCAGGTCTCGCGGGCCGTCGGCGCTGCCGTGCCCGACCTCGTGAGCTGGCAATGGTCGAAGGACCAGCGCGGCGGGCGGGCCCGCCTCGACTTCACCCAGAACTGGCGGAACCGCACGCTCGTTGCGCCGTACTCGCCGCGGCCCGCACCCGGCCTGCCGGTGTCGGCGCCGATCACCTGGGACGAGCTGGACGACCCGGACCTGCGGGCCGACCGCTGGACGATCCGGACGATCCTGCCCAGGCTCGCGGAGGTCGGCGACCTCTTCGCCCCGGCCCTCGGCCCGGGCCAGGAGCTGCCGAAGCTCTGAGGAGCGCTACCTGCGGCCGGGCTCCCGCCTGCCAATATCGGCTCTGCCGATCGCATTGGGAGCAGGCAGCGTGCATTCGCGGCCAAAGGTGGCATTGCCCTCGATTGCGAGCGTGGACCATGCGATCTTGATCGGCTGGCCCGATATCAAGGCACGGCCCGATCGCAGGGCGCGGCCCGGCACTCCGCGGCGCGAGCATTCCCCGGGCGCGATGCACTCCCCGGCGCGAGCACTCGCCGAGCGCGAGCCCTCCCCTCGCGCGACTGACGCCCCAACCCCACGTGGCCCGGTAGCGCCGGGTGCCGGGCGGGTTGCAGGTCGGTGTCGTTTCCGAGGGCGATGTGGTGCCGCCGCCGGGACACGTGGCCCGCGACCCAGTGCCCACCGGCCCTGCCACCGGCCATCGCACGCCGTGAGACTGGCTGCATGCAGGACCAGGCTTCGCTTGTTGCTGTCCTCAACTCCACATGGTTCGCCTCGGGCTTTGCGCCGGGGATCCAGACGCGCCTCGCCGGGCTCGCTCGCACGTTCACGGCTGAGCCTGGCCAGGAGCTGTTCCGGGAAGGAGATGAGTCCCAGGTTCTCGGCATCGTGATCAAGGGCCGCGTTGCCCTCCGCACGCACGTGCCGGAGCGCGGCGATTTCACGATCCTCACGGTCGAGCCGGGGGACGTCTACCTCTGGTCCGCCCTGGTGCCGCCCTACCGTGCCACGTCCACCGCGGTCGCCATCGAGCAGCTCGAGGCGATCACGTTCGAGGGCGCCACCCTGCGTGCAGCGCTCCGGGAGGATGCGGAGCTCGCCCAGGCCCTCTATCCACGGCTCCTGGTCGCGGTTGCGCGACGCCTCAACGCCACCCGCGTCCAGCTCCTGGACCTCTTCGCCGCCGAGCAGGTTCGGACATGGTGATGCCGGTCCCGCGCTCGCCCCGAGGCGGCCGCCCCGCCATCGAGGGCCCGGGCTTCCTTGCCCTCGCGGATCTCCAGGTTCTCTTCGATCTCCTCCGCGAGGACGGTCGACGCCTCATCGGCCCCACGGTCGCCGACGGCGCCATCGTCTACGACGACATCTCCTCCGTGGACCAGCTGCCGCGCGGCATGGGCGACGAGCAGTCGCCCGGCCGATATCGGCTCCGCCGGCGCGGGGACGAGCGCCTGTTCGGCTACGTGGTGGGACCCACCGCGTGGAAGAAGTGGACCTTCCCGTCCCTGATCCCGCTGACCCGCTCCACGCACGACGGCCACAAGGTCTCGTTCGAGCCGGAGCAGGCGGTCCCGCCCAGGCTCGCGTTCCTCGGGGCGCGCGCCTGCGAGCTCGCGGCCCTCGCGGTCCAGGACCGGGTCCTGATCGGCACCGAGTTCATCGACCCGGACTACATGGTCCGTCGCGCCAACGTCTTCGTCGTCGCGGTCCAGTGCACCACGTCCGCGTCCACCTGCTTCTGCACGTCGATGGGAACCGGACCCGAGGTCACCGAGGGCTTCGATCTCTCGCTGACCGAGCTCGACGGGGGCTTCCTCGTCGACGCCGGCACGCCGGCCGGCCGCGCCGTCCTGGAGCGACTCCCGCTGCGTCCCGCGACCTCGGCGGAGCAGTACGGGGTGGCCGCCACGGTCGCCGCGGTCCGCGCCCGGATCGGCGATCCCGTCCCGACGAGCGGCATCCACGACCGCCTCCTCGCCCAGCTCGATCACCCGCGCTGGGCGCAGGTCGCCGAACGGTGCATCACGTGCGGGAACTGCACGCTCGCCTGCCCGACCTGCTTCTGCACCACGCTGACGCAGATGACCGACATGACGGGCGACAGCGCTGTGGCCAGCCGAAGCTGGGACAGCTGCTTCAGCCCGGGCTTCGCGAAGGTCGCCGGGGGCAGCTTCCGGGCGCGCCCGCGGGATCGCTACCGGCAGTGGCTCACCCACAAGTTCGCGACGTGGTGGGACCAGTTCGGCACGTCCGGCTGCGTCGGCTGCGGTCGCTGCATCACGTGGTGCCCGGTCGGGATCGACGTCCGAGACGAGCTCAACGCGATCGCACCGCCCGTCCCGCTCTCGCCGGAGTCGCGCCTCGTGGAGCCGGTCGCGGCAACCCCGAACGACTTCGTGACGGCCCGCGTGATCAACACGAAGGCCGAGACGGCCGACACGATCACCCTCACGCTCAGCGGCGGCGACCCGGCGTTCAGCCACGGCAGCACGGGGCAGTTCGCGATGGTCGGCCTGCCTGGCTTCCCGCCGCTCCCCATCTCCATCAGCCGCTTCCTTCCCGATGGGATCGAGCTGACCATCCGGGGCGCCGGTCCCGCCACCAAGGCGATGTGCGCCCTGCAGGTGGGCGACCAGGTGGGCCTGCGCGGCCCGCTGGGCAACAACTGGCCGCTCGACCGCGCGGTCGGGCGCGACCTCGTCATCGTCACCGGCGGCATCGGCCTTGCGCCGCTGCGGCCCGTCCTCCACGCGATCGTCGCCGACCGTCGCCGGTTCGGGGACGTGAAGCTCTTCTACGGCGCACGAACGCCGGCCGATCTGCTCTATCGCGACGAGCTCGAGCGGTGGGGCAAGCGGGACGGCATCGACGTGAGCCTGACCGTGGACCGCGCCGGCCCGGACTGGGCCGGCCGGGTGGGCATCGTGACGCACCTGTTCGACCAGGCCGCCTGGGACGGCTCCAACATGATCGCGTTCGTCTGCGGCCCGGAACGGATGATGCAGGCGGCGTCCACGACACTCGCCGGCCGGGGCGTGTCCGCGTCCCGCATCCACGTCACGCTGGAGCGGCACATGGAGTGCGGGATCGGCCTCTGTGGCCACTGCCAGATGGGCAAGTACTTCGTCTGCCGTGACGGCCCGGTCTTCTCGATCGCGCAGCTCGGCGACACCTTCGGCCGGGAGGGAATCTGATGGCTCACGCCCCCGCCGCGGCTCATCCCCGCGTCGGCGTCGTCAAGTTCGCGTCGTGCGATGGCTGCCAGCTCACCCTCCTCGACCTCGAGGACGAGCTGCTGTCCGTCGTCGACCATTTCGACATCGTCGACTTCCCCGAGGCGACCTCCGCCCGCTCCGCCGGACCGTACGACGTCCTGTTCGTCGAGGGCTCCGTCTCGGATCCGACCCACCTGGAGCGGATCGTCGAGCTGCGCCGGCGGACCCGCTTCCTCGTCACCATCGGCGCCTGCGCGACCGCCGGCGGCATCCAGGCGCTTCGCAACTGGGGCGACCACGACGCGTTCCGGATGGGCGTCTACTCGAACCCCGAGTGGATCGCTTCGCTCGCGCGCTCGACGCCCATCTCCGAGCACGTGACCGTGGACGCGGAGCTGCGCGGCTGCCCGATCGATCCAGGCCAGCTGGTTGAGCTCCTCACGGCGCTCACCACGGGCCGGCGCCCGCAGCTGCGCGACGAGGCCGTGTGCATGGAATGCAAGCGGCGCGGCGTCGTCTGCGTCATGGTCAGCAAGGGCATCCCGTGCCTCGGCCAGGTCACCCAGACTGGCTGCGGCGCCATCTGCCCGCGCTTCGGCCGCGGCTGCTACGGCTGCTTCGGGCCGCGCGAGCAGGCCAACGCGGCGGGGCTCTCGCGCCACCTCCAGATGGCAGGCGACCGGCCCCGGGAGGAGATCGGCCGGCTCTTCGCCGGGTTCACCGCCTACTCGGAGCCGTTCCGCAGCATGGTCACGGAGCTCGGCGGCGCCCGCAGCGGGCGCAGCACCACGACGGCGGCCGAGCCGGCGCCGCGGGGAGGAAAGGCATGAGCCGCGGGACGACGCCGGCGAAGGCCGGGCCGGAGAAGGTCGTGGACGAGCGCGTCTACGAGGTCCACGAGCTCACCCGGGTCGAGGGCGAGGGCTCGCTCCGCCTGCGCGTCAAGGACGGCGAGGTCGTCGAGGCGCGCCTGGGAATCTTCGAGGCGCCGCGCTACTTCGAGCAGCTCGTCGTGGGGCGGACCCCCGACGAGGTCATCGACATGGTCGCGCGGATCTGCGGGATCTGCCCGGTCGCCTACCAGATGAGCGCGGTCCATGGCTTCGAGGACCTCTTCGGGATCCGGATCGACCCGCAGTCGCGGGCGCTCCGCCGCCTCCTCTACTGCGGCGAGTGGATCGAGAGCCACGCGCTCCACATCTTCCTGCTCCACGCGCCGGACTTCCTCGGGTACGAGAGCGCCATCGCGATGGCGGCCGACCACCGGCCGCTCGTCGAGCAGGCGCTGCGGATGAAGAAGGCCGGCAACCACCTGATCACGATCCTGGGCGGCCGGCCCATCCATCCCGTGAGCGTCCGGGTCGGCGGCTGGAGCCACGTGCCCCGGGTCAGCGAGCTCAAGGAGCATCGAGCGGCCCTCGAGGAGGCCCTCGCGTTCGCCCAGGAGACGGTCAGGCTCGTGGCGGGCTTCCCGATGCCGGCGTTTGCGCGCGAGCCGCGGCTGGTCAGCCTCCGGCACGCCGCCGAGTACCCGTTCAACGACGGCCGGATCGTCAGCTCGGACGGCATCGACCTTGCCCCGACATCGTGGCGCACCGCCTTCGAGGAGTTCCAGGTGGAGGGCTCCAACGCGCTCCACGCCCGCTCCATCGACGGCAAGGGCGTCTACCTCCTCGGCCCCGCGGCGCGCGTCGTGCTGGCCGGCGATCAGCTCCACCCGCTCGCGAAGGAGGCGCTCGCCTCGACGGGCATGACCGAGCTGATCCGGACCAACATCTACGCGTCGATCGTCGCGCGTGCCGTGGAGCTGGTCCACGCCTGCGCCGAGGCGATCGACATCATCGACGCCTACCGGGCCCCGTCCGAGCCGCTGGTGGCCTGGCAGAGCCGTCCGGGAGTCGCCGCCTGGGCCACCGAGGCGCCGCGCGGCCTTCTCTTCCACCGCTACGAGGTGGACGAATCCGGGCGGATCCGCGCGGCCCAGATCGTCCCGCCGACGAGCCAGAACCAGGCCGCGATCGAGGCGGACCTCGTCGTCGCGGCGAAGCACGTGCTGGATCTGCCGCACGCCGAGGCGACGCTTCGGCTCGAGCAGATGATCCGGAGCTACGACCCCTGCATCAGCTGCGCCACGCACTTCCTCGACCTTCGCGTCGAGGAGGCGTGACCGGCGCCGAACCGTCGACGAAGTCACCCCGCATCGAGCCCGCAGGATCCCGATGACCGTGCGCGTCCCGATCTTCGTGTGCGGCGAGCCGGCCCGCGGTGACGATGCCGCGGGGTTCGCCGCCATCGACCTGCTCCCGGGCGAGCTTCGCGACCGCGTGGACGTCGTGCCGGTCGGCCAGCTCGACGTCCTGTTCCTCCTGGACCTGCCGGCCGATGCGCCGTGCGTCGTGGTGGACGCGGTCGCCGGCCTGCGCCCCGGCGAGGTCTGGGTCCGCCCGCTCGCGGCGCTCGTGGATCGCTCCCGCGCGCTCGCGGCCGCCGGGCATGCGCCCGAGCCGCGCTCGTCGCACGAGCTGCCGCTCGAGCAGGTCCTCGACCTGGCGGCCACGCTCCGCGACGCTCCCCCGGCCGGCACGTTCGTCGGCATCGGCGGCGCCTGCTTCGACGTCGGGACGCCGCTGACGCGGTCCGTCGTCGCGGCGCTGCCCGAGCTCGCGGCGGAGATCGCCGCCGCGGTCGCGGCGCTGACCCCCGTCGTGGCACTCGCCGCCGGGGAGGCCGTCCCGTGCTGAGCGGCATGCCCCCGACCGCGGCCGGCGCCGGCGCGGCGATGGGCGGCGCCTTCTTCCTGCCGCGCGCGAACCTCCAGGATCTCGCTCGACCTCCTGCGCGAGGACGGGCGCCGCCTGATCGGCCCAACGATCGCGGACGAGGCGATCGTCTACGACGAGATCGCGCACGGTCGACGAGCTGCCGCACGGCTGGCGCGACGAGCAGGGGCCGGGCACGTATCGCCTGGTCAGGCGCCACGACAACCTGACGTTCGGCTATGTCGTGGGGCCCACCAGCTGGAAGCGCTTCACGTTCCCGCCGGTGGTGCCGCTCACGGTTGGCTCCACGGTCGAGGGCGAGGTGCGCTTCCGCGCCGCCCAACCGGAGATCCCCAAGCTCGCTTTCATCGGCGTCCGGGCCTGCGAGCTCGCTGCCCTCGGCGTCCAGGACCGCGTCTTCCTCGGCGGGCCGTTCATCGAGACCGACTACCAGCTGCGCCGCCGGGCGACCCTCGTCGTGGCGGTCCAGTGCACGACCGCCGCGTCCACCTGCTTCTGCACGTCGATGGAGACCGGGCCCGAGGTCCGGGGCGGTCACGACCTGGCCCTCACGGAGATCCCGGCGGGCTTCGTGATCGAGGCCGGCACCCCCACCGGGGCCGAGCTGCTGGCCCGGCTCCCCGTCACCGCCGCACGGCTCGACCAGTCCGTGATCGCCGTGCAGGCCGTGGCCGGCGTCCGCGCCGCGATCGGCAACCCCGTGCAGACCGCGGGCCTGCGCGACCGCCTCATGGCGAAGCTCGATTCGCCGCGCTGGGCCGAGGTCGCGGAGCGCTGCATCACGTGCGGGAACTGCACGCTGGCCTGCCCCACCTGCTTCTGCGTCAACGTGAGCCGCAGGAGCGACCTGGCCGGCGCCGAGTCCACCAGCGAGCGGAGCTGGGACAGCTGCTTCAGCCCGGGCTTCGCGATCGTCGCCGGCGGCGACTTCCGGACGCGCCCACGGGACCGCTACCGCCAGTGGCTGACCCACAAGTTCGCCTCGTGGTGGGACCAGTTCGGGCAGTCCGGCTGCGTCGGCTGCGGGCGCTGCATCACGTGGTGTCCCGTGGGGATCGACGTCCGCGAGGAGCTGGCGGCCATCGCCCCGGCGGTCCCCGAGCCGCCCGGCCCTCCGAAGTTCGAGCCGGTCGCCGACGATCGCCAGGCGTACGCCACGGCGCTCATCACGATGGTCCACCCCGAGACGCCGGACACGACCACGATCCGCCTTGCCGGGCTCGACCCGGTCCACGCCGGCGGCAAGCCGGGCCAGTTCGGGATGGTCTCGCTCCCGGCGTTCCCGCCTGCCGCCATCTCGATCAGCCGCTTCCTCCCCCCGGACGGGCTGGAGCTCACGATCCGCGCGGCGGGACCCGCGACCGCGGCGATCACGGCCCTGCAGCCCGGCGCCACCGTGGGCTTCCGCGGGCCGGTCGGGGTCGGCTGGCCCGTCGCGGCCGCCTACGGCAAGGACGTCGTCGTCGTGACCGGCGGGACGGGCCTGGCGCCGCTCCGGTCGCTGCTCGACGCGCTGGTCGCCGAGCGCTCGCGCTTCGGCGAGGTGCGCCTCTACTACGGCGCGCGGACGGTCGGGGACATGCTCTTCCGCCAGGAGCTCGAGGACTGGGACGACGACGATGCCATCGACGTCACCTGCCGTTGGCTCAAGCGCCACCAGGGCCCGGGTGGGCCGTACGCCGGTGCCGGTCGCTCCACGGTGAGCGCGATCCACCAGGCGTCATGGGACGGCTCGGCGGCCATCGCGTTCGTGTGCGGACCCGAGCGCATGATGGAGGCCACGACCATCGCGCTCGCCGGCCACGGGATCACCCGCGACCGCATCTACGTGACGCTCGAGCGCCACATGGAGTGCGGCCTGGGATTCTGCGGACACTGCCAGATGGGCCGCTTCTTCATCTGCAAGGACGGGCCCGTCTTCCTGCTCAGCGAGCTCGGGGACACCTTCGGGCGCGAAGGGATCTAGGGACGAGGAGAAGACCGATGCGGATCCTGATCACCGGCGCCGCGGGCTTCATCTGCGGCCACCTGATCCCCGAGCTGCTCAACGCGAACCACGAGGTCACCGGGATCGACGACCTCGGGCGCTACGGCGCAACGGTCCACGCCTACGACAGCCACCCGCGCTACCGGTTCGTCCACGGCGACGTCCGCGACACGGAGCTCATGCGCGGGCTGGCCATGGAGGCGGACCAGATCGTGGCGACGGCCGGCCTCGTCGGGAGGTCGGCCTCCCTCCACGAGCTCGCGTACGACCTGCTCGCGGAGAACGAGCGGATCATGGCGTCGACCTTCGACGCGGCGATCGACGCGTACCTCGACGGTCACCTCGAGCGGATCGTCGTGCTCAGCAGCACGATGGTCTACGAGTCGGCCGGGATGTTCCCCACCCCGGAGGGTGCCCAGCGGACGTCGCCGCCGCCGATCTCGACCTTTGGCTTCCAGAAGCTGGCCTCGGAGTACTTCGCGCTGGGGGCGTGGGAGCAGTACCGGCTGCCGTACACGATCCTCCGGCCGTCGTCGCCGGTCGGCATCGGCGAGCGGCAGATCCTGCGCCTGCCCGCCCAGGAGGGCCACGGCAAGCTCGCCACGAATCACGTGATCCCCGACCTGGCGATCAAGATCCTCTCCGGCCAGGACCCCGTCCACATCTTCGGCGAGGGCAACCAGATCCGGAGCTTCATCGGCGTGCGGGACCTGGCCCGCGGGATCCGCCTGGCCATCGAGTCCCCCGACGCGGTGAACGCCGACTTCAACCTCTGCCGCGGCAAGGGGATCACGATCCTCGCGCTCGCCGAGAGGATCTGGCGAAAGGTCCGCCCGGACGACGAGTTCCGGTACGTCTCGGACACGCCGTACCCCTACGACGTGCCGAACCGCGTGCCTGACGTCCGCAAGGCGAAGGCGATCCTCGGCTTCGAGGCGACCACGCCCCTCGACGCGATGCTCGACGAGGTGATCGGCTGGGTGCGCGACGAGATGGACTCGGGCGTCCTCACATCGGAGACCCGCGCGTAGTCGGCCTCCCGGGGGAGCCCAGGCGCGCCCTCGCGATCCGCGACCGCCCCGGGCGGCCCGCCTCAGCTCGGGTAGATCGTCTTGATCGTGGTGGCGTCGACCCAGGCCGGCTCGACCAGCAGCACCTTCGGAACCGGCTTGCCGGCGATGAGGTCCAGGATTGCCGGGACGATCGACGCGCCGAAGCGCTCCGGGAAGTAGGCCGCGTCGCCCAGGTAGTGCTCGTTGGTCCGGATCAGGTCCCGGACCCGGGGCTCGGCCCCCTGCCCGCTGACCCAGACGTCGCCCGTCCGCCCGGCGGCCGTCGCAGCGTCGAGCGCGCCCAGCGCCCCGTCGTCGTTCATCGCCACGACGAGGATCTTGCTCTTGCCCGGCAGCGAGTCGAGGAGGGTCGCGACCGCGTCGCGGGCCGTGTCCTGGCGGTCCGCCGAGGCGCCGACCTGCTCGTTGGTGAGCGGGCCCGGGCAGACGGTCATGAAGCCCTGCCGGTAGCCCTCCATCCGCTTCTGGCTCAGGTCCGGCACCGCGGACGACTCGAGCGAGACGTAGGCGTCGTACGCGCACGCCCAATGCGCCTTCACCCATGCGCCCACCGCCGCGCCCGCGACCTGGCCCGCGCGTAGGTCATCGGCCGCGACGAGCGAGGCCGCGCAGGGATCCTCCGGCAGCCCGACCGCGATCACGGGCATGCCCGCCGGCACCGCCGCGCAGACCGTGGCCGGGAGCTCCAGCGAGCCCTGGAACTGGATCAGGCCCTTGATCCCCGCGCCGGTCAGCTGCTTCATGCAGTCGTTCACGCGCGCCGGATCGACGTTCGCGTCGCAGGTGACGAGGTCGACGCCGGCGGTCGTGGCCTGGGCGCGGATCCCGTCGCTGACCTGCTTCACGTACGGCACGAGGTCCCCGTACGACAGGTAGCCGAGCTTGATCCCGGCGCCGCTTCCGGCGGTCGCGCCCGTGTAGGGGTTGGCCGCCGGTGGCGTGGTGGGACCCAGCGTCGGCGTCGGCGAGGGTGCCGTGGCGGTCCCCCCGGGTGCGCAGGCGGCCACGGCCAGGGCCGCGATCGCGACGAACGCGGCCAGGCGGCCGGCACGGGCAGAGCGTGGAGTGCGGACGGGCACGAGGTTCCTCCGGGGCGGCGAGATCGGGTTCGATGTCAGGGGCCGCAGCCGAATGCGGGATCGGGCGATGCGACTCAGGCGGCCAGCCCGAAGGATACTCGCGTCAGGACCGCGACACGGCCGCCATCGACGGGGACAGCGGCCCGCGCCCATCGAGCGCCCCGAGCGCCTCGTTGGCCGGCGCGAGCTGAGCGTGGAGCTCCTCGTAGACGGCGAAGGCCCGATCGTAGATCGCGACCTCGGCCGGATCGGGCACGATCCGCTCGGCCTCGCCCGCCATTGCGGCCAGCCCGGTCCGCAGGTCCGGATGGGCGCCGGCGCCCACGGCGGCAAGGATCGCCGCGCCGACGAGCGACGCCTCCGTGACCGCGGGAACCAGCACCTCGACGCCCAGCACGTTTGCCTTGATCCCGTTCCAGAGGCGGCTTGCCGCCGTCCCGCCGGTCACCCGCAGCTCGGTGAACGGGAGCCCGGCATCTCGGACCGGCGCCGCCACGTGGCGGACCGCGTAGGCCGCGGCCTCGAGGACTGCCCGGGCCAGGTGGCCGCGACCGTGATGGAGGGTCAGCCCCACGAACGCTCCGCGCGCCGCCGGGTCCTGGAGCGGCCAGCGCTCGCCGGCCAGGTAGGGCAGGAAGATGAGGCCCTCCGACGCGGACCGCACGGTGGCCGCCTCCGCGAGGAGGGTGGCCAGGGTTGCCGCGCCGCCGAGCGCATCGGCCACGAACCAGTCGAGGGCCTTCCCCGTCCCGGCCATGGCACCACCCACGTACCAGAGTCCGGGCAGCGGCGCGGCCCCGGTCCAGAGCGGCGGGACGCTGACCGGTGACGCCACGTAGAGCCCGAAGCCGCCGGACGTGCCGCCGGTGTCGATCGCCTGGCCCGCAGCGGTGAGTCCCGCGCCGAGGAACGTCGCGATCGCATCGTTGACACCGGCGACGACGGGCAGCCCGGTCGGGAGCCCGAGCTCCGCGGCCGGTCCCGGCAGGAGCCCGCCCAGCTGCGTGCCCGCACGGATTCCCGGGGGCGCCGACCTGGCGTCGAGGCCGGCGAGTCGCGCCTCGTCCGCCGTCACGGCATCGGCAGGATCCTGGAGCGCGGTCGCCGCCACCCCGCTGAGCCGAAGCGCCACGTGGTCCCAGGCCGACAGGAACCAGGCGGCCCGGGCGGCCACGTCCGGCGACGCGAGCGCGAGCCGCCGCGCCGACCCGAGCAGCGTGACGTTCCATCCATGTCGCCCGATCGCGGCTGCCGCGGACGCGGATTCCGCGCCGGATCGCCGATCCAGCCAGGTGACCGCGTTCCCGACCGCATGCCCGTCGGCCGCCGTGGGGACGAGCGTCGGGCCCTGGCCGACGCAGCAGATCGCGATCGGCTGGACCGGGCCCTCGGCCGCGGCCCGCGCCATGGCGAGCGTCGCGGCACCGCGGAGCGCGTCCCACCACGCGTCGGGATCCTGCTCGGCGCGCCCCGCCTCGCCCTCGAGGAGGAGCGGGTATGCCGCCCGGGCATCGCCGCGCAGCCGGCCGTCGAGGGCGACGACCCCCGCCTTGGCGGCGGACGTGCCGAGATCGAGGGCAAGGACGGCGCGGGGGTCCGGCGTGGTCACGGCGGCCAATGGTAGAGGGCAGGGCGCGGATGCGCCGGACCACTGACGCTTCGGACCCGCTACGGGGACGGGGCGGCCTCGGCGACCGAGCGGGCCATCCGCCGGTCCGCGGCGCGCGCCTGGGGCATCGTCCCCCAGGCCTCGGGCAGGAGCGCCGCCCAGCTGCGCCAGCCTGCGACCAGCCACGCAGCCACGGCCGCGCGGCCGGGCGACCAGGGGATCCCGTACCCGGTCCGGATGGCCGGCGGAAGGAGCGAGATCGACGGCCACAGGAGCCAGCCGGCCGCGCGCGGCGGGATCGCGTCGAGGAGCGGCCGGAGCCCGGCCGGCAGGACGCCGCCCTTTCCCGCGCCCGGCGAGCGGGGCAAGCGGCGGCGCGAGGATCGTCGCTGCGAGGTCCCGGGCGGTCGGCGTCACGCGGATCGGCCCGCCCGGAGCGAGCATCGCCTCCCACCAGGCCCGGAACGCTGGGAGGTCGGCGGGCAGCATCCGCTCGGGGATCCCGAACGCGCGCGCGACCGGGATCGTCTCGACGTAGAAGCGCGCGGCCTCGCCCGGGAGCAGCGGTCCGTGCCACGCCTCGTTCACCGCCAGGGTCGACTCCACGAGCGTCGCGTGGACCCACAGCGCGAGAGCCGGGTCGCGCGCGGCGTACGTCGCGACGCCGGTCACGGCCCGGGCGTCGGGATCCTCGACGGCGCCCGCGATCGACCGGTGGAGCCGGTTCAGCCGCGAGACCTCCGCGTTCGCACCGGCTCGGCTCGCGTAGACGATCCGCAGGTAGCTGCGCAGCGTTCCGGCGAGGCGGCTCCACGGGTCGGCCCGGAAGTCCGAGTGCTGGGCAACGCCCTCGGCGACCAGGGGATGCGCGAGCTGGAGGAGGAGGGCGCGCGGACCGGCCCCCAGGAGCAGGAATGCGTCGCGGTTGCGCGCCCAGGCGGCGGAGCCGGGGCCGTACAGGCCCGCCGCGTCCGAAGGCGTCAGCGGGGTCAGCGGGTTCCGTCGCCGCGGCCGACCAGCCACCAGGCCGCCGGAAAGATGATCCCCGCGAGGGCAAGCTTCAGGAGGTCGCCGACGAGGAACGGGTAGACGCCCTTGGCCAGCCCGGTCGCGAGGTCGAAGCCCGTTGCCGCCATGAGCCAGGGCACGCCGACGAGGTAGATCACGACGTTGCCGAGGAGCATCGCCACCACCGCCCCGCCGACGTGGCGGTCCCAGCCGAGCTCCGCGAGGCGGCCCACGAGCCCGCCGGCGAAAAGGAATCCGAGCAGGTAGCCGCCGGTCGCCCCGAGCACCCAGCGGCCGGCCTCGCGCCCGACGAACGTGTCGATCCCCGACGCGCCCTGGGCGTAGATCGGGAGGAGCAGGCCGAGGGCGAGATAGAGGCCCACGGACAGCACGCCCCGCCGGAAGCCCAGTGCGCCGCCGACGAGGAGCACGGCGAAGGTCTGCGCGGTGATCGGGACCGGCGAGACCGGCAGCGTCACCCGCACGTCGCCCGGAAGCACGACGGTCTGGCCGTTGAGGATCACCTGGATGTTCGCCGTCAGCGCGATGAGAAGCGCGCCGATCGCGATGAGCGCGACGTGACGCGCGCGCTCGCTGATCCGTTCGCCGATCGCGATCGGGACCAGGAAGTCCCCGATCGTGATGCCGCGCTCGCCTGCCGGGAGCCGGTTGAGGCGGGGCGTCGCGAGCGTCATCTGCACCTCCGAATGCGCCGGTGATGGCCGCGCGGCCCGAGTCTACTCGTACTGGACGGCACGGACGATCTCGACCCTCGCGGCGACGGTCGCCGGCCACGCGGACGCGACGATGGCGAGCGCAATCCCGCCCGCGAGCGCGAGGGCGATGCTCCCCCAACCGGGATCGTACGTGACGCCGGGTCCCGCTCCCAGCGCGGCGAGGATGATCCCCGCGAGAACGCCGGCGGCGACCCCGATGATCGCGCCGACGGCCCCCAGCACGGCCGCCTCCAGGATCACGAGGCGCCGCGCCTGGCGCCGGGTCAGGCCGGCCGCGCGAAGGAAGCCCAGCTCGCGCACGCGTTCCAGGACGTTCATGGTCAGGGTGTTGACGATGCCGAGGCCCGCCACGATCAGGGCCACCCCGGCGAGGGCGGCGAGCAGCGCGAAGAGGCGATCGACGGATGCCCCGATCGTCCCCGCGAGCGCGTCGAGCGACGCGGGCTCGAGCGCGGCGGCGCGCGCGAGCGGAGCCAGCGCGGCCGCGGCGGCGACCGCCTGGCCCGGCACATAGCGGACCGCGAACACGTCGGCGCCCAGGACGCCGAGCCGTTGCGTGGCGTCGGGCCACCCCACGAGGACGGCCTCTCCGGAGCTCCCCGGGATCGTCCGCGCCGCGATCCCGACGACGCGCAGTGCGACGATCTCGCGACCCGCAAGGACCTGGAGCGAGCCGCCGAGCGGGATCCCGAGGGCGTCCGCCACGGCGGCCGGCAGGATTGCCGAGCCGCCCGCGTCGAGGGCGGGCAGCGCCTCCGTCCGGTCCCCTGCCGAGAGGACGAGCCGGCCGTCGGCCAGCAGGTCCGCGCCCACGACGGCGTCCGCGTCCAGCCTTCGCCCGCCGACGGAGACCGCGAACCTCCCGATCGGGCTGATGCGCGCCACGCCCGGAACTGCCGCAAGGTCGGCCAGCTGTGGCTCGTCGATGGGCACCGGGCGGATCGAGGTGAGGACCGCGTCGCCGGGGATGACGTCGGTCAGCCATGCCGTGGCCGCCCGCCGCGTCGTCGCCGCGACGCCGCCGAGCGCCACGAGGACCGCGAGCGCGACCGAAAGAGAGCCGACCGTCAGTGCCGTGCGGCTCCGATCGCGGACCAGCGCGCTCCGCGTGAGCCGCTCCTCGACGGGGAGAAACGGCCGGGCGAGCGTCCCCACCAGGGCTCCGAGCGGGCCGACGAGGAACGGGCTGGCCAGGGCCACACCGAGGAGCAGCCCGTAGACCGCCAGCGGCCGGACAAGCCCTGCGCTCCCGTCCGAGGCCCCGGGCCAGAGCACGAGGCCGGCGACGCCCACGACGGCGAACACGACCGTCAGCCAGCGGAGGCGGGCGCGCATCACGGCCGTCTGCTCCAGGCGCGCCGTGAGCGCCGCGACCGGCGAGATCCGGGCGGCGCGAAGCGCGGGCTCGAGCGCGGCCGCGATCGTCACCGCGAAGCCGAGCAGCGCACCCAGCAGCAGCCCCGCCGGCGGGATCACGAGCTCGCCGATCCCGAGGGCGCTGCTGCCCGGCGAGAAGAGCCAGCTCACGAGCGCCGCGAGGCCGATCCCCGCCAGCAGACCCAGCACGACGCCTGCGACGGCGAGATGGACTGCCGAGATCAGCACCAGCCGGGTGACCTGGCGGCGCGTCATGCCGGCCGCGCGCAGCAGCCCGATGTCGCGAGCGCGCTCGGAGACGGTCATCGCCATCGTGTTGAAGATGAGGAAGGCGCCGCCGAACAGCGAGAGCGCGGCGACGAGGGCGATCGTGGCCCGGAAGTCCGCCGTGGAGGCCCGCAGCGCGGCGACCAGGTCGCCGGGCGTGGACAGCGTGTACGGCTCGGACGTGAGCCGCCGCTCCAGGGAGGCCGTGACGGCGCCGACGTCACCGCCGGGCCCGAGCCCGAGGTCCGCGCGGCTCACGGTGACCGTGCCAAGGAGGGACTGCGCGGACTGCAAGGGGACGACGACGCTGCGGCCCGCTGGATCGGGATCGCCGGGGACGGCGGCCAGGATCCCCGCGACGCGGAACGCGCGCGGCCCGGATTCCGCGGAGCCGTTGAGCGTGATCGTCCCGCCCACGGCGAGCCCGTCCTCCCGCGCGAGCGCGTCGGAGACCAGCGCCACGTCGCCGCCCGCGAGGGGCAGCGGCGACCCGGCCGCGAGCGACCGATCGTGGAGGGCCGGGTCCGCAGCGGGATCGATCCCCACGACGGTCACCGGGACCGGCAGCGCCGTCGCCGCACCCGGTACCGCGACGGGGTAGGTTCGCCGTTCGAGCTCCGGCGCGACCACCGCGACGCCGGGCGTGGTGGCCAGCACACCGAGCGATGCTGCCGAGAGGCCGCGCTCCTCGAATGCGGCGACCCGCAGGTCCGCGCGCCCGAGCTGGTCGCGGACGCTGTGCGCGGCGGTCGCGTCCAGGCCGGCGTTGAGGACGAGGGCCGCCACGAGCACGCCCACCCCGAGCGCGATCCCGACGATCGTGAGGATGGTCCGCAATGGCCGCGCGACCAGCGTCCGGCGGGCCAGCGCGTCGAGGGCGCGCACGGCGTCAGAGGCCCAGGTCGGAGAGCCGGGCAATCAGTGGTCCGGCGCCGTGGTCCTCGCGCCTCCCCAGCCGGATCTCGTCGCGGATCGACCCGTCATGCATCACGTAGACGCGGTCCGCGTACGCCGCGGCCTTCGCGTCGTGGGTGACGAGAACGACGGTCTGGCCGCCCTCGTGGCACGAACGCCAGAGCCGATCCAGGATCTCCGTGCCCGTCGCGAAGTCGAGGTTCCCGGTCGGCTCGTCCGCGAGGAGCAGTGCGGGCCGGCGCACGAGCGCGCGGGCGAGCGCGACCCGCTGCTGCTCGCCGGCGGAGAGCTGGTCGGGCCGGTTGCGCTCCTTCCCCGCCAGGTCCACGGAGGCGAGCGCGGCCCGGACGGCAACCGCGGCGTCGCCGTGACGTGCGTCCTCGCCGGCGATCGTGAACGGGAGCGCCACGTTCTCCCAGACGCTCAGGAGCGGGATCAGGTTGAAGAACTGGAAGACGAACCCCGTCTTCTCGCGACGAAGCTTCGTGGCCGCGTCGTCCGAGAGACGGCTCACGAGGTCGCCGTCGAGCACGACCTCGCCGGACGTCGGCCGGTCGAGGCCGCCAAGCAGGTGGAGGAGCGTGCTCTTGCCGGAGCCGGACGGTCCCATGAAAGCCACGAACTCGCCCGGTTCCACGGCCAGGGAGACGCCGCGGACTGCGTCGACGTCGCCGCTCCCGATGCGATAGCGACGCGTGACGTCGCGCGCCTCGAGGATCGGCGGCATCAGGATCCCGCCGGGGCGCGACCCGGGTCGGTCAGCATGGCCCGCAGTGTACCGGAGCCGAGATGGGCTTCAGCGTGTCGGCGGATGCGCCTGCGACGCGTCTCCAGGCCCGGCTCAGGAGCCGAAGATCAGCGCGAGGAGGCTGTCGAGCAGTCCGCTGGAGCTGCCCAGGGCGGGCGCGGCAGGATTCACCCGGAGGGACACGCCATCGGGCAGGGGCGATGCGTCGGCCGGTTCTGCGGGCCCGGTCGCGTCCGGCGATGGCGACGGTGTCGCGGTCGGCTCGATAGTTGGCTCCGGCAACGGGGTCGGCGTCGCCACGGGCTCGAGCAGCGGGGTCGGGGTCGGCTCGGCGGTCGGGACCGGCGTGGGCTCGGGCGTGGCCGTCGGGGCGGGCGTCGGCTCCAGGGTCGGCGTCGGGCGCGGCGTCGGTCGCGGCGTCGGTCGCGGGGTCGGAGATGGCGTGGCAACCGGCTTCAGGGTCGGCTTCGCCGTCGCGGCCGGCGTCGGGGTCGAAGCGGGCGCCGGCGGCGGCGTGGGCTTCGGCGTGGGCTTCGGCGTGGGCTTGGGCGTCGGCTTCGGCGTGGCGGTGGGCGTCGACCCGCAGCCCGCCTTGTCGGCGAACAGGACGGTCCAGAACTTGCGCCCGTCGGCGAGCTTGTAGGCACCGATCCCGGCAACGTCCCAGGTCGCTCCCAGGATGTTCGCGCGGTGACCGGGCGAGTTCATGAAGTTGTTCTCGACGACCGCGGTCGCCT
The DNA here is from genome assembly GCA_963850035.1 of uncultured Chloroflexia bacterium. Lineage (GTDB taxonomy): Bacteria > Chloroflexota > Limnocylindria > Limnocylindrales > CSP1-4 > CTSoil-043. The sequence continues at coordinate 174,348 of CAWKJP010000019.1, read as the reverse complement.
GGTCGTCCGGGTAGTTGTTCCAGCCGATGTTCTCGCCGGCGACGTTGTAGCAGTAGCCCTTCTGGTCAAGGACCGCGAAGACCATCTCGCCGGTGGGCGGAATGTTGTGGCTGAAGTAGTCGCGCGTCGCCATGTCCTGCGAGCGCCAGCGGGCGACGCCTGCCAGCGTGGAGTCCCAGCGCAGCGTCGAGAGGCCGGCGCTCGAGCGGGCCTGGTTGGTCAGGGCGAAGAGCTGCTGCTCGGATGTCGAGTCGAACGAATTGTCGCTCCAGCCGAGGGCCCGGCCGGGCAGTGCCACGAGGCCTGCGCTCGTCGCGATCAGGGCGATGGCAAGCATGCCGGCAATGCGGGCGGAGGTCGTCGAGCGGGAGAGGAGCGTGGTTCGCATGAGGTAGGACAACCGTAGGCGGCGGCAGGTCGTGGGTCCCCGGCGCGATGGTCCTGCCGGCCGACCGGCAGTGGTCCTGTGGCGTCCGAAGCGGTTGGGGGTGGAGCGGAGCGGTCGAGCACGACATCGCGGTGCGCCGCCACGGTTCGAACGCATGGCCCGCGTGTGTGCGCGCCCGTTCGACGACGCGGCAGAGACCGCGCATGAGGTCCGGCACGCGCCGGGGATCCTTGGCTGCGACCCGCCTGACACCGACGCCCGTCGTACGACGAGGCGTTCCTCGGTCCCCACCCGCGCCGGCCGGGCTGGTCGCGCTCCCCGCGCCGCTCGACGGCGGTCCGAGCCATCCGCGAGACCACCTGGCGCGCCGGGGAGCGCCACTCGCGTATACTCCGCCAGTCCCGCGCGCCGGTCCCGGCCGTGCCGCGCGCTGCGACCGCGGTGGCCTTAGCTCAATCGGTAGAGCATCGGATTGTGGCTCCGAAGGTTGCGGGTTCAAGCCCCGTAGGCCACCCCACTTCTCGCAACGACGAGTGACCGGCGCTGACCGGTACCAGGATTGCTGCAGAGATCGGTACTCGGGCGCGGGCCTTCGACGCCGGCCCGGGAAGTCACCTCGGGTCCCCGGCATGTCCCCACGATCGTGCAGCGGTGGCCCGGTGTGATCACCGAGCACCGCGTGGTCCTCCTCGGGCTGCTAGCCCTCGGCCGTCTCCTTGAGGCTCTGCAGCATCGGACCCCAGTTGTTCTCGGCCATGCTGTCGGCCTCCGCCTGGGTGGCGTTGTTGTCCTGCCTCAGGGTCAACGTCGTCGCGCCGCCGTCCTCCACCAGCTCGTACGTGACGGTGTGGTAGTTGTCGGGCGTGTCCTCGCTGCCGCCCATCGGGCTCCAGTGCGTGTAGCGGATGAGCCGCTTCGGCTCGAACGCGAGGACGGTGCCCTTGTCCTCGTAGGAGCGACCCTTCCACTCGCCCCTCCAAACGATCGGGCTTCCCACCTTCCAGTCCGTGGACATGTCCGTCCCGTGCATGTACTGCTTGACCTTGGCGGGATTGATCAGCACGTCCCAGACATCGGCCGCGGGTGCGTTGATCACCAGCGTCTTGACTGCCTCGAACCCTCGTGCCACCTCTGCCCCCTTTGCGGTCCCTGGTGTCCTCACCCGACGGGCTGACCCGACCGGACGTGCCGTCCCTGGCGCGACCCTAGGATGAAGCGTCCTTGATCGGGCGTCGCCGAAGGCGCCGGACCACGGCCCTCACGAGCAGGCTCATGACCACGCTCGTCAGCACGGGAGACCACCACGGGGGTCGCCCCCGGCGCATCGCTTCCATGTCCATGAAGATGGCCTTGCAGGTCGGACAGCGCCATGCGCCGGAACGCCGTCCCTGCGACTTCATGGGCGTCCCGTCCTTCGGGCATGTCCACGCTACCCCGGTCTCGTCTCCCATCGTGTTTACCTCCGTCTTGCTCCGTCCCATCTTGCGCGTTGCCCGACGCGACGCGCTCCGGCATCACGACGGCGAGGACGCGTGTGGTCCGTCGCTGGTGGTCGGCGAAGTTCGGGCTCGCCGCGGCGCGCGCTGCGAAGGGGCCGATCACACCCGCCGCCCCATGGCGCGAGGGTCTGGTCGGTCATGGCCACCATCGTACGCGGCCGGGCCGGCCGAGCCGTTTCCCGGCCCGCCCGATCGCGGCCCCGGCAGCGGCCATTCACCGTCCGTGGATAGCGGCCTGCAATGGGGTCCGCCGGGTCGGTGTCGCGCGCGCAATCCGCCGGCGTCAAGGCTGCCGTCATGAGCCGAGCGAGCCCGGAGCGAGCGGATGCCACGCAGATCGGCTGGCCGCGGCGTTTCGGGGCCGAGATGTTCGGGACGTTCGCCCTTGTCTTCGTCGCCGCCGGGGCGGACAGCCTCGCGGCGTCCGGCACCGGCGAGCCGAACGCGGCAGCGCGGGCGGTGGCGCCGGCGCTGATCGTGGCGGCGTTCATCTACGCGCTGGGTGACGTGTCCGGCGCCCATCTCAACCCCGTCGTCACGCTCGCATTTGCGGTGAAGCGTCTCCTCCCGGTCCGCTGGGTCGCGCCGTACATGCTCGCCCAGGTGGCCGGGGCGCTCGTTGCGGCGGGGCTTCTGCGGCTCCTCCTCGGCGAGGCGAGCGATGCGGGCGTTTCCGCCACGCGGCTGCCCGCTGCGACCGCCGCCGCCATGGAGGCGTTCCTCACGCTCCTGCTCGTCACCGTCATCCTGGGGACGGCGGACCGCTACCGCGTCGTCGGGCCTGATGCGGCCCTTGCGGTGGGCGCCACCATCGCCGCGTGCGCATTGATCGCAATCCCGATCGGTGGCGCCTCGATGAACCCGGCCCGATCGCTCGGGCCTGCCCTGATCGCCGGCAGGGTCGGGGATGCGTGGATCTACGTGGTCGGCCCGGTCACGGGCGCCCTGGGGGCCGCGATCATCACCAGGGCCCTTCACGGCCCGACCGAGCAGGATGGCAGCTCCGAAGAGGCCGCCCAGGGCGGTTGACCGCGGCGCCGAACGTGCTTGCCGAGGAGGGACGAGCTCGCCGTGGAGGGATCAACCGCCCGCATCCGGTCGATCGGCGGGGATCCTCGGGTTGTCTCGTCAGCCATCGACGCTGACCGACTGCAATGGCGCCGAAAGACGAGGCGCACGGCCGAGGGTGCTCACGCAAGCGCGTCCGAATGACAATCAGCGTGCCTCGCCGAACGGGCCAGGTGCTCTCTCCCTCTCCACCCCGGGTCTCCCGCCCGGACGAAACCGCGGTCCCGCATCTCTGGGGGGTGCAAGGGACCGCGGTTTCATATCCGGCCCGAGTCGCCGGTCCTGACACGCTGAACGGAGGCATCGGATGGCAAAGGTCAAGCAGCGAGCCCGTCGACGTGACGCCGCCGCGGGCGAGCGTCCCGCGCGCAGCTGGCGAACGACCCTCGTACCCACCATCGGCACCGGTCTCACGGCAGCCGCCGCGATCGCCGGTCTGTCCGGGCGCATCGTCGCAGCCCGCCGCGAGGCATCGGCACGACGCTCGCGGGCCGCATTGCTCCTGCCGGCAGCCGGCGCAGCCATGGCGGCACTTGCCGCGATCGCGGCGTGGCGTGGGCGCGAAACGCCCACGGAACCCGCCTGACCTCGACGTCTCCCGGGGAGATCGCGGCGGCCGACCCTTCGGGGCGGCCGCCGCGACGATGTCTAGGACCGAGCGACCTGCTGCCCATGAATCTCGCCGGTCCACGCCCCGGTCGGGACGCGGCGGGATTCGATGAACTTCTTGAATCGCTCGAGGTCCCCCTCGACCTGGCGGTCAAGGAATCCCGCGGCATCTCCGACGTGCTCGATCACCCCGTCCGGCTGTGCCTCGATCGCGAGCGTGACGCGTGTGCGATCCGCACCGAGGGGCTGGAACATCACCGCCCCGGCGTTCTCGGTGCCCTGCGTGCTCTTCCAGGCGATCCGCGTGTTGGGCGTCTGGTCGACGATCCGGGCTGTCCACTCCTCGCGCTTCCCGGCGATCTTCGCCCACCAGGTGAGGGTCCGGTCGTCGTGCTGGACCACGCGTTCCACGCCGTCCATGAATGACGGGAAGGATTCGAACTGCGTCCACTGGTCATAGACGGCCTCGACCGGGACGTCGACCACGATCTGCTTTTCGACACGCGACATGTCATCTCCTTGAGTCAGGCGGGCCGACGGCGTCGACCGGCACCGCTGTCAGGGTCGGCGTCCGCGCAGCACGAACGGACAACTGCCGCGTGCCACAGCGTTGCACCCGGCTCACAGGGCCGCGGGCGCCGCAACGCGGGCCGGGCCGCTCTCGGGGCCGGGAACGGACATCCCGGGCTCGGCGCCGGCGAGCAGGTCGCGCTCGATCTGGAGGCGAAGCCGGTACAGGATGTCCCAGTCGTCGGTCGGGACCGCGAGGTCGAACAGGCGGGCGTCGATGGCGGCAAACACGGCCCGAGCGTTTGACAGCGGAAGCGGGCCGACCGCGCCGGCCGGACGCGCGACCCCCTCGAGCCGATCCTCGAGCTCCTGGGCCTCCGCGCTCATCGTCAGGTGGGCCGACGTGGTCGCGAGGCGGCTCAGGATCGCCGCGCGCGCCCGGGTTCGGTCCCGGTCCGTGCCTGAGATCGCGATGTCCGACGGATATACCCCGATCCGCAGGTCCGGGCCGTTGAGCTCGACGAGCCGGTCGGGGCGCAGCCCGCGGACGTTCTCGCCCGCCACGGCCGTAAGGAGCCGCGCGGGAAGGGTCAGCACCCAGGGGGCGTCCTGCGCTGTTGTCGGAACACCGGCGCCTGCGAGGGCCGCGTGCAGGTCGGTGACCATGCGGTCGTAGCCCCCGGGCTTGACGACGATCGGGACGTGCACATCCGACCAGCCGTGGCGCCGGCTCCGCACCTTTCGCACGATCCCCACGCCGGCGAGGAAGATGAGCAGGCCGCTGATCAGCGGCGCGAGGAGATAGCCGCGCGCGAGCTCACGCACGACGGCCGGCCCACCCGGGCGCTCGTTCGCCGCGGGCACGAGGAAGCCGGCGAGGCCGACGCCGAGGGGCAGCAGGACGACCCCGAGCAGCAGCACGAACCCGAGCCAGGCCTGATCCACAAACGGCGGATGGGGCGTCGTCGTGAGCGCGAACGCGGCGATGCTCGGGATGAGCAGCCCCAGGAGCATTAGCAGCCAGGCGAAGGACCCCGCCATCATCAGGACGAGGAAGATCTGGTGGGACCGGGGCACCCGGCCGAAGAGCAGGCTGCTGGCCCAGCCGAGGGCGCTGGTGAGCAGGTCGCCGGCGATCCGGCCCGCGATCCCGAACAACGAGATGAGGATTGTCATGGCCCGACACTATCCGGGCCGCCCACACGCTCCTGACGCCCGACCCGGCCCCGGGCGTTACAGGCTCGCGACAACCCCAGTCGCGCCCGGGTCGGCGGCGGCGTTGTGCACGTCCTGCCGAGGGCCTCCTGCTCGGCGGGCTGCGCCGCGGTCCGATATGCGGACGCAGCGCCGACGGGCCTCCCCGGCGCCTGCCTGCAAGCGCCCCGCGGGCACACTGGGACTCCGCCCAGGGGAACCAATCGTGACCGATGCCACTGCCGTCCAGGCACCTGATCCCGTCATCGTCATGCACCATGTCGGCCGTCAATACGCCGATGTGGTCGCACTCCAGGACGTCAGCCTGACCGTCCTTCCGGGAACCATCCTCGGAATCGTCGGCCCGAGCGGTGCCGGCAAGACCACGGCCGTCAGGATCCTGACGGGCGCCCTGCACGCCACGTCGGGTGAGGCCCGCGTCCTCGGCCAGGACCCGGGACGATTCGGAAGGCGGACCCAGTCGCGGATCGGATACATGCCGCAGCTCTTCAGCCTGTATCCGGACCTGACGGCGGGCGAGAACGTGGACTTCGTGGCGAGCATGTTCGGGATGCTCTTCCCGCGCCGTCGCCGCCGTGCGCGTGCCGTCCTCGAGCTGGTGGAGCTGTGGCGCGAGCGCGGCCGGCGCGCCGCGGATCTCTCCGGCGGGATGCAGCGCCGCCTGGAGCTCGCGTGCGCCCTCGTTCATGATCCGGCCGTCCTGTTCCTCGACGAGCCGACCGCGGGCCTCGATCCCCTCCTCCGCAGGGCCATCTGGGCGGAGCTCCACCGACTGCGCGACGGCGGGCGCACGATCGTCCTGACCACCCAGTACGTGGGCGAGGCGGAGGAGTGCGACGGCGTCGCGCTCATCTCCGAAGGGCGGCTCGTCGCACTCGCGCCACCCGAGGAGCTGCGCCGCAGCGCGACCGGCGGCGACATCCTCGAGATCGAGACGACGCGGCTGGTCGACGGTGACGCGCTCGCCACGCTCCCGATGGTTCGCGCCGTGGACCAGCGCTCGGGGCGACACCTCTTCGTCACCGTGGACGATGCGGGCACCGCGCTGCCCGCGATCATCGCCGCCGTGGAGTCGGCGGGCGCCGAGGTCACCTCCAGCCGGGAGTTTCGTCCATCGTTCGACGATGTCTTCGCGATTCTCGTCGGGCGTCATCGCGCGGACCCCGGCACGGACGAGCAGGCTCCGCAGCCTGCCGAACCTCCGGCGGTCGAGGCCGGCGCGGCATGATCGTCCTGCAGGTGGCCACGCGACTCCTCGCGATCGTCGGCAAGGAGCTCGTCGAGGTCATACGGCGGCCCGGCGCGCTCTTCAGCCTGGTGCTCGGACCGTTCCTCATCATGGCGCTGTTCGGCCTTGGCTACGACAATGGGGCCGTCTCGTTCCGGACGCTGCTCGTGGTGCCGCCCGGCTCGGGCCTGTCCATGAAGATCGACGATTACCGGCCGCTCGTGCCCCCTGGGATCACCCTGGCGGGGATCGCGGCCGACGAGGCAACCGCTCAACAGGCGCTCCGGGCGCAGGCGGTCGACGTCGTGATCGTCGCGCCGACCGATCTGCAGGCACGGTTCGAAGCAGGGCAGCAGTCCACGATCCGGGTGGAGTACGACATCGTGAACCCGATCCGGGCCAGCTACGCGCTGATCCTCGCGCAGCAGCTCGCCGACGGCGTGAACAGGCAGCTCATCGAGCGAGCCGCGGCGACCGGGACCTCGGAGGCCGGCAAGATCGGGGTGACCACCACGATCCCGGCCGCCGTCATCGCCTCGCCAACCCGGGCGGACCCGCTGAACCTCGCGCCGGTCGAGCCGAGCCTGATCTCGTTCTACGGGCCGGCGGTCCTCGCCCTGATCCTGCAGCACCTTGCCGTGACGCTGACGGCGCTGTCCCTCGTTCGCGAACGGCACACCGGCGTCTTCGACGTGCTCCGCGTGTCGCCCGTCAGCGCGATCGAGATCGTGCTCGGCAAGGTCGTGGCATTCGCGGTCCTCGGCGCTGCGGTGGCGGCCGCGGTCCTCGGGCTTCTCCTGACAGCGTTCCATGTCCCGTTCCTCGGCGACGTCGGGCTCGTCGGGATCACGATCGGCCTCGTCCTCGCCGCATCCCTGGGGCTCGGGCTGCTCATCTCGGTCGTCTCCGATTCGGAGCGACAGGCAGTGCAGCTGGCCCTGCTCGTCCTCCTCGCGTCGGTCTTCTTCAGCGGGTTCGTGATCGACGCGACGCAGTTCGTGCCGGCCGTCCAGGCCATCGGCGACCTTCTGCCGGTGACGCACGGCATCCGCCTGCTCCAGGACCTGATGCTGCGGGGCAGCACGGTCGAGCTCTGGCGCCTCGGCGTCCTGCTCGCGATCACGCTCGTCACGATGGCCACGACGTGGCTGCTCCTTCGTCGCGGCCTGTCCGCGCGAGCATGAATCCCGCCGCGAGCCAGCGGCGCCGGCTCGCCGCCGGCCTGGTCGCGTACGGCGTCGTCGGGATCCTGCTCCTGGCCGTGAGCGTGCCATTGTTCGTCGGGCCCCTCGGGGCGCTCGGGAGGGTTGCCGGTCAGCAGGGCGAGGCCGTCCGCTGGCTCGATCTGACCGGCCAGAGCCTCGAGGACGCCGGCCGCGGATCCTCCAATGCCGGCGCCAGCCTCGCATCCGCCGCGGGCGCGGCCCGCAACGCCGCGTCCCTCGCCCAGGAGCTGTCCGCCTCGATGGCCGCGCTCCGCGACGCGAGCAGCCAGACGATCCTCGGCGCGCAGCCCTTCGGAGGCCTCACCGGCGAATTCGGTCGCGTGGCCAGCCGGGCGAGCGATGTGGCGGCGAGCATGCAGTCCCTCGCGGGGATGCTCGACCGCGACACGACCGACTTCGCGTCCATCGCGGGCGACGCGACGTCGCTGCGGGTGCAGGTGGACCAGCTGCGCGGGTCCCTGGCGTCCGAGCTCGGGGGCCTTGGAACGGCCGGCGCATGGCTGGTCCCGGCCGCGCTCCTGCTCGTCCTGTGGCTCGCAACGCCGGCGGTTGCGAGCCTGATCGTCGGGATCTGGCTCCTGCGCACCGCTCGAAGGAAGCCGGCCGAACCAGCCGCATAGGTGCGGGGGCCGGACTCCTCGCGGCGCTGACTGCGACGCGTCTTGTCGGCGCTGACTGCGACGCGTCCTGAAGGCGCCGACGACGACGCGGACCCGCCGATCCGGACCGCGCCGGTCAGGACGACGGCGCGGGCGCGCCGGTCAGGAGGGCGAGGAGGACCATCACCGCCAGGATCGCCAGCGGCAGCAGGACGATCCGCGGATCTCCCCGTGTCTCGGGCAGGCTCTCGAGCATCCTCGTCCCCCTTCCGCGCGTCTCGGGCCCGGCGGGCCGCCGAGGCCAAGCATCACGGCGACCGCATCTCTGACGGAGCAGCCATGGCCGGGCCCGGGATTGCAGCCGCCTATCGACGGCGGCGCTCGGGGGCGCCGCCGCGCGGCTGCAGAGCGGGCCGAGGGACGGCGACGCTGTTGTAGCGCGCATGCAACGCGATCACGTCGGTCTGTTTTGATCGGCGAATTGATGGGGTGTCCATTGTGTTCGCCATGGCGACCCAGACAACCGACCCGCGGACGACCAACCAGCGGACGACGAATCGTGCGCTGGAAAACCCTGCTCGCTGGCCGGCGCAGGCCGAGACGGCTCCCGAGGCGACGGCCGGGGCCGCGACCGGTGCGGCGTGGCTCGCCCTGGCCGCGCTGGGCCTTGGGGGCTTCCTCCTCCTCACCATCGTCGTCGCGAGCAGGATCGCCCTCCCGTTCGACCCGCCCGTGCTTGCGTTCGCGCGGTCGCTCGACGGGATGCCCGACGTGTGGCAGGCGCTCTCGTCATCGGCCAACCTCCCCCTGGTCGTGATCGGCGTCGGGCTGGTCGCGTGGCTCTTCTTCACGAAGCGTCGCCGGGAGGCCCTCATCGTGGCCCTCATGCTCATCGCGATCACCGCCGGCAGCGAGGGGTTCAAGCAGCTGGTGGCCCGACCGCGGCCATCGGGGACGGATCCCACGATTCCGGGCGTTGTCTACAGCTACCCGTCCGGCCACGTCCTGGAGGCGCTGACGATCCTCGGCACCATCGCGATCCGCTGCTGGCGGAGCGCGTGGGCCCTCGCGGCACGCGTGGCCGTATGGCTGGTCGTGATCGTGTGGGTCCTGCTCGTCGGAATGGCGCGCATGGCCATCAACGTCCACTTCCCCAGCGATGTCCTGGGGGGACTCCTCATGGCCCTGGGAGTCCTGGGCGTCTACGGCTGGCTTACCCGACCGGGACGCGACCAGGAGCACCGGCGAGCCGCCTAGGTGCCGGGCTCATCGGTGTCCGGCTCATCCGTGAGCGGGTGGTCGATCACGATCGCGAGGCCCGGCTGCGCTCCGTCGCCTCCCTCTCCGGGGACCGGCTTCGATGGACGGACCGACCGTTCGAGGACCACCCGAGCAGACCGACCATCGAAGACGAGCAGCGCAAGCGCATTGCCGAAGTGGGGCCCGGTCGGGTGGTGCCAGTAGATCGGCAGGGGCGGGACGCCCGCGAAACGGCTGAGGGCGTGGGTGACCCGTTCGGCCCTGTTGCTCCAGCCCAGGCGGAACACGGCCCGCATGAGTCGCGGGATCGTGTTGTGGATCGGCGAGCACGTGATCTGGTAGACGCGAGCGGCCACTGGCTGGGGGTAGTCGGCCTCGGAGACGTAGGTGTGATGAACGTCGCCGGACAGCACGCAGATGGTGGCCGGTGCTTCCCAGCCCTGCTCTCCTCGACCGATGCGGGCGAAGAGCCGGGCGAGCCGGTCGAACGACGCGCGGAATGCCGCCCAGTGCTCGAGGTCCACGGCCCGTCGGAGCCACTCCCCGAACGCGGCGGCGCGGCGACCGCGCGATCCCGCGCTGAGCGCCTCGTCCCACGACTCCACGTCGTGGAGGGCACGGGGCAGGAGCCAGGGAAGCGAGGTCCCCACGACCAGGTGGTCGTACGGGCCGTCGTCCGCCTGCGCTTCGATCCAGGCGAACTCCGCCTCGCTGACCATCGACCGCCGGCCCTCGGCCAGGATCCTGCCGCACCGCGAGTCCACGACGAGCAGGCGCACGGGACCGAGGTCCCGCCGGTACGACCACATGGCGCCCTTCTCCCCGTCGGCCTCACGGTCCGCGGCCTGGGCGAACGCCCGGAGAATCGCCTCCCCGTCGGGGACGGCAGTGACCGCGGCGAGCACCTGGTTCGCGCCCAGGTCGGCGGGCGACAGGTTACCCAGGTGCTGGTAGATCCAGTACGACACGAGGGCGCCCGTGATCCGCTCCTCCCACCACGGAGTCGCCTGCATGTCCACGCGCCAGGCGTGCGACGTGTTCCAGTCGTCCCGGACGTCGTGATCGTCGAAGATCATGCAGCTGGGAAGCGTCGACAGGAGCCACCGGACGTTCGGCTCGCCCCACGATTCGTAGTAGAGGCGGGTGTACTCCTCGAAGTCGGCGACCTCGAGGCCGGGCGGGCGACGGACGTCCCGCCTGCCACGGATGAAGCGCTGGAGGTCCGGGGACGTCTCGTCCGCGTAGATCTGGTCGCCGACGAGGAGGAGCGCGTCCGGCCACTCCTCGTGCGCCTGGCTGGCCATGCGAACCGCGTAGGCCTCGAGGACGTCGGGGTCGAGGCCCGACTGGGCTCCCGGCCGTCCGGACGACGGCTCCCGGCACGAGCCGAACAGCAGGCGGACGGGCTGGCCCGGCGCCCGGGTCCGGATCCTGCTCGGCGGAAACGTCGCCCCGGGAAGCGGCCAGACCCGCTCGCCGTCGACCTGGACCGAATACGACGTGGACGACCCGCCGGGCAGCCCGGTCAGCACGACGATCGCGTAGTGATGACCCGCGACCGTGAACGTGCTCGCCGAGCTGCTGACCCCGCCGGCGCGAACCTCGATCGTGGCGGGCCCGCTCGTCTCGACCCAGATGGTCGCCTCGTGTTCGCTCACGTAGCGCAGGAGCGGCCCGAGCAGAAGGCGTGCCATGGGCGCGTTTGTACCATTCCCGTCGCCGGGCGGGCAGGGGTCGTCGCGTTGCGAGAAGGCCGGAGGTTGGCATGACGTCGGGAGGAAGCACGGCTCCGGAGCCCCGGCTGCCCACGGGCGCGGCCAGCCGGGGTCCGCTTCGATCGACGGTCGCGACGCCCGTCCGGACCGCCTCGCTCACGGTCGTCGGCGGCTTCATCGGGCTGGTTGCCAGCCTGGTGGTTCTGGGCCTGCTCGCGGAGTCGATCCGCGAGAAGGAGCTCAACGCGCTCGACACGTTTGCGACGCCCTTCCTGCATGGCCTGGCATCACCGACGCTGGACACGCTCATGACGGCCGCCACGTTCGTGGGCTCGAACTCGGTCATCCCCGTGCTCTTCGCGCTCGCCGTGATCGGATTGGTGGTGGCCCACCGGCCCCGCGAGGCGCTCTTCCTGGCGATCGCCAGCGCGGGCAGCCTCGTCATCAACGAGACGATGAAGGTCTTCTTCGCGCGGCCCCGGCCGCAGCTTCCCTGGGCACAGGTCCTGCCCGACTACAGCTTCCCGAGCGGCCACACGATGAACTCGCTGGTCTTCTATGTCTCCCTCGCGGTGGTCCTGTGGTCCCTGGTCGGCCGGCGGGCCGGGCTCGCGTCCATGGCGGCCGCGATCGTGCTGAGCGTGGTCATCGGCGTGAGCCGGATCTATCTCGGCTACCACTACCTCACTGACGTTCTGGGCGGCCTGTTCGCCGGCACCGCGTGGCTCCTGATCGTGGCTGCCGCGTTCCGAGCGGGTCCCCTCTCGCGAATCGGGCGCCACCCGACGGTCGGAGCGCCCGCCGGTCCGACAATTCCCGGACCGCCGCCGGTGGAGGAACCATGACGCACCCTGTGACCCGCGCGCTCGTCATCGGAAGGCGCCGGCCCGGCCGCGCCATCGGCGAGGCAGTTGCCGAGACGCAGACTCGGCTCGAAGCCGCCGGCTGGCAGGTTGAGGCCCGGGTCGTCCGGCGGAAGCGCGCGCTTCGCGGTCACGCGGAAGGCGCGGTGAAGGCCGGGGTGGATGTGGTCGTGGCCGTCGGGGGTGACGGCGCGGTGCTCCAGGTCGTGAACGCGCTCGCCGAGACGACGGTCGCCCTCGGGATCATCCCGAAGGGAACGGGCAACCTGCTGGCAGGAAACCTCGGAATCCCCCATGACCTCGAGGAGGCCGTGAAGGTCATCCTGGAAGGCCACCACCGACGGATCGACCTGGGACGCGTACGGGCCGGTTCCCGGGACCGCTACTTCGCGGTCGCCTGCGGAGTCGGGTTCGACGCGCGGGTCATGGAGAAGACGAACCCCGCCGCCAAGCGGCGCCTCGGCAAGCTCGCCTACCTGGTGGCGGCGGTCCGCGAGGCCCAGCACGTGCGCGACGTCCGCCACACCATCACCATCGATGGTGTCCGCGGCCAGCGGCAGGCGGCCCAGGTCCTCGTCGCGAACTTCGGCGGGCTGAACGCGCTGATCGAGACCCGCCGGGAGATCCAGCCCGATGACGGGCGGCTGGACCTGATCGTCCTCCGGGCTCCCGGACCCGTGCGCGGGCTCCTCGCGGCCTGGGAGGCGGTCGGGCAGCGTGGCCTGGGCGCGAGCGCGTCGGGACACGCCTTCCGCGCCCAGGCGAGCGAGGTGCGGATCGCGACGAAACGACCGCGGCTCGTGGAGACCGATGGCAGCGTCATCGGGAAGACGCCGGCATCGATCTCCATCCGGCCGGCGGCCCTGACGGTCATCGAGCCGCGGCCCTGAGGGCGTCGACGACGCCGGGGCTCTAGGACGACGACGCCGGGGCTCTAGGACGACGCGGCGCGGCGCGTCCCGCTCCGGCGCCGAACGTCGGAGCTCTCGTCGACCTCGATGCCGTGCCGCTTCGCTGCCGCGAGGATCTTTCGCCGGGCGGCCTCTTTGGCCGTCGAGGACTCGAAGTCCGTCTGGTTGAACCGGGCGATCGCGTTCCGAACGTGCGATTCGTCGTTGATCGGCAGGTGCTCGCCGCCCTTCGAATCGACGTACGCGAACTGGCCGCTGCGGAGCCGGTCGCGCGCCTTCGTGTCGAGCTGCGCCATGGTTCGTCTCCTCGAGTGCCCGCCGGGCGGATCGTCGCGCCCTCGCGAGGGTCCTCGCCCGGCCGTGTCCGTGAACGGTCGCACGGCGGACCTCGCCGATGGACCGGTGGCGGGCGCGAGCCCATTGCAGGCCGCTTGCGGGTGGGACGGGTCCCTTGCAGGTGTGATCGGCCGGGGCCAGCACGTGCCTGTTCGCGGCGGCAATGCCGACGGGCACGCAGGTGATGCTCCTGCAAGCCGTTGTGGTCGAGGATCGACCCATCGGCTGGGCTGGGTTTCACCGGTCCGGCTCCTCTCGCAGTCCCGCGAGACTCGATGCGAGGCAATCGATGAACGAGACGGACACCAGGATCCGGGTGACCGAGACGCAGATCCCGGAAGCGCAGAGAGAAGCAGATGAGCACGATGCGCGGTATCGCGAAACGGACCCGGCCCGGACGGCCCTGACGGGCAGCTTCGCCGAGGGCGAAGAGACGCTTCCCGAGCGCGATGCCGAGGAGCGTGCGCTCGACCCGGGCAGCTTCGCGTCCGGCGTCGAGGAGATGCCCGATGCGAATGCCGACCGGCGCCTCCACGCGAGAGGAGGGTTCGCGGTCGGCGAGGAGGCCGCACCCGAGGCAGATGCCGAGGCGCGCAGGCGGCCGGGGACCTTCGCCGACACCGAGCCGCAGTACGCCGACACTGAGTCGACGGATCGGGACAGCGAGCCGCCGTACCCCGTCATCGAGCCCGAGCGCTGACCCACGGGCGCCTGCCGCGTCGATGCAATGCCGTCGACCGGCCCGTGTCGGTCATCGGCAATGCAGCAGCTCGCATCCTTGCCCGGAGCGCAGAAGCGCGAACAGTGACAGGAGACCCACGATGCACGAGAACCAGACCGTCGAGCGTGACACCGTCGTCAACGACGGAGTCGAGCGACGCGAGGTCGTCGAGAAGAAGTACGCGCCGGGTGCGGAGCCACATGGCGACGAGCAGGCCGGCGGCGCCGTTGCCGGGGGCGTCGCAGGCGCCGCCGTGGGTGCGGTCGTGGGTGGCCCGGTGGGGGCGGTCGTCGGTGGCGCGATCGGCGCGGCCGGCGGCGCTACGGCCGGCCTGGTCGACGAGGAGCACAAGGACAACGACGACGAGGTGATCGTCGAGCGCGAAGAGCGCCGCTGGTAGCCGCACAGCTCGGGCCGAGCTCGAGCCTCCACCCCATCAGTCACTGCCCGCCGCGCCATCCGGCGCAGCGGGCAGTCGCGCGCACACCACCAGGCGCGTGTGGCATCCCGTCGCGATCCCGGAGGAATCACGGATGAACGCAATCACGATGCTCGAGCGAGACCACGTCAAGGTCAAGGGCCTCCTTGCTCGACTTGACGCGACCACTCCCCGTGCGGTGGTCACGCGACGCGAGCTGTTCGGCCGCATCAAGACCGAGCTCACCGTGCACGAGACCATCGAGGAAGAGATCTTCTACCCCGCGCTCAAGTCGCATCCCCGGGCGAAGGCGATCGTCCTCGAGGGGATCGAGGAGCACAACGTTGTCGACAACCTCCTCGGTGAGCTTTCGGCGATCGCCCCGAGCCAGGAGGTCTGGGGGCCGAAGGCGACGGTGATGCGCGAGAACATCGAGCACCACATCGAGGAAGAGGAGTCCGACATGTTTCCCAAGGCTCGCCGGATCTTCGACCGCGGCGAGCTCGAGGCGCTGGGCAGGGAGATGGCGGCCCGCAGGGCAACGGCACGCGCCTCGGTCCGCTCGATCGCCGCCAAGCGCGAGCGCTGACGACTGCGGAGACGTGCGCCGATGATCGAGTAGCACGTCTCACCGCGGAGTGTTGCCGCGCCGATGCAATGCGGTCCCCGTCCTCGGCGAGGGCGGGGGCAACGCGACTCCGCGCATCGTGGTGGCGGTACGCCCTCCTGGGCGCGGCCGTTTCCCGCTTCGCGGCCACGCGGAGCGGCATGAGGTGAGGCAATGACCACCGATCGAGTCGACCAGACGCTCGTGACCACGGACCGTGCCGCGATGCCCGCCCCGGGGACGGGACCCACGCCGGCGTTTCGCGAGTCCGTTCAGACAGAGACCCGCCGCACCGCCCGGACCGGTCCTGCCGGCCCGGAGATGGTCCGGCGGATCGTCGTCCTGGTGTTCGGGCTCATCCAGATCATCATCGGGCTGCGGATCGTCCTGCTCCTGCTCGATGCGCGGACCGGCAATGCGCTGGTCTCGGGAATTCTCGACCTGAGCAGGATCTTCGTCTCGCCGTTCGAAGGGATGCTCAACTCGAACGCGCTCTCCGCGGGCGGTGCGACGCTCGATGTCGCAGCCGTCGTCGCGTTCGTCGGCTGGACGATCCTCGAGCTGATCGTCCTCTGGGTCGTGGGCATCTTCCGGCGCGAGCCCGCCTGATCCGGTCTCGCCCGGTGCGGGGAGTCCTCCAGGGGACTCCCCCACCCCGTGACGACCCGCCGGCGCGCTGCGACGACCCGCCGGTGCGCTGCGTCTCCGCATGACCTCGAGCGCCTGTGCATGAACTCTCGATCGCACGCTGCGGCCCGTTCGTGCCCTCGCCCGCCTGGGGCAGTGGCGGCAGTCGCGCTGCTACGAAGAAGGCACGCCCGAGTGCGCCCGCGCCTTGCTCGACGTGGCCGCGCTCGGCTCCCTCCTCGAGCGTCTACGGGCGAGCCACCCAGACCGACGTTAGCCGCCGATCTCGCAGACGTGGAACGCGTCGTCGGTCCCGAGGCCGCCGCCAAAGCCCGAGACGACCTCGCCCTCGCGTCCGACGACCGTGCCGTCGTGCGAGACCAGTTCAGCGCGTCCATCGAGCCGCCACGCCGCCCAGCCGGTCGGCCACACGACCTTGATCGGGCCGCCTCCGGCCTCGGGAACGAGCACCAGCGAGTCGCCCGCGACGCCAATGCGGGCAGGCGCGAGCAGCGCAGTCGGGCAGCCCATCGTCGGCAGCAGGTGGGCGGGTTCGGTCGCCAGCGCCAACGCGGTCGCCTCCGCCGGGAGCGATGGTCCGGGCCAGATCGGACTCAGGCGCGCGAGCCCCACCGCAACGGGCAGGAGGACAACGCCGATTCCAGCGACGGCGCGGAGGTGGCGGCGAGGCATGAACGGAGCCTCTCCCCGCCGAGGCGGCGAGTCAAGGTCCGTTCCTCTCCCACTCGCCCACCCCCGAGTCAAGCTCATTCACAGGCGCTGATTCGTCGGCGAGCACCTGGTCACGCAGGGACGACCCGGCCGTCGCGAAAGACGTACCAGGTTGCCCGCGACTCGTCCGAGAGGGAGCGAAGCCGGACGACCACCCGGGGGAAGCGGCCCCGGAGGACGTGCTCGAGCTCCGCGGGCGAAGCCGGATGCTCGCGTGCCACGCTCGCTTCCACCTCGCGCGCGAACGCCCGGTCCTCCGACGGGAAGCTGACGAGGTCGGGCCGTCTGTCACGCGAGCGCCGGCCCGGCGTGACCATCACCCCTCGCCCGGCTCCGGGGAGCGCCGGTATTCGTCGGCATGCCGCTCCCGGTCGGCATCCGCCGTTGCGCTCAACGTCCGGAGCGTCTCATCGACGGTCTTCCGGTTGGCGACCGCCAGCTCGCGAAGGTCTTCGTAGGTCAGGTTCTGGCCCATCGCCTTGTGGGCATCGTTGCATCCGCACGTGAGGCACATGGCGTTTCTCCTGCTGTGGTCAGCGCCCGCTGTGGTCAGCGCCCGGCCCGTGGACGGCCGGTCGATCAATTCTCCGCCCGCGCAGGTTGCACGGGCATCTCCGCGCAGGGCCGATGTGTTGCCAAGTCACGCCGGTCGCGATCGAGATGCTCCTGCAATGCATCGCTCCACCGGGCGCAACCTGGTCGTGGCACGCACGCCTGTAGGGTGCGTGGGTCACGCGCGACCGAGGCGGCAATGCGTCCCACCGGCACGCATTGCGCCGATGCGGGAGGGAACCATGGACGCGGATCTGGGCCGGTGGACCCGCCGGGGAGTCGGGTTCGGCGCCGGACTCGTGGTGGTCGCGGCCCTTGTCGCCGGCACCTTTGCCGGCCTGAAGATCGTGGCGATGATCCTCGTCGCGATCCTGTTCGCGTCGGCGCTCCGCCCGGTGGTGGACGGAGTCCGGACCCGGGCGCCGTTCGGCCGGACCGCGGCGACGAGCCTGCTCTTCCTCGCCGTCGGCGCCCTTCTCGTCGCGCTCGGAGTCCTGCTCGTGTCGACCGCTGCGTCCCAGGTGGGCGAGATCGCGGCGCGCGTTCCGGCCGTCGTCGCGACGGCTCGCGAGGAGATCGCCCACCTCCCGACGCCGCTCGCGACCGCGCTCGGGGCCGTCCTTGACGATCTCGATCGGACCGTCCGGACCGCGCCGCAGCCCACGTCGGACCAGGTCATCGGGGCAGGCGGCACCATCCTGGACATCGTCAACACGCTGGTGACGATCGCGGCCCTGATCTTCTTCTGGCTTCATGAACGCGCGCGACTGCAGCGGTTCGGGCTGGCCTTCCTGCCCCTCGAACGCCGGATGGGCGTGCGCATGGCGTGGAACGACGTCGAAGACCGACTCGGGCACTGGATGCGCGGTCAGCTGACGCTGATGGGCCTCATGGGCATCGCGACCGGCACCGCGTATACCCTCCTGGGGCTGCCCGTCGCGCTCGCGCTGGCCATCGCCGCGGCGCTGTTCGAAGCGGTGCCGATCGTTGGACCGTTCCTGGGCGCGATCCCGGCCGTCCTGGTCGCCATCGCCGTGCGGCCCGATCTCGTCCTTCCCGTGATCGGCATCTACCTTGCCCTGCAGGTGGTGGAGTCGAACGTCGTGGTCCCGATCGTCATGCGCAACACGGTCGGGCTGTCGCCGTTCATCGTCATCGTCAGCATCCTGGTCGGCGCAACCCTCGGCGGGCTGTTCGGTGCGTTCATCTCGGTGCCGATCGCGGCCTCCGCGGAGATCGTCCTGGAGCGCCTCCAGGCACGGCGCCGGCCGGTCGGGCTCGAGCCCGCTGGCTCGCCCTCCGAGGAGCCGGCACAGGACGCGTCCGACCCGGGGCCCGCCGCGCCCGAAGCACGACGGGTCGAGCATGCCAGGGCGATCGGCAGCTGACCGGCGAATCGTCACGGTCCTGCAACGCGATGGCTCCGCCACCACGCGCGGCCGTGGCACGCGCGCGACGACGATCGCGGGAGCCCAACCACACCAAGGAGGCCCGAATGGCCAGAAGCCGAGTTCACGAGGACGCCAATGGCACGACCGACGCGGTCGACCCGGCGGCCCTCGCTGACACGATCGTCGAGCGCGGGCGCGCGGTCCTCGACCAGGTCCCAGCGGTCGCTGCCGGTGCGCGCGAGGCGCTCGCCGACGCCCAGGACCAGGTCAACGGACTCTCGGACCTTGGGATCGTTGCCGCATCCGGGTTCGCGCTGGGCGTGAGCAGCGGCCTGCTGCTGGCCGGTGCCCCGCGGGTCGTCGTGGGACTCTCGACGGTCTTCGTGTTCCTGACGTTCCGATCCGCCATGGGACGGGGCGTGCGACCGGCCCGACTCGTCAACTGACGGGCCGCGATTCCGGGGCCGTGGCCTCGGCGGGCGAGGCGGCAGCTCCGCGCGCGACTCCGGCGAGCGAGACGGCAGCTCCGCGCGCGACTCCGCGCGAGCGAGGCGGCAGCTCCGCGCGCGAATCCCGCGGGCCTGCCTCCCCACGAGGCGCGCCTCTTCGACGCCGACCGCTCCGACCAGTCGGTGGAGTTGTCGGCGGCGACGGTCGGCGCGATCGGCGACCGCCAGCTCCTCTGGATCGACGTCCTTGACCGCGCGGACAGCGACGCAGTCGGCGCCCTGCTCGACCTGCTCCCGATCGACGCGGAGGCGACGCGACGCTTCCTGGAGGCCGCGGCGCAGCCCAGGCTCAGGCTGACCGGCACGGACTTCCAGCTGCGCGTCCTGGCCATCAACACGAGCGACGGTCGCGACCACCCCACGGCGCTCGACATGGTCGCGGGCCGGAACTTCGTGGTCACCATCCACGAGGAGCCGATCCGCTCGCTCGTCGAGCACCGCGATCGGCTCGCGCGCGACACCGCGCTCGGCGCGCTCGATTCGGGAGCGTTCGCGGTGGCGCTGCTCGATGGGTTCGTGACGAGCTACCTCGAGCTCTCCGACGAGCTCGCGGCGACCGTCGATCGGCTCGACGAGAACGCGCTCCAGTCGGCCGGCGCGGATCTCCTCGGCCCGATGGTCGCCCTTCGGCACCGGATCGCCGCCGCCCGGCGCACGCTGGTGGCGCACCGGGAAGTCGTGGCGGCGCTCGCCCGCGCCGACTTCGAGGCGATCGCGATGACGTCGGCGACGTCGTACTTCCAGGACCTTGGCGGCCGCTTCGATCATGCGGTCGACGCGATCGACAGCAGCCGCGAGTCGCTCGTGGGCACCTTCGACATCCACATGACCCGTACGGCGCAACGAACGAACGAGATCATGCGGACGCTCACGATCGTGTCGGTGATGCTGCTACCGGCCGGGGTGATCTCGGGCTTCATGGGGATGAACGCGAAGCCGCCGTTCTCGCTCGACGATCCTCGCGTCTTCTGGGGCACGGTGATCGTGATCGCGGTCGTGGCCGCCGCCACGCTGATCGTCTTTCGCCTGCGACGGTGGATCTAGCGGCCGCGGGCACCGACGGCGCCCGACCGCGCGAGAATGCGCAGGCCGTCGGGGAGGTTCGGCCCGGCCGCGAGGCCGGCGCCGATCAACGGGCCAGGGAAAGGAGGAGGCTCACCAGGATGGCGACGCCGGCGACCGCGAGCTCGAGGACGAGCATCGATCGCTCATCGCGCGCCTGCGTATCGCTGGCTCGCGACTGGCCATGGGTCGGTTCGACGATCACCGGGTCATCCTCCACTCGGGTTTGGCCGATCGTGCCCGGTTCGCGCGCGATCGCGCATCATCGCCGGGTTCGGAGACCTTGCAGGCTCGTGGCAGGCGTCACCCCCGCTCTCGCGTCCAAGCCATGACGTCCCGGCGCAGCGTCCGGCTGATCCAGCAGGTCACGCTCTCCATCGTCCCGGCCCTCGCGGTCATCCCCCTCAAGCTCGCCCTGAACACGGCGCTGGGTCAGAACGTCGACGTCCTGCCGGCGGTCGCGGCGGTCGTGATCGCGGCCTGGCTCGGCGGCTTCATCCCCGGGCTCGTCACGACCGGGATATCGATCTTCATCGAGGCGTTCGCGTTCCTGGAGCCCGTCGGCCGCCTGGACGTCGCCTCGGAGACCGATCGCATCCGCCTGCTGCTGTTCGGGCTCGTCGGTCTGCTCACGAGCACCCTCGCCTGGCTGCGGGACCGGGCGGAGAGGGCCTCCCGTCGTGCGAGCGACGAGGCCGAGCTGGCCCGGGAACGGACCGAGCTGATCGTTCGGCGCCTCAGTGCGCTCCAGGGTCTCGCGGCCGAGCTGACGGGGGCCCTGACACGCGACCACATCACCGATGCATTGCTGACCCACGGGATCGCGTCCCTCCAGGCTGATGCCGCCGTCGTCTTCTACGTCGATCCCGGCGGAAACCAGCTGGAGGCGATCGGGTCGCGTGGCTACTCGTCTGCGAGTGAGGAGGTGATGTCCACCCTCCCGTTGGACATACGAACGCCCGCCTCCGACGTCGCCCGGACCGGGGAGCCGGTGTTCATCGAGGACCCAGCGGAGTACGCGGAGCGATACGGGCCGTCGCTCGCCTCGCACGGGATCGAGGTGCGGCTTCACTCGGTCGCCGCCGTGCCCCTCGCCGTCGACGGTCGCGACTTCGGAGTCCTCGCGTTCACGTGGGATCTGCCGCACGAGTTCGCCGAGGATCGGCGGGAGTTCATCGCGGCGATCGCCCGCGTCGGAGCCTCAGGACTCGAGCGGGTACGTCTCGCCTCCGCAGAGATCGGCCACGCCGCCGAGGTGGAGGCAGTCATCGGCGCGCTCGGCGAGGGGATCATCGTGATCGAGCCCGACGGCTCCGTGCGATCCGACAACGCCGCGGCCAGCCGCCTCCTGGGCGGGCGTGTCGCGTCGCTCGCCGAGCTCCTGGGGCGCCTTCGGGACGTGGACGGGGATTCGCCGTCGGAGCTTCCGGCGAGTCCCACGGAATTCCAGCTTCGCTCCCGCCGTGACACGTCGGTCGAGATCGTCGGGTACCCGGTGGCGGAGCCGGCAGGCACGTTTCCGCCGACCACGGTGGTCGTGTGCCGGGACATGACGGCGTTCCGCCAGGGACAGGGGCTCCGCGAGGCGTTCCTCAGCCTGCTCTCACATGAGCTGCGTACACCGGTCACCACGATCTACGGCGGTTCGAGCGTGCTCACGCGCCCTGGCGTATCGCTCAGCGAGGAGACCCGGACCGAGATTCTCGCGGACATCGCGAGCGAGGCCAACCGCCTCTACCGCCTCGTCGAGGACCTCCTCGTGCTCGCGCGGTTCGACGAGGGAATGGACCTTGGCGGGGAGCCCAGCCTCCTCCAGCGCCTCGTCC
Organism: uncultured Chloroflexia bacterium; assembly: GCA_963850035.1. Classification (GTDB taxonomy): domain Bacteria; phylum Chloroflexota; class Limnocylindria; order Limnocylindrales; family CSP1-4; genus CTSoil-043. The sequence goes on along the minus strand of CAWKJP010000019.1, from coordinate 152,476 downwards.
CGATCGTGGTCGAGCAGGAGCGAATGCGCTGGCCGGCGATCCAGTTCGCCGTGGAGGTCGCCCTCGACCTTCCGGCGGTCAGGGCCGATGAGACGAGCGTCCAGCAGGTCCTTCGCAACCTGCTCTCGAACGCAGCCAAGTACAGCGACGCCGGCTCCGTCGTGGACGTGAAGGTCGAGTCGGCCCCCGGCGGCGTCGCGATGCGCGTCCGCGACCGCGGCGCCGGGATCGACCCCGACGAGGCCGAGAGCCTGTTCGAGCCGTTCTACCGCTCCGCCAAGACCGCGAAGATGGCCGGAGGCGCCGGGATCGGGCTGTACGTGTCGCGCCGCCTTGTCGACGCCATGGACGGGCAGATCCGGGCTGCCCCTGCAGAGGGCGGCGGGAGCGAGTTCTCGGTGGTCCTGCCCATCTACGAGGGCGAGTTCAGCGACTGACAATCGCCCGGCCGCGGCCGCCCGGGAAGGCACCGGCCGGTCGCCGGATGTGCAACAGGTCCGCAACTCCATGGAGCGTCCCGCAGTCGTGGCGCAACGGGCGGACGGCGATTCTGCTCGAGAGTCGCCCGGGCCTTCCGGGCGGCCACCACCAGGGGCATGAGATGGACGACGCAAAGCGCACCTACCGCGAGACGGAGGAGAAGACGAAGGAAGCCTGGCGCAATCGCGACGGCGAGGACCTTGCCGACAAGGTGGGCAACGTCGGCGACGAGGTGCGCAAGGATCTCGGGAATCTCGGCGACGACCTCACCCGCCAGCCTCGTCGCCCGATCGATGATCCGTCGTATCCGCCATCCGACCTCGACCGTCCGCGCTGACGGTCCCGCGCTCCCGGCGGACACGACCGAGACCCGGCCGCGTCCGCCGCCCACCTCGGGGCGCTTCTTCGCCCCGACCTGCAACGCCGATGTAATGTCAGGGCCGCTCGGCATACCGCATCGCGACCCGGTCGCGCATCATCCTCACGAAGAGCCGCCACCGGGGCCGCATTCAGCGCGGTCGCCGGGGCCAAGTCCGGAGGTGTTCGTGGCATCGCAACCGCTCGTTCTCGTCGCGGATGACGAGCCGCGAATCACCAAGCTCGTGGCGATCGCCCTCGGCGAGGAGGGGTTCCGGGTCATCACCGCCGCGAGCGGCGAGGAGGCGATCCGCAAGTCCGAGGAATATCGCCCGGACGTGGTCCTGCTCGACATCGTCATGCCCGACCTCGATGGGATCGAGGTGATGGGGCAGCTGCGCGAAGGGCGGCCGGTCCCGGTCATCCTGCTCACCGCCAAGGGCTCAACGGCGGACAAGGCAAAGGGCCTCGACCTTGGGGCAGACGACTACATCGCCAAGCCGTTCCACCCCGACGAGCTCGCGGCGCGCGTTCGAGCCGTCCTTCGGCGGAGCACCGGGGCGTCGCCGGGGGTGGGCATCATCCGGTTCGACGACGTCGAGATCGACCTGGAGCGGCGCATGGTCATGCGATCCGGCGAGCTGGTCCAGTTCTCGCGGACCGAGTGGCTCCTCCTCCAGCACCTCGCGGCCAATGCGGGCAAGGTCGTCCTGCACACGGAGCTGCTCACGAAGGTCTGGGGACCCGAGTATCGCGACGACCTCCAGTATCTCCGCGTCTGGGTGAGCCGGGTCCGGCGCAAGCTGGGCGCCGAGCCGGGTGAGCCGGGCCGCATCCGAACATTCCAGGGGATCGGATACCTGCTCGATGTGGACGGCGTCGGTCCGGCCGAGGAGGGCAGCTCGACGGCCGCGGGGCGAGAGGGCGCTGCAGGCGCATCCGCAGGGGAAGGCCACGTGCCATCGATTGATCCCTCGATTCCCGAGGCCGCGACGTCCCGCCCTGCCACCGGCGTGTCCGCGCCGCCTCCAAACCAGGCCTGACAGAGACGGCCGGCCGCGCCGGCCGTCTCGCGCGCTCGCATCGAAGGCTCCCCGGGCTTCGCGGTGGGACGCACGCGAGGCGCAGCCTTCAACGCCATGTATAGTCCTCCGCAGGGGGTTCGGATTGGCGCACGCCTCGCAGCCCGTCGACCTGGCCACGATCGTCCTGGATGGGACCGGGACGGTCGAGGCTGCCAGCGATTCCGCGTTGGAGCTCCTCGGGACGACGCTCTCCGATCTGAGGGCGGCACCACGCGGAGCATTCTCGGCGCAGCCGAACACGGACGGTGAAACGGCCGAGCTTCGGACCCAATGGGAGGCGGCCGGCCGCCCCGAGCTCGCCGGGGAGACCACGATTCGGCGCTCCGACGGTCGGGAGCTCCGCGTGCGCTACCTGATCGCTCCCGCAGGACGACGGTCGCTTCGTGGCCATCCTCCAGCCGACGGATGGTTCGAAGTCGGCGTCGGGCACGGTGTTCGCGCTCGGCGACGTCCTGGCGCAGTGGCGGGCGGCGGAGCGGCACCTCGCCGAAATCTCGTCCGACAGCCCGGAGTGGCAGGCGGTCAGCGCCGAGATCGCGACGCTGCGCGAGGCGTACCGGGCCGGGTACCGGGCGCGGCAGCCCAACTGACCGATGCGGCTCCATCACGAGCGATGACCATCGACGGACAGGCTTTCCGCTGCGGCCCTGTTCACCCGCGATCCCGGCAACCCGATCATCACCGCGGACCTCCTGCCGCGCGCGGCCAACGCCGTGTTCAACCCGGGCGCCGCCCGCCTGGGCGCCGAGACGATCCTCCTGGTGCGGGTCGAGGACCGGCGGGGCATCTCCCACCTCCAGGTCGCCCGAAGCGACGATGGCATCGGCGGGTGGCGCTTCGACGCCGAACCGCTCGTGCGACCGGATCCGGAACGGCATCCCGAGGAGCTGTGGGGCTGCGAGGACCCCCGCATCACCTGGCTGGCCGAGCGCGACGAGTGGGCGATCGCCTACACCGCCTACAGCCAGCTCGGCCCGCTCGTCTCGCTCGCCACGACACGGGACTTCCGCGCGGTTACGAGGCTCGGGCCCGTCATGCCGCCCGAAGACAAGGACGCCGCCCTGTTCCCGCGCCGGATCGGCGGTCGGTGGGCGATGATCCATCGCCCCACGCCGCTCCGGGGCGGCGCCCACATGTGGGTTTCCTACTCGCCGGACCTGCGCCACTGGGGCGACCACTCGCTCCTCGTCGAGGCGCGGGATGGCGCCTGGTGGGATGCCGGGAAGGTGGGGCTCGGGCCGCCCCCCATCGAGACGGACATCGGCTGGCTCGTGATGTATCACGGCGTCCACCTCACCGCCGGCGGCCCCATCTACCGGGCAGGGTTCGCCCTCCTCGACCTCGACGATCCCACGATCACCCTTCGCCGAAGCGAGGAGTGGGTGCTCGGGCCGGCCGCGCCCTATGAGCGCGCGGGGGACGTCGACCAGGTCGTGTTCCCGTGTGGCTGGGTCGTCGATGCCGAGACGGACCGGCTGCTTCTCTACTACGGTGCGGCGGACACCGCCGTCGCAGTGGCATCCGCGACGTTCAGCGACGTGCTGGCATACGTTGGCTCGTGCCCCGAGCCTCGCCGTCGACGGGCGTCCGACCAGGCCGGCTGAGGGCCGTCCGCCGAAGCCGCCGGATCGCCTCGACCGCGGAGAGCCACATGAGCGTCGACTCGGCGCCCTGGTTCGGATTCGCTCCCCAGGGCCCCAGCCCGTCGTGGCAGCCGCCGCCCGCCGGGTCCGCGACGAACAGGCCGAGGTCGTTTGCGCCGAGGAACCACGCGTAGGCGCGGTCGCCGGCGTCCAGGTCGGCCTGCGCTCCTCGCGCCCCGTAGGCCGCCTCCGCGGCCAGGACGACGGAGCCCGCCTCGATCGGCTGCTGGTCGAAGCTCGCCCTGGCTCCGCCCCTGGGCCACCAGCCCCGGTTGCCGATCGGACGGAACAGGTCGGCCCCGCTGGTCTCGACGGACGTGAGCCAGTCGAAGGTCCGCAGGCCCAGGTCCACCATGGCTGGCCGGGCGAGGCGATCGCCGGCGATGATGAGGGCCCGCGGTGGCAGGGCGCTCTCGTAGGTGACCGTCTCTTCCGGCCACGGCCAGTCGTCCGCGTAGGCGCCGCCCGTGAACGCGGCTTCCAGGCGGTCGCCGAGCTGCCGGAGGACAGGGCGCAGCGACCCGTATCCCCGCAGGTCGGCCGCCGTGGCCAGGGCGAGGGCCGCCCAGGAACGGCCCCGGATCGTCGTCAGGCGGGCTGCCATCGGGATCGCATCGACCAGGAGGCGGCCCGCCGTGCGCCGAACCTCGCCGGAACCTGCCCGCGTCGCGGTGTGGGCGAGGCCGAGGAGCGCACGCCCCTGGCAGTCCTCGGACGCGCCGTCATCGAGCCACGTGCCATCGGTCGAGCGGAAGTTCCTGAAGCGGCCGATCGACGCCTGAAACGCGGCCTCGAGGTACGCCAGGGAGCGCCGCACGGACGTGTCGACGGCATCCCAGCCGAGCGTGTCCGCGTGATCGAGGTCGACCACGATGGCCCGCGCCACGTCGTCGGTGCACGTCCCGAAGGCGGGGTCGGGCATGCGTCCGCGCGCGTGCTGCTGGATCCCGTACGCGTCGGTGAGGGACTCCAGGTGCCGCCGCTCCGCCGGGAAGAGCGGAGCCCGCTCAGGCATCGGCAGCGACCGAGCCCCGGGCGAGGGCGCCGGCCCCGTCCACCACTTCTTCGAAGACCGAGCGGTACTCTGCCGCGACCTCTCGCCAGAGCATCCGGCGGCTGAACAGGTACGCGTGGCCGCCCATCTCGCGACGCCGCGGCGCGTCGGCGAGGAGGCCCTCCAGCTCATCCGCAAGGGCGCCCGGAGAACCCGGCGGCACGAGGATGCCCCTCCCTCCCGCGAGCACCTCGGCCGCATACGCAAACGGCGTGGAGACCACCGGCCTGCCCGCCGCGAGGGCGTAGGAGAGCGTCCCGGAGACGATCTGGTCCAGGTTGGGATACGGCATGACCAGGACGTCGGCCGCGAGCAGCCACCTGCCGAGCTCGTCCTGGCCGACGAATTGGTCGACGAACCGCACGTGGTCGGCGAGGCCCAGGTCGTCGACCATCCGGCGAAGCCGGTCGCGGTACGCCTCGCCCTCGGCGCGCACGAGGTCCGGGTGCGTCGACCCGAGCACGACGAAGAGCGCCGTCGGACGCGCACTCCTGACGCGCGCCATCGCCTCGATGGCGTGCTCGTAACCCTTTCCCGGCCCGAGCAGCCCGAAGCTCAGGATGACCTCGCGGCCCTCGAGCTCGAACTCCCTCTTGTGCACGTCCGGATCGACGAGCGGCAGGTCCGGCACTCCGTGCGGGATCATGCGGACGCGCGACGGCGCGGCGCCATACACGTCGACGAGGAGGCCCGCCGCGGCGTGGGACATCACGACGCTCACCGTCGCGCGACCGAGAATCCGTTCCATCACGGCCCGCTGCGATGCGCTCGGCTCGCGCAGCACCGTGTGGAGCGTCGCGACGATCGGCACGTCGACGCGGTCCAGGCGATCGAGCAGATCGAGGATGAACGCGCCGTCGCGTCCCCCGAAGATGCCGTACTCGTGCTGGATCGAGACCACCTCAGCGCCGGACCGCACCATGCGGTCGGCCGCACGTGCGTAGTCGGGCCGCAGGTCCGCCTTGATCAGGCCGGTGACCTCCATCGGATAGAGGATCGGATCGCCGCGGCGATGAATCGCGACGATCTCGCGGTTACCGACGGCAGCCGAGAGGTCGCGCGTGAACGTGGCGATGCCGCAGTGGCGCGGCGGATACGTCGAGACGAAGACGGCGTGCGATCTCATGGAGGCGGCTCCGACAATCGTGGGTTCGAGGAACGTCTGTCGCGACCAGCCTGCCGTCGGGCAGGTTGCGCACGAATCAGCGCGACCCTCGCACGGGTTGCGAGGGTGTGACGCCGGGTTCGCTCCCGACCGAGCGCCGCGCACCCGCGACCGGGCGCCGCGCTCCCGTACCCGGCGCCCTGTTCAAAAGGAACCGCGGCCTTCCGTGCACCCGTGAGCCGGGCGCATGGAGGCCGCGATGTCCTTTGAGCTGCTCGATCGGAGATCGGCGCACGGCGGGCCGCGAGGGCCCGTCCGTGGCCGACCCACGGGCCCGGTATCAGGCCCGGATGCCGACGTCCCGGCGGCCGGAGAGCGCGTGCCAGAGGACCAGCACGACCACGGCCCCGAAGATCGCAACGAGGATGCTCGTGAGATTGAAGCCGGTCACGTCCGCGATGTGGAACAGCGAGCCCGCGATGAACCCGCCCACCACCGCCCCGACGATGCCGAGGAGGATGGTCCCGATGACGCCTTCGCGGCCTCCCGCGATCATGTTGGCGATGAACCCGGCGATCGCTCCGAGAACGATCCACGCAAGGATGCCCATGTCATTCCCCTTCCCTTATCGGCGTTGAATGCGCCCGGGGATCACCATCGCCCACTTCCCGTTGCACATGCCCGGCCGCTGACGGGGCGGCTGTTGCGTCCCCGTGACAGACGCCGCGACGCAGTGCGAAGCCCTGGAGCCGGCCGACGCGCCACCCGGGCGCGACCCGCACGGACCGTCGGCCGCCCGGATCGAGCTCGCTACGTTCGACGCCGAGGATGCGCCTGCGGTGCGCCGCCTGCGACCAGGCCGCGCCTGCGACCGGTCCCGTCGGCCGGCCGATCCCGGCACTCAGGCGAGCTGCGTCGCGGCCAGGAACCCGACTACGGCGCCAACCATCACGAAGATCGGGACGAGCAGCGCCAGCATCAGCAACGCGGCCGACGCCGCGAGGAAGAACAGGACCATCTCCGGAACTCCGTGCTGGATCAGGTGGGATTCCGGCCCGCGGGCCGCCGGGTCAAGCGTCGCCCGGGAGGCGCTACGTCCATCCCCCCAGCGTCACCACGGAGATTGCACACGCGTGTCGACCTCGCGACCCGACGTGCGCGGGAGCCGGAGGCTCCGGGGCGCGCTCTGGGCGCGGCATTGACATGCGACCGCAACGGAGTTGTCGGGCGTGCGCGGATATCTGCCTCATCCGACGCAGGAAAATGCGGGCCCGCCGACAATGGGGAAACCTCGTCCGCGTCCCGGAGGCCCCTGTGCTATCAACCGATGGTCCGAGACCAGCCCCGTCCAGCTCGAAGGAACGGTTGCGGATCGCGGTGCTGTCGCCGCCGATGCTGCCCGTCCCACCCGAGAAGTACGCGGGCACCGAGCGCGTCGTGGCGGCCCTCGCGGAAGGCCTTCACCGCCGGGGGCATCACGTGACCCTTTTTGCGCCGGGAGATTCGCGGGTCGAGTGCGCGCTCGTCCCAACGGTCCCGCGCAGCCTGTGGTCCCTCGGCTACCACGATGATCCTTCCGCGTACATCAACATCACCTTGGCCAGGGCGTGGGCAATGGCCGACCAGTTCGACATCATCCACTCGCACCTCGATGCGCTCGGCCTGCCGTTCGCCCGCTGGTGTCCCACCCCGACGGTGTCGACCCTCCACGGTCGACTCGACACCGCGGGCGTCCCGGCGCTTCTCGAGGAGTTCCGCGACGTCCCGCTCGTCGCGATCAGCGACAGCCAGCGGCGATGGTCTCCCGGTGCGAACTGGGCGCGGACGATCCATCACGGCCTCGATTTCACGGCAACCCCGTTCGAGCGCGAGCCCGGCACCTATCTCGCGTTCATCGGGCGCGTCGCGACCGAGAAGGGTGTCGAGGAGGCGATCGAGCTTGCCCGCTCGACGGGGCTCGTGCTCCGCATGGCCGCCAAGGTCTACTCGGACGCGGAGCGCGCGCTCTTCGACCGCATCGTGGCGCCCGCGATTGCCGAGGGCATCGTCGACTTCGTCGGCGAGGTCGGCCCCACGGAGCGCGATGCGCTCGTCTCGGGCGCGCTGGCGAGCCTGATGCTCGGAGCCTGGCCCGAGCCGTTCGGCCTCGTGGCGATCGAGACGATGGCGACAGGAACGCCGGTGATCGCCCGGCGCGCCGGCGCGCTGCCCGAGATCATCGAGCACAACCGGACGGGGTTCCTCGTGGACGACCTCGCCGAGGCGCGCCTGGCGATCGACCGCGCGGGTTCGTTGGACCGGCGGATCATCCGCGACAGGACGCGCCGGCGCTACTCCGCCGAGCGGATGGTCGACGACTACGAGCAGCTCTACCGCCAGCTCATCGACCAGCACGAGCCGCGCGCGGACGCAGACGAATCCGGATCCGGCCAGGTCTCGATTCGCAGCGAAGGAGTCACCCGGATCTTCGCGACAGCCGGTCCGCGCAGCGGCCGTGCGGTGCCGGTCATGGATCACGCCCGATCGGCGGCGATCCCGCGAGAATGAGGCCGGCCCGGCGAGAATGAGGCCAGCCCAGCGGGGGTGAGTCCGGCCACACGTGGGGGGAGGCCCGCCCGGCGGGTATGAGGCCGGCCCGCGCCGTCAAGCCCGCGCGCCCCGTCGAGCCCACAGCCGGCCGACACGGTCGATTCGTCGGAAAGGAGGTGGTCACATGCCTCGAAGCGCCTGGTCGGCGAAGCGCGAGCGACAGTACGAGCACATCAAGGAGAGCGAGATCGACGCGGGTCGATCGAAGGAAACCGCCGAGGAGATCGCTGCCCGCACCGTCAACAAGCAGCGCGCGAAGGCCAACGAGACCCGCAGCAGCGACCCGGATCGCCGCGACCGCTGATCGCCGCGAATGCTGACGGTTCGCCCGGGCTCGCCGCGGAGTGAAACGCGGCTGCGAGTCGGCCGGCGAAGCGCGCAATGCCTCGCTTAGCCGACGCATCGGACGATTGCAGCCCCGAGTTGGACCACTCCACGGTCCATGCCGGGGGTCCAGACCTCACAGTTGAGGAGATGCCCGATGAGACGAATCATCGCAATCCTTGCCATTGCCGCCGCCGCGCTCGCCGCCTGTGCGCCCTCGACGACGGAACCACGCCGAGCGTGCCACTCGCAAGCCTGAGCCCGTCCGCGCTCCCGAGCGCGAGCCCGAGCGACCTTGCGAGTCCGAGCGACCTCGCGCCGAGCCCGTCAGGCCTCGCGAGCCCCTCCGCATCGCCGAGCACCGCACCCTGACGACCAGCTCGACGAACCGGCAACAGGGTCGCCCCCCGTCGTCCGCATCGATGACGGGGGCGATCTGCTGTCCCGGAGGCGCGGCGGCTGTCGGTTGTTCATGCGGCCGCAAGCCCCGGACCATGCGCCGTGATCCGCACGAAACTAGCGCGGCCCCATCCTGAGCAGGACGATCTCTCGATGGCCCCCGACACGGCAGCCCGGCCCGCGACGCCTTGCGTCGCTCCCATGTCGAGGGTCCGCCCTGCTGGGGCATCGCCAGGACGACGACTGGCTTCCGCGCAAGGCGATCGGGAGATCGTCGCCATGCCCGCCATGCTGCGGGTTCGCTGCGTCCGACTGCTGGGCCGCTGGGCTCCTCGAGGAGCCTTCGGCGGAGCCGACCGCAGGGATCGCGGACGCTCGTCTCCGCGGGGTCGCGTAGACTCCGATCGTGGCACGCCGCGTAGCGCCGGAGGCCAGCAGCCCGGCCCGGACATTTCCAGCCCGGCCGCGGGCGATTGTCAAGGCGACGGATCTCGGGTCGGCCCAGGTCCTCAAGCACCTGGACCTCTTTCTCGTGTCCGACGGGTTCGGCGACGTCCATCCCGATGCGCGGGGCATGGGCCTCTACGACGGGGACACCCGCATCCTCTCCTGCAGCGTGCTTCGCATCGCCGGCGTCCGCCCGGTCATGCTCTATTCCGACCCCGGTGGGAGCTGGCGTGGCGTCATGCAGGCCACGAACCCGGAGTTCCGCAAGGACCCGGGCGACAAGATGGGCGGCGACGAGCTGATCCTGCGCCAGACGGTTTCGATCGCGCGCGAGCGGACGATCGCCGAGGCCTACCGGGAGCGCCTCGCCATCGAGAACCACGGGCCGATCTCGTTCGACTGCGACGTCGAGCTCGAGCTCGACGCGGACTTCGCGGACATCTTCGAGGTGCGTGGGTACGCGCGGCCGGCTCGGGGCAGCCTCCTGCCGATCGAGGTGACCGCCGACGGCGGGCTCGAGTTCGCGTACGTCGGGCTCGACGGCGTCACGGTGCGGAGCCGCGTCGCGTTCGATCCGGTTCCGACCCTCCGTCCCGGCCGCGACGAGCAGGACGGCTCGGTCCTGGCGCGCTGGACGGGCCCGCTCCGTCCCGGTGAGCAGCGCCAGATCACGTGGTCCGTCAACGCCTCGCGAGAGCCCGCACAGAAGGCCCCGGGGATCGATCCGGACGCGGTGGATCCTGCCGGCGCGCATGCCCGCTGGCTGAGCAGCGGCGCGTCGATCGAGACCGACGACGACCTGATCAACGAGGTCATCCGCCGCTCGCTCGACGACCTGTGCCTGCTCGAGTCGACCGACCCGGCCGGTGATCGCTTCATCGCCGCGGGGGTGCCGTGGTTCACCACCCTCTTCGGGCGTGACTCGCTGATCACCTCGATGCAGGCCGTCTCATTTGCGCCGCAGCTGGCGATCCAGTCCCTCGAGATCCTCGCCGCGCGCCAGGCCACCGCGGTCGACGCCTGGCGGGACGCGGAGCCGGGCAAGATCCTCCACGAGCTCCGGACCGGCGAGATGAGCCGGACCGGCGAGCTCCCGTTTTCGCCCTACTACGGCTCGGTCGACTCGACGCCTCTCTGGCTCATCCTGCTCGGCGAGACGCATGACTGGACGGGGGACGACGCCCTGGTCGACCGCCTCTGGCCGAACGCCCTCGCTGCGCTCGAGTGGATCGATCGATGGGGCGATCGGGACGGCGACGGGTTCGTCGAGTACGCGCGGCGCGCGGACACCGGCCTCCGCAACCAGGGATGGAAGGATTCGAGCGACTCGATCCGCTGGCTGGACGGCACCCTCGCGGACACGCCGATCGCCCTCGCGGAAGTCCAGGGCTATGTCTTCGATGCCAAGGTGCGGATCGCCCGGCTTGCTCGGCGGCGCGGCGATGCGCCGCTTGCCGATCGGCTCGAGGCCGAGGCGGCCGAGATCCAGCGCCGGTTCGCGGAGCACTTCCGGCTCCCGGACGGATCCATCGCGATGGCTCTCGACGGCGCGAAGCGCGCGGTCGATGCCGTCGGCTCGAACGCCGGCCATGCCCTGTGGAGCGGAATCGTCCGGGCAGAGGACGCCCCCGCCGCCGCGGCGGCGCTCGGATCCAAGGCCATGGTCTCCGGTTGGGGGCTCCGAACCTTCGCCGCCGGCCAGACCGGGTACAACCCCATCGGCTACCACACGGGGAGCGTCTGGCCGCACGATACGGCGATCGCGGCCGCGGGCCTTCGCCGTTATGGCTTCGACGACGCGGCCGACGCATTGGCGAGCGGCATGCTGGCTGCCGCCCAGCACTTCCCGGCGTTTCGCCTCCCGGAGCTCTTCTGCGGCTTCGACCGGGCATCGACCGGCGCCCCCATCGCCTATCCGGTGGCCTGCTCGCCGCAGGCGTGGGCGGCGGGCGCCGCGCTCATGCTGATCCGGACGATGCTGGGCCTGCAGGCAGATGCACCGAACCGGCGCCTGACGCTCGACCGCCCGCTCCTGCCCGCCGGCCTCACGAAGGTCGTCATCCGCGGCGTGCGGGTTGGCGACGCCTCCTGCGACCTTCTCCTCCATCGATGGCGCGGGCTGACCAGCGCGGAGGTGCTCCGCAAGGACGCAGGCCTCGAGATCGTCGTCCGGCTGTAGCGCGAAGGATGGGCGCGGGCGGGGTCGATCCCGTGCCGGAGGGCTCAGCGCGTCTCGCTGATGCGGATCAGGTTGCCCGCAGGATCGCGGAAGGCGCAGTCGCGAACCCCGTACGGCTGCTCTGTCGGCTCCTGGACGACCTCGGCGCCGCTCGCCTCCAGCCGCTCGAAGGTGCCGTCGAGGTCCGTGGTCGCCAGGAGGATCCAGCCGTAGGTGCCCTTCGCCATCATCTCGGTGATGGTGCGGCGCTCGTCCTCGGTGATGCCCGGGTCGACCGCCGGCGGCGCGAGGAGGATGGACGTCCCGGGCTGGTTCGGGGGGCCGACCGTGATCCAGCGCATCCGGCCCTTGCCGACGTCGGTGCGGACCTCGAAGCCGAGGACGTCGCGATAGAACGCCAGGGAGGCGTCGGGGTCGTCGTGCGGCAGGGAGGTCGTGTGAATCGTGATGTCCATGGCGGCCATGCTAGGTGCGTGTCGTGGCCGGCGCTTCTCGAATTCCTGACCGCATGGTCAGGCCTGACCGCATGGTCAGGCCTGACCGCGTGGCCGGGCCCGACCGCCAGGTCAGTGACGGAACGGTCATGCCTCACCGGCCTCGTCACCTGTTTCGCGACGCAGGACGGCATCCCTTCGGTCGTGCGCGCCGCGTTGCGCCGGTAGGCGCTGGGCGGAATCCCCACGAGCTCCGTGAAACGCGTGCTGAACGTGCCCAGCGACGAGCAGCCGACCGCGAAGCAGACCTCGGTGACGCTGAGGTCGCCACGCCGCAGCAGGGCCATCGCGCGCTCGATGCGCCGCGTCATCAGGTAGCCGTACGGCGACTCGCCGTAGGCGAGGCGGAACTGCCGGCTGAGGTGTCCGGCCGACATGTGCGCGCCGCGGGCCAGCGCCTCGACGTCCAGCGGCTGCTCGTATTCGCGGTCGATCCGGTCGCGGACGCGGCGCAGCCAGGCGAGGTCGCGCAGATGCTGCGTCGCGGCGGGCTGGCTGGTCACTGAAGGATCGTGCCACAGACGACCAGATCGAGAGCGGGACGGGCCGGTGACTGCGCGGGACCACGCCCTCGATCGGTCGGGACGACGTGAACGGACCTGGAGATCGCGCCTGCCCCCGTGCGCGCCGGCCGGGTCAGCTGCCGACGTAGGCCGCGAGGTGCTCGCCGGTCAGCGTGGAGCGCGCGGCGACGAGCTCGGAGGGCGTGCCCTCGAACACGATCCGGCCGCCGTCGTGGCCGGCGCCGGGGCCGAGGTCGATGATCCAGTCGGCGTGCGCCATGACCGCGAGGTTGTGCTCGATGACGATCACGGACTTGCCACCGTCCACCAGCCGATCGAGCAGCGCCAGCAGGTGGTCGACGTCGGCGAGATGGAGGCCCGAGGTCGGCTCGTCGAGCACGTAGATCCCGCCATCGGCGCCCATCTGGATCGCCAGCTTGAGCCGCTGCCGCTCCCCGCCGGAGAGGGTCGTGAGCGGCTGGCCCAACAGCAGGTAGCCGAGCCCCACGTCGGCCATCCGGGCGAGGATCGCCGTGGCGGCCGGGGTCCTCGCGGCGCCGGCGCCGAAGAATTCCAGCGCCTCGCCGACGGACATGGCGAGCACCTCGCTGATGTCGCGGCCGTCGAGCCTGTACTCCAGGACGCTCGCCTGGAATCGCTTGCCCTGGCACTCCTCGCACACGGACTCCACGGTCTCCATGAAGCCGAGCTCCGTGTAGATGACGCCGTTGCCGTTGCAGACCTGGCAGGCGCCTTCGGAGTTGGCGGAGAAGAGCGCCGCCTTCACGCCGTTCGCCTTCGCGAACGCGTTCCGGATCGGGTCCAGCAGCCCGGTGTAGGTCGCAGGGTTGCTGCGCCGCGACCCCTTGATCGGCGCCTGGTCGATCGCGACGACCCCGGCGGCCCTGGGCATCGAGCCGTGGATCAGCGAGCTCTTGCCCGACCCGGCCACCCCGGTGACCACGCACAGCACGCCGATCGGGACGTCCACGCTGACGTCCCGGAGGTTGTGCTGGCTCGCGTGGCGAATCTCGACCGTGCCGGCCGCGGTCCGGGTCTTCGGCTTGAGCGCGGCCCGGTAGCCCAGGTGGCGTCCCGTCAGGGTGTCACTTGCCCGCAGCCCCTCGACGGTGCCCTCGAAGCAGACGGTCCCGCCCTCCGTGCCGGCGCCGGGGCCGAGGTCGATGACGTGATCGGCCGTCACGATCACCTCCGGCTCGTGCTCGACGACCAGCACGGTGTTGCCCTTGTCCCGGAGCTGGCGGAGCAGGCCGTTCATCCGCTGGACGTCGTGCGGGTGGAGGCCCGTGGTGGGCTCGTCGAAGACGTACGTGACGTCGGTGAGCGACGACCCGATGTGGCGGATCATCTTGACGCGCTGCGCCTCGCCGCCGGACAGCGTCCCGGACGACCGCTCGAGGCTGAGGTACCCGAGCCCGATCTCCACGAACGAGTCGAGAAGGTGTCGCAGGGCCGCGAGCAGCGGCGCGACCGACGGCTCGTCGAGGTCGCGGATCCATCCGGCCAGGTCGCTGATCTGCATTGCGCAGGCGTCGGCGATGTTCAATCCACGGATTCGGGAGGAACGCGCCCCCTCGGCGAGGCGCGAGCCGCCACAGGCGGGGCAGGCCGCGAAGGTGACGGCCCGGTCCACGAACGCCCGGATGTGGGGCTGCAGGGATTCCTGGTCCTTGGACAGGTACGACCCCTGGATCCGCGGCACCAGCCCCTCGTAGGTCATGTTGATGCCTTCGATCTTCATCCGGGTCGCTTCCCGGTACAGGAAGTCGTGGCGCTCCTTCGCGCTGAAGTCGCGGATCGGCTTGGTCGGGTCGTAGAATCCCGACGACGCGTAGAGGCGGTAGTTCCAACCGCCCGGGGTGTAGCCCGGGACCGTGATCGCGCCATCGGCGAGGGACTTTGTCTCGTCGAAGAGCTCCGCGAGGTCGACGTCCGAGACCGTGCCCCTGCCCTCGCAACGCGGACACATCCCGCCGGTGACCGTGAACGTCTTCTTCTCGGCCTTCGCCCCCGCCTTCTCGACCGTGATCGACCCCGCCCCATGGACGGACGGCGTGTTGAACGAGAACGCCTGGGGCGAGCCGATGTGCGGTTGCCCGAGCCGGCTGAACAGGATCCGGAGCATCGCGTTGGCGTCGGTGGCGGTGCCGACCGTGGAGCGCGGGTTGCCGCCCATCCGCTCCTGGTCGACGATGATCGCGGTTGTCAGCCCCTCCAGCAGGTCGACGTCCGGCCGGTCCAGCGTCGGCATGAAGCCCTGGACGAACGCGCTGTAGGTCTCGTTGATCAGCCGCTGGGATTCGGCGGCGATCGTGGCGAAGACGAGCGAGCTCTTGCCGGAGCCCGAGACGCCGGTGAAGACCGTCAGCCGGCGCTTCGGGATCTCGATGCTGACGTTCTTGAGGTTGTTCTCGCGTGCGCCGTGCACGCGGATCAGCGCGTGGCTATCTGCGACCGGCAGCGCTTCCGACGGCGTGTCGGTGCTCGAGGCCATGCTCATCGTGTCTCCATCTCTGGGCGAGGACGCCTTCGGCGGCGTCCGTCGGGGGCGCGTGGCTCGATCTGACAGCGTCGAGCGGCATGTCGGATTCTGCTTCGTCGGCGCGGTCGCGGCAACGGTCGCCCCCCAGCCAGCTCCGCGCGGCCGGCGGCGGGCCCGGCGATCGACGTCGCGGGTACGCCGATGCGTGTTGTCGCGACGACGCTGCCTGCGGGAGGGGGATCGGCCCTCACCGGTCCTGGAGCAGCCCGAGGACGTTGCCATCGGGGTCGGTGACCGTGGCGACCAGGCGACCGCCACCGACGTCGTGCGCGGGCTCCTTCACGGTGGCTCCGGCGGCGGTCACCTCGGCCAGCTTCGCCTCGAGGTCCGCCACGTGCCAGAAGGCCACGGGTGACGTCATGCCCTGCGGTCCACCGCCCGGCACCAGCCCGATGTGCTGCCCTGCGGCCTCGAAGCCGACGTAGTAGGGCGCGTCGTGCTGCGGCGGGATGCCGAGCAGGGCGGCGTAGACGGCCTTGGCCTTCGCCAGGTCGGTCACGGGATGGAGGATGGTCTTGATTCCCTGGGTCGACGAGCCGGTCATGTCTCCTCCTGACGTCGTGATCGTGATGTCCATGGCAGGCATGCTCGATCCGGCGCCCGGACCCGCGCTTCTCGATTCCTGACGAACGCAGCTCGCCCTCTTCACGATCGGCGCCGCTGCTTCCGGCATGGCGGCGGTCGTCGGCCTCGGCGGCCTCGCGGCGGCCACGTACGCTGGTCATGCGGCCACGACGCCTGTTGCGGCCGCCTCCGCAGCGGGATCAAACGCCGCGACGACTGCGGCTTCCGGCGCCGCCGCGGGATCGTCCAGCTCGGCGGCCGCGTCCGGCGCCGCAGCGGGATCGTCCAGCTCGGCGGCCGGCTCGTCGACCGTGACCACGATCACCGCTGCGTCCGGAGCGGCGCACACGTGACGACCGGCGGCTCCTGAGCCCTGCTCGCCCGGCAGGCGAGCGGTGGGCCTACCCGACCCGGGGCGGCCCGGTCGGGTCCGGGCGGCCGGCCGGGATCCCTGCAGCCGGCCGGGTCAGGGTCAGGGCGCCGGCGACGCGAACGGGTTCCCGCCGGCTCCCATGACCATCTGCAGGAGCTGAGAGGCGTCCTGCGTCTGGTCGGGCGGCGGAACCTGGATCGAGACGGTCCCGCTGTGGGCCTTGATCGTGAGCGCCACCGTCAGTGTGCTGGTGGCATCCGCGAGGGTCGTGCTCACCTTCGAGAGCTGCCCCGAGGCGTGGTCGAACCAGAAGGTCACCGGGACGTCGGGGAAGGTGGGTGGCAGGGACGGCAGGGGCACGCCGCTCGAGCCCGTCATGGATTCGGCCTGGGCGAGCCAGGCGACGACGCTCGACCCCGCCACCGTCACCGTCACCACGTCCTGGTCGTGCCCGTCAAGCTGCTGCACGCCACCCGACGTGATCTTCACGCCCGGGTCCTTCAGGAAGGGCGCGAGCATTGTCGCCGGGTCGAAGGACGGGATCGACGAGGGGACGGGGACCGGCGCCGACGATGGAACCAGCGCCTCCGCTGCCGAGAGGGGCAGCGAGTACCACGTGGCCCCGAGCGGGCTCGCCTGGACGTAGGCCTTTCCGCCAACCACGCGAAGGTCTGCCTTGATGTCCGCCGCCCCCTGCACTCCCTTGAGGTCGACCGTCACCTCGCCCTGGTTGCCGGCCGTATCGATCGTCGCCACGAGGTTCGACCCGGACACGTCCATCGCTGCGGAACCCGCCTGGGCAAGCTTCCCGTCCAGCGAGAGCGCGATGTCGAGCGGCCCGGTCAGCTTCGACGTCGACGCGATGCCCTGCGCGAGCAGCACGGAGGGATCGGGCGGAGGCGTGGGGCTGGGCGTTGCCGCGGCGCCGCACGCGGCGACGGCGCTCGCGACGATGATCGCGGCGGCGATCCGGGTTCCGGCGCGATGTGGGCTGGGCAGGCGCATCTCATTCGTCCTCGTGGCCGCGCGCAGCGAGATGGCGCCCGACCTTCGCGTACTCTGCCACGCGTGCCACGCCCGTGAAGCGACGATTTGGGCGGGGGCGCCGGCGGCAATCGTTCCGTGGCCGGCTGCCGGCAGCACCTCAGGTTCGCGAGGGCGAGTGAGAACAAGCTCCCGGCACAGCGGCCGTCGGCTCGGAGCGGTGGGTGGCGTCGCTTGCCGTTCGTCGGATCGCGGCGAGTGGGATGGCGCTCATGCCGGAGCGTGCGGGCGGCGGCGTTCGATTCGATTACGCCGCGCGTGCCAATCCGGTTGTCTCCGCCCAGCACAACATGTAGTGTCGAAGGGCGTCCGCCACCCGAGCCCGCCCGCCGATCATCTTGTCCCGGGCGGACCCGAGACGACGCTCAGCCCGCCGTGGCAAGCCGGCGATAAGGAGACGCAGCCATGACCCACGAGGATCGTCCCGGCGGTCCGGGCTTCGGCTACGTCATCGCGGGAACGGTCGTCGGCGTCGTCGTCAGCCTCGCCGCTGGCCTCTTCGTCGCCGCCTCACTGAACACGTGGCTGGCGGCCGATTGGGTACGAGGGATCGCGGCCCTGGCCGTGGGGGCCGTTGTCGCCGCCGCCATGCTCCGCGGTGTGGCCCGGACCGCGCGCGGGCGCTTCCGCACCGTCAGGGACAGCAATGGCCCCGGGCACTGACGGTGTCGGTGCCAGCCACAACATCGTGTCGTCGGCGAAGACAACCGGAAGAGCATCGCGCCGCAACCAGCCTGCGTCCGGCGGCGGAGGCGCGCATCATCGCCTTGGAGCCGGCGGGCAAGGGCGTGCCATCGGCCGCGACGACCGAGAAGCGGCGACCGTTTTCATGACTCGTTCAGGTTTGGCTGCGATACAAGGGGCACACGCCGACGCGCGCCCGCACGAACACGACCAGAACACCTGCCAGACCCCAGGAGTATCCCGATGGACTTCGCTCCGACGGAGCAGCCCGACGATCTTCCCGAGGCACCGCCGCCCGAGCAGCCGGCGGGCCCACCCGCATACGTGGCCGCGGTGCAGCCCGTGACACCGCCGTCACGGCGCTCGCGCTCGCTCGTCGCGGGCGCCGTCATGGCCGGCGCGATCGGCCTGGCCGCGATCGCGATCGCGGTCGCCTCGCCCGGCACGCCGAACGTGGTGGCGCCGGTCGCGGCCAATGCCCGCGGCGTCCTGCTCGGGGCGGACACCGGCACGTGGACCCCGCCGAGCGGCGGATCGGCGGCCGCGCCCAACGTTCCCGGCATGATGGGCGACCGCGATGCCGGCGGCTTCGGGCCGGGCGGCTTCGGGCCGGGCGGCTTCGGGCCGGGCGGGATGGGTCGCGGCGGCCGGCTGGGTAGCGGCGGCATGGTCGCCGCGATCTCGATCACCGGGATCGACGGGACGAAGCTCGCCCTCTCCACCGCCGACGGATGGACCCGGACGATCGACGCCGCCGGGGCAACGGTCACGAAGGGCGGCCAGACCGTCGACGCCTCGACGCTCAAGGTCGGCGACTCGATCGTCTTCGACCAGGCGCGCCAGGCCGATGGCACGTTCAAGATCACCGCGATCCAGGTCGTCCTCCCGCACGCGGACGGGACGGTCAAGTCAGTCGGTGACACGAGCGTCACCCTCACGCAGCGCGACGGGACCGACAAGGTCGTGACGCTGACAGGGTCCACGACCTACGAGCTCTTCGGCCTGGCCTCGAAGCCGGCGGCCTCGACAAAGGCAGCGCTCACGGTCGGCGCCCAGGTCGACGCGGCGGGCACGACCGCCTCGGACGGCAGCTTCACCGCATCGGTCGTCACGATCCGTGCGGCCGAGGCCGGCGGCACCGTCACCGGGAAGACCGCGACGACGATCACCGTCACGACGCGCGGGGGCACGCCGCTGACGATCGATGTCGACGCGAGCACCACGTACCTGGTGGCCGGCACGACGGCCCCCACGCTCTCGAACATCGCGGTCGGTTCGATCGTGATCGCCGAGGGCGCCCGGAACACGGACGGGACGTTCGCCGCGACGGTCGTCCGGGCCTTCGCCGCAGGCTCCGGATTCGGACCGGGAATGATGCCCGGCATGCGCGGTGGCCGCGGGATGCCATGGGGCCCGGGTCGGCTGGCACCCCAGCCGTCGCCCACCCCCGCCGGGACCACGAACTAGCGCCGAGACGCGGCGCCCTTGCCTTGACGGAGACGCGGCCGGCCTGCCGGCCGCGTCTCCGTTCGTTCGGGTCGCGTAGGCTGTGCCGATGACCGATCGCACCCTCGTACCCGATCCGGCTGCGGTCGCGCCGGGCGACGAGGTTTCGCCGCGCGACAGGGCCGCGCAGGGCGACGAAGTCTCGCCCGGCCACGTGGTTGCGCCCGGCGACGGGGCTTCGCCCGGCGACGGAGTCGCGAGCTTCGCCGCGCTCGGCCTCGACGCCGCGATGCTGCGGACGCTCGAGGGACTCGGCTACGAGGAGCCCACGCCGGTCCAGCGCGAGGCGATCCCGCCGCTCCTGGCGGGCCGCGACGTGCTGGCCGAGGCGCCCACCGGGACCGGCAAGACGGCCGCGTTCGCGCTGCCGATCCTCCAGCGGCTCGCCTCGGCGGGCGGCCTGGGACGGGCGGGCGAAGGCCGGACGCTGGCGCTCGTCCTCGTCCCCACGCGCGAGCTCGCCATGCAGGTCGCCGAGGCGGTCCACCGCTACGGACGCGGCCTGGACGCCCGCGTCCTGCCGATCTACGGCGGCCAGGCGATCGGGCAGCAGCTGCGCGCGCTCCGCCGCGGCGTCGACGTCGTGGTGGCGACACCCGGACGCGCGGTCGACCACCTGACCCGCGGCAGCCTCTCGTTCGACGCCGTGGAGGTCGTGGTCCTCGACGAGGCGGACGAGATGCTCGACATGGGCTTCGCCGAGGATCTCGAGGCGCTTCTCACGGCGACGCCCCCCGGGCGCCAGACGGCGCTCTTCTCCGCGACGATCTCGCCGACGATCGCGAGGATCGCCGCGCGCCATCTCCGGGAGCCGGTCCGGGTGGCCGTCCGCCCGGAACGGCCGGCGCGAGAGGAGATGCCCCGCGTCCGCCAGCGCGTCTACGTCGTGCGCGCCGCCGACAAGCTGGCCGCGCTCGGCCGGATCCTGGACCTCGAGGACCCGGCGTCGGCGCTCGTCTTCGCCCGCACGCGCGTGGAGGTCGACGACCTCTCCGAGGCGCTCGCCGGCCGCGGCCACGATGTCGCCGCCCTGCACGGCGGGATGAGCCAGGAGCAGCGGGACCGGGTCATGGGCCGCTTCCGCGACGGCAGCCTCGACGTCCTCGTGGCCACCGACGTCGCCGCGCGCGGGCTCGACATCGAGCACGTCTCGCACGTCGTCAACTTCGACGTCCCGTCGGACCCGGACATGTACATCCACCGGATCGGCAGGACCGGCCGGATGGGCCGAGAAGGCGTCGCCATCACGCTCCTCGAGCCGCGGGAGCACCGCCTCCTGCGCAACATCGAGGCGGCGACCCGCACGAAGCTCGAGCTGGCAACGATCCCGACGGTCGCCGACCTCCGTGAGCGGCGCCTGGAGCTGCTCCAGGCGAGCCTGCGGGAGCGCCTCCTTGAGGAGGGCCTCGAGCGCTACCGGGGCGTCGTCGAGCCGCTGGCCGACGAGTTCGACCTCGTGGAGATCGCCCTTGCCGCGATCTCGCTCCTGGAGGGCGCCAACGCGCGCGACGTGGAGGAGGTCGAGATTGCCCCAGCGAGCCTGCCCGTGGACCGGCCCCTGCGCCCGGCTCCGCGTTCGGGCCGCCCGGGTTTCCCGCCCGGGCCGGGTGCCCCGGGAGGGCGTGGCGTCCCGATGCGGCCGGGCGGCCGTCCGGCGCCGGCGCGCGGCCCCGTGCCCGCGAGGCGCGAGGCGCCCCAGGCGGCGATGTCGGATGGGCGGCGAGCGTCCGGACCCTGGGTTCGCCTCTACGTGGGCGGCGGGCGCCGCGCCGGCATGCGGCCGGGCGACCTGGTCGGCGCGATCGCGAACGAGGCCGGCGTGCCGGGCTCCGCGATCGGCGCGATCCAGATCGCCGATTCCTTCTCGCTCGTCGACGTGGCGGACACGGCGGCGGATCGCGTGGTCGCGGCCCTGCGCGTCGCCACGATCCGGGGGCGGACCTTCCCGGTCCACCGCGACCGCGGCGCCTGACCCGCACGACCGTCCCGGCCCTGGGCCGGACACCGTCCCGGCCCTGAGCCGGACGACCCGTTCCCGCCGGATCGCCGGATGGTACGATCCACGAACGCCCGAGACGGCACCTCGTACGGGGTCCGTCCGAGCCGCTTCGGCGGCCGGATGCAAGGACCCGCGATGACCCGTAGGGTGAGAGGAGCTCGCGCATGGCGACCGTCACCTTCGATCACGTCACGAAGAGATACGGGGACGTCGTCGCCGTCGACGACTTCAACCTCGAGATCGCGGACGGCGAGTTCATGGTCCTCGTGGGCCCGTCGGGCTGCGGCAAGACCACCAGCCTGCGCATGATCGCCGGGCTCGAGGACATCACGGAAGGCGAGGTCCGGATCGCCGACCGGGTGGTGAACGACGTCCCACCCAAGGACCGCGACATCGCGATGGTCTTCCAGAGCTATGCGCTCTATCCGCACATGAGCGTCTACGACAACCTCGCGTTCGGGCTCAAGCTCCGGAAAATCCCCAAGCAGGACATCGAACGGCGGGTCAAGGAGACAGCGGAGTCGATCCAGCTGACGTCGCTGCTCCAGCGCAAGCCGAAGGAGCTGTCCGGCGGCCAGCGCCAGCGCGTCGCGCTGGGCCGGGCGATCGTCCGCGAGCCGGCGGTCTTCCTGATGGATGAGCCGCTGTCCAACCTCGACGCGAAGCTCCGCGTCCAGACCCGGGCCGAGATCGCACGGCTCCACCAGCGCCTCAAGACGACGATGGTGTATGTCACCCACGACCAGGTCGAGGCGATGACGATGGGCCAGCGGATCGCGGTCATGAGCCAGGCCAAGCTCCAGCAGGTGGGCCCGCCGCAGGAGCTCTACGACCACCCGCTCAACAAGTTCGTGGCCGGGTTCATCGGCAGCCCGTCGATGAACTTCCTGCCCGTCGAGCTCTCCGGGACCGGTGACAGCGCCGTCCTCACCGCGTCGGGCTTCACCGTTCCGCTTCCGCCCGCCTTCCGGGACGCGGTCGGCGCGACGACGGGAAGCAAGTTCATCCTCGGGATTCGCCCCGAGCACATCGACGTCGCGGACACCGGCGGGCTCGTGGCGTCGGCCCAGGCGAAGGCAGACGTCGTGGAGTACCTCGGCAACGAGGAGCTCCTCCACATCATCGTCGCCGGAACGGATGTGGTCGCCGTCGTGTCCTCGGACCGGAACGTGCGCCCGGGCGACGTCGTGACGCTCCACCTCCCGCTCGACAAGATCCATCTCTTCGACGGGAACACGGAGATGTCCCTCCTTCGGAGCCGGGTCCCCGTCGCCAGCTGACCGGGGCCGCCGGCGCTTCAACCGGCATGCTGCGAGCCGGGCCGCGAGGCCCGGCTCGTCGATTCCCGGGACCGCGTGCGATGATCGCTCGCATGCCCGATCTGCCCGCCGGTGCGCATCTCCCGCCGCCGGTCACGGATTCGATCGAGACGCAGCTCGCGGAGCGCCTGATCGACTCGAGGATCGTCCACCAGGGCCGATACCTGGAGGTGCGCCTCGAGACGACCGAGCGCGCCGACGGAAGCCGCCACGAGCGGGACGTGGTGCGTCACCCCGGCGCCGTGGCCATCGTGGCGCTCGACGACGCGGACCGCCTCCTGCTCGTGCGCCAGTGGCGCCAGCCGGCCGGGCGCTCGCTGCTGGAGATCCCCGCCGGGACCCTGGACCGGGATCCCGGGACCGGCGCGATCGAGGACCCGGAGATCGCCTCGCGTCGCGAGCTGGAAGAGGAGACGGGCTACCGCGCCGACCGCTGGGAGAAGCTCGGAACGTTCTGGACCGCGCCCGGCTTCGCCTCGGAGCTGATGCACCTGTATGTTGCGACCGGCCTGGTCGCGGCCGGGCACGGACGCCTCACGCCGGACGCCGACGAGGCGCTCGAGCTGGTCCGCCTCCCGCTGGCCGACGCGCTCGCGGCTGCCGTCCGCGGAGACATCCACGACGCGAAGACCCTGATCGGGATCCTCCTGATCGGCCGCCCGCGCGGCGGGTGATCAGGCCTGGTCGGCCGTCCTCGTCGTGACTGATCAGCCGTCCTCCGGACCCAGGCGCCCCAGGCCGCCGCGGTAGAGACGGCTCTGCGGCGCGAGGGCGACGGCGAGCTTCAGGTGCGTCCGGCCCTCGGCGCGGCGGCCGAGGCGGATGAACGTGCGGCCCAGCGCGTAGTGCGCGTAGTGGTTCGACGGGTCGATCTCCAGGAGCGTCTCGAACGTCTCCATCGCCCGGTCGAGCTGGCCGCTCATGAAGAACGCCCGGCCCAGCGGCTCGAGGATCGAACCCTTGCGCGGCTCCACGGCGGCCGCGCGGGCCAGGACGACCGCGGCCTGCGCAGCATGCCGTTTCGCGAGCAGCGCGGTGCCCCGCTGGAGCAGCTCGTAGGCTCCCTCCGGACCCGGGCCCTGATCCTCTGCCGGCTCCGGGTCCGGTTCGAGCGGCGTCACGGGGTCAACCCGCGACGACGGCCCGGCAGGCCACGGCCCGCTCCAGGTCATCCGCCGCCTCGAGGAGCAGCCGCCGAAGCGACGGAAGGCGGTCGCCGTCGCGGGCCGCGAGCGCGCGGGCACGCTCCACGATCCCGGTCTCGACACGGTAGGCCGGGAAGAGGCGGGTCACGTACGCGCTCGTGAATGCGTGCTCGTGGCTCTCCGCGATGCCGGGGAGCATGGCGAAGAACGCGTCGACGTACGGCGCCAGCAGCTCGGCCTCGTGCGCATGGTTGAAGCCGGCCATCGCCGCGCGCGTCCGGTGGAGCGAGCCGTAGCCCTCGCCATGGATCCGGTCCCAGGCCGCGGCCTTCACCGCCGGGTCGGGAGCGGCCACGCCGGCGGACAGCGCGAATCGCTCGCCGCGGTCGGTCCGGTCCCGGGTCAGCTCGCCCGCGATCAACCGATCCGCCCCCGGCAGGCCGAACGCCGACGCCGCCGTCACGATGCCCCAGCGCATCTCCTGGTCGACCGCCACGTCCGGGAGCTCCAGCGTCCCGTCGAGCAGCCCGCTGAGCCGGGCCGCGTCGTCCGGGTGGGCGATCGAGCCGATCGCAGCCCGCAGCCACAACCGCCGGAGGTCGCCCGGGGGCAGGCCCTCGATCGCGGCAAGGGCGCTCGCGACGAACGCCCGGGCAACAACCACCCGCTGCGCCTCCGGCACGTAGCGCGTGATGGCGCCGCGCGCCGAGTCGAGCGCCGCGCTGACGATCTCGTCGTCGGTCTCGTGGGGGAGCACCTCCCGCACCAGGTCGAGGTACGTGGTCGACGGATGCTGACCGTCGCGCACCATCTGCCAGAGCGAGCCCCAGAGGAGCTGGCGCAGGAGCGGATCCTCGAGTCGCGGAAGGAGCAGCGGGAGCGCCTGGCGCGATGCCGCGTCGAGATGCACCTTCGCGTAGGCATGGTCGCCGTGGTTCGGGAAGACCAGGGACGGCGCCGCGAGCCCCGCGGCTGCGGGCACCCACGTCTCCGCGCCGTCGATCTGCGCGGCGATGACGTCGACGGCGGTCCGCCCGTCCGGCGTCCCCCGGACCAGGGCGATCTCGAGCGCGTGCGGGCGCAGCGTCGGATGCGAGTCGGGAGCGTCCTGCGTCAGCTCCAGCCGGTCGATCGTGCCGCCGGGCGCCGTCCAGCGGGCCCCCAGCGTGTTCAGCGACGCCGTCTCGACCCAGCGCTGGGCCCAGTCGCCAAGGTCCCGGCCGCTCCCCTCGGACAGCGCGGCGAGGAAATCGGAGAGCGACGCGTTGCCCCAGGCGTGGCGCTCGAAGTAGATCCGCAACCCCGCGGCGAACGCGTCGCGGCCGACCCATGCCACGAGCTGCTTGAGCACCGCCGCGCCCTTCCCGTAGGTGATGCCGTCGAAGTTGTAGAAGGTGGCGTCGGTGTCGACGACGATCCCGGAGATCGGGTGGGTGGTGGATCGCTCGTCGGCCTGGTAGCCCCAGCGCTTCAGGTCGGCGTGGAAGGCGCGCCAGGCCCCCTCGAAGCGGGTCGCCTCCGAGAGCGCCAGGTTCGACACGTAGGTGGCGAAGCTCTCGTTGAGCCACAGGTCGTCCCACCAGCGCATCGTGACGAGGTCGCCGAACCACATGTGCGCCAGCTCATGGAGGATCGTCTCGGCGCGCGAGAGGCGCTGCGTCTCGGTGGGCGGATCGCGATAGACGTGCAGCTCCGTGAAGGTGACCGCGCCGGCGTTCTCCATCGCGCCGGCGTTGAACTCCGGCACGAAGACCTGGTCGTACTTCGCGAACGGGAAGGGCCGGGCGAAGAGGTCCGCGTAGAAGTCCATCCCCTGCCCGGTGATCTCGAACAGCTCGTCCGCGTCGACGAACCGGGCGATGGATCGCCGGCTCCACGCGCCCAGCGGGATGCCGCGGTGCTCACCGTGCACGCCGACGTACGGACCCGCCACCACGGCCGCGAGGTAGGTGGAGATCGGCGGCGTCGTGGCGAAGCGATGGGTCCGCCGCCCGTCCGGCGCGTCCTCCACGCGCTCGACGGGGTTGTTCGAGATCACGGCCCACGCCGCCGGGACCGTCACGCGAAACGCGAGCGTCCCCTTGAGGTCAGGCTGGTCGAAGCACGGGAAGAGGCGGTGGGCCTCGAACGGCTCGAAGTTCGAGTAGACGTAGACCTCGCCGTCGACCGGGTCGACGAAACGGTGGAAGCCGTCACCGTTTCGGTCGTACTCGTTCTCGTAGACCACGCGGACGCGCGTCTCCGGCGCGAGAAGCCCGCCGGGCAGGACGATCCGGGAGCCGGGGCGTTCGGGCCGCTCGACGGCCGTCCCGTTCACCTCGAGGTGCTCGACGTCGCCGCCGCGGAAGTCGAGGAAGAGGTCCTCCGTGCCGCGGACCGGGAAGGCGAGCCGGGCGTCCCCGCGATAGGTCGTGCGGTCGGCGGTCAGCTCGAGCGCGACCTCGTACGCAATCCGGCCCACCCGCTCGGCGCGCGCAGTGGCCTCGTCGCGCGTGAGGACGTCGCGGACCGGGGCCGGGGCGTCGGGCTGCAGCGTTCGCATCCTTCGTCTGGGTCAGGCGCCGGCGCGCCAGGCGGCAAGGTCGACCGTCGTGAGTCGCGGACTCGCGGTGATGCCCGGGATCCGGCCGCGCTTGGCGATGGCCCGCCCGTCGATCTCCTTGATGTCGCCGGTGAAGTCGATCGGGCTCGCGCCGCTGATGTAGCTGCCCACCGCGAAGTTGTCCGCCGGCGCGCCCTGCTCCTTGAAGTAGCGGATCCGGTCCGGGGTGAGTCCGCCCGACACGACGATGATCACGTGCCCGTGGCCCGCCTGGTCCAGCCGCGCGCGGATCTCCTTGACCAGGTCGGCCGTGACGCGGCCCCGTTCGGACGGCGTGTCCAGGCGGATCCCGTACAGCTTGTCGCCGAGCGCGTCCGCGACCCGGAGCGCCTCCTCCGCCTCGTCCTTGAACGTGTCGACCAGGACGATCCGGGGCACGTCCGCCTCGAGGTCCCGGTCGAACGCCTGCGCCGCGCGGAGCGTGTCGCCCACGATGAGCACGAGCGAGTGCGGCATCGTGCCGGTGGGGTTGAGGCCGGCCAGGCGCGCCCCGGCCGGCGTCGATGCGCCGACGCAGCCTCCCACGATGGCGGCGTAGTCGAGAACGTCCGTTACGTCGGGGTGGACGTGGCGGGCCCCAAAGCTGATGACCGGCTGCGGCGCCGCGGCCTCGACACACTCGTGGGCCGCCGTCGCCCAGCCGCTGGCCTGCGCCATCATGCCCAGGATCGCCGTCTCGTAGAGGCCGAACTGGCGGTAGCGGGCCCGGATCCGGAGGACGACCTCCTTCGGCGAGAAGCTGTCGCCGTCGTCGAGCCCCTCCACGGTCACCTCGGACGGGTCGGCGTGCTCCAGGGCGTGAGCCAGGAGGTTCTTCGCCTCGTCGATCCCGCAGAGGATGCCGGTCCCGCGGCTGAAGACCTCCATGACCACGATCGGGTCCAGCCCCTCGCGCTCCATGATCCGGCGGGCGCGGTCGAAGTAGACGTCGGCGGATTCGCCGGACAGGATCTCGTTCGATGGGCGGTGCGGCTTCAGTCGCATGAGCATCGGGTCACGGCTCGGGCGCGGCTCCTGGCGTGGTGGCTGGGACGGCTCACGGCGCGAAGGGACCTGGCCGGGCACGTCCGGGGGCTCCACGCTGCCCGGGAGTGTATCAGCCTCGACGGGCGGCCCCGTGCTCGGCGCCCCGCCAGGCGCACCGCGGACGAACGCCGCCCATGCCGGATCCGTGCTGGGGCCTGTGCTCGGGGCCCATGCTGCGGCCTGTCCCGGGGGCCCGCGCTCGACGCACGGCCGGGCTTCTGCGGCAAGAGGCGTCGCTCAGCGGACCTCGGCCGTCCCGGCGACGCCCAGCTCGCCCAGCTGCTCCGCGTACCGGTCGAGCAGGCCGACATTTCGGCCGATCCTGGCACCCTGGGGCGGGACCCGGCCCCCGATCCAGATCCACTCCGCGGTCTCCTCCAGGAGCAGGTCGCAGATCGCGAGGAGCCGCGCGATTCCCAGGCCCAGCGCGTCGCGGTCCAGCCGCTCGGGCTGAATCTCGACGGCGGCGATCGGGCGGTCGTCCGCGGCAAGGCTGAACTTGACGAACGGGAACTCGTTGTTCCAGCGGAGGAGCTTCCGGTACGACCGGCGCATCGCGTCGCCGATCGGCGGCGCCATGTGGAGCCAGACGAAGGCACCGACGGCCGGATCGAGGATGACCGTCACGGGCACGTCGAAGCGGCGCCGGCCGTCGAGGCGCAGGTCCCAGGCACTGGTCCCTTCGCGGTCGACCCGGACGGCGGGCTCGAGGCGCAGCTCGGCGAGCCAGGCTTCGATCGACGATGCGTCGGGAGCGGCGCCGGCGCTCAGTCGGCCCTCGACCCGCGCGCGCCGGTCGCGACCCGGCCGGCCCCCGCCGACGCCTCGGCCGCGTGGCCGGCAGCCTTGGCCGGGTCCGCTGGGGCGCCCTGCCGGCTCCGCCCGCGGCCCTCGTGGCGGAGGATCGTCGCGCCGGACTCGACGGTTCGGCTCACGAAGTCGGTGGCCCGGACGTTCGGGTCGATCCGAACGTTGCGGCCGATCCGGATCCCGCGCGGGATGACGGCCTGCTTGCCGACGATCGTGATCCCCGTGTTGAGGTGACCGGGCGTGAGGCGGTTCGCGACGCCGAGGTCCGTCCCCTCCCCGACGATCGCCCCCGGGCCGACGGTCACCTCCTTGTCGAGGATCGCGCGGTCGATGATCGCGCCCGGCCGGATCACCGAGTCGAACATGACGATGGAGTCGCGCACGACGGCGCCCACCCCGACCACCACGCCCGGCGAGAGCACGGAGTTGACCACCATCCCCTCGACGAGGCAGCCGTGCGAGATCAGGCTTCGGTGGATCTGCGCCGTCGCCCCGACCTTGCCGGGCGCGCGCTCCTCGGAGCGGGTGTGGATGAGCCACTCGCGATCGTAGAGGTCGAGGTCCGGCCGGTCCTCGAGGAGGGCCATGTTGGCCTCCCAGTAGCTCTGGATCGTGCCGACGTCCTGCCAGTAGCCCTCGAACCGATACCCGTAGACCCGCGCCCCGCCCTTGATCATGTCCGGGATCACCTCGCCGCCGAAGTTGTTGCGCGACTCCGCCAGCCAGCGGTGGAGGGCCCGCTTGCTGAACACGTAGACGCCCATGCTGGCGAGGTCCGACTTGGGCTGCTTCGGCTTCTCCGTGAAGTCCGTGACGCGCCCGGTCTCGTCCATCGCGAGGATTCCCATCCGGGTCGCGTCGGCCAGGGGCACCCGCCGGACCGCGAGCGTCACGTCGGCGCGCTTGCGGCGATGGAACGCCACGAACGGCTGGTAGTCCATCTTGTAGACGTGGTCGCCGGCCAGGATCACGACGGCGTCGCCGGCCGCCTGGTCGAGCACGTTGAAGTTCTGCAGGACCGCGTCGGCGGTGCCCCGGTACCAGTCGCTCGTCTTGCCGCGACCGATGTACGGCTGGAGGAGACGGACACCGCCGGTGTTCCGGTCCAGGTCCCAGGGACGCCCCTGGCCGATGTGATCGTTGAGCGAGCGCGGGTTGTACTGCGTCAGGACGACGACGTTGTCGATGTCCGAGTTGACGCAGTTGCTGAGCGCGAAGTCGATGATCCGGTACTTGCCCCCGAATGGGACGGCGGGCTTGGCCCGCTTCTCCGAGAGGATCGACAGGCGCGCGCCTTCGCCGCCCGCGAGGATCACCGCCATGGTCCGCTTCATGCACACATCCTCGTCACGACGGGGAGGGATCCGTGGACGCGCTTCGGGCCGATCGTAGCACGGCGCGTGCGGCGATCGACCCGCGGCGCGGCGTCATGCGGGCCTGGTTCTGGGCTATTTCGCGACCTCCCCGGGACCCGCCAGCGGCCACGTCCGCTCCGTGCCGCGAGCCGCGTCACCCGGCTCAGGGGACGAAGAGCCGCGGGTTCACGAACTGGCTGTTGTACTCGATGGCCCAGTGGAGATGCGGGCCCGTGGTCCGGCCCGTCATCCCGACGTAGGCGATCACCTGGCCCGCCTTCACGGACTGGCCCGCGCTCACGGTGATGCCGTGGGCGCCGTTGTCGACGTGGGCGTACCACGAGAGCAGGGTGTCGCTGTGGGCGATGATCACGATCCACGCCTTCGGGTACGGGTCGTACGGGTTCGGACCGGCGAAGAGCACCACCCCGTCCCCGGCTGCCTCGATCGGCGTGTACATCGGCGCGGCGATGTCGATGCCCTGGTGGAAGTGCGCGCAATTGCCGACCGGCGGCTCTGAGGGGAATCCCGTGCACCCGAACTCCTGCGTGATCACGCCGCTGAGCGGCCAGATCAACGTGCCGTTGAAGACCGACGGCACGTTCCCGAACTGGCGCTGCTGATCGAGGATCGTCTGGATCCGGGCCGCGAGCTCGCGCTGGGCCTGCGCGTCGAGCTCCAGCGCTCGCTTGACCGCCGCCGCGTTCTTCGAGATCTTGGCCCAGGCCGCCTGCTGGATGGCGAGCTGGCGGGCCGTCTCCGCCTGGAGCGCCGCGAGGCGCGCCTTCGCAGTCTTGAGCGTGGCGACCTGCGCGTCGAGCTGCACCTTCTGGGCGAGCGTCTCCTGCGCCAGGTCGTCCTTCGCGGTGCGGGTCTGGACGAGCAGGCTGCCGAGGGCATCGAGGGTCTGCTGGTCCGACACGATCTGGGTGGCGATGGCCTGGTCCTGGCCACCGAGGTCCATGTATGAGCCGACGTCCTGCAGGACGTCGTCGATCGAGCCCGCGGCGAGCAGCTGCTGGATGAGCGGCGTTCGATCCGTGAAGTAGGCCTCGCGGACCCGGGCTGCCAGCATCGCCTTGCGGTCCGCGAGCTCCTTGGCCTTGTCGGCCTGCTCCTGGCCGATGGACACGACCTGGCGGTTGAGGAGGTCCACCTGCGCGACGAGGTCGGCGTAGATGGCCCGCACGGCGGCGATCTTTGTGGTCAGGCCGGAGATCTTCTGCTTCGTCGCGGCCAGGTCGGCGTTGATGCCGCCGAGCGCGTGACTCGTCGAGGCGATGTCCTGCGCGAGGCCCGCCTGCAGGCTCCGCAGCCTCGCGACCTCGGCCTTCTGGTCGGCGATCTTCTGCTGCAGGGCCTTCTGCTGGGCCTGGGCGTTCGCGAGGTCGTCCCCGCGAACCCGGGGAGGCGCGGCCACGCCGATCACGAGCGGGATGACGAGCAGGAAGACGAGCAGGCGCCCCGCGATGCGCGGCCGCGCCCCGAGCGCGGCCCGGAGGAGGGCGACGCGTCCCCGGCGCCGGCTCCAGCCGTCGGCGCGCCCGGCAGGCGCGCGACCATGGGGCGCGCGCTCTTCCGCGTCGATGCGGGTCACGTCACGATTGTGTCGCATCAGAGAGGCGTCGGCATCTTCGAGCGGGTTCGCTCCGTGCAGGCGCGACGCGCAGGTCGCGCCATGGCGGGTTGCAGGCCCGCCGGTGATGTCGCCGTCCGAAGCGGGCACAGCCCCGGGGACGACCCGGCACCCCGATGGTACTCCGCTCGCGCGAGCGCGGGGGCCCGGACGGCGGGGAATGCGTCCCCGGCGCCTCAGAGGCGCACGAGCACCGCCCAGAACGCACCGATGATGAGGAACGGCCCAAACGGGATGTACGTCCGGAGCGTCACCCGCCGCAAGACGAGGAGGAACCCGATCACGACGCCGGCCGCGAGGGCACCCACGACCAGCCCGGCGATCGAACGTGCGAGCCCGGTGAGGAGGCCGACCGAGACAAGGAGCTTGAGGTCCCCGAGGCCGATGGCGCCCGAGCCGAACGGGAGCGACACGGCGAAGAGGAAGCCCGGGATCGCCACCGCGGCCAGCACCGCCAGGCCAAGCTGCCCGGCGACGAGCGGGCTCCACCCCGCGAGCGCCGCCACGAGCGCGATCGCGGCCAGCGGGATCGTCACGAGGTCGGGCAGGAGCCGCTGGTCCAGGTCGGTCGCGAGCAGGAGCGTCAGGGCCAGGAAGTAGCCGCCGAAGAGGAGCACCTGGCCGACGTCCGCGACGCGGAGCGGCAGCGCGGCGAGCGAGGCCCCACCGAGCAGCACGACGACGGGCGTGCGCCAGTCGACCGCGCGCACGCTGCCGTCCTCGTGAGCGGGCCAGCGGGCACCGATCCGGTCTGCGATCAGGCCCCAGGCCCCCCCGATGACCGCCAGGACTGCCGCGAGCACCTGCCCGTCGACCCGGAGGCCCGCGACGTCGAACGGCGTCACGGGCGGTCCAGGTCCACCGCGCGAGGTGTGCCTGCCGCCCGGCGCACGGCAGATCGCGGGCGGATCAGCGGGCGCCCGCCAGCGCGAGCTCGACGAGCGTCGCCGTCGAGACGCCCGTGGCCCCGTGCGGCGCCCATGCGGTCGGCTTGCGGTAATAGGCGGATCCGGCGATGTCGAGGTGGACCCATGGCACGGTCACGAACTGGTGGAGGAAGAGGGCGCTCTTGAGGAGCCCCGCGTCCGGCCCGCTCGTGTTCACCATGTCGGCGGTCATGCTCTTCATCTCGGGCCAGTACCCATCCACGAGGGGCAGCTGCCAGAATCGCTCGCCTGCCCGCGACGCGGCCGCGGCGACCTCGTCGTACCAGGCCTGCGGATCGCCGAAGGCGCCGGTGACCAGGTGCCCGAACGCGCGCGCGACCGCGCCGGTGAGCGTTGCCACGTCGACGACGTGGGTCGCGCCCAGGTGCTCGGCGTACGTCATGGCGTCGCCGAGGATGAGACGGCCCTCGGCGTCCGTGTTCATGATGTCGACCGACTTCCCGTTCATCGCCCGGACCACGTCACCGGGACGGGTCGCGCCCGGACCCGGCATGTTCTCGACGGCGGGCGCGATCGCGAGCAGCGGGATGCCGGGGGCCAGCCGGGCGGCAGTGACGGCCGCCGCGAGCACGGTGCAGGCACCCGTCTTGTCGGTCTTCATCTCGTCCATGCGCTCGGCGGGCTTGATGCTGATCCCGCCCGAGTCGAAGCAGACGCCCTTGCCGACGAGCGCGAGCCGCCGTCCGGCGGCATCGGTCTCGCCCTTCCCGCCGGAGCGGAGGACGATCATGCGCGGCGGGTTCGTGCTCCCCTGCCCCACCGCGAGGAACATCCCCATCCCGAGCTTCGCTGGCCTGCTTCTCGTCGAGCACGTCGACCGCGAGCCCGTGGGCGGCCGCGAGCGAGCGCGCCTCGTCCGCGAGGACCTGCGGGGTGACGTTGTTCGCGGAGCGGTTCGCGAGCCGGCGCGTGAGGTTCGTGCCCTCGCCCATCACGACGCCGCGTTCGGCCGCCCGCGTCGCCGCGACCGCCGAGGCGCCTGCCGGGACGATGAGGATCAGCTCCTCGACGGCCGGCGGCCCGGCCTCCACGACGGCCTCCCCGGTCCCGTAGAGCGCCGCGGGATCGTAGCTGCCCTCGACGATTCCGCGCGTGACGAGCTCTGCCGCGGCCTCGGTCCCGCCCTCGAGCGATTCCGCGACCGCCCCGACCCAGACGGCCAGCCGGCGCACGGGGCGGCCGGCGAGGCGCCGCTGCACCGCGGCCCCGAGCCGCACGGCCGTCTCGCGGTCCAGCGCTGCGGCCGGCCCTGCCGCGATGGCGAGAAGCCGCCCGACCGGCAGCTGACCGGCGGACGAGAGGGCGGTCTCGTATCGCTCGGAGCGGAGCTCACGAAACGCGGCCAGCACATGCAGCTCGCCGCCGGCGCGCCGGTCGAGCTCGGCCAGCTCGCCCTCGAAGACGGGGTCGCCGACGAAGGGGAGGACCAGGACGTCGGCCGGCACGTTCCAGGGCTGGTCGGTGACCACACGAAGCTGCATCGGGACAGGGCTCCTCCGGGGCGCGAGTTGACCGACGCCGGGGCGCCGGGGATCGGTCTCAGTTTAGCGCGGGCGAGGCGCCCGGGGCCGCCTGCGCGGCGGCCGCGGCGAGCGCGTCGAGCAGGCGGCCACGTGCCTCCTCGATCGCGATGACGGCCTGGTTCAGCCCGCCCCGCGCCACGTCGCCCAGGATCACGACGAGCGCGCTCGTGTCCTGCGGCAGCTGCGCCTTCGCGGTCCGCTCACGTGCAGCCGCGGTTCGCACCGCGTCCGTGACCCGGGTGGGCGACGCAAGGACGGCGGCCCACAGATCGCCGACCGCCGCGTCGTACGTCGCGTTCCGATCGATCCATGCGTCGAGCGTGCTCGTGTCCACCCGCGAGGCGAGCTGGTCGCGGACCGTCCGCGCCGCAGCGAGCTGGGCCTCGGCGAGGGCGAGCGTCCTGATCGCCGCCGCGTACTTCCCGGCCGCTCCCTGCTGGACGGCCTGGCCCGCGATCCGGTCGTGCGCGGCCAGGTTGGCGGTCAGCTCGATCGCCGGGACGGAGCCCGCTGCGAGGCGGGCCCAGTCGTCGTCGAGCGCATCGACCGCCGGCAGCGCCGCCACCAGGGTCGCGTAGCGGGCCAGGGTCGTCGCGCTGTAGCGAGAGGCGGCAGGGGCCGTCTCGAGCCCCGGCAGTGCCCCGAGCCGTTCGCGCAGCGCGGCGGCCGACGCCTGGATCGCGGCGATCTGGGCCTCGCCCGCGGAGATGGCCGCCTGGAGGCCCGGCGTGTCGCTCGAGACCAGGGCGCCCAGCGCATCGCGGCCCTGGCCGGCGAGCGCATCGACCTGGTCGGAGAGGGCCCGCAGGTCGACGGTCGCCGCGTCGAGGCCCGGGGCGATCGCCTGATCCGCCCCATAGGTCAGCTCCGGCCGAGCGCCCGCAGCCGGCGGGTGATCCAGGCCGCTCGCGATCCCGGCGGAGCCGAGCGCGATCACGATCGCCGCGATCAGCCAGGCCAGGGCGGGGACCCACCGGCGGAGCAACGGACCTCCCGGGCTCCCGCGTGGGGCGCCGGCGTCAGGCCGCCGGCATCGGCCCCTGCTGCGCCTTCCGGCGCCGCAGGTACTGGAGCTCGCCCTCCATTCTGCGCGGAATGAAGCCGAACGCGGCGTGGACGCCGTCGATCGGTCCCACGTTGTCGAGCGCGAGCTGGCGGAGCTGGTCCGTCGCGACGGGGAACGGCAGGTGGACCGCCTCGGCAGCGCCGGCGACGAGCTTGATGAGCGGAAGCGGGACCGGGACGATGGCGCGGCGGCGGCCCATCGCGCGGCAGACCTCCGCGGTGATCTCGCGATACGTCCAGGTGCGGGGCCCGCCGAGCTCGTAGGCGCTGCCCACCGTCGCGGGACGCTCCACGGAGAGGCGCAGACAGAGCGCCAGGTCCGCGACGTGGAGCGGCTGGAAGCGGCTCCGGCCGTCGCCCGGCACCGGCACGATCCCGGGCGAGAGGCGGACCAGGTCGGCGACGATGTTGAAGAAGCCGTCGCCCGGGCCGAAGAGCAGCGACGGCTTGAGGATCGTCCAGTCGAGGCCGCTCTCCCGCACGGCCCGCTCGGCGCGCGCCTTCGACTTCGCGTAGTGGAGCTCCTCGCGATCCTCCACGCCCATCGCGCCGAGGTGGACGAGGCGCCGGAGCCCGGTCGACTGCATCGCGGCGATCACGTTGCGCGTGCCGTCCAGGTTGACCCTGAGGAGCTCCCTGCCGCCCTTCCGGTCGCGCGGGATCGCCACGAGGTGCACCACCGAGTCGACCCCGGCGAGCGCCGCCGGGAGCGTCGCCGGACGGTCGACGTCGCCCGTTCGCAGCTCGAGGTTCGCGGCGAGCGCCGCCGGGAGGCGCCGGGTGACCTTCTCGCCCGCCGCCGGTGAACGCACGAGGGCCACGACCCGGTGCCCCGCCCCGAGCAGCTCCGGGAGCAGGTGGCTTCCGACGAAACCGGATGCCCCGGTGACAAGGATGGTCGACATCGGGCTCTCCCTCGCGCGGCTGCGGCCAGGCTCAGACGCGGGCGCTGCGGACCGCGCCCGGGCGAATCGTGTCGAGCGCCGCCGCGAGGGCTGCCGAATCGGCCGCGAGCGCGACCGGCCGCCGTTCGGCCGCGAGCGCATCCACGTCGGCACGGGACGAGACGCCGGTCAGCATCAGGATGCACGGGATCCCGATCGCGAGCGCTGCCGCGAGATCGGTCGCGATGCCGTCGCCGATCATCACGGCGTCGCCCACGGGGATCCCCGCGGCGCGGGCGGCCATCTCCAGGAGGAGCGGCGCCG
The DNA here is from genome assembly GCA_963850035.1 of uncultured Chloroflexia bacterium. Taxonomy (GTDB): domain Bacteria; phylum Chloroflexota; class Limnocylindria; order Limnocylindrales; family CSP1-4; genus CTSoil-043. The sequence goes on along the minus strand of CAWKJP010000019.1, from coordinate 116,448 downwards.
GCTTGCCGATCGAGACCGGCACGACCTCGGCGCCGGCCTCGACCGCGGCAACGATGCTCCCGGCCCCTGGCCGCGTCCCGCGCTCCGTGGGGTAGACCGGGTCGCGGTTGGTGGCGACGAACCGCGCGCCGCGCCGGATGCAATCGACGGCCACGGTCAGCTTCTGGTACGTGAACTGCGGGTCGAGCCCGACGACGACCGCGTCGGGGCCACCGGCGGCGTCCCACCCGTTGAGCCCTTCGCGAGCGTGGAGGCTCGCCGCGTGGGCCGCCGTGACGACCTCGAGGCCGACGTCGCGGCACTCCCGCTCGAGCCCGCTGGCTCCCACGACGAGCACCCGCCGAATCCCGTCGAGGCCCGCCATGTAGAGCGCGGTGGCCCGCGCGGAGCTGACCACGCGATCGGGCGTCACCGGGGCGCCCATCTCGCCGAGCCGAGCGACGTAGTCGGCGCGGTAGTGCATGGAGTTGTTCGTGACGTAGACGACCGCGTCGCCGCCGGCGGCCCGGGCGGCCAGGACCTCGGCGACGCCGGGGACCGGCGCGGCCCCGCGATAGACCACGCCATCGAGATCGACGAGGAGGAGCATCGCGGCAAGCGTAGCCGGTTCGCGGCCCGGCCTCGGTTCGCGCCCAGTCGCGGGCTGCGAGCGGGTTGTCTGCCGGCCCGCCGGACCTGCGGGGGCTCCGACCCGACCGCGGCGGCAAGGATTCGGGGCGGCTCCGCTCGGCGCGTCGCCCGGAGCCGTCTCGCGGCGCTCCGCCGGGTGCGGCGTACCATCACGGCATGCCGCGCACGCCCGATCCGCTCGCGGGGATGACCCGCCTCCTCGTGGACGGCACGAATCTGCTCCACGCCCTCGGCAGGGCCGACGGCCCGCTCCCGCCGGCCGCGGTGGTTGGGCGGCTTCGCGCCCTGGTGCCGGCCGGCGTCGTCGCCACCGTCGTGCTCGATGGGACGCCCGCGCCCGGCGCGATTGACCGCCGCGTCACGTCGGGGATCGAGGTCCGCTATTCGGGCAAGCGGCCGGCGGACGCGCTCCTCGTGGAGCTGGCGGGGATGGCCCCGTTCACGACGCTCGTCGTCACGGACGACAACGAGCTCGCGACGTCCCTTCGCCGGTTCGGCGCCAGGACGGTGCGCAACGGCTGGATGGCCGACCAGCTCGGCCGGCAGCGCCTGGAATCGCCGGCAGCGGGTCGCCCACGGCCACCCGCCCACGCCCCCGCCGAGATGACCGGCGACGAGGGGCCGGTCCGACCCGGCTGGAACCCGGGACGGGGCGCCACGAAGAAGACCGGCAACCCGAAGCGAGGCCGGCCCGTCAGCTGATCGCCGATGGCGCATCGCCGCGGGGTGCGGCTAGAATGCCGCCGGTGAGCGGCGATCTCGCGACCAGCATCCAGAACGGGTGGGCGGGCTTCCTCGACCTCGTCTCGAAGGTCGTCAGCCCGGACTGGGGCGCCCTCGTCGCCCTCATCCCGGTGTTCGTCGCGCCGCTCGTCGCGCTGCTCCTCCTCGCCATGCTCGGCCGCTGGATCATCTTCGGGGTCCTCCGGCCGCGCGTCCGGGTCCGCCACGTCGAGGGCGCGCGGCCCATGGAACGCGATGCCGAGGGCCGCCTCGCACCGCCGGTCGGGGCACCGTTCAGCCTGAGGACGGGGCTGGTCTACCCGTTCGGCACGGCGCGGACGGACGACGGCGAGGACCTCGCCGTGATCTGCCCGATGTGCCGCGTCGAGCGGCTTGCCCAGGTCGGCACCTGCGGCAACTGCGGCCTTGTCCTCAACATCCGGCGTGGCATCGAGATCGCCCGGCCGGCCGGTCCGCCGCCGGGCGGCGCGGCGATCGCCTGACCCATGGCTGCCGGCTCCTACTACCTGTACGTCGTCGCCGGGATCCTGCTCGTCGGTGCGTTCGCGGCCCACGTCGCCCACACCGTCCTCCTCGCGGCGGGCCGACGGCTCGCGGTTGCGCTGGCCCCGCGGGGCGCGCCGGCATTCGCGGGAGCGGTCGGCGGCAGCTTCGTCGAGGAGATGGAGCTCACGGGCCAGGAGGGCGCTCCGCGCAGCCCCGCCGGGCCGTTCGCCATCGGCCTTGCCTGGGCGGCGTTCGGGCTCCTCGCGGCCGCGCTGCTCCTGCGCGGCATCGCGGTGGGCCGGGGCCCCTGGGGAAACCTGTACGAGTTCAGCGTCGCGTTCACGACGGCCATCGTGGGCGGCTACCTCTTCGTCGAGCGGCGCTACCCGATCCGCTCACTCGGGTTCCTTCCGCTGGGCGTGGCCCTCGCGCTCTTCCTCTACAGCTGGACCCTGCCGAACGCCGTCGAAACGCTCGTGCCGGCGCTCCAGAACCCGCCGCTCCTCACGATCCACGTCGGCTTCGCGATGCTCAGCTACGGCATCTTCGCGATGAGCTTCGCGGCCGGTGTGGGCTACCTCGTCCAGGAGAAGCGCCTCGCGGACGGCCGAACCGTCGATCGGTTCGCGTGGCTCCCGGCCCGCGACGTCCTCGACGCCGTGGCGTATCGGGCGGTGATCATCGGCTTCCCCGTCTTCGCCACGATGATCGTGCTGGGCAGCTGGTGGGCGTCGATCGCGTGGAGCAGCTACTGGGGCTGGGACCCGAAGGAGACGAGCGCCCTCGTGACCTGGCTCTCGTACGCCGTCTATCTCCACCTTCGGAACCAGAAAGGATGGCGCGGCCGGCCGGCGGCGATCGTGCTCGTCGTGGGGTTCGGCATGGTCCTCTTCACGCTCTTCGGCAACCTCTGGTTCAGCGGCCTCCACTCGTACAGCGGCCTGAGCTGAGCCCTCCCGCCCCGCCTGATCCGGCCGGCGCGCGGCCGGTCCGGGCGCGATGGCGCCGGGGTACGCTGTCCGCATGTGGCTCACCCTCGACGACCTGCGCTGCGAGTCCTGCGGCGCCTATCTCCACCCGCTCCTCGACCGCTGCCCCGCCTGCGGCGCGGCGCATGCGTCCAGGCTCCCCGAGGCCGCAGCCGGCCCGATCGGGGCGGCCCGGCTTGCGGAAGCGCCCGAGACCCAGCGGGTCGCCCGCAACCTCACCACCCGCTACACGATGCGGGTCAACGCGGTCGGCTCCGCCGCGGCCGACGCGACCCTGGTCGACGCGGTGACCCATCTCGCCGACGCCCTCACCTACCGGATCAGCGGCGATGCGATCTCGAAGGCGGACGACGCGTCGGTCTCCTTTCGCGACGGCGACCTCGTGATCCAGCGACGACCATCGGGCACACTGCTGGGCGAGATCTCCGTCAGCGCGATCGTCGCGTCCGTCGCCCGGCACGGCGAGGTCACGCTCTTCTACGTGGCGCGCGCCGGCGATCGCCCCGACGGGCCGATCGGCACGCCCGCTGCGCCTGGACCGGCCCGCGTCACCATCGCCAATCGCGGCGGCCTCCTGGCGGCCAGGGCCCGCGACGACCACTACCAGTCCCTGGCCTGCTGGCTCGGGGTGCTCGCGGCAGCTGCCGCCGAGCGCCGCTGGACCGAGGTCGGCCTCTCCGCCTACCTCGCCGAGCTCGGGCTCGCCATCGATGGCACGACGCTGCCGCCGACCGGGGCCGGGCACCCGGAAGGTGCCGCCGCGCCTCGGCCCGGTGTCCCGACCGCGTCGGTCCAGGCCAGCCTCGTCGAGCTCGAGGGGCTGCGGTCCGCCGGGCTCGTCGGGGCCGACGAGTACGCCGACAAGCGGCGCGAGATCCTCGCCCGTCTCTGAACGGCCACCGCCCGCCGGTTCTTGGTCGCGGGTCGCGGGTTGGGACTTCCATTTCGACCATGCGTTCTGTATGCTCCGATCCCTGCGCAGGCGTCATGCACGCCAGGCCTGGTCGAGCGCGTGCGCCCGGAAATGGCATCGCCCCCCGGTTCTCGAGGAGGGCAGGTCGCTCGAGCACGCCATCCGGATGGAGCGACAAACCCCAACATGTAGCGGTGGCGCGTGCCCACGGACCACAACATCTTGTGGTTTGGGCATTGACGACGACCCCGCGGAGTCGTACAGTCAGGGGACCGCTCGCCACCGGGTGAGCCGCCTCGAGGAGGTCTCGAGGAGGCCCGGACCGGACCCACGGCGGCGAGACGAACGGTCGCCCGGCATCCCACGCCGGGGCCGTCCGCAGCTACGAGGAGCGCCGGCCACACCGCCGGCATGACCCGCGGCGGGGAACCCGCCGGTTCGGTGAGGGAGCAGCGCAGAGATGGCACGAGCCGCACACGAGGTCGCCCCGGTGGTCGCGCAGGACCGAAGTCCCCGGAAGAGCCGCAAGGGAGCCACGGTGACGCCGGGGCTCGCGGCAGGCGAGCCGGGCCTCGTCGGCACGGCAGCGGTCAAGGCCAGCTCCGCGGCCGCCTTCGCCGCCGCACAGGCGCTGCGCGAGGACGCGGACCGGGCGGCCCGGGCGGCCATGGACGCGCTCCGTTTCACGGGCGAGGGCGTTCGCGGCCTGACGTTCGAGCGGCGCTGGACCCGGCCGGGCGTCCATCCGTACGACGAGATCTCGTGGGAGATCCGGACCGCGGCGATCGGCAACGAGTCCGGCAAGCTCGTCTTCGAGCAGAAGGACGTGGAGGTTCCCGCCTTCTGGAGCCAGCTCGCCACGAACGTCGTCGTCAGCAAGTACTTCCGCGGCCACCTCGGCACGCCGGAGCGCGAGACATCGGTGCGGCAGCTGATCGACCGCGTCGTGCTGTCGATCACCGCCTGGGCGGAGACCCAGCACTACTTCGCGACGGACGCGGACCTCGCCACCTTCAGCGCGGAGCTGACCTACCTCCTCGTCAACCAGAAGATGAGCTTCAACTCGCCGGTCTGGTTCAACGTCGGGATCGAAGCGAAGCCGCAGTGCTCGGCCTGCTTCATCAACTCGGTCCAGGACTCGATGACGAGCATCATGGACCTGGCCAAGACGGAAGCGATGCTCTTCAAGTTCGGCTCCGGCGCCGGGAGCAACCTCTCCACCATCCGCTCGTCGCGCGAGAAGATGGCCGGCGGCGGCACGGCCAGCGGCCCCGTCTCGTTCATGCGCGGCTATGACGCGTTCGCGGGCGTCGTCAAGTCCGGCGGGAAGACCCGGCGCGCGGCCAAGATGGTGATCCTCGATGTCGGCCACCCGGACATCCTCGACTTCATCGACAGCAAGAAGCTCGAGGAGAAGAAGGCCTGGGCGCTCATCGAGCAGGGCTACGACCCGTCCTTCACGGGAGAGGCATACGGGAGCGTCGGGTTCCAGAACGCGAACCACTCGGTGCGCGTGACGGACGACTTCATGCGCGCCGTCGAGGCCGACCGGGACTGGACCACGCACGCGGTGGTCGGGGGCGCGCCGATGGGCACGCACCGGGCCCGCGAGATCTTCCGCCGGATGGCCGATGCGGCACACGTCTGCGGCGACCCGGGGATCCAGTACGACACGACCATCAACGCCTGGAACCCGGTCTCCAACACGGACCGCCAGTACGCCACGAACCCCTGCAGCGAGTTCTCGTTCCTGAACGACACCAGCTGCAACCTGGCCTCGCTCAACCTGATGACGTTCGTGGGCGAGGACGGCGAGCTGGACGTGGACGCGTTCCGCTACGGCTGTCGCCTGACGATCACCGCGCAGGAGATCCTCGTCGACAACGCGAGCTACCCCACCCCGAAGATCGAGGAGAACAGCCACCGCTTCCGGCCGCTCGGCCTGGGCTACGCGAACCTGGGCGCCCTCCTCATGAGCCGTGGCCTCGCCTACGACTCGGCGGCCGGGCAGGCGTACGCGGCCGCGATCACCTCGGTGATGACCGCCGAGGCGTACCGCCAGAGCGCCGTGATCGCCCGTGACCACGGCGGCCCCTTCATCGAGTTCGAGAAGAACCGCGCCCCGTTCCTGCACGTGATCGGCATGCACCGGGAGGCCGCCACGCGGATCCCGGCCGAGGGTGTCCCCGATGGCCTGGGCACCGTGGCGAGGTCCCTCTGGGACGAGGCCTACGCGCTCGGCGAGCGGCACGGCTACCGCAACGCGCAGACCACCCTGCTCGCGCCCACAGGGACCATCGCGTTCATGATGGACTGCGACACCACCGGCATCGAGCCGGACATCGCCCTCGTCAAGTACAAGAAGCTCGTGGGCGAGGGCTACCTCAAGATCGTCAACCAGACGGTGCCCGGCGCCCTTCGCAAGCTCGGCTACACGCCCGACCAGGTCGAGGAGATCGTCGCCTTCGTCGACGAGCGGGAGACCATCGAAGGAGCCCCGGCCCTGAAGCCGGAGCACCTCACCGTCTTCGACTGCGCGTTCAAGCCCCGCAACGGCGTGCGCTCCATCCTCCCGATGGGCCACGTCCGGATGATGGCGGCGGTCCAGCCGTTCCTCTCGGGCGCGATCAGCAAGACGGTCAACATGCCCGAGACGGCCACGGCCGAGGAGATCGAGCAGATCTATCTCGAGGGGTGGCGGCGCGGCCTCAAGGCGATCGCGATCTACCGCGACAACAGCAAGCGGAGCCAGCCGCTCAGCACCAGCAAGCTCAAGAGCGACGACGAGACGAAGGCGGCCTCCGACGTGGTCGAGGAGCTGCGAAGCAAGCTCGCCACCGCGCAGGCGGAGGCGCTCAAGCCGCACCGCCGGCGTCTCCCGGCCGAGCGGACGGCGCTCACCCACAAGTTCGACATCACCGGGCACGAGGGCTACATCACCGTGGGCCTCTACCCGGACGGGCAGCCCGGCGAGATCTTCCTCAAGATGGCGAAGGAAGGCTCCACGGTCTCCGGCCTCATGGACACCTTCGCCACCGCGATCAGCCTCTCGCTCCAGTACGGCGTCCCGCTCCGCGACCTGATCAACAAGTTCGCGCACGTCCGGTTCGAGCCGTCCGGCTTCACCGGCAACCCCGAGATCCCGATCGCGAAGTCCGTGATCGACTACATCTTCCGGTGGCTCGGCAGCCGCTTCCTCGCCGGCGACGACCGGGCCGCTCTCGGGCTCCAGGAGCGCGGCTCCGTCGCCGGGGCTCCGCCGTTCGCCTTCGGCGGGGCGCTTGCCCCGCAGGCGGAGGAGGGCCTCTCGGCGATCGACGAGGCCTCGGCCACGGCCGAGGCGAAGGAGCCGCCCGCCCCGCCGGCGACCACGATCACGGCCACGGCGACATCCGCCCCCTCGATTGAGGCCCCCCGGACGCCGTCCCAGCCGAAGCCGCCCGCGACGTCCGCGATGTCGAACCCGCCGATCGTCGAGGCCCGGAATGGTCACGCGAACGGCAATGGCAACGGCAACGGGAAGTCGGGCGCGTCATCAGCCCTGGCCGCCTCGCTGGGCGCGGAGCGAACCGCGTTCAAGATCCAGGAGGACGCACCCAGCTGCGCGGACTGCGGCTCGATCATGGTCCGCAACGGCAGCTGCTACAAGTGCCTCAACTGCGGCTCCACGAGCGGGTGCAGCTGAGCGGGGCGCCACCAAGGAGGTCGCTGCACCGAAGGCCGGGCCGTAAGGCCCGGCCTTCCTCGTTTGTCGGCGCCTCGGCTCCGCCTGGAGCAGCGCCCGCAGCCGCGCGACCGCGGCGTCGACCTCAGTCCGTGACGGATGCTGCGCCGACGGGAGCCGCCCGGATATCAACCGCAGTGTTGTCAGGCACGATTTCCGCGGCGCGTGCATGCCCGCGGACGACCGCTGGTGTGCGAGACGGGTTGGTGCCGGCCCGCTCCCTCACGAAACGGCCCGCTGGACTCCCGTTGTCTGATCCCGCAGGCCGACTGGTTGGGGCTATGCGACAACTCCGAAGGCCCCAACCACCCGGAGCGCGACGAAACGCTGTCCGCTAATCGCGGGGTTGATACTTCGGCAGGGTCGCCGCGGCGGACCGCATGACGGCACGGGCGCAGGTCACCGGTTTGAGCGCGCTGCCGCGTCCGGGCGCTCCCCCCGGCCCGCCGCCGCTCCGGGCCGCCCCTCGCGGCCTGGTCGAGCGGGTCGCCTCGGCGGTGCGGCGCTCCGTGGCGCGCAGGGCGTCCCCCGCCCCGGGCTGCCCCCGGACCCGGACTACTCCGATCTGACCTCGTCGAGCAGCTGACCATCCGGCCCTCGCAGCTGGAGCGCCAGCGGGACCGTGCCGAGCGCGTGCGTCGAGCAGCTGAGGCAGGGATCGTAGGCCCGAACCAGGGCGGAGACGCGGTTGAGGGCGCCCTCGCGGATCTTGCTGCCATCGACGAATTGCTTCGCCACCTGGAAGATTCCGCGGCCGATCGCGAGGTTGTTGTGTCCGGTGGCCACGATCAGGTTGGCCCAGGTTATCGCACCGTTTGGGTCCACCCGGTAGTGATGGATGAGCGTGCCGCGCGGGGCCTCGATGACGCCGACCCCCTCGAGGTCGTTGACGCCCGCGTTGGCGCGGACCATGGTCCCGACGATGGACGGGTCGTCGAGCAGCTGCTGCATCCGCTCGAGGGCGTAGAGCGCCTCGATCAGCCGCGCGTAGTGGTAGTGGAAGCCGCTCTGGACGATGCGGCCGAACCGCCCGCGGTACTCGGCGAGCTCCGCGTCCGCGGCGGGCGTTCCGCACCGATCGGCGACGTTGAGGCGCGCGAGCGGGCCGACGCGATAGATGCCGTCGGGGAAGCCGATCGGCGCGTAGTACGGCGCCTTGAGGTACGAGTCCGGGAGCGTCGCCTCGCCGATGTACGACGCGTAGTCGGCGGGCGCCACCTGGTCGGCGACGATGGTGCCGTCCGCGGCGACGAACCGCATGTTGCCGTCGTACAGCCGCAGGGAGCCGTCCGGCCCGACGAGGCCGCAGTACATCGTGGGGAAGTTCGAGAACGATTCGATCTCGTCGGGGAAGCGCTCGACGGTCCCCTTCCAGAGCGCCAGCGTGCGCTTCACGATCGCCATCGCCGCGGGCAGCTCGGCGAGCGTCATCTCTCGCGCGTGCGGGTCGAGGGGCGCGTTGACGCCGCCGGGCACGATCCATGACGGATGGATGCGCTCCCGGGCGAGCCGCTCGATCACCTGCTGGCCGAACTTGCGCAGCGCGATCCCGTCACGCAGCGCGTCGGGATGCTCCTCGAGGAGCCCCGCGACATTGCGCCTGGCGGGATCGGAATCCATGCCGAGCAACAGGTCCGGCGCCGAGAGATGGAAGAAGGACAGCGCGTGCGACTGCACGAACTGCGCGCAGTGGATCAGCTCGCGGAGCTTCGCGGCGGCGGACGGGATGCGCACCGCCATGATCTCGTCGCACGCCTTGGACGAGGCGAGCAGGTGGCTGACCGGGCAGATGCCGCAGATGCGCGCCGTGATCGACGGCATCTCGTAGTACGGCCGTCCCTCGACGAACTTCTCGAAGCCGCGGACCTGGGTCACGTGGAACTGGGTGTCGGCCACCTGCCCCGCGTCGTCGAGCTTGATCGTGATCCTCGCGTGACCCTCGATCCGCGAGACGTGGTCGATCATGATCTTCTTCATGGCTGGTCTCCTGCCCCCCGCCGGCTGCCCTGCCGGCGCATCGGCGACAGGCTGGCGACCCTTGGTCTGCGACGCTGCTCCCCTTGTTGCCATGCCGTGCCCTACCCGAACCGCATCTTGGAGCCGAGGTCGGGCGTGCGGCCCTCGAGCAGCTCGCTCAGGACGAACAGGATCGCGTTGGGCCTGGGCGGGCAGCCGGGAACGTGGACGTCGACCTTGACGGCGGAGTGCAGCGGCTCCGCGTGCTTCAGGAGCGCGGGCACGCCGTCCGTGGGGACGCCCTGTGCCTCGCTGCCCGGTCGCTCCGTCGCGCCCTCCACGTACACCCGTCGGAGCAGCGTCCGGACCGGGATGCCGTTGCGCAGCGACGGAACGTTGCCGGTCACCGCGCAGTCGCCGAGCGCAACCACGACCTTGCTGCGCGCGCGGGCGGTCTGGGCCAGCTTGAGGTCATCCTGGCTGCTCACCGCGCCCTCGATGACGGCCACGTCCACGCCTTCGGGCCACTCCTGCGCGTCGACCAGCGGGCCGAACACGATGTCGGCCTTCCGCAGCACGGCGACGATGCCCTCGTCCATGTCCAGCAGCGACATGTGGCAGCCGGAGCAGCCGTCGAGCCAGCAGGTGCCGATCTTCAACTTGTCCATCACTGGCCCTCACGCATCGAGGTGAGGCGGCTGACGACCGTCCGCTGCTTCGTCATCTCCTCGACTGCCCGTCCCTTCTCGGCCATCGCGCCGGTCGGGCAGGCCTGGACGCACTTGCCGCAGCTGGTGCAGCTCGTCGCCTCGCCCCACGGCCGCTTGAGCTCGGAGACCAGCCGGGTGTCGATTCCGCGGCCCGCCATGTCCCAGACGTGCGCGCCCTCGATCTCGGCACACGTGCGCACGCAGCGCGAGCAGAGCACGCAGCGGTTGTGGTCCAGCACGAAGCGTGGGTGCGTGGTGTCGACGCTGAGTCGCGGGAAGTTGTAGGGATAGCGGACGTACGTGACCCCATGCTCCTGCGCCAGCGACTGCAGCTCGCAGTGGCCCGACGAGACGCACACGGCGCACACGTGGTTGCGCTCGGCGAGCAGCAGCTCGAGCGCGATCTTCCGATAGGACTGGAGCTGCGCCGACGTGGTGTCGATCGCGAGGCCCTCCTGCACCGGCGTGGTGCAGGCGGGCAGGAGGCGCGCCACTCCGGCGACCTGGACCATGCACAGCCGGCAGGCGCCGACCGCGCTGAGCCCCTCCATGTAGCAGAGGGCGGGGATGTACTTGCCGTTCGCCCGCGCGACCTCGAGGATCGTCTGGCCGGCGGATGCCGCGATGACCTCGCCGTCGATGCGGACCTTCACCTTCTCGGTCAAGGCGGTACTCCCCTATCTCTCGACGCTGCGGATGTCGCAGCGAAGGCACCGGGCCGTCTCTTCCCTGGCCGCCACGGCCGTGAGGCCCAGCGACACCTCGGCGTACGACCGCACGCGCTGGGCCGCGGGCATCTCGCCGGGCACGTGGCGCGGAAGCTCGCTCTGCGTCTCGGGCGGCACCATGTCGTAGGCGAAGTCCGGGATCAGGCTCGCGAAGCGCTCCTGTCCCATCAGGCGCTTGTCGATGTTGCGGGCGGCCTTCTTGCCGATGCCCATCGCGTTGGACACGTTCGAGGCCCCGGTGATCAGGTCGCCGCCCGCATAGAAGCGGTCGCGGCTCGTCTCGAGCGTGTAGCGGTCGACCTCGAGCGTGCCGGCCTCCTTGACCGTCAGGCCGGAGGCCTTGCAGAAGTCCGGGTCGACCTTCTCGCCCACGGCGAGGATCACGCTGTCGCACTCGATGCGGATCACCTCGTCCGTCGGCACCGGCGTGCGGCGACCCGACGCGTCGAACTCGCCCGGCTTCGTCCGGACCGCCTCGATCGCGCGGACCCGGCCCTCCTTGTCGCCGACGATCCGGTGTGGGGCGGCGAGATAGACGACCTTCGCGCCCTCGTGCTCGGCCGCCTCGATCTCCTCGGGGATCGCCGGCATGTCCCTGCGCTCGCGGCGGTAGACGATCGTCACGTTCGCGCCCAGGCGGCGCGCCGTGCGCGCGGAGTCGATCGCGGCGTTGCCCCCGCCGATCACGACCACGTTCTTCCCGATCGGGACGTGCTCATCGCGCGAGACCGCCTCCAGGAACGGCAGCGCCGGGATCACGCCCGCGAGCTCGGTCCCTGGCAGGTAGACCCAGGCTTCCTTCCAGGTCCCGATCGCGAGGAAGACGGCATCCGACTGGTGCGCCACGTCGTTGAGCGCCAGGTCCTCGCCGACCTTCACGTTGAACCGGAACTTGACGCCCAGGCGCTCGATCAGCTCGATCTCCTTGTCGAGCGCGGCCTTCGGAAGCCGGTATTCGGGGAGGGCGTAGCGGAGCATGCCGCCCGCGGCGGGGCGCGGGTCGTAGACGGTGACGCTGTGGCCGAGGAGGGCGAGGTAGTACGCGCACGTCAGGCCGGTGGGACCGGCACCGACGATCGCGACCTCGCGCCCAGTCGGCTCGAGCTTGCGCTCGAGCACCCTGCTGACCATCGGCTCGAAGGCCGCGGAGAGCAGCACCTCGTCGGCGATCCGGCGGTGCACGTCGCGCGTGTTGACGGGCTGGTCCTGCGCGGCCCGCCGGCAGCGGTTGTCGCACGGGTGCTGGCAGACGCGACCCGTCGAGGCCGGCAGCGGGTTGTCGAGGATCACCGAGAGGAACGCGTCCTCGACCCGGTCCTCCTTGTACAGCTGGAGGAAGCGCGGGATGTTCATGTGGAGCGGGCACGAGTTCTCGCACGGCGAGAGCGCCAGCTCCTCGCACACGCCAGCGCGGCATCGCTTGGCGACGATGTGGTCCTCGAACTCGTGGCGGAAGTGGCGCAGGCTGGTGAGCACCGGGTTCGGCGCGCTCTGGCCGAGCCCGCACAACGACGTGTCGCGGACCATCCGGCACAGCTCGTCGAGCGACCCGAGGTCGTCGTGGGTGGCCGTGCCGAGGGTGAAGCCGTTGAGCATCTTGAGGGCCTTGTCGAGGCCCACGCGGCAGGGAACGCACTTGCCGCAGCTTTCCGAGTGCGTGAACTCGATGAAGTAGCGGGCGACGTCGACCATGCAGTTGTCTTCGTCCATGACGACCATGCCGCCGGAGCCCATGATCGAGCCGAGCTGCGCGAGGGTCTCGTAGTCGACCGGCGTGTCGAACATCTCCGCCGGAATGCAGCCGCCGGAGGGGCCGCCGGTCTGGACGGCCTTGATGTCGCGGCCGTTGGTGCCGCCCTCGCCGATGTCGTAGATGAACTTCGAGAGCGGCGTGCCGAGCGGCATCTCGACCAGGCCGGTGCTGTGGACCTTGCCGACCAGCGAGAACACCTTCGTGCCCGCGCTCTTGGTGCTGCCGATCTCGGTGAACCAGGCCGGACCCTTGGACACGATCGGCGCGACGTTGTACCAGGTCTCGACGTTGTTGATGTTGGTCGGCTTCCCGTAGAGACCCTTCTCGGACGGAAACGGCGGGCGCGAGCGCGGCCGTCCGGACTGGCTCTCGAGGGAGGCGATCAGCGCGGTCTCCTCGCCACAGACGAAGGCCCCGGCTCCCTCGACCGCCTCGATCTCGAAGCTGAACCCGCGTCCGAGCACGTTCTCGCCGAGCACGCCGTACGCCCGGGCCTGCTCGATCGCGCGCTCGAGGCGCAGGACCGCGAGCGGGTACTCGGCGCGCACGTAGATGATGCCCTTGGGCGCGCCGGTCACGAAGCCCGCGATCATCATGCCCTCGAGCAGGCTGTGCGGGTCGGACTCGATCTCGTTGCGGTTCATGTAGGCGCCGGGGTCGCCCTCGTCCGCGTTGCAGACGAGGTACTTCTCGGGCCCGGCCGCCTTCTGCAGGAACTCCCACTTGTTTCCGGTGAGATACCCGGCGCCGCCGCGCCCGCGAAGCTTCGCCGCCTTGATCTGCTCGATAACGCCGGCGGGGTTCTGGTCGATCAGGACCTTGTACAGGGCCTGGTACCCGCCGATCGCGATGTACTCCTCGATGTCGTCGGGGTTGATCAGCCCGCAGTTGCGCAGGACGATCTTGACCTGCCCGTTGAAGAACGGGACCTCGCTCCAGGCCGGCACGTCGGGGTAGCCCGTGCCGTACTTGACGCGCCCGGTGAGGTGGTCCCACTCCTCGATCTTGCACAGCACGATCTCGGCGGGCGGCAGGAGGGCCTGGCCGAGGCCATTGAGGATCCGGTCGACGTGCTTCGGCTGCACGCGATGGAGCATCACCAGGGGGTGTCCGGGCACCCACACGTTGACGAGCGGCTCCTCGGCGCAGAAGCCGAAGCAGCCGACCGGCACCAGGTCGACGGCCATGCCCCGCAGGTCGATCTCCGACCTGAAGGCGTGATAGACCGCCTCGGCCCCGTTCCCGGAGCCGCACGTGCCCATGCCCACCGAGATGCGGGGCCTGCCGGGGAGCAGCTTCGCAAGCCCGGCCTCGCGCGCGGCGGAGAAGGCGGCGAAATCCTGGATCTTCATCGCGCGCCCTCCTTTCGCAGCGCCTCGACCTCGCGAATGAGCACCTGCTCCTTGACGTGGCCGCGGATCGCGTGGTCGATCTCCACGACCGGCGCGAGCGCGCACTGGCCGAAGCAGGCGACCGTGCGGATCGTGAAGCGCCCGTCCGGCGTCGTCAGCGAGATCTTGTCAGCGCCGTCGCTGCTCTCCCGGAGGCCGAGCTGGAGCTTCACGCGCTCGAGGAGCGGCCGCGAGCCGCGGGTATGGCATGCGGTGCCGCGGCAGATGGCCACGGTGTGGGTGCCCTGCGGGTCGAGGTTGAAGAGCGCGAAGAATGTCGCGACGCCATAGACCTGCGACTGGGGGATGCCGGTGCGCGCCGCCACGTACTCCAGCGTCTCCATGGGGAGGAACTTGTGCGGGTTGCGGTCCTGCAGCTGCTCCAGGATGCCGAGCAGCGCACCCGGATGGCCCGCCCGCTCGACGATGATCCGGTCGATCAGGTCCTGGTCCTCCGAGTGCTGCAGCGAAGCGACCTGTCCGGCGGTCATCAAGCCCTCCAAACAAAGGCCGCGCTCCGCAGGCCGGTGCAGAGACGTGGCCCGCATTACGCACGGCGATGGGAGCCACGGTAGGGTCGGGAGAATCGGCGCAACAGGGCCATCCGGCCGAGAATGGACCGGCCGTTGATGCCGCCGGGGAGCCGGCTGGCAGGTGTGCGCGGCGCCTCGTCGCCGGGTCGGCCGGACCACCGTCGATGCCGATGCGACGCCGTCTCGCCGTGGCCGAGCGGGCCGCGGCCGCGATGTCCGTCAGGCGGCGCACGCGGCTCCAGCCGCCGGGCGCCCGGGACGCGGACCCGGCAACGCGATGCGGCAGCCTAGCGGCGGTTCGGTGCGTTCTCCCAGGCGACCTGGGCCGTCGCGACAAGGTGCGCACAGAAGCCGCCGGCCCGACCCGATGGGCACGTGCACGACCAGTGGAGCGTCGAGCCGCTCGCTGACAGCGCGGTCGACACCCGCGCGGGCCCATCGACGCGGGCGGCCACCGTCAACGGGCCGACGACCGTGAGGTGGACCCGGTCGCCGGATGCGAGCTCCCGGCCGGCGGCCAGGATCGGCGGGGCCGCGAGGCGCGCGAGGGCGGCGGGTCGGACGAGGTCCGCGACAGAGGCCATGACGGCTCCCCCGGGTACGGGCTGTGGAGCCTCCACCATGGCAGGGGAACCTGACAGCACCTGTCATGAATGTGGATATGCTGGCGGCGATGCGCGCCAGCCGACTCGTCAACCTCCTGCTGCTGCTCCAGACGCGCGGCCTGCAGACGTCGGCGCAGCTTGCGAGCGAGCTGGAGGTGTCGGTCCGGACGGTCTACCGGGATGTCGAGGCGCTGGCCCAGGCCGGGGTTCCGATCTACGCCGAGCGTGGACCCGCGGGCGGCGTCCGCCTCGTCGACGGGTACCGGACGCGCCTCACCGGCCTCACGTCCGAGGAGGCAGAGGCCCTCTTCCTGTCGGGGCTCCCGGGGCCGGCGGCACAGCTGGGGCTGGGGACCGTCGTCGCCGCCGCGCGCCTGAAGGTGCTCGCCGCGCTGCCTCCGGAGCTGCGGACGCGCGCGACGCGAATCCAGGCGCGGTTCCACCTCGACGCCCCGGGCTGGTTCCAGCAGGCCGAACCGTTGCCGAGCCTGGAGCTGCTGGCCGCAGCCGTCTGGGAGAGCCGCGAGGTGGACGTCACCTATCGGCGCGAGGAGCGCGTCGAGCGGCGCCGGCTGGCCCCCCTGGGACTGGTCCTCAAGGGCGGCACGTGGTACCTCGTGGCGCGATCGAAGGGCGAGCCGCGCACGTTCCGCGTCTCGCGAATCGAGGACGCCGTCCTGGGCGACCCCTTCACGCGTCCGGCCGACTTCGACCTCGCCGCGTTCTGGGTCGCCTCGACCGCCCGTTTCGAGGAGGCCCAGGAACCCGTCGAGGTGATCGCCAGGGTCCAGCCGGGCTGCCGCGAGGCCCTGGACCGGACGATCGGACCGACCGCGGCCGCGACCGTCCGGCGCGTAGGCCGGCTCGGCGCCGACAAGGTGGAGACGGTGCGCTTCCGTCACGAGTCGATGGAGATCGCCTACCTCGACCTGCTCCGCCTTGGCGGGCGGGTGGAGGCGATGGCGCCCGACGAGCTGCGGGCTCGGCTCGTCCGGACCACCCGAGGGCTCGCGGAGCGCTACGGGGTCGAGAGCCGGGCCGGCTGAGCGATCCGCTCGCGGCGCCGCAGCCGCGCGGCGACGACGACGCTCGCGCGGTCCGGATCCGGCCCCTCGCCGGCAAGAAGGCGTCGGCGACGAATCGCTTCCTGGACCTCTTGCTCATGCTCCCACTGGACGAGTGCGAGTGCGATCTGGCTCATCATCGTCGGTCCCCCTGCTGCGCTTCCTGGAGGTCGATCATGCCAGCCAATGGTGCCAGTTCCTGTCAGGAATACCGATGATCGGCAGCTCCAGT
Organism: uncultured Chloroflexia bacterium; assembly: GCA_963850035.1. Taxonomy (GTDB): domain Bacteria; phylum Chloroflexota; class Limnocylindria; order Limnocylindrales; family CSP1-4; genus CTSoil-043. The sequence continues at coordinate 99,990 of CAWKJP010000019.1, read as the reverse complement.
GACCGGGGTCTGCCCAGCAGTCCCGGGCGCGTCTGATCGGCATCGATAGAATGCCGCCACGCTCGCGGGAGCGGCCGCGCCGGAGGAGCCATGAAGATCGGGATCATCGCGCCGCAGGGCTGGGTCGGCGAGTTCGACGGCTGGGAGACGCTTCCCGCGTGGCAGCGGACGGTCGCAGTCGCCCAGCGGGCGGAGGCGCTCGGGTTCGAGTCGGTCTGGCTCTTCGATCACCTCCACACCGTGCCGCGGCCCACCGACGAGATCACCTTCGAATCATTCACGTCCCTCGCCGCGCTGGCCGCCCTGACGTCCCGGGTCCGGCTCGGGCACGTCGTGTCCTGCACGGCGTTCCGGAACCCTGCCCTCGTCGCGAAGATGATCTCGACGATGGATGCCATCAGCGGCGGACGGATGGAGCTCGGAATCGGTGCCGGGTGGAAGCGCGACGAATGGCTCGCGTACGGCTATGGCTTCCCCGAGACGCGCCAGCGGCTCGCGAGGCTGGCCGATGACCTCGAGGTCATCACTCGCATGCTCGCGCCCGGGCGCTCGACCCACGCCACGTTCGAGGGCACGTACGCGCACGTGCGGAACGCGATCAACGTTCCGAAGCCGGTCCAGCAGCCGCGCGTTCCCATCATGGTCGGCGGCAACGGCCCGAACGTGACCTGGCGACTGGCCGCTCGGTACGCGGACGAGCTCAACGTCGACGGCCTGGACCCGCACGAGCTCGAGGCAGCGATGCCGCTGATCCACGCGCGGTGCGAGGAGATCGGACGCGATCCGGCCACGCTGCGGATCTCGGTCCACATCTGGCACGAGCAGCTCGCACCGGCGGGCGCGGCTCGCGTGGACCAGCTCGCGGCCTACCGGGAGGCAGGGGTCAGCCGCGTCCAGACGCTCGTCCGCGAGTCGGCGACCTCGGACCAGGCGCTCGACGCCTTCGCGATCGACGCCCGGGCATCGGGGGCGGAGCTGGCCTAGCGATCGGCAACGCACCGCTCCCGATTGCGCCGGAGGGGGCTCGTCGCGATTCCGGGTATGCTCATCGGGTACGAGTTCGACAGGCGCTCCGGTCAGCGCCACGGTTTCCGAGCCGCGATCCGATCCATCTCTGCGCCCTGACCGGGCCCCGCCATCGCGCGGGAGGGCCTCGCCAGGAGCGTCATCCTCATGCCATTCGATCACCTCGGGCTGTCGCCCGAGCTACTCCGCGCGGTCGCGGACCAGGGCTACACCGAGCCCACGCCCGTCCAGGCGGCCGCGATCCCGCTCGTCCTTGCCGGGCGCGACGTGCTCGCCGGTGCCCAGACCGGGACCGGCAAGACCGCCGCCTTCGTGCTCCCGATCATCCAGCTTCTCGGGACGCCATCCCCGGGTTCCGACCGTCGGGTCCCGACGGCCGAGCGACGGTCGCCCATCCGCGTCCTCGTCGTCGTCCCCACGCGCGAGCTGGCGCTGCAGGTGGAGGAGAGCGTCCGGACCTACGGCGCCCGCCACCGGTTCCGCTCCACCACGATCTACGGGGGCGTGGGCTTCGACCCGCAGGTCCGCGCGCTGCGCGCCGGTCCGGAGATCGTCGTCGCGACGCCGGGGCGGCTTCTCGACCACGTCGGCCAGCGGACCATCGACCTCTCCCATGTCGAGATCCTCGTGCTCGACGAGGCCGACCGCATGCTGGACATGGGCTTCATCCGGGACATCCGGAAGATCCTCGCCCTGCTCCCGGCGAAGCGCCAGAACCTGCTGTTCTCGGCCACGTTCTCGGACGAGATCCGGCGCCTCGCCGACGGCTTCCTCGACCGGCCGGCCTCCGTCGAGGTCGCCCGACGCAATACGCCGGCCGAGCTCGTCCGCCAGGTCGTCCACCCGGTCGACCGCGAGCGCAAGCGCGAGCTCCTGAGCCGGCTGATCCGGACCGGGGCGATCCGCCAGGCGCTCGTCTTCACCCGGACGAAGCACGGAGCGAGCCGCCTCTCCGAGCAGCTCGTCCGCGACGGGATCGCGGCGGCCGCGATCCACGGCAACAAGAGCCAGCCGCAGCGCGTCCGCGCCCTCAACGACTTCAAGGCGGGCCGGGTCGACATCCTGGTGGCGACCGACATCGCGGCGCGCGGCCTCGACATCGAGGCCCTCCCCCACGTCGTGAACTACGAGCTGCCGATGGTGCCGGAGGACTACGTGCACCGGATCGGCCGCACCGGGCGCGCCGGCGTCGACGGGATCGCGCTCTCGCTGGTCTGCGTCGACGAGGCGAAGCTCCTGCGCGACATCGAGGGCATGCTCGGGCGGCGCGTCGAGACGCAGGAGGTCCCCGGGTTCACGCCCGACCTCACGATCCGGCCCGAGCCGATCCGCCTGCGGTCCGGCGAGCCGGGCCACGGGGGCTGGGCGGCCACTGCGCGGCCCGCCGGTCGAAGCGGTCCCGCGCATCCGGCGCAGGGCAGGCCCATTGGGGCCGGGCGCCCGGCCGTCGGCCCGGGACGCGCGCCGCTCGCCGCTCCCGCCCGGATGTCGATCGGACGACCGCTGCCGGCCCGTCCCGCCGCGGCGAATTGCCCGGGAGGCGCGCGGCCGGCGATGGGTCGCCATGATCCGCGGCATGACGGCCGCCACGACGCGCGCGGCGCCGGGATCGTCCGGCCGGAGGTTCCCGTTGAGCGCCCGCCCTGGGCCCGCGACGCGGGCCGCGTCAACGGCGAGCGTGTCGCCATGCCGCGCGCGCTGCCCGGCGAACGGCTCGCCCGGCTGCCCCAGGAGTAACCTGCGCGCGTGTCCAGGACGATGCGCGTCGGGATCCTCACCGCGGGCGGGGACAGCCCTGGCCTGAACGCGGCGATCCGGGGCTTCGGCAAGTCCGCCATGACCACCTACGGCATGGAGGTCGTCGGGTTCCGCGACGGGTTCCGCGGTCTCGCGGAGGACCACCGGGTCCAGCTGGGCAAGGGCGCCCTCTCCGGCATCCTCACGATCGGCGGCACGATCCTCGGCACCAGCCGAGACAAGCCGCACAAGATGCTCATTGACGGGCAGGTCACCGACATGACGGCGGTCATCGTCGAGACGTATCGGAAGGCGCGCCTCGACGCCCTCGTCTGCCTCGGCGGGGGCGGGACCCAGAAGAACGCGCTGCGCCTGGTGCGGGCCGGCCTCAACGTCGTCACGCTTCCCAAGACCATCGACAACGACGTGGCCCTCACGGACGCGACCTTCGGGTTCGCCACGGCGCTGGAGATCGCGACCGAGGCGATCGACCGGCTCCATAGCACGGCCCACAGCCACCACCGGATCATCGTGGCGGAGGTGATGGGGCACCGCGCCGGCTGGCTGACGCTCGGCGCGGGGCTCGCCGGTGGGGCCGACGTGATCCTGATCCCGGAGATCCCCTATCGCGTCGAGAGCGTTGCGGAGGCGATCCGGCGGCGCAGCCGGAGCGGCACCAACTTCAGCATCGTTGCGGTCGCGGAGGGCGCCCGCAGCGTCGAGGACGCCGCCGTCCTCCAGTCCGTGGAGAAGCGGCTGGCCGCGACGAAGGTTCCGGTCGAACGCGCCGCGATCAAGGCGGAGCTGGCGGCGCTCGACGCCCACCATGCCGGGAACACGCTCCGGCTCGCGGCGGAGCTGGAGGCCCTGACGGGTCTCGAGTCGCGCGTGTCGATCCTCGGATACGTCCAGCGGGGCGGGACGCCATCCGGCGTCGATCGGCTGCTTGCGACCCGGCTGGGGAGCGCGGCCGCCGACCTGGTCAAGGCCGGCCACTTCGGGGTGATGGTGGCCGCTCGCGCCGACGGCACGGAGCCCGTGCCGATCGAGGACGTCGCGGGGCGGCGCAAGCCCGTCCCGCCGGACCACGGCTGGGTCGTGACGGGACGCCACGTGGGGATCAGCCTCGGCGACTGACGGCGCGAGGCGCTCGATCGCTCTTCCGGCGTGGCGATGCCCTTCGTCATCGGGCCGTCACGTCACCTGGGGTACGATCCGGCACAGACGTCCCCGCACCTCGGAGTTCCCATGGGCATCCTCGACTTCCTGTTCACCGATCCGGCCAAGAGCCAGCTCCCCTCCCCCGCCGATGCGCTTCCCGGCCGGGTCGAGCCGATCCTGGCGCCCGGACGCCATACCGTGCTCGGGACGCCGATCGATGGGCCCTGGCCGGCTGGCACCCGGACCGTCACGTTCGCCATGGGCTGCTTCTGGGGCGCCGAGAAGAGCTTCTGGTCGATCCCCGGTGTGGTGTCCACCGCGGTGGGATACGCCGGCGGCGTCACGCCCAACCCGACCTACGAGGAGGTCTGCTCGGGCCGGACCGGTCACGCCGAGGTGGTCCGCGTGGCCTACGACCCCGAACGCGTCTCGTTCGAGTCGCTGCTGCGCGCCTTCTGGGAGGCGCACGACCCGACGCAGGGGATGCGCCAGGGCAGCGACCGGGGCACCCAGTACCGGTCAGCGATCTACGTCGCGGACGCGGACGAGCTTTCGCGCGCCGAGGCATCCCGCGCGATGTACCAGGAGCGCCTGTCCGCGGCCGGGTACGGACCGATCACGACCGAGATCGCGCTCGCGGGACCGTTCTTCTTCGCCGAGGCGTATCACCAGCAGTACCTCGACAAGAACCCGAACGGCTACTGCCCGGACCACGGGACGGGCGTGGCGTGCCCGATCGGGCTCGGGGTTGGCGTCGGCGGCGAGTCAGGGGGCCCGATCGAGTTCGTCTAGCTCTCGGCGGGCGAGACCGCGGGTTCGACCTTCCCGCTCGAGCGATGCGGCGCGATGTCGTCCCCCTCCGGACGGCGGACCTGGGTGGTCTCGGTGTCGCGCCGTCGGCTTTCCCGGGAGCCCTTCTGCACGACGGGTGAGCAGCCCGCACCCAAGAGGGTCAAGTCCAGACGTCGCGGGCAATGACGGGCTGTCATGACCCCGGTCCGCAGGCCGGTTACGGTGATCCCGAAGGAGCCTGCCGTCGTGATCACCGTCGTCGTCCGGTTCCGAAAGGTTCCGCCCATGGGGCTCGCTGACGGGCCGGGACCGTGCCCGCCCGGCGGGCCCAGGGCGGCGCACACGGATGAGCACCCGCGGGATCGAGCCGGACGCGCCTGGTCTCGCCGTGCGTCAGCGTCGGTCGCCGCGAATCCTCCTGCGCCGCCGCGCTTCGCCCGCCTATGCAACCCGACCAGGCCGACCCGCCGCTCATGACGACTCGTGACAGCCTGGTGGACCAGGCTCGGGCTGCGCTCTCCGCACGTCTCGACGACCTCGAGTACCACCGCGCGTTCGACGTCGACGTGCGCCTGCAGCGAGCGGTGCTCGTCGAGCGGGACGCGCTGGAAGCAGGCGCCACGGACCTGCAGATGCGCGGCCGCCTGGTGGAGGCGGACATGCGGCTCCGCGCCGGGCAGGCCACGGAGGCGGCCGTCATCGCGAAGGAGGTGAACCGCTGGGCAGTCCAGCATGGGCCTCCCTTCCTGCTCGCCCGCAGCCACCTCGTCCTCTCGTCCGTCTTCGAGAGCGTCGGGGATGCCGGCTCGGGACTCGACAACGCGGTGCGCGCCCTCGAGCTGCTGGAGATCGACACGCCCGCCCGCACCCGCGGGAACTTCCTGCTCCGGCTGGCGGACGCGATGGCCCTTGCCGGATCCCTCGACGACGCCCGCGGGCGGTACCGCGAGGCCGAGCAGGTGTTCGTGACGGCCGGGGACGTGGAGCGGCGGATCAGCGTCCTGAACAACCTTGCCTACGCGGAGTTCGAGGGCGGTGATCCGCAGCGGGCCTGGGCCGTCGCCGAGGAGATGCGCCGCCTCGCGGCGGCCGAGATGTTCGCGCTCTCGCCGCCGCTGCTCGACACGCTCGCCCGGGTGTACATCGGCATCGGCGACCTCGAGCAGGCCGCGATGGCGCTCGAGGCGGGCGTCGGAGCGCTCGAGGCGAAGGGCAACGTCGAAGCCGACACTCCCGCCGGGCTCATGCTCACCCTCGCCGAGGTGCAGCTCGCCCAGGGCCACCTGGACGCCGCCGAAGGAACGCTCGACCGCTGCCGCGTCATCTGTGCCGAGCGGAGCCTCGGGAGCATCGAGGTCGAGCTCGGCCGTGTCGAGGCAGAGCTCCACGCTGCCGCGGGGCGCTTCGAGCGTGCCTACGAGACGTACCGTGCCTACCACGCCGCGTCCATCCGTCTCCGCTCCGTCGAGAGCCAGACCGTCGCGCGCACGCGCCAGGCGCTGTTCGAGACGGCGGAGGCGCGCCACGACGCCCAGCGCTTCTGGCGCCAGGCCCGGGTCGACGCGCTCACGGGTCTGCCGAACCGACGGTTCCTGGACGAGGAGATCCCGCGCTGCCTGGTCGGCGTCCTCGAAGGGGCGCCGCTCGTCGTCGCCATCGTCGATGCCGACCACTTCAAGCGCGTGAACGACCGGCTGTCCCACGAGGTTGGCGACCGGGTCATCTGCGAGCTCGCGCTTGTCCTCGAAGCCGCGCTCCCCCCGGTGCCCGACCCGGCACCGCTCCACTCGCGCTTTGTCGCACGCCTCGGCGGCGAGGAGTTCCTCGTCGTCCTGCCGGACCTGGACATGGCGGCGTCGACGCCCATCCTCCAGGGAATCCGCGACGCCGTCGCGAGCCACGGGTGGAACCGCCTGATCGGAACGCTGCCGCTCACCGTCAGCGTCGGCGCCGCCGAGGCGCGGCCGGGCGATATCCAATCGACGCTCCTCGCGCGAGCCGACCACAACCTCTATGCGGCCAAGGCCGCCGGTCGCAACCGCCTCGTGGTCGACGCGCCCCCGCGTGCCGGTGCCGTTTCCGATTGATGCACGCGCCTACGCATGAGGCGTCCGAGATCAGGAGCCGATGACGCCGTCCAGGCGGGCAGCCGCGGCGGATCGGGCAGACAAAACCGCCAGGAGCTTGGCGGCGCCGAGGGCGAGCGCGCAGGACCCGAGGATGAGGACGGCCACGGCGAGGTCCGGCAGCGTCCAGAGGGCGAAGCGCCAGCCCGCCAGGATGTCAGCCTCGGGGCTCGAGCCGGTCGAACCGACCCAGAGCGGGAGGCCAAGGAGAACGGCGACCGGCAGGACGAGATCGGCGGCCACGGTCCGCGCAACGAGCCACCCTTTGCGCCGGCCGTGGGCGAGCCTCCGCCTCCACGTCCGTGCCCGCACGGCATGGATCACCAGCGCCGCAAGCAGGGCCAGCAGCGCTGCGTCGACCACGAGGTAGACGAGTCGCACGGTGGGGGCCGAGGCACCGGGGCTCGAGCCGATCACGAGCCGCATGACGTCGAGGGCGATGTCGGCGGCTCCTGCAGGCAACCCACCGAGCTGGGTCGGGTTGGCATTGAGGAGGACGACGACGCCGAGCCGGCGGTTCGCGAGCTCCATGATGTCGGCGTTCGACGTCAGGGTGGAGCCGCTCTGGCCGATGATCGCGGTCGCCAGGGCGGCGGTCAGAGGCTGCCAGTCGGTGCCGTATCCGGGTGAGCCGGCGGCCGGGACGCGTCCCGTGACGATGTCGGCGCCGTCGTGGACGCCGCCGTTCGCGAGCGCCGCGAGGTACGACGCCATGTCCTCGGCCGTCGAGACCTGGTACCCCGCCGGGACGATCGCCGTCGGGTATGGCTCGTTGAACGGCACGGGCGCCCCGAAGAGGTAGCGGTGGCCCTGGGCCGGCCCGTCGGCGGCTGCCGCGTCAAGGCTCGTGTGGCTCCGGGTCATCCCGAGCGGCGCGAAGATCCTCGCCGTGACGTAGTCGCCGTAGGTCTGACCGGAGACCGCTTCGATGACCGTGCCGAGCACCACGTAGTTGAGGTTCGAGTACTCGTAGGTCCCGGCCACACCGTGGGCGGGGACGGTCGCGAGCGCGCGGACCACCTCCTCCGAGGTTCGGCCTGGCGTGTACCAGCGTGGATCCTGGCCGTCCGCGGTCGAGAGTCCGCTCGTGTGGTCGAGCAGTGCCTGGATCGTGACGTGTTCGGCCGCGCCTTCGGGGCCTGCGAGCGCGAACCACGGCAGGTAGCGCGACACCGGGGCCGCCGGGTCGATCGTGCCCGCCTCGATGAGCTGGCGGATGGCGAGCGCGGTGATCGACTTCCCGACCGACCCGATCACCACCGGGGTCTGCGGCGTCATGGCCCGGCCCCCGGGCCCGGCAACGCCGAAGGCCGCAAGGTGCACGACCGCCCCATCCTCCACGATCGCGTAGGAGAGGCCGGGCACCCCGTCCGCCTCCATCGACGCCTTGACGTGGGCATCGATGGCCGCGAAGTCAGAGACCGCGACCGCGGAGGTCCCCGGGATCGCGAGGAACAAGAAGATCGTGGCCGTCACGCCGCACGCGACCGCCCCGCCCGCAGCCCGACGGGTCCGACGCCCGATGATCACGCCCGTCTCCTCGCGCGGGCGCGGAGGTGAGCCCGATCGCCCATGAGCGCGCCGGAGCGAGCGTGGCCCCGCACGCTCCTGCCGGGTAGGGCCGACGCGCCTCGACTGGCAGGCCGGTCGGCCGGACGAAGGATCGCCCCCGGCCCCGGGGCCGCGATCGCACGGTGACGTCCGCCCGCGCGCGATCACCTCCGGCTGCCCGACGATCGGCGGCGTCGCGAACTGGCCGGACGTCGCCCGGGCGGCCGGGGCGCCTGGTCCTGCAGGTCAGGGCGTCGAGGAGACCGCTTCGCCGGCGAGATCCCGCGCGGCCTCCAGGCCCGGGGCATCCTGGTCACTCGCGCCGCCCTCAGCCGGCTCGAGCGTGCCGGGGCGGGCGCCGAACGTCCGCAGCGCCAGGTACTCGAAGCCGAGCGCCGACATGGCGGCGCGGACTGCCCGTGGCAGGTCGGCGGCCTCACCGGCCGGCACCATCGTGGGCTCGTCGAGCTCGTACACGAGGTCGTGCAGCTGGAGACGACAATGGCCGGCCGCCAGGACGTTGCGCGCCCACTGCGACTGCGCGCCGAGGGGCACGACGACGCGGAAGCCCCCGGGAGTCGGCTCCGGGTGGACCGGGGTGAGCCGGCGGATTCCCGAGGCTCGCCCGACGTGCTCCAGCGTGCCGATCTCGGACGCTCCGCCGCCGGCCAGGCCGCGCCGGACCAGCCGGGGATTGACGACCGAGTTCACGAACGCGGTGCCCATGCGCGGGTTGCGGCGCCAGGCGACGACGAAGCCGCCCACGATTCCGCCGAGCGCCGCCATCGCGGCGATGAGCGAGACGACCCTGCGCATGACCGCCCTCCTTTGCCGGAATGGTGGCTCGCCGCCGGGCCCCAGGGGAGTGCCGAATTGACTGAACTCCGGCACCCGCGCAACTGAACTCCGGCACCCGCGCAAAGGCCCGTGCGCACGCGCCCGCGGAAGTCCGGCCCGAGGCAGTCCGGAACCCGGCAGTCCGGCCCGCGGCACTGCCGTCCGAGGCGTGGCCTTCTAGGACTCGTGCGTCCCGACCCGCACCGTGAAGTCCTTCGCCAGGCCGCTGCCCGCGAGCTCCGGTACCAGCTCGGGCGGCCGGATGTCCGACCGCGAGGCCGGCGCGATCCAGTCCGTGAGATCGCGATTCACGACGATCGTGCCGAACCGCGAGATCGTTCTCCCGCCCGGCGCGTCGAACGAGATCGTGGCCTCGGTGAGCGGGACCATGACCCGCCGCCGGCGGAAGCCGATGATCGGGTCGGTGCCGGGAACGACGTGGATGTTCCCGCTGACGTCGTACCGCCCGAGCCGGAGCTCCACGGGGATCGGCCGTGTTCGGGTGCGGCGCGCGGGGTCGCCGCGCGGCCCGGCGACCGCGACCGCGAAGATCTCCTCGCGGGCGACGATGATCGTCCTCAACAGGACGCCGTGACTGTCGTCGAGGCTCTGGAGGTACGTGTCGGCGAACTCGAACTCGATTCCGTCGTTCAGGAGGTCGGTGACCCGGTCCGCGGCCAGCGCGATCCGCCCGAAGGCCACGGAATCATCCGCATAGACGGTCAATTCCACGACCGGTCTCGAGTCGCCCTCCGTTGGGCCCGGCGACTGGTCACGCGCTGGAGACGGGGAGCCGAACAGCATCCGCAGCGGTCGCGGAACTCGCGCGCGCATCGACATGCGCCCGACCGTACGCGCCGTGCGGCCGGCACTGGTATGGCCCGATCGTCCCCCTCACGGGACGACGATCAGCCGACCGCTCTGTCGTCGAGGACGACCTCGATCAGCGGGCTGTCGCGGACCATCACGTCGAGGTCGGCGCGGCCCCAGGCGCGCGCGACGTGCGAAAGGAGCCCCCGCCGCTCGCTGTCGTCCGTGACCACGCGCGCCGTGCCCGGCAGGTCGGCGACGACGCCCCGCTTCAGGTGGATCGTCACATTCGGGTTTGCCTCGATGTTCGCGAGCCAGGCGCGCTTCTCCCGGCGCGGCATCCCGCTGATCACGACGCGGCCGTCGATCGCGTGGAAGACGATCTCGACCCGGCGTGGCTGGCCGCTCCTGCGGCCGGTCGTCGTGAGATCGATGAGCCCGCCCTGCTCGAGGGCGGTGCGAATGGAGTTGTTCATGCCAAGTCCTCGCGAAGCCTGTAGTTGCTGACGCAACTATCCCACAACGAGGCTGCGCGTGCCTTCGCGGGGCCGGTCAGGTGCGACGGCGCCCCAGCCAGCGGATCTTCACGCGGTCGTCGAACGCGCCGCCGCCTTCGTGGTTGTTGAACGTGTGCGAACGGATCTCCGTGTCCGACGACCCGCCTCGGCGTCGCGCTCGGCTCGTACACTGCCGGGGATGCTCCGGACCGTCGCGGCGACGCGCTACGTCACTCCCTTCCGCGAGGGCGGCTCGCTGCCCGGCCTGTGCGAGGCCGACGACGACGGGCTCTACGTGGTGAAGTTCCACGGTGCCGGCCAGGGCCCCAAGGCGCTCGCCGCCGAGGTGATCGCCGGGGAGCTGGGACGCGCGCTCGGGATCCTCGTCCCCGAGCAGGTGCTCGTCGAGCTCGACCCGGCGCTTGGCGCGGCCGAGGCCCACTGGGAGGTCAAGGAGCTGCTGGATCGCTCGCCTGGGCACCAACCTGGGCGTGGACTTCCTTCCCGGCGCGCTGGCGTACGCGCCGGCCATCGGGCCCCGGCCGGACCCGGCCCAGGCGGCCGCGATCGCCTGGTTCGACGCGCTCGTCACGAACCCGGACCGGAGCGCGCGGAACGTCAACCTGCTCACCTGGCACGGGCGGGTCTACTGCATCGATCACGGGGCGGCGCTCTTCGCCCATCACCGCTGGGAGGATCCGGCGGCCCAGGCTCGCCGGCCGTTCCCCTGGATCGCCGACCACGTGCTCCTCCCGATCGCGGCGCCGATCCCGGAGGCGGACGCGAGGCTGGCCCCGCTCGTCACCGCCAGCCTCCTCGACGGGATCGTCGCCGCGGTCCCCGACGCGTGGCTCGCGGGAGACCCGGGTTTCGCCTCGGTCGCGGAGAACCGGGCTGCCTACGTGACCTACCTGCTGGCGCGGCTCGCGGCACCCCGGGAGTTCGTGGAGGAGGCGGAGCGTGCCCGGGCCGCCGCCTGACGCCCCCCGCTTCCCGTTCGCCTACGCGATCGTCCGCGTGGTCCCCCGCGTCGAGCGCGGCGAGCGGCTGAACGCGGGAATCGTGCTCCTGTGCCGGCCGAAGCGGTTCCTGGGCGCGGAGATGCGCCTCGACGAAGCCCGGCTGCGCTCGCTCGACCCAGCGTGCGACGTCGACGAGGTCCGGGCGCACCTCGACCTCGTCCGGCGCATCGCGGCAGGCGACCCGTCCGCCGGGCCGATCGCCGCGCTCGCGCCCGCCGAGCGGTTCCACTGGCTGGTCGCGCCCGCATCGACGGTGATCCAGCCGTCCGCGGTGCACGCCGGACTGACCGCGGACCCCGCGATGACGCTCCACCACCTGCTGGAGGCGCTGGTCGAGACGGCCCCCGCGCCGTAGGGGCAAGGTCCGGGCGGAAGGGTTCCGGCGGGCGCCGGGGCCGGACGGGCGCGGGGCGGTCAGGCGCGAGCGGCCGCCTTCTGGCTCGCCTTCCAGGCTCGCTTCTGCTCCTGGTACGCGGCGAGCGCCTCCGCCGAGTCGACGTCCGCGAGGGTCGGGTGGTCGGGAGCCACGGCCTCCCAGCCGGGCGGCCGCACGTCGAAGCGCCTGGCGAGAAGCCCGACCAGGGTCCGTGCCTTCATCTCGCCGATCCCCGGAAGGGCACGCAGCCGCCGCTCGAGGTCGGCGCCGTTTCCGGCCTCGGTCCAGACGCGGCTCGCGTCCCCGCCAAGGTCGCGCGCGATCACGGCGCAGAGCTCCTGGACACGCGCCGCCATGGCGCCCGGGAAGCGATGGAGGGCCGGCCGCTCCGTGAATGCCGCCGCGAAGGCGTCAGGATCCATCGCGGCGAGCGCCGCCGCGTCGAGCGTCCCGAGGCGCCGGCGCAGCTCCGCCGGTCCGGCGAACGCCTTCTGGACCGTGACCTGCTGGTCGAGGACGAACCCGATCAGGAGCGCGAGCGGGTCGCTCGCGAGGAGCGCATCGGCCGCAGGATCACCGGTGAAGGGGAGTGAGGCGGGTCGCGTCGTCGTCATCGCGTGATGGTACGACGGTTCGCCCGCACGCCATCCTTTTCGGCCGCCCGGCCCCTCTGTCCGTGCCGGAGGTCCCTTCACCGGGACCGGCGGGCACCGCATGCTCGGCGAAGCTCACCCGTGAGGTTGCTCCCGATGCTCGAACAACCCGTCCTCGTCGCCTATGCCAGCCGGCATCACGGCACCGAGGAGATGGCCGCCGAGATTGCCGACGCGCTGCGCGCTGCCGGCTTCTCGGTCGACCTCCGCATGGCGGCCGACGTGCTGACGATCGAGCCGTACCGGGCGGTGATCGTCGGCAGCGCTGTCTACATGTTCCACTGGGAGATCCCCGCGCTCGAGCTGGTCCAGCGGGAGCGCGCCGCCCTGGCGTCGCGAAAGGTCTGGCTCTTCAGCAGCGGACCGGTCGGGGATGGCAAGTCGACGCGCCACCCGGACACGGTTCCGCACCCCGACGGCGTGGACCAGCTGGCCGACGAGATCGGGGCGCAGGGACGCGCCATGTTCGGCGGACGCGTCGACCCCCGACAGGGTGGCTTCGCGATGGCGATCATGGCCAAGGCGGGGCTCGAGGGCGACTGGCGCGACCTGCCGCGCGTCCGCAGCTGGGCACACGAGATTGCGGCGGCGCTCCGCGCCGAAACCTGATCGCGACGACCGGTCGCAGCCTGGAGGGTCACATGAATCGATCGGGCACTTCACGCGGCGCGCTCGTCGGCGGCGCGTTGCTCATCGTCCTCGGCGCCGCAGCGCTCGCCATCCAGGTGTCCGGCGTCACGATCGGGTGGCCCGCATGGGTGATCCTGCCCGGCCTCGCGATGCTCGTGGCCGCGTTCGCTCTCCCCGAGCCGGGAGGATCCGGCCTGGCGGCGGTCGGCGGCATCGTGACCGCCGTGGGCGCGGTGCTCGCGGTCCAGGATGCCACCGGCACGTACGCCAGCTGGGCCTACGCCTGGGCGCTCGTCGCCCCGGGCGGCGTGGGCGCCGGGCTCCTGCTGTACGGCCTGCTGACCCGGCGGGGCGACATTGTGCGGGGCGGATTCGCCTCGCTCATCACCGGGATCGTCATCTTCCTCGTCGGCTTCCTCTTCTTCGAGGGCCTCCTCCACCTGGACGGTGACCAGTTCTCGAACCTCACCAACCTCACGGTGCCGATCCTCATCATGGGAATCGGGGCGGCGGTCCTCGTCGGCGCGATCCTTCCCGGGCCCTGGCGTCGCCGGTCCTGGTCGCCCTCGCCGAGCGCGGGGGCGACGGCATGGGCGCCCGCCGGCTCGGGGTCGGCCGGGCCCTCGGGGACCAGCAGCGGCGGCGCCGCCCCACAGGCCCTTGCGCTCACCCTCGACGGGGCGGCGGACGCTGAGGTCCGGATCGCGTTCGGAGCGGGGAAGCTGCTGGTCGGCCCGGCTGCGAGCGGCATGCTCGTCGACGGGACATTCGAAGGCGGCGTGAACCCGACGCCCGCCGGCGCCGGACGGGTTCGGCTCACCACGCCCCACCCGGCCTCGTGGAGCTGGGACTGGGGACGCGCGCCGTTCGAGTGGCGCCTCGGCCTCACCGCAGAGGTCCCGCTTCGCCTGGAGGTGGAGACGGGCGCGTCCGACAACGAGCTCGACCTGAGCGGGCTCCACGTCACGGACCTGCGCCTCCGCACGGGCGCGGCCCAGTCACGGGTGACCCTCCCCGCGACCGGTGTCACGCGGGTCAGCGCCGAGGGCGGTGCGGCCCAGATGCGGTTCCGCGTCCCGGCCGGCGTCGCTGCCCGGATCACGAGCACGATGGCCCTCGGGACGACGGACGTCGACACGGCCCGCTTCCCGCGGACGCCGGACGGCGGCGCCTGGGCATCCCCGGACTTCGATGCGAACCCGAACCGGGTCGAGATCGCCGTCCGTGGAGGGGTGGGCCAGGTCACCATCGGCTGACGTCGCCTCCAACCGCTGCACGGCTCGTTCCCGGGCGCGCTCGCCGACCGGGCGGCCGCACTCCTGCGGGCGCTCTCGCCCGACGACTACCCGAACGTGGCGGCCGTCGCCGACGAGCTCGTCGCCGGCACCGCGGAGGATCGCTTTGCATCCGGGCTCGCCTGCCTGCTCGACGGCATCGCCGCCCGCACCCCGGCGGGCTGACCGCTCATCGCTCGCGGGCGATCCGGGCGGTCGTGGCGTCGGCGAGCGCCACGAGGTCCGCGGGCGACAGCTCCACCTGCAGCCCGCGCCGGCCGCCGCTGACGAAGATCGTCGCGAAGGCGAAGGCACCAACATCCAGGTAAACCGGCATGGGGCGGCGATGCCCGAGCGGGCTGATCCCGCCGACAACCGATCCCGTCGCCCGTTGCGCCGCATCCGGTTCCGCGAGCTCGGCGCGACGGCCGCCCGCTGCCGCGGCAAGCGCCTTGAGGTCCAGCTCCCCGGAGACCGGCACGACGCCGACGACGAGGCGGCCGTCGACGCTGGCGACGAGCGTCTTGAAGATTCGCGCCGGGTCCACGCCGAGCGCGGCGGCTGCGTCGAGCCCGTAGTGGGGCCGCGCGTCGCGATCGCGTCCAACCCCGGGCTCCGGCGCCTCGTACTCGTGGACGACGTGCGCGGCGCCGGCGGCCGCGAGCGCCGCCAGGGCGGGCGTGCCGCGGCCGCTCACCCGAACTCGCTCTGCCGCGCGACCGTGAGCAGGAGGCTGGCCGTGTAGAGCAGCGTCAGGCTCAGGAACGGCCAGCTGATCCGCAGGCCCAGCGGGAAGAGCGTGACGATCGCGAGGATGAGGAGGACCGTCACGACCAGGGGCCAGAAACGCCGGGCGAGGATCAGGCCGCCGAGGAGGAAGTGGATGGTGGCGAGCGCGATGCCTGCCGGCACCACGACCAGGAAGAAGCCGAAGGTGCTCGTGTTGTCGCCCGCCCAGCCCGGCGCGGAGACGAGGCCCAGCGTGCCGGCGACGACAAGGAACGTGGCCGGGAGGAGCACCACGAGCAGGAGCAGGCCGATCGACCCGAGAAGCCGGCCGCACGCGGTCAGCAGCGCGCTGCGCTCGGGCTCATCCTCCCCGCGGCGAGGACCCACCGGATCGCGCGGCCCTTCCGGGGCTCAGAACGGTTCCGGGATGAACGTCTGGTCGCTCATCGGCGGTCGAACGTAGCCCGTGTCCTTCTGGCGTGGTGGCAGGACGATCGGGTCCGGGGTCAGGTCCTCGTAGGGCACCTGGCTCAGGAGGTGGGTGATCACGTTGAGATGCGCCCGCTTCTTGTCGTCGCTGCGGACCACCCACCAGGGGGCCTGCTTGAAGTCCGTGTGGGCGAACATCTCGTCCTTCGCCTTCGAGTAGTCGAGCCAGCGCGCACGGCTCTCGACGTCCATGGGAGAGAGCTTCCAGCGCTTCGTCGGGTCGTCGAGGCGGTCCTGGAACCGGCGCTCCTGCTCGGCGTCCGAGACGCTGAACCAGTACTTGATGAGGATGATCCCGCTGCGCACGAGCATGCGCTCGAACTCGGGGCAGGAGCGCAGGAACTCCTGGTATTCCTCCTCGGAGCAGAAGCCCATCACGCGTTCGACGCCGGCGCGGTTGTACCAGCTGCGGTCGAGCAGGACGATCTCGCCCGCCGCCGGGAGGTGCACCACGTAGCGCTGGAAATACCACTGGCCCCGTTCGCGCTCGGTGGGGGCCGGCAGCGCGACGACGCGGGCGAAGCGAGGGTTGAGGGGCTCCATGATCCGCTTGATCGCGCCGCCCTTGCCGGCCGCGTCGCGCCCCTCGAAGATCACGACCACCTTGAGGCCCTTGGCCTTGATCCACTCCTCCCACTTCACGAGCTCCACGGCCAGGCGCCGGAGCTCGCCTTCGTAGGCCTTCTTCGTGAGCCCGGGACGGGCCTCAGGCCGGACCGCTTCGGCGTCGCTCGCCGGGTCGATCGCGGAGGCCGGGATGCTCAGCGCGTCGCGCTCCGGGCGCCGGTTGCGCCCGGCCGGGGTCGAGGTGCTCTCCCCATGGGACTTCGTCCTGGCCATGCTCGCTCCTCCCTGGCGCGTCCTCAGCGTCCGTTCCAGTATGCTGCACCCACGTGACGTTCGAATCTCTCGGCCTGTCGGCTGAACTCCTCCGCGCGGTGGCCGACGCCGGCTACACCACTCCCACGCCGATCCAGGCACAGGCCATCCCGCTCGTCCTCGCGGGCCGCGACCTGATGGGTGCCGCCCAGACCGGGACCGGCAAGACGGCGGCCTTCGTCCTGCCGATCTTCGAGCGCCTCAAGCCGTACGCGAACACGTTGTTCTCGCCCGCCCGGCACCCAGTCCGCGCGCTCGTGCTTGCGCCCACGCGAGAGCTCGCGATCCAGGTCAACGAGATGGCCACGGCATACGGCCGCCACGTCCCCCTCCGCAGCACGGTCGTGTACGGCGGCGTCCCGCTGGACCCCCAGATCAAGGAGCTTCGCGCGGGCATCGAGCTCCTCGTCGCCACGCCGGGCAGGCTCCTCGACCTCGTCGGCCAGCGCGCCGCGAACCTCGGGCAGGTGGAGATCCTCGTCCTCGACGAAGGGGACCGGATGCTGGACATGGGGTTCATCCCGGACATCCGCCGGATCCTGGCGCTCATGCCCAACCGCAAGCAGACGCTCCTCTTCTCGGCGACGTTCTCCGACGAGATCCGCCGGCTGGCGCGTGAGTTCCTGACCGATCCGGCCACCCTCGAGGTCGCGCGCCGGAACGCGCCACCGGAGATGGTCCGCCAGGTGCTCTACCCGGTGGACCGTGAGCGCAAGACCGAGCTGCTGGAGCACCTCGTCCGCACGCACGACCTGCGCCAGGTGCTCGTCTTCACCCGGACCAAGGTCGCCGCACGACGGCTGGCGTCCGACCTGGACCGACACGGCATCGCCGCGACGGCCATCCACTCGGACCGAACCCAGGCCGAGCGCCTCCGCGCGCTCAGGGACTTCAAGGCGGGCGAGGTCCGAGTCCTGGTTGCCACCGATGTGGCGTCACGAGGGCTCGACATCGAGGAGCTCCCGGTCGTCGTCAACTACGAGCTCCCGGTCAAGGCGGAGGACTACGTCCATCGCATCGGGCGAACCGGCCGCGCCGGCATGTCCGGCATCGCGATCGCGCTGGCGTGTCCCGACGAGGTCGACCTGCTCCGCGCGATCCAGCGACTGCTGAAGCGAGCGATCCCCGTCGAGGTGATCGAGCGCTTCCTGCCCGACCCGGAAACGCCGCCGAAGCCGATCCATACGTTCTCCGGGAGTGGCCGGGGGGAACCCCGGCCACTCGAGCACCGGCACAAGGCGGAGCTGGTGCGCCGGCGCGGCTGACGTGCGCACATCCGCCCGGGTGGCCTGCTCACCCCGCACGGTGGGCGCAGCGTTCCTGAAGAGGTGATCCAACGCTGCGGGCTGACCGGCGCCGCGGACGGGTGCCCGGCGCCCCTCGCGTGCCCCACGGCCGGCCCGAGAGTGCCGGCCGCGCGAGGTCGCCTCCCCGCTACCATGGGCACCGCTGAGATCACGCCAGGAGCCCCACCATCCCATGTCCACCGCGCACCGCATCGGAATCCTCACGGGCGGGGGCGACGTCCCCGGCCTCAACTCCGTCATCAAGAGCGTCGTCTACCGCTCGACCGAGCTCGGCTTCGACGTGCTCGGGCTGCGCCGCGGCTGGGAGTCGCTGACGCACATGCGGCCGGGTCCCGAGCCCGACGAGGATTACGTCCGCCCGCTCGACCGCGTGAACACCCGGACGATCGACCGGACGGGCGGGACGGCGCTCCACTCGTCGCGGACGAACCCGAAGCGCATGCGGGCGGGGAACCTGCCCGCCTTCGTCGGCTCGGACCGGCTCGCGGCACTTCAGACCGGCGACGGGATCTACGACTTCACCCCGATCGTGCTCGACAACCTGAAGCGCCTCGACATCGACACGCTGATCTCGATCGGCGGGGACGACACGCTCTCGTACTCGAAGGTGCTCGCGGACGCCGGGGTCCAGATCATCGCGATCCCGAAGACGATGGACAACGACGTCCACGGGACCGAGTACTGCATCGGCTTCTCGACCGCCGTCACCCGGGCGAAGGACGCGATCAATCGCCAGCGGACCACCCTCGGCTCGCACGAGCGGATCGGGGTCTTCCGGATCTTCGGCCGCAACGCCGGCTTCACCGCGCTGTACACGGCGTACGTGACCTCGGCGCGGTGCGTGATCCCCGAATCGCGCTTCGACCTCCAGCATCTCGTGGACGTGCTCGTCGAGGATCGCCGAAACAACCCCAGCCGGTACTCCTTCGTGATCGCGTCCGAGGGTGCGCTGCCCGAGGGCATGGAGCTCAAGGAAGTCGGCGAGGCGGACGCGTACGGGCACCGTCACAAGGCGAGCATCGGCGAGTTCCTGGCCAACGAGATCCGGCACCGGACCGGGATCGAGACCGTCGACTCCGAGCTGACCTACGACCTTCGCTCCGGCGACCCGGACGCGCTCGACCAGATGGTCGCGATCACGTTCGCGAACGTGGCGATGGACCTCGTGGTGGACGGCAAGTCGGGCTACATGACGGCGATCCGGGACGGCCGCTACGGCTTCTGCCCGATCCCGGAGCCGGGTGCCCGGACGGTCGACGTCGTCAAGCAGTACAACGCGGACCGCTTCCGGCCGCAGTACGGCAACAAGATCGGCCTCCCGATCATGCTGACCGAGCCCGTCGTATGACGGCGCCCGTCGTATGACGGGGCCCATCGTCTGACGGGAGGCCGCGACCGGCCGCCGGGCACTGGCAGGCCGGCCGCAGCCCCAGGAGGCGGGGCGGCGCTGCGAGCCAGCAGGTCTCGCGCGCCGCGCTCCGCTCAGCTCGCCGGGTCGGCTCCGACCGTCCCCTGCCGTGCCGCGCGCCGGCGCTCCGCGTACATCCGCTCCTCGGCTGCACGCATCGCCGTGTCGAGCTCGCCGACGGCCGTCGGGCTTGCCCAGCCGATCGAGAGGTGGAGGGCGACCGCGCCGGACTCGAGCCAGCGCTCGCAGGCGACCCGAACGCGCTCCACGTAGTTGATCGCGGCGACCTCGTCCGTCTCCGGGAGCAGGACCAGGAACCGGCCGCCGCCGACATGGGCAACCTTGTCCGTGCGACGCGCGAGCCGGCGCATCGCGTCGCCGACGGCCGGCAGGACGCGCCGGGCGGGCTCTGCGCCGAAGCGATCGACCAGGCGGTTCAGGCCGTCGATCTCGGCGACGACGACGCTGACGGGCCGGCGGTACCGGACGTACCGGGCGTTCTCCTCTGCCAGCGTCCGCTCCCAGGCGAACAGCGTGTCGAGCCCGGTGAGGGGATCGATGGTCGGGTCGGGAGTCGGGCCCTCCTTGGGGACGCGTCCCGGTTCGAGGGCGAGGAAGCCGGCGATCGCCGCCTCGGCGCCCGGCTCGTTGTACCGGTCCCCGACCGTGAAGCGCCGGACCGTCTCGGGTCGCTGCATCGGCGGCGCGAAGATCCCGGGCGATCGGGATGGCGTCGCGGGCGTCGAACGCGTCGATGCCGGCACGGGCCGCGCCGAGATCGGCCGCGGCGGGTGCGGCCGCCGCCGACGCCGCCGGTGCCGCCGCCGCGGCGGGCGCTCCTGCGGGACGTGCGATCGGCGCAGCCTTGGCCGCGGCGAAGAGCCGCTCCGCCTCGCGGGAGGAGCCGGCGTCGCGCCGTCGCGCGAGCAAGGCAACGATGACGAGGAGGCCCAGGGCGAGGCCCGCGACGACGAGGGCGATGAGGACGTAGGTCAGCTGTTCTGGCGACACGAGATCCTTCCCGTTTCACGGCCTGCGCATCCGCCGTACCGAGGCGGTCGGTCGGCACGCGATGCCGCAGCGGCGACTCTACACGCGCGGGGACCCTGGATGAGACGGTCGGGTGGCCCTTTCTGACCATCTTGCGGTGCCCGCCGTCACCGAGCGTGGCGTGTGGTGCGGTCCGGTGCGCAGGTGCTCGCCGATGCCGGCCGGCCGGTTCGCCGCCGGCGCGTTCGGGTACGCTTCGGGCACGCTCTGACGAGGTTCATTCCCCATGACCGAACCCCTCCCTCCCGACGCCCGCGCCCTCAACGCATCCGAACCGGCCGCGCTGGATGCGCGGTTTCCTGACGCCGTGCCCGACGAGCCCGCCGGGGAGCTGCTCGAGGCCGGCGCAGTCGCGCCGGAGGCCGACGTCGCAGGGGCGGACCCGATCGAGCCGATGGAGGCGCCGTCGGCAGCACCGCGGGCGGGCCGCGGGCGGGTCGTCCTCGTCGGATATCTCGCCGCAGCCCTCGCGGGGGCGCTCCTGCTCGCGGGCAGCCTGGTCGCGTTCGGGGGGCTCGGGCGCGCAACCCCGTCGCCCTCACCGACGCCCACGCCGGCCCCGAACGAGGCGAACGGGCCGTCGCTTGGCTCGGCCGCCGCGCCGGTCACCGTCGAGATCTGGGCCGACTATCAGTGCCCGTACTGCCGCCTCGAGGCGATGGTGTTCGGCGGATCCCTGGAGCGCGCATTCGTGCTCTCCGGCGCGGTGCGCGTGGTCTTCCGCGACTTCGCCTTCCTCGGCCAGGAATCAACCGACGCGGCGGTCGCGGCGCGGTGCGCCGGGCGCCAGGATCCGGGCGCCTACTGGCGCTACCACGACCTCCTGTTCGCGGCCCAGCAGGCCGAGAACCAGGGCGCATTCTCGCGAGCGAACCTCGTCACCTTCGCAGGGATCGCCGCGCTCGACGCCACCGTCGTTCACGGCCTGCCTTGACGATCCGTCGGTGGCGACGGCGGTCGCGGCCGAGACCGCGGCCGGACGGGCGCTCGGCATCACGTCCACGCCGACGATGCGCGTGACGGGTCCGGGTGGGACCAGGACCCTCTCCGGCTTCAGCTCCGGCTGGTCGACGATCCGCGACGCCATCGCCGCGGTCGCCGTACCCCCTCCGTCGGCGGGCGCGTCGCCCGGCGGGAGCGCGTCCCCCACCGCAACGGGCACGCCGGCGCCGACGCCCGCGACCTAGCGGATCAGCTCGGAGCGGCAAGATCGCGCCGGGGGAATTCCCAGGCGGCCCATGCCACGGCCCCGGCGAAGATCGCGGCCAGGACCACGAGGTCGCCGGGCTCGAGCGTCCCGGCGAGGATCCGCGTCGGCTGGAAGTAGCGGAACGGCGAGAAGGGCCGCAGCCACGCCGCGTCCGGCCAGAGCGTGCCCAGGAACTCGATCGCGTACCCGACGAGCGTGACGCCCAGCGCGATCCCGAGCGCCGGGCCGATTTGGTCGAAGCTGACCGACGCGGCGAGCGAGATCGCCCCGAGCGCGCCGAACAGGGCCACGCCGTTGAGCCAGCAGAGCGCGACGTCGAGGGGACGGAGGTCACCCGCCACGCCGAACAGGACGGCACCGGCCACGATGCCTGCCAGGACGGCGGCCTCGGTCAGCGCGGCGAACACGAGCGTCGCCGCCAGCATCGTCCGGTGGAGCACCCGGCGCTCGAGTGGCCGGGCGAGGAGCACCTCCAGCGTGCCCCGCTGGCGCTCGCCGGCGACGGCCGTGGCCGCGAACCCGACGACCTGGATCGTGACGAGCGCCAAGGCGATCGGGTGGACGAGCCCGAGGGCGACGGTTCCCCGGATGCTGAAGACGTCGCCGCCGGTGAACCGCGACATCAGGTCGAACATGTTGGCGAATGCGCCACTTCGGGCGAGCGCCCCCATCTCCTTCCCGAACGTGGCAAAGATCACCGGGAGGAGGAATCCCCAGACGACGAGGGCGAGCATCACGAACGCGAGGCGGACGCGCTGGGCCGCCCAGGTCCGGCGGAAGAGGATGGCGCTCACGGGGCGGGCTCGTCGTAGAGCTCGAGGAAGGCGTCCTCGAGGCTGGCCGGCTCGATGGTGAGGTCGGCGAGCGCCGCGCCCTCGAGGAGGCGGAGCAGCTGCGTCACGTCGCCGTCGAGCCCGAACGCGAGCCGGTCGTCGCGCGTCTCGAGCGCCGACACTCCC
Source organism: uncultured Chloroflexia bacterium (assembly GCA_963850035.1). GTDB lineage: Bacteria > Chloroflexota > Limnocylindria > Limnocylindrales > CSP1-4 > CTSoil-043. The sequence goes on along the minus strand of CAWKJP010000019.1, from coordinate 77,467 downwards.
GGAAGCGCGGCGATCGCGGGCGCGAGCGTGGGCGCCGGCGCACGGAGCCGCACCTCGACGTGGCGCCGACGGCGCGCCACGAGCTCGTCGACACGCTCGAGCGCGACCAGGCGTCCTGCCCGGACGATCCCCACCCGGTCGCAGACGCGCTCGACCTCCGAGAGCACATGCGAGCTGAAGAAGACGGTGCGTCCGGCTGCCTTGCGCTCGTCGAGGATCGCGTAGAACGCCCGCTGCATGAGGGGATCGAGGCCCTCCGACGGCTCGTCGAGGATCGCGAGCTCCGGATCGTGCTGGAGCGCCTGGACGATCCCGATCTTCTGGCGCATCCCGCGGGAGTAGTCGCGGATCGGCCGAGCCAGATCGCGCGTCGAGAGGCCCAGGCGTTCGACCAGGCTGCCACGGAGGACGGGGGGGCCGGCATAGAACGCCGCCAGGTAGTCGAGGAGCTGCGCCCCGGTGAGGCTGTCATAGAGCGCGATGCCGCCCGGGAGGTACCCGATCCGTCCGCGGAGCCCAGCCCCCGCGGCGGCGACGTCGATGCCCAGGACCTCGGCGTTGCCCGCCGTCGGGTGAATGAAACCGAGGAGCAGGCGGATCGCCGTGCTCTTCCCGGCGCCGTTCGGACCCAGGAATCCGAAGATCTCGCCGACGTGTACGGCGAGCGTCAAATCGTCGAGCGCCCGGATCGGCGGCGACCCGGCGGGGCCGGGACGCCAGCGGCGCGCCGTCCCGTAGTGCTTCGTCAGGCCGTGCGTCGCGATCGCGTCCACACGGCGGAACGGTACACGAGCGCCGTGATCCGGCATGATCCGCTCGATGATCCCTGCGCCCGACGACCCGCCGACCCCGGCCGCGGGCGCCGTGCCTCCCGTTCCGCCAGCACACCCGCCGGTCGTTCGCCCGCTGCTCACGGCAGCTGGCGGCCTCTCGGAGGCCGAGGCGATCGCGCGCCACAGGCGGGGGGATGGAAACGCCTACCGCCCGTCCACGTCGCGGACGTACTGGGAGATCCTCCGCCAGAACGCCTATCCGGGCATCAACGGCATCCTCGTCGTGGTGTCGGTCCTGCTGCTGGCGTTCGGCATGGTGATCGAGGCGCTCCTGACGGCGGGGCCGGTCCTGGCCAACATCGGAATTGGCGTCGCCGGCGAATCGCGGGCGAAACGGAAGCTGGACCGGATCGCGCTCCTGTCGCGTCCGCTGGCGCGCGTCATCCGCGATTCCGAGGAGCGCGGCGTCGACCCCGCGGAGGTCGTCCTCGGCGATCTCCTCGTCTCCCGCCGCGGCGACCAGGTGCTGCTCGACGGCACGCTCGTCGGCGATGGGCGGGTCGAGCTGGACGAATCCCTGCTCACCGGCGAATCGGAAGCCGTCTCGAAGGTGGCGGGCGACCCGGTCCTGGGCGGCACGGCGATCATCTCGGGAACCGCTGTCTTCGAAGTCACGTCGGTCGGTGCCGCGAGCGTCGCGAACCGGCTGCTGGTGGAGGCGCGACGGCTGGGCGACGAGCGAACGCCGCTCCAGCGCGAGATCGCCGCCACGATCTGGGCCGTCGCCGGTCTCGTCCTGCTGGCCGTGATCCCTGTCGCCATCGCACTCGCTGCCCTGCCGGGTGGGTTCGGCTCGACCCAGACGCTGACCGCCGCGGCCGTGCTGGTGACGCTGGTGCCGCAGGGCCTCGCGATCATGGTGACCGTCACGTACGCGACCGGGGCGCTCCGGATCAGCCACCTCGGCGCCCTCGTCCAGCGCCAGAACGCCGTCGAGTCGATGGCCCGCGTGGACACACTCTGCATGGACAAGACGGGCACGCTCACGACGCAGCGGATCTGGTACGCGGGCGCCGACCTCCTGGGCGACCTCGAGGCAGGCGACGTCGCCGCCGTGCTCGGGTCGATGGCTGCGAGCACGAGCGCGCCGAACCGCACGACCGAGGCGATCGCGGCGGCATGCCCGGGCGCGGCCCGATCGGTGACCGACGAGATCCCGTTCGCCTCGGAGCGGCGCTGGTCCGGCCTGCGCTTCGCGGACGGCACGGCCTGGCTCATCGGCGCGCCGGGCGTCCTCCTCGCGCGCGCGGCGGAGACGGACGTTGCAGGCGCGGACCGCCGAGCGCCGGTCGGCGCCGGGGTCGGCCTGCCGGACACCGCGCGCATCCAGCCGGAGGCGGTCCGTGCCAGTGCAGTGGCAGCCGAGTCACGGGGCGCGGCACCCCGGCCGGAAACGGTCGCGGCCGACCCCCGGGACGTTGCCGCCCGGGTGGCGACCATCGCGGCGGAGGGGGTCCGGGTCCTGCTCCTGGTCCGCGCGCCCGCCGGGGCGGCGCTCCGTGACGCCGATGGCCGGCCATCGCTGCCCGCCGACCTTGCGCCCGTCGCGCTCCTGCGCTTCGGCGAGGAGCTCCGGCCGGACGTCCGCGAGATCCTCGCCGGGTTCGGCCGCGCCGGCATCGACCTCAAGGTCATCTCCGGCGACGACCCGGCGACCGTCGGCGCGCTTGCTCGCCGCGTCGGCCTGGACGTGGCCGGCGAGACGGCATCGGGGCCGGCGCTTTCGGCGCTCGACGACCCCGCCGCTGCCGACGAGGCGGAGCGCCGCTCCATCTTCGGGCGCGTCGAGCCTGCCCTCAAGGCCCGCCTCGTCGCGCTCCTGCGCGGCCGCCGGCACTACGTCGCGATGGTCGGGGACGGCGTGAACGACATCCTCTCGCTCCGCCGGGCCAACCTCGGGATCGCCATGGAATCGGGATCGGCCGCGGCTCGCAGCGTCGCCGACCTGGTCCTGCTCGGAGACCGGTTCGACGTGCTGCCCCGGGCGGTCATCGAGGGGCAGCGGATCGTCGCGGCGATGGAGGCGACGCTCGTCCTCCTCCTGTCGCGCACGTTCTACGTGCTCCTCATCATCGCCGGCGCCGAGATCGCAGGCCTGCCCTTCCCGCTCACCCCGCGCCAGAACTCCGTGCTCGCGTTCGCGACGGTCGGCATCCCGCTGATCTGGCTCGCGATCTGGGTCCCGCCGCGCCGGCTCCCGCGCAGCCTCCTCGCGGAGACCCTGCGCGTCTCGATCCCGGTCTCGATCGCGGTCGTGCTCGTCGCGCTCCCGACCTACGCGTTTGTTCTTGGCACCGGGGTCCCGCTCGTCGAGGCGCAGACCGTGCTGACGTCGGTCACCGTCTTCTGCGGGCTGGGGCTCCTGCCGCTGATCTCGTCGGGAGCGCGCGAGGAATCGACGGGACGCCTGGTGCGACTGTGGCCGTGGCTGCTGGCCGGGATCATGCTCGGCGTCTACCTGGTCATCCTCGCCCTGCCGATCGCGCGAGAGTTCTACGAGCTCACGCCCCTCGGGCCTCGCGAGGTCCTCGGCCTGCTCGGCATCGGCGCCGCGTGGACCATCGCGATCCATGGGCTGCGCCGGAGCGGCCTCGCGAGACGCGTCGAGGACGTGCTTGCACGGGCAGTTGGGCGAGACCGGACGGCCGGCGGCGTCCGTCGCGGCTAACGGTTCGCATCCGCTTACCGGCGGGAGCCGCGCAGTGCCGGAGCACGATCGGGCGGGTCGACGTCATGCGCCGGGGGAGGTCCGGAGCCCGCGCAGCGCGTCCGCGAGCGCCACGTAGTCGGGAAGCTCGTTGTGGAGGTGGCACGAGACACGGACGAGGCGCCACCGTCGCTCCCCCGGCGCAGGATCCCGCGGCCACGCGACGAGCGGGACTTCGATGCCGGCACGCTCCCGGAGGGCCACCTGGAGCGGGTCCTCGTCGACGGGCGAGTCGGGCGGCGGCCCGAAGGCGACGGGCAGCTCGACGGCCGCCATCGCGCCCAGCATCGCCGCCGGCGCCAGGGGCGTTCCGCCAAGGGCGCCCAGGAGGATCTCGCGCGCTCCCAGGGCCAGCGCTCGGTTCCTCGCCATCACCGCGGGCCAGCCGCCGTCGAGCATGCGCGCCACCTCGGCGATGGCGACGGGCGCGACCAGGTACGGCGTGGGGTCGAGCGTTCCGGTCCAGTCGAACGCCCGCACGAACGGGGACCGCGTCGGCCGCGGATCGTTGGCGGCGTGGCTCACCGCCAGCGGCCGCGCCCTGACCTGCCGGTCGCGTCGCACGTGGACGAACGCGGCGCCCTTCGGGGCGCAGCACCACTTGTGCAGGTTCGCCACGTACCAGCTCGCGCCCAGCGCCGACAGCTGCAGCGGCACCATGCCCGGCGCGTGCGCGCCGTCCACGAGCACCGGGATCCCGCGCGCCTCCAGGAGCGGCACGATCCGCTCCACCGGGAAGACGAGCGCGGTCGGGCTCGTGACGTGGCTGAGGAGCACCAGCCGGGTCCTCGGCGTCACCGCGGCGAGGAGCCGCTCCACCACGACGTCGGGACCGGACGAGCGGGAGCGGGATCCGTGCCACGACCACCCGCGCACCGGCGTCCGCGGCGGCGGCCCGGAGCGCGTTGAGCGCCGCGTTGTACTCGTGGTCCGTGGCCAGGAGCTCGTCGCCGGGGCCGATCCCGACCGAGGCGAGGACGGTCGCGATCCCGGCGGTGGCGTTCGGCACGAACGCGAGGTCGTCCGGGTCCGCGCCGACGAACGCCCCGACCGCGGCGCGGGCCGCCGCCAGCCGTTCCTCGAGCCGGCGCGCCAGGAACGCCACCGGGTTCGCCTCCATCTCCGCGCGGAGGGCCTGCTGGGCATCGAGGACGGTCCGCGGACAGGCGCCGAAGGACCCATGGTTGAGGAAGACAACCTCCGGGTCGAGGGCCCAGCGGTCGGCGAGCGGCGATCGCCGGCGGCCCGGAGGTCCCGCCACGACGTCGAGCGGGTCGCTCACGCCGGGTACCGCTTCCCGGGTCGGGGAACGCGCGCCCCGCGCAGGTTCGGCATGAGCGCGAATGCCCCGCTCGCGACGAGAAGGAGGCCGCCCATGACGGCCAGGGTCACGCCGCCGTTCGTCAGCTCGATGAGCGCACCGCCGACGAAGGATCCGATGGGCATGAGCCCGACCGAGATGGTCCGCGCGGTGCTGCCGATCCGGCCGAGCATCGCGTCCGGCGAGAGGGCCGTTCGCAGCGTGAGGTACCCGATGGACACGACCGACTGCGTGATGCCGGCCACGAACGCGCCCGCGATCATCACCTCGACGAGCGCGCCGATCGTGAGCCCGAAGAGGATGACGCCCGTCACGACGGTCCCGACCAGGAGGACACGCCCGACCGCTTCCGGGGGTCGCCGGCCCGCTGCGAGCGAGCCGACCAGCGATCCGACCCCGAACGCCGAGAGGACGATGCCGAGCACGTCGGCAGGGAGGCCGCGGTCGCGGGTGATGTAGTACGTGAGGGCCGTGGCAAGGGCCGCGGTCACGACCTGCGACGTGGCCCAGAAGAGGATCACGGCGCGCAGGGTCGCGTGGCCGGCGACGAAGCGGACGCCCTCGCGGATATCGGCGACGAGGTGCGGCGGCTCTGCGCGGAGCGCCGGGCGCAACGGGCGGTGGACGAGGAGCAGCGCCGCGGAGGAGACCACGAAGGTGATCGCGTCGATCGCGATCGTCGAAGCCGGCCCGATCGTCGCCGAGAAGATGCCGGCGAGAGCCGGTCCGGCGATCCACCCCACGGTGAAGAATGTCTCGAAGATCGCGTTGGCCCGCGCGATCTGGGGCCGTCCCACGAGGCCGGGGACGGCCGCCGTGTAGGCGGCCAGCCACAGGACGCGAAGGGCGTTGAGCGGGAACGTGATGAGCAGGATGACCGCCATCGTCGGCCCGCCCAGCCAGAACGTGAGCGGCACCGCGGCCGTGATCACGGCCCGGCCCAGGTCCGCGACGAACATCATGCGGCGCCGGTCCCAGCGGTCCGCATAGGCGCCGGCCGGGAGCCCGATCAGGAGGTCCGGGAGGGTCGAGAGCGCGCCGACGATCCCCATCGCGAAGCCCGATCCGGTGAGCGCGAGCACGAGGAGCGGGAGCGCCGTGTTGGTGATCGCGTCGCCGAACGAGCTGACGCCCTGGCCGACGAGGACGACCTTGAAATCCCGGTTGCGGGCAAGGGGCTCGGGGACGGCGTCGGCCATCTCGGGCAGGGCGAGCGTCGGGGTCAGCATGGGCCCGGCGATCGTACGATGTCCGCCGACGCCACGGACGCTCGCCCGCGGCTCCCCGCATCCCCCGGCGGCGTGCGAGCGCGAGGCGAACGCGCGATCCTTCCGGGATGCCATCGCCCAAGACCCCGCGGCTCCTCCCCGGCGACGAGCCCGCGTCGATCGCGATCGCCGCGGCGCAGCTGCGCGCCGGCGGCCTCGTCGTCTTCCCCACCGAGACGGTCTACGGCCTTGGCGCGAACGCGCTCGACGCCCGCGCAGTGGCCCGGGTCTTCGCGGCGAAGGAGCGACCCGCCTTCGATCCGCTGATCGTCCACCTCGCGGACGCGTCGGCGGTCGGCGCATGCGCGGAGCCGGCGGACGCCGACGATCCCCGCGTCGCTCGGCTGGCGGCACGCTTCTGGCCGGGCCCGCTCACGCTCGTCCTGCGGAAGCGCGCGATCATCCCGGGCATCGTCACGGCCGGCCTCCCGACCGTGGGGCTGCGGGTGCCCGATCACCCGGTCGCGCGTGCCCTCATCCGGGCCGCCGGCGTGCCCGTCGCGGCGCCGTCAGCGAACCGCTTCGGCGGCCTCTCGCCCACGCGCGCGGCGCACGTGGTCGCGGGGCTCGGGTCGCGGGTCGATCTCGTGCTCGACGGCGGGCCCTGCCGGGTGGGCGTCGAATTCGACGGTGGTCCTGCTCGCGGGCGGCCGCGCGGTGCTCCTGCGTCCAGGCGGCCTCGCCGTCGAGGCCATCGAGGCGGTGATCGGACCGCTCGAGGTGCCGGACGACGCGGCGCCCGGCACGGCCGAGCTGGCACCGGGCAGGGCGGGCGCGCACTACGCGCCGCGCGCGCCGCTCGAGCTGGCGGACCCGCGCGACCCCGCGTCTGCCGGGCCGTTCGCGGCACACCCCGGGGAGCGCGTGGGCCTGCTCGCCGCGTCCGACGCGGGCCGGGCCATGGCGGAGGCCGTCGGCGGACCGTTCGCCGCGGTCGAGGTGCTCGACGCCGCCGGCGACCTCGTCGGCATGGCGGCTCGCCTCTTCGACGCCCTCCATGCGCTCGACGCCGCCGATCTCTCGCGGATCGTGGCCGAGCCGGTCGGCGAGTCCGGCCTGGGCCGGGCCGTGATGGACCGCCTCCGGCGGGCCGCCCGCGGCACGCTCGCTTCCGGCGCGGACGCCGCGCCCGGTCCCGGCGACGCTCCCGGCCCCGGGCAGGAACCGTCCGGGCGGGGCGTCAGTAGATGAACGGCACGAGCTTCCGCACCCGCTCCCGGTAGGCCGCGTAGCCCGGGTAGGCGGCGAGCAGCCACGCTTCCTCGCGCCGCGCCTTGAGGTCGAAGAAGCCGCCGAGGAGCAGCGCCGCGACGAGCGCGACGGGGCTCGCGGTCGCCAGCCCCCAGCCGATGGCGCCGGCGACGATCCCCGTGTAGATCGGGTGACGGACGAGGCCGTAGGCGCCGGTGTCGATGAGCCGGCCGCCCTCCACCGGACGCGGCACCGCGGTCAGGTTCTCGCGAAGGCCGACCACGCCCGCCACCGCGATCACGAAGCCAGCCAGGATCAGGACCGCGCCCGCGACGAGGCCGACGGCCCGCCAGGGCTCGCCCCACGCCGGGCCCAGCAGCCCGGCGACGCCCACGACGACGAACCCCACGGCCTGGAGCGCCACCCAGCCTTCGCCGCGCGGCCCGAGCGAGGGAAGGCCCGCACCGTCCACGCCGAGGTCTGGCATCCGGGGTCTCCTCTTCGTCGAAGCGCATCGTAGCCGCGGAGCGCGGTCCGCAGACCCACGGTCAGCAGACCCACGGTCCGCAGGCCCGGCCCGCAGGCCCCGGCCCGCGCGGCCCCGGTCAGAGCAGGTCGCGCGGTGTGACCGCCTCCCAGGTCCGGTCGAAGACCGGCGAGCCGTCCTCGGTGACCGCCAGCGCCACGTGGAGCCGCAGCTCCTCGCCGTCCGACTCGATCGAGAGCCGCCCGTCGGCGACGATCTCCGGCCCGCCCGGGTACGCCAGCCGGTACGTGATGGTGCCCTCGGCGCGACACGCGGCGAACGTGTCCGCCACCGACATCCGGTAGCGCGCATCCGCAGCGAAGACGAGGCCGCCGCGCTCCGGGAAGCGGTCGCCGCCGCCGGACTCGCAGACCAGCGAGGTGGTCCCGCTCACCCCGTCGCGCTCGATCCGCCAGGCCGAGGGGATCCCCGCGATCGGCTCGCTCGACGGCGGCTCGAAGGCCGGCCGTCCCAGGTCGGGTCCGTTCTCCGACGACCAGCCGGCGGCGGGAGGCAGGCGCAGCGCCGACGGGCGGGCGCCATCGTGATGCAGCGTGAGCGCGACGGGCGTCGGCGTCGGCCACGCGATCGGGAACGCGGCGCCGGCAATCGCGACGCGGAGGCGGTGCCCGGCCGGGATCCGGGCGCCGGCCACCGAGAGCGGCAGGTCCACCTCGACCGGCATGCCCGGGACGAGCGGCACGGGCACCTCGCCCGCCGGGTCGAGGCGCGTGAGGTTGCGCACGGCCCGCGCGATCAGGGCGGATCGCCCGTCCGGCGCGACTGCCTCCAGGCGAACCGCGACCTGCGCCACCGGTCGATCGGCCGAGAGCCAGAGCCGCGCGCGCGGGATCCCGGCCACCAGGACCGGCCGTTCGAGCGGCGGCGACGTGAAGAGCAGGGAGCGCGCGTCGTCGGCCCGCTGGTCACCGGGCAATCCCTGGGGCGGATGGCCGTAGCCGCACCAGAACGGGGCGCACAGGCCGACGTCCGGCGGCCCTGTCCAGGTGGACGTCGCGGCGTCCCCGGATCCGGCGGGCTCGCCGGCGAGCGATCCGAGGCCGGCCGCGCCGTCGCCCTCGAGGTAGAGCGGCGGCAGGGTCGCGACCCGCGGAGGGGGCGGCCAGTGGTCGACGTGCCACCACCGCCCGGGGAGCTCTGCCGGGAACTCGGTCGTGCCGGGAGGCTCGACCACGAACATCGAAAGCATCGGCTGGTCGGCGGCGACGGCGCTGCGAGCCGCGCCGCCGGCCGCGTCGGCAGCCGCGCCGCCCTTGAGCCAGCGGTCCCACCAGCCGCGCATGAGGCCCACGCCGTCGATCGACGGCCCCGGCGACCCGTCGTGGGGCCAGGCATGACCCCACGGGCCGATCACCCCGCGTCGTGGGGCCCGGACATGCTCGAGCACGGCGAGGACCGCGTCGCGATAGCCGTTGTTGAGCCCGCCGATCGCGAGGACCGGCGCCTCGATCGCCGCCCATTCCTCGCCGATCGACGCGGCCCGCCAGAACGGGTCGCGCCGCTGATGGGCCAGCCACTCGAGGGGCCACTGCGGGGTCGCCTCGAGGCGCCGCAGCCACTCTTCGCGCCAGCCCGGCCCGAATCGCTCCGGGTCGGGGGGCAGCGCGTTCTCGCCGACCATCTCGACGGGCCAGTAGACGCTCTCGCCGACGTGGAGGGTGCCGCCGACGTAGTGGACGTCGAGGTTGTAGCGGTCGTGGCTGAAGTGGACCGGGATGACGGCGCGCAGCGCCGGAGGGCGCCGCGCCGCTGCCTGGAGCGCCGAGAACCCGCCCCAGCTGATCCCGAACATGCCGACGCCGCCGGTGCTCCAATCGCGCGTCGCCAGCCAGTCGATGACGGCCAGGTTGTCGAGGATCTCGCGCTCCGTGTATTCGCCTTCGGCGACGCCCTCCGAGCTCCCCGTCCCGCGGACGTCGAGGCGGCAGCTCACATAGCCCGCTGCCGCGAACGCGCCGTGGAGCGGCCAGTCGCGCGTCAGCGTCCAGTCGTCCTTGCGATACGGGATCGATTCGAGCAGGGCGGGATGCGGGCCGGGGCCGTCCGGTCGATAGAGCGTCGCTGCCAGCCGGACCCCGTCGTCCATCGGGATCCGCACGTGTTCGGTGCGCACCGCGAACCCCACGGGCTCGCCGCCAGGGCGGTACCGTCGCACGACCTCGGCGGGCTGCGGTGGAGCTGGCATGTCGGGACTCCCGTCCGGCGAGAGCCCCGCCTGTCCCGGCCACGCCGGACCATCTCCCGCGCCGTAGAGTCTACGGAGCATGGCCACCGGTCTGTTCCGCCCGCTGCCCGCTCCCGATGTGCCGCTGACCGACGGCACGCTGCTCCTCCGCCTGCCCCGCGACACGGACGCGCCGGCGATCGCCGCGGCGTGCGGCGACCCGGAGATCGCGCGCTGGATCCCGATCCCGGTGCCGTACCGCCTCGAGGACGCGAGGACCTTCGTCGCGTTCACCGCCGAGGGGTGGTCGAGCGGGCGCGAGCCGACCTTCGTGATCGCCGACGCCGCGGACCGGACGCTCCTGGGCACCCTCGCCCTCCACCGGCGCGTGGATGAGCCGGGCAAGGCCGCGGTGGGCTACTGGCTGGCGCCCGGGGCACGGGGACGGGGCGTGGCCACCCGGGCGGTCGAGCTCGTCGTCCGCTGGGCCTTCGACGCCGAGCCGGCGCTGGTCCGGATGGAGCTCCTCACCCTCGTGGGCAACGAGGCGTCGGGGCGGGTCGCGCTGCGCGCCGGGTTCGCGAGGGAGGGCGTCCTTCGGCGCTACCTGCCGTTCCGCGGGGACCTGGTCGACGCGGTCATGTTCGCCAGGCTCCGCGACGACCCGGAGGGCTGAGCGCGGCCGGACCGTGCCGCAGGATGGGCCCTCGCCGGGGCGGTCGGTCTCGACTAGCATGCACGCGCGATCCCACGAGACGGCGCCCGGGCACGGCCGGTCACGCGCTCGGCCGACGCGACGGAGGCCCGCCCGGCGATGGCGAACCCGGTCATCATGGTCGTCGACGATGACCCGCAGGTCCTGCGCGCCGTGGAGCGCGAGCTGCGGGGCAGGTTCGGGAGCGACTACCGGGTCGTGGCGGCGGGCTCCGGCGCCGACGCCCTCGACGCGATCCGCCGCCTGATCCTGCGCGGCACACCGGTCGCCCTGCTCATCGCCGACCAGCGGATGCCCGCGATGACGGGCGTCGAGCTGCTCGGGGAGACGCTGGCCCTGCTGCCCACCACGAAGCGGGTGCTCCTGACGGCCTACGCCGACACCGACGTCGCCATCCGGGCGATCAACGAGATCAGCCTCGACCAGTACCTCCTCAAGCCCTGGGACCCGCCCGAGGAGCGGCTGTTCCCCGCCCTCGAGGAGCTCCTCGACGACTGGCGCGCGGCCTGGATCCCGCCGTTCGATGGCGTTCGCCTGGTGGGTCATCGCTGGTCGGCCCGTGCCCACGAGATCAAGGACTACCTGGCCCGGAACCAGGTCCCGTATCGCTGGGTCGACGTCGAGTCCGACCCCGAGGCGGCCCGGCTGGTCGCGAGCGCGGGGATCGACCCGGGTCGCGATCCGCTCCTGGTCTTCCCCGACGGCAGCCACCTCCGGGCCCCTTCCAACCGGGAGATCGCAGAGAAGGTCGGCCTGACGACCCGCGCGGCCCTGCCGTCCTACGACCTCGTCATCGTCGGGGGCGGCCCGGCCGGCCTCGCGGCCGCCGTCTACGGCGCCTCGGAGGGGCTCCGGACGCTGCTGGTGGAGGGCGAGGCGCCCGGCGGACAGGCGGGCACCACGTCGCGGATCGAGAACTACCTCGGCTTTCCGGCGGGGCTGTCGGGCGCCGACCTCGCCCGCCGCGCGGTGACGCAGGCCAGGCGGCTCGGGGCGGAGATCCTCACCCCGCAGGAGGTCCGCGCGATCCGGCGCGAGGACCCGTACGCCATCCTGGCGCTGGACGACGGGTCCGAGCTCAGCTGCCAGGCGCTCATCCTCGCGATGGGCGTCCAGTACCGCCGGCTCGAGGCGCCCGGCGTGGACGCGCTCATCGGCCTTGGCGTCTTCTATGGGGCCGCGATCACCGAGGCGCTCGCCTTCCGCGATCGCGACGTGGCGGTTGTTGGGGGCGGGAACTCCGCCGGCCAGGCCGCGGTCTACCTCGCCGGCTTCGCCCGTCACGTGACGCTCGTGGTCCGCGGCGGGCGGCTCGATGCGGGCATGAGCCAGTACCTCGTCGACCAGATCGTCGCCCGTCCCGCGATCGAGGTCCGGCTCAACGCCAGCGTGTCGGCCGTCCACGGGGCGGACGAGCTGGAGGCGATCACGATCGCCGGCCCGTCCGGGACCGCCGAGCTGCCGATGCAGGCGCTCTTCCTGTTCGTCGGTGCGCTGCCGCGCACGGAGTGGCTCGCCGGCCTCGTCGAGCGCGACGCCGCGGGCTTCATCGTGACCGGGCCGGCGCTCGCGCGGGCCGACGGCCGCGTGGCCGGCTGGCCGCTCCCGCGCGAGCCGTTCCTGCTCGAGACGAACGTCCCGGGGATCTTCGCGGCGGGCGACGTCCGGGCTCGCTCGGTCAAGCGGATCGCCTCGAGCGTCGGCGAGGGCGCGATGGCCGTCCAGTTCGTCCACCAGCATCTCTCGGGCATCTGAGGCGCCCGTGGACAGCGCCCCGCTTCGCCGGATCCCGCTTTTCGCCGGGCTCGACGACGCCGAGCTCGCCCGGCTCGCCGCGGTGGCGGACACCGTGGAGCTGGAGGCGGGCGACGTGCTGATCCGCGAAGGCGATGCCGGCGACGCGCTCTTCGTGGTCCTCGATGGCGAGCTCGCGGTCACGAAACGCTCGGGCAAGGTGGATGTGCCGCTCGCGGTCGTCGGCCCGGGCGAGGTCCAGGGCGAGCTGGCGGTCCTCGAGGGCCGGCCGCGCACGGCCACCGTCCGCGCGGTGGGCCCAGCGACGCTCCTGCGCCTCCGCAGGGACGCGCTCCTCGACGTCCTGGGCCGCCAGCCCGAGCTCGCGCTCTCGCTCCTGCGGACCACCGCGGGTCGCCTCCGGTCCACGGAATCGCTGCTCCGCGAGCAGGAGAAGCTCGCGGGGCTCGGGACGCTCGCGGCCGGGCTCGCCCACGAGCTCAACAACCCGGCGGCAGCGATCCGGAGCACGGCCTCCCGCCTGGTGACGCTCGTCCGCGACTGGGATCGTGCGGCCGTCGGCCTCGGGGCGCTCGGCCACGACGACCTCGACCCGGACGGCATCGCCCGCGAGGTCACCGCGGCACTGCGCGACGAGCTGGACCGCAGGGCAGCCGCGCCGCCGATCCTCGACCCGGTCGACGCGGCCGACCGGGAGGACGCGATGATCGCGCTGCTCGGGCGCCTGGGCATCGCGCGCCCAGCGGAGCCGGCCGCGACGCTGGTCGCATTCGGCTGGGACGGCAACCAGCTCGACGACCTTTTGGCGCCGTTCGCGAGCGACGAGGCGCGACACGTCGTCCTCGCCTGGCTCGCCGCGGGGGCGCTCGGGCGGCAGCTGCTCGGCGAGATCCAGATGGCGGGCGACCGCATCGGCGAGATCGTGGCGTCCGTCCGCGAGTACAGCTACCTCGACCGCGCGCCCGTCGGCGACGTCGATGTCATCGCCGGGATCGAGAGCACCCTCGTGATGCTCCGGTCTCGCCTGAAGTCGGGGATCGAGGTCCGTCGTTCGTATCCGCCGAGCCGGCCACGGATCGAGGCGTTCGGCAGCGAGCTGAACCAGGTCTGGACGAACCTGATCGTGAACGCCACGGATGCGATGGGCGGGCGGGGCGTGCTCGAGATCGCGGTGCACGAGGATCCCATGCCGGGCGCCGGGGGCGCCCGCAGCCCCGATCTCCCGGCCGGAGCCGAGGCCCCAACGGGTACCCGGCCCGGGCCTGGAAAGACACCCGCCGAGACGCCCGCCGCTCCGGGCGTCCGCGTGGAGATCCGCGACTCCGGCCCGGGCATCCCGGACGACGTCCGCGCCCGAATCTTCGAGCCGTTCTTCACGACGAAGGACGTGGGAGCCGGGAGCGGCCTGGGGCTCCACATCGTGCGCTCCATCGTGGACCGGCATGCCGGACGGATCGATGTGGCGTCCGAGCCCGGTCGAACCTGCTTCGCGGTCACGCTGCCGGGACGGCTTCCTCCCGACCGATGAGGCGGATATCGGTTGACGGCGGGCCTTCCGCGCGAGTCTGACGTCCCGCGGCGGCCGGGCTTTACCGCGAGGGGCCGGTGTCCCGCGGCGGCCGGGCGGACCGCGAGAGGCCGACGTCCCGCGGCGGCCGGGCTTACCGCGCGAGGCCCGCGGCGATCACTGCGGCGAACCCCAGCACGATGGCGTTTCCGATGACGCCGACCGCCAGGCGCAGGCGCGGGCCGAGCCGCCGATGGAGCGCGGCGCCGGCCGCGGCGATCAGCGTCTGCCAGGAGAGCGAGGCGCCGAACGCGCCGACGACGAAGGCGAGCTTCTCCACCGGCGAGGTCCCGGTCCCGCCGAGCCCGAGGATGAGCGCCGCGAAGTAGGCGACGGTCATCGGGTTGAGGAGCGTGAGCCCCAGGAACGAGGCGTAGGTCCGTCCCGCCGAACGCGTCGCGACGTTCCGAGTCCCAGGGTCCGCCCGGCCGGCGGGCGCGGGCCCGGGGACGAGCGTGCGGCCGGGCACGAGCGTGCCTTCCGGGTCGGTCTCCCCGAACCCCGAGGCAGGCCCGGGGACGAGCCCGGAAACGAGCGTGCCATCCGCTTCGGCCCCGCCGGACCACGGCCCGATGCGGCGCGATCGGCCGGCATCCCGCGCAACGGATCGGAACCCGCGCAGCGCGACGCCGGCGAGGACGACCGACCGCCGCCGCCCGAAGCGGCCACTGCCAGGGCATGAGCACCCCGGCAAGCGCGGCACCGAAGATCGCGGCGATCGTCGCGTAGATCCCGTCGGCGGACGCGGCGCCTGCCCCTGCGGCCGCGGCAATTCGGAAGCCGGACCGAAGCCCCGCCTCCACGATGAGCACGGAGACCGCGCCCACGGGGATCGCGATGCCATACCCCGCGGCAAGCCCGGCGAGGAGCGCCTCGATCACCGCGGCTGTTCGGCTGCGGCGGCGCCGATGGCCTGGCGGCCGTCATCGTCGGGCGCCACCGTCGGCGGGCCGGCAACCAGCGACGCGATCGCCCGGCGGACACCCGCGATCGCGGGGAGCCGGCCACGCGCCACCGCGACGGAGACCGTCGCGCGGCTCACGCCGAGCGCCGCGGCGACCTCGGCCTGGCGCGCCCCGTCCACCAGGACCCGGGCGGCGATCTGCGCCTGGCGCGGCGTCAGGTCGTCGAGGAGTGCCGCCAGCGAGGGGACGAGGTCCGCCAGGAGCGCGTCGCGCCACGGGTCGCCGGTCGCGAAGCCGAGCCAGCCGGCCCGTTCGCGGGCCGTGTGCATGGCCAGCGCCGCGTTGGCGGCCGCCGACGCGTCATCTCGTCCGACCCCGATCCCCCACCGGACGGCGACGCGTGCCCGGCCCAGGCGGCTCGCGATGACCCGGTCCAGGACCTCCGGGATCGCGGCGACGCCTCCCGGGATCCCGTCGAGCGGATGGTCCGTCGCCATGACCGGCTCAGTGAGGGCCACGAGGCGGCGGGCGTCCACGGCATGAGGCTACGGGAGCAGCGGTTAGCCGTCAACGGCTGACACGCGGTCGCGGCCGTCGCGGCAGTGGTTGCGGCGGAGCGGCCCTCGCGGCGGAGCGGCCGTCGCGGCAGTGGTTGCGGCGGAGCGGCCCTCGCGGCGGAGCGGCCGTCGCGGCCGGGTCGCCGGCGGCCCTCGCGGCCGAGCGGCCGTCGCGGCCGACGTGGTCGCACGAAGGAGCCACTGCCGAGAGGCCGCGCGACTATGCCGGGGTCGCCGGCGGCCCTCGCGGCCGAGCGGCCGTCGCGCGGGTCGCCGGCTGCCGGGGTCGCCGGCTGCCGGGCGTCGTCGGCTGCCGGGCGTCGTCATGGGGTCGCCCGACACTGCGTCCGAACGACGCCTGCCGCCTTCCGGGCCACCGGGTCGAGCGGCGCGGCCTCCGCGGGCAGGACGCGGCGTTGACGGCCGTGGCGCGCTGCCGCAGCATCCTCCGCGTGGAATCGCCCGCCCAGCCCGCGCCCCTCGGCACGCGGCGGCCGCTCCCCGCGGGGACGGTCACCTTCCTCTTCACCGACATC
Source organism: uncultured Chloroflexia bacterium (assembly GCA_963850035.1). Lineage (GTDB taxonomy): Bacteria > Chloroflexota > Limnocylindria > Limnocylindrales > CSP1-4 > CTSoil-043. Next base: position 61,401 of record CAWKJP010000019.1, on the reverse strand, counting down.
GAAGGCTCGACCGAGCTGATCACCCGCCTTGGCGGCGCCTACGAGCCCCTCCTCGAGGCCCATCGCGCGATCCTCCGGGCGGCGTTCGCCGCCGAGGGAGGGGTCGAAGTGCAGACCGAGGGCGACGCGTTCTTCGTGGCCTTCGCCAGCGCGAGCAGCGCAGCCGCCGCCAGCGTCGCGGCACAGCGTGCCCTCGCGGCACATCCGTGGCCTCCGGATGGGCAGGTCCGCGTCCGGATGGGACTCCACACGGGCGAGGCCACGCCCACGCCGGGCGGCGATTACACCTCGCTCGAGGTGCACCGGGCCGCGCGGATCGCCGCCGCCGGCCACGGGGGCCAGGTCCTGGTCTCCGAGACGACCCGCGCGCTGGTCGGGACGTCGCTCCCGCCGGACGTGACGATCCGCGACCTCGGCGAGCACCGCCTCAAGGACCTCCGCCCGGAGCGCCTCGCGCAGCTCGTCGTGGCGGGCATGCCGGCGGACTTCCCGCCGATCCGCTCGCTCGACCAGCGGCCGAACAACCTGCCGACCCAGCTGACGTTGTTCGTCGGGCGCGATCACGACCTGGCGGCCACGCTCCTCCTCCTCGACGCGACGCGCCTGCTCACGCTCACGGGTCCCGGAGGCATCGGCAAGACGCGCCTCGCGCTCCAGGTGGCCGCGGCGGCCGCGGACCGGTACCCAGACGGGACGTGGTTCGTCCCGCTCGAGCCGCTTTCCGAGGCCGGACTCGTGGCAGGTACGATCGCCCGTGCGGTCGGGCTGACCGACAGCGGCGTCCGTCCCACGCTGGAGCTGCTCGTGGAGCACCTCGCCCCGCGGACCTGCCTGCTCGTGCTCGACAACTTCGAGCACGTGATCGTGGCGGCGCCGCTCGTGGCGCAGCTCCTCCGCGCCTGCCCCGGCCTCACGGTCGTCGCCACGAGCCGCGGCGCCCTGCACGTCTCCGGGGAGCAGGAGTACGCGGTGCCGGGGCTCCCGGCACCCCCGGACACGCGCCATCTCTCCACGCTCGAGGCGGCGCGGCTTCCGGCGGAGATACGGGCCGGGGACCCGGCGACGCTCGTCCAGTACGAGGCTGTGCGCCTCTTCGTCGCGCGTGCGCTCGCCGTCCGTCCGGACTTCCGCGTCACGAACGAGAATGCGACCGCGGTTGCCGGGATCTGCGCCACGCTCCAGGGCCTCCCGCTCGCCATCGAGCTCGCGGCCGCGCGCGTCAAGGTCCTCTCCCCCGACGCCATCCTGGAGCGCCTTGAGCACCGCCTGGAGCTGCTGGCCTCCGCGTCGCGCGACCTGCCGGAGCGGCAGCGGACCCTGCGGGGCGCGATCGCCTGGAGCTACGACCTGCTCGACGAACCCGGCCGGCGGCTGCTCGCCCGCCTCTCGGTCTTCGTGGGCGGAGGCGACCTGCCCATGATCGAGCGTGTGTGCGACCCGGACGGGACGCTCGGTGGCGACCTCCTGGACGTGCTCGGGGCGCTCGTGGACCAGTCGCTCGTGCGCAACGACGACGTCGCGGGCGCCGCGCGGTTCTCGCTGCTCGACACGATCCGGACGTTCGGCGCGGAGCGCCTCGACGCCTCCGGCGAGGGGCCGGCGGTCCGCGACCGCCACCTCGCGGCGTACCTCGACCTTGCGGAGCGCGCCGCCGGGGGGCTTGCCGGGCCGGAGCAGCGCGCCTGGCTGGACCGCCTCGAGGCGGACGCCGACAACTTCCGGGCCGCGCTCGACCGCGCCGAGGCGATCCCCGATCCCGAGGCGGCCGTCCGGCTGGGATTTGCCCTCTGGCGCTTCTGGCAGCAGCGCGGATACCTTCGGGAGGCGCGCCACCGGCTGACCGCGCTCGAGGCCCACGGGTGGGAGATGGCGCCTCGGACGCATGCCCGGCTGCTCGAGGCGCTGGGCGGCGTGGCGTACTGGCAGGGCGACGGGGAGGCGTCACGCCCGTGGTACGAGGCCGCGCTCGAGATCTGGCGGACCCTCGACGACCGTCGCGAGATCGCCAACGCGCTCTACAACCTGGGCTCCGGCGAGGTCTCGCTCCTGATGGCGGGCAACGCGGACGCCGAAGCCTGGCAGCGGGCCCGCGCCAACCTCGACGAGGCGCTCGCGCTGTACGAGGAGCTCGGCGATCGCCTCGGGCAGGGCAACGTCCTGTGGGGCATCGGGGGCCTGTTCTACTTCACCTCGGACGAAGCGGAAGCCGAGCGCTGGTACGTCCGCTCCCTGGAGCACTTCCGCGCGGCCAGGAACCGGACGATGGAGGCGTGGGCGCTCCACATGCTCGGGTCCACCGTCCTCAAGCTGGGCCGCACGGAGAGCGCCGCCGACATGGTCCGGCATGCCCTGCGTCACTTCCACGAGGCGGGCGACCTGTCGGGGATCACGATGGTCCTCGATGACCTGTCTGCCGTCGCGGTGACGGACGGTGATCTCGAGCGTGCCGCTCGCCTTCGGGGGGCGGCCCGCCAGCTCACCCAGTCGACGGGCACCGAGCTGGCGCGGATGGTCGAGGAGGAGTTCGAGCAGGCCACCCGGCCGAACGCTCGCGTCTCGATGGACGCGGCGGCGCTGGAGCGGCTGGAGCTCCAGGGTCGCGGCCTGGCGCTCGACGCCGCCGTCGCGTACGCGCTCGGCGAGGCCGATCCGTTCGACGCCGCACCCGGACCGCCCGAGGGCTGACGGGCCGGCCGGGCCGGGGGGACGTGCCACCCGGTACGATGGCGGCAGCCGCTCGCGCATCCTCATCGAGGCTTCCACCATGGCTGCGCCACTCGTGCCGACCGACCCGCGCCCGCCCGGGCGCGCCGATCCGGCGATCCCGCCGGTCGGGGGAGCGTGACCGCGGCGCTGCGGCGATACGCGCGGAGCTTCACGGGCTTCGAGCGCGACGCCCGGATCTTCCTCCTCGCGACGCTGGTCTACGGCGTGACGCTGAGCCTCTGGTGGGTGGACTTCAACCTCTACCTCGCGTCCCTCGGCTTCGACGCGGCGTTCATCGGCCTCGTCGCGACCGCCGGCTCCGCGGCGGGAGCGATCGTCGCATTCCCTGCGAGCCTGCTCTCCGATCGGATCGGCCGCCGCCTCGTGCTCGTCCTGGCGACCACCGTCTCAGCCGGCGGAGTCCTGGCCCTGCTCTTCGTCGGGGCCTCCCCGGCGGTGGTCCTCTGCGCCGCCCTGATCGGCGGCGCCAACCAGGCATTCTTCGTCGTCCAGTCGCCGTTCATGTCCGAGCACAGCCGGGCCGAGCATCGGAGCGAGCTCTTCTCCCTCCAGGGTGCCATCTCCACGGGCGTGAACGTGGTGGCCGCGCTCGTCGGCGGCGGGATCGCCGCGCTGGCGGCGCACCTGGGCGGCTTCTCCGAGGCGGATCCGGCCGCCTACCGGGTGCTCCTCGTCCTGATGCTCGCTGCCGCGGTGGTCGCGACGGCCGTCCTGTTCGCGATCCGCGATGACCGACCGAGCGCGCGGCGGCGCGACTGGCTGACGCTGGAGGGCCGGCCCGGGGTCCCATGGACGGGCGAGCCGCTCGCGCTGCGCGCGGACCTCCCCCGCCGGCGCGCCCCGGTCCGCATCGGGCTGCCGCGGATCTCGGACCGCGGCACGTTCATCCGGCTCATCCTGCCCGGGTTCCTCATCTCCCTCGGGGCGGGCCAGGTGATCCCCTTCCTCAACCTGTTCGTGAAGGGCAAGTTCGGGCTCGATCTCGCCTCGCTCAACGCCGTCTTCGCCCTGACCAGCCTGGGAACCACCCTGGCCATCCTCTTCCAGCCTGCCCTGGCACGGCGCGTGGGGAAGATCGGCTCGGTCGTGCTCGTCCAGGGGGTCAGCATCCCGTTCCTGGCGGTGCTGGGATTCAGCCCGATCCTGTGGACCGTGATCGGCTCGATGGCGATCAGGAACTCCCTCATGAACGCCGGGAACCCGATCTTCAACGCGTTCGCCATGGAGCGGCTGCGGCCAGGCGAGCGCGCGACGTACGCCGCGGCCGCGAGCCTCGCCTGGTCGCTCGGATGGGTGATCGCCGGGCCCTGGTACAGCCTCCTCCAGGCGACGCTCGGCTTCACCGCCGGCTACGCGATCAACTTCGTCACGATCATCATCCTGTACACGCTCGGCACGTTCCTGACCTGGACCTGGTTCCACGCCGTCGAGGACGGCTCGGTCGGCACGCACGCCGCCGCGAGCGCATGAGCGGGTGAGCGCCCGCGGGGCCTCCGCCGGGCCGCACGGCCGCCCGGCGCGCGGCCGACCGGCTATCCTCCGATGAGCATGGCCGAGCCCCAGCCCACTCCCGAGAAGTCCGGCATCCCGCGCAACCCGGGGCGGCGCGACCTGGGGATGAAGGCGACGCTGCTCTTCCCGTCGCGCGAGATCGTCGAGCAGTACTACGTCCCGCTCATCTACACGGCATGCCGGACGTGCTACTCGGAGCTGGAGCCGGCCGAGATCTTCCGGCGTGCCGAATCCGGCGAGATCGACCGGGCGAAGATGCAGAAGCTGATCAGCGGTGTCGTGGAGTCGGGCCACGGCAGCACGATCGAGCATGTCGTGTTCACGTTCGGGATCAGCGGCGTGAGCCGCACGCTCTCGCACCAGCTCGTCCGGCACCGCGCCGGCGTGGCCTTCGACCAGCAGAGCCAGCGCTACGTGAAGTTCAAGGGCGCCGCGACCATGCTGCCGGGAACGCTCGCGGACGGGGACCCGGCGCTGCTCGCCCGGTACGAGGCACAGGTCGATGGCGCTCTCGACCTCTACGGCGATCTCCTGGCCGCGGGGATCCCCGGCGAGGATGCCCGCTTCGTGTTCCCCAATGCGACCCGCACGAACCTGGTGATGACCGCGAACCTCCGCGCGCTCATTCACATGTCGGGGCTGCGGCTGTGCACGATGGCCCAGTGGGAGATCCGGCGCCTCTTCCAGCTCATCCGCCACGAGGTCTTCGCCGTGAGCCCGTTCCTGGGAAGCTTCCTGGCACCGAAGTGCGTCCCGCTCGGGTACTGCGACGAGATGGGGAACCGCGACGAGCACTGCCCGATCCGGCCCCACCGCGACTCGGTCCTCGGCGCATGGGCGGACAGGGCGAAGGCGACCCGTGCCCGGGGGGGCAACGAGTCCGTCGTCGACGGCTGACCCTCGAATGGACACCCGACCCGGCATGGCGATCTCGCTCCACCTCGACCGGATCCCGCCGGACGCGCAGATCGGCCCGCGCCTCAACGGGCAGGAGGCGATCGTCTACGTGGCAGCCGGCGAGATCGTCTTCGAGCACGGGCCGCGGCTGAGCCGGCACGTGGTCGTGCGGTCCGGCGACGTCCTCTACCAGGCGCCCGCGGACGAGGGCGTGGTCCGCAACGACGGGGCGATCGACGCCCTGGCGCTGCGCGCGGCGATCGACGCGGACCCCGCCCGACCGATCGACGACCTGCCGTCGTGGCGGATGCAGCCCGGCGAGCCGGTCAGGCGGCGGGAAGGGGCGCGCGTGATCGCGGCATCCGGCATGCGCCATCGCGTCCTCGTCGAGCCGGGCGATTTCGGCACGCGCAGCTTCAGCGTGGCCGAGATCGAGCTGGATCCCGGCGCGACGACCGGCTGGCACCGCCACCTGACCTCCGAGCACGTGATCGTCGTCCTCGAAGGGCGCGGCTCGGTCCGGCTCGGGTCGAACGAGGAGACGCTCGAGCCGCTCAAGGGCGTCCGCGTCGAGATGGGGCTCCCCCACGCGATCGTGAACATCGGGCGGACCCGGCTCCGCTACTTCCTGTGCGCGACTCCGGCGGCGGACCCGCTCACCGATCGCGAGCGCCTGGACCCGCCGACCTGACGCGGGCGCGCAGAGGCGCTGCACGGGGACGGTCGAGACGGATCGCCGGCCGGCGCGCAAACGCGAACGTCGCCTGCGCGCGTGGCGGGCTCGCGTGGCGAGCGCCGGGCATGAAAGTGCCCAGAGGAACCACGTCCGAGGAGGCAACCTTGATGCAATCGCGGCGCGACCTCGGAGGGAGAGCAACCGGGATTGCTCCCGATCACCTCGCCTGGACCCGTTGATGTGATCGCCGGGTCGTCGGCTGTCGTAGCCCCTCCGGGCAGGGAGATCATCGCCCCGCGGCGACGCGCCGACAACCCTGTTATCCACGAAGATGGGGGCCCGCCCGCCAGGATCGTCCACCATCTTGCCGGCGGTGTGGACGGCGTGTGGACGGGCGGCGGGCCGAGGTGTCCCACGCGGCCGGGCTGCGTCGTCCCCAGCGGGATTCGCCCCAGTCGCCGCCCTCCGTCGCCCGCCAGGCTCGGTTCTTCGATCCGGGCCTGCCACCCGACGGCAACGAGGGCCGGTCAGGCAGAGCGCCGCGGAACCGGGACCACGATCGTGCCGGCGACGCGATCGTGAAGGCCGCGGCGGAGCGGATCCGCGACGGCGGACGCGAGCAGGAGCAGGAACCAGGCGCCGTTGACGAGGGCCAGGACGCTCAGGTCAATTGCGCCGCTTCCCGCGAGTGACCCCATCGCGATCGGGAGGATCGCAAGGACCGCCCAGCGACGGCCCGCGGCCTCGAGCGGGAGCGCAGCGGGGCGTTCGTCTCCGGGGCCCACGGCGCGCTCCAGCACGACCCGAACCCGCAGCACGCGTTGGGTGGGCGTCGCGCCCCAGCGGCTCCAGCACCCGGCGAAATAGAGCGCATCGACGACGAGGGTGGCGGTCAGCTCGAGGGCGACCCGCAGCGGGTTGACCGCGACCACGACCAGCGCCTGGCCGTCCGGTGTCGCGGCCACGAGCGGACCGAAGATGGCGTCGAAGAGGACGCCGAGCACGAGGTAGGCCAGGCCGATGAGAAGCGAATCGACGAGATACGCCACGCTCCGGCGCCCGAGCGTCGCGATCGGCGCCGCCAGGGGCAGGCCCATCGGCAACCTCAACCGCCGATCGCGAACATCTCGACGCGGGGCAGGTTCGTGGTGCCGGCGCTGCGGAGCTCGGAGTAGCGATCGTCACGCGCGCCCCATGCCGACCGGATCCGCGCCTCCAGCGTCGCGTCGTCGGCGCCGTCCCGCAGCAGCGCCCGGAGGTCGGTCCCGCGCGCCGCGAAGAGGCAGGTGAACAGCTCGCCTTCGGCCGAGAGCCGGGCGCGGGTGCAGGCCCCGCAGAACGGCGCGGTCACCGAGGCGATCACGCCGATCTCGCCGGCCCCGTCGCGGTAGCGGAAGCGGGTCGCGACCTCGCCCGGGTAGTTGGGCGGCAGCGCGTCGAGCGGGAACGTCGCGTCGAGACGGGCGACGATCTCCGCGAGCGGAACGACCTCGTCCATGCGCCAGCCGTTGGCCGTCCCGACGTCCATGAACTCGATGTAGCGCAGGATGACCCCCTCGTCGCGGGCCCACGCCGCCATCGGGACGATCGAGTCCTCGTTGCTGCCGCGTCGCACCACCATGTTGACCTTGAGCGGCTCGAGGCCGGCAGCCCGCGCCGCGGCGATCCCGTCGAGGACCCGCGCCACCGGCATCTCGGCGCCGCTCATGGCGCGGAAGACCGCGTCGTCGAGCGAATCCAGGCTCACCGTGACCCGTCGCAGCCCCGCGTCGGCGAGCGGCGCCGCCAGCGTGCGAAGCGCAGATCCGTTGGTGGTCAGGGTCAGGTCCTGCACGCCCTCGATCCTCGCGAGCTGGCGGACGAGATCCGGGAGATCGCGGCGGACGGTCGGCTCGCCGCCGGTGATCCGAAGCTTCTCCACGCCGAGGCCGACGAAGATCCGTGCCAGGCGAACGATCTCCTCGTACCGCAGGATCTGCGACCGCGGCAGGAACGCGTAGTCGCGCCCGAACACCTCGGCCGGCATGCAGTACGCGCATCGGAAGTTGCAGCGATCGGTCACCGAGATCCGCAGGTCGCGCGGATGCCGGCCCAGGAGGTCGCTGGGAGGCGTGATGATCGGCCGTGCGGCAGGTGGCGGCGACGCGGCCACCGGCGAGGCGCTCGGCGGCGCGGCGGGCGGCCGCGCACGCATGGATCGGGGGCGCGGATCCGGGGTCGGCTCGCTCATGGCCCGGACATCCTAGCCCTCAACCCCGGGAAGAGGGTCCGGCTGTCGCGTCCGCGCACCGATCCGGTGCCGGGCAGCACCGAATGGAGCGCTGGGGGTACCACCGCCGGTGCCAGGTGGTACCACTAGTCAACTCCACCGAACCGCTCCGCGCCCCTAGGCTCCGCATCGGGTAGAGGGCCCGTGATCATCGAAGGACCGAAGAAGGGACCGCTCAGCATGGCGACCACAGAATCGCGAACCGGCTTCCGGCTCCCCTGGAGCGCAGATCGGGCACCGTCCCGCGACGGCTTCGAGGAGACGTCCGGGGCCGATCAGAGCGCGCCGATCGATGGTCCCGAAGGATCCGACAGCAACCCGCTTGACACCGAGTCGACGCCCGACGCGGGCGCACGCGGCGAGGCCCAGACGGCCGCCGCCGTCGCCGCCGTCGAGCCACCGGTCGAGGGGGCGCCCGTGCCAATGGGGACGTCCGACGATGGCGCCCCGACGCCTGCGCTTCGCATCCCGCCGGCGCCCGCCCACGAGGCCGAGCCCGTCCGAAGGCCCACGAAGTTCCTGACCGACCTCACGCATGCCATGCAGGTGGCCGCCGAGCAGGCGCGCGCCGCGACGCTCGAGCAGTTCCGTGTCGACGGGACCACCTACGTCGAGCAGATCCAGGGTCGCTCCGTGGCGGACGCCGGCGCGCTCCGCACCCGCGCGGACGAGGACGTCGCACGCATCAAGGACTGGTCGAAGGCCGAGATCGCGCGGATCCGCGAGGAGACCGAGAGCCGGATCGCCGGCCGCCGGGGCCAGCTCGACGACCAGCTCGCCCGGCATCGCACGCTCGTGGAGCACGACGTCGCCCGGATCGAGGGCCAGATCGCGGCCTTCGAGGCGGAGATGGCGGCCTTCTTCGATGAGCTGCTCGCCGAGACCGACCTCACGCTCCTCGCCGCCCGCGCCCAGCAGATGCCCGAGGCGCCCTCCTTCGACGAGCCCGACGAGACCGCGTTCACGGCGCTCATGACCGAGGCCGCGATCGGGATCCCGCTGCCGGCACCGGCCGCGGAGCCCGAGCCCGTGATCGAGCCCGAACCCGAGGCAGCCGCCTCGATCGAGCCCGCCCAGTCCGACCCGACATCCGAGCCGGCGACGGCCCAGGCCGCCGACGATGACATCGCCGACGCTGCCGCGCCCTCGACCGACGAGGTCGCGTTCGATCGCGAAGCCGCCATGGCCGCGATCCAGGCCGCGGCCGAGGAAGCGGCCGCGCTCGAGGCCGAGGCAGCCGCGTCGGCAGATGCCGCTGGCGAGGCCGCGTCCGGTGACGACGCCACCGCCAGCGACGCCGCGGCGCCGGACGCCGCGCCCGACCTCGCGCCCCACATCGTGGCGGCCAACCCATGGCAGGACTCGGACCCGCGTCTCGCGATGCTGGGCCTGACCCCGGACTTCGCCGCCGCCGAGATCGCCGCCGCGGAGGCGGCCGCGGCCGAGATGCAGGACATTCCCGAGATGGACGAGCAGGACCTCACGGCCCGACTCGCGGGTCTCGTCCCCTCGTCGGCCACCGGCGCCCCCGCCGACGTCAGCCCGAGCGTGCCGCTCGTCTCCACGCAGGTCATCGTCAGCGGCCTCGTCAGCGTCGCGAGCATCGCCAGCTTCAAGCGCCACCTCAGCCGCGCTGCCGGCGTGCGCCACGTGGGCGTCTCGTCCGGGCCGGACGGGGAGTTCCTCTTCACGGTCCAGCACGAATCCGAGGCCGCGCTGCGCGACCTGATCCCGACCCTGCCGGGCTTCGCTGCCCGCGTCACCGGGGGCGGCAACGGGATCGTGACGGCAACCGCCCACGACCCCGAGGACTGACCGCATCACCTGGCGAACGACGAAAGGAACCCGCCCGGATGGCTCGACCCGCGATCGCGATCGCCCTCCCCGAGGACGAGCGGCAATACGTCATTGACGTGCTCCGGGAGGCGGAGTTCGAGCCGGTCGTGGTCGGGCACCCCGATGACCTCGCGGCCCTCCTCTCGAGCCGCCACGACATCGCGGTCGCGATCCTCGACGGCGAGAGCGACTTCGACGAGTCGCTCGAGTACTACGGGCTCCTCCACGAGCCGGGTCGCGACATCCCGGCGCTCATGATCGTCTCGGCTCGCACGCTCGACCGGCTCGCCGGGGCGGCGGGACGTGCGGGGGCCCATGACGAGTACTTCACCCGGCCGTACTCGCCCGAGGCGCTCCGCTGGCGCGTCGAGGCGATGATGATCCGCCAGATGGCGGTCGACGACGGCAGCGGCGCAGTCCTCCAGAACAGCCCCCTCTCGGTTGGCGACTGGTCGCGGCGCGGGACGTTCCTGGCCGTCTTCAACCCGAAGGGCGGCGTGGGCAAGACCACGATCGCGGTGAACCTGGCGGCGTCGCTCGTCGCGATGGGCCGCACCGTTCTCCTGGTCGACGCGGACACGGTCACGGGCCACATCGCGAGCTCGCTCGGCATGTCGGGCATCCGGACGCTCGTCGATTCGCTCGCCGACACCCGCGAGGACGGGCCGGGCACGGCGCCCGAGACGATCGAGGAGCTCGTCGCGTCGCACCCGTCCGGTCTCAAGGTGCTCGTCCTCTCGTCGAGCCCGCTCAAGACCGAGCACATCGACCCGGCCACGGTCGCGGAGGCCATCGACCGCGCACGACGGTCCTTCGACGTGATCGTCGTCGATCTCCACCCCGACTACGACAGGCTCAATCGCGCCATCTTCAGCCGTGCGGACCGGGTCCTCGTCCCGGTCACGCCGGACGTCCCGGCCCTCCGCGCCGCGGTCCAGCTGCGGGACGTGGGCCTCGAGCTGGGCTTCCGCGACAAGCTGGCGCTCGTGATCAATCGTGCCAACAGCGGCGTGAGCGTTGCCGACATGGAACGCACGGTCGGGATGCCGTCATTCGCCGAGATCCGCTCCGCCGGGCTCCTGCTCGTCCGGGCCGCCAACCAGGGCCGCACCGTGATCGACCTCTTCCCGGGCGAGAAGGTCTCCGAGGACTTCCGTGCGCTCGCCGAGCGCGTCGTCGGGCGGCCGCGCGCGAAGGAGGCCGGCCGGACCTCGCTCAAGAGCCTCTTCGGGCGAAAGGTGGCCGTCCGGGCCAGCTGACGCTCGCGGGCGTTCAGCCCGCGGGTCGGATGGAGCGCCGCTCGCGCGCCGACTCGATCACGCGCCGATCGACCTGCTCGACGCCCCGGAGATACGAGCGGTTGACCAGGACCACGTCGATCTCCTCGTCGGACACCGGCTCGTCGCCCAGGAGCGCGACCGCGTTCGTGACCGGGAAGAAGAGGTCCGTGCCGCGATCCATCAGGCGCTCGGGCTCGGATCCCGCGTGCAGGAAGACCGTGCCGATCACCCGGTAGGGGGGCAGCGCGAGGATCACGTCGTAGGCGACCTTGTGCACCCGGAGCGCGCTCTTCTCCGCGTTGTTGAGGGGCGGCAGGGTCTGGTCACCCGCGAAGACGGCGATCAGGTCGTACGGGTCAACCTTCTGGAGCCCGGGAGCCGGCTCGAGGTTGGCCACCGAATCGAGCGTGGCCCAGGTCATCTCGCCGATCGGGATCGCCTCCCGCCGATTCAGGATGTCGAGAAGCCGCCCTTCCAGCTCCATGATGCCAACCAGGCGCCACTCCTCGGTCAGCCCGTCGAACGGCACGCCGGTCCGTCGTCCCCCCGCGCGGCCACCGGCCGCGGAGCGCACATGCGAGCTTCCGGGCCCGGCCGGCGCCGGTTGCCCGTTGCCGCCGCTGGGGCGCCGATGGAAGCCGAACGGCATCGACTCAGCCCTCCGCCCGCGGGCGCGCGAGGCGCCGCGGCTCGAGCGGGCGCGCGACGATCGGCTGCAGGTGCGCGGGCTGCGCGCTCACGGGTGGGCCTTCTCGGGGAACGCGGGTCGAACGAGGACAGGGGTCATCACCCGAGATGATACCCGCCCCTCACGTGAACTCGGCGCCGGACTCCGCGCCGTCGGCGTCGGCGACGGGGATCGGGACCGGGCCGTCCACCTGGAGTCGCTGCGAGGTGGCGAGCCGGATGCCCTCCCGCACGAACGCGTCGAGGACGCGGCGCCGGAACTCGCCCGCGACCGCCCATTGGTCGCCGGGGCGGACCGCGAAGGAGACGAGCACCGGGATCCCGGGGTCCACGACCGGGTCCACCCGCAGAACGGCGGGGGTGTCGATGAGCCGCGGCGCCCAGTCGGGGTCCGCCGCGAACGTCTCGCCGACGGCGTTGATCACGGCGGTCACGTGGGCGATGTCCGTGCCGTAGGCGACGATGAACCGCTCGTTGACCCGGGCAAACCGGCGCGTGAAGTTCGAGGCGACCGCGATCTCGCCATTGGGAACCGAGTGGACCGTCCCATCCATGTCGCGGATCACCGTCCGCCGGAGACCCACCTCCTCCACGGTCCCGCGGACGCCGGCGATCGCCACGATATCGCCCACGCTGTACGGGTTCTCGCCCAGGATGAGCACGCCGTTGAGGTAGTCGCGCACGAGCTGCTGGGTCCCGAAGCCGATCGCGCCGCCGATCGCGACCCCGAACCCGACGCCGAGCCCGCCGATCGCGTTCCAGGCCGACGGGAGGAAGACGGCCACGACGACCGACGCGATGACCGCGATCGCGAACCACCGAACGAGGCGAAGGCCGAACCTGGCCACCGTTTCGAGGCGCCGGCTCCGCTCAGCCCGGCGGATCGCCTGCTGGTCCGCGGCGAGGTCGCCGTCCCCGGGCGACGGCGATGCCGCGGCCCTGGCCACGAACGTCCGGACGACGCGGACCAGCACCCGGTACGCGAGCCACGCGACCGCCACCACGATCACCACGACCAGCGCGTTGCCCGCGGTGACGGCGAGGAAGCTGCCCAGCCGGTCAGTGAGGTCCTGCATCGCGGCTGACTCTAGCGCACGAGCCGGTGACGCCGTGCGTTCGTGCCACGCCCGTCGCGTATCCTCCGGAAGCGAAGCGCGACCTGCCGCCGCGCAGCTTCGGGAGGCCCCGATGTTTCCTGCCTACGCCGACGTCCCCGGCTACATCCTGGTCTTCCCGGTCCTTTACGGCGCGATGGCCTACTTCGCGCTCGCGATGGCACGCCACCTGCGCGTCTTCGCAGCCGCCCGTCCCTCGAAACCGTTCGCGTCCGTTCGGCGTCGCGCCGCGGGTCTGGTCGTGTACGCGCTCGGGCAGGCGCGGATGTTCCGGGACGTCCGCGCCGGGATCATGCACGTCGCGATCTTCTGGGGTTTCGTCGTCCTCACGGCCGGCACGGCCGACATCGCCACCGGGGGCCTGGTCCGCGGGATCGTCGGCTGGCCGCTGGGCGGCGCCCTGTGGAGCGCGGTCACGGCGCTCGGGAACCTGGCCGCGGTAGCCGTCCTCCTCGCGGTCGCCTACGCAGGCTGGCGGCGCCTCGTCTCGCGACCGCGTCGGCTCGCGCTCACCCGCGGCGCGCTCCTGATCCTCGGCCTGATCGGCGGCGTGGTCGGCACGGAGCTGCTGGCGATGGCGTTCGAGGCGGCGCGTTCCGGCGACCGGGCCGGCGCGGTGGTCGCGAACGCGCTCGGCGCGCCCCTGCGCGGTGCGGACCCGGGTCTCCTCCAGCTCGCGTTCGCGGCGTCGTGGTGGGCGCACGTCCTGCTCGTCGCGGCGTTCCTCCTCTACCTGCCGGGCAGCAAGCACCTCCACATCGCCACGAGCTTCTTCAACGTCTGGTTCCGCAAGCTCGCGCCGCGGGGCCAGCTGCCCGCCATGGATCTCGAGGCGGAGGGCGCCACGTTCGGGGTGCGCACGATCGCCGACCTCGGCTGGAAGGACCTCCTCGACGGGTTCACCTGCACCGAGTGCGGCCGGTGCACGGAAGCCTGCCCGGCGAACGCGACCGGCAAGTCCCTCGACCCGCGGGCGATGATCATGGGCCTCCGTCACCTCTCCGTGGACGCGGAGCGCGGGCTGAACCTGATCCCGAACAGCCCGCTCGTGCGGGACGCGTACGGCCTCGACGATCGGCTGGCGCCCGCTGCCCTCGCGGCCCCGATCGTGGACGCCGCGATTCCCTACGATGCGGTCTGGGACTGCGTGACGTGCGGGGCCTGCGTCGAGGCCTGCCCCGTGCTCATCGAGCACGTCGACAAGATCGTCGGCCTCCGTCGCAACCTGGTCCTCGAGGAGGCCCGCTTCCCGGCGGAGCTCAACGGCGCGTTCCGGAACATGGAGTCAGCGGGCAACCCGTGGGGCAGCCCGCGCGCGGGACGGCTGGACTGGACGAAGGACCTCCCGTTCCCCGTGCCGACCGTCGCCGAGATGGCGCGGGACGGCACGCTCGAGCGCCTCGAGGTCCTCTACTGGGTCGGCTGCGCGGCGGCCTTCGACGAGCGGAACCGGAAGGTCGCGCGCGCCGTTGCGACCTGCCTATCGGCGGCGGGCGTCCGCTTCGCGGTGCTGGGCCAGGAGGAGTCGTGCACCGGCGATCCGGCCCGCCGGCTGGGCAACGAGTACGTCTTCCAGGTCCTCGCGGCCGGCAACATCGAGACGCTGAAGCGGTACGGGATGGAGAAGCGCACGATCATCACCGGCCTGCCCGCACTGCTTCAACACGATCGGCACGGAGTACGGCCAGCTGGGCGGGACGTTCGAGATCGTCCACCACGCGGTCTACCTCGAGGGGCTCCTCGCGGCCGGGCGGCTCCCGCTGGCCGCAGGTGGCGCGGGCCCGGCGCGATCGGTGACGCTCCACGACAGCTGCTACCTGGCGCGCTACAGCGGGATCACGGAAGAGCCGCGCGAGATCCTCCGCCAGCTGCCCGTCATCGACCTGCGCGAGATGGAGCGGCGCGAGCGCTCGTCCTTCTGTTGCGGGGCGGGCGGCGGGCGGATGTGGATGGAGGAGCGGACGGGCACGCGGATCAACGAGGAGCGCACCCGGCAGGCGCTCGCGACCGGGGCCTCGGCCGTGGTGACCGAATGCCCCTTCTGCATGACCATGCTGCGCGACGGGCTGAGCGCCGCGGGAGATCGCGGGGCGCAGGTCGAGGCGATCGACCTTGCCGAGCTCCTCGCGGCGGCGCTCGTCCCAGCGCCGCCTGGACGCTGACGCGGCCGGCGCCCACCGAGGACCCGCCCGGCGCCCATGGAGGCGCCGATCGTGCCGGGCTTCGACGTTCGTGCCGGGAGGCCGGGCGGGCCGGCAGGCCCACCCGCCTCCCTGGTCAGCCCTGTGTCAGGCCGTCGTGACGGCCGGCCAGGCGGCCGCGCCACCGAGCCGCGTCGAGATCGCGCTGGCCGTTGCCCGCGCCTCTGCCGCGAGCTCCGCGACCCGCGCCGGGGTGATGCGGTAGGCCGGCCCCCAGACGACCACCGAGGCGACGACCCGGCCACGAGCGTCGTGGACCGGCGCCGCGATCCCGTTCTGGCCCGGCTCCCACTCCGAGAACGCGGTCGCAAACCCGCGTCGCCGGACCCGCGCGAGCTCCTCGAGCAGCTGCTCGAGGGTCGTCAGGGTCCGCTCCGTGCACGCCTGGAGGCCCTTCTTGGCGAGCCGCATCACGTCGCGCTCCGCCATCGTGGCCAGCAGGACCTTGCCCGAGGCAACGCAGTGGAGCGGCGTCGTACGGCCCGTCCAGTCGGGGCACGCCACCATGTTCGGCCCGTCGACCTGGGCAACGGTGAGGCAGCGCTCGCCGTCGAGGACGGTGAGCCCGACGGTCTCGCGCGTCGTGCGCGCGAGCCGTTCGAGCTCGGCCCGCGCGAGCGTGCCGAGGTCGAGCGTCTTCTCGGCACGCTCGGCGAGCCGGATCACGACGAGGCCGAGCCGGTACTTGCCCGATTCCTCGTCCTGCTCCACCAGCCCGCGCCGCTGGAGCGTCGCGAGGAGGCGCGACGCGGTGCTCTTGTGGAGCCCGAGCTTGCGGGCGAGCTCCGTGACCCCGGCCTCGGTCGGGAAGTCGCCGAGCGCCAGAAGGAGCGCCGCGGCACGGTCGACGGACCGGACTGCGCTCCCGTCGAGGAGGTCGGCATCGGGCCGCTCGACCGGCGCCGGGTGGAGCGGCGCGGGCGCGCCGACCGGGACCGGGACGTGCGACGGAAGGATGACCGGAACGGAGATGCGCCGGCGCGGCGCCGCGGCGGGCTCCCCGACGATCGAGAGCTCCACGTGCGGCCGCGCCGCCGGGACCGAGGGCAGCTCAGCGGCCATGAGACCGCGCCTCCAGGGCAGCTGCGAGCGACGCGCTGAAGATCGAGACAATCCTGTCCACAGTGTCCCCCCGCGAGTGTGCCTCGCACATGAACCAGGGCTCGCGGCTGTCCGGCTCGGGCATCGCCCCGCGGGCGTGCATGCCCGCCGCGATCGCGTCGTACAGCTCGTGGTCTGTTGCCGCCCAGTCCCGGTATTCGCTGGGCATGGTATCCGTAAACATGATCCCGAACATCGAAGGGTGCCCGGTGATGACGTACGGCAGCCCCGTCGGGTCGAGCACCGCGCGAATCCCCGCCTGGACGGCCTCGCCCGTGCGGTGGATCGTCGCGATCGCGTCCGTGTCGCGCAGGATCTCCAGCGTCCGTACGGCGGCCGCAGCCGCGATCCGGTTGCCGGCATAGGTCCCGCCGTGGCTCACGTTGGCGGGCATCAGGCTCATGATGTCGCGCCGCCCCCCGAAGGCAGCGGCCGGGTAGCCGTTCCCCATGGCCTTGGCGAATGTCCCGAGATCCGGGGTGACCCCGAAGTACTCGGCGGCGCCGCCCTTCGCGAGGCGGAAGCCGGTCTTCACCTCATCGAAGATCATCAGGATCCCGAACTCCCGGGTGAGCGACCGGATCGCCTGGTGGAAGCCGGCCTGGGGCATGATCCCCTGGGCATTGCCCAGCACGGGCTCCACGATGATCGCGGCGATGTCGTGGCCTTCGCGCTCGAACAGCCTGCGGAGCTGCTCAACGTTGTTGTAGCGCGCGGGGATGACGGTCTCCGCCACCGCCGCGGGGATGCCTCGGCCCCACGCGAGCCGCGACGGATTCTCGGCGTCGCCGAGGTCCGCGATGTTGTTCGGCAGGACGCTGATCAGGGCGTAGTCGTGGACGCCGTGGTACTGCCCTTCGAACTTGACGATCTTGTTTCGGCCGGTGAACGCGCGCGCGACGCGCATCGCGTGCATCGTCGCCTCCGTGCCGGAGACGGTGAGGCGCGACAGCTCGACCCAGCCGGTCATCTCCTGGATCAGCTCGTTTGCCCGGATCTCGTCCTCGGAGGTGAGCGAGAAGCTCACGCCGCGCCGCATCCGCTCGTTGACGTAGTCGTCCACCCGGTCGTCGGCATGGCCCAGGATGACCGGGCCATAGCCCATCCGCAGGTCGATGAACTCGTTGCCGTCGAGGTCCCAGACCGTGCAGCCCTTGCCGCGGTCGACGTAGATCGTGTTCTCGCCCCACGCCCTGAAGTTCGAGTCGGTGCCACCGGGCATCACGTCGGTCGCTCGCCGCCACGTCGCGAGCTGCACGTCGCGCGACCGCGACGGGGCGCCCTCGCGCGGCCCGGATGCGTGGGCTGGTTGTTCACGAGTGGCCCTGAGCGTGGATCGAGCGGACATGGAGCCTCCAGCTACGGCGTTGAATCCCGGTGAACCCCCCACCCGAAGCGGACGGCGGACGCGATCGTCGCTGCCGGTTCGGCGCCACCCTCGCGTCTCACGGGACGCGACAGCAGGGCGCCATCCTGCCACACGTTCCGAATCTCGTCAACGATATCCGTTGCACGATGGGTTGTGGCGTGCGAAATCCGTGTCGTGAGTGCCCTGCAATCGTGCAATGCGTGAAGCTCCCTCGCGGGCGGGCTGCTCCGAAGCGGGAGCAGGCCCACGATTCGCGGCGTGGGAACGGCGGGCCGAGCGGGAGCGGACAGCGCGGCAGCGCGCTCCGAGCCCGCGGAATACCGCTCCGATCGCGCGGGCGCGACCGGACGTCAGGCACCACCGGCATCGGGCAGAATCCGGCGATGCAGAGCATCGATCCTGCGCGCGCCGTGAGCTACTGGCTCGCGGGCGGAGCTCCCCCGCCCGCCCCGGCCCTCTCCGGCGCCGCGAGCGCCGACGTCGCGATCGTGGGGGCCGGGTTCACGGGGCTGTGGACGGCGTTGCGCCTCCTCGAGACCGAGCCAGCGCTCCGCGTCACGCTCCTCGAGATGGAGCGGGTGGGGTTCGGGGCGACCGGGCGGAACGGCGGCTTCTGCCAGGCGAGCCTGACGCACGGCCTGGAGAACGGCCTGCGCCACTACCCCGACGAGATGCGCCTTCTCCACCGTGAGGGGATGGCCAACCTGCGCGCGATCGTCGACTTCACGCGCGCCAACGGGATCGCGTGCGATCTCGAGGAGACCGGCGAGCTGACCCTGGCCGATCACGCGTGGCAGGTCGACGAGTTCCGTCAGCACGTCGAGCTTGCGAACGCCCTCGGGGAGCGGGCCATCTTCCTCGACGGCGAGGCCGCCCGGGCCGAGGTCCATTCCCCGTCGTGGACGGCCGGCGCCTGGCACCCGGACAGCTGCGTGATGCTCGACCCGGCAAAGCTCGCCCGCGGCCTTTCGCGGGTCGCGCGGGAGCGGGGCGCCGTGCTCTACGAAGGCACCCGCGTCACGGCGCTGGAGCGGGTCGCCGGGGGCGTCCGCCTGCGGACCGTGGCTTCCGACGGCACGGCAGGCGAGATCCGGGCCCGGCACGCCGTCGTCGCGACGGCGGCCTACTCGGGCTGGATGCGCCGGCTCCAGCCCCTCTTCGTGCCGGTCTACGACTACGTCCTGGTGTCGGAGCCGCTCACGCCGGCGCAGCGCGCGGCGATCGGCTGGCGCAACCGGCAGGGCCTGGCCGACGCCAACAACCAGTTCCACTACTTCCGCCTGACGGCCGACGACCGGGTCCTGTGGGGCGGATTCGACGCGGTCTACCACCCGCACAACGGCGTGGGCCCGGCCTACGATCGGCGGCCGGCGACGTTCGAGCGGCTGGGCGTCAACTGGCGGCGCACCTTCCCGCAGCTTGCCGACCTCCGCTGGGAGTACCGCTGGGGCGGCGCCATCGACACGACGTCGCGCTTCACGATGACGCTGGGCCGGGCGATGGGCGGCCGGGTCGTCTACGCGCTCGGGTACACGGGCCTGGGCGTCGGGGCGTCGCGCTGGGCCGCGGGCATCGCCCGCGACTTCATCCTCCGGCCCGAGTCGGACCTCCTCCGGCTCCGCTTCGTCCGGTCGCGGCCGGTCCCCTTCCCGCCCGAGCCCTTCCGCTCGCTCGGCGTCGAGACCGTGCGCAACGAGCTCGCCCGCGCCGATGCGAACGACGGCCGGCGGAGCCTGCTGCTCCGAACGCTCGACGGGCTCGGAATCGGCTTCGACAGCTAGGTTCGACGCGGATCAGGGCTCGGGCCGGACGAACGCTCCGTCCCCGACGGCAGGGATGTCGAGGCCGAGGTGGTGGGCGAGGGCGATGCGCACGGCGCGGCGCAGCACGGGGTCGTCGAGCCGCCCCTCCGCGGCACCCTCGACCCGCTCGATCGAGATCGTCCGCACCTGGTGGCAGAGGATGACGCCGGGGCGCGTCTGGCCCGCTGCCCCGACCGGGATCGCAACCTCGCCCGGGTAGCGCGCCGCGTCCCTCGCGGCGGTGATCGGGCAGACGGTCGCCAGCCCGGATCGATGGAACGGCTCGTAGCTGACGACGAGCGACCGGCGAGTCCCGCGCTGCTCGTGGCCGGTCACGGGATCGGGGGCGACGCGGACCACCGCCCACCGCAGGGGAAGGTCCGGGCTCACTCCCTCGGCCACGTCTCGTGGTCCGCGGCGCGATACGCGGCGGAGAGGTCGGCTGTCTCCTCGCGGAACGATGCGTCCGCGGCCGCTTCCGCCCAGCGCGCCTCCTCGGCGCTCTCGGTCAATCGGCGCGCGAGCTCGTCCACGGCCAGCTCGATGACCCCGTCCTGCGTGCCCGAGACGCCGTAGGTGGTCGCCAGCTCGCGGACGACACGAAGGGTTCGTTCCGGCAGGTTGTAGGTCCGCTTGGTCCGCATCCGGCGATCCTGCGACATCCAGATCGACGTGTCAATCCGGACTCCACGCCCGAGCGCTATCCCGGCCGGTCGCCTGTTGCTGCCGGGGCGATCGCCTCGCTGCTGGCTGCCCCGTACCCGAAGAGCTGTCGCAGGGCCCGCGGGAGCAGCTCCGGGTCCACTGCCGTCGGCTCCAGGTAGTACTGGAGCAGGATGCCGGTGCCGATCGCGCTGACGAGCGTCGCGAGCTCCGACCCGTCGAATCTGCTGTGCACGCCCTCCGCCGCGAGCCCCGTCTCGATGGTCGGCGCCAGCGATCTCCGCATCGTGCGGTAGCCCTCGGCGAGCTCGGAGCGCAGGGTCGGATCGCGCATCGCGGCCAGCCAGAACTCGATGGTCAGCAGGTCGAAGTCCGCCTCGTTCGCGGCCTGCCTGGCGATCAGCCCGCCCATCAGGTCGATGAACTCGCCGAGCGAGCGCTCGCGCATGAGCGCCCCGGCTTCCTCCCCCCGGCCGCCCTGCGTCCGGTCCATGACCGCCCGGAAGAGGTCCGCCTTCGTGGCGAAGTTGGAATACACGGCACCCTTCGTGTACCCCGCCGCGTCCGCGACGGCCTCCAGCGAGGCGCCGAAGTACCCGAGCCGGTTGAAGACCTCGACCGCGGCGTCCACCAGGCGGCCCCGGGTCTGCGCACGGCGTTCCTCGCGGCTCAGCCGGTGCGCGGCGGTCGGCGCGTCGTCCATGCCCACATGATACCACCCAGTATCACGATGCTGGCAAGTCTTGACATACTGAGCGGTATGGTGATACCGTGTGGTACCTGAGATGCGTCCCGGCCGGCGGGCGGGCCGGCGCGGAGGAAAGGATGGACACGATGCTGCTCGAGATCGAGGGCCTCGCCAAGGCCTACCGGAAGGGAGCCCGCGCGAACGACGGGATCTCCCTCTCCGTGGAGGCGGGCGAGGTCTACGGGCTCCTGGGCCACAACGGCGCCGGGAAGACGACGCTCGTCAACCAGGTGGTCGGGCTCCTCAAGCCCGATTCCGGCCGCATCCACATCGGTGGCCGCGACGTCGTGGCCGACCCCGGGTACGCCCGCAGCGCCTGCTCGATCCAGCCGCAGGCCACGCTTCCGATCGACGGCCTGACGCCGCGCCAGGCGATCGAGCTCGTAGGCCGGATCCGCGGCGCCTCGCCGATCGACGTGCGGGCGCGACGGGCCCGGCTCGTCGAGGGGCTCGACATCGGGGAGTGGCTGGACCAGGACGGCAGGCGCCTCTCCGGCGGCGTGAAGCGGCTGGTCTCGTTCGCGATGGCGGCGGTGGCGCCGGGAAGCCTCGTGATCCTTGACGAGCCGACCAACGATGTCGACCCCGTCCGGCGGCGCCTTCTATGGGCGCAGGTGCGGGCGCTCGGCGACGAGGGCGCAGCGGTTCTCCTCGTCACGCACAACGTCGTGGAGGCCGAGCGGTCCGTCGACCGGCTCGCCATCCTCGACCACGGCCGGGTCATCGTGGAGGGGTCGCCCGCGCAGCTCAAGGAGCGCGTTGCCGACGACCTCCGCCTGGAGCTGGTTCTCGAACCCGGCGCGGAGCCGCCCGCCGCCGCGCCGTTCGTGCTGCACACGGTCACCACGGGCCAGCGGGTCCTCGCCACCGTCCCGGCCACCGCTGCCGCGCAGGCCGTGGGCTGGGCGGACACGCTCAAGCGAGCCGGGCAGGTCGAGGAGTTCTCGCTGGCGCCGGCGACCCTCGAGGACGTCTACGTCGAGCTCGTCGGGCGGGCCGACGCGCTGCAGAACGGCAACGGAACCCATGACGCCCGCGCGACCGAAGGACCGGCCGCGACCGCGCCCACGAAGGAGGACGCCCGTGTCGCCTCTGCGTAGCTACGCCCTCCTCGTCCGCTGGACGGCCCTCCGCGAGAAGACGTTCCTGCCTTTCGCGGTGGTCATCCAGGGCCTCTTCTCGCTGGGAATCGTCATCGGCTATCCGCTCCTCTTCCCGCAGATCGACCCCCGGACGATCCTGTTCATCGCGACGGCCGCGCCGTCCATCACGCTGATCACGATGGGCCTCGTGGCCGTTCCGCAGCAGGTCGCCCAGGCCCGGACCGAGGGCACGCTCGACTACATGCGGGCGCTGCCGATCCCGCGGGTCGTCTACCTGCTCGCGGACCTGACCGTCCAGCTCCTCATCGTGCTCCCCGGGGTCGTCTTCGGCGTCCTCGTGGCGACCTGGCGCTTCAACCTGCCGATCGAGGTGTCGCCGCTGGTGGTCCCGGCCGTCCTCCTCGTGGTGCTCACGGCCACCTCCGTCGGCTACGCGATGGCGTCCGTCCTGCCGCCGCTCCTGGCCAACCTGATGAGCCAGGTGCTGGTCGTCCTCGTCTTCATGTTCAGCCCGCTCCAGTTCCCGGCCGATCGCCTGCCGGACTGGCTCGCTGCGATCCACCGGGTCCTGCCGATCCAGGCGATGGGCGAGGTCATGCGCGGCACGCTCGCGCCGGCCGAGTTCCCCGTCTCTGCGGGCTCGTTCGCGCTCCTCGGAGCCTGGTGCGCGATCACCTTCGCGATCAGCTGGCGGGTGCTCGCCCGCCGCGCCTGAGCCGGCAGGCGCCCGCGCCTCGGGCCGGATGGGCCTTCCGCGCGTCCGATGATGGGCGGCGTGCGCGGCGATGGGCGGCGATGGGCGGCGTGCGCGGCGATGGGCGGCGTGCGCGGCGGGACGAGAGCGACGCTGGAGTCCATCCTCGCCCCGGTTCACGGGATATGCGCCGGCGTGCTGGTAAGCGAGCACCTGGGCCCTTGTGCCCGATCCGCGGGGTCACCAATCGCGAGGCGGGACGAGCTCCACGCTCAGCCGTCCGCGCCGGGTGGTGCGACGCCACCGCAGACTGCCCGTTCGAGACCGGCCGGCGCTGCATAACAGTCGCCGGGCGACTACCGCGGGGCAGATCTCGTGGCCGGCGCTGCATAACAGTCGCCGGGCGACTACCGCGGGCACGTCGCGCGGAACGTGTTCCCGGGGACGAGCGGCGAGCCGCGGCGCACGGGCCTGATGGCCGCGAGCCGCCACGCTCCCCTGCGCGCGGGCTCCGCCCCCGCGACCTGTCGGGCGCGGGGCGTCAGCGTCCCGCGGGGCGCGAGCTCCCCTACCTCGCGGGGACGGCCAGCCAGTTCGGGAGCTCGCGTGCGAGCGTCGCGAGCGGGAGCGAGCCGTGGCCGAGGACCTCGTCGTGGAAGGCGCGGATGTCGAACGCGGACCCGTCGCGCGCCGTCAGCTCGCGGCGGAGCCGCTCGATCTCGCGCTGGCCGACCTTGTACGTCAGGGCCTGGCCGGGCCACGTGATGTAGCGGTCGGTCTCGATCGTCGCGTCGGTCTCCGTCAGCCCCGCGTCCAGCAGCGTCCGGACGCCCCACTCGCGGTCCCGGCGGAGGGCGTGGATGCCGGTGTCCACGATCAGGCGGGCGGCCCGCCACGCCTGCGCGGTGAGCATCCCGAAGCGCTCTCCCTCGTTCCGGAAGAGGCCCATCTCGTCGGCCAGCCGCTCCGAGTAGAGCCCCCATCCCTCCGCATAGGCGCCGCCCACGAGCCGCGAGCCGAGGCGCCGGAAGGCCGGCAGGTCGGGGTGCTCCATCTCGAGCGCGATCTGGAAATGATGGCCGGGCACGGCCTCGTGGTACGTCGTCGTGCCGAGGCTCGAGAAGTACCGATGCGCGAGGTCGTACGTGTTCACGTAGTAGATCCCGGGCCGCGATCCGTCGATGGCCGGCGAGTAGTAGTACGCGAATGGCGCGTCCTTCTCCATGAACGCGTCGACGGGCCGGATGTCGCAGGTCGCGACGGGGAGGCGGCCGAACCATGCCGGTGCCGCCGCCATCGCTCGCCCGATGTCCTCGCACGCCCGCGCGACGAGCTCGTCGCTGGTCGCGGCGACGTTCGCGGGATCCGCCTGGAGGTGGCGTCGATAGGCGTCGATGTCGCCGCCGAACCCGGCCGCGGTCGCGATGGCGCGGCGCTCGACGTCGATCTCCGCCAGCTCGTCGAGGCCGACCTGGTGGACCTCGACCGGGTCCATGTCCAGCGTCGTCCACGAGCGCATGGCCAGCCGATAGAGCGCGTCCCCGTTCGGGGCGGACCAGAGCCCGGGGTCCTCGCGGGCGGCAGCGAGGTACTCGCCGCCCAGCGCATCGAGGTAGCGCGCGAGCGCCGGCCGCACGTGCGCCTCGACCGCCGCGGCAAGCCGCGCTCGGCCGTCGGCATCCCCGTCCGCGAGCTGGGCCGATTGCACGATCGGCGAATTCGGCGGCCGGGATCGCGAGGAGGCGCTCCGTCTGGGCGATCGTCCGGTCGACCGCGATCCGCGGCGCCGTGAGCCCGGTGGCGCGGCCCTCCGCGAGCAGCCCCACATACGCATCCATGAACGGCCCGTACGCCTCGAGACGGGCGACCAGCCGGTCCAGTCGCTCCGGCGTGTCGGCGCGCTGGAACTGGACCATCTGCGGGAGGAGGGTCTGCGGACCGCCCATCTGGTCCACCGCGGCGAGCAGGTCCATCCGGGCCTCGGCCTGCTCGATCCCCAGCTCGCAGACCACCTGCATCATGTCGCGGGTGATGCGCTCCTCCACCGGGAGGCCGTCCGGGGCCAGCTCCGCGATCTCCGCAAGCGTCCGCTCGCGGAGGGCGCGTGCGGCCGCGCGACCGGCCGGGCTGGGATCGTCGAGCAGGTCGTCATAGCGCTCGTCGCCGTACACCGTCGCCGTGGTGGGCGATTCGCGCAGGAGGCCCTCCCAGAAGCGGTCGGCAATCGCGTTGACTGCGGTGTCGGGCGTGGGCATGCGGATCTGTCTCCCGGTGCGATCAGGGGCGTGGATCAGGCGAGGACGACGTCGGCGAGGATGGTGAGCGGCAGCTTGCCGTGCCGGAGGACGTCCTCGTGGAAGCGCCGGATGTCGAAGGCGGAGCCCTCGCGACGTTCCCGCTCGCGGCGCAGGCGCTGGATCTCGCGCCGGCCCGTGAGGTAGGCGAGCGCCTGGCCCGGCCAGGCGATGTAGCGATCGGTCTCGCTGGAGGCGTCCGTCGGATGGATGCCGGCCGTCACCATCGCCTGGAACGCCTTCTCGCGACTCCAGCCGAAGGCGTGGAGCCCGGTGTCGACGACGAGCCGGACCGCGCGGAGCGCCTGTCCGTCCAGCATCCCGAAGCGCTCGGCCGGGGTCCGGAAGAGGCCGGCCTCGTCCGCCACGAGCTCCGCGTACAGCGCCCATCCCTCGACGTAGGCCGTCCCCTGTGGCCAGAAGCCGAGCGTCCGGAAGGCGGGAAGGCCCTCGAGCTCCATCTCGAGCGCCAGCTGGAAGTGGTGTCCCGGCACGGCCTCGTGGTAGGTCGTCGACGCGGCCGTCCAGTAGGCGCGGCTGGGCAGGTCGTAGGTGTTCACGAAGTAGACGCCGCTGCGCGAGCCGTCCGTGGTCGGCGGGTAGTAGTACGCGCCGGCGGCGTCCTTCTCCAGGAGCGGATCGACCGGGCGGACCTCGCAGCCGGCCTTCGGGATCCGCGAGAACCAGGCCGGCGCAGCGTCGAACGCCCGCTGCACGTCCTCCGAGCAGCGCGCGACGAGCGCGGCCGGCGTCGCCGGGATCTCGGTGGGATCCGCGTTGAGGGCGGCGCGGTAGGCCGTCGTGTCGTCACCGAAGCCCGCGGCGCGGGCGATGACCCGCCGAGCGGCCTCGATGGTCTCGAGCTCTTCCAGGCCGGTCCGGTGGAGCTCATCGGCCGAGACGTCGAGGCTGGTGTAGGCGCGGACGCGCGCCGCGTAGCGCTCGGCGCCGCCCGGCGTGGAGCAGAGGCCGGGAATCTCGCGGGTGGCCGGCAGGTAGGCGCGGAGCGCCTCCAGGTATCGGGCGTCGGCTGGCCGGACGTGGCGCTCGACGGCGTCGAGGATCCGCTGGCGGTGCGCCTCCTGGGCGACGGCGGGGAGTGTCACGATGGGCGAGGTCGCCGCCGGGGCCGCGAGCATTCGCTCCAGCTGGGCGACCGTGCGCTCGGCGACCACGCGTGCGGCGGTGAGGCCGGCCGCGCGTCCCTCGTCGAGCAGGCCGATCACCGACGCGGCCATCGCGGGGTAGGCCTCCAGGCGCGCGAGCAGCCGTTCCAGGCGCTCCGGCGTGTCGGCCCGCTGGAACTGCACGATCTCGGGCAGGAGCGACTGGTGGCCCTGCTGCTGGACCGCGCCGACGAGATCCATCCGGGACTCGTCGTCGGCGATCTCCGTGGCCGCGGTGATTCGGAGCAGGTCGCGCGAGATGCGCTCCTCCTCGTCAAGCGCTGCGACAGGGATGGCCTCGGCGGCGGCCACCGTCTCGTCGGCCAGGGCTCGCCGGGCGGCGCGGCCCGCCGGTCCCGGAT
This sequence comes from uncultured Chloroflexia bacterium, assembly GCA_963850035.1. Taxonomy (GTDB): domain Bacteria; phylum Chloroflexota; class Limnocylindria; order Limnocylindrales; family CSP1-4; genus CTSoil-043. The sequence continues at coordinate 34,899 of CAWKJP010000019.1, read as the reverse complement.
CGTCGAGCCGGTCGTCGAAGCGCTCGTCGCCGTAGATGGTGGCGAGGGTGGGGTTGAGCTCGAGCGTGCGTTCCCACGTCCGCGCCGCGAGGGCGCCGAGGTCGGCAGATTCGATCATGCAGCGCCTAGCGTACGCCGTCGGCGGGAGCCCGGCCGGACCCGCCAGCGAACCGGGACGGCCGCGATCCTCCGCGCGGCGAGGTCAGGCCCGATCGGCGACCTCAGCCCTCGAAGAGCGGGAGCTGGTCGCCCGGCCGGTCGGCCGCGGGATCCAGGCCCAGGTACGGCTGGAGGTCCTCCAGCGTCGGCGCCGGCAGCGCCGCGTACCGCTGCAGCGCGTCGAGCCGAAGGATGTGCCAGTTGCCCTCCTCCATCGCGCGGCGGAGCACCGGCGCGTGGCGCAGCTTCGCGCGGATCAGCTCGGTGCGCTCCGGCACCGTGACCAGGAACCGCACGATCCGGTCGTCGGGCGCGATCAGCCGGCCGCGGCGCAGGACGGGGTCGCCGAGCATCGCCGTCCACTCGACCTCGAACAGGAACGCGAACCGGGGGCGGGCGTACCACAGGCAGTCCACCTGCTCGATGGCATCGGCGCCCGCGCGCCCGAGGAACGCCAGGCCCGGGCCGCGCTCGTCGGGAGCGAGGTGGGCTCCGAGCGGGTGGCCGGCGGCGCGGCGGCCCTGCTCGCGCGGGGCGATCGCGACGTGGAGCCCCAGCCGGTGGCCGACGTCCGCCAGCAGCCCGATCGTCGCCGTGTGCTCCTCCGTCCGGCGCTGGAGCTGGTCGACGGCGGCCAGCCGGGGCCGCCCGACGCCCGGCTCCGCGTAGCTCTTCAGGCACGCGTCCAGGAGCCACGGGTCGGGCGCATCGGTGCCCGCGAACATCGCCCCGATTCCTTCGCGGAGCGCGGGCTCGGACGCGGCGGCCTCCGTGCCGAGAAGGCTGAACAGCGCCCACTCCAGGCGATCGGCCAGCGGAGCGGCTGCAGCCGCTTCGTCGCGCGGGTCGGAGAGCCAGACACGACCCTCGTCCGACGGCGCCAGGCGGCGATGGTCGGGGCGGCTCAGCTCGGCGTCCACCAGGTCCAGGAGCGCGTGAATCGCGGCCGGCCCGGCGACGGCGGGCGTCGCCGCCTCGGGTCGCGGGACCGCGCCGGTCGCCGTGGGTTCGTGCGCCGCCGACGGAAGCGCGCGCCGCGTCCCCGGACGGCCGCCCGCCGCGGCGCCGATCGCGGCACGGGGGTCGGCCACGGCGTCGGGACCCATCGCCTCCACGGGAGCACCCGCCCCGCGCGGACCGCTCGCCATCGCGAACCTTCGGAGCTGGCCGGACCGGTCGAGGGCGACGATCACCGGCCCCAGCAGCCGATCGCGCTCGGCGGGCTCACCGCGCGCCTGGAGGACCGCGACGGCCGCCTCGGTCACCGCGCGGGCGGCTTCGGCCGGTGAGAATCGCCCGTCGATCGCCTCGGGTGCGCCGAACACGCCGCGTGCGGGGATCGACGCCGGGTCCCCTGCGCCGCCCGGTGCCGGTGTCAGCGCCCGGTTCGCGCGCGACCGCGGCCCGGTCCCGAGGCGGCCGCCCGGCGCGATCAGCTCGATGCTCCCGCCCGTACGTGCGCCGGGCTCGGCGAGTCGCGCATCGGCCACGCGCCAGCCCGCGGATGCCGCCGCGAGCGCGGCGCCTGCCAGGCCGGGCGCGCCATCCGGCTCCAACAGGATGACCGCCCGCCCGTCACCGGCGAGCGCGGGGGCCACGGCCTCGAGCCCGGCGCGGAGGAGGGCGATCCGGGCGGGCGGCCGCACGTCGGCGTCGAAGAGCGGGTCGAGGGGCAGGAGGCGCGCCGCCTCGCTGCCGAGGCACCAGCCGGTGAGGGCGTACGCCTCGGAGAGGCGGGGCGGGGTCCACTCCACGGGCGCCTGCCCGACCACCAGGCGGACGCGTGCCCGCTCGGCGGGCCCCAGCGCCGTGCCCTCGGCCGCGAGCCGCTCGAGCGCCTGGGGGGCGGCGACCCGGAGCGAGATCATCGGGGCACCCTCGATCAGCCCGTCGAGCCGATCCACGAGGCGCGCCTGGACGGGGGCAAGCTGGCCGGTATCGAGGGCCTGCACGAACCCGCGCACCAGCGCATAGCCCTCCTCGAACGCGAGCCATGGGTTGCGCTCGCGCCAGCCCGGTGAGCCGGGCGGCCGGAGGTGCCCGGCGGTGATCCGGATGGAGCTCGCCCTGCCCGGGTACGCGTTGAGGCGCGACGCCGGGAAGATCGCGTGGAGGAAGGCCAGCCGGAGCGCCGACGTGACCTGGGACGCGCGCAGGTCGCCGTCGATCCGGGCGAGGATCGCGTGAAGGCCCCCCAGCTGTCGCTCCGAGTGCAGGTCCAGGATCGCGTCCGCCAGCGAATCCGCCGACGGTGCGCGGATGGGGAACCGCTTCCGGAGCTCGTCGCGCACGGCCGCGTCCAGCCGGAACGCGCCGGCCAGCGCGACGTCCGCCGGCTCGGGCGCCGCGTGGCGCAGCTCGTTGCCCCGGCCGCGGCGATCCAGGCAGGCGGCGCAGCGGAAGGCACGTCGGACGGGAACCGGGCTCGCACCGGCGGCAGGAGGCTCCCACACGAGCTCCTCGGCCGCGAGCGTGCGCCCGCACGTGGGGCAGGCCGTCGCGAACCGCTCGCTGATCCAGCCCCGCAGGCTCGTGGTCCCGAGCGGCGCCGATCCCACGCCCTGGAACGCTGCGTCGAGGTGGCGCAGGTCCGGCGGCCGCACGACGACGTCCGCGAGGAGCCGGGTGAGCGGTGAGGTCTCGATCGAGAGCGCCCGGCGCCCCTGGACAAGCGCCGACCGGGCCACCCAGCCGCCGCGCCCGGCCAGGTCGACGACAACGTCGTCCGGCTCGCTGTTCGCCGCGATCACGGCATCGAGCACCGGATTCGCATGCGGCGGGGCGAGGCGCTCGAAGACCGGCAGCGTCAACGTCGCCGCCATCCGCGCCGGCAGGTCACGACTGGCCATCGGGCGATTCTGCCAGACGCCCCCACGGTCGTTCGGGGCGCGTGGGTTCCGCCGGCGGGTGGTGCGTGCCGCGGCGGGTGACGCTGGCGCCTGCGGCGGACGGCCGGCCTATGGCTCGTCGAGCTCGTCGGGCTCCTCTTCGAACGCCTCGTCGGGCGTCACGTCGGCCGGCAGGACGCGATCGAGGTCCTCGATCTCGTCGTCCTCGATGTCGTCCTCGATGTCGTCCTCGAGCTCCTCGTCCTCTCGAACCAGCGTGCCCTTCGTGTACGGCCGCAGGTCCGTGGACTTCGCGGCGGTCGGGAAGCTCACCTTCCCGTAGTTGCGCGGGTCCTGGAAGATCTCACGGATGATGATCCGGACATCCTGCGCGCCGAGCGCCGTCACGCCGGCGGCGTAGCGGTTGCCGTTCGCGATCAGCTTGAGCAGGCGGGCGGCAACGCGCGGCTCCACCACGCCGATCCGAATGCCGTTCGACATCGCCACGAGGTGCTTGCCCTCGGCGAACAGCTCCACGAGGTCGCCGGGGTTGACCTGGGCGAGGACCTTCGGGCGGGCGAGCTCCATGAGGTGGGCAAACCCGGTCTTGCCGGTCTCCTCGACGAAGATGGAGATGGGCGCCTTGCTGCCGACCTCGGCGGGCGTCGTCCGGTCGCCGGCCTCGACGAGCAGGATCTTGAGCCGGTCGATGTTGCGCTCGGCGATCCGGTTCGTCGGGTCGAGGGCGAGGGCCTTCTGGTAGTGCTCGCGGGCGCCGGCGAGGTCGCCCAGCTCCCAGAGGGACTTGGCGAGGCGGTTCTCCGCCTCTGCGTCCGGACCGTATTCGAGCAGCTTTCGGTTCACGTCCGCTGCGGCCGCCCATTGCGCGTTGGCCGCTTCGGAGATCGCCTGCTCGGTCAGCGTCCGCTTGATCCGGGAGAGGCTGGGGGCGCTCTGCGTCGTCTGCTCGAGCTCGGGAAACGTCACGGAGGGTTGGATCCTTTCGGGGCGGCGCGGGGCGCGCCGAAGCGGGTCGCGATACGGGTGCGACTCACGTTTGTAGCACCGCCGGTCGCATGCGTCAAACGCGGGCGGCAATACGAGAGGAACCCCGCTGAAGATGCGGCGAACGCGATCCCGCCGTGGGCGACAGCGTGGTGGCATCGGCGCCGGTGTGACGAGGGACGCAACGGGGCACGTCCCGCCTGTCGTGGGCGAGAGAGGCATGCCTCGCCTGTCGTGGGCGAGAGAGGCACGCCCCAGGGCGGCGAGCGGCCCGCGAGCGCGGCCTGGGCAGCCCGGGCCGAGCCTCAGCCCTGGGCGAGGAGGTTCCAGGCGATGACGATCGCGCCGAGCCCCAGCAGGAGCAGCAGCTCCCACGCCCAGCGCGCGTCGGCGCGCGCTGGGCGCGGCGCGCCACGATAGGCGCTCCACAGGTACACAACCAGCGTGAGGAGCGCCGGGCCGAGCAGGCGCGGGATGGCCATCGCCCGGAGGCTCGCGGCGGCGACCGCGACGACCGCCGCGTACGAGAGTGCCGAGAGCACCGCGCCCCGCAGGTCCGTCGCTCGAAGCGCCGCGAGCCGGTACCCGAGCAGCGCCGCGAGGAGCCCGTCGGCGACCGCGAGGAGGACCATGCCCTCGATGGGCAGCGCGGGCCGCGCGGACGCGCTGACCCCGCCCGGCTCCACGAGCGCGCCCGGGATGGCCGCCGCGATGCCGGTGAACGCGGCGAAGGCGACGATCAGCACGACGCTGAGCAGGCCCGCGCGATCGTCGGCCGTGGCGCCGTTCGCGCGGCCCAGGATCCGCCGCTCCAGCGCGACCGACGCGAGGACCAGGCAGCCGGCCGCGAAGAGCGCCGGCACCAGCAGGAGGCCGACCGGAACGAGGCGGAGCGCCCCGATCGCCGCCGCGGCAGCGACGCCCGGGATCAAGAGCGCCTCGACCGGGACCCCGTCATCCTGGGCAACGGGCTCGGTCCCCAGCACCTCGAGGGTCGCGAGCACGTGCGCGACAAGCACGAGCGCGGCCATGACCCAGAGCGCGGGACCCTCGACGAGCCGGCTCAGCCCGACGAGGACCACGGTGAGCGTCACGAGCTCCTTCCAGGCGCTCGCGCGAGCCGCCGCCACGGAGCCCGCTCCCATCGCGCCCGCCAGCCCGGGCCGCGCGTCGAGCGTCCAGTCGCCCGTCCCGGCGGCCGAGCCGGACGCCGTCGTCGTGTCCCGCGGCAGCGCCCGCCCCACGACGCCGGGCCCGGAGGGGCGGCCACCCGCGTGCGAGTCGCGGACCCGACCGGCCCGAACCTGGGGCGCGACCGGAACCCCCGGCCGGCCCATCGCCAGCGGTGGACGACGCCGGGCCAGAAGGCCGCGGATCGACGGGAGCCGCCCGACCCGCGGGAACCGCGGCAGGCGCCCGAACCGGGGAACGCGCGGGCGGTTCGCGCTCACTTCATGCGTCCGGGCTTCGCAGCCACCCATGCCAGGAGCGCCTCGCGCGACCAGGTGTTGGCGACGACCGCCGGCTCCACCCATGCACGGCGGGCCTGCGTGACGCCCCAGCGGATCCCGGCCAGCTCATCGGTCCGGTGGGCGTCCGAGTCGATCGTGAGCAGGCAGCCGGCCTCGACGGCGCGTCGCGCGCGCTCCGGGGCGAGGTCGAGGCGATGGTCGGACCCATCGATCTCGAGCAGCGTCCCGTTGCCCGACGCCGCGGCGAAGAGCTCGTCCCACGCGAGGTCCAGGTCGTCGCGCGCGCGCTCGCCGAGCATCCGGCCGGCCGGGTGCGCGATGACGTCGACGTGCGGGCTCCGGATCGCGCCGAGGACCCGTTCGGTCAGCTGGGCGCGTGGCTGCCGGCGGCCCTGGTGGAGCGCGGCCACCACCACGTCGAACGCCGCGAGCATCTCGTCGTCGAAGTCGAGCTCGCCGTCCGCGCGGATCTCCAGCTCACAGCCGTGCAGCAGCCGGAACCCTTCGGGCGGCGTTGCGGCCGGGGCGGTTCCCGCATCCTCCTCGGTCGCGAACCGGCGGTTCAGGTCGCGCAGGATCGCGCGCTGCGCGCGGACGCGTTCGGGGGTCAGCCCGCGCGCGATCGCGAGACCGTACGAGTGGTCGGTCAGCACGAGGTAGGCGTAGCCGCGCGCCCGGGCCGTCTCGGCCATCTGCTCGATCGTGTGGACGCCGTCGGACCAGTCGGAATGGGCATGGCAGTCGCCGCGCAGGTCGGCCTCCTCGATGAGCCGGGGAAGCCGGCCCTCGCGTGCGGCCTCGATCTCGCCACGATCCTCGCGCAGCTCTGGGGGCACCTCCGCGAGACCGAGGAACGCATAGACCTCGGCCTCGGTGGCGAAGGTGCGAAGCTCGGCGTCCGGCCCCGTCGCCGGCTCGCCGTCGTCGTCCAGCCGGAGGAATCCCTTCTCGGACAGGCTCCAGCCGCGGTCACGCGCGATCCCGCGGAGCCGCACGTTGTGGTCCTTGCTGCCGGTGAAGTGGACGAGGTACGTGCCCGCGTCGCCCGGCGGGAACGTCATCAGGTCCACCTGCGGACCGCGCAGCAGCCGGATCGATGCCTTCTTCTGGGGCCCGGCGCCGACCACGTGCTCGACCGGCGGGATCGCGGTGAAGCGTTCGATCAGGGCGCCCGGGTCGGTCGTCTCGGCGAGGATGTCCAGGTCGCCGATCGTCTCGCGCCGACGCCGGAACGAGCCGGCCGGGGTCAGCGCCACGACCCCGGGCGTGTCCCGGAGGAGCTCGATGATGCTCCCGACGATCCGCTCGGCGTCCCCGAGCGTCATCCGCAGGCTGCGCCGGTCGACTCCCTCGAGCCCGAACCGGATCGCCTGCTCGCCCTTCTCGCTGATCCCCTTTGCGCCGCGGAGCGCGCCCGAGTCCAGGGCGGCGCGCAGGCCATCGAGGGTCGTGATCCCCAGACTTTCCCAGAGGAGCTTGACCGTCTTCGGGCCGAGGCCCGGGATCGCGAGGACCTCCACGAGCGAGGCGGGCACCTCACCGTGCAGCCGGTCGAGGAACGCGAGGCGGCCGGTCGTGGCCAGCTCTGCGATCTTGTCCGAGATCGCCTTCCCGACCCCGGGGATGCGCGGCTGCGATCCCGCCCGGTAGGCCCGCGCGATCTCGATGGGACTGTGGGCGATCGCGTCGGCGGCCCGGTGGTAGGCGACGGTCTTGAAGACCAGCTCCCCCTTGATCTCCAGCAGGTCGCCGATCTCGTGGAATACGGCCGCGAGGTCGCCGTTCGTGAGCAGCGGCACCTCGTCCGGGGGTTGCGGCCCACCGGCCCGCCCGTCGACAGCCATGCGCACGATGGTACCCGCCGCGCGACCTCGAGCAGCGCCGCGGTCGCGCCGGTCCGGCAGGCGGGCCCGTCACCGCGGGACCGGCCGTTCGGGCGCAGCCGCCCGCCGCCCAGCCGAGCTCAAGCCCCCGATGCCGAGCCCCTACGCTGCCTCGACGCGATTCCGGCCCTGCCGCTTCGCGCGGTAGAGCGCCTGGTCCGCGCGCTCGACCAGGTCCGCGACGGCCTCGCCGTCGGCGCGCGATACCGAGGCGCCGACCGAGACCGTGACCGCGCCGACGCCGATGTCGTGGAGGTCGATCCGGGCGACGGCCTCGCGGATCCGCTCCCCGACCTCGAGCGCCACCTCCGGGCTCGGGTTGCGCAGCAGGATCACGAACTCCTCGCCCCCGAAGCGAGCCGGCACGTCGAGGTCGCGCACGGTCGAGGCGATCGTCCGGCCGATGGCGCGGAGCACGACGTCGCCGATTGCGTGGCCATGCCGGTCGTTGAGAATCTTGAACTGGTCGACGTCGACCATCAGGATCCCGAGCGCGTCCTCGGCGCGACGACCGCGGCCCAGCAGCTCCACGTACTCCTCGAAGTAACGGCGGTTCGGCAGCCCGGTCAGCGGATCCGTGGATGCGCGGGTCTGCGCGTCGCGGAGCGAGTGGACGCGGACGAGCGCGGTCGCGGCCTCGGCGGCGGCGACGTCGAGGATCCGTCGCGCACCGTCCGGCCAGGCGTCGTTCCGGAGGCGCGAGATCACGATGACGCCGAGGATCTCCTCGCGTGCGACCAGCGGGACAGCGAGCGTGTGCGAGATGCCGAAGGCGCGCCGGACGCGAGTCTCGACACGGGCCGCAACGAGCGCCGCGGCCCCGGCGGGGTCCGGCTGGCCTCGAAGCGAGGCGCGCGCAGCGCGCAGGTCCTCGGGCGTGTCGTCGGCCGCCAGCGCGGGCACCCGGCCCGGGCCCACGGCGACCCCGACCGTGACCGCCTCGGCAGCGTCGGGGCCTATCGCGTCGGCCGCGGCGTCGTCCTCCGACTCCTGCGGGCTGGCCTCCCGCGCGTCCGCCGCACGTTCCCGGCGCTCGGCGGCGTCTCCCTTCGAGCGGCGACGGCGCTCCGGCAACGGACCCGGCGGCGGAGACGGCTCCAGGTCAGCCGCGGGCAGGAATGCCGACGACGACTGGCCGCCCCCGCGGGTCGCGACCAGGGTCGCATCGAGGATCGGGGTGCCGGGGCGTCGCTGGACCACGACGACGTGATCAGCCCCCGTGCCGCGCACGACCTCTGCCAGGATGGCATTGACAATGCCGTCGGGCGACTCGGCGCGTGAGAAGCCGTGGAGGATCCGGGCCACGTCCTCGGCCGCTGCTCGGCGGCGCTCCTCACGCTCCTCGACGGCATACCAGCTCAGCAGCTCCGTGGCCGCGACGAGCGGGAGCAGGGCGAGGATGACGACGTCGATGGGCTGATCGAGCGCCCAGAGCCGAGCCAGGACGACGACGCCGAGGAGGGTGGAGAACCCGGCCAGGAGCCACCGGAGTCGCCAGACGCGCCGCGCAAGCGGGTTCGTCCGGTCGTAGTCGGGGCGGATGCGACGCAGGAAGCTCACGGCCTGGCAAGGATGGCGCGGACATCCGGTGCCCGCCACCCCCCGGCGCAGTACTCCCGGCGTTTCGCGGGCAGTACCTTCGTCCTGGGTCGGGCGCCGATGGTCCAGGGTCGCAGCCCGTTGTGGCCGTCCGTTGCCCGTTGCGTGCCAGCCGGGTCAGCGCCGACGGCGGCCTCTCCGGACGACGGTGAGGTGCCTGGCTCCCAGGGCTCAGACCGCGTCGGAGACCGGCTGGGAGTGCCCGCCGCTGCCCCGCGCGACCATCGGACGCCCGGCCGTCGCCGCTCGCAGGAGCGCGCGCTTCCACCCGCGGCCGCGGGATCGCCCGTGGCCGTCGATCGGCCCATGGCCGAGCCACCGACAAGCGCGAGGACCCCGCCGACGCCCGCGCCGCCGCCGGCCTTCACCCGGTAGAGCGCCGCATCCGCGGCCGCGATCAGCTCACGGGGCGTCCGCCCCTGGCCCGGGAAGGCCGCCGTGCCGATCGATGCCGTGACAGGGATCGGCCCGTGGTCCGGCGCCTGGTAGGCACTCCCTGCCAACGCCGCGAGGATTCGATCCCCCACCACTGCCGCCTCCGCGGCCGTCGTCAAGGGCAGGATGACGGCGAACTCATCGCCGCCATAGCGGGTCGGCACGTCGCTTGCACGGATCCCGGCCCGGATCTGCTCGGCAGTCCAGCGCAGGATCTCGTCGCCGAAGAGGTGGCCCAGCGTGTCGTTGACGAGCTTGAAGTCGTCCAGGTCGAGCATGAGCACCGCGAGCGGCTCGCGAGAGCGCTGCGCGCGCAGGATCTCCTCGGCGAGGCGCTCGTGGAGGTACCGGTGGTTGAAGAAGCCGGTCAGCGGGTCACGATCCGCGAGGGCACGGGCCGTCACGTAGGCCTGGGCGTTCCCGAGGGCCATCGCCGCCTCGGTCGCCATCATCTGGGCCAGGTCGAGGCGCCGCTCGGGCATCTCGGTCGGCCGGTCGATGATCAGCTCGACGAGACCGAGGGTCTCGCCCTTCACGACCAGCGGGAGCATGACGACGCCGTGGTGGCCGTCGTGACGAAGCAGGGCCACCTCTGCGCGGTCCGCCGCCGGGTCGTCCGCGTCCACCTGCAGCGCCTCCTGGGACTCGAGGACGTGGCGCGTCGCCGGATACCCCGCAAGCGCGACGAACGGCTCCTGGTCGGCCAGCTGCTGCGGCGGCCAGTAGCCCGAGGTAAGGAGCCGGTCGCCGGGCCGGTCCCAGACGCTGATCGCACACTGGTCGACGCAGGCTGCCCGACCCATGTGCCGCGCGACGAGGTCCGCCACCTCGAGCGGGTCCAGGCTCTCGGACAGGGCGGAGCTCATCTCCGCGAGCGCAGCGCAGCTCGTCCGCGAGGATATGGGCGCGGCTGAGGGCGCGAGCGCTCTCGACGGCCGTCGCGGCATGGTCGGCGAGAATTGAGAGCACCCGGAGGTCGCCGACATCGAATTGGTGCAGTCCCAGCTTCGAGAGGGCGATCACCCCGATCACGCGGTCGTCGTAGCGCATCGGGACGACGAGCATGGATTCGTCCACCTCGTCCGTGCCCGGGATCGTGAAGCCGCGGGGATCCGCGTTCGCGTCCGGGACCAGGAGCGGCGTCCCATGCTCGGCCACCCAGCCCGAGAACCCCGCACCGACCCGGGTACGCAGGAGGTCGAGCGGGATGCGCTCGTAGGTCCCGATCTGGCCGGCCGCGATGACCGGCGTCATGTCGTCGTTCCGCTCGACGAGGTAGACGCGACAGTTGTGGTAGTCGATGATCGCGCCGGTCTCGTCCGCCACTGCCTGAGCGACGGCGTCCACGGTTGGCTGGCCGCTCATCCGCGCCGCGGCCCGCTGGACTGCCTCCAGCTGCGCGACCCAGCGCTCGGTGGCGTCCCGGGCCTCCCCCACCTGCGCCTGCGTCGAGGCGAGCTCGACTCCCTGCCGATCGAGCTCGTCGCGGTCCAGGACGAGCCGCGTCACCGCGATGCGGAGGCCCAACGACAACAGGCCGAAGATGCCGAGCTCGAATAGCTCCAGCGGCCCCAGCCCGGACACGGCTGCGTACACCCGTTCGTAGACCATCACCGTCGCATAGGTCACGAGCGCGACGGCCAGTGACCATCTGGCGCGAAGGAGGAAGGCCGCGATCGTCAGCGGGACGATGGCGAACGGGACGGCGATGTCGGCAGCGGGTAGCGCCACGCAGACCCCGACGTAGACGGCGGTCAGCGCAAGAACGAGCGGCACCGCGAAGCGGGCATCGACGAGGCGGGCGGCCGCGTCCCCGAAGACGGCGTCCCGGACCACGGCCCGAACCCAATCGATGCGACCGCCTCGGCGTCGAGCCGGAGCGACGGGTGCCTGGAACATGGGGCCATCGTGGCACCCGGGCGACGCCGGGGGCGCCGGTGCGTAAGTACCGAAATTGACGCCCCGTGGTACTAACCGCACCGGACCGCCCGGAGCGCGCGTCGCGCTGGGAGCGCAGGCGCCGGCACGGGTCGCTGCGAGCAACGGGCAGGGCCGCTGTTCGACCCTTCCCGCAAGCCTGCCGGCGACGGAGGCAGCCCCGCCGGCGGCTCGAATTGACCCCTCGTCGTTCGCGGGACTACACTCGGGCTGCCTCGCCGGATCGCCCGCCGTCATCGCGCGCCCGGGCCGGCCAGGCATCCAGAACCGCACGGAGGACCTCTCCCCACGTGGAGACCGGACCAAGTCCCGCCGGCGCGCGCTGCGCCGGCATCACCCACGAGGTCCGCCCCGTCCATTGAGCGGTGCGGTGCCGGAGCGCGAAGCGCCCGGCCCCGCGGCCACCCAGGCGCGGGACGGTCCCGCCCCGAGGTTGCCCATGCTCTTCCTGAGCCAGTGCATCGGACGGCCCGTCCGTGATCCGTCGGGCGAGCCGATCGGCAAGGTCGCCGACCTGATCGTCGCGATCGGCGACCGCTATCCGCCCGTCACCGGCCTCGTGGTCGTGACCGACCGTCGCCGCATCTTCCTGCCCTGGGCGTCCGTCGCGCACATGGACGCGAGCGGCGTCCGGCTGCGCGTCCTCACCATCGACATCGGCAAGTTCCGCCAGCGCCCGAACGAGATCCTGCTCAAGGGCGACCTCATGGACAAGCAGATCGTCGACATCGAGGGCCGCAAGGTCATCCGCGTCAACGACGTCAGCCTCGACGAGATCGAGGGCGCCCTCCATGTCGTGGCGGTCGACGTCGGGGCGGCCGGGCTCATGCGCCGGCTCGGGTTCGAGGGGCCGTTCCGCGTCCTCGCCCGGGGCCTCGGCCGGGGCGTCCCCGAGCGCTACATCGACTGGGAGGACGTCGATCCGCTCGACAGCACGATCGCGAGCGTCCGGCTGCGCGTGCCCCACAGCAAGCTGCTCCAGCTCCACCCGGCCGACCTCGCATCGATCGTCGAGCAGCTCGCGCCGCGCGACCGCGCCGGCATCCTCGCGGCCCTGAACGACGAGGCCGTCGCCGACGCGATGGAGGAGATGGAGCCGGACACGCAGGTCGACGTCCTCGAGGACCTCGCCCCGGAGCGCGCGGCCGACATCCTCGAGGAGATGTCGCCCGACGACGCGGCCGACCTCGTGGCCGACCTGGACCAGGACACCCGCGACGAGATCCTCTCGCACATGGAGCAGGACGAGGTCGAGGAGGTCCGCTCGCTGCTGGGCTACCCGGAGGAATCGGCCGGCGGGATCATGACCACCGAGTACATCGCGCTCGGGGCGCGGCTCACCGCGGCCCAGGCGATCAACCGGCTGCGCGAGCTGGAGCCCGACGCGGAGACCATCTACTACGTCTACGTGACCGACGAGGAGGGCCGCCTCGCCGGCGTGCTGTCGCTGCGCGACCTGATCGTGGCGAGCCCGGACGCCGCGATCGGCGACGTGATGATCCGCGAGCCCGTGGCGGTCGGCGCCCTGGCCGACCAGGACGAGGTCGCCGAGGTCGTCGCCCACTACAACCTGCTGGCCGTGCCGGTCGTCGACGACGACGGCCGGCTCGTCGGGATCGTGACGGTCGACGACGCGCTCGACACGATCATCCCGACCGCGTGGAAGAAGCGCCTTCCGCGCATCTTCAGCCGGTAGCCGAGGCGTGACGCAGCAGCGGCGCCCGGGGACGCGCAGCGTCACCACGCGCGCCATCCGCCCGCGGGTCCGCGCCCTTCCGCCGCTGCCTCGGATTCCCGCGTGGCGGGTCCGCCTCATCGCCGTGCTCGCCGTCCTCGGGCCGGGCCTCGTCAGCGGCTTCGCCGACAACGACGCCGGCGGCATCACGACCTACTCGATCGTCGGGGCCCAGCTCGGCTATGCGCTCCTGTGGGTGATCCTCGCGAGCCAGGTCGTCCTCTTCTTCACCCAGGAGGTGGGCGCGCGGATGGGGCTCGCGACGGGCAAGGGCCTCATGGGCCTGATCCGCGAGCGCTGGGGCGTGCGCTGGGGCGCGTTCGCGGCCGTCATCATGCTCACGGCGAACCTGGGGTCCACGGTCGCCGAGTTCGCCGGGATCGGGTCGGCCCTCGGCCTCTTCGGCGTCCCGCCCCAGATCAGCGCGGCGGTTGCGGCGGTCGTCGTGGTGGGCTTCATCGCGCTCGGCAGCTACAGCCGCGTGCAGTACCTGTTCGTCGGGATCGGGATCCTCGTCTCCGGCGCCTACATCATCTCGGCGTTCCTGGCCGGGCCGGACTGGGGGCATGCGGCGCGGAGCCTCGTGATCCCCGAGCTCTCGTCATCGCCCGTCTACTGGCTCGCGGTCGTCGGCACGGTCGGGACGACGATCACGCCGTGGGGCCAGGCGTTCATCCAGTCGTACGTCGCCGACAAGGGGCTGCGACCCGACGACCTCGCGGCCAGCCGGCTCGACGTCTTCGCGGGCGCGCTCCTCACGAACGTCATCGCCGGGTTCATCGTCGTGGCCTGCGCCGCGACCCTGTTCACGGCCGGCGTCACGATCACGGGCGCCGCCGACGCGGCGAAGGCGCTCGCGCCGTTCGCGGGCCCGGGCGCGACCGTGCTGTTCGCCGGGGGCCTCCTGGGAGCGTCGTTCCTGGGCCTCGGCGTCGTGCCGATGACCAGCGCCTACACGACCTGCGAGGCGTTCGGCTGGGAGACCGGCGTCAACTGGAACTGGCGCGAGGCGCCCGCGTTCTACGGCCTGCTCGCCTTCTTCATCGGCTTCGCCGCGCTCTTCGTGATGATCCCCGGGCTGCCCCTCATCCAGGTGATGTTCCTGGCGCAGGTGCTCAACGCGCTGCTGCTCCCGTTCATCCTCGTGTTCGTGATGCTGCTCGCCCGCGACCGCCGGATCATGGGCGACCTCGTCAGCGGCCGGATCCTCGGCGCGATCGGCTGGATCTGCACGGCGCTGCTCATCCTGCTCTCGCTCGTGCTGGTGCTGGCATCGGTTCTGGGTGCGCTCTGAGGGGAGGCGGGCGCGGGCGGCACGCGGCCGGCGCGGGGCACGCGGCCCCCGTCCGCGACGCCGCCGGACCCGTCCCGGCCGGCGCTGCACACCGTGCAACAAACCGGCCAATGCTCGGCTCCCCAAGCCCCGGAAGCCGCGCGACGCCTGATCCACCGACGCGCGCCTCGTCCGGACGGCTCGTCCATGGCCGGCGCTGCCCAGCGTGCAACAAGCCGGGCCTGCTGACCTCCAGAGGCAAGCTTCGACGCCCCCGCCCAGGTGTGCACCCACGGTTTGCTGCCTCGTGGGCAACAAAGAGGCTCGAGGCGCCTCGGCTCCGGCCCCGCAGCAGCACCCGACCCTGCGCCTGGCGTCCCGCGCGGCTCGTAAGCCGCGGGTGAGTGCCATTTGTTGAACTGTCGGCAACGCCCGCCGCGCTGAGCTGTAGCCGGGGGTCCACGTGGCCAACGCGACCAATCGGTCCGGCACCAGCCGGACTGCGATCAATGAGGGGGACCGTCAGCTTCGGCGAGCGGCCACCAGGTTCGGCGAGGAGTTCCGTCTCATCAGGCTTCGGACGGGAGTCAGCCAGGCGGCCGTCGCCCGAGCCATCGGCGTCGACCGCGCCACGATCTGTCGCATGGAAGCAGGTCGTCCGACGGTCGCGGATCAGATCCGCGCCCGGGCGGCCGCCGTGCTCGGCGCCGACTTCCGGCTCGGCATCTACCCGGACGCTGCGCCAGCTCATCCACGACGCCGCCCACGCCCGGATCGTCGAGGCGTTGGTCCGGCTTCGGCACCCGAGCTGGCGTGCGCGAGTCGAGGCGCCCGTCCCAGGGCCGGGTCGTCGGTCGACCGATCTTCGCCTGGATCGCGGCGCCGAAACCGTCCTGTTCGAGGTCGAGACACATGTCCACGCGCTCGAGGCGATCATCCGCGAATGCCAGGAGAAGCGATCGGCGGTTGCTGTGGACGCCGCTGGCATCCCGAACGCGGCCACGGCGGGGGACGCGGACCCTGTCGCCAGCACGACCCGCGTTCGGCGCGTCCACGCGGTGCTCGTGCTCCCGCCGACACGCCACCACCGCGCCCTCGTGGCTGCCCACCCGGCCACTATCAAAGCGGCATTCCCCGCGCGGGCCGCCGACGCCAGGAGCGCGCTCACATCAGCGGACGCGCCCTGGCCGGGGGACGCGATCCTGTGGCTCGGGGCCAGGATCCGTACAAACGGTCGATGGCGACCGGGCCGGAACGAATGATGAACGTGGTCGACCCATTGACGTGGAGCAACGCGACGACCTTCGGTCGCGGCTGCTTCGCCGAGTTCGGCCCGCCACGCTTCAATCGGCCGTCACGTCCGCCACAGGAGCCGGTCGCCACTCCAGATGTTGCGGGAGGAGAACTCGGGGGGTGTGGTCTCGCGGAGCCAATCACATGTAGAAGAGAAAGTCGAGCCGGACCATCCGGACGCGCAGCCCGGGAAGATCGATGAACTCGACCGTCGGGGCATCTGGAGCGACGAACATCCGGACATGGTCGTTGAGCCAGACGTCCGGAAGCCCATGCGCCTGCGCGACCTCGCGAGCCGCGTCCCGAATACCGTCCGCTTCCCGCACGAAGACGGCGTCGATGTCGCGGGAGCCGCCGCGGGCATGCAGCGCCATGACCATCACGGCGCCTCCGCAAGCACAATCTCGCCGGCCAGGCCGCGCGCCTCGAGGCGAGCACCCACCTCGGCGAGATATCGGCGCATCTGCTCGTCGGCCATCGCGGGACTCGGCCTTCGCGCCGGCTGGGCCTCGTCCGCTTCCGCGGGCGCAGCGCCGCTCACAGGATCTTTCGAAGAGCGTATCCGTTCCATCAGGCTCTGACGGTACGCCATGGGGCCCATGGAGTCCAACGAGACCCCCGGAAGTCGGGGGAACACGCCGGAAGGACGCCAGGCGCGACGGACGTTGGCGACGCGCTGCTGCGCCTTCTCGCTGGAAACCCGGTCCGGACGCGGCAGGGCCCGCCCGGTCGTCCCGGGCGGGCCCTGTGTCTTAGCCAGCGGTGACGATCGGCGTCAGTTCACGCTGTACCGCTCGACCGGGCTCATGACGCTGTTCGCGTTGTACGGCGTCGGGTTCGCGGCCATGCGGACGTACCACTCGCCGGACGAGGAGAACGTGAACGTGCTATGGGCCAGCCCGGCTCCGTCGATGACGACATCACGCTTGGCGGCGAGGACCCAGGAACCGTTGACCTGGTGGTAGAACCAGAAGCTCACCTTTGCCGGCGCGAGCTCCGGACGAGCCGGACGCACGGTCGTCGTGAACGTGATGGACGTGTTGCGCGAGATGAACCGGGTATTGCCGCTGTTCGTGGGTCGCAGGAGCGCGATCTCGCGAACGACCGTGCGGACCTGGTTGCTCGTCGCGGCGCCGAGGTCAGTCGTCCCGGCGAACACGGCGCGATACCAGAGGTTCGTGACCGGGGTGTAGTGATAGGTGGTGCCGCCCGACGAGGCCATCGTCAGAGTCGTGATCGTCGTCCAGGTGAGCCCGTCGCGGGTTCCCTGGAGCTGGACGGATCTGCCGGACCCGTTGGCGGCGAACTGGACACCAAGGTTGAACCCCTGGCCCCAGGTGATGACTGGATTCTGGGCGCCCGGCGGGGTGGGTGCGGACGTGGTGATGGTGATCGTCGCCGGGTTCGCGGTCACAGCGATATTTGTGCTTGTCCCGGCGAAACCACCACCGGTGGCCGTCACCGTGTGAACGGTCCCGGTCGTGGAGCTGACGTTGAACGTCACGGTCGCGATGCCGCTCGAGTTCGTCGTGCTGGTGGCGGTGGAGAAAGAGCCGCCGTTCGTGCTCGACCAGGTCACGACGATCCCGGCCGCCGGAACGGCGTTGCCCAGGCTATCGGCAAGCTGCGCGGTGATCGTGACTGCTGATCCCGGCACCGGCGAATAGGTGCTCGACGTCACGAGGAACTTGCTCGCCACCCGGAATGTGACCGTGTTGTCCGTGCTCGTCGACGCCAGGTTCGGGTGGTTTCCGGTGACGCTGACCGCGCGATCGGCGGCGATCGAGGCGATCACCGTGCCGCTAGCGCTCATGCCGTAGACGGCCACGTTGTAGACGGACGTGCTCGCGGCCGTGACGATGGCGTACACGGAACCCGCCGTGCTGACGAGCGTAACGTCTGTGGCATCGAAGCCGGTGACCGGGGCGCCGAAGGTTACGGTGAAGTTGATCGGCGACGTCGCGGTCGGATCGGGCTGGCCGGCAGCCTGGTTGATCGTGACCGAGGGTCCAGCGGACGGATCCCAGCTGACGGTGTTGTCGGTGCTGGTCGAGACCAGGTTGAGGTTTCCTGCCGCATCGGTGGCCACGCTGGCGGCCACGGAGGCTATCACTGTCCCCGCAGTCGTCATGCCGGTGACTGCCACGTTGTACGTGGTCCCGCTTCCGGTGACGGTGCCGGTCTTGGTGCCCCCTGCGGCACTCGAGGACAACGTGACGTCACCCGTCACGAACCCGGTTACCGGCTCACTGAACACGACCGTGAAGTTGATCGGAGACGTCCCGGTTGGGTCCGCCTGACCGACGGCCTGGTTGATCGTTACGGTGGGAGCCGTGACGTCCCACGTGACCGTGTTGTCAGTGCTCGTGCTCGCGGCGCTCGGGTGTCCACCACTGGTGGCCACACCTGGCGCGAGCGAGGCGATCACCGTCCCGCTCGTGGACATGCCGGTCACCGCCACGGTGTATGTGGTCCCGCTCCCGCTCACCGTTGCCGTCGTCGCTCCTGCAGTCCCGCCGAGCGTGACGTCACCGGTGACGAAGTCGGCGACCGTCGCCGAGAAGACCACGGTGAAGTTGATTGGCAAGCTCTTGGTCGGGTCCGTCTGCGTGGCCGCCTGGTTGATGGTCACCGTGGGGCCGGTCGTGTCGATCTCAATGGCTTTCGCGAAGAGTGAATGGGTCGCTCCCGGTGCGGGGAGCGCGAGCGTTGCTGCGTTGCCCGCCGTGTCCGCGATCGTCCCGCTGAGCGCGGATGTAGAAGTGTAGTCGAGGCCCGGAGACGCGTTTCCCGCTGCGACCGTATAGGTGAAGGTGAGGGTGTTGGTACCGTTGCCGCTCGTGTAGCCCACGGACGTGCTCGCCGGGCTTCCAGTCGCGAGAACGAGTTGCGGCGTCCCCGTGACCCAGACCACCTCGCTAAAGGTCACGGTGATCGGGATGACCGTGCCCGCGGCGTACGAACCGCTTGCCGTCGGCGACGTCACGTTCGTCACCGTCGGCGGCGTGTTGTCGGTCGTCACGGTGAGCGCCGACGACGCCGGTCCTTCCACACTGCTGACCGTCGCCTTGGCGGTGATCGAGTTCACCGCGTTGCCGGGGAGCGCCGTCGTGGTCGTGACTGAGTAGTCCCCAGCGACGTTCGTGACTGCGGTCCCGATCGCTGTCGTGCCGCCGACGTAGATCGTGACCGTCGACCCGACTTCGGCAGTGCCAGTAAACATCAGCCCATCGACCGTCTTCGTGATGTCGTCAGTCGGGCTGATGCCTGTATCACTCGCAGCGGCAAGATCGGGTTGCGAGGGCGCGGCCGGTGCTGCCAGCGCTATCCCCGCCATGGGGAAGAGCGCCGCAACCAGCGCGCCGCCGGCGAGAAGGACGGCAATGCGCCCACGGAAATATCGCTCGGGTCTGTTCATGACCACCTCCGACTCCCCGACGCCCCGGAATGGATCCCGGTTCCGGACGACGGCTCGAACAAGCATGCCGGTCGGTGATCAACCGGGCATTACGAGGCGTCATGATCGGTGCGTTCGATCCCTGTGACGAGTGCCGAAGTGCCCGTACGGGCCCTGGGCAGCGACAACCGAGGCAACCCGCAACCGGGCGCCCGGCCGCACATGTTCGCCCTCGAAACCGTCGGGATCCGGGACGAGAAATGAAGCGGACCCCGCCGTGTCGGCGGGGTCCGCGTGCCGTCACGTGGGAGGCGCAGCCTCCCGGAGAGTGATCAGAGCCAGCGCACCTGCGTTCCCGAGGACGAGCTCGGAGCCGCCGTGGAGTCGCCGGCGAACTTCACGAGGAACGACTCCCAGACTTTCGAGCTGGTTCGGTACTGGTAGTACGCGACGCCCGAGCTGTTCGTCGTGATGCTCGCGTGCGGGGAGAAGGCGCCCCACACGCCGTTGGTCTTCTTCGCGATCCAGACGCCCAGGGTCCGGCCAGCGAGCGTCGGGCTCGTCTGGAAGCGAACCGTGATCCAGGTGCCGGGCCGGACGATCTTCGTTGCGCGGCTGAAGCCGCTTGTCGTCTGGCCGACCGCCGTGTCACTCGCGATGGTGACGGCGGCCTGGGTCCCGCCAATGTAGAACCCACTGCTCGTGGCGGCAGTCCAGGACGGATTGCTCGTGGCGTAAAGCGTATAGGCGCTCGCCGAGCCGAGGTTGACCGAACAGCCGCTGAAGGTGGCGTATCCGTTGACGGCGACCTCGCTGAGGCCGCCGGTGCAGGAGAGGGTCCCGCCCGCCGGGTTCGTTGCGATCGAGAGGTAGACGACGGTTGAGTAGTCGCTGACGACCGCGTTGGAGGCGTTCTCAACGGCGACAACCGGCTGGACCGACCAGACGACCCCCGCCGCCCCGCCGCCGGGCTGCGTCGTGAAGACCAGCTGCTGCGAGGAGCCGCCGACGTAGAAGGCGCTGCTCGTGGCCGCCGTCCAGCCGGCGCTACTCGTGGCAGTGAGGGTGTAGGCGCTCGCCGAGCCGAGGTTGATGGAGCATCCGCTGAAGTACGCGTAGCCGTTGATCGCGACCTCGCTGAGACCGCCTGTGCAGGACAGCGTCCCGCCCGCGGGGTTCGTCGAGATCGAGAGGTAAACCGTCGAGTTGTCACTGACAACGGCGTTGGAGGCGTTCTCGACCGCGACGACGGGCTGGATGGACCACACGGCTCCCGCAGCGCCGCCGCCGGGCTGGGTGACGAACACGAGGTGGTTGGCCGTCCCGCCGATGTAGAACGCTCCGCTGACGGCCGGCGTCCAGCCCGCGCTGCTCGTCGCGGTGAGCGTGTAGGCGCTCGCCGAGCCGAGGTTGATCGAGCAGCCGCTGAAGTAGGCGTAGCCGTTGACGGCGACCTCGCTGAGGCCGCCCGTGCAGGAGAGGGTCCCGCCCGCGGGGTTCGTGGAGATCGACAGGTAGACGGTCGAGCCGTCACTGACGACAGCGTTGGAGGCGTTCTCCACCGCGACCACGGGCTGCTGCGTCCAGATCGCGCCGGCCGCTCCGCCGCCCGGCTGGGTGACGAAGACGAGGTGGTTCGCGGTCCCACCGATGTAGAACGCGCTGCTGGTCGCAGGGGTCCATGCGGGGCTGCTCGTGGCGGTGAGCGTGTAGGCGCTCGCCGAGCCGAGGTTGATCGAGCAGCCGCTGAAGTACGCGTAGCCGTTGACGGCGACCTCGCTCAGGCCGCCGGTGCAGGAGAGCGTCCCCCCAGCCGGGTTGGTTGCGATCGCGAGGGAGACGACGGTCGAGTTGTCAGTGATGACGGCGTTGGAGGCGTTCTCCACGGCAACCACGGGCTGGATGGACCACACGGCCCCCGCAGCGCCGCCGCCCGGCTGGGTGATGAAGGCGAGATGCTGGGCCACCGTGATGTTGAATGTCGCGCTCGTCGCGCCGGTGAGCCCGCCGCTCGCGGCGGTGAGCGTGTAGCCCATTGCCCTGGTTGTTGATGGCGAGGCTGCTGAACGTCGCGATGCCGTTGACCGCGTTCACCGTCGTGGTGCCCGAGAGGGCTCCGCTGCCCGGGTTCGTGCCGATGGCCAACGTGACGCTGGCCGTGCTCGTGGTGACGACGTGGTTCGTGGCGTCCTCGACCATGACCGTCACGACCGGTGAGATCGGCGCGTTGGCCGCCGTGTTCGACGGCTGTGTGCCGAAGACGAGCTTCGTGGGAACGCCCGAGATCGTGAATGGCGAGCTCGTAGCGGTCGCGAGGCCGGCGCTCGCAGCAGTCAGCGTGTACCCGACGCCGGAGTTGTTGATCTTGAGGTCGCTGAACGTGGCGACGCCGCTCGTCGCGTTGACGATCAGTGTGCCCGCCAATGTTCCGCTACTCGGGTTTGTCCCGATTGCCACCGTAATTGGCGCCGCGCTCGTGGTCACCGTCTGGCTGTTCACGTCCTGGACCGTGACGACGGCGGCGGGAGCGATCGAGGTGTTGACGGAGGTCGAGCTGGGTTGCGTCGTGAAGGCGAGCTTGCTGGCGTCGCCGACGATCGTGAACGCAGCGCTCGTTGCCCCCGTGAGCGGGCTGCTGGTCGCCACGAGCGTATAGCCAACGCCGGCGTTGTTGATCGACAGATCACTGAATGTCGCGACACCGTTCACCGCGGCGACGCTCGTTGTGCCCGACAGCGTGCCGCCACCCGGGTTCGCGAGGATCGAGAGCACGACGGTCGCTGTGCTGCTGGTGACGACCGCGTTGCTTGCATCTTCGACGCTCACCGAGACGGCTGAGATCGTCGCGCCGTGCGCGGTGGTCGTCGGCTGTGCCGTGAACACGAGCTGCGTGGGACCGGCCGCGCTGGCGACCGCCGGTAGCAGCGACGCGAGCAATGCCGCACTGGCCAGCGCGCCGATGAATGCGCGCCGGAATGGTCGTTTCATCACGATCGCCTCCATGTGGGCCCACACGTGTTCTGACGGGAGGTGGGCGAGCGACGGGTCGTCCGCCGCGTGTGAGGCCGGAAAGATGGCTCACCCACTTGCGGGCCTTCGCGCCGGTGCATATCCCTGGGAGACTGTGGGCGCGCTTCCTGAGTCCATCCTGAAGCCGACCTGTCGACTCTGCCTCCTCGGAACTGCAGCATGCGCCATCGGCAGATGAGATTCACGCCGCTTTCGCGCGTTTGTCATTGCGCCCGTTGAGCGCGGTCCGACCGCCGCCCCTGCCGTCCTCCTTGTGATCCCGGAGATCCCCCATGCGCCGCGCTTCGCTGCCGCCGCAGCGCTCGTCAGCGCACGATCACCCGCACCGGCGCGCTGGTGTTGGTCGCGTAGGACGCCGTTCCGGCCACGACGACCCGCCACTGGTACGTGCCGCTCCGCGGTGTCCAGTTGAATACGGCCACGCCTGACGGCGAGGTCGATCGGCCCCAGCTCCCTGCATACACGTACGCACGGCGGACCGTGTCGTAGCGGTACAGCCGGAACGAGACGCCCACGCCTCCCGCAGGCGAAACGGTCGCTGTGATCCGGGTGACGCGCCCGGCGACCGCGGAGGCCGGCGCAGAGACCTTGACGCCCCGTCGTACCGAGATGAGCACGTCCGCGAACGAGGCGGCGAGCGTGCCGGTCCCGGCATATGCGAGCCGATACATCGTCGTCATGGGCCGGTGCAGCCGAGAAGGACGCCTGTCCGTTCGTCACGGAGATCGACGCGATCGAGGCGAAGTCTGTCGCCCCGGCAGGCCGCGCGAGGATCTCCACCGTGGCGGTGCTGGGCGCGCCCGTCAGCGTCAGCGCAAGGCGCGTCGAGGCCCCTGCAGAGACGGTCGAGGGCGTTCCGACCAGGGTCATCGACGTGGCGGAGACGTCCGTGAATACCCAGGATCCGACGGAGGTCGCCGGGTTGCCCGCGATGTCCGTGACCGTGCCGAGGGTCGCGACATAGCTGACCCCGGGAACGAGAGCAGCCGATGGGGCGAACGAACCCGTCAACGTGGCGCTGTCGTATGCATACGCGCCCGCCACGAGGCTGCCGTCCCCGGCCTGGACGATCATGCCGCCAGAGGCCCACGACGCTGGATCCATGGGCTTGTCGAAGCGAATCCGCAGCGTGGGCCGAGGGCCCACGGCCTGACCGCCCGGGGGCGGTTCGATGTCCACGGCCTGTGGTGCAACCGTGTCGATTGTGATCGTCGCACTCACGGCCGGCGATACCAGTCCGACCCCGTTCTGGACCCGGGCCCACAGCGTGCGCGGCCCATCGCCCGGCTGGAAGGTCCATGACGACTCCGTCAGGTAGGGAGTCCAGTTCGTCCAGGCGATGCCATCCAGGCTGAACGACATCGCGACGACGCCCGCAAGCCCCGGAGCGCTCTCGACTTCGATCGGAATTGTCAGCTGGTTCGTCGCCGACCGGCCGCCATCCAGCTTGATGGAGGCGACGGGAGGCCGATTGTCCAGCACCTGCTGGACGACCAGGTGGTAGGTGCCCTCCACGTCCGTGGCACCGTTCAGATCCAGGTAGTACGTCCCGCCCGCGGGCGACGGAACGGACAGCGATTCCGTGCTCGTCGGGCCCGTGGATTTCGCGACGAGCCCGACGTTCGACGTGACGGTCGACGCCGTCGCATCGAAGAGGTACAGGTCGAAATCCGTGCCGCTCGTGCCCGTCAGGCTGACGAGAATGATGCGGCCGGGCTGGACGCTCAGCTGGTAGACCACGTCATAGATGGGACCACCCAGCCGGCCGGTGACGACTGTGCCCGGCAAGAGGAGTGCCGGGAATATCCGAGGACGTGCCCGCGACGGCGACCCTTGGGCCCGTGACAAGCAGGACCGCCGCTGCGACCCAGACGGCGAGCACAGCGAGCGACAGGACTGTCGAGGCGCCTAGAACACATAGAGGGGAGAATACCCCGCCGGACATACCGAATGGCCGGGGCGCAATGCCCCGGCCATTTCGATCGGTTGGGCGGAGGGATCCTTGCCGGACCCTCCGCCGCCGAGCTTACGGGTTAGAGCCAGCGTGCCTGGGTGGCCACGCTCAGGGTCGTAAGGTAGCCGGCGCGGACGGAAATCCACGCCTTGCTGGAGGTCCTCCACCAGAAGTACGCGTTTCCGGAGGTGTCAACCGTCCGGCCAGTCAGGTGCGTGAAGGCGCTCCACTTTCCAGCGGAGTTCTTCGTGGCGACCCAGATCGAGAGGGACTTGCCGGCCAGGGCAGAGCCAACCTGGAACTTCCAGGTGACGTACTTGCCCAGCTTGGCCACCTTGGTGGAGACCGTGAAGGGGCCAGTCTTGGTGGCGCCGAGCGCGGTACCCGCAGTCGTGACCGCAGCAGCCGCCGGGGCGGTCCCGATGTTGGCGTTGATGACGGTGGAGTGGAAGTCCTGCTGCGTGCCGCCGAGGCTGCCAACGTCGTTTCCGTTGACGCTCAGCTGGACGGGTCCGAGCGTGGCGCCCGTCAGGACGGTGTCACGCAGGTTGCTGACGACGATCTTCCCGTCACCGGCAGTGGACTGCTGGAGGACCGTGAAGCTGAACGACTCCATGTAGGCGGCCGGGACGGCCGGGTTGGTCGCCTGCGGTGCAACCATTCGACGCTCGGCACCACCGGGCCGATCACGAGGCCCGTGCCCGACGCGGTCGCGATCGGGAGGTCGGCGGTGTCGTTGCTGTTCATGAAGGTGTTCTGCGGCGTGCCTGCCTGCCAGAGGATCTGGAAGCAGATGCTCTCGGCGGCCTTCAGCTGGCCGAGGCCGGTCTCGGCGATCTGGACGTTTCCGGCCGGTCCGCTGAATCCGGGGGCGATGTACGGCGCGGAGAGCGCCGTCACGGCGACCTGGTTGCGGAACGTGGCAGCCGCGAACTGGACGGTCGCGGCGAGCGTCTCAGTGAGAAGTTGGACGATCCGACGCTGAGGGCCACGTTGACCCCACCCGGCGCCTGGTCGACGGTGACGTTGATCAAGGCGCCGGTCGCCGCGCTCGGCGCAGCGCCGATCACGATCGTCGACGCGGTCGTGCTGGCGGTCCAGATGGTCCAGCCGATAGCAGCCGTTGCCGAGGTTGGTGCCAACGACGATGTTGGTGGTCGATGCAGCAGCGCCATCCCGGAGGATGAGGTTACCGGCAGCGACGCCACCCTTGACCATTGCGACCGGGGCGAGCGTGAAGGCATAGCCCACGCCGCTCGGGCAGATCTGGAATGTGTTGGTCGCCGGTCCCGACGCCGCGGTGAAGAAGCCGGCCGCGGACTCCGTGAAGCTCACGAGGCCAGCCGTCTGGTTGTTCTCACCGATGTAGACGGTCGGGGTCGTCGCCGACACGGCGAGGACGCCGCGGAAGACGACGGCGTTCGTGTTGCTCGGCGGCAGCACGGCGAGCGCACCGCTCGTCGAGAGGGTCACCGAGATGAACGTGCCGGGCGTCACGGTCGACGCGACGTCATAGAGGATGCCGGACAGGGTGATCGTCGCCGGACCGTCGACGCCGTGGTCACCGTGACCGTCGCGCTCAGGCGATCCGCCGAGATGACCGGCGCCGAGAGCCCAGCGCGCGGGTTGCCCAGGACGCGTGACCGTCCCGCGGTGCCCGCGTCGGTGACGATCGCGGCACGGACGATGAAGTGGTCGCGTCGACGTACGGTGGCGTCCGTACCGTTGATGGCGCCGGGTCGAATTCGACCCGGGATCGTCACAGTGTACCGACGTGAGGCCGTTGTGGCAGCGACGTGACGACCGTCGGGCCGCGACGTTTGCCCGTGATCGACCCGTGACGATGGTCGACGCATCGTCGGGGCCGTCGAGAAGACGACGCCCGGGGTCGTGATCTTGTAGGTGAATGTCGAGCCGGCCGCGAGGAAGCCCGCGGAGGGCTCGACGGCGACGAGGGGATTGCGAGCTGGTTGGTCTCACCGGGGAAGACCGTCAGGTTGTCGGCTCGAGCTGTACGCCAGCGCGGCAACGACGGTGCCGGGGGAGGCGAGCGTTGCCGACGCGCCGCAGCCGGTCGTCTGGCTGACGACTTCGCCGGCGTTGTGGACGTTGGCGGCAGCGCCGGTCGTGATGGTCAGCGTCTGCTGGCCGGGAACCGGCGGCGTTGACGCGGTGACAGGTCAGCGACTCGGGGCTCGTCGCGAAGTCGAGCGTGCCCGCAGTGCCGACCGGTGTTGCTGAACGGACAGCCGGCGCTCGTCAGGTTGACGAGTACGAGGTCGCGCCAGCGCCGATGCCCGACGGCGAGAGTACCGGTGGCGGTGCCGCCGCCGGAGAAGCAGCGCACGGCGGCTAGTCGGCGAGACTGCCGGTGCCGGCGCTGCGATGCGTCGCCGAGATCGCGCCCGTGGCGGTCCCGGCCGCGGCCGAGATCTTCAGGCCGGTGACGTTGATCGTCTCGATGTTGTTGGTGTCAGAGCCGGCGATGTTGACCGTCAGCACGTTGCCGGCGATGCTCGCGCTTGCGCCGAGCGAGCCGGTCGAGCCGGCGGTGCTCGGCGTGCCACTGAAGCTCACGGTGCCGGTCCGCCGGCGGCCGAGCCGGAGCAGATCGTGACCGTGAACGAGCCGGCGGCGTTCGTCGGATGCGAGGCGATCGCCTGCTCGGTGAACTGTGAAGCTGACGTTGTTGGCGGAGGTCCCGCCGACCGGCACGTTGCCGGCGCTGCCGACCGTGATGGCCGCAAACGCGGACGGCGCTACCGCCGTCGCGAGAAGGGAAGCGAGAAGCGCGGCACTCGTGGCTGCGCTGATCGCCTTCTTCATAAGGTTCAAGTGAATTCCTCCCTTAGGGGATAGCTGGTCTGGTGCGTGGACCGGGGCTATCGGCTCCCGGCTGCGGGTCGGTCCGTTGGGCTCCTTTCGTCGTGTCGACCGATCCGGCTGTCTGACTGTTCCATTGCCTTGCGCAAGGCCCGGAACGACGTGGCGGGCCCTGCCCGCCCCGTTGTTACGGCAATGTCGGGGACGGCGCCTCGGAAGGCGCCGGGTGGGTCGGCGACGGGCTGGCCGACGGCGGAGGGGTCCGCCGTGGCTTTTCCGTCGGCGACGGGGATGGAGACGGCGTGGGGGTGGGCGACGGTTCCGCGCTCGCGCTCGGCGATGGCGGAGGGGTCGCGCTGGGTTGGCGAGGCCGCCGGGCTGGCGGACGGGGACGGGGATGGGCTGGTGCGGGGTGACCACCGGCTTGGCGGTGGGCGCCGGGGTCGACGACGACGGCCGGCGACGTCTCCTTGACGGAGGGTGCCGCGGACACGCTCGGCTGGGCGATGCTCGGCGCAAGCGTCGGCGACATGCTGGCTCCGACTGTAGCACGCGGTGATGGCGCCGGGGCCGGGTGCGTGAGCAACGCAGCGGCCAGGACCGCCGCTCCTCCCAGCAATCCGACCGTGACGATGGCCACCATGAGCGTGCCGGTGGTGCGGATCGGCCCCGCGGAAGACCTGCGTCTGGAGGTTCTCCAGCCACGAGCGGTGATCGTGCCGCCGGGCCCGATCCGCGATGCGCAGCCGCGTAGATCCGCTCGTCCAGGTCCGGCGCGGGCGGCGGCGTCGGCAGGCTGCCGAGCAGCGCGAGGAGCCGCGTGGTCCCGCCGATCTCGGCCGCGCAGGCCGGGCATCCCTTGACGTGGGCCGCGAGGCGCGATGCGTCCGCCTCGAGCAGGTCGTCCACGAGGAACGCGTCGATCAGGCCGCGCGCAGCAGCGTGATCGAGGGGCTCGCGCGTGGACGGAGTGGGGCTCACATCCTATGAATGACGGGGAGGGGCCGAAAGGTTGCGTTTGGGAGCGCGACACTCCCGATCGGACGGTCAGCGGCCGGCGATGCGCTCCGGCACGGGTCGGATGTCTCCGATCTCGCCGGCCTGGCTGATCTCGGCGGCCTCGACAGGATGGCGCCCGTTCGAGCCATTCGATGCGACGCGCGGCGCGTCCAGCTCTGGGCCGAGTCCCTCGCGCAGGAGCTTCGTGCCGCGCAGCAGATGGCTCTTGAACGTGTTGAGCGGGAGGTCGAGGACATGAGCGGCTTCCGCATAGTCGAGACCCATCACGTGCCGGAGCACGACCGCGGCACGGTACTTGAAGGGCAGCTCGACGATCGCAGCGGCGAGCGCGCGACGGAGCTCGGCAGCCTCCGCCGCGGCGATTGGGTCGGTGCCCGGGCTCGTGTCGGCGAGGGCGCCGAGGCCCAGGCCGTCGCGGGACCGATCGGACCCGTTTCCGTTGTCGCGAAAGGCCGGCGTGTCGATCGAGGTCTTCGGGCGGGATCGCTGCCGGGCGGCAGCGCGCGAGGCGGTTCGCAGCGTGATGGTGTTCAGCCAGGCGGCGAGCGACGGGCGCGGCTCGAACCGCTCCATCTGCCGAAAGGCGGCGATGAACGTCTCCTGGACCACGTCCTCGGCGGACTCGCGGTCGAGCAGGAGGCGGTAGGCGAGCGTGTACAGGCGGGGTCGGTGAAGCCGCACGAGGACGGCGTACGCCGCTTCCGACCCCTCCTTGCACCGCCGGACGAGCTCCTGCTCGTCGCGACCCCACTCGTCCAAGCATGCCCTCCGAGTGCCCGGCTGGCGGTCTTGTCGTGGACCGGGACTGGCGCGTCCGGCCGCGCATCGGCCCACGTCATAGCGGCCGCCCGGACTGGCGGCTCGGGAAGAGTCTGCCACACGGGGTCCAGAGGTGTGCCGGCCGATCGTCCGGCGAACGTCGGCGAGTCGTCCCGGCCGCGGGCGTGACGCGGCGTGGTTGAACGTTCTGGCGCAGTCACCTCGCGTGCGGGCGCGATCATTTGGTTCGCGCGCGAGGCTCCTACGTGCCCGCCACCGAGCCCGGCGAGGCCAGGACGTTGTTGGTCGCTCCGCCTGCGAGGGAGCCGGTGAACGCGCTCATCGTGGCCACGATCGGACCTGGCGCGGCTGTCGAAGAGGCCGCGATGCCCAGGCCCGTCACGATGATCGGCTCGATGTTCAACGTGTCCGAGTCGAGGATCTTGACGGTGAGCATGTTGCCGCTCACCGAGGCCGACGCCCCGAGTGATCCGGGCGACTTGGCGGTCGATGGCGCACCCGTGAAGGTGATGGCCGTCGTGGATCCCGCGCTATCGGTCAGCGTCACCTCGAACGACCCGGGGCCGCGCCCGATTGCCGCGACGCTCGCCTCGTTGAAGGACAGGGTGAGCGTCGTCCCCGACGAGCCGCCCCGCGCGATCGTCCCGACGCCGGTGACCGTCACGCTGCCGAACGCCGGGTGGGCCGCCGTCGGCTGGGGCGTCGGTGTCGTGGAACAGGCGGCGAGGGCGATTGCTGCGAACAGCCAGATCCGCTTCACGGCGTCACTGTACGCGCATCCGTTTGGCACGACCGGTTGTGCGCCCGAGAGCGCCTGCGTCATCGCGTCGCAGCCGTCGCCTCGTGCGCCGCGGGTTCGCGCCGCGTCGTCGTCCGGTGATCGGCGGATGAGCGCCGCGCCGCATGATCGCGCCATGGACGACCAGCGTCTCGGTGCGCTCCTGCGGGCGATCCGGATTCGGCGTCGACTCCGTCAGTCGGACGTGGCGGCCGGCGCCGCGGTCGATCGCTCGTGGGTATCGCGGATCGAGCGCGGCCACGTGCGCGACGCCTCGATCGGGCGCCTGCGGGCGATCGCCGGGGTGCTCGAGGTGGGCCTCGAGATCGTGCCGTCGTGGCGCGGCGGCGACGTTGCCCGCGTCGTGAACGAGCGGCACTCCCGGATGCACGAGCTGTTCGCGGCGCATCTCGCGCGAACGCCCGGCTGGGAGTTCGCGACCGAGGTCTCGTTCTCGTCCTGGGGCGAGCGCGGAGTGATCGACATCCTGGCCTGGCACGCGGCGCGGCGCGTGCTGCTCGTGATCGAGTTGAAGACGGAGATCCCGGATCCGGCCGGGTTGATCGCGCAGGTCGGCCGTTATCGGCGCCTCGCGCCGGGGATCGGCCGCGAACGGGGCTGGAACGCGACGTCCGTCGCGACATGGGTGCTGCTCGCGGAGTCGGACATGAACCGGCGGCAGCTGGCTCGACACCGGGTCATGCTCCGCAACGCGTTCCCGCTCGACGGCCGGCCGCTGCGCCGCTGGCTTCGAGACCCGGGAAGTGCCGGCTCGCTTGGCAGTCAACGGGCTGGCTTTCCTCGCCAATGCAGGCCCAGCAATCACTAACCCACGTCTCGGCCCCACGAAGCGCGTCCGAGCGCGCCCGATCCTCGCGAATGCGGCACCCGGCGAACAGCAACGAGGAAATCGGCGCCTCCAGGGCCGATCCGGGGCCGCTCCGGCATCGCCGGACGCGCGGGATCCGGGATAGTGATCAGGTGGTCGACATCGACGAGGAAACCGTGGCGGGCAGCCGTGCGAGGTGGACGGGCGGCCGCGCGACGCCGTGGCGGGCGGGGCGACGACGTGGCGGGCAGCCGTGCGAGGTGGACGCTTCCGCGTCCGCCCCGCGGCGCCTCCGGCCTCCTCACATCATCGCGAGGCCGCCGTCGACGCCGAGGACCTGCCCGGTGATGTAGGCGGCCTCGTCGGAGGCGAGGAAGGCGACGGCAGCCGCGACCTCGTCCACGGAGGCGAAGCGGCCGAGCGGCGTGGCGGCCTTGATGGCGTCCTTGACGTTGGCGGGGAGGCTGTCGGTGAGCTCGGTGATCACGAAGCCGGGGGCGACCGCGTTGACGGTGATGCCGCGCGAGGCGACCTCGCGGGCAGTCGCCTTGGTGAGCCCGATCAGGCCCGCCTTCGAGGCCGAGTAGTTGGCCTGGCCGGCGTTGCCCATCTGCCCGGAGACGCTCGACATGTTGATGATCCGCCCGGAGCGCGCCTTGATCATCGGGCGCAGGACGGCGCGGATCATGTTGAAGGCGCCGGTCAGGTTGACGTCGAGGACGTCGTGCCAGGCCTTGTCGGTCATCCGCATGACCAGGTCGTCGCGGGTGATGCCGGCGTTGTTGACGAGGATGTCGACCCGGCCGAGCTCCTTGAGCGCGAGGTTGACGAGCTCGGCGCACGCCGCTGGGTCCGTGACGTCGCCGCCGATGCAGACCGAGCTTCCGGCCGAGCGCCTCGACGTCATCCCGCGTGTGGTCCTCGACGGTGCAGGCCAGCCGGTCGAGGAAGGCCACGTCGGCACCCTGCCTGCCGAGCAGCAGCGCGACGGCGCGCCCGATGCCGCGCGAGCCGCCGGTGACGATGGCGACCTTGCCGGTGAGATCGATCATCTGATCATCCTTTCGATGTGCCGTCGGCGTCCAGGAAGCGTCGGACCGCCTCCGCGAGGATCGGGAGATCGTCGTCGAGCGTGGAGGCGATGAGGGCCACCACCACGGCCGGGTAGTTGTGCGCCAGGAAGTCGCGCAGCGCCTTGAGGCCGCGCCAGTCGACGTCGGGCATCGCGAGGAGCACCTCCGGCGAGAGCAGCTTCGCCTGCTCGCCGGTCTCCTCGAGGCGCTTCGCGATCGCATCGACCGCCATATCGTCGTCCTGCCACGCCGGTCCGGCCGCCGCGACGTACGCCTCGATCTTCGCGCAGTGCTCGAGGATCGCCTCGAGCGCGCGCCTATGCCGCGGGTCCATGTGCCGCCGGTCCGTGCAGGATCACACCTTCGCGGGCGATCCGCGCCGCAAGCGCCGGCCGAATCTCGCCGGCCGCGACCAGGTCCACGTCGCGCCCGAAGAGTTTCTCAGCGTCGGCATTCAGCGCCGCGCGCTGGCGCAGGCCGAATGGCCGGCCGGGCGCAGGCTCGACGAGGAGGTCCAGGTCCGAGTCCGGCCGGAAGTCGGCCCGTGTAGCCGAGCCGAAGGCCACGACCCGACGCAAGCCGTGGTGACGGGCGAGGGCGCGGAGGCGCCGATCGCTGGGAGCGACGACGCCATCGTGGAGGCGCCGGAGCGGCGGTGCGCTCTCGTCGCCGTGGCGCGAGCGGTCGGGAAACGAGCGGTCGACCGAGCCTTCGAGCACATGCATCCCGAGCGCGCGCTCGCGGGGTGCCCGGTCGTCGAGCAGGCGGTCGCGCAGGGTGGACTTGTCAAGGAGCTCGATCGAGAATCCCGGGCGAAGGACGCCCAGGTCGGCGACGGTGTCGAGGAGCAGAGCCTCGTCGGCCGGCTCGGCGAAGCGGCGAATGACGAGGACGCCGCCCTCGTCATCCATGCCGGCGAACTCCACTGCCGAGTTGGCGCGGGCGATTGCCGCGAGCGCCGCGGGCGGCTCGACCATCGCGAGCGCGAACTCGACCGCGGCACGCGCGCGGGCATCCGATTTCAGGGCGAACCGGCGGTCCTGCCGCGCGGCAAGTCCATCGTCGTCGAGGAGGCGCAGCGCTCGGTCCGCGCTGGAAAACGGCACCTCGAGGATCGCCGCGACCTCGCTCGGACGCAGGCCATCCGGTCGCTGCGACAACGCGATGAGGACGCGCAGGCCATGCTCGGAAGCGACGAGGCGGCTCATGAGCGGATCGTGACGCTGCCAGCGTGATTCGTCAACTTGGTCGATCAAGGCGCGGCCGCGGCCAAGCCGGATTCCTCGCCAATGCGGTCCCTGGCATCACTATCCCGGATGCCGCGGCGGCTGAAGGCCCCGGATCGGCTCGAAGGCACCGCCCGGCGGCCGAAATCCTCCTCAACGCGGCGCCCGCGACGCACAGGCGAGGAAATCAGGCACGGATTCGCGGCTGAAGCGTCCCGGGGAGCCGGACGGGGCCCGCTCATCTCGGATAGTGATTGCAGGCGAAGCATTGACGAGGAAAGTTGCCCGTCGCGCTCGCGGCGCGGTCGCGAAGCCGCGAAATCGCTCGAGACAGCTGGGCCAGTCCCCGTCAGGAGACCGTCGCCCGCGCCGGCGGGTCACCCGGAACGACATCGTCAAGCGGCACGGCAACCGGGCCCGGCGCGGCGAGGACCGCGGCAAGCTGGGGCGGGATCGGGTCGACGGAGTCCCAGTCGACGGGAAGCCGGACGTGGATCGATTCCGGCCGGACGGTCGCGGCGCGGGCGCCGGCGGCCGGGTCGGCGGTCCACTCGAAGGCGACCGCGCCGGACGTGAAGCCGGCACCGAAGGCCACGATCACCACGTTGTCGCCCTGCCGGATGCGGCCGGCGTCGACGGCCTCGGCGAGCGCGAGCGGGACAGACGCGGCGGAGGTGTTCCCGTAGCGGTCCAGGTTGACGAACATCTTCGTCCATCGGGAGGCCGAGGCCCTTCGCGACGGCCTCGATGATCCGGATGTTCGCCTGGTGCGGGATGAAGAGGTCGATCTGGTCGGGGGTCAGCCCCGCCTTCGCGATGGCCGCGAGCGCGGTCGAGGCGAGCGTCTTCGTCGCGAAGCGGTAGGTCTCCTTGCCCTCCATCCGGATGTAGTGCTCGCCGCGCCCGATCGTCGCCGCCGAGGGCGGGCTCTTCGACCCGCCGGCCGGGAGCCAGATCATGTAGGCGCCCGACGGATCGGTCGTCATCTCGATCCCGTGCGGGACGGCCGGCTCCTCGGATGCCGAGACGACGACCGCCCCGGCCCCGTCGCCGAAGAGGATGCAGGTGCTGCGGTCGGTGTAGTCGAGGAAGCGGGTGAGGAGCTCGGCGCCGATGACCAGCACGTGGCGCGCCATGCCGGACGTCACGTAGGCCGTCGCCGTGGCGTACGCGTAGACGAAGCCGGAGCAGGCGGCGGACACGTCCATCGCCGCTGCGCGGCTGTTCCCGATCGCCTCCTTGACGAGCGCCGCGGTCGACGGCATCCAGTAGTCGGGCGTGAGGGTCGCGACGAGGATCAGGTCGATCTCGTCGGGATCGAGGCCGGCGACCGCGATCGCGCGCGCCCCGGCGACCGCGGCCATGCTCGCGGTGGTCTCGTGCGCGGCGGCGACCCGCCGCTCGCGGATGCCGGTGCGGCTCACGATCCAGTCGTCGGAGGTCTCGACGATCCGCTCGAGGTCGGCGTTCGTGAGCACGGCCGTCGGCGCGTACGAGCCCCAGCCGGTGATCCGCGCGTGGCGGGCCGCGCCCGGGGCCGTCGATGGTCCGGTAACGCCGGGCGCGGGGGCGGGCTCGCCCTGCGGGGCAACGGGGGCCGGCGAGGCGGCCGGCGATTGACCCGTGACGCGCGGCGCGGCGTCAGGCCCGCCCTGCAGGCCAACGGACGCCGGCGACCCGGGCACGCGCCCACTCGTGGACGCTGCGGCGCCGGCGTCTGCTTCATTCATAGCGGCACGACCTCGATGAGCGGCTGCTTCGCCTTGACCAGCGCCCCGTCCTCCGCGATGACCCGCACCACCCGGCCGGCCTGGTCCGACTTGATCTCGTTGAAGAGCTTCATCGCCTCGATGAGCCCGATGACCTGGCCGACCACGACCTCGCGACCGACCGCCACGAACGGCGGCGACCCGGGCCCGGGCGACGCATAGAAGATCCCGGTGAGCGGCGCGCGAACGGCGAGGGCCGACGCGGGAGCGTCGACGGGCGCGGCCGCGGAGCCGGCCCCGGACGACGCGCCGAACGACGAACCGGACGCAGGGCTCGAGCCGCCCGGCGAGCCGGCCGAGGATCGGGCCGGGCCGGTGGAAGGTCGCCGAGGCTTGCCCCGAACCGGCAAGCTGGGCAGGCGCGGCGACCATCGCGAGCGGCGCGAGGGCGGCGGGCTTGCGAAGGATCAGCCCGGTGCCCCCGGACTCGACCTCGAGCTCGGTGAGGTCGCTGCGCTCGAGCAGCCCGGCGAGCCGATCGAGGAGCGCGAGCAGGGACGCATCGCCGGCGGCGTCGGCCGTCGCAACGGGGACCGCGGCGCGGCGCGCGTCGTCGGCGGGAGCGACGGCCCCACCGGGTGTGGCGCGCGGCGCCGAAGC
>CAWKJP010000018.1:0-388799 GCA_963850035.1 uncultured Chloroflexia bacterium | reverse complement strand
CTCGCTCGTCATCATCTCGTGATCATCCAAACCTGCCTGGTCCATCGAGCCCGATGAACACACCGTCGACGCACGGCCGACGCCGGCCTCGCCGCGTCGGAATCGCGCTCAGCCTCGTGGCGGTGGCTGCCGTCGTCGGCCTGCTCATCGCCGTCGGCCTCGGCGGCGGGGCTCCTCGTCGCGAGACCCCGCCCGGGACGGGCCCCAACGGCGGGCCGTTGCCGATCTCGACCGGCGGCCCGGTCCAACCGTCGCTCCTGCCCGGGCAGACGCTCCTGCCGGGGCAGACGCTGCCACCCGGCCAGACCCCCGTCGTTGCCGCGGACAACGTCCCGCTGTCGCGCCCGACGTTCGAGTTCATGGGCTCCCGGCCCTGGCAGATCCAGTCCCGCCCATCGGGCGGAAACGTGCTGGAAGGCTACGCATCGCGGCCGTCGTACCTGCCGGGCGAGACCCTCCGGCTCGCCGTCTCGACCAGCTCGCCGACCTACGAACGCACGATCTGGCGGGTCTCGGGCAGGGCCCCGGTCGATGGCCCGTTCGTGCAGGTCGCCACCGCGGCCAAGGTGCCGGGTCGCGTGCAGGCCGCACGGACCCTCGACCCGACGACGAAGATCGTCGCCGCCCGGTGGGAATACGCAGACTCGTTCCCGATCCCGGCGACGTGGCCGTCCGGGGTCTACCTCGTGCGGCTCGCCAGCAGCGACGGGGTCCAGGCGTACATCCCATTCGTCGTCCGCAGCGCCTCCGCCCACTCGATCCTCGTCGTCTCGAACGCGCTCACCTGGCAGGCCTACAACGACTGGGGCGGGTCGAGCATGTACGGGACGAAGCTCGGCGACCCGGCCCCGGGCATCAACCGGGCCCTCGGCGTCTCGTTCGATCGACCCTATGCCTATGACGACGGCGCCGGGCAGCTCTTCTTCCTCGAGCTGCCGCTCATCGCGTGGCTCGAACGCCAGGGCCTCGACCTCGCCTACACGACCGACTACGACCTCTCCCTCGCGCCCGACTCGCAGCCGCCCGCCCGGGTGGTCGTCTTCAACGGCCACGCCGAGTACTGGGGCGTGCCGCTCTACAACTGGCTGGACAGCCACGTCACCGCCGGCGACATGGGGATCGCGATGTTCGCCGCGGACAGCGCCTACTGGCCCGTGAGCTTCTCCGGACAGACGCCCGACGGCCCGCGCGACTTCCTCTGCCTCAAGAGCGGGCCGGTGCCGCCGTCGATGCTGCCGCCGGGACAGACCCCCGACCCATCCGAGGCCCCGGGCGCGACGCCGGATACGACCGACACGGAGGAGCGGAGCCTCCCCGGCTACCAGGCGATCGGGGCCGCCGGGGCCGGGCCGTACATCGGCAGCTTCATGGGCGAGCCGCTCTTCGGGGTCCGGTACCGCGGGATCACCTCGGTTCTCGGGCGGTACACGATCTCGGCGTCCGGAGCCGACCCGCGGCTTCTCGAAGGCACCGGAATCGCGGCAGGCGGCTCGCTGGGGTTCATCGCGGGCGGCGAGGTCGACGGCGTCTACCCCTTCACCGAGTGGTGGGGGCCGCTGAACGGCGCGTACGACCACCGGTTCGCAGCCGCCGGGGACCTGGCCGGCCGGGATCCGGGGACGCGGTACACGGCAGAGGCGGTCTGGCGCGAGCTCCCCAGCGGCGGGCGCGTGTTCAGCGCCGGGACCTTCTACTGGGGCTGGGCGCTCGAACCGGGCTGGGGCCGGCAGCACGAGGTCCCGCCCGGCTTCGCTCGCCTGACGCTCAACATCCTGCGATTCCTCGGCGGCGCCTGAGCCACACCGCGGGCCCGGCTCGGAGCGTCAGAACACGATCCCGGGCTTCCGCCGCTTCAGGTCCGCGGCCACCTGGGCGTAGAGCTTGTCGGTCAGGGCCGCCGCGAACGTCGCCGTCAGGTGGCCGCTGTCCCGGTAGACGAGCAGGTTGCCGAGGACCACCGGGCACGGGCTCGACGGGCAGACCAGGCGCGTGGGATCGATGAAGCCGACGCCCTCGAGGTTGGCCACGCGCTGCTCCTCCGCCAGCCAGGCATCGTTGATCGCGTCCTTCACCGGGGTCGCGCAGGCGAGGACGCTCGACGGGTGCTGCGACAGGCAGACCGCCGGCTCGACAAGCGAGAGCGGCGTGTCGGCGATCATGATCACCTCGCCCGCGGCCGGGATCAGCTTGGCGAGCGTACGGTGCATGCCGGCATCCCAGGCTCGCGTCCGGGCGTCGCCGGTCAGAAGCTTCTCGGACGAATCGACGACCGCGAACCCGCGGGTTCCCGTCACGAGGATGATCGACGGTCGGGCGTCGATGAGCCGCGCGATCGCCTGCGAGCGCCAGGTCGGGCACGCTGTCGAGACGAGCTTGAAGTTCGGGTTCCAGACCGGCATGTCCGCGGGCGAGCAGGCGGACATCGTCAGGCTGAGGAGCTTCCATCCGCGATCGATCGCCATCTGCTCGACCGCCGGGAACCAGCTCAGCGCATGGCTGTCGCCGAACAGGGCGATCGTCTTCTGGGACGCGAGGTTGCCGTAGACGCAGGGTGCGGTCGATGGCGGCTGCTCGGTCTGCGTGTGGCAGCCGTCCCGGTACGAAAGGGGAAGGTCGGTGCCGGCCGCCCAGAGCGCGGGCTGCAGGTCGGATGGGACGCTCGCGTCCACGGTCGCCGGTCGGGGCGGGATCGGGGTGGGCGTCGGGATCGGCGTGGCCGTGGGCGACGGACCCGGTGACGGCGGGCGGGAGGGCGAGCCGGCGGGCGAGGAGGCGCTCGTCGGTGAGGGGCTGGCACCCGGTGTCGCCGACGCCCCGCTGGCAAGGGCGTTCAGGATCGAGTCGAGCTTCTGCGAGTTGGCGGCTGGGCGTCGACGCGGTCCCGGTTCCACGCATGCTCGCGGCGACCGACGTGTTGACGCCGAAGGCGGTCATCGCCACCGCCACCGTGAGAGCGCCGGCCATCGCGAGATTCCGGCGAGGCAGCGTCCCGATCAACCGGCCGCGCCGGAACGGGTCCTCCACCCAGCGACTGGTCGCGGCGGCGAGGGCGATGGACAGGCCGACGAGGATGACTCGCTCGGACAGGGGCAGCGGGACGCCCGCGGCGATGGCTGGCAGCACGAGGACCGGCCAATGCCACAGGTAGAGCGAGTACGAGATCCGGCCCAGGAAGCGCGGCAGGGCGGTCCCGAGCAGGCGCGCCGGGCCGAAAGCCGTCGCATGCGCGCCGCTCACGATCACGAGGGCGGCGCCCACCGTGGGCAGCAGCGCGGCGGTCCCGGGGAACGGCGTCGTGCTCGTTC
Organism: uncultured Chloroflexia bacterium; assembly: GCA_963850035.1. GTDB lineage: Bacteria > Chloroflexota > Limnocylindria > Limnocylindrales > CSP1-4 > CTSoil-043. The sequence goes on along the minus strand of CAWKJP010000018.1, from coordinate 385,494 downwards.
AGGACGACCCCGGCGACGACGATCAGTGCCAGGCCGATCCAACCGGCTGCCAGCGGCGACCCGCTCCGGGCAGGAGGCTGAGTCGCGTGCCTGCCACGGCGAGCGAGCCGCCCAGCGCCAGCTCCCAGGCGCGCGTCGGCAGCGAGAAGAAGGCCCACGGCTCCGCGGCCGAGGTAAGCCACAGCGAGAAGACGAACGACGCGGCGGCGATGGTGATGACCGTGATCCCGACTCGGCGTCCGGGTCGGATCGCGCCGCGGGTCACGAGCAGCACGATGGCGGGCCAGAAGAGGTAGAACTGCTCCTCGACGCCGAGCGACCAGAAATGGAGGATCGGCGACGGCGCCTGCCCTGCAGCGAAGTAGTCCGTGGCCTGGACCGCGAACCCCATGTTCGAGACGTACAGCGCGGCGGCGGCCGTGTCGGTCGCGACGCCCGGGACCAGGAGGGGCGGCAGCAGGATGATCGATGCAACGAGGGTGACGACCAGGACGAGCGCCGCAGCCGGAAGCAGGCGCCGTGCCCGCCGCGCATAGAAGCTCGAGAGGGAGATCGTCCCGCTGGCGGTCCGTTCCCGGAGCAGCAGCCCGGTGATCAGGAAGCCGGAGATGACGAAGAAGACGTCGACCCCAACGAACCCGCCGGGGACGCCTCCGATCGACGCGTGGAACAGGACGACGAGCATGACGGCGACGGCGCGCAGGCCCTCGATGTCGCCCCGACGATCGGCATGCGTTGCCGCCACGGGAATGCGCCCCGCGCTGCACGCGTCGGTGCGGCCGCGCCATCCGGAGCCGGTCGCCCGACGCGTCGCGGCTCGGCCCGACCGGCACCATGCTCGGTTGGCCTTCGCGGGCAGGCTGGCTCCCCACCCGCCCCGAGCCCGGGGGCGGGCTGCCGGCGCCGGTCATCGAGCGGCAGCGTCCGTCCGTCCGGCGCAGGTCCCGGCGATGCTCCGGTCCATATCCGGCGAGCGCGTGAGGAGCGCAGCCGGGTTCCGCTGCCGGTCAGCAGCGCGTCCGTCCATCGCGGGATCCTAGCCGGATCTCCGCGGATCTGCCCGCGGAGCGCGCTCCTGGCCCAGCGTGCAGAACGACGCGGGCGCGCCCGTGCGACCGACCGTGTTGGCCCGCGATGGGCGCTTGACATAATTCATTGCGCATGCAACTATCTTGACGCGATGTCCACCGATCTCTACCTCCAGCAGGCGACCACCGCTACGGCAGCCGACGCGATCCTCCGAGATTCCCAGCTCGATCCGGCTGTGGCAGGCGGTGGCGGCCGCCCACGCCGCATTGGCCGCCGAGCTCGAGGCGGAGGGCGAAACGTGCACCGTCCTCGCCGCGGAGGCGTTCGCGGTCCTCGTCACGCTCGCCGACGAGCCGTCACGCCAGCTTCGCATGCACGAGCTGGCCGAGCGATCCCACCTGACCGCGAGCGGGCTCACCCGGCGCGTCGACCGGCTGCAGTCCGACGGGCTCGTGGATCGAGTCGGGTGCCCGGGTGACCGGCGAGGCGCCTTCGCGCGCCTCACCGAACGCGGTCTCGACGAGCTCGGGCGCGCCCTTCCCCATCATGCTGCCGTCCTGGACCGCTACATCGGGACGCGCCTCGGGGCACCGGATGCCGACGGCCTCGTGGCCCTCCTCCGGGACCTCGCCGGGCGCCCTGGCCGTCCATCGGCGCGGCGGATCGATCCCCCGATCGACGCCAGGACCGATCGCGCTCGCTGACCGCACGGAAGCCGGCGCCACCCCCCGCCACCTCGCCACCCCCGCGACCTCGCCACCCCCGCCACACCCGCCACCCCGCAGAGGAACCGCCGCCATGCCCGCCATCGTCGTCGACGACATCACCGTCCTTCCCCGCGTCCCGGAGCCGGACCCGATGGCCGGGCGGCAGCGCGCCGTGCGGAGCATCACGAGCGCCCCGCGAGGATTCGAGGGCGAGGGGTTCCCGGTCCGGCGGGCATTCGCAGGGGTCGACCTCGCCGAGCTTGATCCCTTCGTCCATCTCGACCAGATGGGCGAGGTCGAGTACGCGCCGGGCGAGCCGAAGGGGACGCCCTGGCATCCGCACCGCGGATTCGAGACCGTGACGTACATGATCGACGGAACCTTCGAGCACAGCGACTCGAACGGCGGCGGCGGCGTCATCACGAACGGCGACACGCAATGGATGACCGCCGGCGCGGGCATCCTTCACATCGAGAAGCCGCCGGAGGCGCTGGTCGCCAGCGGTGGCCTCTTCCATGGCTTCCAGCTCTGGGTGAACCTGCCGCGCGCCCAGAAATGGTCCCCGCCTCGCTACCAGGACCTCCGGGCACGGGAGGTCGCGCTCGTCTCGTCGAGCGACGGCGGCGCGCTCGTCCGGGTGATCGCGGGCGACGTCGCGGGTCACGCCGGCCCGGGCTCGACGTACTCGCCGATGACGCTCGTGCACGCCACCCTGAGCCCGGGCGCCCGCCTCTCGATCCCGTGGCGTCCCGACTACAACGCGCTCGCCTATGTCATGGCCGGCCACGGCACCGTCGGCGTCGAAGGGAACCCGGTCGCGACCGGCCAGCTCGCGGTCTTCGGCCCTGGCTCCGCGCTGACCGTCGCGGCCGGTCGGTTCCAGGAAGGTCGGAGCCCGAACCTCGACGTGCTCCTCCTGGGCGGACGACCCATCCGCGAGCCGGTCGCGTGGATGGGGCCCTTCGTCATGAACACGCGCGACGAGGTGATCCAGGCGTTCGCCGACTACCAGGCCGGTCGGCTCGGCAGCATCCCGGCGGTCACGGCGGTGCACAACACGCCGACGACCGTGATCGAGTCGAGCGGGGGCTCCGGGATGCCGGGAGCGTAGCCGGGGCGGGCCGGGCTCGCCATCGCCGCGCGACGTCTGGCCACTGCGGTTCATTCCGCGGTGAGGGCCGCGTGCAGCTCCGCCGCGTGGGCGCGCAGCCATCGCCGACGCGCGGCGTGGTCCGGCACGCGAGCGGCGACGAGCGCCCAGAACGCAGCCCCGTGGCCGAAGACGCGAAGGTGCGCCAGCTCGTGGACGGCCACGGTCTCGAGGACGGCGGGCGGGGCGAGCACGAGCCGCCACGAGAACGAGAGCCGGCCCGCGCGTGACGCGCTCCCCCACCGGCTCCGCGTGTCGCGCACCGTCACCCTGGTCGGCGTGACGCCGAGCGCCGTCGCGTGGCGCGCGATCGCGGCGTCGAGCGCCTCTCGGGCGCGCACCCGCAGCCACGCCTCCAGGACGGCCGCGAGCGCCCGGCGCTCGGTCGGCGCCAGCGTCACGACCAGCTGGTCCTCGTCGTCACCGCCGACCCGCTCGACCCGGGAGCGCCGGCCGCCACGAAGGCCCGCGACCACGCGCAGCCGATGCGGCTCGCCCCGGTAGCGGATCGTCGACCCGTCGCGGACCGGACCCGCCGCTGCGAGCTCCGCCGCGGCCGCAGCGTGGCGCGCGAGATGCCGGCGCAGCCACGCCTCGCGCTCGGCGAGGAATGGCTCGATGAGCGCGCGGGCGCGGGCCTCGGACGTCCGGATCCCCGGGATCGTCGCGACCACGCCGCGGCGGGGGTCGATCGTCACGCGGAGGTGGCGTGCCCGCGCCGATCGCCGGAGCACATACGCGAGATCGCCTCCGGGCAGGCGCACGCGGGCAGGAATCTCGGTCGCAGGCGCGCGGCCTCCGGTCGGGCGGGTGGGCATCCGCTGATCGTGCCACACCCCACGCCGGCGACCGCGACGGGCTGCTTCGGCGGCGAAGGCCAGGAGCGGCGCCCGTGCGCGACAGCTCGGCCTCGAGCGGCGACGACGGCCATGAGCGCCGCGGTGATGCCTCGGTCACCGGTGGGAGGCCGGCGGGGCCGGCGGCGCACCGGCGTTCGCCTGCGCTATACTCCGCCTCCGGACGAATGGGGCTATAGCTCAGCTGGAAGAGCGTCTGAATGGCATTCAGAAGGTCCGGGGTTCGAACCCCCGTAGCTCCACCAGCCCCCTGACCAGCGCCGCAGACACGACCCTCACGCCCGTGCGGCGGGGGGGTTGTTTCGCATCCATGAGGCCCAGACCGTGACCATCGAGCGGACCAGGATCGAACGCTACGACCCCACCGAGGTGGAGCCGCGCTGGCAGGCGCGCTGGGCCGAGCTCGACCTCTTCCGGACGGACCTGCTCGACGCGTCCCGCCCGAAGTTCTACCTGCTGACGATGTACGACTACCCGTCGGGCGACCTCCACGTGGGCCACTGGTACGTGAAGACGCCGACTGACGCGTTCGGCCGCTTCCGCCGGATGCACGGCGACAACGTCTTCTTCCCGGTGGGTTTCGACGCGTTCGGGCTGCCGGCGGAGAACGCCGCGATCAAGAACAGGATCCACCCGGCGGAGTGGACCTACCGGAACATCGAGAACATGCGCCGGCAGCTGCGGAGCATGGGCGCGACGTTCGACTGGAGCGCCGAGGTCGTCACCTGCGACCCGTCGTACTACCGCTGGAACCAGTGGCTGTTCCTGCGCTTCCTCGAGCAGGGCCTGGCCTACCGGACCACGGCGCCCGTGGACTGGTGCCCCAACGACGGGACGCTGGCGCGGGAGCAGGTGGAGGGCGTCGACCGGCGCTGCTGGCGGTGCGGCGCGAAGGTCGAGAAGCGCGACCTGGCCCAGTGGTTCCTGCGGATCACGAAGTACGCGGACGAGCTGCTCGACTTCACCGGCCTCGACTGGCCGGAGCCGATCCGGATCATGCAGACGAACTGGATCGGCCGGTCCGAGGGCGCGGAGATCGTCTTCATGACCGCCCCGGACGACCACCAGCCGGGCGGCGACGAGCTGCGGGTCTTCACGACGCGGCCCGACACGCTGTTCGGCGCGACGTTCATGGTCCTCGCGCCCGAGCACCCGCTCGTCGCGAAGCTGACCGCGCCCGAGCGGCGCGCGGACGTCGACGCGTACGTGGCGAAGGCGCGTGGCGCGACGGAGATCGAGCGCCTCTCGACCGAGCGCGAGAAGACCGGCGTGCCGATCGGCGCGTTCGCGATCAACCCGGTGAACGGCGCACGGATCCCGATCTGGATCGCCGACTACGTGCTCGCCGGCTACGGCACCGGCGCGATCATGGCGGTGCCCGCCCACGACGAGCGTGACTTCGCCTTCGCCCGCACCTTCGGGCTGCCGATCGTCGAGGTGATCCGGGCGGCCGGCGCCGCTGCGCCCGCGGACGGGCTCGCGGAGGCGTACGTCTCCAAGTCCGGCTCCGACGTGATGGTGAACTCGGGACGGTTCGACGGCCAGACCGCCCCGGCGGGATTCCGGGCGATCGTGGAATGGCTGCGATCGGAGGGCAAGGCGGACTTCGCGGTCACCTACCGGATCCGCGACTGGCTGGTCAGCCGCCAGCGTTACTGGGGCACGCCGATCCCGGTCGTCTACTGCGATGTGGACGGGATCGTGCCGGTCCCCGACGACCAGCTCCCGGTCCGCCTCCCGGAGACCGTCGACTACCAGGGCAGCGGCGACAACCCGCTGCGCCGCGATGCCGCGTTCCTGAACACGACGTGCCCCCGCTGCGGCGGCCCGGCCACGCGCGAGACCGACACGATGGACACGTTCATGGATTCATCGTGGTACTGGTTCCGCTACCTGTCGCCGAAGCTCGAGGATGGCCCCGTCGACCGCGCCGTCGTGGATCGCTGGACGCCCGTGGACCAGTACACGGGCGGCGCCGAGCACGCGGTGATGCACCTGCTCTACAGCCGCTTCTTCACGAAGGCGATGGCCGACTGCGGGCTGGTCGGGGAGCGCGAGCCGTTCCTGCGCCTCTTCAACCAGGGCCAGGTCCTGGGAGCCGATGGCGAGCGGATGAGCAAGTCACGGGGCAACGTGCAGGATCCCGACGAGCTCGTGGCGCAGTACGGCGCCGACACCGTCCGCCTCTTCCTGATGTTCATGGGGCCGTGGGACCAGGGCGGACCATGGAGCCCGACCGGGATCGGCGGGGTCGCCCGCTTCCTCGGACGAGCGTGGACGCTGGCGCTCGACCCGCACGGAACCGAGCCAGGCGATCCCGCCTCCGGCTCGCTGCCCGCCGGCGAGGACGCCGCGACGGCCGAGCGGACGATCCGCGGCGCCGCCCATCGGACGCTCGCGACCGTGACCGCCGACTACGAGGCATTCCACTTCAACACGATGGTGGCCCGGCTCATGGAGCTCTCGAACCTGCTCTTCCGGTATCGCGGCACGGAGGTTGCGGGCGGCCAGCCTGGGACGAGGCGATCGCGCTCCTCCTGCTGATGCTGGCCCCGGCTGCGCCCCACGTGACCGAGGAGCTCTGGTCGCGGCGCCTGGCAGCTCGCGGCGAGGCCTGGCGATCGATCCACGCGGAACGCTGGCCGGAGGTCGACGCGGCCGCCGCCGCGATCGAGACGCGCGAGCTGCCCGTCCAGGTCAACGGCAAGGTCCGCGACCGGGTGGAGATCGCCGTCGGGCTTTCCGAGGCGGAGGTCGAGGCGCTCGTCATGGCCCGCCCGAAGGTCGTGGCCGCGCTGGCTGGGAGGGCCCCGGACCGCGTCATCCACGCGGGCGGCGGCCGCCTCGTGAACATCGTCGTCCGGGACTGACGGACCGGGCGTCGCTCCCGGGTCGCGAACTACGCCTGCCGGGCGCCGGCAGGCCACCCCTGGCTCGCGGTCGCGCCGGGCGCGACCTCCCGCGCCACCTCCGCCTCGAGACGCCCGAATGACAGCCGGTCCGCGCTTCCGCTCGCGGCGAGGAGTGCTTTGGCGATGTCCTCGGTCGTCGACTCCAGCAGGCGCATGAACTGGGTCTCCGCGAACTCTCGCCGGGGCTCGGCCGGGTCGGTCCCGAAGACGGCATCGACCAGCCCGCTGAGCATCTGATCGAGGGCATAGAGCCGCAGGTGGATCAGCTCGTGGACGACCGTCTCCTCGAGGTTCCGTTCGTGCTCGGCGTGAAGGAGGAGGACCGCCTTGCGGTCCTCGAGGTCGACCTTGATGTCGCCCGACTTGCGCCACTCCCCGGTGACCATGCGAAGGTCGATGTCCCAGTCTGCGAGGCGCAGGATCGGCTGCCAGCGAGCAAGCGTCACGCGCGCCTCGTCATAGGTCATCGGCATCGGATTACATCCCTTCGCTCAGCCACCTCACCGCAGTCGTCGGCGTTTCCGGGCTGCGGCCGGCGTTCCGCCTAGAGCTGCATCTCCGCGCGGACGATCCCGTCCGTGGACCCCGGCGTGATCGTGAAGCCCAGCCGCTCGCTGGCCTTGCGCATGCCGACGTTCTCGGCCCGCATCTGGGCACCGAGCACCGCGACGCCCTCGGCGCGCGCGATCTCGACGAGGCGGCGGAGCAGCTCCGTCCCGATCCCGCATCCCTGCCACGTGTCGGTGACGAGCACCGCGAATTCCGCGTCCTCGGTCCCGAAGATGCGGCTGAGGCGCCCGATGCCCACGATCACCGGCTTGCCGGTGGTCGGGTCGTCGCGCTCTGCGACGAGCGCCATCTCGCGGTGGTAGTCCACGAAGCAGATCCGGATGAGCCGTTCGTGCGCCGTTCGCTCGTCCAGGCCAAGGTGGGCCAGGTAGCGCTGGAAGACGGTCTCCTCCGACAGCGTGCGATGGAACTCGACGACGAGGGGCTCGTCCTCCGGGCGAATGGGACGGACGCGCAGGACCTCCCCATCCCTGCACGCGTAGGTTCCGGCGTACTTGCGCGGATACGGGCGGATCGCGAGCCTCGGCAGCTGGTCCTCCGGGATGGAGAGATCGTGCAGCACGACGCGGGCGTCGAGCGCGATGAGCCGCTCGGGCGAGGCGAGGAGCGGGTTGATGTCGAGCTCGCTGATCCAGCGCTGTTCCGTGACGAGCTGGCTGAACCGGACGAGAAGCTGCGCGAGCGCGTCGAGGTCCACGCCACGGCGGCCGCGGATGCCCCCGAGCGCCGTGTAGATCTTCGTCTGTTCCATCATCCGCCGGGCCAGCGTCGTGTTCAGCGGCGGCAGCCCGAGGGCGCGGTCCTTGAAGAGCTCGACGAGCTGGCCCCCCATCCCGAACAGGAGCACCGGTCCGAACTGCGGGTCGATCGATGAGCCCAGGATCAGCTCGTAGCCGGTCCAGTTGACCATCGGCTGGACGGTCACGCCCTCGAAGTGCTCGGCACCCTTCTTCTCGGTCACCGAGGTCCGAAATCGACTCGTACGCCTGCCGGACGGCTGCCGCGTCCTTGAGGTTCAGCTGAACCCCGCCGACGTCGGTCTTGTGACTGATGGTGTGCGAGTAGAGCTTGACCACGATCGGATAGCCGATCCGGTCGGCGGCGGCCACCGCCTCGTCCGGGGTGAGCGCGACCACCGTCTCGGTGATGGGGATGCCATAGGCGGCAAGGAGGTCCTTCGACTCGTCCTCGGTCAGGAGCGTCCGGCCCTCGGCCCGGACCGCGTCGATGAGCGCCCGCGCTCGTGCGCGATCCACCGGGTGCTCGTCGTCCGAGGGGAGGGTCGGGGTCTCGTAGATCTGGCGCAGGTGGCTGGCGAAGCGCCACGTATCGTTGAAGATCTTGACCGCCTCGTCCGGGTAGGAGAACGTCGGGATCCCTGCCTCGCGGAGGATCGCGGCGCCCTCCTCGACGTCCCGGCCGCCCATCCAGCTCGCGAGGACCGGCTTTCCGTCGATCTTCGCGAAGCGGGTCAGCTCGCGGGCCGTCGCCGTCGGATCCGTCATTGCCTGCGGCGTTAGGATGACGAGGAGGCCATCGCTCCCCGGGTCGCGCGCCGCGATCTCGAGCGCCTTTGCGTACCGCTCCGGGGCGGCATCCCCGATGATGTCGATCGGGTTGTTGTGGCTCCACGGACCCGGCAGGAAGCCGTTGAGCTCCTCCATGGTTGCCGGCGAGATGTCGCTCAGCTCCCCGCCGCCGGTGATCAGCGCGTCGGTCGCGAGCACGCCGGGGCCGCCGGCGTTGGTCAGGATGGTCAGGCGGCGGCCCTTCGGACGGGGCTGCTTGGCAAGGACCTCGGCCGCGTTGAACAGGTCGGCGATCGCCTCGACACGGAGCACGCCGACGCGCCGGAACGCGGCCGCGAGCACCTCGTCGGAGCCCGTCAGCGAGCCGGTGTGCGAGGCCGCCGCCTTCGCAGCCTGGGCCGTCCGGCCGGGCTTGATGACGATGATCGGCTTCGACAGGGCCACCTCGCGGGCCGCGGAGAGGAAGGCCCGTGCGTCGCCGATCGTCTCCATGTAGACGACGATGCTCTGGGTCGCCGGGTCGTTCCCGAAGTAGGTGATGATGTCGCCCCAGCCGACGTCGAGCATGGAGCCGAGCGACACGACGGCGCTGAAGCCGACCTTCTCTCGCTTGCTCCAATCGAGCACCGCTGTGAGCAGCGCGCCGCTCTGGCTGACGAACCCGACGGTCCCGGGCGAGGAGATCCCGGCCGCGAAGGTCGCGTTGAGGCCCGTGGGCGGGCGCATCACGCCGAGACAGTTCGGCCCGATGATCCGCATGCCGTTCGCCCGCGCCGTCTCGAGGATCTGGCGCTCCAGCTCGGCGCCCGCCGGACCGACCTCCTTGAAGCCGGCGGAGATGATGACGACCGCCTTGACGCCCGCCGCCGCGCACTCCTCCACCGTTGCCGGGATCGTGGTGGCCGGCGTGGCGATGACCACGAGCTCGGGAACCTCGGGAAGCGAGGCGATGCTCGGGTAGGCGCGGACGCCCAGGATGCTGGGGCGCTTCTGGTTGACCGGGTAGACGGTGCCACCGAAGGGGCTGCTGATCAGGTTCCAGAAGACGGTCCGGCCGACGCTCCCCTCCTTCTCCGTGGCGCCGATGACCGCGACGCTGGCCGGCTCGAAGAACGAATCGAGCGGGTTGCGGCCGTAGCCGAGGACGTCGCTCGAGCGGTCGCCGATGGGCACGCCGCGGCGCGGGGCCGGGTCGGCCGCGGGCGCCGGGCGCTCGGGGATGGAGATGGGGGCTGGGGACTCGAGCACGGGGCGGCTCCTTGCGACGGTGCGCGCGGCGGGACGGCTGCGGATGCAGCGATGGTGGCGCAGGTTGGGCTGGTGGCGACAAGCGTGCCACGTTTCGATCGCGACCCGGCAGGGCCGACCATCCCCCCATCGAGGGGCCGGGGCGCCCGGTTCCACCGGTCCGCCGGCACGGCCCTCGACCGTTCGAAGCAGCCCGCCCCGCGGCGTCCGCCGGGGGGATGCGGGTCACGCCTGCCCGATCGGGCACGCGCTGCTGCCCGAACGGACGTCCGTCCGCCACTGCCCGCGCGGCTGCCGGCCACGTAGCGTTCGGGCATGCGCCGTCGATCCAGGCTCCCGGAGACGCGGGAAGCGAACGAGCAGGAACCGCGGCCGGCAGCCCACGTCCCGACCCGCGCGGCGACCCAGAACGCCGAGGTGCGGGAGGTGCTCGACCTCCAGGATCGTGCCGGGAACCGGGCCGTCACCGGGCTGCTCGCCCCGGGCGGGGATGGCGGTGGCCCCGGACACCTCCAGCGACGCGCCACGGCCGCGCCGATCGTCCAGCGGGAGGGGACGCCGACCGTCCAGCGGGCGGTGTCATCGCCGCTCCTCGCGGTCGGCTCGCGGGGCCCGGACGTGGCGGAGCTGCAGCGCGCTCTCAACGATGCGCGGGCCGTGGACCCGCCGATCGTGGCCGATGGAGACTTCGGCGCGGGAACCGCACGGGCCGTCCGCGCCTTCCAGCGACGCGCAGGGATCGCGGTCGACGGCATCGTCGGGCCGGACACACGCAACGCCTTGAGCATGGGAGGCGGCCGTCCCTCGAAGCCGGAGCAGCAGGAAGAGCTGGCAGCCCGGATCGCGACCGCCGTCAACGCCCAGGTCCCGGCGGAGGCCGCCGCTCGGGCGGCCGGGGGATCCGGGGCGCCCGGCGGCACCTCGGCCAGCGTGTCGGTCGGAGATGCCCGGGCCGGGGGCGCCGCCTCGTACGATTCGGCGAGCGGGGCCGTCCATGGCGATGCCCACGACCGCGAGGGCGACGCGGTATCGGGCGACTACAACGTCAACACCGGCTCGGGATCCGGAAGCGCCACCGTGCATGGGAACACGGCGTCCGGGTCGTACGACGCCGCGTCGGGCCAGGCCCACGGCGCGGTAGGCGACCGGCGCGGTGACTCGGCGTCCGGGGACTACAACGTGAACACGGGCTCCGGGTCCGGCACCGTCTCCGTGAACGGGACCGTGGCGGCCGGATCCTACGATGCGGGCACCGGCGTGGCGTCCGGTGGCGTCTCGACCTCGACGGCCTCCGGCCCGGTCACGGCGGGTGGGTCATATGACACGAACACGGGCTCGTGGTCGGCTGCCGGGACCACCTCGGGCGGCAGCGCGACGGCTGCATGGGACAACCAGACGCGGACGGCCTCGGGCGGCTACACGTCGACCTCGGGGACCGCGGCCTCCGGGACGATCAACGTGGACGCCGGAACGGGTGCCGGGAGCGTGCACACGACGTATGGCGACGCCGCCGTCTCCGTGACGGACACGACGGTCCGCGCGTCCGTGAACGTTCCGGGGTACGGCAGCGTGGACGTCAACGTTGATCGGCCCGACTGGCTCTGAGCCGGCGAGGCTTCCGGCCGACCGTCGGTCACGACGTCCGGGCGCATCGGAAGCCGCCGTTCCTCGACAGACCTGGACGTACCGAGAGGAGGCACATGAGCCACGAACAGGCGGCACCCGAGACGCGCGGTGTCGCGGTGGAGGTCCTCGCGGCGGTTGACCTTGCAGGCGAGATCGAGGGCATGGAAGGCCGCCAGCTTCGGATGCGCAAGGTGACCATCGAGCCCGGAGGCGTCTTCGGCCCGATCCACGACCACAAGGGCCGACCGGGCACCGTCTACATCCTGCAGGGAACGATCACGGACCACCGAGACGGGGTCGCCACGGACTATGGGCCGGGCGCAGGCTGGCCCGAGGACCGGAGCACGACCCACTGGCTCGAGAACAGGGGCAGAATTCCGGCGGTGGAGATCTCGGTCGACATCGTCGTGCGGGAGTGAATCGAGACAGTGCTGCCGGGAACGTGAAGGTGACCTACGCCATGGGCCGCAACCGGTGCGCCGACTGGCAGCCCCTGCTGGGGGCGGGGTTCCCGGCCGATCGGCCGGCCTATGACACGCCGTTGACCTGGGCAGAGCTGGCCCTGCATCGGCATTCGCGCGCATAGTCCGGCCTACCGTCGACCTATGCCAGAAGCGATCATCGACGTTCACCTCCACGCATCACCGGCCGATGATCTGGGCCCGCCCCCGCTGGCCTTCGACCTCCCGGTGGCGGAGCAGCTCGTCCACGATCCGGCCGAGCCGTATCTCGATCGCTTCATCAGCTCGTTCCGGGAGCCTCGGGGCAATCGAGCCATCTGGTCACCGATGACCGATGAGGAGCTGCGCGACGGGACGCTGGCGATCATGGCGCGGCGCAACATCGTCGGCGTCGTCTCAGGTACGGAGAACCGCGTGGCAGACTGGCGGAGGTCTGCGCCTGACCGCGTGATCCCCGGGCGCGTGATGGCCATCGGCCGCGACGATGACTTCACGCCCGACGACGTTCGACGCCTGCACGCAGCAGGTCAGCTCGAGGTGCTCGGCGAGGTCATGAACCAGTACTACGGCGTCGCTCCCGACGACCCGCGCTTCGAGCCGTTCCTCGCGGTCTGCGAGGAGCTCGACATCCCGATCGGGATCCACGTCGGCCTGGGACCCCCCGGAGCGCCCTACCTGCCCGGGTTCAGCGCCTACCGGGCCCGGCTGCACAGCCCGCTGCTGCTCGAGGAGCCCCTCCTGCGACACCCGCGTCTGCGCCTGTACGTGATGCACGCGGGCTGGCCGATGCTCGACGACATGCTCGCCATGCTGTGGGTCCATCCGCAGCTGCACGTGGACACCGGCGTGATCGACTTCGCGCTGCCACGGCCCGAGTTCCATCGATACCTGCGAACGCTCGTGGAAGCTGGATTCACGAACCGGATCATGTTCGGCTCGGACAACATGGTGTGGCCGGGATCCATCGAGTACGCGATCGAATCGATCGAGGTCGCGGACTTCCTGACGGATGCGCAGAAGCGGGCCATCCTCCACGACAACGCGGCTCGCTTCCTCCGCCTGTAGCGCTGGCCCAACACGGGCCGACACACCTGCGCTGAAGCGCGAGGCGCCACCTCTGTCCTCATCAGTCGCGACCACCGAATAGACTGCCGGTCATGACTGAGATCAAGTTCGGGGCGCTCTGCTGGAACCAGTACACGGACTGGCCGTCGCTCCTTGAGGCTGGACTTCGGGCCGATCGTCTGGGGTACACCTCGCTCTGGACGTGGGACCACCTGTACCCGATCGTCGGCGATCCGCGTGGGCCGAACTACGAGGGGTGGCTCACGATCACGGCCTGGGCTTCCCTGACGAAGCGTGTCCGAATCGGCCTGATGGTCGGCGCGAACCCATACCGCGAGCCGAGCCTCGTGGCGAAGATGGCCACGACCCTCGACCACATCAGCAACGGGCGGGCCATCCTCGGCATCGGCGCCGCCTGGTTCGAGGGCGAGGCCCACGACTTCGGGTTCGAGTTCGGGTCCGGTCCGCCGGAGCGGCTGCGCTGGCTGCGCCAGGCGCTCCCGATCATGCGCGGCATGCTCGACGGGACCGAGCCATCGGCGCCCGACGGGTCGCGCTACCGCGCGTCGCACGTGCGCAACGACCCGCGGCCCATCCAGGCGCGCCTGCCGATCTGCGTCGGGGGCGGCGGCGAGCAGGTGACGCTCAAGCTCGTGGCGCAGTACGCGGACATGAACAACATCGGAGGCGGCATCGAGCCGGTTCGCCGCAAGGAGGCCATCCTCCTCGAGCACTGCGCGACCGTCGGGCGTGACCCGGCCGAGATCGAGCGGACCAGCGGGATCGGCACCGTCTTCATCCGTGACGACCGTGCGGATGCGGAGCGCTGCTTCCGCGCCGCATTCGACCGCAACCGGGTCGCGCGACCCTGGGAGCACCAGCCGGTCGGGACCCCGGAGGACGTCGCGGAAATCCTCGCGCCCTACGCGGCGCTGGGCTACCACCACCTCATCGCCGGATTCCCGGCCGACTACGACGAGGAATTGATGACGCGACTCGTGACCGAGGTGAAGCCGATGCTGGAGAGGCAGTCGTGAACGGGCCGGCTGCTCTGGAACGCGGGCTGGCCGCGTGCTCGTGGGGGCCCGGACGGATCGACCTCTTCCGGGTCGCCGACGACGGGACGCTCCGCCATCGGACGGAGGTCGCCGGTGCCTGGGGCGCCGAGGAGGACCTGGGCGGCACGTGCGCCTCCGCGCCGGCGGCGGTCACCTGGGCACCGGACGCCATGGAGGTCTTCGCGGTCTTCCCGGATGGCGCGCTCTGGGACCGCTACTGGGACGGGACCAGCTGGCACCCATGGGAGTCGCTCGGCGGGTCGCTCGACCCGTCGTCCGTCCCGGCGGCGGCGTCGTGGGGACCGGATCGGCTCTCCGTCGTCGCGCGCGGCGTCGACGGCGCGACCTGGCACCGGTGGTGGGACGGCTCGCGCTGGGTCGACTGGGCGCGAATCGCGCGCTGATCGTGCCGAGCGACGCGATCGCTCAGGAAGCGGCCGGGACGGCCGGCGGCAGCTGACCGCGCTGGCGCGCCCGGTGGCGGGCCGCCTTCGCCCGGTTGCCGCAGCTCGCCATGCTGCACCAGCGACGGCGCCCTGTCCGCGAGGTGTCCTCGAAGACCCAGAGGCAGCCATCGTTCGCGCAGACCCGGAACCGGCCGGTGTCGCCCGACGCCACGGCGTCGACGAGGGGTTCAACGAGCCCGGCGAGCGCGCCGTCGAACGCGTCGCCCACGTGGCGATGGCGGGCCACGATGGCGCCGTCCGCGTCGGCGAGCTCGACCGCCGTCCGCGCCCGGAGCAGCTTGTTCACGGTCGCGACCGCGGAGTCCGCCGCGGGATCCCCCGTCACGAGCGACGCGACCACCGCGCGGATCGCGGCGCGCGCATCCCGCAGGCGCTCGAGCATCGCCTGCTGTCGCGCCTCATCGAGGCGGCCGAGCGGGCCGGCCTCTTCCGGGTAGAGCAGGCCGCGCTCGATAAGCCACGCCGCGGCATCGCGGAGCGTCGGGAGCGTGTCGACCCACTTCCCGCCGTCCAGCTCGTCGGTGTTCACGAAGTCCAGCGTGACCTCGACGGACCCCGCGTGGCGGTGGTCCTGGTTCAGGATCGCGTCCATCGATAACCACTTTAAAGGCTTGACTGGTTACGCGCAAGTGGCTATGATCTGGTAACCAGCAAAGCCGGTGGAACGGTTACTTCACCAGAGAAACTTGGGGGAACCCCATGATGGTCACGGCGCTCACGTTTGTTCTCGCGCTCGTCGTCCTGCTCGCCCTCGTCGGGCTGACAGCGACCTTGTATGGCGTCGATAGCCGCGAATCATTCGCCGACGATCGACGCTGAGCTGAAAGATCGGGGGGTCGTTCCCATGTGGCAGACCATGTACGCGCTCCATCAGCAGCGCCAGCGAGACCTCGTGGCCGCCGCGGACCGCCGGCGGCGCTGGGCGCTCAACGACGTCGCAGGCAGTCGCCGGTCAGCGCGCGACCACGACCCGAGCCGTGTCCGTGCCGGGGTTGCGCGCGCTGCGGCGGCCGTCAGCCGTGCGACCGCACGTTTCGCCCTCAGGCTCGACTGCCGGGTGGCGCTGGAGGCGCGCGGCGATCGGGCCCTGCGAGACGCCTAACATGACAGCGCACGTTGGGTGCCCGCGCCTGGGACGTGCCGAACGGCCCGAACGGTCACACCTGCCGGGCGCTCGTCGCCGCCAAGTCCGAACGCCCGCGGGCGGTCCTCGATAAGTCGCAGGTAAGCCACCGCCCATAGGCTGCGCACAACGCCCGGCGCGCCGGTTGTGCCCCCAGCGTCCGGGCGTCTTCCGATCCCCGCCGCCGCCCGGCGGCCCTCGCCGCCGCAGTCCCGCCGGGGAGCTGCACGTGGACCGAGACCTCCCGTGGCGCGTCCTCGAGGTTCCCGACGGCACGGAGGTGCCGCCCTCGGCGGACGCGGGCCCCGCGGCCGCCGTCCCGCGCGATCCGCGCCGCGCCCTGGCGATCGCCGCGCTGGCGGTCTGCGCGACGCTTGCGGCCGCGATCGCGGTCCTGCTGATCGCGGTCGGCCCTCGGCCCGGGACCCTCGTCGTGGACGGCGACACGTCCGGTCTGCGCGGATCCGGGCCGCTCGTCGGCTCGTTCGCCCCGGACGCGGGCCTCGTGGCGGGGCCGGGCCTCGTCGTCGACGTGGCCGGCGCGGTGCTCAGGCCCGGCGTCTACCACCTGCCTGCCGGTTCGAGGGTCGCCGACGCGATCAACGCCGCGGGCGGGTTCGGGCCGCGCGTCGATGCATCCGCGGCCCAGGCACTCAACCTCGCAGCGCTCCTGACCGATGGCCTCCAGGTCCGGGTCCCATCGCGCGACGACAGGCCAGGCGGAACGGCCACGCCTGGCGGTTCGGCCAGCAATTCCGACCCGGTCGGCGGCGAGGCCGGCGGCGCGGCCGGGAACCGCGTTGACCTCAACACCGCGACTGCCGCGGCCCTCGACACGCTTCCCGGGATCGGTCCGGTGACCGCGGCGAAGATCATCGCGAGCCGGGAGGAGCGGCCGTTCGCCGCGGTCGACGACCTGCAGACCCGGAAGCTCGTCGGAGCGTCGACGTTCACGAAGCTTGCCGGCCTCGTGACGGTCGGCGGGCGGTGACGCGGACGACGAGCCTCGCCATCGGGGCGGTCGGTGCCGCCCTGCTGGCCACGGACGCGCGGCTGGCGGACCTCGTGCCGGTCGTCGGCGTCGTCCTCGCCCTGGTCGCGGCCTGCCTGAGCCTCGTCCGGCGCCGTCAGGCCGCCCGGGCCGCAGCCGCGGCGGCGATCGGGATCGCGTTCGTGCTGGGCCGGCTGGCGCTCGCGGGAGTCACGACATCGTCACCGGCGAGTCCCCCGCCCCTGCCCGCCGGCCAGGGTCCATGGACGGTTCGCGTCGAGTCCGTCGCAGCACCGCGTGACGGGACGCAGCGCTTCGTGGGCGGCCTCGATGAAGGCGCCGGGCTGCGGATCGACGTGACGGCTCCGCGCTACCCGCCCGTCGTCGCGGGCGACCGGGTGGAGGTGCTCGGCGCGCTGCGTGCGCCGCCCGAGAGCCCGTACGGCGCGTACCTCACCCGGATCGGCGTGGCGGCCACGCTCCTGACCCGCTCCATGCGAGCGCTCGAGGCGCCGGCGGACGCGGACCGCGTGGTGCAGCGCATTCGCGCGAGCGCGGGTGAGGCCCTCGCCCGCGCGCTGCCCGAGCCCGCCGCGGGGCTGGCCGCGGGAATCCTGATCGGGCTGCGGGAACGGGTGGATCGCGAGCTCGCGGCGGACTTCACGACCACGGGCCTCTCCCACGTCGTGGCGATCTCCGGCTGGAACATCGCGCTTGTCGCGGGCCTGGTGGCGGCGCTCCTGGGCGGGTGGCCGCGACGCCGCCGCGCGGGCGCGACCGTCGCCGCGATCGCCGTGTACACCGTCCTGGCCGGCGCCTCGGCGTCGGTGCTCCGCGCGTCCGTCATGGCGGGCGTGGCGTTGCTGGCGCGGGAGACCGGCCGTCCCGGCACCGCCGCTCGGGCCCTCGCGTGGGCCGTCGTGATCCTGCTCGGCCTCAATCCGGGCACGGTGACCGACGCCGGGTTCCAGCTCTCCGCCGCGGCGACCGCGGGCCTGCTCGCATGGGGCACGCCGCTGTCCGCCCGCCTCGGGGCGGGAATGCCGTGGCTGCCGCGCTTCGTGGTCGAAGGGCTCGCCGTCTCGCTCGCGGCGCAGGCGGCGACCCTCCCGATCGTCCTGCTCTCGTTCGGCCGCCTCGCCCCGCTCTCACCCCTGCTCAACCTCGTCGTCGTACCGCTGGTCCCACTCGCGATGGCGACCGGGACCCTCGCCATGGCCGGCGGCCTTGCGGTCGGCGCCGGCGCCCCTGCGTTCCTTGCCACGCTCGCCGGCCTGCCGGGTGCCCTCACGATCGGCCTGCTGGTCCTGATCGTGCAGACGGCCGCGGGTCTCCCGTTCGCGGGCGTGACCCTCGCCCCTCCGGCCGGCGCCGCCCTCGGAGGGCTGGCCGCGGCCTCGCTCGTCGTCATCGCCGCCCGACGTCGCATCGCGCGGGCGCTCGGACCGCGTCAGCGGGCAGCCCGACCGCGGCCCCAGGGTTCTGCGGGCGCCGCCGGCCGCCGGGCGCAGCCTGCGGCCCGCGGACCCGGATCCCTGCGCTCGGATCGCGGCATCCGCCTGCTCGCGACGCTCCTCGCCCTCCTGGTCGCGCTCGCCACCGTGGCAGCCGTGGCCCGACCGGACGGCCGCCTCCACGTGGTTGCGCTCGACGTCGGCCAAGGGGATGCGATCCTCGTCGAGACACCTGCCGGCGGGCGCCTGCTCGTGGACGGCGGCCCGGACCCGGACCGGCTTCTTGTCGCCCTCGACGAGCGGATCCCGCCGTGGGATCGCCGGATCGACCTCGTCGTCGTGACCCATCCGCACGAGGACCACGTGGGCGGCCTTGCGCTCGTCATCGAGCGCTATCGAGTGGCGCGGGTCGTCGAGCCGGGCATGGCGGGATCCGGTCCCGGATACGCCGCGCTCGAGGCGGCGCTCGCCGCCAGGAACGAGCCCAGCGGGCGCCTGGCGACAGGGGATCGGTTCGCGCTCGACGGCGTCCGCTTCGAGGTGCTCTGGCCCGACAGCACGGCGGTGCCCTCGGAGCCAGCCGACACGGGGACCGGCATCAACAACGTCTCGATCGTCCTGCTTGGCTCGTTCGGCGCCCAGCGGTTCCTCCTCACCGGCGACATCGAGGAGGGCATCGATCCGATCCTCGTCGCGCGCGGGCTTCCGGCGGTCGACCTGCTCAAGGTGGCCCACCACGGGAGCCGGACGGCGACGTCGGAGGCGCTGCTCGCCGCGACCCGGCCCGCCATCGCGCTCGTCTCGGTCGGCGCGGGGAACACGTTCGGGCACCCGGCACCGGCAACGCTCGCCCGGCTCTCCACGCATGGAATCGCGACGTACCGCACCGACCTGCAGGGCACCGTGGACGTGGCTCTCGACGGGAAGGCGATGGACGTCCGAACCGGGCGTGGCCGCGCGCCGGCGGCCAGCGCCGGCTCCCCCACCCCGATGCCGCCGTCCTCCGGTGACCCGCTCGCACCCCGGGCTCCCGGGACCGGCCTCGCGGTCCCGTATGATCGGGTCGATGTCCGTTCCCGGGCGCGCCGACGCCGCCGCCCTCCTCCTGTCGCTCGAGCCACCGGCGTGGCATCTGCGCCACGTGCGGGCCGCAGCCGAGGTCGCGGGCTGGCTCGCATTCCGGGCCACCGTCGCCGGGCACCCCGTCGACCGGGCGCTCGTCGAATCCGCGGCGCTCCTCCATGACGTCGACAAGCTGCTCCGCGCGGAGGACGTCGCGCGGGCACTGCCCCACGGGGCGCGCGGCGCGGCGTGGCTCGCGGGTCGGGGGCACGGCGAGCTCGCGGCCGCCGTGGCGAACCACCCGGTGTCGCGCCTCGGCGCGCCCGACGCCGACGCGTGGCTCGACAGCGCGACGGCCGAGGAGCTGTTCGTCGCGTATGCGGACAAGCGCGCCGGACAGCGCCTGGTCGCGATGGCAGCCCGGTTCGCGGAGTGGACGCGACGCTACCCGGACGGAGGGGAATGGCACGGCTGGACCGGCGACGAGGCGGTCTCCGTGCGGCGACGCGCAGCGCGGCTCGAAGCGGCGGCGTGCGCCTACGCCCGAGTGACGCCCGCGGCCGTTCGCCGCCTCGCCTGGACCGGCCGCGCGCTCGCGTCGGCGCGCCCGCGCGCCCGGGCACGGTCGCTTCCCGCGGACCGTTCGCTCGCCGCAGCCCGGGACGACGCGTGAGCCCACTGCCCGTGGCGATCGGCTACTTCTGGGGCGACGACGGCTACGGCCTCGAGGCGGAGGCCACGGCGCTCGGCCGCGAGGCCGCGGGCGACGGCCCGCCGCTCACGCGATGGCGCGCGTCCGGCGCCACGACGCGCGTGGCGGAGATCTCGGAACGCGTCGGCACCGGCACGCTGTTCGGGGGCGGCACGCTCGTGGTGGTCGAGGACCCATCCCCGCTCGTGCGGGCACGGGCCGACCGGGATGCGCTCGTTGCGACGCTCGGCGCGGTGGCGCCCGGAAACGCGCTCGCCTTCCTCGAGCCGACCGACGGGTCGAGCCATCGCGCGAAGAGCCTCGAGGAGCTTGCAGCGGCCGTCTCGGCGAGCGGCGGCCGCGTCCGCCAGCGGGTCGCGCCCAAGGAGGGGGCGATGGCGCGCTGGATCGCCGAGCGGGCCGCAGAGCGGCGGATCGCGATCGAGCCCGCGGCCGCGGACCTGCTCGCGCGGCGCGTCGGCGGCTTCGTCCGCGAGGGCGACATCGACAGGCGGCGGCAGGGGCAGCTGGCCGTCGCCGAGCTCGAGAAGCTCGCGCTCTACCGGCTCGACGCCCCGATTCGGCGTGAGGACGTGGAGGCGCTCGTGGCCGACGCGGTCCCGGGCTCCACGTGGGCGCTCCTGGACGCGGTTGGCGCGCGGCGCACGCGCGAAGCGGCCGACCTGCTCGACCGCGTCCTCGCGACGACCCCGGAGCCCGTCGTCCTGTCCGTGCTCCACCGGCGCGTGCGCGAGCTCATCGCGATGCTGGACACGCAGCTCCACGGCGAGACGATCCAGGACGCGGCCCGGGCCATGAAGCTCAAGGAATACCCGGCGCGGAAGCTCTGGGAGCAGGCCCATGGCTGGCGCCCGGACGAGCTCGACGGTGCGCTCGAGGGCCTGCTGGACCTCGACGCGACGCTCAAGGGCGAGGCGGCCGCGGATGGACGCCGGCGTCGGCTCGCGTTCCTGCTCTGGATCGCGGAGCACGTGGCCCGCTGACGGGAAGGCGCGGATTCGCGTCGTGCGGCCACGCGCGAACCTGTCGCGTCGCAAAGCACGGATCGGTCGCGCGGCCAGGCGCCGAACCGTGACGGCCGGGCGTCAAGCCGTCACGCGCGCTCGCGGCACACCGCCGCACCGCCGAGGACGGTGATCGTCAGGCCGCGGCGACCGTCAGGAGTGCGGCGCCAGCCAGGTCGGGGCGACCGTCAGTCCGCGCTGGACCAGGCATGCTCCTGGAGGACGAGGTCGCTCTCGATCGCGAAGACGCAGCGTCCCCTGACGAGGTCGAGCATCTCGATCAGCGCGGGATCGATGTAGAGCTGGTGGCAGTCCTCGCACAGCCCGCCCGGGATCCCGAAGCACAGGCGCTCCGTTCGGTCGGGCAGTCGGAAGGTCGCATCGAAGCGCGTGGTCACGAGGCGGCGCATGCACTCGGGGCATCGGTCGCGGGTTCTGGCCATGGACGTTGGGACCTCGGGCCTCGCGGCACGCCGCGTCTGCGGATGCCTTCCCGCCCATTCTCCGGTATGCGCGTCGGCGTGGGCATAGGCCGCAGGTACCGTCCCCGGCAGTACATCATCGGCACGCGTGCGCTCGACCGGGGACGGGAACTCCGGGGTCACTGGACCTGGATCACCGTCTTGGCATCCGCCCAGAGCTTCTCGAGCGCGTAGTACTCGCGCTCCGGTGGGGCGAACACGTGGACGATGACGGCACCGGCATCGATCAGGACCCAGTGCGACGCCGGCTCTCCCTCGCGACCGACGATCGTGAGGCCGGCATGCTTCAGGCCCACGACCACCGCGTCGGCGATCGCGTCGAGCTGGCGCTCGGAGCCGCCGGAGCAGATCACGAGGTAGTCCGCCACCGTCGTGAACGGGGCGATCTCGAGGAGCACGATGTCGGCGGCCTTCTTGTCCTCCGCGAGCTCGACCGACGAGACGCGCGACGTCGAGCGGCGGCCGATCGCTCGCCGGGGGCGGCGACGTCCGGGCGGGGAGCCCGGCGCGGCGCCCCGTGGGCGCGGCCGGCCGCTCCGAGGAACCGATCTCCGTCGCGGCGGTGGGATCGAGCGTGGTCTCGGGATCCTGGGGTTCGGTCGCCATGCGCTCCTCTAGGGTGTCGACGCCGCGGGCGCCGGGCTGGGTTCATAGAGAGCGTACTCCCGGATCGCCGCCGCGACCGTCTCGGGGACCAGGTACCGGATCGACCGGCCGGCCGCGACCCTGGCCCGGATCAGCGTGCTGGAGATTGCGAGGCGCGGACCGGGGAGGAAGACCGCGCGATCGCCGTGCCCCGGGAAGTGGGCGGCAAAGCGCGCGGCGGCCGCGGCGAGGTCCTCGGCATCGTCGGCGCGCGGCACGACGGCCAGGCGAGCGAGCGCGAGGACGCGATCGGGGTCGCGCCAGGTGTGGAGGCCGGCGAGGGCCTCCGCCGAGAGGATGAACCAGAGGTCCGGCTCACGCCCAGCCGCACGCTCGGCGTCCGCGATGGCGGCGAGCGTCTCGGCCGTGTAGGTCGGCCCGGTCCGGTCGATCTCGAGCCGGCTGGCCGCGAACCCCGGGTTGTCGGCGATGGCGCGCTCGACGAGCGCGAACCGAATCGCGGCCGGCGTCACGCCGGTGCCGACCTTCTGCCATGGGTCGCCGGCGGGCAGGAACACGACCCGGGCCAGCTCGAGCGTCTCGCGGACCTCCTCGGCGAGCGCGAGGTGCCCGAGATGCACGGGGTCGAACGTCCCCCCGAGGATTCCGAGCCGTCCTGAAATGGACCTCACTCGGCGCCGGGCTCCCAGGCGTCCGGCCCCCATTCGAACTCGATCGCGCCGATCCGGACGAGATCGCCGGGCTGGATGCCCGCCTTCCGGAGCGCTCCGTCGATCCCCAGCCGGGCCAGGGCGCGCTGGAAGCGCTCCGCCGATTCCTCGATGTCGAAGTTCGTCTGGGCCGCGATCCGCTCGATCCGCTTGCCGCGGACGCGATGGGCGGTCCCTTCACGTTCCATCGTGAACCCGTCCCCGGCGGCGTCAAGGCGATGCACCACGACGCCGAAGGGCTCCGGGACGTCCCTCATGTCGTCCGCTGCCGGGAGCAGGTCGCCGATGACGCTGCGCAGGCGATCGAGCCCGTCGCCGGATTCGGCGCTCACCGCGAGCACGCCGAGGCCCTCGGCACGGCGCGCCGCCTCGAAGGCGGGCCACGCCTCGCGCGCGGCCTGGAGGTCCATCTTGTTGAAGACCACCACGAGCGGTTTCTCGAGCAGTCGCGGGTCGTGGAGCCGGAGCTCCTCCCGGATCACGCCGTGGTCCCACGCCGGGTCCCGCGCCGCGCCATCGACGACGTGGACGAGGACGCGCGTTCGCTCCACGTGGCGCAGGAAGGCGTGGCCGAGGCCGGCGCCGGACGATGCCCCCTCGATCAGGCCCGGCACGTCCGCGACGGTCGGGCGCCGGTCGGCCATGTCGCCGAGATCCATGACGCCGAGGTTCGGCTCGAGCGTGGTGAACGGATAGTCCGCGATCTTCGGCGTCGCCGCCGTGAGCGCGCCGAGCAGCGTGGACTTCCCGGCGTTGGGCAGCCCGACCAGGCCGATCTCGGCGATCAGCCGCAGCTCCAGGCGGAGCCGGCGCTCCTCGCCCGGCTCCCCCTTGAGGGCATGCTGCGGAGCGCGATGCGTGGGCGAGGCAAAGTGGACGTTGCCCAGGCCGCCCCGGCCGCCGCGCGCGATGACGACCTCCTGCCCGGTCGCCACGAGGTCCGCCATGAGCTCCCCCGTCGCGTCGTCGAGGACGCCGGTGCCCGGCGGGACCGTGATCACGAGGTCGTCGGCCGACTTCCCGTGCCGCTTCGCGCCGAGGCCGCGGCCGCCCGCCTCCGCGCGGAAGTGGTGCGTGAAGCGGAAGTCCCGGAGCGTGGTCAGGCCCGCGTCGACCCGCAGCACGATGGAGCCGCCTCGCCCGCCGTCGCCGCCATCGGGGCCGCCCTTCGGGACATGCGCCTCGCGCCGGAACGTGGCCGCGCCGTCGCCGCCATCACCCGCACGGACCCAGATGGTTACACGGTCGAGGAACATCGCGACCGATTGTCGCACGCGCCCCGGCGGGCGCCGGTGACGGGCGTCAGAAGTAGGCCAGCGGGTTGACGCGGACGCCGCCATCCCAGATCGGGCCGATCCAGACCTCGAAGTGGCAATGCGGTCCGGTCGCATCGCCGGTCGCACCGATGCGCCCGATGAAGTCGCCGCGCCCGACCGACTGCCCTGCCGAGACCGCGACCGACGACATGTGGTTGTAGGTGGTGTAGAGCCCGCCTCCGTGCGAGATCCAGACCTGGTAGCCGCCGCCGTTGTTGCGCCATCCCGCGTAGGTGACCACGCCGCCGGCCGCCGCCTGGATCGCCGACCCGTAGTCGGCTGCGATGTCGAGGGCGGGATGCCCGTAGTGGAAGTACTGGCTGATGAAGCCGCCCGGAACGGGCCAGGCGAACCTGCCGCCGCTGTAGTCGTTGAGCGGTCGAACCGTCGGCCCGGAGCCGCCGGACGAGGCGCGGGACGTCGAGCGGCTGACCGACGCGAGGCTGGTGGGGGCGGTGGGCTTCGGCGTCGGGATCGCGGCGCCTCGGGCGCCCGGCAGGATCAGCACCTGGCCGATGACGAGGGTCGTGTCGGTGAGCTGGTTGGTCGCCACGATGTCCTGGGGATCCAGGTTGTGGGCCGCCGCGACCGAGGCAAGGGTGTCGCTGGCGCCGACCGTCACCACGAGGCCGTTGACCGGCGGAATCACCAGCTGCTGGCCGACCTTGAGCTCGTCCTTGGCGTGGAGCTTGTTCGCCCACCAGATCGTCATCATCGAGACGCCGGTCTTGCTCGCGATCCCGGTCAGCGTGTCGCCGGAACGGACGGTGTACGTGCGCAGCTGGTCGCGGCCGTCTGCCACGGTCGTATCGACGACGACGGGCTTGAGCAGCGTGCCGTCCTCGAGGAACTGGCCCGCGACATCGACGGGAGCCGCGACCCGTGCACCGATGCTCGCCGCCGACTCGTCCATCCCGACGCCCGGAACGCTTCCGGCGCCGGTGTCGAGGAACGTTCCCGAACCGTTGTTCGCCCCGGTGGGCGTGTCGATCGTCCCGACCTGGCCATCGTTCGGGCCGCCCGCGCCGCCGACGACGAGGCGGGCCGTGGCGCCGGCGGAGGTGGTCGCACCCGTCGCGGCACCCACCATGCCCGGCGCCGCGGTCAGCGACGCGACGAGGAGGAACACGGCGACGAGGATCGGGACGACTCGCTCAGGGGAGTCGAGGTGCAACCGGCGCCCCAGCCGGAAGGCGGAGCGGGTGGCGTGCAGGCGGTCGCGCGGGGATGACGCAGCGGATCCCGCGAGCACGGACGGGCGCGCGGCCGCGCGAAGCGCCGTGTCGGCGCGCCGGGCGAGTCCAAGGCCGGGACGGTGGGGGGCCTGGACCCGGGTTTCCGGGTCGGTCGTGTCGCGGCGCAACCGCGCGATCGCGCGGTGCACGGCGACCGTCGCCTTCAGCAATACGGTCTCCATGAGCGGCGGGCCGCGGCACCGGGGGCGCGGGCCGGGTGGCCCGAGCGGCGCTGCTGTCCGTTTTCGCGGGACCGGCGAGCTGGGGCTCTCCGATGCTCGCGGCTTGCCCCGGTTCCCCCACGGGCCGGGAATGACCTTTCGGCGGAACCGTAGCAGACGCTGGACGCCGATGCAACGTTCGGAGCCGTCCGTGCGGCGCCGATGCAATGGCAGGAGGCGTCCGCGCGACGCCGCCGCACGACCCGTGGCGAACGGGGCTAGGCGCTCGCCTCGGCGCTCCGCTGGAGCGTTGCGAGGAACTGGGCGTTCGTCTCGGTCTTCGCGAGCCGGTTCAGCAGCAGCTCGATCCCCTCGTTCGTGCCGACCGCGGAGAGCATCCGGCGCATCGTCCAGACCATCCGGAGCGTGCCCTCCTCGAGGAGCAGCTCCTCCCGGCGGGTGCCGGAGCGCTGCACGTCGATCGCCGGGAAGATCCGCTTCTCGGCGAGCTTCCGGTCAAGGATCAGCTCGGAGTTGCCGGTCCCCTTGAACTCCTCGTAGATCACGTCGTCCATCCGCGAGCCCGTGTCCACCAGGCAGGTGCCGATGATCGTGAGCGAGCCGCCTTCCTCGATCTTCCGGGCAGCCCCGAAGAAGCGCTTGGGCGGGTAGAGGGCGATCGGGTCGATGCCGCCGGACAGCGTCCGCCCGGAGGGCGGCAACGCGAGGTTGTAGGCGCGCGCGAGCCGCGTGATCGAGTCGAGCAGGATGACGACGTCGCGGCCGGTCTCGACCTGGCGCTTCGCGATCTCGAGCGCCATCTCCGCGACGTGCGTGTGGTTCTCCGTCGGCTCGTCGAAGGTCGAGGAGATGACCTCGCCCTTGACGGAGCGCCGCATGTCGGTGACCTCCTCCGGCCGCTCGCCGATGAGCGCCACCATGAGGAGGACCTCGGGATAGTTCTCGCTGATCCCGTTGGCGATGTTCTTGAGGAGCATCGTCTTGCCGGCCTTCGGGGGGCTGACGATCAGCGCGCGCTGCCCCTTGCCGATCGGGTTGACCAGGTTCACGAGGCGCTGGGAGAGGTTCTTCGGGTCCGACTCGAGGTTGAGGAGGTCGATCGGGTGGATCGGCGTCAGGTCGCCGAAGTGCGGGCGCCGTCGGGCCGTGTCGGGGTCGACACCGTTCACGGTGTCCACGCGGAGCAGGCCCCAGTACTTCTCACCCTCGCGCGGGGCGCGGACCGTGCCGTTGACGCGGTCACCGATGCGCAGGCCGAAGCGCCGGACCTGGCTGCTGCTTACGTAGACGTCCTCGGGTCCTGGCATGAGCCCGTGGCGGCGGAGGAAGCCGTAGCCCTCGTCCACCACGTCCAGGATCCCGGTGCCGTAGTCCTGGCCCAGCCGCTCGGACTGGCGCTGCAGGATCCGGTCGACGAGGTCGTCGCGCCGGTCGGCGGCGACCGTTTCGACGTCGAGCTCGGCGGCCGTCGCGCGCAGCTCGGCCGGGCTCATCTCCTGCAGCTCGGCGGCGCCGATCTCCGGGCCGTCGGCCGTGCCGTTCAGCTCGTCATAGTCCGGCATGCCGGCCGGGCGCTGGCCCTGCGGACGTCGGCGGGGTCGGCGATTCCGGATACGCGGATCGGGAACGTTCGAGGGCATGGGAGAGGGGTCACCTGAAACGTGCGGCCGCGGTCCGCGACCGGGGGACTGCGCACCGGCGCGGAATCAAGCCGCGGCGGACGGTGCGTGTGGGACCGCCTGAGCATACGCGCCGGGACGCGCTCCCGTCAATGGCAACCAATGGCGGCGAGCCGGCCTCAGCCCTTGGCGGCTGCCTCCGCGCGCGCCTTTGCCCAGTCCGCCTTGAACTGGACGATCCCGCTGTCGGTGAGCGGGTGGTGGACCATCTGGCGGAGGACCTTGAAGGGGAGCGTCGCGACGTGGGCGCCGGCCAGCGCCGCGTCCGTGACATGGCGCGGGTGCCGGACGGAGGCCGCCAGGACCTCGCTGTCGAACTCGTGCAGGTTGATGATGTCGGCAAGCTCGCGGATGACCGTCATCCCCTCCTCGTTGATGTCGTCGAGGCGCCCGACGAACGGCGAGAGGAGGCTGGCCCCCGCCTTGGCGGCGAGGAGTCCCTGGTTGGCGGAGAAGATCAGGGTGCAGTTGGTCTTGATCCCCTCTTCCGCGAAGCGGCTGATCGCCTCGAGGCCGTTCTCGCTCATCGCGACCTTGACGACGATGTTCGGGGCGAGCTTCGCGAAGTGCCGGCCCTCGGTGAGCATCCCCTCGACGTCATCGGCGATGACCTCGGCGCTCACGGGCCCGGGCGTCAGCTTGCAGATCTCGCGCAGGACGTCGTCGTACGAGCCGCCCACCCGCGCATAGAGGCTGGGATTCGTGGTCACGCCGTCGATGACGCCCCAGCGCACGGCGGTCCGGATCTCGTCGATGTCGGCGGTGTCGAGGAAGAGCTTCATGGGTGGCCTCCAGGCGGTCGGGGTTGCTCAATTCTAGGCTGTCGCCTGACGGCGACGCCGTGGATCGTCCGCCGCCTCGCCGTTCCGCCGTCGCTCAGCGTGCCTCGGCCTCCGAGACGGTGCCGGCCAGGTCGGCGTCCGGCGCGCCGCCGAGCTCCATGGCCGGGACGCCCGCCCGGCGTGCGACCAGCACCGGCTGATGCCCGTCTCGAAGGGCGACGGCGGTGGAGATGAAGCCGTCGAACAGGGGGTGCGGTCGCTCTGGGCGGCTCTTGAACTCCGGGTGGAACTGGCTCGCCACGAACCACGGATGGTCGCGCAGCTCGATGATCTCGACGAGGCGTCCGTCCGGGGACTGGCCGGAGAGGATCATGCCCGCGCCTTCGAGGAGCGCGCGGTAGCGGTTGTTCACCTCGAAGCGGTGGCGATGGCGCTCGTAGATGACCTCGTCGCCGTACACCGCATGCGCCTTCGAGCCGGCCGTCAGGCGGGCCGGGTAGAGCCCAAGGCGCATCGTGCCGCCCTTCTCCTCCAGGTCGCGCTGGTCCGGCATGAAGTCGATCACGGGGTGGGCGGTGAACATGTCGAACTCGGTGGAGTTCACGTCTTCCGAGCCCGTCACGGCGCGCGCGAAGTCGATCACCGCGCACTGCAGGCCCAGGCAGAGGCCGAGATACGGCACGCGGTGCTCCCGCGCGTAGCGGGCCGCGACCACCTTGCCCTCGATGCCGCGGTGGCCGAAGCCGCCAGGCACGAGGATCGCCGACGCGCCGGCCAGCGCTTCGTCGACCGTCTCGGGGGTCATCGTCTCCGAGTTGACCCAGCGGACCTTGACGTCCACCCCGTTCGCCCAACCCGCGTGCTTGAGCGACTCGGTGACCGAGAGGTACGCGTCCGGGAGCTCGATGTACTTGCCGACGAGGGCGACCTCCAGCTCCGGCTTCGGGCGCTTGATCAGCTCGACGAGCCGGCGCCAGCGCTCGAGGTCCGGCGGTGCGGCCGCGGCCCCGAGGTCGAGGTCGCGCACGAGGAGGTCGCCGAGCCCGGAGGCCTCGAACTGGAGGGGGACTTCGTAGATCGTGTCCGCCGTGACTGCGGGGATGACCGCGTCCACGGCGACGTCCGTGAAGAGGGCGATCTTCTCGCGGATCTCGTCGAGGACCGGGTGATCGGACCGCAGGATGATGACGTCGGGCTGGATGCCGATCCCGCGAAGCTCCTTCACGGAGTGCTGGGTGGGCTTCGTCTTGAGCTCGCCCGTCGCCTGGAGGGCGGGCAGCAGGGTGACGTGGACGTAGAGGACGTTCCGGCGACCGACGTCCTTGCGGATCTGGCGGATCGCCTCGAGGAAGGGCAGGCTCTCGATGTCGCCGACCGTCCCGCCGACCTCCACGACGACGACGTCCGCGCCGCCGTCGCGGGAGACGCGGAGGACCCGCTCCTTGATCTCGTTCGTGATGTGGGGGATCACCTGGACGGTGCCGCCGAGGTAGTCGCCGCGGCGCTCCTTCGCGATGACCGCCTGGTAGATCCGGCCGGTGGTGACGTTGGAGAGCTGCGAGAGGTTCTCGTCGATGAACCGCTCGTAGTGGCCGAGGTCCAGGTCCGTCTCGGCGCCGTCGTCCGTGACGAAGACCTCACCGTGCTGGTAGGGCGACATCGTCCCCGGGTCGACGTTGATGTACGGGTCGAGCTTGAGGACGGAGACGGAGATCCCGCGCGCCTTGAGCAGGCGGCCGATGCTGGCGGCGGTGATGCCCTTCCCGAGGGAGGAGGTGACCCCTCCGGTCACAAAGACATACTTCGCCATGGCCAGCGCTCCTCCGGGGTTTTTCCGATGCTACCGGAAAGCGCGCGACCGTGCCAGACGCGAACAGACGCGGGGAGCCCGTGGATGGTTGCGGTTGGGAATCGAACGGCGGGATCGGCGCTCCCATACCCATGGCCGTTGTGGGACGGTGACCCAAGCCGGGGCGCGGGGCCGGACGGAAGGCCCGGCGCCGGCGCACGCAGGAGGAGGCCAGCCGTGGAGTTTCGCGACGCGGTCATGAAGCGCCGGGCGGTCCGGCGCTTCGAGGAAGGCGGGGTGGAGCTCGCAACGCTCCGGGAGATCGCCCGGCTCGCCCAGCGCACGCCGTCGGCCGGGTTCAGCCAGGGCCAGCGGATCGTGGTCGTGACGGGCCCCGACCTCCGCCGGGCGGTGGCGCGGGCCGCCGGCGAGGACGAGTACGACGAGTTCGGGCCCTGGATCTCCGAGTGCGCTGCCCAGTTCGTCCCCTGCGTCTCCGCCGAGATCTACCACCGGCGATACCGCGAGCCGGACAAGGTCGCGGACGACGGGACCGAGATCGAGTGGCCGGTCCCCTACTGGTTCGTGGACGTCGGCGCGACCATGATGGTCATCATGCTCGCCGCGGTCGACGCTGGCCTCGCGTCGGGCTTCGCCGGGGCGTTCGACCCGGACGCGATCCGGGCGCTCCTGGGCATCCCCGCCGAGTTCGTCCCGATCGGGGTGATGCCGGTGGGCCGCCCGCTGCCGGACGTGCGCTCGCCGTCGCTCAAGCGCGGCTGGGTCCCGTTCGAGGAGTTCGCGCGGTTCGACCGCTGGAGCTAGGCTCCAGGAAGGCTCCGACCGTCACCCCATACCTCCGGCCCGCAGATGAACGGGGGCGTGGTCGGCCGGCGGGCCGCCCTCCACGCGGGGAGACCCGCGGACGTGGCCGGGAGCCGCCCGTCCGCGACGGCGGACCGGAACCATCCCTCCATCGACGCGAACCGGTCCCACTCGAGAACGTCGCGCCCGGTCGCGCGGGCCCAGCCCAGCAGCTTGCCCTTCGCGAACACGACGTCGGCATGGTGCGCGGCGTACCGGTCGCTCATGCCATCGCCCACGAAGACGACCGCCCGGCCACGGGCGTGGTGGGCGCGGACCCGCTCGCGCTTGCACGTTCCGCACACAAGGCAGCGTGGGTGCCCGAACGGGAACGAGATCCCGCCGGGCCCGTCGACGTCGTTCTCGTTGGTGACGATGGCCAGGTCGGCGAGCCCCGGATCGAGACGCGCAACGTTCGAGGCCACGTAGAAGCCGAGTCCGTCGCTCACGACCTCGACATCCGCGCCGGCCTCGCGGACGGCGGCCACGAAGCTCACGAACGTCCCGTCCTGCTCGATCGCGGCCGCCTCGGATCGCAGCAGCTCGGGGTCGCGCGGCAGCACCCCCATGTCCCACCGCGTGAGGTCGCGCGACCCGATCAGGCCGTCCTCGTAGGCACGATCCATGCGCGCAACGAGCGCCCGGTCGGCCGCGTGACGGGCGATCAGCACGTCCCCGATGTCGGAACGGGAGATCGTCCCGTCGTAGTCGACCAGGAAGCTGACGGGGACGCCCGGAACGTCGACGGCCTCGTCGGCGCGTGCCGGCGGGGCCGATTCCGGAGGGAGGGGCGGGATCGGGCTAGACGCCTTCCTGCTCGAGCTCGAGAGTCTCCTCGTCGCTCTCCTCGGTCAGCTTCAGCCAGACGAACAGGCCGGCGAGGACCACGAGCGGGATGACGACGAGCGCCGCCAGCGTGACCCCCAGGGCAGTCGCCACGATCTTCAGAGCCTTCATTGCCCGTACCTCCTTCGCTGGGACACCGGGTCCGCTAGGCCCTGCGGGCCTGGGGTGCCTGCGCGATCATCGCCTCGATGTCGTCCTTCGTGAACTCGGCGAGCATGTGATGCGAACCGGCAGGTCCGACCTTGTGAAGGCGGACCACGAAGGCCCCCTCCTGCTCGAAGAAGAAGATGTCGCGGGGCTTCTGCTCGTCGATCCACTTGCCGATCACGCGGAACGATTTCTCATAGTAGCCCGCGTTGCTCCAATCGGACGCCGCCGTGTTCGCGGTGCGTCGCGCCACCGCTTCCTCCATGAAGCGGGCGATGTCGTCGTCGAGGAAGGTGAGGGTCTCCTTGACCTGGTGGCCCGCGCTTTCCGACCACGCGCTGGTCTCGCCCTCCACGGCGACGCCCTGGAGGATGAAGCCGTCCGGCGCCTCCACGAGCAGGACGTCGTGCATCCCACGCTGGTCGAGGAACGCGCCGATCGAGCGGAGGACCTCCTCGTAGTCCTGGCGGGGGCTCCCCTCGTAGATCCGCATCGTCCCTCCTCGTGACCGCACGCATCCGGCGGTCCGGTGTCCGGCGTCAGCTTCCCGTGGTGCGTCGATGAGGCCGCGCGCCCCGCGCTCGATCAGGGCGACGGCTACCCGCCCACGAGTGTACGCACGCCGTGAGGGCCGCACAAGGCGAACCGGACGGGCGCCCGGCTTCGCGGAGGAGGACCCGCACGCGTCGGCGTCACCTTCCGCCCGGCACGGCCGGGCGATTCGTCCCCGCGCAACGGCGGATCACTCCGCAGGCTGGATCGTGATCCCGCCATTGCTCGTCCGGGCCGAGATCGAGGCCGTCGGCGCGTCCCCGACGCGCCCGCTGAGTCGCGTCGCCTCGGCCGTCCCGGTTGTCGTGACCGGGTATCCGACGACGCTGACCCTGGCGTTCGACGTCTCGAGATCGAGGCCGAAGCTGGCATCGGCCCCGAGGCCGAGCGAGATCGCCGCATTCGATGTCTCGAACGAGTGCTGACCCGCTGCCAGCGAGCCGCTGAACGCGATCTCGCCGTTCGACGTGGCCGCCCTGACCGCGGCGTTGGTCGCGCCGATCCGGATCCTGCCGTTGGATGAGGCCAGCGCGAGGGGGCCCTGCGAGCCGGTGATCGTGATCGGGCCGTTCGACGTCGCCACGTCCACGCCCGCCGTGGCCCCATCGACGGTGGTCTCCCCGTTCGAGGTCCGGATCCGGATCGCGCCACCGATCCCCGTGACGCTGACCTTCCCGTTGGACGTCACGAGCTCCAGCGCGGAGCCCGCGGGGACCGTCACGGACGCGGAGGCGCCTCGGTTCCGCGGGTTCGTCGGATCGGGCTTGTAGACGGCCCGCAGGACGACGGCGTCCCCGGCCTCCTCGAGCGTGGTGACGACATTGGCGCGATCGGCCTCGGCGTCCTGCCGGGTCGAACCGACCCCGGTGACCGTCACGGTCGCGCCGACGCGCCCCTCCGCGCCCGGCCGCACGCTCAGCACGCCGTTGAAGACCTCGACGCGGACGAGGTTGCTCGAGAACCCGGCAAGCGCCAGGTCGCGGCTCTCGCTCGCGCGGACTTCGCCGATCAGGCCGGCGCACCCCGCGACGAGGAAGGCACCGACGAGGGCCCAAACACTGGTGACCGCGATGGCGCGCGCGACTGGTGGGCGACGACGAGCGGGCGTTCGCACGGCGTGGTTCTCCGATGTCGGGACGCGAGCGGTATCGAACGAGGGTCAGATCGCTCCGGCAAGCAGTCCGGCAACCCTCGCGTTGTTGATGATGAGCGCAGTGTTGGCCCGGATGGACCTGCCGTCGGTCAGCTCCGCGACCCGCTGAAGGACCCACGGCGTGAGGGCCGGTCCGTGGATCCCTGCCTCCTCCGCGTCCGCGGTGGCCTGGGCGGTCGCCGCCACGGCGTCCGCGCGTGGCAGCTCGTCGGCAGCCGGGACCGGGACACAGAGCAGGACGCCGGACCCGAGCCCGAGCTCGAGATGCATCCGGACGAGGCCGGCGGCCCCCGCCAGGTCGGCGACGTGCTGCGGTGCGGGAATGCCGGACGCGCGCGAGAAGAAGCCCGGCAGCTCGTCCGTCCCCAGGGCGACCACCGGCACGCCGCGCGACTCGAGCACCTCCAGCGTGCCTCGCACGTCGAGGATCGCCTTCGGGCCGGCGCAGACGACGACGACCGGCGTCCGGGCCAGCTCCTCGAGGTCGACGGAGACATCGAGGCTCGGCGGCCGAAGGTCGCCGCCCGGCGCCCGGACCGACTCGAAGGCCCCGGGGTGGACGCCGCCGATCCCGCCGGTCGCGAACACCCGGATGCCGGCCGCGGCGCACGCGAGCATCGTCGCGGAGACCGTCGTGGCGCCGAGCACGCCCGCCGCGAGCGCCCCGGCCAGCGTGGGCCGGGCCACTTTCCGGACGCCGTCCGCGGTCGCGAGCTCGACGAGCGCTGCGGAATCGAGCCCGACGACCAGGCGGCCGGCCCGGATGCCGACCGTCGCGGGCACGGCACCTGATTCGCGCACGGCGGCCTCGGCCGCGCCGGCCACCTCCAGGTTGCGGGGAAACGGGAGTCCATGGCTGATCAGCGTCGATTCGAGGGCGACGACCGGGCGGCCGGCCCGCAGTGCGTCCGCGACTTCCGGGGCGATGGTCAGGCGGTCGCGAAGACCGAAGACGAGGCGATCGTGCATGCCTTGAGCCTAGCGTCGGTCGGAGGCCGTCGTCACGCCGGCCGCGACCGTCGCGCCATCGGTCCGACCGCGTACGCTTGGGCCGTGCCTGAGGTCCGGTCCGCGCCGCTCTCCGCCGCGCGGCTCCTGCGCGGCCAGGTGGTGCTCGAGGAGCACGATCCGACGCCGGGCGGGGACGGGGCTGTCGTCGTCCGGCGTTTCGTCCGGGGGGAGACGTATCGCTCGCACCTCCACCGGGTCGCCTTCGCCGGGACCCGGGCAGCGATCCGCCTGACGAGCGGGGCGGTCCGCGACACGTCGCCCCGCGTGAGCCCGGACGGTCGGCGGGTCGCGTTCCTCCGCGGCTTCCCCGACGCGCCGGACCGGTCGACCGCGGTGATGCTCGCGGGGCTCGATGGCGGTCCCGGTCGTGTCGTGTGCGTCCCGCGGCACGGCGTGTCGGAGGTTGCCTGGTCGCCGGATTCATCCCGCCTCGCGCTGGTTGCGGCGGGTGCCGCGACCCGCTCGATCGTCGGGCCCGAGACGAAGGGGCGCAGCGTGACGGCGCGCCGGATCCTGCGCGCCGACTGGCGGGCAGACGGCGTCGGCCACCGGGATCGGTGGGACCAGGTCTGGGTGGTCGCCGCACGACCCGGCGGTCGGGCGCGTCAGCTCACCAACCACGAGGCTGACGCCCGCGGAATCGCCTGGTCTCCCGACGGTCGCTGGATCGCGTACGCCGCGGATCCGCGTCCGGACGCGGACGTCCGCCCGCGACCCTCGATCTGGGCCGTTGCGGCCGACGGGGGCGTGGCGCACGAGGCGATCGTGCTGGCGGGCTACGCGGGCTCGCCCGCCTTCTCGCCGGACGGCCGCTGGCTGGCCTGCGTCGGCGTCGACGTCACGGACCCGCTCGACGACGAGCAGCCGGGAATCCACGTCGCCGCCGCGACGACCATCGATGCCGGCCCGGCTTCCGCCGTCGCCCTGGCGCCCGACCTTGACCTGCCCATCGGCGCGTGGAACGACACCGACCTCAACGGATGGATGGCCGCGTCCCGGCCGGGGCCGTGCTGGGACGGGCCGGAGGCGCTCGTGGCGCTCGTGAGCGAGGCCGGGCGCGTGCGGCCGTGGCGATTCCCGGTCGACCCCGCGACCGGCCGGCCGGGAGGTCACGCCCGGCGGCTCGTGGATGGCGACATCGCGGCCTGGACGCTGGGCGTGGCACGCGGCGTCGTCTCGATCGTGGCCACGCGCGACGATCGCCCGATGGAGCTGCTGACCATCGACGGCCGGCGGGGAAGTGCGACGGCTCCGCGCTCGAACCACGCTCGGCGGGGCGTGGCGCCGCCGCCTGCCGTGGCCCGAGATGCAGCGTCTCGTCGTTCCCGCGGAGGGCCGCCCGATCGAGGCGTGGATCGTCTCGCCCGCGGGCGCCGGGGACGCCGAGCTCCCGGCGATCGTCAACGTCCACGGCGGGCCCCTGGGCGCCTGGTCGCCCGCCCCGTCGATCGAGAACGTGCTCCTTGCCGCCCACGGGTATCGCGTCATCCTCCCGAACATCCGCGGGTCGGCGGGCTATGGGCGGGCGTGGATCCGGCCGCAGCTCGGGGACTGGGGCGGCGTCGATGCCGCTGACATCCTCGCCGCGATCGACCATGTCGTGGACCATGGCCTCGCGGACCCGGCCCGCCTCGGGATCCTCGGGCTCTCGTACGGCGGCTTCATGGTCAACTGGCTGGTGGGGGCCGCGCCGGACCGCTTCCGGGCCGCCGTGAGCGAGAACGGCGTGACGAACCAGGTGAACGGCTGGGCGAACTCCGACGCCGGCCCCGAGTACGACCGGATGGCGCTCCTCGGCGACCCGCTGAGCGAGGACGGCACCGCCCGACTCTGGCGCCAGTCGCCACTGCGCAACGTGGCCAGGATCCGGACGCCGCTGCTGATGCTCCAGGGCGAAGCCGACCTGCGCTGCCCGGCGGCCGACAACGAACAGCTCTTCGTGGCGCTCCGCCACCTCGGCCGCGACGTCGAGTACGTCCTCTACCCGGAGAGCTGGCACACGTTCGCGATCACCGGCCGCATCGACCGGCGGATCGACCGGAACGAACGCGTCCTCGCCTGGTTCGACCGGCACCTGCGCGTCTGAGCCGCGGGCCCCGGCACGCTCCCGGCAGCCCGGACGGACGGACCCGGCTCCCCGGCAGCCCAGGCGGGACGGATCCGGCCGGGTCGCGACCGACGGGCTACCCGGACCGGTGCGGACCCGGCGCTACCCCAGCGTGAGCTCGGGACGGGGCGTGGCCAGCTGGCGCGCCGCCGCCCGGTGGCCGGCGACGACCGCGCGGCGCAGGACCGACGGGGTCCCTGCCGCGTCGTCGGCGAGCCATCCCACGAGGAAGCCCGCGTCGAACGCGTCGCCGGCGCCCGTCGAGTCCACCGCGACCATCGGGCGAGTCGCGACGTCGAGCCGGACGCCCGGCGTCGACCCGCCCGCGCCCCGGATGAGCAGCGTGGCGCCGGCCGGCCCGCGCTTGACCACCGCCGACCGGCGCGAAGCGCAGGAGGTGCGCCAGGTCGGGCTCCCCGAGGAAGGCGACCGCCTCGTGCTGGTTCGTGAACAGGACGTCGGGCGCGACCCGTCGCACCATCTGGTGGGCCGCGGCCCGGCCGCCGGCGAGCAGC
Organism: uncultured Chloroflexia bacterium; assembly: GCA_963850035.1. GTDB lineage: Bacteria > Chloroflexota > Limnocylindria > Limnocylindrales > CSP1-4 > CTSoil-043. The sequence goes on along the minus strand of CAWKJP010000018.1, from coordinate 348,493 downwards.
GGGGCAGCCGACGCGAGATCCAGGCTGACCCGGGCCCCCGCGGCTCGTGCGAGGTCGATCGCAGCGCGGCCGGCCTCACCGAGCGGGGCGCCGAGCAGCGAGTAGGCCGGCAGGTGGAGCGCGCCGACCCCCCGGAACCAGCCGGACTCGAGATCGTCCGCCCGCAGGAGGTCGGCCGCGCCGCGCTCCGCCACGAAGGACCGCTCGCCCGTTGCCGGGTCGACGAGCATCCCGATCCGTGCCGTCCGCGCACCCGCCGGTCGCGCGGCCCGGACGACGACGCCATCGGCTCGCAGCGCAGCGACGAGCGCGCGCCCGGCGCCGTCCCGTCCGACCGCGCAGACGAGCGTGGCTCGCGCGCCGAGCCGGGCCAGCCAGCGGGCCGCGTTCGCAGCGGAGCCGCCCTGGTGAAGCCCGACCGAGCCCGGGACGTCGGTCCCGCGCCGGAGCGGGCGCGCCGGCGCCAGCGTCACGTCGAGCGCGAGGTCGCCCAGCACCAGCACGCGGACGATGCGTCGGCCCTCCGACGTGCGTCGGGCCTCCACCTGCGTCGGTCCTCCGGCGTGCGCCGGGCCTCCGGCGGGCGCGGGCCGGACGCAGGGCGCGGGTCCATTGGCGTGCGCCGGTCCGACGGAGGGAGCGGACCGGACGCGGGGCCCGGTCGAGATGGCATGCGCGGTCGGGAGGGCATCGATGGCACGCGGCCGAGGATACGCCGCGGCCGATCCCGGGACCGCACGTACAATTGGGCCATCCATACGCGCCCCGCCACTCCGCACAGGAGCACGCCCCGCATGACCCTCAATGCCGACCAGCTCGATCGCCTGGCGGTCGATACCATCCGGACGCTCGCGATCGACGGCGTCCAGCAGGCGAACTCCGGCCATCCGGGGGCCCCGATGGGGATGGCCCCCATGGCGTATGCGCTGTGGACGCGCTTCCTCCATCACGCTCCCACGCATCCCGACTGGCCCAATCGCGACCGCTTCGTACTGTCTGCCGGGCATGCCTCGATGCTGCTCTACGCCCTCCTGCACCTGACCGGCTACGACGTCACGCTCGATGACCTGCGGCACTTCCGCCAGTGGGGCTCGCGGACGCCTGGCCACCCGGAGCACGGCCTCACTGCCGGGGTCGAGGCCACCACCGGGCCCCTGGGCCAGGGCGTCGCGAACGCCGTCGGGATGGCGATCGCCGAGCGGCGCCTCGCGGCGGAGTTCAACCGCCCCGGCCACGCGGTCGTCGATCACTGGACCTACGCGATGTGCTCCGACGGCGACCTCCAGGAGGGGATCGCGTCCGAGGCGGCGTCGCTCGCGGGACACCTCCGGCTCGGCAAGCTCGTCATGCTCTACGACGACAACCACATCCAGCTCGACGGACCCACGTCCATGGCATTCTCGGAGGACGTCCTCGAGCGGTTCGACGCGTACGGGTGGCACACGCAGCAGGTGGAGGACGGCAACGACCTGTCCGCCATCGATGCCGCGATCCGCGCCGCGCGCGCCGACGGCCGGCCCTCGATCGTCGCGGTCCGGACCCATATCGGCTTCGGGTCGCCGCACAAGCAGGACACGCAGAAGGCGCACGGCGCCCCGCTCGGTGTCGAGGAGGTCCGCCTCGTGAAGGAGGCCTACGGGTGGGACCCTGACCGGACCTTCTACGTGCCGGACGACGCCGAGGGCCTCTTCAGCCGCGCGATCCCGTATGGCGAGCACCTGGTCAACGACTGGGAGGATCGCATGCGGCGGTACGCCGCGGCCTTCCCGGTCCAGGCGTCGGAGCTGCGCCGGCGTCTTGCCGGCGACCTGCCGGAGGGCTGGGACGCGCACCTCCCGGTCTACGCCGTCGGCGAGGACTTCGCCACGCGCCAGGTGAGCCAGGCCGTGATCCAGGTGATCGCGGAGAGCCTGCCGGAGCTGTTCGGCGGCTCTGCGGACCTCTCGGAGTCGAACCTCACCGACATCAAGGGCGGGATCGACTTCTCGGCCGAGGAAGCAGGCCGAAACCTCCGCTTCGGCGTGCGAGAGCATGCGATGGGCGGCATCGTCAACGGGATCGCCTATCACGGCGGGTTCCTGCCGTACGGCGCGACGTTCCTCACCTTCAGCGACTACATGCGCGGGTCGGTCCGGCTCGCGGCGCTCGCAGGGCTCCACGTGGTCGTATGTCTGGACGCACGACTCGGTTGGCCTGGGCGAGGACGGCCCGACGCACCAGCCGGTGGAGCACTATGCGGCCCTCCGGGCGATCCCGAACCTCTGGTTCGTGCGGCCCGGAGACGCGAACGAGGCCGCGGCCGCCTGGGCGCTCGCCATCGAGCGCACCGAGGGCCCGACCGCGCTTGCCCTGACGCGGCAGAAGCTTCCGACGTTCGCGGCCACGGCCGCGCTCGCCCGCGACGGCGTGCGTCGCGGCGGATACGTCCTGCGCGCGGCCAGCGCCGAGGCGGCCGGCGGGACGCCGTCGCTCATCCTCATCGCGACCGGTTCCGAGCTCCAGCTCGCCATGGGCGCCGCGGACGCGCTGGAGGCCGATGGGATCCCGACCCGGGTGGTCTCGCTGCCATGCTGGGAGGCGTTCGACGCCCAGGACGCCGCGTACCGCGAGGCGGTCCTGCCTGCCGCGGTCCGCAGGCGGGTGAGCGTGGAGATCGGGGTCTCGCTCGGCTGGGAGCGCTGGACCGGGGACGAGGGCGCGATCATCGGGCTCGACCACTTCGGCGCGTCGTCGCCCGCCGCCACGATCTTCGAGCAGTTCGGCTTCACGGTCGAGCGCGTCACGGCGGTCGGTCGCGCCGTCGTCCGGGACGGGCTTCGCGGGCGAATCCCGACGCTGGTCCCCTCGCCGGACGAGCAGCAGGCGCGCGTCTGATGCGCGTCGCATTCGCGGCCGACCACGGCGGCGCCGAGCTGCGCGACGAGCTCCTGCGGCGCCTCGCGGACACCGGCCACGAGCTGATCAACCTCGGCGGCGACGGGGCGGACCCGACCGACGACTACCCGGACTTCGCTCGGCGCCTGGGGTACGCGATCCGTGACGGCGTCGCGGATCGCGGGATCCTGGTCTGCGGCTCGGGGATCGGCGCGTCCGTCGCCGCGAGCAAGATCCGCGGCATCCGGGCGGCGGTCGCCCACGACACGTACTCGGCGCACCAGGGCGTCGAGCACGACGATCTCAACGTGCTGTGCCTGGGCGGCCGGGTCATCGGCGTGGAGCCCGCCGTCGAATGCGCTCGCGCCTTCCTCGGCGCGTCGTTCTCGGGTGCGGAACGGCACGCCCGGCGCGTCGCCAAGGTGCTCGCCATCGAGGCCGAGGAGCTCCGCCCGGGCTGATCCGATCGTCGACGGAGCACGGAACGGCGCTCCTGCCGGCGAGCGCGCCGCGGCTACACTGCACCGATCAGGAGGCAGCCGATGGCAGAGACGCTGAACACGTTCGCCCCGGACGCGCTCGACGCGCGGATCACGGACCCTGCGCTGGCCCAGGCGGTCGAGGCCGCGCTGCGCCGGGCCGACGACGAGCACTGGGTCGAGCGCCTGCACGATCGCGACGGCACCCTGTGGTCCACGGATGCGGGCGTCCTCGAGAAGATCGCCAATCGCCTCGGCTGGCTCGACGCCCCGCGCGACTTCGGCGAGCAGGTGCCCGCGCTCGAGGCGTTCGGGGAGAGCATCCGCGGCGACGGGTTCACCGCGGCGCTCGTCGCGGGGATGGGCGGCAGCAGCCTCGCCCCGGACGTGCTCGCCGACGCCTTCCGCGACATCCCCGACTGGCTCGTGGTCCGCGTCCTCGACTCGACCGATCCTGCGGCGGTCGCGGCCGCGTGGGACGGGCTGGACCCGCTCGCGACGCTCGTGATCGTGGCGACCAAGTCCGGCACGACCACCGAGAGCCTCTCCTTCCAGGCGGATGCCTGGGCCCGGATCCATGCCGCGCTGCGCGCCGCGGGCGAGCGTCGCGAGTCGCCCGCCGACCTGATGATCGCGATCACGGATCCGGGACGGAGCCTGGAGGCCATCCCCCATCACGACAGCCTCCGCGAGGTATTCCTGAACCCGGAGGACGTCGGCGGGAGGTACTCCGCGCTGACCTACGTCGGGCTGGTGCCCGCGTCCCTGCTCGGGATCGACCTCGATGCCTTCCTCGCGTCGGCGCTTGCCATGCTCGCGCGCACCCACGTGACCGAGGCGGCCGCGAACCCGGGGGCTGCGCTCGGCGTCATGCTGGGCGTGCTTGGCCGCGCCGGCCGCGACAAGCTGACCCTCGTGGCCGACCCGGCGGTTGCCCGCTTCGGGGCGTGGCTGGAGCAGCTCATCGCCGAGAGCACCGGCAAGCACGGCGTGGGGATCGTTCCGATCGCGGGAGAGCCGCTGGGGAACGCGGCGGCGTACGGGCCGGACCGCGTCTTCGTCCGCCTCGCGCTGGACGGTGCCGCGCCCCCTGCCCCCGCCCCGGACGGGACGTCGGCCGACGCCCTGCTCGACGCGCTGGCCGCGGCCGGCCATCCGGTCGTGCGCATCGACCTGGCGGACCCGATCGACCTCGCCGCCGAGTTCGTGCGCTGGGAGGTCGCGACGGCCATCGCCGGCGTCATCCTCGAGATCAACCCGTTCGACGAGCCGAACGTCACCGAGTCGAAGGAGAACACGAAGCGCGTCCTCGCCGACCTTGAGCGGACGGGCTCGTTCCCTGCCCCCACGGTCATGGCCCAGGGCAGCGGCCTCGTCGTCGTGGGCGATGCGACGCTCCGGGCGTCCGGCGGTGACGGCACGCTCGCGGACGCGCTGCGGCGACACGTCGCGCGGGCGCAGCCGAACGCGTACCTGGCGCTCCAGGCGTTCGTCGCCCCGACCCCCGGCCGGTCCGACGCCCTCGATCGGATGCGCGCGCTGCTCCGCGACGCGACGGGACGGCCGACGACGAGCGGATTCGGCCCCCGCTTCCTGCACTCGACCGGCCAGCTCCACAAGGGTGGCGCCCCGATCGGCTGGTTCCTCCAGATGACCGCGGACCACCCGACCGACGTCGAGATCCCGGGCCGGCCGTTCAGCTTCGGCCAGCTCGTCGACGCCCAGGCCCTGGGCGACTTCGAGGCGCTCGAGGCGCATGGCCTCCCGGTGCTCCGGGTCCACCTCGGCGCCGACGTCGACGCGGGCCTCAGCGCGCTCGAGGAGGCGCTCAGGGAGAGCCTCGCGTAAGGGGCCCGCAACCGTCAGCCTTCACGCACGGTCACTCCGGGCGGACCCAGGGAAAGGAGACCGCGATGCGCATCGGCTTCATCGGCCTTGGCCGGATGGGCGCCAACATGGTTCGCCGCCTGGTCCGCGACGGCCACGAGGTCGTGGCATTCAACCGGACCCCGGAGAAGACGCGAGAGATCATGACCGAGGGCGCCGAGGGCGCCTTCAGCGTTGCCGAGCTGGTCGCCGGGCTGCGTGCGCCGCGCGCGGTCTGGATCATGGTTCCCGCCGGCGACGCGACCGAGGCGATGCTCGACGAGCTGATGGGCGTCCTCGAGCCGGGCGACACGATCATCGACGGGGGTAACTCCAACTTCCACGATGACGTCCGCCGGCACGCCAAGGTCGGGGCGAAGGGCCTCAGGTACGTCGACGCCGGCACGTCCGGCGGCGTGTGGGGGCTCCAGAATGGCTATTGCCTGATGGTCGGCGGCGAGAGCGACGCGGTCGAGCCCCTGGAGCCGATCTTCCGGACGCTCGCGCCGGCCGACGGCTACGCCCACGTCGGCGGACCCGGAGCCGGGCACTACGTGAAGATGGTCCACAACGGGATCGAGTACGGCCTCATGCAGGCATACGCCGAGGGCTTCGAGATCCTCCACGCCAGCGAGTACAAGCTGGACCTGGGCCAGATCGCGGGGATCTGGCGGTATGGCTCCGTCGTGCGCTCGTGGCTCCTCGAGCTCCTGGTCGATGCCCTCGCGAAAGGCCAGGACTTCCCCGGCATCAAGGGCTGGGTCGCCGATTCGGGCGAAGGCCGCTGGACGGTCATCGAAGCCATGGAGCACGACGTGCCGGCGCCCGTCATCACGCTCAGCCTGCAGGCGCGGCTCCGGTCGCGCCAGGACGAGAGCTACGGGGCGAAGGTGCTTGCCGCGCTGCGCAACGAGTTCGGCGGCCACGCGATCAAGACCGAGTAGGCGCGCCCCAATGACGGACGACGCACCGCCCGTCGCGGCGGACGAGCCCGCCCCGCCGATGACCGGCGCCCCCGGGGTCCCCGGTGCGGCCAAGGCACCGCCGCGGCCCGGGCGGCCGCCCGACGACGGTGCGCTTCACCGCCCGCGACCTCCGGCTTGCCCGGCTGGGGAAGCGTCGCGCCTCCGGCAAGCCGCTCGAGAATCCCCTCCGGGAAGGCCTGCGACTCGAGCGGGTCCCGGACCCGGCCACCTTCGTGCTGTTCGGTGCCACCGGCGACCTTGCCCACCGGAAGGTGGTCCCGGCGCTCTTCCAGCTGTGGCGGACGAACCTGCTGCCGCACGAGTTCGCGATCGTGGGGATCGGGCGGCGCTCGTACACGGACGACGCCTTCCGCGCCGAGCTCCGGGCATCGCTCGAGGAGTTCAGCCGCGTGCTGCCCATCGAGACGGCGGTGTGGGATGAGTTCGCCGGGCGGATCCGCTACCAGCTCGGAAATTTCGCCGATCCGGCGCTCTACGACCAGCTCATCGTTCGCCTCGACGACCTGGACCGGGAACGCGGCACCTCCGGCAACCGCCTCTACTACCTCGCCACCCAGCCGTCGGCCTTCGCCGAGATCATCGCCAACCTGGGCCGTGTCGGGCTCGACCACGAGCAACATGCGGGGGGCTGGCGGCGCATCGTCATCGAGAAGCCGTTCGGGCACGACCTGACGTCGGCGATCCGCCTCAACCGCGAGGTCGGCAAGGTCTTCCGCGAATCGCAGGTCTACCGGATCGACCACTACCTCGGCAAGGAGACGGTTCGCAACATCCTGGTCTTCCGTTTCGGGAACGGGATCTTCGAGCCCATCTGGCATCGCCGCTACGTCGACCACGTCCAGATCACGGTGGCGGAATCGATCGGCGTCGAGAAGCGCGGCGCGTTCTACGAGGAGGCCGGCGCCTCGCGCGACTTCCTCCAGAATCACCTGATGCAGCTGCTGTCCCTCGTCGCGATGGAGCCGCCGGCGACCTTCGATGCCGAGGCGCTCCGCGACGAGAAGGTCAAGGTGCTTCGCGCGATCGAGCCGATGAACCCCGACACCGTGGCCGCGAACGTCGTGCGCGGGCAGTACGGGCCGGGCTGGGTGACCGCGGGCCAGGTCGGCGGGTACCGGGCCGAGCCAGAGGTCGACCCGGAGTCGGAGACCGAGACCTACGTTGCGGCCCGTCTCTTCGTCGACGACTGGCGCTGGGCGGGCGTCCCGTTCTACCTGCGCGCAGGCAAGCGCCTGCCGAAGCGCGCGACCGAGATCGCGATCCAGTTCAAGCAGGTGCCGCACGCGCTGTTCAAGGACTCGAGCGTGGATCCCGAAGCGAACCTCCTGGCGCTCCGGATCCAGCCCGACGAGGGGATCCTGCTGCGGTTCGCGGCAAAGGTGCCGGGCCTGGGCGTCGACGTGCGGGCCGTCAACATGGACTTCACGTATGGCTCCGCCTTCAGCGTGGACAGCCCGGACGCCTACGAGACGCTGATCCTCGACGCGCTCCTGGGCGACGCGTCGCTGTTCACGCGGGCCGACGAGGTGGAGAAGGCCTGGGCGATCGTCAACCCGATCATCGACGCGTGGGCCGACGGGCCCGCACCCGAGTTCCCGAACTATGCCGCGGGGAGCTGGGGCCCCACCGATTCGGACGCGCTGCTGGCGCGGGACGGACGACGGTGGCGGCGGATCTGAGCCGAACGGCGAGCGGCCATTCCGGGGGCGCGGTCGCGCCTCCCGGCATTCCCGTCGTTCCGGGCGACCCGGAGCTGCGCTGGTCGAGCCAGGCCACCACGATCGCCGGAATCGAGCACGAGCTGGCGACCTTTTGGGCGCTCCCCCAGGTGAACGCGGTCGTCGGCTCCTCCTCGGATCGGGTCGTCGCGGCCCGGACCAGCGTCCTGAACCTCGTCGTCGTCGCGCGGAGCCCGGAGCTCGGCGAGCGGGCCGCCTCGACGCTCTCGATGCTCACGGGCCGCCACCCGTCGCGAACGCTGATCCTCGTCCCCACGGACGCCGACGGACCGGACTGGCTGCGGGCCCAGGTCAAGGCCTACTGCATGGTGCCGCGCGCGGGCGCGCCCGAGACGTGCGCGGAGCAGATCTACGCGGCGGCCGGCGGCGCCACGGGCCGCCACCTCGGCGCCATCGTCGCCCCGCTCCTGGTCCACGACCTGCCGGTCACGCTCTGGTGGCCCGGCGAGCCGCCGTTCGGCGCGCCGGTCGCGCGGGACCTGATCGGGATGGCCGATCGCCTCGTCGTCGACGGCTCGAGCTGGGGCGGTGACGGGCTGGACCGGCTGCGGGCGCTCGCCGCGCTCGGCGGCGGCTCGCTCGCGGTCTCCGACTTCGCGCTGATGCGCCAGGCCCGGTGGCGCGAGGCCGTGGCGTCCGTGTTCGATCGACCGGAGTTCCTGCCCTACCTGCGCTCGCTCCGTCGCGTCGCGGTCACGTACGGGACCCACGGCGGGCCCGATGCCGAGGCGCGCACGAACATCGTCAAGCCGATCTACCACGTCGCGTGGCTCGCGTCGCGGCTCGGCCTCCGCGTCGTCCGACCCCTCGAGCGGACCGGCCGGCCCGGCCCGGTCCGGCGGCCGGTGCCCGGGGCGGGCCCGGAGCCGGGCCGCGGGATGCGGGCGCTCCTCGCCTGGGAGCGCGGCGGCGAGGTGGAGGTCGTGATCCGCCCCGTGATCTCGGGGATGCCCGGCGGCACGACGCTGCGGGTGGAGATCCTCGCGGAACGCCGGGGTACGGAGCTGCGCGCCGAGGTGACGGCGGAGGCGGAGCGCGTCCATATCCGGGTCTGGGAGGACGGGGTGGAGGCGCTCGCGCGGCCGTTCGAGGCACCACGCCGCACCGACGTCGACCTGCTCGCCCAGGCGATCGAGGCAGGCGGCCGCGATCTCGTTGCGAGCGGGGCAACCAGCATGGCTGCGGCCCTCGTGGGCCCGGCTGCGGAGCGTCCCGCATGACCCAGATCCCCGATCGCGCGCCAAACCCAGCCCCCGACTCGCCTGGGGAGCCGGAGGTCCTCGTGGGGGCCACACCCGCGGCGGCGGCGGCGCTCGCGGCGGAGCGCCTGGTCGTGGCGATCGATGCCGGGGTCGCCCGGCGCGGCCGGGCCGACGTCGCGACGACGGGCGGCTCCACCTGCCCCGCGCTCTACCGTGCCCTGCTGGCCCGGCCCCTTCGGGACCGCATCCCGTGGGATCGGCTGCACATCTGGTTCGGCGACGACCGCTTCGTGCCTCGGCGCGACCCGGCGTCGAACCTCGAGACGGTGGACAGCATCCTGCTCGCCGGCGACGCCGCCGCGGGGCTGGAGCCCGCGCCCCTGGCAGCGGCCAACATCCACCCGATCCCCGTCGACGCGACGATCGCTGCAGGCGGCGGCCCGGCCGATGCCGCCGCCGCGTACGAGGCGGAGCTCCGCGAAGCCATTCCGACGGACGCCGCCGGGCGGCCCGTCTTCGATGCGATGATCGTGGGGATCGGGCCCGACGGGCACCTGCTCTCCGTCTTCCCGGGCAGCGCGGCCTTCGACGCGCCCGGCTGGGTGGTGCCGATCCCTGCCCCGACCCATGTGCAGCCCCACCTCGCGCGCGTCTCGCTGACGCCCGGCTCGCTCGACGCGACGCGTACGCTCCTCCCGCTCGCGTTCGGCGGGGGCAAGGCCGCCATCCTTGCGGCGGTCCTCGGCGGACCCCGTGACGAGCGCCGCCTGCCCGCGCAGCGCGCCCGGAGGGCGGGCGCCACCTGGATCCTCGATGCGGCCGCGGCCGGGAGCCTCGCCCGCGACTGACCTCCTCCGCGCCCCACGGGCGGCCGCTATGATCCTTGCTCGAACTGCGTCCCGGACCGGGGCGCAGCGCGGCCGGCATCCCGGTCAGGCAGGGCGAGGCGCGTGTGTTCTCCCGGGTCACGATGGGCTTCGGCGCGACGATCATCGCGGTGAGCGGCCTCGTCGCCGTCGCTGGGGCGGTCACCGCGAGCACGGCGGTCGTGCCGGCGATCCTGGGCGGGCTGTTCATCCTGCTGGGATGGCTTGGCCGCAAGACCCCGCTCCAGGCGTCGGCGCGGCAGCGCTCGCCGTCGCTCTTCTCGACGATCCTCGCCGCCGCGCTCGTCTTCAGCTCGGCGCGCGGCATCTCGCTCCTGATCGATGCGGCCGGCAGCGGAACGACGCCGAGCTCGACGGGTGTCTTCCTGTTCCTGATGGCGCTCGCGGGCATCGGCTATATCGCCTTCGGGGCCTGGACGGACATCTCCGAGGCGCGGCGGATCGCCCGTGCACGCGCCGTCGCCCCGGCCCGCCGCCGCCAGGGTCGCTGACCGGCACGCCGCGAGCCGATTGGCCGGACCGCCGGCGCCCGCCGCTCCGCGGCGAGAGTACGATGTCCGCCAATCGATCCGTCCGGTCGTGGGTCCCCACGCGACCGACCCGCCCCGAATCGGCCCCGCGCGGGGGCCACGGAGGACGCCGAGGATGACGACGACCAAGCCCCCGACGGCGCCCGTGGATGGTGCGCCACCGCTCGACCACACGGTGGATGGACGCCCCTACTCCCCCGGCCTGGAGGGCGTCCTTGCCGCCGAGACCTCGCTGGGCCTCGTCGACGGCGCCAACGGCCGGCTCCTCTATCGCGGCTACCGGATCGGCGACCTCGTGGCCCACGGCTCCTACGCGTCGGTCGCGAACCTCCTGTGGACCGGCGAGTGGGACCCCAAGGCTCGCCTCACCGCCGGACGGGTCCCGTCCGCCGTCATCTCGACCCTTCGCTCCCTGCCCCGGACGGCCAAGCCGATGGACGCCCTGCGCACCGCCGTCTCCGTCTGGGGCGCGACCCAGGTCCTCGACTGGCCGCCGACCGCGATCCAGGCGCGCGCGCTCACCGAGTTCTCGCCGTCGGCGCTGGCGGCGTTCATCCGGCTGCGCGAGGACCTGGAGCCGATCGACCCGGATCCGAAGCTGGACATCGTCTCGAGCTTCCTCTACCAGCTCACCGGGACCCGGCCGGACCGTGCGACGGCGCGCGCGCTCGATGCCTACTTCATCGTGGGCGCGGAGCACGGCCTCAACGCCTCCACCTTCACGGCGCGCGTCATCACCTCGACGCGCTCCGACATCGCGTCCGCCGTCGCCGGTGCGATCGGGGCGATGAAGGGCCCGCTCCATGGCGGCGCTCCGTCCGAGGTCGTGGAGCAGATCCACAAGGTCGGCTCGCCCGAGCATGCCGAGGAATGGATCCGCGACGCGCTGGCCCGCGGCGAGCGGCTGATGGGGTTCGGCCACCGCGTGTATCGGGCGTACGACCCGCGAGCCACCGCCCTCCGCAAGGTCGTCGAAGCGATGCCGGCGCGGCCGGACTGGCTGGAGCTCGCGATCAAGGTGGAGGACGTCGCGCTGCGCGTCCTCGAGGAGAAGTACCCGGACCGCCCGCTCAAGACGAACGTCGAGTTCTACGCCGCCGCGGTGCTCCAGGGTGTCGGCCTTACGCCGGACCTGTTCCCGGCAACCTTCGCGCTCGCGCGACACGCGGGCTGGACCGCCCACGTCCTCGAGCAGGCGTCCGCCAACCGGCTGATCCGGCCGGACGCCCGGTTCATCGGCGCCCAGGAGCGAGACCTGCCCAGGTAACCGACGCCGAGCGCGCGACGACGCGCCCGGAGGATGCCGAAGGACGCGGACGCCGGACTGTCTCGGCCCTGGCGGAATTGGCCGTGCGCGCCGCATCTCGAGCCGCGTGCCGGGTCACGCGGCGGCCGATCGCGTCCGGTGCCGCGCCGGCAGGGCTCGTTCAGGTCGGCAGGGCTTGTTCAGCGGGTCGCGTCGGCGCGCGCGGCGCGGGCCCTCCGCAGCGAGACCGCCACGCCGGCGCCTCCGACCACGAAGACCACGGCCGCGACGAGGAACGGCGCCGGGATCCCGCCGACGCCCGCGGCGACCGCACCGACCGTCGGCCCGATGATCCCGGCTATGTAAAGCGGCAGCAGGACGAGGTTGAGCGTCGCCGAGCGTCGCTCCGGCGCCACCTCGACCGCAACGAGCCCGAAGACCATCGCCTGCGTCGCGGCCTGGAGCCCAGAGTAGACGACCACGACGCCCGCCAGGATCGCAACCGAGGGCGCGGCCGCCATCCCGAGGAGCGTCGCACCTGCCCCGAGGAGGGCACCCGCGAGCACGGCCCGGAACCCGATCCGGTCCCCCAGCGGCCCGGCGAGCGGCGAGAGGAGCGCGCCGAGCAGGACCGCGCCGCCGGTGACCAGTCCGATCGCTGAGGCGAGATTCGGACCCGCGCCGTGGAGGCTCTCCACGAGCAGCGGCAGGTAGGGCCGGCTCATCTGGTTGGCGAGGATGGAGACGCCGAAGATCAGGAAGATCCGGCGCACCGCCGGGTCCGCGAGGACGCCCGTGACCGCGGTCCTCGCGAGTCCGAGCGCGCTGCCGATCGGGGTCACGGCCGGCCGAATGTCGCGGGATCCGAGCATGAGCAGGACCACGACCCCAAGCGAGAGCAGGGATCCCAGCCAGAAGACGTCGGGGAGCGGCAGGTGGAACCCGTCGATCATCACTCCGCCGAGCACCGGGCCGAGGGCAAAGCCGAGGGGACCCGTGGCGCCGAACAGCCCGGTCACGGTTCCGACCCGCTCGCGCGGCGTCACGTCGCGGAGCGCGGCCAGCATCACTCCCGTGTTGCCGAGCTGGAGCCCCACCAGCAGGAGACTCGCGGCAAGCTGCCACGGCTCCCTGGCGATCGCCACGCCCGCGAACACGACCGCCTCCACCACGGCGCTGCGGACAATCACCGCCCGCCGGCTGTACTTGTCGGCCCAGACGCCCCAGAACGGGACGAGGACGATGCCGAACACGAAGATCAGGCTGCTGAACAGGCCCGTGAAGGTCGGAACCTGGGACGCTGGCAGCCCGACCTCCCCGAGGCGGAGCGGGAGGAAGGAGAACACCTGGGCCACCCCCATGGCCTCCACCGTCGAGGTGATCCCGTAGACGAGCAGCAGGCTGCGCCAGCCCTGGGGTGGACGCGCCGGAGGGGTATCGCCCGGCCCGACTGCCGGATCGTCCGAGGACGGGGCATCTCCCGGCTGCGCGGCGGCCGGACGGGTCGCGGGGATCATCGTCGGCGAGTGTAGCGGGGCTTCGCGCGATGGCTCGCGCGCCGACATGGCACGATGCCGCGATGACCGAGCCTCGCCCCTTCACGGTCCGGCGCGCAACGCCCGCCGACATCCCTGCGCTCGTGGACCTGCGGATCGCGTTCGACCACGAGCTGGCCGGCCCGCTGCCGGCCGAGCGGTCGGACGAGCATCGCGCCTCGATCGAGACGTTCCTCCGATCGCACGTGCCCGACGGGCGCTACCGGATGTGGGTCGCCGACGCCGGCGGCACCGTGGTGGGGATGGCCGGCCTGGTCGTGATCGACCGGCCGCCCCATCCGCGCTCCCGGCGCGCCCCGGAGGCGATGGTCTTCAACGTGATGACGCTCCCCGCGTGGCGGCGGCGCGGCGTGGGCCGGGCCGTGATGGAAGCGGTGATCGCGGACGGCCGCGCGCTCGGCTGCCGGCGGCTCGTGCTCCGGGCGAGCGACGATGGCGATCACCTCTACGCGGCCCTCGGCTTCACGGACCCGGGCACCTGGCGGCAGCTCGACCTCGACTGATCCCCAGAGCCCGTCGGGAGGGAATATCCCGCCGGTCGCCAGGTCCGTCCTGTCGGTGAGGCGCGTTCCCTCCCGGGTGATCGTGGGGCAGCGCTTCGTGCCGGCCGTCGGCGCCGGCTACGGCGTCAGCGCGATCGAGGCGGCGATCTTCGAGAAGACCGTCGCGTCGGTCGCCGCCCGGGCGGGGGTGGTCCCGAACGTGAGGACGTAGCCGCGGCCCGACGCAACGAGGAGGACCTGCGTGACGGCGGCGACCTCCGTCCCGGCAGCGGTCGTCTTGAGCGGGGCCTGGTAGGTGAACTGGTCGGCGGGTCCGGAGGCCGTCTCGATGCGCTTCGCCGGGGTCGGCGTCTCCGCCAGCAGCGAGACCTGGCGGCCGACCTCGGCGCTGAACGTGTCGAGGTCCACCGTGGCCGGCAGCACGACCTCCGTCACTGTCAGGGCCACCAGCGTGCCGCTTCGGACCGTGGCGTCGCTCGCGTCGAACGCATAGGTCGACGCGGTCTTCGGGAGGGCCATCAGCTGGCTGATGAGCGACGTCGAGAAGCGCAGGTTCACCGCGTTGTACTCCGTGGCCGTCGCCGCGTAGTTCGACCCGATCTTCACGCTGCGCCAGCCGGAGGGCAGAGTCAGCGTGTAGGCGCCCGCCGGGCGTGGCGTCGACGGGGCGGCCGGGCCGCCTGACGCGGACGCGCCGGGCACGGCGCTCACCCCCGGGGATGCCGTTGCCGGACCGCTCGACCCGCAGCCCGCGACGAGCGACGCACCGAGCGCGACGGCGAGGAGCAGCCGGCCCGCGAACGGGCGCCGGCCGCGCATTGGCCGCACGTCGAGCGTCGTGCCCGCGGGCAGGTCGGTCGTCATCGTCCTGGGTGCCTCCGGTTCGGCTCCGCGAGCGGTCTTCTCGCTGCGCGACTGTAGCGCCCCTGCGGGCGTGGCGCGGTCGGTCGCCGGCCACCGCATCCCGGCTCGGCTTCGCCATGCGCACTCGGGGCGCTCGGTGGGACCAACCTGGCGCATGCGGCGCGCTGCTCCGGCCGTCATCCCAGTGCGATGAGCGCCACCGCGACACCCGCCACCGCGATCCCGGCTGCGTGCGCCCGGGTCACGCGCTCGCCCAGGAAGACCACGGCGAGGATGACGGTCGTGACCGGGTAGAGCGACGAGAGCAGGCCCGCGACGTCGAGCCTTCCCACGTGGGCGGCCACGATGAACGCCGCGTTTCCCGCCATGTCGAGCAGCCCCACGACCGCCGCGGCCGGCAGGACCCGCGGCGGAAGGCGCGCGGGCATACGCCCGAACCGCGCGAGCAGCACCACCGCGAGAGTCGCCGTGAGCCGGGAGGCGACAAGCACGCCGAAGGTCGCAGCCGGGCTGGCGCGCGAGATCGCCACGTTGTAGAGGCCGAGCGCGGTCCCGGCTCCCAGGGCGAGCCCGAGACCGCGACGTCCGGTTGAGCCGTCGTCGGCCGCCGAGACGAGGACAACGGCCACGATGCCGAGGCCGAAGCCGACCACCCGGAGCGGGCCCGGGATGCCCGCGAGGGCGATGCCGACCGCGACCGGGATCGCCGCCGCGAGGACCCCCGTCACCGGGGCCACGACCCCCATCCGGCCGCCCGCCAGGCCGCGATAGAGGGCCGCGAGGCCGATCGCGCCGCATGCGCCGGCGGTCGCCGCCCACCCGAGGTCGCCGAGCGACGGCACGCCGTCCCCGCGCGCGAGCATGATCACGAGGGCGGCCCCCGCACCGATCGCCTGCGCCACGGCAAGGACGCCCATCACGGGCGCCCGGCGGCCGGTCAGGCCACCCCCGAAGTCGGCCGCTCCCCAGGCTGCCGCCGATGCGAGGCCCAGGACGACGGTCAGCAGCGCCGGGTCGATGGGGCGTCCTTCAGGCGACGGCCGGGGCGCCGGCCTCCTCTGCGTCGTCGGGCGCCGTGTCGAGCGCGGTGGGGCCGGGCAGGACCACGACGCGGTCGGCCCGGGCGTCGTAGCGCGCTGAGGTGGTCAGGTAGATCACCTGGAAGTCCGAGGCGAGCTCCCGCAGGACGGCCACCGCGCGGCCGGCGCGGTCGTCGTCGAACGTCACGAACGGGTCGTCGAAGACCATCGGGGGGCGCCGGTCCTGCGTCACCAGGCGGACCAGGCCGAGGCGGGCGGCCAGGTAGACCTGGTCGAGGGTCCCCTGTGACAGGTCCTCCACGCCGATCCAGTCGCCCCGCTCGGGTGCGAAGACGCGGATGTCCAGGGTCTCGTCGTCCACCCGGACGCGGCGGTAGCGACCGCCCGTGAGCCGCTCCAGGTCGCCCCGCATGCGCTTCTCGAGGTACCTCGTCGCCTTTCGCATCGTCGTGCGCTCGGCCTTGACGATCGCGTCCAGGGCGAGCTGGTAGACGCGTGCCCGGCGCTGGAGGGCGGCGAGCTCCTCGCGCCAGGCTGCCAGGCGCTCCACCTCGCCGGCAACCTGCTCGGCGTCCACCTGGTTCTGCTCCACGCGCGCCCGGGCGCCGGCCTCGTCGTCGCGGGCGCGTTCCAGGGCGCCTTCCTGGTCGCGGACCTCGACCTCCAGGCGCTCGCGGGCCCGCGGCTCCTTGGCGATCGGCCCGAGGGCCTCGAGCGCGCCCGACTTCTGCTCGACGTCGAGCGCCGCTGCGTCGCGCAGGGTGGGCAGGGTCTCGGGCGGGGCCTTCCCCACCAGCCCCTCCAGCTGTGCGCGCGCCCGCGCGATCGACTGGACGTGCGCGTCCTCGCGAGAGAGAAGGTCCTCCGCCGCCGGGAGGCCGTCCAGCCCGAGCGCGGCCAGCTGCACGTCGCGGTCGGCCACGCGCCGCTTGAGGTCCTCCTCCAGCTGGCTGCGGCCGCGCAGGCGGCGCGCGATCTCGTCGTCACGAAGCTGCTTCTGGCGCCGGAAGTCGTTGGCCGAGCGTCGCTTCCGTCGCGAATAGATCGCCAGGAGCAGGCCGACGACCGCGGCCACGAGGCCGCCGAGCATGGCCGGGAGCTGGTTCGACACGAGGCCGACGATCGCGGCAGCGAGCCCGAGCACCGCGAGCAGGCCGGCCGCGAACGCGAAGATGCGCCAGGCGGGCTCCGGGATCACGATCTCGTAGTCGACGGTGGACGGACCCTCTCCCAGCTGGGCGCGGAGCTCAGCGATCTCGCGATCCAGGATCCGGAGCCGCTCGACGACCTGGCGAAGGACCGGCAGGGCCTGGCTCGAGGGATGGCTGTCCTCGAGGGTCGCGATCTCCTCGGACAGTGCCACGGCCGACCGGTACCGTTCGAAGCGCTCCCGCGCCACCGCACGCTCGGTCGTGAGCCGCTCTGCCTGGCGGGCCTTCTCGAGGAGCGAACGGCGCTCGGCCAGGGATACGTCAACCTGGTCGCGGTGCGCGCGTGCGACAACGAGCGCGTCGCGGTCGCGCTCGAGCCGGGTCAGCCGTGCCTCGCCGTCGCTCACCAGCGCCTCGGCGCGCGCGACCGCCTGCTCGGCGACGCGGAGCCGTCCCGGGTTCTTCTCGCCCTTGGCCTGGAGCTCGTGGAGCGTGCGCTCGAGGCGGCGCTTCACGGCGCTCGTACCCCGGTCCGCGCCGCTGATCGACGCCTGGAGCCGGTCGCGCAGCGCCCCCTCGTCACGCGCGAGGTCATCGACCTCGTGGTGGCGGACCGAGGCCGTGGACCGGAAGAACTTCTCGGACGGGATCCCGGTCAGCTCCGCGAGGAGCTCGTCGGCCCGCGCGGGATCCGTGGTCATCGCCCCGTCGAGGTCGAGCCGGACCGTGCCGCGCGCGCCCCGGAAATCCTTGCTGACGCTTCCCTCCCGGATCCCTTCGAGGTCGTCCTGCACGAAGTCGAGACGGACGGCGGGCCGGCCCTCCTCGCCCGCGTCCCAGCTGCGCAGCCCGTCGATCTCCGCTCCGCCCGCGGTGACCCGCCGGAAGAGGCCGACCTCCAGGGCGCGCTGCAGCGTCGACTTGCCCGCCTCGTTCGGACCCCGGATGACGGTCAGGCCCGGCGCCAGCTCGAGGTCGAGATCACGGTGGACCCGGAAGTCGCGGACGCGGACCCGCGTGATCCTCACAGGGTCACCTCGCGCCCGTCCAGCATGAGCCGCGCCAGGCGCAGCGCATCCCGCAGCTCGAGCGATTCGTCGTGGCGATCCTTGGCCTCGGCCTCGGCGATGGAGGCCCGGAGGTCGCGGACGAGGGCGCCGGCGATCGTGTCCGGTGGCGCGAGCGGCCCGTCCGGGAGCGCGGCCGCCGCGCTGTCCCGGACGCGGAGGCGGAAGAAGCGGTCGGCAAGCTCGCGCTCCACCTCGTCGGTCGACACGTCGAGGTCGTCGCCGCGCACGCCGATGAGGCGGACGTCGAGGACGAGGTCAGGGTCGGCAAGGCGCGCGATCCGCTCCACGAGTGCCGGCTGCCCCGTGAGCGCACCGGCATCGACCTCCAGGCGGTCGAACCGCGTCCGCCCGACGCGCTTCTCCTCGACGCCGACATGCCGGACCCCGGCCCGCTCGTCGAGCGTGACGACGAGGACCACGCCCGCCCGATCCTGGTCGACGGCGACGGGCTCGGGCGCGCCGCAGTACGCCCAGGTGGTCGTGCCGGCCTTGCCGCGCTGCGTCGAATGCCAGTGGCCGAGGGCAAGGTAGTCCACGTGCGAGGCCGCAACCTCGGCGCTCGTGAAGACGACCTCGTCCGCGTCCGTCCTGCCGGGGATCGCGAGCGATCCGTGGATCAGCCCGACGTGCCAGCGTGCGCGACCGTCCGATGCCGCGTCGAACCCGGCCAGCGGGCTGCGCGGCGCCCGCTTCGTCGGGAAGACGAAGCCGTGGATCGCGAGGTCGAGGATCCCGTAGACGACATCGGGACGTTCCGGGGTCAGGACGACCAGGCGGTCCGAGTCGGCGGGCAGGCCCGCCATCGCGGCCAGGTCGTAGGCGCGGTAGACGGAAGCGCGATCGTAGACGTCGTGCGTACCCGGGATGATGACGACGCGGATGGCGGCGTCGGTCAGGCGCTTGAGCTCCGCGACGGCGCGCTCCACCGAGCGCCGCGGCTGCGTGTTGGAGTCGAACAGGTCGCCGGCCACGAGCAGCACGTCGGCCTTCTCCGCGAGGGCGAGGTCGACCGTGGCACGGAACGCGGCGAACTGGCGCTCGCGCTGGGCCGCGGCCTGGTTTCCCAGGTCCTCGTGCCGGGCACCGAGGTGGACGTCGGCCGTGTGGATGAGGCGCAGCATCCCCGGCATTGTGCCGCATCCGGCGGGCGTTGCCCCGCCAGTGGCGCGCCGCGACCCCGCGCCGGAACCGGGCCTGGCCGACCCGGATGCGGCCCGACGATGCCAGCCCGCGCCCGCACGCTTCATCGACGGGACGTCGCACCCGCCCTCGAAGTCCGGCCGGCCCCCGGGACTCGAGCCGGCCGCGGGTCGCTCCGACGGCTCGGCATGGTCGAATCGAGCCGGCGGTCATCCCCGGGGAGGGATGCTATCGTTGCCCGCACGCAACCGGTGCGCGCCCCAAAGGGCCCCACACCAGCTCGTCACCCGGGTCGCGCGGCACCAGGCGTCCCCAGCCTCCTCCGCCGTCAGGTGATCGGCCGGCCGTGGCCCCGGCGCACGGATCGATGGCGAGGGCCCGGACCTGGAGGCACACACGCGATGACATACCTTGACCGCTCAATCCCCTGCGTCGACTGCGGGATCTCGTTCGTGCACAGCGCGGCCGACCAGGAGTACTACGCGGAGAAGGGCTTCACCTCGGACCCGAAGCGGTGCCCCAGCTGTCGGTCGAGCCGGCGCGCGGCCCGCGGCGATGGGTACGACGCGCGAAGCATCGGCGGCCCGCGCGGCTACGAGCGCGGCGGATCGTCGGACCGGGAGTTCTTCGCGGTGACCTGCTCGCGCTGCGGCAACAACGCCCAGGTCCCGTTCAAGCCGCGCATGGACAAGCCCGTCTACTGCTCGGACTGCTTCCGCGAGGTCAAGGCGGGCTAGGCGCGACGCTCCCTGATCTCAGGCAGGCCGGCGAGGACGGCCAGGCGCAGGCTCTCGCCCGCACGGATTCGCTGCCGATGCCGGCCGCGCCAGACCGTCACGCGACCGCGCCCGTGCACCTGCCACACATCGTCGGCGCCGACCAGCGCCGTCTCCTCGTCGATGCCAAGCACGAGCGAGTGCGCGGGCGCCGCCAGCGCGATCGCCGCGGACAGCGGCTCCGGGAACGCGTCGTAGTGCGGGATCACGACCGTCCCGGGCACGATCCCGAGCGCGTCGCGCCACCCGACCGGGAGCCGCATGAAGGCGCGGCCGATCGACCGGACCTGGTGACCGGCGAGGACCATCGCCCCGGCCGAACATCCGGCGACCACCGCACCGCGCGCGTGAGCGGCCCGCAGCGCGGCGCCGACGCCGCCGTCGCTGAGCGCGTCGAGCAGGTGGCCCGGCTTCCCGCCGGACAGGTAGACGAGATCCGCTTCGCCGATGGCGGCGATCGCCGCCGGGTCGTTCGCGTCCTCCGCGCCGCGGACCAGGACGGGCTCGACCTCGGCCCCCAGGCGGGCGAAGTGCGCCTCTCCCTGCGTCGCCCAGCCCCGAAACGTCTCCTCGCCGTCCGGCCATGACGCGGTCGGGAGGATGGCGACCCGGGGTCTGTTGCGCCCCGTCGCCGCCAGCAGCGCCCGATCGAGGGCCTCCATCGCGGGCGTGAACTCGCCGGACCCGACGAGCGCAATCATGCCTTCCACCGCGGCGAGTCTACCCCGCGGCGCGCGGAGGCACGGGATTGCGCGATGGCACCGCGGATTCCGCCCTCGCGCCTCGGAAACAATAGAACCGGCTGGTCACACCGCCGCCGCGTGGCTATGCTCACGTGCATCGCAGGGAGGTTCCTGTGTGGCTGCCGTTCGTGCGCGCTGCGCTCGACGCGGCACCGGGGAGACACGCAACAGAGGGAGATGCGATGGAGCCGACCCCGTCCGAAATGCCGCCGAGCCCGGGGGCGCCTTTGCCTCCGCAGGCCCCAGCGCCGCCACTACAGGCACCGCCGCCGCCCCTGGCTCCGCCGTCCCAGGCGCCCCAGATGCCCCCGCAGCCGGCGTGGATGCAGAACCTGACGTCGACGGCCCCCGTGGCAGGACCGGCCGGGCTGTTCTATGCCGACCTGCCCAATCGGATCATCGCCTACATCATCGACGTGATCCTGCTGGCGATCGTGGGTGTCATCATCGGTGCCATCACGGGCTCGTTCCTGCCGGTCGTCCAGTTCGACCTGGTCAACGGCTTCCACTACAACTACCTCGCGGCGATCATCAACGCCGTGATCAGCGGCGTCATCAGTGCCGCCTACTTCATCTACACGTGGACCGCGATGCGCGGCACGGTCGGGATGAAGGTTCTCGGGATGCAGATCGGGAGCGAGAAGGACGGCTCCACGCTGACGATGGACCAGGCCATCCGCCGCTGGCTGGCGGTCGGCGGCTGGATCACGATCGCCCAGGCCCTCAACCCGCTGCCGCTACTCGGCATCCTGATCGGGCTCGTGTCGCTCGGCTACGTGATCTACCTCCTCTACACCACCGCGCAGAGCCCCACCAAGCAGGGCTTCCACGACCACTTCGTCGGATCGATGGTGGTGAAGGCGGCGCGCTCCGTCGCCTGACCGGTTCGTCGCAGCTGACACGGGCCGCGCCGCGAGGCGCGGCCCGTGTGATTCCGTTGCTGGCGCGGCTTCGGCTCTCGGCCGGCTATCTCGCGGCCGCCTCCGCGCGGGCCCCTTCGCGGGGCAGCCCCAGCCGGCCGCTCCCGAACCGGGTGCCGGCCCGTCCCCAGACCACCGCAGCCGCGTCGTCGAGCGCCCCGATCGCCGCGAAGCGGCCCCCGCTCCGCACGAACTCGGCGCAGGCGCGCACCTTCGGCCCCATCGAGCCCGCCGGCCACTCCCCCGCGGCGAGGCCGTCGAACGCCTCCTCCACGGAAAGGCGACGGATCGTCTCGGCCTCGGGAGTTCCCCAGGCGCGGACCACGCCGACGACGTCGGTCAGCAGGATCAGGCCGTCGGCGCCGACCGCGCGGGCAAGTACGACGGCGGCGAGGTCCTTGTCGATGACCGCCTCCCGGCCCTCGTAGCGGCCGTCCGGCAGCTCGACGACCGGGATGCCGCCGCCGCCGGAGGCGATGACCAGCGCTCCGGTCTCGACGAGCGAGCGGATCGCCTGCGCCTCGACGATGCGGAGGGGAGCGGGCGAGGCGACCACGCGGCGCCAGTGCTGCCCGTCCCGCGCGATCGTCCAGCCCTGCTCCTCCGCGTGCCGATGCGCGACCGCCTCCGTGTACACGGGCCCGACCGGCTTGCTGGGCGCGGCGAACGCCGGGTCGTCGGCCCGCACGACCGTCTGCGTCAGGATCACCGCGATCTCGCGGCGGATCCCGCGCGCGATGAACGCATCGCGAAGCGCCTGCGTCATGAGGTAGCCGATCTGGCCCTGCGACTCGGCGCCAAGGACGTCGAGCGGGGGCGGCGGCACGACGTCCGAAGCCATCTCTGCCTCGATGGCGAGGAAGCCGACCTGCGGGCCGTTCCCGTGGGTCAGGACGATCTCGGCGCCGCTTCGCTCGGCGAGATCGACGAGCGAGCGCGCGGCGATCTCGAGGTTATGGCGCTGGACCTCGATCGATCCGGGCTCGCCGCGCCGGATCATCGCGTTGCCGCCGAGGGCGACGGCGATCCTGGTCATCCCAACCGCTCGCCACGGCGATCGCCCGTGATGAGCGCGTACAGGAGCGCCTGCTCCGTGTAGACGCGGTTCTCGGCCTGGTCCCAGACGCGGCTCTGGGGCCCGTCGATCACGGCGTCCGTCACCTCGTCGCCGCGGTGGGCGGGCAGGCAGTGGAGGAAGATCGCACCCGGGCTCGCGCCGGCCATCATCGGGCCGTTCACGGTGTAGCCGGCGAAGATCCGCCGGCGCTCCTCGCGCTCGGCTTCCTTGCCCATCGACGCCCAGACGTCCGTGTAGACGGCATCGGCGCCGACGACCGCGTCGACGGGATCCGTGACGAGCGCGACAGAGCCGCCGGTCTGCGCGGCGTTCGCCTGCCCGGATGCGACGATCGCCGGGTCGGGCCGATAGCCCTCCGGCGTCGCGATGACGAGGTCGAACCCGAGATAGCCGGCGGCCTGGATCAGCGAGTGCGCGACGTTGTTGCCGTCGCCGACGAACGCCACCCGTCGCCCGCGGAGGTCGCCGAAGGCCTCCTCGAGCGTCATCGCGTCGGCCAGCGCCTGGCAGGGGTGATGGTCGTCGGTGAGCGCGTTGATGATCGGGATGCTCGAATGGGCCGCGAGCTCGTCGACACGGGCCTGGGCGAAGGTTCGGATGGTGAGGGCGGACAGGTAGCGCGAGAGGACGCGAGCGGTGTCGGCCACGGTTTCGCCGTGGCCGAGCTGGAGCTCGTCGGGCCGCAGCACGATCGGCAGCATCCCGAGGGCCCACGCGGCGGCCTCGAGGCTGACGCGGGTCCGCGTCGAGGGCTTGTCGAAGATCATCCCGACCCGACCGCCGGCGAGCGCATCCCGGTGCCGGCCGGGCTCGCGCTTGAACCGGTGAGACAGGTCGAGGATCCCCCGGACGCCGTCGCGACCGAGGGAGTCGAGGGAGAGGAGGTGTTCCGTCATCGCGGCATCATCCGTCAGCGAGCGGCGGCCGCGCTGGCCGCGCGGGCGCGGGCCACGATCGGCGCGACGAGATCGGCGAGCGTCGGCACGTCGGGGTCGCCCCGGACCTCGTCCAGCTCGTAGCGGACGCGGACCACGGGCTTGTCGAGATGCAGCACGCGGTTGAGGTCGATGGGCGTGGCCGCGAGGACGAGGTCGGCAGGCATCGCGTTGAGCGTGTCCTCCAGCTCCGTCATCTGCTCCTGTCCGTAGCCCATCGCCGGGAGGAGGTGCTGCAGGCCGGGATACTTCGCGAGCGTCAGGGCGAGGCTGCCCATCGCGTAGGGGACCGGGTCCACGACCTCCGCGGCGCCGAAGCGCTGGGCCGCGACGATGCCCGCGCCGAAGGTCATGCCGCCGTGCGTGAGGGTGGGACCGTCCTCCACGACCGCGACCCGCTTGCCCTCGATGGTGCCGCCCTCGAGCGTCAGCGCCGAACGGGCGAGGATCACCTCGGCCCGCGGGTTGACCGAGGCGATGTCGTCGCGGACCTGCTCAACCGCGCCCGGCTCGGCCGAGTCGACCTTGTTGATGACGACGACGTCGGCCATCCGCAGGTTGGCCTCGCCCGGGTGGTAGTGGACCTCGTGGCCCGGCCGCAGCGGATCCGCCACGACGACGAAGAGATCCGGCTTGTAGAACGGGAAGTTGTTGTTGCCGCCGTCCCACAGGATCACGTCGGCTTCCTTCTCCGCCTCGCGGAGGATCGCCTCGTAGTCGACGCCGGCGAAGAGGACGCGCCCCGCGTCGAGGTGCGGCTCGTACTCCTCGCGCTCCTCGATCGTCGTCTCGTGACGATCGAGGTCCGCGTAGGTGGCGAAGCGCTGGACGCGCTGCTTGACGAGGTCGCCGTACGGCATCGGGTGGCGGATCACGACGACCGTGAGCCCCTGCGCCTCCAGCAGCCCGGCGAGATACCGCGTGGTCTGGCTCTTGCCGGCACCGGTCCGCGTGGCGCCGGTCGCGACGACGGGCCTGGTGCTGCGGATCATGGTGCGCACCGGTCCGAGCAGCACGAAGTTGGCGCCTCCGGCCAGCACGCGGCTGGCCTGGTGCATCACGAACTCGTGGGCGACGTCGCTGTAGGCGAAGACGACCCGGTCGATCTTCTGCCGCGCGAAGATCCGCTCGAGCTCCGACTCGGGGACGATCTCGATGCCGTCCGGGTAGAGCGGGCCGGCGAGCTCCGGCGGGTAGCGCCGGCGATCGATCCCGGGAATCTGGGTGGCCGTGAACGCGACGACCTCGACTTCGGGGTCGTCTCGGTACACGACGTTGAAGTCATGGAAGTCGCGCCCGGCGGCGCCCATGATCACGACCTGCGTGCGGTCCATGGTCGTCCGCTCCTCCGCATCTCTGTCGACGCGGACGAGCCGGTTCCCGGCCCGGGCCCGGCGGTCGTCCTACCGGGTTGAGTGTGGGTGCGGCGTCAAGGCGCCGGGTAGGGCCGAGCGGACCCCGGGGGTGGGGCCGGTCGGCCGGGCCGGGTGGCGGGCCTCCGGGCCGGTCATCGGGACGGTCTTCCCGAAGGACCGGGATGACCGGAACGTTCGCCGCCTTCGTTGCCCGGGTGTTCTACCCTTCGCTCCTCGGGAATCCGAATGGGGGTGATGCCGGTGCCCTGTGCCACCTGCGGCACGGAGAACGACGCGGGACGCAAGTTCTGCCTCGAGTGCGGCACATCGCTGGCGGCGGGATGCCCGGCCTGCGGATCGCCCAACCCGCCCGCCGCCCGGTTCTGCGGGGAGTGCGGCGCCCGCCTCGTCGGCGCGGCGAGCGCGGCGAGCGCGGCACCTGTGCCGGCAGCGGCGGTCGCCGAACGCCGGGTCGTCTCCGTCCTGTTCGCGGACCTCGTGGGTTTCACGACGCTCGCCGAGCACCGCGACGCGGAGGAGGTCCGCGATCTCCTCTCGCGCTACTTCGACCTCGCTCGCGGAGTCGTGGGGCGCCACGGCGGCACGATCGAGAAGTTCATCGGCGATGCCGTCATGGCCGTCTGGGGTGCGCCGACCAGCCACGAGGACGACGCAGAGCGGGCGGTTCGCACGGCCCTGGAGATCGTCGGGGAGGTTCGCGGGCTCGGCCCCGAGGTCCACGCCCGGGTCGGGGTCGTGACCGGCGAGGCAGCCGTGACGATCGGGGCGATCGGCGAGGGAATGGTCGCCGGCGACATGGTCAACACGGCGAGCCGCCTGCAGGGGATGGCGCCACCCGACGTCGTTCTCGTCGGCGAGGCGACGATGCACGCCGCCTCCGGGGCGATCGCGTTCGAGGAGGCGGGCGATCAGCTCCTCAAGGGGAAATCGACGCCCGTGCCCGCCTGGCGCGCCCTGCGCGTCGTCGCCGAGCGGGGTGGGCGCGGTCGGTCGGGGGCGATCGAAGCTCCGTTCGTCGGGCGCGACGACGAGCTGCGGCTGCTCAAGGACCTCTTCCACACGACGGCGCGGGATCGTCGCGTGCGGCTCGTCTCCGTCACCGGCCAGGGCGGCATCGGCAAGAGCCGTCTCGCCTGGGAGTTCCTGAAGTACCTCGACGGCCTGGTCGAGACGGTCTACTGGCACCACGGGCGTTCGCCCTCATACGGGAGCGGGATCACGTTCTGGGCGCTCGGCGAGATGGTCCGCGTTCGCGCCGGGCTGACGGAGGGTGACGACGAGGCGACGACGCGTGCCCGGATCGGCGAGTCGGTCGCGCGCTGGATCCCGGACGAGCAGGAGCGGCGCTGGGTGGAGGCCTCGCTGCTCGCCCTGCTCGGAGTGGGCGAGGCGCTTCCCGGCGGCCAGGATCGGCTCTTCCCCGCGTGGCGGACATACTTCGAGCGGATCGCCGCCGTGGACCCGGTCGTGATGGTCTTCGAGGACCTCCAGTGGGCCGACAGCGGGCTGCTCGCGTTCATCGATCACCTGGTGGACTGGAGCCGCGGGGTGGCGATCTACGTGGTTGCGCTGGCGCGGCCCGAGCTTCTCGACACGCGGCCGGACTGGGGCGCCGGCAAGCGCAACTTCACGAGCCTTGCGCTGGAGCCGCTATTGGCCGCGGCGATGCGAGCGCTGCTCGCCGGCCTGGTGCCCGGTCTCTCGCCCGACGCCGCCACGCGGATCGTCGCGCGGGCCGACGGCATTCCTCTGTATGCCGTCGAGATCGTGCGGATGCTCGTCACGCAGGGCTCGCTGGAGGCGGCTGACGGCGCCTACCGGCCGATCGGCGACCTCGCGGACGTGGCGGTCCCGGAGACCCTCCACTCGCTGATCGCCGCGCGCCTCGACGCCCTCGATCCGTCCGATCGCGCGCTCCTCCAGGCAGCAGCGGTGATCGGCCACGCGTTCACGGTGGACGGCCTCGCGGCGGTCGCCTCGGTCGACGCCGTCGAGGTGGAACGCCGGCTCACCTCGCTCGTGCGAAGGGAGCTCGTCGTGCGGGACATCGATCCCCGCTCCGCCGAGCGCGGCCAGTTCGCGTTCGTCCAGTCCCTCGTTCGCGAGGTCGCCTACTCCACGCTCGCCCGCCGCGACCGCAAGGCGCGCCACCTCGCCGCGGCCCGCCACTTCGAGACGCTCGTGGACCAGGAGCTCGCTGGCGCGCTCGCCACCCACTACCTCGCCGCGTATCGGAACGCCTCGGAGGGCCCGGAGGCCGACGCGCTCGCGGCGCAGGCCCGGATCGCGCTTCGGGCCGCGGGGGACCGGGCGGTGGCGCTGGGCGCCCAGGAACAGGCGCTCGGCTTCTACCGCGACGCGCTCGACGTGACGACCGAGCCGGTCGATCGCGCCGCGCTGCTCGAGCTCGCCGGATCGGCAGCATCGGCAGCAGGCATCCATGAGGAAGCCGAGCGGCTCCTTGCAGGCGCGATCGAGCTCCTCCGGGCCGCCGGCGATCGAGGCGGCGCGGCACGCGTCACCGGGAGCCTGGGCGAGGCGATGTTCGGGCGCTTCCGCCTCGACGCCGCGCTCGCCCTCGTCAACGATGCCGCCTCGGAGTTCGCCGACCTCGGCGAGGACCCGGGATATGCCTCGCTGCTCGGCCAGCTGGCCCGCTTCCAGACGCTCCGCCAGGTGGACTTCGGCGCGGCAGTGGCAACCGCGGACCGCGCCCTCGAGGTCGCCGAGCACCTTGATCGCGTGGACCTCGTGGCTGACGCGCTCGTGACGCGGGGCGTTGCGCTGACCAGCGTGGGTCGGGACTACGAGGGGATCGGCTGCCTCGAGGCCGGCCTGCACCTCGCCGAGCGACATGGCCTCCTTCGGAAGGAGATCAGGGCGCGAATCAACCTCGGCGGGCCGCTCACGGTCCACGACCCGCGGGCGTCCTTCGACGTCTCGCGGGATGGCCTGGCGCTCGCGCGGCGCTTCGGACACCGCCAGGGCGTGTCGATGCTCGTCGGCAACGCGAGCGCCGGGGCCTTTGAGACCGGCGAATGGGATTGGGCACGCAGGGAGCTCCGCGCCACCCTCGACGAGGCGGCCAGCGAAGAGGAGCGGTTCCTCCTCGTCTGGTTTTCCGTCCTGCTCCTGGTCGAGGGCGGTCAGCCTGCCGAGGCCGAGCTCGCGGAAGTCGAGCGATGGGTCGAGGCCCGCCTCGTCGCCGAGCCACACCTGGAATCGCAGGCGGCCAGCATTCGGACGATGCGAGCGCTCGCGCGCGGGGATCTAGCCGCCGCGGCGGCCGGACACCTGGAGACGAGCCGCCTCGACCCGTACAACGCGGTCTGGACGCTCGGCGAGGCGGTCGTCGTCGCGCTTCTTGGGCGAGATCGCGACCGCGCGGCCGAGGTCGTGGGCGCTCTGCGGGCGACTCGCTCGCATGCGCCCCTGGCACGCCTGTCGCTCCAGCTCGGCGAGGCCGGCATCGCTGCGCTCGACGGGCGGGCCGCCGCGGCGCGGAGCGGGCTCCTGGACGCGTACGCGGGGAATCGGGCGATCGGAGCGACGCGGAGGCAGGCGCTGACAGGCCTCGTCATGGCGACGCTGCTCGACCCGGGCGACGCCCAGGTCCGCGCGGCCATCACCGAAAGTCGCCAGCTCTTCGAGAAGATGGGCGCGGGCCTGTGGCTCAGCATGCTGGATGCGGCGGAGGCTGGCGGAGCGGACGCGGCGGAACCTGCCTCGAGCCCGGCGTCGGCTCGATCTGCCGCCCGTCCGGTCGAACGCCCGCCCGTCGCGGCCGACCGCGGGTAGGCACCAGGGGCCCAGCCGGCGAAACCCGGCGTAGCCATTCCCGAACCCCAGCCGCATGCTCCGCGGGCGCGACAACCGGGCCATTGGCCCGGGCACGTAACGGCCGTTCGGCACCTTCGAGCACGAGAAACCACCAAGGGGGGCACGATGGATCACGCAACGACGGCGCGCCACATGTACGAATTGATCAACGCCGGAGACATCGGGGGCTTTGGCGAGCACCTGGCGGAGGACTTCGTCGAGCACGAGGTCACCCCTGGCCTCGCGCCGACGAAAGCGGGGGTCCAGGACTTCTTCCGGATGCAGCTGGCGGCGTTCCCCGACATGCAGATGGCAGTCGAGGACGTCTTCGCGACCGGCGAGAAGGCCGTGGCGCGCGTGCGGTACACCGGGACGAACCGTGGTGCGTTCCTGGGGATGCCGGCAACCGGGAAGAGCGTCGACGTGCAGCTGATCGACATCTTCGGCTTCGACGGGGACGGGCGTGTGCGCGAGCACTGGGGTGTCATCGACCTGATGGGAATGATGCAGCAGCTCGGCCTGGCGCCATCTGGCCCTCCCGCCTAGGCCAATCGCGGGCGCGGACCGCGTCCACGGCCGGATCGGTACGGACCGCGTCGGGAGCTTGCTGCCGTCGAGCCGGCGATCTCCCGGGCCCACGCGGGACGGGCAGGGCAGCCCGTCGGCGGGTCGCGACGTGCCCTCCTTCAGGTCGACCATGGGGGCCGCCGCCGACAGCGAACCACGCGTTCCTTTGGTCCGGTCGAGGGCCGGCGGTAGAGAACCGGGTCAGTACAGGCTGCAGACGATCGGGCGCGGCCTGGGGTTCGCGGCCGCGTGGGACACGGTTGTGACCGCGATCCGCTGGGCGACGACCATCAGCTTGTTGTAGGTCCCGTAGGGCCCTTCCGAGGTCTGGAGCCACACCTGCTGGCTCGAGATCGACCAAACGTCCGGCAGCGTGTACTGATGGCGCCGGACGCGGATGATCTGGTACGTGTACATGTGGTCATCGCTGGTCCACACGTACACCTTCATGCCCAGCATCCGGGCACCGTTGTTGACGAGCGATGCCGTCAACAGCGGCAGGAACATGCCCGTCCGGGCGTGGGCGTAGATGAACGAGACGCCGGCCTCGCCCGGCTGCGAGAGCTGCGTCATGTACATCGCCACGTTGCACCAGGGGAACGCGTTTCCCTTCTGGACGACGACCGGGAGGTCGATACCGAGGCCGGGCACCGAAACCCGGGTGGCGAGCGGGTACGTGAGCACGGAGCAGTGCGCATCCGAGCCGGCGCCGATGCGAAGGGCGATCGCCCCGACCGACGCTCGGTTCCATACCGCCGCCATCCTGACCATGGTGATGGTCGAGGTGGCCACGGCGGATCCGCTCGCGTCGGTCGCCAGGCTGGGGAGCCGGAGCAGGACCGTGGGGTTCGAACAGGTCCCCACGTAGACTGCGACGGCATACTTTGACGACGGCGCGAGTCCCGAGACATGGGCCGAGAAGCTGCCCTTCCCGGCCCAGTCGCGCACGAGCACCGCCGCACCGCTGGCCGTTGCGCCGCCGGCGCTCACGCCCGTGATCGTCGCGGTCCATGTACGGCGGATCGTCGCCGCGCTCGCGGTGGCGGGAAGCGCGGCCGCAAGCAGGGCCACGGCGACCAGCAGCATGAGCACGCGCGATCGAAGGCCAGTCACGGTGTGTCCCTTAACGGGCGGCCGGTGCGTCCAGAACAGGGCGGTCCGTCCGCGGTGAATGTGACACATCCCGCGGGCCGACGAGCGCCCTGGCTGTCGATCCGGGGCTTGCTCGTCCGCGGCGCACCTCGTGGCAGCCGTCGATGGAGCCACGCAAACTGCATGGCAAAAGCACGTGACGGGACGGGGGCTGTCACGCGTGCGCCTCCGCGGCAGCTCATGACACAGGGGCAGGTCGCGGCGCACGCCCGGCCACGCGTGATCGCCGACAAGCGGATTCCGTCTTTACGTCGACGGGCGCGGCGTGCAAGGATGCGCGATCGCGCCGCGTCCCATGACGGCGCCAGGGGGAGGTCCGGTCCCGTGGTCACCGCCGTCGCCCGCCACGTCGACGACGTGAAGCATTGATGTCGAACTCGCCCGAACCCGACCGCTGCGCCCACGTTCGCGAGGAGGTCCGCCAGATCCTCGCGGACGAGGACCGGAACTGCCTCGGGATCAAGATCCGCACACCGATCGCGGTCTCCGACGAGGAGCGGCTCGCGCTTGCGAAGTTGCGCGGCCTCAAGGGCACCCGCCCGGATGAGACGTCGCAAGGGCGGCAGGCGGAGTAGCCGGGCAGGCCCGGGCCGCGGCCCCAGCGCGCGAAGCGGCCGTCGACGCGCGCGCGGCGGGCGCCCGGACATCTTGCGGACAAACCGCTGGGTCACGCCGCGACGCGGCCCTTCGAGGCCGGCCGCGACGCGGCCCACCCGAGGTCGTGGCCATGCGCGGCCACCACGGCCCGCCTCGCCGGCCGGGAATCGAAAGGCCCCCGGCGAACCGGGGGCCTTTGGTGCTGCGCGTGAGCGCCGGCGCTCAGGCGCGCCGGAGGGCGAAGCAGTCGCTGCAGTAGACGGGCTTGCCGCTCGTGGGCCGGAAGGGGACCTGGGCCTCCTTGCCGCAGTTGGAGCACGTCGCGGTGAACATCTCGCGAGGACCGCGGGAATACCCGCCGCCACCGCTGCTGCTTCCGCCGCCGTACCCGCCGCTGCTGTCGCCGTAGCCGCCGCCCCCGCCGCGGTTACCGAAGCCGGTGCCGCCGCCGTAGCTGCCACCGGTATCGCCGCGGGCCGCCTTGCGGCTTGCGCGGCAGGACGGACAACGTCGCGGCTCCGTGAAACCCCGCGTCGCGTAAAATTCCTGCTCGCGCGCCGTAAAGACGAAGTCCTGGCTGCAGTCCGCGCAGGTCATCACCTTGTCGCTGTACAAAGAAAACCGCTCCTCTGTGCTCGCCGGCGCCCGCGACCCTTGACCGACTGTCTCGCGGGAGTCCGTGAGTGGGAGCGATCGTGTCTGCCGGAAATTCTGTGCCCGCCGTGCGGGCTTGCGCGTGCACGTTAGTTGATCCGCGACACGATGGGAAGAGGGTACTTCACGATGCGGATTCGTGCCGGCGGCATGGTACCGGCAGGGTCGCTGGGGCGGCCCCGGGACGCGGCGGTCAGCCGGCGGACGCCCAGCCGGCCGCCGCAACGATCACGGCTGTCTGGATCAGGACGTGATAGATGCCGCTGTACCAGATCGAGCCGGTTCGCCAGTTGAGCCACCCGAAGACGAGCCCGCCCCCGAGCGTGGAGAGCGTCTCGATGTCCGGCTTGCCGATGTGCGTGAACGCGAACGGCACCACGGCGATGACCACCCCGAGCGGCCCGACGGCGCGGAGCAGCGCGAAGAGCAGAAAGCCACGGATCAGGAACTCGGTCGGCACAAGATCCAGGACGTTCGAGATCGCCACGTCGGCACCGGTCGACATCGACGGCGCGTACCAGTCACGGATCTCGGGGACCCGGGCGATCAGCACGATCGCCGGCAGCGTCACCGCGGAGAGCACGGCCAGCAGGATCAGCCCGCGTCGTGCGTCGCCGAGCCGCAGCCCGTAGCGCCGCGGATCTTCCCGAAGCGCGAGCAGCACCCCAAGCGGCACGATCCCGAAGAGCACGAACCGCTCGATGGCCTGGTTACGAAGGCTCCGCGGATCGACCGGCCCGAAGCGCGGCAGGATGTCGTGGGTGTGCTGGAGGAGAAGGAGCAGGCTGACCAGCAGCAGCGCGGCAGTCGCCAGAGCCGGAAGCCGGAGCCCGAGCAGGTCGACGGTACGCCGGTCGATCGCGCCGGGCGGCTCATCCGGCGGTTCGCCCGCCAGGAACGTCACGAGCCGCGCGCGCCGCATCACGGCCGGAGCCTAGCAGGGGCCACGCGCGAAGTCCGGGCCGACTGGCCCACGCGAACGGCCGGTCTGGCGCCTGCCGCATTGCCCGGTGGGGTTCAGACTTGCGGCATGACCACCCCGACCGACCACCCGATGAGCGCGGACCCCAGCCTCCGGCACGCCACGGAGCGCCTTGCCAACCTGGGATTCGTCGTCGTCGGCGGCTCGCACCCCGAGGAGTCCGGTGCCGCGCAGCTTCTCGTCGCGCTGCGGAGCCGGCCCACGCTGGAACACTTCGACCCCGAGCTCGTCGCGCACTGGGCCGTCGGCGCGGGCCGGGGGCGCCTGGTGGAGATCACCCGCGCGACGCCGGTCCCGCATCGCGGGGCATACAGCTGGGGCACGATCCGCGTCGTGGACCGGGTTGAGGCCTTCAACTCCTTCCTGAGCTTCGGTGGGGAGGTCACCGTCGCCGCGCTCGACGCCGACACGACCGTCGCAGTCTTCGAGTCGCCCGCGCCGATCCTGCGCTCGACCGGGCACAGCCAGGCGGTCGACCCGCTCACGGGCGAGGTCGGCGCGTTCTTCGCGAGGATCAAGGTCCCGATCGACTTCTCGCCCGGCGTGGAGCAGCGAATCGGCGCGCTGTCACCGCGGGCGTTGCACGGGGCGATGCTGGCGGCGCTTGCGCGCCGCTATGCCCACGCCGAGGCTCTGCGGGTGGCGCATCCGGCCGTGGCAGCCTGGGTATCGAGGGAAGCGCACAGGATGCGCGAGGAGCACCCGGCGGACTGGGAGGCGGGAGACCAGCTGACCGTCGACCTGCAACTCGATCGCGACTGACGGACCGGCCGCGCCGCCATCGGTCGGCGGGGAGCTCCTGCGCCCGGGCCGGCGGCCGGGGACGTCGCTCGTCGGCCCGCACGCGGAAGTCGCGGGATACACTCGGATCATGGAGCCGCTGACTCGAGAGCGCCGCCGACCCCTGCTCGACGCCACGGCGGCCGAGCGGATCCTCGTGCTCGACGGGGCGATGGGTACGCTCATCCAGGACTACCTGTTGAGTGAGGACGACTTCCGCGGTGCGCGCTTTCGAGATCACCCCCGGGACCTCCGCGGCGACAACGACCTGCTCTCGCTCACGCGGCCCGACGTCATCTCGGCGATCCACGCCGCCTACCTGGACGCCGGCGCCGACGTCATCGAGACGAACACGTTCAATGCAACCGCGATCAGTCAGTCCGACTACGGGCTCTCCCACCTCGCCCGCGAGCTGAACGAGACGGCCGCTCGCCTGGCCCGCGCCGCGGCGGATGCGGCGGAGGCGCGCGACGGCCGCCCGCGCTGGGTCGCCGGCGCGTTGGGCCCGACCAACCGGACGGCGTCGATCTCTCCCGACGTCGCGGACGCCGGCGCCCGCAACGTCCGCTTCGAGGAGCTCCGCGCCGCGTACGCCGAGGCGGCCCGAGGCCTGATCGACGGCGGCGCCGACATCCTCCTGGTGGAGACGATCTTCGACACCCTCAACGCGAAGGCGGCGATCTTCGCGCTCGAGGAGGTGTTCGAGGAGACCGGCCTGCGCCTCCCCGTGATGCTCTCGGGCACGATCGTGGATCTGTCCGGCCGGACGCTCTCCGGGCAGACGCCGGAGGCGTTCTGGTACGCGGTCCGCCACGCCCGGCCGTGGAGCGTCGGCCTCAACTGCGCGCTGGGGGCGGCGGCACTCCGTCCGTTCGTCGCCGAGCTGGGCCGGGTCGCCGACGTGCGCGTCACCGCCTATCCGAACGCCGGCCTCCCCAACGAGCTCGGCGGCTACGACGAGGTGCCGGACACGACCGCCGGGGTCCTCGGCGGCTTCGCGCGTGACGGCCTGGTGAACCTCGTGGGCGGATGCTGCGGCACCACCCCGGCGCACGTCCGCGCGGTCGCGACCGCCGTGCGCGGGATGGCACCGCGCGCCGTCCCGACGCTCCCGCCCCGGACGCGCCTCGCCGGGCTCGAGGCCGTGGAGATCGGCCCCGACTCACGCTTCGTCAACGTCGGCGAGCGCACGAACGTCACCGGCTCGCGGGCGTTCGCGAAGCGGATCCTCGCCGGCGACTACGAGGCCGGGGTCGCGATCGCGCGCGACCAGGTGGAGAACGGCGCCCAGGTCATCGACGTCAACATGGACGAGGCGATGCTCGACTCCGAGGCGGCCATGGCCCGCTTCCTGGACCTGATCGCCGGGGAGCCCGCGATCGCCCGGGTGCCCGTGATGATCGACTCGTCGCGCTGGCCGGTCATCGAGGCCGGGCTCCGGTCGGTCCAGGGCAAGGCGATCGTCAACTCGCTCTCCCTCAAGGAAGGTGAGGCGCCCTTCCTGGCCCAGGCGCGGCTGGCCCGTCGGTACGGCGCGGCCGTCGTCGTCATGGCCTTCGACGAGTCCGGCCAGGCCGACAGCGTGGAGCGCAAGGTCGAGATCCTCTCCCGCGCGCACCGGCTGCTCGTGGAAGGGGCGGGCTTCGACGACGAGGACGTGATCCACGACCCCAACGTGTTCGCGATCGGCACCGGGATCGAGGAGCACGCCGGCTACGGCACCGCCTACATGGACGCGGCCCGGGAGCTGCGGCGCCGATTCCCCCACTCCATCGTGAGCGGCGGCGTCAGCAACGTCTCCTTCTCGTTCCGCGGCAACGACCCCGTCCGCGAGGCGATCCATTCGGTCTTCCTGTACCACGCGGTCCGGGCCGGGATGGGGATGGGGATCGTCAACCCGGCTGCGCTCACGGTCTACTCGGAGATCGAGCCCGACCTCCGCGAGCGCGTCGAGGACCTGGTCCTGAACCGGCGCGCCGACGCGACCGAGCGGCTCCTGGCGGTTGCCGACACCGCGCGCGGCGGCGCGCACGGGAGCGGCCCGGACCTGGCCTGGCGCGCACTGCCCGTCGGGGAGCGGCTCACGCACGCGCTCGTGGAGGGGATCGCCGAGTACGTCGTCGGGGACGTGGAGGAGGCGCGCCTGGCTGCCGCGCGCCCGCTCGACGTGATCGAGGGGCCGCTGATGGCGGGGATGGACCGCGTCGGGGACCTCTTCGGCGCCGGCCAGATGTTCCTCCCCCAGGTCGTCAAGAGCGCGCGGGTGATGAAGACCGCGGTCGCCCACCTGGTCCCGTTCATCGAGGCCGAGCAGAAGGCGGGCGGCGGGGCGCCGCAGGCGAAGGGCCGGATCGTCATGGCGACGGTCAAGGGCGATGTCCACGACATCGGCAAGAACATCGTGGGCGTCGTGCTGGGCTGCAACAACTACGACGTCCTGGACCTGGGCGTGATGGTCCCTGCGGCGAAGATCCTCTCGACCGCGCGGGAGGTCGGCGCGGACGTGATCGGGCTCTCGGGCCTGATCACCCCGTCCCTCGAGGAGATGCGCCACGTGGCGGGCGAGATGGAGCGCGAAGGCTTCACGATTCCGCTCCTGATCGGCGGGGCCACCACGTCGCGGGTGCACACGGCGGTGAAGATCGAGGCGGCGTACTCCGGCCCGGTCGTCCATGTCGCCGACGCGTCGCGGGCCGTCGGCGTGGTGGGCGCCCTGCTCGGCGCCGAGCGCGACACGTTCGCGGCGGGCATCCGGGCGGAATACGAGACCGTCCGACGCGAGCGGGGCGACCGCCGCGCCCGCGAGGCCCGCGTCTCGATCGAGGAGGCGCGAGCCAACCCGCTGCGGCCGGACCTGGGCGTCCCGGTGCCGGTCCCGACGTTCACCGGGGTCCGCGCGCTCGTGGATCACCCGCTCGAGGACCTGGTCCCGCGCATCGACTGGACCCCGTTCTTCGCGACGTGGGAGCTCAAGGGGCACTACCCGGAGATCCTCTCGGACGCCCGCGTTGGCGACCAGGCGCGCTCGCTCCACGCGGACGCGGAGGCGATGCTGGAGCGCATCACGGCGGAGCGGCTCCTGCGGGCGAGCGCGGTGGTCGGGTTCTGGCCGGCCAACGCCGTGGGCGACGACATCGAGCTGTACACCTCGGCGGATCGCGCCGGGCTCGCCGGGATCCTGCGCACCCTGCGCCAGCAGCAGCAGAAGCCGCCCGGCCGGCCGAACATCGCCGTCGCCGACTTCGTCGCGCCGCGAACGTCGGGGATCCTGGACTACGTCGGCGCCTTCGCGGTCACGGCCGGGCTCGGGGCCGCCGAAGCTGCGGCGACGTTCGAGGCCGCCCACGACGACTACGACGCGATCCTGGTCAAGGCGCTCGCGGACCGGCTGGCCGAGGCGTTCGCGGAGCGCCTCCACGAGCTGGTCCGGCGCGAGCTGTGGGGCTACGCGCCGGACGAGGCGCTCTCCAACGTCGACCTGCTTGCCGAGCGGTACCGCGGGATCCGCCCGGCGCCCGGCTACCCGGCGCTTCCCGACCACACGGAGAAGGAGACGCTCTTCGCGCTCCTGGAGGCTCCCGCCCGCGCCGGAATCTCGCTCACCGAGTCGATGGCGATGCTCCCAGCGGCATCGGTGAGCGGGATCTACCTCTGGCGGCCGGAGGCGTCGTACTTCGGGATCGGCCGGATCGGTCCGGACCAGCTGGAGGACTATGCCCGGCGCAAGGGCCGGCCGCTGGCCGAGATGTCCCGCTGGCTGGCACCGAACCTCGACGACTGACCGGTTCCCGTGCCGGCGAGCGCCGCACGGGTAGACTCGCGGGGGAGGGCGCGATGGCCGAATCGTCCTGGAAGAAGTCACCACCGGAGCTGGTCGCCGCGTTCGCCGCGTACGTGCAGGGGCGACCCGAGCTGGCCACCCGGCAGATGTTCGGATACCCCGCTGCGTTCCTGGGCGGCAACCTGACCACGTCCCTCCACCAGGATCGCTGGATCGTGCGGCTGGCGGAGGCCGATGCCGCGGCGCTTCGCGATCTCGGCGGCCAGAGCTTCGAGCCGATGCCGGGCCGCCCCATGCGGGGCTACGTGAGCCTGCCGCCATCGGTGCTCGCCGACGCCGCGAGCCTCGACGCGTGGGTCTCCCGGGCGATCGCCCACGTCCGGACGCTGGCACCGAAGTGACGCCGCGGTCCCTCGGGCAGCGACCGCCCGCCATGGACCGGGGGCGCCCCGAACCGGGGCAGCCGGAGCCCGAGCGGCCGGAGCCTGAGCGGGCGCGACGCGAGCGGGCGCGACGCGAGCAGTGCCGCCAGGCGCGATGAAGGTCCGGCGCGGCCCGATCCTGCTCACGGTCGTCCTGGGCTCGGGGATCGTCTTCCTCGACGGAACGATCGTCAACGTCGCCCTGGAGACCATCGGGCGCGACCTGCCGTCGACGCTGTTCGGGCGCCTGGAGGGCCTGACCTACGTCTCCAGCGGGTACCTGGCGGTCCTCGCCGCGCTCCTGATCCTCGCCGGCGCGCTCTCCGACAGGCTGGGCCGGCGGCGTGTCTTCCGCCTGGGCCTGCTCGGCTTCGGGATCACATCGGCGATCTGTGGAGCGGCCCCGAACATGGAGGTGCTGATCCTCGCCCGGCTGCTCCAGGGCGCTGCCGGCGCGCTCCTCGTGCCGGGCGCCCTCTCGATCATCACCGCGAGCTTCGAGGGCGAGGAGCGGGGTCGGGCGATCGGGGTCTGGGCCGCCTCGACGTCGGCCCTGGTGACGCTGGGCCCGCTGGTGGGCGGCTTCCTGGTCCAGTCGATCTCCTGGCGGGCCGCCTTCCTGGTCAACCTGCCGCTCGTGCTGATCGCCCTCGTCGCGCTGCGGGCGGTCCCCGAGTCGCGCAACGAGGGCGACACGGGCCAGCTCGACTGGTTCGGCGCGATCGTCGCGGCGGTCGCCGTGGGCGGCCTCGCGTTCGGCGCGACGCGCGGCCAGGAGCGCGCCTGGCATGACCCGATCGCGTTCGTCGCCCTCGGGGTCGGGGCGCTCGCGCTGGTCTCATTCCCGGTGCTGATGGCCGTCCGGCCGCACCCGCTCGTCCCCATCGACCTCTTCCGGTCTCGCAACTTCTCGGTCGTGAACCTTTCCACGCTCGTGATCTACGGCGCGCTCTACGTCGGGCTCACGTTCCAGAACCTCTTCCTCCAGGGAACGCTGGGCTACACGCCCCTTGCCTCCGGCATGATCGGGATCCCGTCGAGCCTGCTCCTGACGATCCTCTCGACGCCTGCCGGACGCCTCGCCGGCCGGTACGGCGCACGGCCGTTCATGGTCGCCGGACCGCTCCTGATGGCAACCGGCCTCTTCTGGATCTCGAGGATCCCCTCCACCAGCACGGCATGGGCCGCGACGCCGTCCTCCGTGACCAGCCTGGTGCCCCCTGGCGACTTCCTGGTGGATGTCTTCCCGACGACGCTCCTGTTCGGCTTCGGGATCGCCCTGCTGGTCGCACCCCTGACGACCGCCCTCATGGCGTCGATCCCGGTCGCGCGAGCCGGGCTGGGATCGGCGATCAACAACGCAATCTCCCGGGTGGGCGCGCCCCTCGTGAGCGCCGTGCTGTTCATCGCGATCACGGCCTCGTTCGCGCCGTCGCTCGCCGCGAAGGCCCCTGGCTACGCCCGGGACTCGCCACCGTTCTCGACGATCCAGCCGCTCGCCCCGGCGCCGCCCGACACGCCCGCGGATCTCGTCGTCGCGGCGCGGGCGGCCTCGACGGAGGCGTTCCAGCTGGCGGCGCGGGTCGGAGGCGGCCTGCTCCTGATCGGCGCGCTCGTCAACCTCGTGGGGCTCGAGCGACGCCGCGTGCCGGGCGAGGCGTCCGGCGACGCATCCGGCGACGTGGCCGCGTCGCCGCCGACGGCGGCCTGAACGCCGTCAGGCGGGAAGCGCCACGGGCTCGAGCGGCACGTCCCAGTGCGCGTCGAGGAGCGCGAAGCGGCGCTGCTCCTCGGCCCGGTAGGCGGCCTGGTCGGGGAAGAGCCGCGCGGCGATCTCCGCCTCGGCGTGCGCCTCCATCGCCGCCCAGTCGCGATACACGATCGTGACGAGCACGTCCCAGTCCGCGCGGCCGTCGCCATGGAAGCGCGGGACGTCGAGCGTCACCGCGAGGAAGCGGCCCTCGCGGAGCTGCTCGCGAAGGATCGGCCAGTGGTTGCGCGTGAAGAGCTCGACGAACTCCGCGTGGGAGCCCCAGCGGGTCCGGTAGTAGTACGCAACGCGGACGGGGTCGGCCATGGATGGCCTCCTTGGCGGGAAGGGTCGACCCGGCGATTCTGGCGCGAACCGACCGTCCGTGCGCGGTACGCTCCCGGCCAGGAGGTTCCGCCGATGCATGTCACGCTCGTCCACGTCTGCGTCCTGCCGGAGCATGTCGCCGACTTCATCGCCGCCACCCGGCCGAACCACGCGGGGGCGGTGGCCGAGCCGGGCTGCCTCCGCTTCGACGTCCTGCAGGCGCCCGACGACCCGACCCGCTTCGTCTTCTACGAGGCGTACGTCGATGCCGCTGCGGCCGCTGCCCACAAGGAGACGGCGCACTACCTTGCGTGGAAGGCCGCCGTGGCGAGCTGGATGGCGGAGCCCCGCCGTGGCGAGCCGTTCGTGGGTCTGCTGCCATCCCTCCCGTGAGCGCTCGAGGGCCGTTCGGGGCGTTCGACGTCTCGCGACTTCCGCGGATCGTCTTCGGGGCCGGCCGCATCGGCGAGCTGCCGGCGATCGCGGCCGGCTTCGGGAGCCGCGTCCTGCTCGTCACGGGCGGGCGCTCCTTCCGGGAGGGCCCGGCGTGGGCGCCGCTCGTGGACGGCCTCGCGGCGGCGGGCGTGTCGTGGAGCCACCTCGCGGTCGCCGGCGAGCCCTCCCCGGAAGTCGTCGACGGTGCCGTCGCCGACGCGCGTCACGACCCGCCGGACCTCGTGGTCGGGATCGGCGGCGGGGCGGCGCTCGACACCGCCAAGGCGGTCGCCGGGCTGCTGCGCAGCGGCACCTCCATCCTCGACCATCTCGAGGGCATCGGACGCAGCATTCCCTACCCGGGACCCGCGACCCCGTTCGTGGCCGTGCCGACGACGGCGGGGACGGGCAGCGAGGCGACGAAGAACGCCGTGATCTCCGGGCACCTGCCGGGCGTGGGGGCGGGCGACCCGCCGTTCAAGAAGTCGTTCCGCGACCAGCGCCTGGTGGCGGAGGTCGCGCTCCTCGACCCGGACCTGCTGGCCGGCTGCCCGCCCGCGGTGATCGCCGGCGACGGCATGGACGCGCTGACCCAGCTGCTCGAGTCGCTGACGAGCACCGGAGCCACGCCGTTCACCGACGCGGTCGCGCGGAGCGGGCTTGCAGCGATCGCGGGCGCGCTGCCTGCATGGCATGCGGCGGCGATCGACGGCGCGGGCGCGACCGTCACGGCCGATGCGCGCGCGGCGATGGCATGGGCGGCCCTCTGCTCCGGCATCGCCCTCGCGAACGCGGGACTCGGCGCGGCCCACGGGCTGGTCGCGCCGCTCGGGGCACGCTTCGGCATCCACCATGGCACCGGATGCGGCGCGCTCCTGGCCGCGGTCACGCGCGCCAACCTCGCAGCGCTCGCGGCGCGGGAGCCCGCGTCCCCGGCGCTGGACCGCTATGCGGACGCCGGCCGCCTGCTTGCCGGACGCTCACAACCGGCCGTCGCCGCGCTCCCGGACCACGAGGCGCGCGGCATGCTGCTCGCGACGCTCGAGCGGCTCACCGCGGCGCTGGGGATTCCGCGGCTGGCGACGCTCGGCGTGGGCCCGGACGCCTTCTCGGCCCTGGTGGCCGAGAGCCGCGGCAGCAGCATGCGCACGAACCCGGTGGCGCTCACCGACGCCGAGATCGAGGGGATCCTGGCCGCCTCGCTCTGACCTCGGGGCCGTTCCGCCCATCGTGCCGGTGGCGGTCGCGGGGGGCGATCGACGTCCGCGACGAGCCCGATCCGGATCCGCCGTGCCCGGCGCCGCGCACCGCCCGGCGTCGATCAGCCGAAGACGACGGTCCGGTTGCCGTGGACGATGATCCGGTCCTCCAGGTGCCAGCGGACCGCCCGGGCAAGGACCGTGCGCTCCACGTCGCGGCCCTTGCGCACCAGGTCCTCCACGGTGTCGCGGTGCGACGAGCGGATGACGTCCTGGTCGATGATCGGCCCCTCGTCGAGGTCGGTCGTGACGTAGTGGGCGGTGGCCCCGGTCAGCTTCGCGCCGCGCTCATGCGCCTGGTGGTAGGGCCGCGCGCCCTGGAACGCCGGCAGGAACGAGTGATGGATGTTGATGATCCGGTTCGGCCAGGCCGCGATGAAGTCGGGCGAAAGGACCTGCATGTACCGGGCCAGGACCACGACGTCCGCCCGCACCTCGGCGAGCAGCGCCCGCTCCCGGGCCTCGGCCTCCGCCTTGCCCGCCTGCGTGACCGGCACCACCTCGTAGCGGATCCCGAACTGGGCGGCGATGGGGCCAAGGTCCGGGTGGTTCGAGATCAGCAGCGGGATCTCGCAGGGCAGCTCGCCGGCCTTGTGGCGCAGCAGGAGGTCCCACAGGCAGTGGTCGAACCGCGAGACGAAGACGACGAGCTGCTTGCGGTCGGCCTCCGAGGTGAGCCGAAGCTCCATCGCGAAGCGGACGCCCACGTCCGCGATCGCGGCCCGGAGCGCGGCGTCTCCAGCACGGCGGGTGCTGCCCGGGGCAGGCGGCCCCGGCGAGAACCGGAAGCGGGCGAAGAACCGGCCCGCGTTCGCATCGGTGTGATGGTCCAGGTCGAGGATGTTCGCGCCGTGT
The DNA here is from genome assembly GCA_963850035.1 of uncultured Chloroflexia bacterium. Lineage (GTDB taxonomy): Bacteria > Chloroflexota > Limnocylindria > Limnocylindrales > CSP1-4 > CTSoil-043. The sequence goes on along the minus strand of CAWKJP010000018.1, from coordinate 306,152 downwards.
GCGAAGAGCACCTGCGCCAGCGCCGCGACGATGCCCGGCCGATCCGGGCAGGAGACGAGCAGGACGAGCGGGCTGGCGGTGGTCACGGGAGCGGAGTGTATCGCCCGGTCGGCGCGTCGTCCGTCGATCGGCCGGGCGCCACCTGTGGACGCAGGGTGCCCGAGTCGGTAGCATCCCGCGCTACGACACGGGCATCGCCGGTCGTCGCATCGTCGCGACGCATGAAGGGGGGAGGCCGTCATGCCAACGGAGGAGCCGCGCTTCGAGATTGCGGGCAGCGGCCGCCGCCCGCTGCCCGGAGCAACGGTCATCGGCGAGCTCCACCCCGATGAGCTCGTCGAGGTCACCGTCCGTGTCCGGCCTGGTGTGCCGGCCGCGGCGCCGTCCCCGTCGGCGGCGTTCACGCCGAATCTCGGTGACCGTCGCTACCTGAGTCGCGAGGAGCTGGGCACGAGCCGCGGGGCGGACCCCTCCGACATCGCGGCGGTCCGGTCGTTCGCCGCGAACCACGGACTCGAGGTCGTCGAGGCGGATCCTGCCCAGCGCAGGGTCGTCCTGGCCGGTCCCGCTCGATCGATGAGCTCCGCGTTCGGGGTGAAGCTCCAGCGTTACGCGTATGACCAGGGCACGTATCGGGGGCGAGTCGGCGCGGTCACGGTCCCGGCCGCGCTTGCGGGGATCGTCGAGGGCGTGTTCGGGCTCGACGACCGGCCGCAGGGCGAGCCGCATTTCCGAGCCCTCCCGCTGGAGGGGCCGCGCGCGCCGCGACGCGCGACCGTCGATGCCGGTGCCGCACCGAGAGCGCCCGCCACGTTGTTCACGCCCCCGCAGGTCGCCCACCTCTACGACTTTGTGCCGGCCGCCACGGGGAAGGGGCAGTGCATCGCGCTCATCGAGCTGGGCGGTGGCCTGCGACGACGAGACATCGCGGCGTACTTCGCGGCGCTGGGCATTTCGGCCCCGAAGGTCGTCGCCATCTCGGTCGACGGCGCGAAGAGCAGCCCGAACGGGCCGAACGGCGCAGATGGCGAGGTGATGCTCGATATCGAGGTTGCAGGGGCGATCGCTCCGCGTGCCACGATCGCCGTCTACTTCGCCCCGAACACGGACCGCGGCTTCCTCGACGCCGTGACTGCCGCCACCCACGACACGGTGAACCGGCCGTCGGTGATCTCCATCAGCTGGGGCGGACCCGAGTCCCGCTGGACAGGGCAGGCGATGCAGGCGATGGACCAGGCGTTCCAGGACGCCGCCCGAGTGGGCGTCACCGTGCTCTGCGCGGCCGGGGACAACGGCTCCGGAGACGGGGTCACCGACGGTCTTGCCCACGTGGACTTCCCTGCGTCCAGCCCGCACGCGGTCGCCTGCGGCGGGACACGGCTGATCGGCTCGCCCGCCACGGTCGACGACGAGCGGACGTGGGACGACGAGCCGGGCGGCGGCGCGACCGGTGGAGGGATCAGCGACGTCTTCGACCTGCCGGCCTACCAGTCGGGCGCCGCCGTGCCCGCGTCGGCGAACCCTGGCGGCCGGGTCGGACGGGGCGTGCCCGACATCGCCGGGAACGCAAGCCCCGCCAGCGGGTATGCGATCCGCGTGGACGGAACGCAGATGGTCGTCGGCGGGACAAGCGCGGTCGCGCCGCTCATGGCGGCGCTCGTGGTCCAGCTGAACCAGCAGCTGGCCACGTTTGTCGGGTTCCTGAACCCGCTCGTCTACGCCGCTCCGTCGGGCACGTTCCGCGACATCACGAGCGGGGGCAACGGCGCCTACACGGCGAGGCCCGGCTGGGACGCGTGCACCGGGCTGGGCCGGCCCGACGGAGCGGCGCTGCTGGCAGCGCTTCGCGCCGGAGCGTTGGCCGGCGGTCACCACGGGGCATCGCCCGGGTGACCGGCTAGGATCGCCGCCCGCGATCGGGCGCCCCTCGCGCCGGGTGGGCGACCCGGATCCTCCGGTGGTCACGCACCCGCCCCGGTGCGGCCCGGCGTCGCCGGAGCGCCGAGGCGGGCCGTTGGGTCGCCGGGCGGGAGACGCTCGGCACGGGCCGCGATGTCGACTGGCCCTGATCGGCGCCGGGCCCGCTGTCGAATCATGGGACCTGCCATCGGCGCAGCCGACGAACGACTGCCGCGCGACCGGGCGGAGGTGCCATGGAGCTTCGGTTCATGCCGGCGTCGGGCCATGTCGATCGACCGCGGTACGCCTGGCTCGGGGTGCTGCTCGAGCTGTTCACCGGCGTGCTCGCGATCCCGGTCGGGGTCATGTTCCTCATCGACACGAGCGGCGGCCTGATGCAGCTTCCGTCCGGCTGGATCGAGGCGACCCCGTTCGGCTCGTACCTGGTCCCGGGCCTTTACCTGCTCGCGGTCAACGGCGCCGGGATGCTGGCGCTCGCCGCGCTCACCGTCCGGCGCCACTGGCTGGCGCCGTGGCTGACCGGGACCCTGGCCGTGGGGCTCATCATCTGGATCCTGGTCCAGCTGCTCGTGATGCCCGAGACGATGTTCCTGCAGTGGATCTTCCTCGCGGTGGGCGTCGCGCTCGGGTTCATCGCGCTCTTCTGGCTGCGCCGCACGGAGCAGCTCCGCCTCTGGTAAGGGAGCGAGCGGCGGGGCGCACATGCCCGCGGGCGACCGCGCCCCGGGAGGATGCGTCGCGGGCGACCGCGCCCGCCGAGGCAGCCTTTGCGGTGACTCCGACCCCGTGGCTGGGCGCCGCCGCGTGCGCCGCAGGGTCATGGCGCGGCGGGCGGCCCTGTAGGCTCTTCGGCGTGGAACCCGGCATCCCGTCACGCGGCGACTCGGGTCGCGCGCCGCGCCGCCGTCTCGCGACGAGCCTCGGACTGGGACTTGCGCTGCTCGGGACCGGCGTCGGCCTCACGGACGGGTCTGCCGGTCCGTTTCGCGGGCTCACCCCTGGTGCGGTGGCAGCCGCGGCAGGAGCGAGCGCCTCGCCGGCGCCGGCCGCGGATCTCGCGGCGCCTGTTCCGTCGCCGGCACCCGCCCCGACGCCGATCCCGGCCGCCGCGCTCCAGGCCCGCCTCAACGCCATTCGCGTCGCGTACCACGTGCCGGGCGTCTCGGCCACGATCATCTGGCCGGATGGCCGGAGCTGGACCGGGGTGAATGGCTGGGCGGACGTGAAGCTGCACGTGCCGGTCGCGCCGACCACGGCATTCTCGGTCGGGAGCGTCTCGAAGACGTTCCTCGCCGCGCTGATCCTCCAGCTCGCCGACGAGGGCCGGCTGTCGCTCGACGACCCGGTGGTGCGCTGGCTCCCGACGGCGGCTGCGCCCGCCGACGCGACGCTCCGCGAGCTGCTCGACCACACGAGCGGCATCTACGACTTCTTCTCGAACCCGGCCATCGACCCCGCGCTCCTGGCGGACCGGCGGCGCGCCTGGACGCCCGCCCGGGCCCTCGGGTACATGCGCTCGCCGTACTGCCCGCCCGGCACGTGCTGGCACTACTCGAACTCGAACTACGTGCTGCTCGGCCAGGTCGTGCAGCGGGTCACGGGCAACCCGGTCTCGACGGAGCTGCGGCGCCGGTTCCTCGGACCGCTGCGCCTGGTCCGGACCTTTGTCCAGGGTGCCGAGGCCGCGCGCGGGGCGGTGGCGACCTCGTACGAGGTGCTCGGCTCCGGGTCGACGATCCGCACCGTGAGCCAGGGCGACGGGACGGCGATCTCGCCGTTCACGTCGGTCGTGACCGCGGCGGGGAGCGCTGGGGCGATCGCCGCGACGTCCCGGGATCTCGCCGTCTGGGCGCGCCGCCTCTACGGGGGCGCGGTCCTTCGGCCGGACACGCTTGTCGCGATGCTCGACGTCTCGCACAGCCTCGGTGCCGGGTCGACGCTCCCGTACGGACTCGGGGTCGAGGACGCCTGGCTGGGCGGTCGCCTGACGGTGGGCCACAACGGGCGGCTGATCGGCGCCGGGGCCACGATGCGCTACCTGCCGGACTCGGGGTTCAGCGTCGCGGTCGTGACGAACCAGGACCGCGTCAGCCCGGACGTCTTCGCGACCGCCCTGCTGGCGATCGCCTTCCCGCCGACGCCCACGCCGTCGCCGACGCCGTCACCGCAGCCGGTGCCCCTTCCGTCGCCGAGCGGCCCCTGAGCCACCCCGCGCGGAAATCCCCGGGCGACCGCCTGTCAGCGCCGGCTGGCCCCTGGCGGCTTCCCGCGGTGCGCGCTCAGCGGGCCGGCTCGGGACCGGTCATCTCCGCGGGCCGGACCCATGCGTCGAACTCCTCGGCGGTCAGGTATCCGGACGCGACGGCCGCCGCCCGCAGCGTCGAGCCCTCGTGGTGGGCCGTCTTGGCGATCTGCGCGGCCCGGTCGTAGCCGATGTGCGGGGCGAGCGCCGTGACGAGCATCAGCGAGCTCGCCACGTGGGCGGCGATTCGCTCCTCGTCCGCCTCCAGTCCCTCGATGCAGTGCTCGCGGAAGGAGCGGCAGGCGTCGGTGAGCAGCTCGATCCCGTGCAGGAGGTCGCGGGCGATGATCGGCTTGAAGACGTTGAGCTCGAAGTTGCCCTGGCTGCCGGCGATGCCGATGGCCACGTCGTAGGCCATCACCTGCACGGCGACCATCGTGAGCATCTCGCTCTGGGTCGGGTTCACCTTGCCCGGCATGATCGAGGAGCCCGGCTCGTTCTCGGGCAGGCGCAGCTCGCCAAGGCCGGCGCGCGGGCCTGAGCCGAGCCAGCGGACGTTGTTCGCGATCTTCATGAGGCTCGTCGCGAGCGTCCTGAGCGCTCCGGACGCGAAGACCGTGGCCTCCTGGCCGGCGAGCGCCGCGAACTTGTTCGGCGCGGACGTGAAGGGGATGCCCGTGAGCTCGGCGATCCGGGCCGCGGAACGCGCCGCGAACTCGGGGTGGGCGTTGAGCCCGGTCCCGACCGCGGTCCCACCGAGCGCGATCTCCTGGAGTCCCGGGAGCACCGCCCCGATGCGGGCGACGTCCCCCTCCAGCATCGCCACGTAACCCGAGAACTCCTGGCCCAGGGTGAGCGGGACCGCGTCCTGGAGGTGCGTGCGGCCGATCTTGACGATCCCCGCCCACGCCCGGGCCTTCGCCTCGAGGGCATCGCCGAGCGCCGCAACCGATGGCAGGAGGCGCAGCTGGAGCTCCGTGGCCACGGCCATGTGCAGCGCGGTCGGGAACGTGTTGTTCGAGGACTGGCTCATGTTCACGTGGTCGTTCGGGTGGATCGGGGCCTTGCCGCCCCGGACGCCCGTGGCCAGCTCGTTGGCGCGCGCGGCGATCACCTCGTTCACGTTCATGTTCGACTGCGTGCCCGAGCCGGTCTGCCAGACGCGCAGCGGGAACTCCGCCGCCAGCGTCCCGTCGATCACCTCGTCGGCGGCGCGGACGATCAGGTCACGCTTCTCGGCCGGGAGGAGCCCGAGGTCCGCGTTCACTTCGGCCGCGGCGCGCTTGAGGATCCCGAACGCGTGGATGATCGGGACCGGCATCGTGTCCGTGCTGATCGCGAAATGGTGCAGCGAGCGCTGGGTCTGGGCGCCCCAGTAATGGTCGGCCGGGACCTCGATCGGCCCCATCGAATTGGTCTCGGTACGCGTGGCTGTCATCGGGATCCTCGAATTCGGAGTGGCAGGCGGAGCGTACTCCGCCTCGATCCTTGCCACGGCCCGTTGCAGGGTCCGCGTCCTTGCGGCACACTCGCCGCTCCGGCAAACGCCGGGCCGGCTGCTTGGGGGGACCGCGTGGCCAACGTGCTGGTCGTCGACGATGAGCATCACATCCGCCTGCTGATCGAGCAGACGCTGGAGGAGCTGGGGGACGAGGGCGTCCTCCTCCTCACGGCGCCGGACGGGGAAGCGGCACTCGAGGCGATCCGGGTCCATCGGCCGGCACTCACGTTCCTCGACGTGATGATGCCGAAGATGAACGGCTACGACGTCTGCCGAACCGCGAAGGCCGAGCTCGGGGCCGACGCCGGCACGATCGTCCTCCTGACCGCCAGGGGCCAGGCGTTGGACCGCGAGCGCGGGCTGGCGGCGGGCGCGGACGAGTTCATGACCAAGCCGTTCGATCCCGACCGACTGCTCGGTTACGCGCGCGGCATCCTGGGCCTCGCGTGACCGACGCGGACGCGACGCTGGTGGGCCGGCGGGTCGACCTGGGCCGATACGTGGTGCGCCACCGGCACGTGGCGCCTCTGCTGGCGAGCGTCCTCGCGGGCCTCGACGCGCCGGTCAGGATCATCGACGCGGATGGCCTCTTCCTGCTGGAGCGCGGGACGCCGGCCCAGCCGCTGACGCGGGCCCCGATCGCGCTCGACGGCGAGACGGTCGGCTGGGTGGAGGCGGCCGCTGCGCCGGCTCGCGTGGTCGCTCGCGTGCTCTCGTACGCGGTGGCGCGCGAGCTGGACAAGCGGATTCTCGCGGCCGAGACGCTCGATCGATACCGTGAGCTGAGCCTGATCTACGACCTTGCCGATCGCCTCGGCGACTCGCTGGATGCCGGCGCGATCGCCACGGCCGGCGCCGACGAGGCCGGCCGGCTCCCGGCCGGTGGTCGCGGGTTCGTGCTCGGCCTCGACGAGGCCGACGGTCGGCTGAGCACGGTGCCGGGCGGACCACCGCCGCCATTCAACGTCTCAAGTGCCGGCGCGGGGATCCTGTGGCGGGTCGCCGTCGCGGGCACGCCGGAGCTGGTGAACCGACCCGCCGACGACCCGGATGCCACGCCCGGCGAGCGGACGCTCACCGCGCTCATCGTGGCCCCGCTCCGCGCCGGCGGGCGCACCGTGGGCGTGCTCGGAACTGCCGCGACCGCGGGCGAGTACCTCGCGGCCGACCTGAAGGTGATCAGCGCGATCGCCGCGCTCGTTGGGCCGGCCCTTGCCCAGGCCGTGGCGCGTTCGACCGCCTCCCCGGGCGCAGCCGACCGCGAGTCTCGCCGCCCGGCTGGGCCCGCACGCCATCCAGAGCCAGGGGAACGCCTGACCGGATGGCGGCCGAAGCCGCGCAGGGTCGAGCCCGGGCGGGCGACAGTGTGCGCCGCGCACCTGGCGTGCGCGCGGACTCGAGCGCGACTCCGCCTGTCGGCCCCGGCGCGCTCGTCGGCCGACCATTCGGCCGCGACGAGTCCGGAGCGCCGATCGACCACGGGAGCGGGCAGCTGGTGGCGGCAGCCGTCCGGACGCTTCGAGAGGCGGCCGCGGACCGGGCCGCGCGCGGCGCGGCGACCGCCCTGACCCCCGAGGCGACGCAGGCGCTTCTCCGGGCGGCGGGCGACGAGGCCGTGGACCAGCTCGTTACCATGCTCAACGCCGCGATCCCCGATGAGCGCTACCACGTCACAGAGGCGTATCTGCTCGACGAGGGGCATCGCTACTCGTACGAGTTCCGGCTCTTCGTTGCAGCGTACGCGCGGACGATCTCCGGCGACCCGGGGTTCTACACGGCCATGGGCCGCCGGGCGATCCCGGGCGCCATCGTCGCGCTCGTTCGTCCGCTCGGGGTTCGCGGGACGTTCGCGATCCTGCCGCGCATCACGGCGAAGTACGTCAGGACCGACCTCCGGGTCATCCGCACCTCGGCAACGAGCGCGCTCCTCCGCTGGCAGGCCGCGAGCCAGCTCGCCCTCGTCCCAGAGGCGCATCACGCTGCCTACCTCGAGTACGCCTGCCGGAGCTACCAGGGAACGTTCGCGGCGATTCCCACGACACTTCACGGGCTGGCGCCGGCGACGGTCCGAGAAACCTCCTGCCAGCTCGACGGGGCCGCGGCGTGCGAGTGGGAGTTCAGCTGGTCGAACCAGCCGCGCGGGGCGGGCCCGCTCGCGGTGGTCGCGTCGCTCGCCGCCTCGGCGGCGGTCTTCAGCTACCTCGTCGCAGGCCTCCCCTACGCGAACCCGCTCGCGATCATCGGGGCCACGCTCCTCCCGGCGGGCATGCTTCTCCACGGCCGGGGGGCGCGCCGCCTGGCGGCCGAGCTCCGCGATCGCCAGGCGCTCCTCCTGGAGCAGCGGGAGGTCGCGGAGGTCGAGTTCGACCGGAGCGAGGGCGTGAACGCCGAGCTCCAGGTTGCCAACCTCGAGCTTCGCGAGCGGCTCTCGGAGCTCATGGCGCTCAACGCGATCGCGGTCGCGGTCTCCGCGACGCTCGACATCGAGGACCTGCTCGATGAGAGCCTGCGGGCGATCGTCCGTCACCTCCGCTTCGATCGGGCGCTGGTCCTCCTCGCCGACAACCGGCGGGTCGTGCTCGCGGGCGGGCGGAGCGTCGGGACGACGCCGGAGATGGCCCAGCTCATCGCGAGCCTGGAGGTTCGCGTCGACGACCCTGACTCCCACCTGGCGGCGCTCTTCCGCGCTCCCGGGCCGGGCCTCTTCCGCGACGTCGACCACGATGCCCACGAGCCGAACCGGCGCGTCGCCGAGGCACTCGGCGTGACGTTGTTCCTCGGGACGCCGCTCGTGACGCAGGGTCGGACCGTTGGCATCCTGGCCGTCGACAACGGGGCCTCGGGCAGAGACGTGGAACCGGGCGACGGTCCCCTGCTCTTCACGGTCGGGAACCTTGTCGCCAACGCGATCGAGACGGCCCGGCTGGTGGAAGCCGTGGAAGAACAGAACCGTGCGCTGGAGAGCCGCGTCGCGCAGCGGACGGCGGACCTTGCCCGCGCGACGGTCATCGCCGAGGAGGCGCGATCGGCGGCCGAGGCCGCGAGCGAGACGAAGAGCTCGTTCCTGGCCAACGTCAGCCATGAGCTCCGGACGCCGCTGACGTCGGTTGTCGGCTTCACCCGGATTGTCCAGCGCCGTCTCGATGAGATCGTCTACCCGGCGGTCGCCAACCCGGATCCGAAGGTCGCCCGGGCGATGCGCCAGGTCGAGGAGAACCTGGCCATCATGGCCGCCGAGGGCGAGCGCCTCACGACGATGATCAATGAAGTGCTGGACCTGGCGAAGATCGAATCCGGGAACGTCGAGTGGAAGACGGGTCCGGTGCAGCTGGATGAGGTGATCGCGCGGGCCACGGCGGCGACGGCCTCCATCTTCGAACAGACGGGCCTCGCCCTGGAAGTCCGCGTGTCCGACGACCTGCCCGAGGTGACCGGTGACCGGGACCGGCTGATCCAGGTGGTGATCAACCTGCTCTCGAACGCGGTCAAGTTCACCCCAGCGGGCGGTGTCTCCGTGACCGCGGATCGCCGTGGCTCCGACGTCGAGGTCGGCGTGGCCGACACCGGCATCGGGATCGCGCCCGAGGACCACGCGACGGTGTTCGAGGAGTTCCGCCAGGCGGGCGACACGCTGAAGGACAAGCCGCAGGGCACGGGCCTGGGCCTCCCCATCAGCCGCCAGATCGTTGAGCACCACGGCGGGCGGCTGTGGCTGGAGAGCGCCGCCGGGGCCGGCAGCACGTTCCGCTTCACGCTCCCGATCCCCGCCGCATCGGGCCCGAGCAGCTCGTAGCGGGCTTCGCAGGGGCCGATCTCATCGCCCCATGTGCACATTCTCATCTGGTTCCTGACATTGTTCGCGGCTCTGCGTGGCTCTATTCGGGTATCGGCCGATGAACGGCCCGTCACCCGAGGATGTCCCGATGGCCTACGTGATCGCCGCCCCCTGCATCGACCATCTCGACCAGGCCTGCGTCACCGTCTGCCCGGTCGACTGCATCTCGCACGACCCGGCTGCCGACCGAAAGGCCTATATCGACCCGGACGCCTGCATCGAGTGCGGCGCGTGCGAGTCCGCATGCCCACAGGGGGCGATCATGCTCGACAGCCGGCTGCCGGGGGCATGGTCCGCCTTCGCCGAGATCGATCGCGGCTGGTGGATCGACCCGGAGTGGGCACGCGCGGCCGTGGACGCGGTCGACGCCCAGGTTGCCTGATGGTCGCCGAGATCGCCCCCCGAACGGTCGCGGACGGCCCGCGCGGCGTGCGGCGGGCCCCCGATCTCACCGACAACGCCGTGCTCCTGGCGCGTGACCTGCTGAGCCCGACCGTCGCGCGGCTGGTCGTCCGGCCGGACGCGGGCGTCGCGCCGTTCGTCGCGGGGCAGTACTTCGCGCTGGGCGTGCGCGTGGCTGACCGGGTCGTCCAGCGGCCCTACTCCACGGCGAGCGATCCGGCCGGCGCGGACGCCCACGAGTTCCTTGTCCGCCGTGTTCCCGACGGGGCCCTCACGCCGCATCTCTGGTCCCTCCCGGTCGGGTCGCGCGTCCGTCTCGGGCCACCCAAGGGCGCGTTCACGCTCGTCGACGGCGACGAGAAGGCGCACCTGTTCGTCGCCACCGGCACGGGCGTGGCGCCGTTCCTCGCGATGCTCCGGACGCTCGCCCGGCGGGCGCATCCCCCGCGGACGATCCTGGTGCACGGCGGGTCGTTGGTGGAGGACCTGGTCTGCGCCGACGAGATCGCGGACCTCGCCGCCGGCGGGCTGTCGATCGCCTACGTTCCGACCATCTCTCGGCCCGACGATCCCGCCAACGACGGCTGGCCGGGGCGGACCGGGCGCGCCGAAGCCATCCTCGCCGAGGTCCTGCGATCCGCCGACCTCGCGCCCGACGGCCTGTCCGCGTACCTGTGCGGCAATCCCGGGATGGTGGAAGCGGCGGAGGTCGCGCTGCTGGCCCATGGCGTGGCGCCGGCCGACATCCACGCCGAGCGCTACTGGACGACGTCCGGCCCGACCGCCTGACGAGACCGGGCCGGGCGGGCGAGGGGCGGCGGCCACCGGACGGCGCGGCCGGCGGGCCGGTCGGCGCCGGCGCCGGGGACGGGCGCGGTCAGCGACCCGCGCGGACCGGGAGCGGCTCGCCGCGCTTGGCCGGCTTCGGCGGGGGCACCACGTCCGGAACCCCCTCGTCGCCGGGCAGCGCCGGCAGGAAGGCCGCCAGCCCCACGAGCATCGCGGTGGTCTTGAGGTCGAGCCAGGCCAGCGCAAGCGTGCCGGCGACGATCACGGTCCACGGGCGGTTCGTGCGGGCGCCCCAGATCACGAGGAGCGCCGCAGCGAGCACGCGCGCCACGGTCGCGAGCGGGGCCGGCCGGCCCGTCACGGACAGGATGGAACGCGGCCACTCCAGCCAGAGCGAGGGGGCGATGGCGAACGAGACGCCGGCGATGACGGCCGTCGCGCCGAGCGCGATCGCGAGGTTCCTCCACTCGCGCCGGGCAACGAACCAGAGCAGCCCGATCCCGGGGGTCACTTTCGTCAGGAGGACGAACGCCCACGCGGCGGGCTTTCGGAAGCCGACCACCATCGCTGCGGCCAGGAGGATCTCGATGTTGCCGAGATACCCGTCCCAGACGACCGGGAAGAAGACGAGCAGCGCGAGCGACCACCGCCGGCCGAGCCACGCGACGGCCAGCGCAAGGACGGCGAACCAGCCGATCGCGAACGCCGGCCACGGCAGGAAGTGGAAGATGGCGAGGATCTGCGCGATCGCCGGGCTGTACCGGAACGCGCCGTACTGGTCCGGGCTGAAGTCGAAATGGTACGGCGCCGCGGGGTTGACCGACCAGTACGCGTACGTGTCGTAGGCCACCCACGACCCGCCGAATGCCGCGAACCAGGCGAGCACGGCGATGCCCGCCAGCGAGAGCCGGTCGCGAAGCACGACCGGGTCCAGCTGGCCGAGCAGCTCCAGCGTTCGCGTGGGGAGTTCGCGCACGCCAACCCCCACGCGTGCGGCAGTGCGAAGGCCGGGCACGCATTCACCGTCAAGGGCCGAGTCAAGCCGCCCTCCAGCGGTTCGACCGGTCATCGGGAAGTCTACCCCTCCCGTCGATCCGCTTGGCAACCGGCGGGACTGCCGTACACTGGCCCGTGCCGGGCAGTCACGTGATTGCGGCATCCAGCGAGGGACGAATGACGAAGGACACCCAGGGCCGGCAGGCGCCGGAGCGACCGCGGGGGATGCGCTAGGTGCCGCCCCGCAAGCGCAAGATCACCTACCCGCCGGCTCGCACCGCGAACCGGCCCGGACCGCCGCCGGGACTCGCCGGCGAGCCGTATGTCCGCCCTACCGTGGTGGCGATCGACCTCTCCGCACGGGCAGGACGCCCCGGGCTCGCGATCGGCGATCGCGTGCGAATCGGCGGCAGCGGGCTCTACGCCGGCGAGGCCGCCGTGATCGAGCGGTTCAGCAACGGGGCGATCCCGGCAGCCGTCGTGCGGACCGAGGCAGGTCGCACGCGCCAGGTTCGCACCATCGACCTGCAGCCCATCCCGCCCGAGGGCTGATCGGCGCGGCCCACGATCCCAGGCCAGCCGGCCCGACGACGGATCGCCAACCCGACAGGGCGCCGCGCCCGGGCGCGGACGGAGCGTCGCGTCAGCGACGGCGGCGTGGCACCGGCGAATTGTGGGGCCGCACGAGGGCGGGCGGCGCGGACGGCGTCGCGGCCGGGATCGCCACGGCCTTCTCTGCGTCGGCGGCCTCCCGCGCTGCGAGTCGGAGGCTGGTCAGCGCCCATTCGACGTCGCCCAGGACGCGCGGGGGAACGCGGCGGCGCGCCGCGCGAAGCGCCTTGGCCGCTGCGACCGGCTCGCCCTGCTGGCCGACGCGGAGGATGACGCGGACCGCGAAGGCGGCCAGCTGATCGCTCGTGAGCCACGGCTGCACGCCTTCGATCGCGCGCGTCCCGAAGGGCGCGATCTGGTCGCGGAAGAGGATCCGGCGATCCGGCGCTGCCCCTTGCGCTTCTTCGAGGAGACTCGTGAGCTGCATCGGACCCTCCAAGGTCAATCGGCGAGGGCGGCGGCCATGGTCGCTGCCGCCGGAGCCGGGGGCAACGTGAAGCGGAACACCCACGCGCCGTGCTGCGGATGACGCGGCCGGGGCATCCGCCCGCCGGTGTGGTGATCGAGGTCGACGCGCTCGATGCGTCCCTCGTACTCCGTGAGGACGTTGGCCGGTCGTCGGAAGAGCCACGAGACCCAGGCCATGGCTCCCTGCGGCAGCACGTGGCCGGACAGGCACGCGAGCGACGAGCCGTCCGCGGTGGTCAGGCTGAGGTCGGGCACGGATGCGAGGCGGACGTCCGGCCGGTTCCGAACGTTGACCAGCCCCGTGACCCGGGCAAGGTCCCCCACCACGACGAAGGAGAACAGGCTGATCTCGATGTTGCTGGAGTCGACCGTGCGGTTGACCGCGAAGGCCCACGGCCCGGTGGGAGATGCCGCCGGCGCAGGCGAGTCGGCCTGCGACGCGGGGACCACGTCCTCTCTGCCCGAAACCCTCTCCACGATTCCATGATACCGGTGCATTCCGTTTCTTGCAGAATTCAGCAGTTGCGAAGCATGACCCGAGCGGGTACCCTGCGCGGGATGCTCGGCAACCAGCGGCGACGCGACGACTCGGAGGGCCTCCGCCAGTTCAAGGCGGAGTTCTTCAAGGCGCTCGCTCACCCGATGCGGATCCAGATCCTCGAGCTGCTCCGCGGCGGGCCGCTGAGCGTCGGACAGCTCCAGGGAGCGATCGGAGCGCCGGCGTCGTCGATCTCGCAGCAGCTGGCGGTCCTCCGCGCCCACAGCATCGTCGCCACCGAGCGGCGCGGCACCACCGTCATCTACCGCGTGCACGACCCGGACCTCTTCGACCTCCTCGACGTCGCGCACCGGATCTTCAACAGCCACCTGACCGACACCATCGACATGCTCCGGCTCGTGGACGCGGAGCTCGTGGGAGCCGGCTCGAGCCGCTAGCCTGCCGCGAGCCGTCGAGCGCGTTGGGTCCCGGCGTTCGCCGCCGGTGATCCCCGCGTCCGTCACTTGTCGCCCGGCCCGCGGCCGCCCGGCCCGCGGCCGCCCGGCCCGCGTCCAGTCACTTGTCGCCCGGCCCGGGGCCGCCTTGGCCTCGCAGCCTCCCCGCCGAACGGCCGCCCGGCCTTCGGCTGGCCATCTTCGCGCGACACGGTGGACAGGATGGTCGACCTCGGTCGGCCCTCCTTCTCTGTACACTCGCCGCGCCGTGTCGCACCCGCGCGTGCGCGTGCACGCCGGCCGATGGAGGGACCCACGATGGCGGTGAGCGAGCTCGCTGGTCGTCCCGCCGAAGCGGGGCTCCTGGTCGACGTCGATCGCCTGGTCGGCGCGTACTACGATCGCCGGCCCGACCCCGCCATCCCATCGGAACGCGTCGCGTTCGGGACGTCCGGCCATCGCGGGTCCTCGCTCACGACATCCTTCAACGAGGGGCACATCCTCGCCATCAGCGCGGCGATCTGCCGCTACCGCCGTCGCGAGGGGATCTCCGGGCCGCTCTTCATCGGCCGCGACACCCATGCGCTCTCCGAGCCTGCGTTCCGCTCGGCGATCGAGGTGCTCGTGGCCGACGGCGTCGACGTCCTCGTCGACAGCGCCGACGGCTACACGCCGACCCCGACCGTCTCGCACGCGATCCTCGTCCACAATCGGGGGCGACGGGACGGCCTGGCGGACGGGATCGTCGTGACGCCCTCGCACAACCCGCCGGCAGACGGCGGCTTCAAGTACAACCCGCCGACCGGTGGGCCGGCAGATGCGGCGATCACCGGGGCGATCGAGCGCGAGGCGAACGCGATCCTTGCCGGCGGGCCAACCGACGGCCTCGCGAGCGTTCGCCGCGAGCCATTCGAGCGCGCGCGGCGCGCCGTGGGCGCCTACGACTTCATGGGCACGTATGTCGCGGACCTCGGCTCCGTCATCGACATGGACGCGATCCGCGCGTCGGGCCTCCATCTCGGCGTCGACCCGCTGGGCGGCGCGAGCGTCGCCTACTGGGGCGTCATCGCGGAGCGCTACGGCCTGGACCTGACCGTGACGAACGACCGGGTGGATCCCCGGTTCGCGTTCATGACGGTCGACTGGGACGGGAAGATCCGGATGGATCCGTCCTCGCCGTACGCCATGGCCAGCCTGGTCGGCCTCCGCGACCAGTTCGACCTGGCCTTCGCCAACGACACGGACGCGGACCGGCACGGCATCGTCTCCCGGAGCGCCGGCCTCCTCAACCCCAACCACTTCCTGTCGGCGGCAGTGGAGTACCTGTTCGGCGGCGGGCGCGCGTGGCCGAACGAGGTGGCCGTCGGCAAGACGCTCGTCTCGACCAGCATGCTGGACCGGGTCGTCGAATCGCTCGGCAGGCGCCTCCTGGAGGTCCCCGTCGGCTTCAAGTGGTTCGTCGACGGGCTGCTCGACGGGAGCATCGGGTTCGGCGGGGAGGAGAGCGCGGGGGCCTCGTTCCTGCGCCGCGACCGCTCCGTCTGGACCACCGACAAGGACGGCCTGATCGCCTGCCTCCTGGCCGCCGAGATGACGGCGCGAACAGGCCGCGACCCGGGCGAGGCCTATGCGGGGCTGACCGAGCGCTTCGGCTCGCCGGCCTATCGCCGGATCGATGCCCCGGCCAGCCCGGAGCAGAAGGCCGTGCTTGCGCGCCTCTCGCCCGAGCAGGTCCACGCGACGGAGCTCGCGGGCGAGCCGATCACCGCGACCCTCACCGCCGCGCCCGGCAACGGCGCCCCGATCGGGGGCCTGAAGGTTGTGACCGAGCACGCCTGGTTCGCGGCCCGTCCGTCGGGCACCGAGAACGTCTACAAGGTGTACGCGGAGAGCTTCCGCGGGGAGGAGCACCTGGCGCGTGTCATCGAGGAGGCGCAGGCGGTCGTGACGCAGGCGCTCGGATAGGCGGCCCGTCGTGCGACGTGGCGCCGCCGGGACCGAGGGCGGCAAGCACGAAGCTGAGCAGGGCGAGCGGGGTCAGCCCTCGGTCACGAAGCCGGCGCCGGCGACCGCGTCGACGACGTAGACCCTCGGCGTGAGCCCGGTCCGCCCCGGATAGACGGCCCGGACGCGGGCACGGAGATCGCCGACCGCGTCGCGCTCGACGAGGTTGATCGTGCAGCCCCCGAAGCCGGCGCCGGTCATCCGCGCCGCGGCGACGCCCGGCACCGATGCCGCGATCTCCACGAGCGCGTCGAGCTCGGGGGAGACGACCTCGAAGTCCTCGCGGAGCGAGGCGTGGCTGGCCGCGAAGAGCGCACCGACCGCCGCGACGTCGCCCGCCGCGAGCGCGGCGACGGTCTCGCCGACCCGGACGTTCTCGGTGACGACGTGCCGGCAGCGGCGATAGGTCGCCTCGTCGACCTGCCCCTCGACAAGCGGCAGCATCGCCGGGGTCACGTCGCGGAGGGACCGGACGGTGGGATCGTCGCGCGCGAGGACGGCGGCCGCCGCCTCGCACTGCGCGCGCCGGGCGTTGTACGCGCTGGCGGAGAGGCTGCGCGTCGAGCCCGTGTGGATCGCCACCAACGTGTAGCCGGCCAGCGGCAGCTGCACCTCGCGCCACTCCAGGGATCGGCAGTCGAGGAGCATCGACGCCCCGGCCACGCCGCACGCGCTCGCGAACTGGTCCATCAGGCCGCAGTTGACGCCGACGTATTGGTTCTCGGCACGCTGGCAGATTCGGGCGAGCTCGAGCGGCGGGATCGCGGCCGGGTCCTCCGCGATCGCCCACGCAGCGGCGAGCTCCAGGGCTGCCGAAGACGAGAGGCCGGACGCGCGCGGCAGCGACGAGGCGAGCACGCCGGTGAAGCCGCGCGTCGGGATTCCGGCCTCGGCGAGCGCCCACGCCGTTCCGGCGACGTATGCAGTCATGCCGCCAGCGCTGGGGCCGATCGCGTCCAGGCGGAACGAGGCGCGCTCCCCCGTGACGTTGTTGACGAGGTGGACCCGGCGATCCGTCGTCGGGACGAACGCGATCCGGATCTCCAGGTCGATCGCGGCGGGCAGCACGAAGCCGAGGTTGTAATCCGTGTGCTCGCCGATCAGGTTGACCCGCCCGGGAGCCCGGACGACCGGGACATCCGATCCGACCGCCGACGGGCGGATCCGTGCGAGACGCGCCCGCAGGCGCCCCGGGTCCAGGTCGCGTGTTCGCGCTGCGGCCGTGTGGCCGCCGCTCACCGGCCGGTGCTCGCCCGGCCGATGACCGTGAACCCCGGGTGCTCCTCGCGGGGCACGACCGGGACGGCCTGCAGGCGGGCCGCGCTCTCCTCGGGCAGCGTGTCATTGATGAAGAGCAAAGTCGAGGTCTCCACGGAGGCGCGGATCTTCGTCAGCCGTTCGGAGCGGTGCGGCGGGTACAGCTCGACGGCCAGGTGCCAGTCGTCGGCGCCGCGCGGCGCCTCCTGGACCACCATCATGTACGGCAGCTCGAACCCGAAGAGTCCGTTGTACCGTTCGACGACCCCGTGGAGCGCGCCCGCGAGCGCGCGTGACTCGGCGGGGGTCAGGTCCGAGAGCCGGCGCGCCCCGTGCCGGATGGCGCGGACGTGGACCTCGAACGGCCAGCGCGGCGCGAACGGGACGCCGACGGCCCAGTGGGGGTCCGGGTGGACGATTCGCGACGACCCGAGCTCGTCGGCGACCACGGCGCACGAGACGCACGCCCCGGTCCTGGCACGGCCGTCGGCCAGGGCGGCGGCGCGGCGCTCGATCCAGGGCGGAAGGTGGTCGAACGCGTAGATCTGCCCGTGCGGGTGCGAGAGCGTCGCGCCGATCACCTCGCCCCGGTTCTCAAAGGGAAGGACGTACGCGAGGCGCGGGTCCGCCCAGAGCTCGGCGGTGCGGTCGCGCCAGACGGCCACCACGCGGCCGGTCTCCTCCGGGGTCAGCGTTGCGAAGTTGCCCTCGTGACGCTCGGTGAACATGACAACCTCGCACGTCCCCAGCGAGCGCGCGAAGCGGGGGTCGGACGGGTCCGGAGCATCAGGGGGATCGAGGGCGAGGGACGGGAAGCGGTTCTCGAAGACGGCAGCCTCATAGCTGAAGGAAAGCTCCGGGCCACCCGGGCAGAGCGGGCAGCCGTATCGCTCGGCCGGGCTGCCCGGGACGGTACCCGTGTCCGTGGGCGCGGACCGATGCGGCCGCTCGTTGCGGGCGGGGGAGATTGCGACCCAGGCGGCCGCAAGCTCGTCGCGCCGGAGGTGGAGCGCGGTCGGCTCCGAGTGCGGCGCGCCGGGTGACGGCGCCCCGCGGACCTCGCCGTACACGTGGATCCGGCGTCCGTCGTCCGCGACGAACGTCGTCCGGGTCAGGTCGCGGGGCCCCGCCGCGAGCACCGAGACCCGGGCCGGCGTGCCGTGAGGCCTGCTCTCCGGCGACTCAGCTGGCACCGACGGCCTCGGACATCGAGTCGACGTCGACGACAATGAGTCGTCCGACGGACTCAGCCAACACGGCATGGGCTTCCGTGGTCAGGCCCGCATCGGTGATGAGGATGTCGGCCTGGTCGAGGCGAGCGATCGAGCTGATCCCGACGACACCCCACTTCGAGTGATCCCCGACGATGACCAGACGCCGGCCGGCCTCGATGAGCGCACGGTCGGTCTCGGCCTCCTGAAGGTTCGGGCACGTGAAGCCCGAGCGCGCGTCCATCCCGTGGATCCCGACGAACACGAGATCGACGTGGATGCTCCGGATCGATCCAACGGCGAACGGGCCGACCAGCGCGTCGGAGGGGGTGCGCACGCCGCCGGTCAGGATGATCGTCTGGTCCGCCCGGCCGACCTGGCGGAAGACGTCCGCGACCGGGACGGAGTTGGTCACGACCGTCAGGCCCGGAACGCCGGCCAGGCGCTGCGCAAGCGCATGGGTCGTGGTCCCGGCCGAGACCGCGATGGCAGTGCCCGGCTCCACGAGCCCGACCGCGGCATTCGCGATTGCGGCCTTCTCCGCCTGCTGCAGGCCCGACTTCGCGACGAATCCGGGTTCCCACAGCGCGTTCCCGGCGATCGACGTCGCGCCGCCGTGGACCTTCTCGAGGAGACCGCGGTCGTGGAGGATCTCCAGGTCGCGTCGCACGGTCATGTCGGAGACGCCGAGCTCGCGCACGAGGTCCGCGACGCGAACCGCCCCGATCTCGCGCACGCGATCGAGGATCAATGCCTGGCGCTGGCGAGCGAACATCACCAGGACCGCCCATCGTCGTCGCCGGACGTGACGCGCACGCGACTCCTCACCTCTAGTCACGAAAGATTGCCTCGGAAGTCCCAGAAAGTCAACGGACTCGCACATCGAACTCAACGTGAACCGTCGCAATCCCTTGACATGGGCACCGACGGTAGGGACAATCCGCGTGACTCTGTCGGATTCTGTCGCAGATTCTCGGAGGAGGTGTTCACACCATGGTTGAACCCAGTGGCCCCAACGCGGTCTCCCGACGGACCGTCCTGAAGGGCCTCGCCGGCGTCGCCGCGGTGGCGTCGATCCCCACGATCATCGCGGCATGCAATGCGGCAGCCACGCCGTCACCGAGCGCGGCGGCCCCCAGCGCGGCGGCGAGCGCAGCCGCCAGCGCGGCGGCGAGCGCGGCGGCATCGCCGAGCGCCGCCGCCAGCTCCGCCCCGGCGACGGGCAGCACCTCGCTTGGCTCGAACTACTCCGACCCGGTGCCGAAGAAGGCGATGCAGGACATCGTCGACGCCTTCACGGCCAAGACGGGCATCACGGTCAAGGTCAACACCGTTGACCACGGCACCTTCCAGAACCAGATCAGCTCATACCTGCAGGGCACGCCGGACGATGTCTTCACGTGGTTCTCCGGGTTCCGCATGCGGTTCTTCGCCGCCCAGGGGCTGGCCGCCGACATCAGCGACGTCTGGACGCAGTCGCTGACGTCGAACTATTCGGACGCCTTCAAGGTTGGGTCGACTGGCGACGACGGCAAGCAGTACTTCGTGCCGATCTACAACTACCCGTGGGCCGTCTTCTACCGGAAGAGCGTGTTCGCGGCCAAGGGCTACGCGATTCCGGCGAGCCTCGATGACTTCAAGGCACTCTGCACGAAGATGCAGAAGGATGGCCTCGTCCCGATCGCCTTCGGCGACAAGGACGGCTGGCCCGCGATGGGCACCTTCGACATCATCAACCTGCGGACGAACGGCTACGACTTCCACGTCGGTCTCATGGCCGGCAAGGAGAAGTGGACCGATCCGAAGGTCAAGACGGTCTTCGAAACCTGGAAGACGCTGCTGCCCTTCCACCAGGAAGGCGCGGCGGGCCGAACGTGGCAAGATGCCGCTCAGGCTCTCGTCCAGAAGAAGGCCGGCATGTACCTGCTGGGGATGTTCGTCTCGCAGCAGTTCAAGGCCGCGAGCGACGCAGATCTGGCCGACCTCGACTTCTTCCCCTACCCGAGCTTCGGGACACAGTATGACGCGGAGAAGGCGCTCGACGCCCCCATCGACGGGTTCATGATCGCCAAGAACGCGTCGGACCTCGGGACGAACCTTGACGCGGCCAAGGCGTTCGTGGAGTTCCTCGGGACCGGCGAGGCGCAGGACATCTACGTCAAGGCCGACCCGAGCAACGTGGCCGCGGCGAAGGACGCCACGACCAGCAACTACAACGCGCTCCAGCAGAAGGCCGTGCAGCTCATCGGGGACGCGAAGCGGATCACCCAGTTCCTGGACCGCGACACGAACCCGAACTTCGCGGGAGCGAATGGCATGCAGGCCTTCCTGCTCGACTTCCTCAAGACCCCCGACCAGGACCTGGGCGCCTACCTGGGCAAGATCCAGGCTTTCTGGGACACCCTCTAGTCACCCGCTGCCGCGGCCTGATTAGACTGTCAGGACCGTGGCTGACCGCGCGTCGCAAGGCATCGCCCCCGTCACCGCCGGGTCGTCCGGCGGGGCGGGGGCGACTGCGATTCGCCGCGTACGCCGCCGTTACAGCCTGCTGACCCGCCGGGACAAGATCGTCCTGGCGTTGATGGTCGGCATCCCGCTCTTCTTCGACCTCGCCCTCATCTGGGGGCCGACGATCGTGTCGATCGTGTTCTCGTTCACGAACTGGAACGGGATCGGCGGCATCACGGACAAGAACTTCATTGGGCTGAAGAACTACGACAACTTGTTCACGGCGTACCCGTTCTTCTGGCCCGCGCTGGAACATAACCTGCTGTGGCTCGCGTGGCTCATGTTCATCGCGACGCCGGTCGGAATCTTCCTCGCGGTCCTGCTGGATCGCGAGGTCCGAGGGTCGCGCATCTACCAGACGATCTTCTACCTGCCGGTCGTTCTGTCGCTCGCCGTGATCGGGATCATCTGGTCGCTGCAATACGCACCGGAGCAGGGCTTCATCAACAACGTCCTGGGCCGCACCTCGAACGACAACCTCATCGACTGGCTTGGCGATCCGAGCCTGAACCTGTGGGCGGCGCTGGTCGCGACGAGCTGGCGTCACGTTGGCTACATCATGGTGCTGTACCTTGCCGGGCTGAAGGCCTTCGATCCCGCTCTCCGGGAGGCGGCGAAGGTGGATGGAGCGTCCGAACGGCAGACGTTCGTGCATGTCGTGTTCCCGGTGATGCAGCCGATCAACGTGGTCATCGTCGTCATCACGACGATCGAGGCCCTCCGGGCGTTCGATATCGCGTTCATCATCAACGGCGGAAAGAACGGCCTGGAGCTCCTTTCCACGC
Source organism: uncultured Chloroflexia bacterium (assembly GCA_963850035.1). Taxonomy (GTDB): domain Bacteria; phylum Chloroflexota; class Limnocylindria; order Limnocylindrales; family CSP1-4; genus CTSoil-043. The sequence goes on along the minus strand of CAWKJP010000018.1, from coordinate 284,689 downwards.
TCATCACGAACAACAGCATCAGCGAATTGAACCGAGTCGGCTTCGGGTCTGCGATCGCAGTCGTCCTGCTCGTGATCTCGCTCGGGCCGATCATCGCGTTCCTTGCCCGGATGATGCGCGAGGAAAAGCAATGACCGTCGCTGCGACCGTCCAGCCCGCCGCGATGGCGCACCGCCGCCGCCGCATCGGTCCCAGACGACTCGTGCTCTACGCGTTCCTGAGCGCGATGGCAGTCGTCTGGCTGTTCCCGCTCGTGTGGGCCATCTATACCGCGCTGAGGCCGTACTCCGACACGCAGGCGCGCGGCTATATTTCGACGCCGTCGACGCTGAGCATCGAGAACTTCACGAATGCATGGAACCAGGCCGACTTCCCGCAGCACTACCTCAATTCACTGATCGTTGCGGTGCCGGCAGTCATCGTCACACTGATCGTCGCGTCGATGGTGGCGTTTGCCGTTTCGCGTTTCAGCTGGCGATTCAACCTCCTGGTCCTCATGCTCTTCACGGCCGGTAACCTCCTGCCCCCACAGGTCATCATCGTGCCGCTGTTCCGTCTGTACCTTCTCCTGCCGCTCCCGCGCCTCGTGAGCGACAACGGGCTCATGTACGACCAGTATCTGGGCATCATCCTCATCAACGTCGTCTTCCAGACCGGCTTCTGCGTCTTCGTGCTGAGCAACTACATGAAGACGCTGTCCAAGGAGCTCACGGAGGCGGCGCTCGTCGACGGCGCATCAGTGTTGAGGATCTGGGGTGCGGTCATCATGCCGCTGTGCCGGCCGGCTCTCGCCGCACTTGCGACCCTCGAGTTCACGTTCATCTACAACGACTTCTTCTGGGGCTTGATCCTGATGAAGAGCGGTGACAAGCGGCCCATCACGTCGGCGCTCAACAACCTTCAGGGCCAGTTCTTCACGAACACCAACCTGCTCGCCGCGGGCGCGCTGCTCGCCGCTGTGCCGACGATCCTCGTGTTCCTCGCCCTCCAGCGCCACTTCATCAGCGGGCTGTCGCTGGGCGCGACCAAGGGATAGGTTCGCGCGCGCGACGGGCGTCCTGCGAGTCCTCGACGGACGTCCAGGCGCCGAAGTCACCTCATGCGTGGGTTCGTCGCCTCGCGCCGGTCTCCAGGGTCGAGAGCGCCTGGGCCGAATTCGGATGGTGGCGGCGGCCGTCGCGCTCGCCGACCTGCCCGGTCAAACCGGCTAGTGTCGCACGCCGCAATGGGCTTGATTATTGAATCGGCCTGACGTACTGTCCGGGGCATGGCTGCCCATGCCGCGCCTCCGTTGGCTGTTGGTGATTCCGAGGCTGAAGCCCTCCGCGCGATGACCCGTGCGGGCACGACCGAGCAGCGCGCCGCGATGCGCGCCCGGATCATCCTCCGCGCGGCGGAAGGGGCCGCGCACGTCGAGGTTTCCCAGGAGCTCGGCGTCAGCGTCCAGACCGTGCTCCTGTGGCGACGCCGGTTCAAGGAGCAGGGTCTCGCCGGACTGGCCGACGCGCCCCATCCCGGCCGTCCCCGGACGTATGGGCGCGAGGTCCGGGAGCAAATCCTCGCGGCCACGCTGACCCCGCCCGAGGCGACGACCCACTGGAGCCGGGCGCGGCTCGCGAAGCGCGTCGGGGTGAGCCCGTCCACCGTCGGCCGCGTGTGGGCGGAAGGGCGCCTCAAGCCGCACCGGGTGGAGACGTTCAAGTACAGCCGCGACCCGCAGCTCACGGCCAAGATCACCGATGTCGTCGGACTCTACCTCGCGCCGCCCGAGCGGGCGATCGTCCTCTCGGTCGACGAGAAGACCCAGATCCAGGCGCTCGACCGGACCCAGCCCATGCTCCCGCTCCGGCCCGGACAGGTGGAGCGGCACACCCACGACTACAAGCGCAACGGCACGCTCAGCCTGTTCGCTGCGCTCGAGGTCGCAACCGGACAGGTGACGAACCAGGCCCGTGAGCGACACACGGCTGACGACTTCCTCGCTTTCCTGCGGCTGCTCGCCCGTACCTATCGCCGGGGCGAGGTCCACGTCGTGCTCGACAACGTCAGCACCCACAAGACCCCCGACGTCGTGTCGTGGCTGGCGAAGCACCCGCGGTTCACGTTCCACTTCACCCCGACCTCGGCGTCCTGGATGAACCAGGTCGAGACGTGGTTCGGGATCCTGACTCGCCAGGCCCTCCGGCGCGGCAGCTTCGAGAACGTCCGGGTCCTCACCGCCGCGATCGAGCGCTTCACCCGCGAGTGGAACGCCGGCGCGACGCCATTCACCTGGGTGAAGACCGCTGACGAGATCCTCGCCAAGGCGGTCCGCAAGACGCAAGCTGATTCCGGCGCGCGACACTAGCAACTAGGATTTGGGGCGTCTCGTCAGCCGGTCGATCACGCGACGAAGAAGGCCCGGCGGCTCGGGCTCCGGCTCGCGTTCGTCCTCGGGATAGGTCGGCTCGTCCCGGTAGTCGTCGGCGAGTGTGTGCATCGACGCGGGAACGAGAAGGTCCGGGCCGAGGAACGCCCCCGCACTCGGTTCCGCGCGCCTGGGCTTTGGTTTGCTCATGTCTTTCCTTCGCGAACCCTGGCCGGCGGGCGCCGGAGATCCCCGGCACGCGCGCCGAATTCCCAATCCCAGCTACAACTCGGATCTGTCAGCGTCCTCCCCTGTTGCCCCGGGGTCAAGTTCCTGTACTCGTCCGGCATGTCCGTTACGCATCGATCCTCAGGAGCGCCAGGTAGTCGGCCGGGGTGAGGTAGCCAAGGGCCTGGTGGGGGCGGATGGTGTTGCAGACCGTCTTCCGGGCCCGCAGCTCGACGGGCAGGTGCGCCGGGGCCGCGGGGCCCGCGCCGCTACGCCTCGAGCACGAACACCCACGCGCGGAAGTCGCCCCACGTCTCGGCGTCATGGCGGCCGGCCCCGAGCGACAGCCCGATCGACATGAGCTCGTCGCCACCGCGCGGCCCGGAATTATCGGCGAAGAGCGAGTCGTCGCCCGATGGCCACCCACGGACCCGGTAGACGCGGCCCGGGTCGAGGCCGCGGAGCCGCAACCGGCCGGGTGGCGGGACCGGGTGGTTCAGGGCCTGGTAGAAGGCCACGATCGCGCGCGACGAATTGGGCGCGACGACCATCCAGGCGACGCGGTTGCCGTCGCCCTCGAACGGGCTCAGGAGCCGCACGAACCGGCCGCGCTGGAACAGGTCGCGATGGTCCTTGTAGAACGCGATCTGGGCCACGATGGCGCTCCGATCCGGTGCCGCCAGCGCGGTCGGGTCCAGCTCGTACCCGAAGGCGCCGAAGAACGCAACCGCTGCGCGCGTGTCGATCGGCGTGATCCGCCCGGTCTGATGGTTGGGAACGGCAGCGACGTGGGCGCCCATCGCGCTCAACGGGTATGCCAGCGAGGTCCCCCATTGGATCCGCAGGCGTTCCATCGCGTCGGTGTCGTCGCTGGTCCAGGCCTGCGGCGCGAAGGCGAGCATGCCCGGATCGAAGCGGCCGCCTCCGCCCGAGCACGATTCGAACAGGATCTCCGGGAAGGCGGCGGTCAGGCGCGCGTACAGGTCGTACACGCCGAGGATGTGGCGATGGAAGAACTCGCCCTGGCGGTCGGCGGGCAGCCCGACGCTGAACGGCTCGGTGAGCGTCCGGTTCATGTCCCACTTGACATATGAGATCGGGGCGCTCGCGAGGATCCCGGAGAGGACGCCGAACAGGTGGTCCACGATCTCGGGCCGCGACATGTCCAGGACCAGCTGCTGGCGGCTCTCGGTCCGCGGCCGCCCGGGGATGCCGACCGACCAGTCGGGGTGCGCCTCGAAGAGCCGGCTCCTCTCACTGATCATCTCGGGCTCGATCCAGATGCCGAACCGGAGGCCCAGCGCCTCGACCTTGGACGCGATGCCCGCGAGCCCGCCGGGGAGCTTGCGCAGGTCGACGAACCAGTCGCCCAGCGACGACGTGTCGTCATCGCGTGAACCGTACCAGCCGTCGTCGAGGACGAACAGCTCCACGCCGAGGTCGCGCGCCGCCTCGGCGATCCGGAGCAGCTTCTCTTCGTCGAACGCGAAGTACGTCGCCTCCCAGTTGTTGAGCAGGACGGGCCGCGGCCTGTCGCGCCAGCGCCCGCGGGCCAGCCGCTCGCGGTAGAGGCGGTGCAGCGCGTCGCTCATCGCCCCGATGCCTGACGCGGAGAAGACGAGGATCGCCTCGGGCGTCGTGAAGCTGTCACCGGGCTGGAGCGTCCAGACGAACGTGTTCGGGCTGATGCCGATGCGGACGCGGGCCGTGTCGAACGGATCGACCTCCACCTCGGCGAGGAAGTTGCCCGAGTAGACCAGGCTGACGCCATAGGCATCGCCGGCAGCCTCGATTGTCGTCGGACGGCGGAGCGCGATGAACGGGTTGTGCTGGTGGCTCGAGGCGCCGCGGTCGCTGCCGACGGACTGCCGCCCGGGCCTGAGCGCTCGCGCGGTGACGTGCGCCTCCCGGGCCCACGTGCCGCTCAGCTGGAGGAGCTCCCAGCTCGCGTCCGGCAGGTCGAGCGTTGCGCTCATTGCCGCCGTCAGCCTGGCCGCCGATCGACCTGCGTTCCGGATCGTCGCGCTGCGGGCCACGATTGGCAGGTCGCGGAAGATCGTGTAGCGGAGTTCGACGGTCACGCCGCTCGGGTCATCGACGAGGGTCACCTCGAGCGTGTCCGCCTCGTCGTCGGCCTCTACATACGTGACGGGCAGGCGCCCGCCGCCGGCAGGAACCGCGGGCTTGCCCGGAATGATCCGGTGGCTCGCATAGACGAGGTGGAGCACGCCCGACCCGTCGGACAGCTGGACCTCGAGGGCCGGGATCCGGTAGTCGCCTGAGCCGGTCGTGGGGTACTCGAGGGCGACCGGGTCGCCGATCCGGTTCGCGAACCCGGAGAAGCCGCCCGGCACGAGGTGCCCGTACGAGCGGTCGGGCGACAGGGCCGGCCCGAACGCCAGGTGTCCCAGCGTGCCGTCGTCGTGGACGCACAGGACGTAGCTGATGAGCTCGTTGCGAAGGTGGAACTCGCGGGCGTCCGCGAGGAACGTGATCGACATCGGTCAGGACGAAGTGGTGTGGCGCAGCGTCCAGCCCCAGCGGTATGTTCCGGGGCCAAGGCGATACGCAGGCAGGGTGTCGGGGCCGCAGCTGGCGGTGCCCAGACCGCGGTGCGCGGCATCGAGGACGATGACCGTCTCCTGGCACGGGACCACGTCCACGTCGTGCGTCGCTGCGGCCAGGTCCGCGGCGCGGACGTGGGTCACGGAGGCCTGGCGTGGCTGGTCCAGGTCGATCCGCAGACCCGCCCCGGTCGCGTCCGTGAGCGAAAGCCAGCGCACGTCCGCGTGTCCGCCGTTCTCCTGCGGGCGAACGTACGGGACGAGCTGGTCGGTGACGGTCGACGTCCAGCGGCCGACCAGCCCGGATCGCCGCCGGTCCGGGTACGTCTCGTGGGGGCCGGTTCCGAACCATTCGAGGGCCTCGAGGCCGGGGACCGCCTCGATGACCGTCCCGACGCGCGCGAGATCATCGAGCGCCTCGGGTATCTCGACGCGCTCCTCCACGGCGATCCCGCTATCTGCGAGGGCTGTGTACCGGACCTCATGGCGCACGATGATGCCGGCTGCCGTGGTCACCTCGGCGTGGACGACTGTCGTCGGTCCGTCGTGTTCAATCCCGACGAGTCGCCTCGTCAGCCGGTCGAGGCCCGCGAGCGCCCAGCGCGCGGCCATCCCGCCGATCCGGTCGTTGTCGGTCGGCGCGCGCCAGAGCGTGAGCGCCGGCGGCACGGCCAACAGGGGATGGACGAAGCGGCCATCCGCGTCGAGCGCGACCGTCCCGGAGCGTGCCGACGGCGCCGGCCGCGTCAGTGGCGCGGGTGTCGGCGACGCCCCGGAGGGCGCCGGTCCGACGGCGAGCTGGAGCGCACACACCTCGAAGCCCGCCGAAGCCCAGGCCTCGTCTTCGGCGGTCACGACCCGCACCGTCAGCCACGCCTCACCCAGCCCGGTGACCGGCGCCACCCAGCCGGGCAGCTCCACGACCGCGCGCTCGCCCGGCCCGATCGCAGGCAGCGCGAAAGGCCCACCGGCGATCGCCTCGCCGTCCACGGCCAGCTCGTAGCTGGCCCGCAGCCAGGAGAGGTCGCGGAAGTGCTGGTGGTTCGAGACCTGGACGTGGCCGTGCCCGAGGTCGGGCCCGTCGCCTGCGATTCGCACGGGGGCCGCGAGGTGCCGGTGCTCCCACATGGCGGGCTTCGGGCGACGATCCGGCCAGACCATGCCGTCCATGACGAAGTTGCCGTTGTTCGGCTCGTCGCCGAAGTCCCCGCCGTAGGCCCAGCGATGCCGGCCGTCGGGCAGCTCCTGGACCAGCCCGTGGTCCCGGAACTCCCAGATGAAGCCGCCCTGGAGCCCGGGCGTGGACTCGATGGCGTCCCAGTACTCGGCCAGGGTCCCGTTGCTGTTGCCCATCGCATGCGAGAACTCGCACATGATGAGCGGGTGTCGCTGAAGCCCCGAGCGCGCGTGGTCGACGATGGCCGCGATCTCCGGGTACATCGGGCAGACGATGTCGCTCGCCGACTGGTCGGCGGTCCAGTCCCAGCGGATGGCGCCTTCGTAATGCAGCGGCCGCGACGGATCGTACCGCCGGACCCACCCGGCGGCAGCCTCGTGGTTCGCGCCGTGACCGGACTCGTTGCCGAGCGACCACGCGATGACCGAGGGGTGGTTCTTGTCGCGCTGGACCATCCGCGCAACCCGCTCCACCCAGGCAGAGAGATAGCGCGGGTCGTCGCACAGCGTGCTCTGGAACGCGTGGGACTCGATGTCGGCTTCGTCGACCACGTACATGCCAATCTCGTCTGCGAAGTCGAGGAAAGTCGGGTCGTTCGGGTAGTGCGAGGTCCGCACCGCGTTGAAGCCAAACTGCTTCATCGTGATGAGGTCGGCCCGCATCGCCTCGGCCGAGACGACCCGGCCCGTGTGCTGGTCGAAGTCGTGGCGATTCACGCCACGCATGTAGACGCGCTGGCCGTTGATCAGGAGGTCGCGCCCGACGACGTCCACGCGGTGGAACCCGACACGGAGCTCCGCCGATTCCGCGATCTCGCCGTCGGGTCTGCGGAGCGTCACCCTGAGCCGATGGAGCACCGGCGATTCCGCGTTCCACGTCGAAACCGACGGGATCGACAAGTGCCATCGGACCGACCCTTCGCGAACCGGCGCGAGCGCGCGATACAGATCGGACCATCGGGCCGCCTCGTCCGCGTCGAACGCTCCCGGCCCGAGCACGGCGTGACGGCGCACGAGGGCGCGGTCGCGCGGGTCCTTCGGGTCTGCCGGGCCGGCGGGTGCGGGCGCGTCTGCCCGCACCTCGACACCGAGACCGGCCAGTGTCGCCTCGACCCGCCAGCCCGGCTGGAGACCCCGCTGCGCGAAGCCGACGTCGATCGCAAGATCGAGCGTGCCGGTCGTGAGCCTCCCGTCAGGTCCGGCCACCAGGCCCGCGATCGCCTTGACGTCGGCGAGGTAGACCTGCCCGGTCGAGTAGAGGAAGACCGACCGGCTGATCCCGCCGTGCCACCACTGGTCCTGATCCTCGACATAGGTGGCGTCGGACCACTTGACGACCCGGAGCGTCAGCGTGTTGGAGTGCGGCTGAACCAGCTCCGTCAGGTCGAACTCGGACGCGAGGTGCGAGTCCTTCCCGACCCCGATCTCGACGCCGTTGAGGGACACGATGAGGACGCTCTCCGCCGCCCCAACGTGAAGCACGACCCGGCGTCCCGCCCAGGCGTCGGGAAGCTCGAACTCGCGCTCGTAGACGCCCGTCGGGTTGATCTCGGGGACCTCGGGCGGCCGGCCGGCGAAGGGCATCTGGACGTTCGTGTAGTGCGGGCGGTCCCACGTGCCCGACATGGTCCACAGGCTGGGCACGACGGCCTCGGCCCAGTCCGGGCCGGCCGCGTCGCCCGGGGCGCGGAGCAGCTGGAAGCGCCAGGTCCCGTCCAGGGACAGCCGATCGGGATGCTCCAGGCTGTGCATGGGAAGACGGCGGTAGCCTGTCAGGTCGGGTGCCGCCCACGCGGGAATCACGCCGGGATTATCGCACCTGCGACTCGCCGATCCCCGGCCGGGACGGCCCATGCCAAGATGTCACCCGACATGACCCACCGTTCATGACGGCGCTCGGGCACGACGGCAGGTGAGGGATCCCTCCTCGACCGGCGTGCTGACGCGCGACGGCCGCATCCTGTTCGGTACCCGGATCGCCCGCCTCTTCGGCTATGGCTTCCTCTCGGTCGTGCTCGTCCTGTATCTGGTGGCCATCGGGTTCGGCGCGTTCCAGGTCGGCCTCATCCTGACGCTGACACTCGTCGGCGACGCGGTCATCACCTTGTGGCTGACCACGCACGCCGATCGCATCGGTCGCCGGCGCACGCTGCTCGCCGGGGCCGGGCTGATGATCCTCGCCGGGATCGCGTTCGCCCTCTCGAACGACTTCTGGGTCCTCATCCTTGCCGCGACCATCGGGGTGATCAGCCCCAGCGGCAACGAGGTGGGGCCGTTCCTCGCAGTCGAGCAGGCCGCCCTCTCCCAGACCGTGACCGACCGGGAGCGGACGCGCGTCTTCGGCTGGTACAACCTCGCCGGGTTGTTCGCGACCGCGACCGGGTCGCTGGCGGCGGGCCTCGTCGGGGCCACGCTCCAGGGCGCGGGGGCCAGCGCGCTCGACAGCTACCGCGTGATCATCGGCGGCTACTCGCTGATCGGCGTCGTCCTGGTTGCCCTCTTCGCGACCGTCTCTTCTGCCATCGAGGTTCCCCAGGCCGTCGACGTGTCGGTCGCCACGCGCCTCGGCCTCCATCGCTCGCGGGGCGTGGTGGCGCGCCTGTCCGCACTCTTCGGGCTCGACGCGTTCGCCGGCGGCTTCGTCATCCAGAGCATCGTGAGCTACTGGCTTCACACGCGGTTCGACCTGCCCGTCGGAGCGCTGGGCGCCGTCTTCTTCGCGGCGAACATCCTGGCCGGGATCTCCGCGCTCCTCGCCGCGCGCCTTGCGGCGCGATTTGGCCTGGTCAACACCATGGTCTTCACCCACCTGCCCTCGAACGTCCTGCTGATCGCGGTGGCGTTCATGCCCACGGCGCCGCTCGCCGTCGCGGTCCTGCTCGCCCGCTTCAGCATCAGCCAGATGGACGTGCCCGCGCGGCAGTCGTACACGATGGCGGTCGTCGACCCGGACGAGCGCTCGGCAGCCGCCGGCGTGACCGCGATCGCGCGCAGCGTCGGGGCGGCTGTCTCGCCGTCGCTCGCCACGCCGCTCGTGGAGGCTGCGGGCCTCGCCGCGCTCCCCTTCGTCATCGCCGGGAGCCTCAAGATCGTCTACGACGTGCTCTTCTACCGCTCGTTCCAGGCGCATCGCCCGCCGGAGGAGCGGACTCCGGGGGCCGGCCGGACCTGACCCGCGGGACGTTGGGATCGAACGGCCGGCAGGGCTGGACGCCGCGTGGATGATGGGCAGCGTCGTGTCGCCGGAGCCCACCTCGTGGGCAGCGCTGCAGGGAGACGAGCATGCCGGTCATCTTCGAGCACCACCCGCATCCCCGGATCGCCGAGCGCAAGAAGCGCCCCCCCGCCAAGACCAGCGACGAGCACGTCGGATTCAACGGCAGGGTCGCCCTCATCCTCACGACGACGGTCGGCACGATGTGGTGCGCCTATGCCTTCTCGGTCCTCGCGTTCATCGCGCTCCCGCAGGCGCTGCAGGGCGGGCTGCTGCCGATCATCCAGTGGGTCAGCCAGACGTTCATCCAGCTCGTCATGCTGTCGGTGATCATGGTCGGCCAGAACATCCTGAGCCGCGCCTCCGACAAGCGCGCGGACGAGACCTACCAGGACGCCGAGGCAACCCTGCACGAGGCCCAGCAGATCCAGGATCACCTGAAGGCGCAGGACGACGCCATCGGCACGCTGCTTGACAAGATCGCGAAGCTCGAGGCGGCGCGCGCCGGGGCCTGATTCGGGACCCTGCCCGGAGGCGCGTGCTGCCTTCCCGGCGGTCACGACCGGCGGAGCTTCTCCGTTGCGGCGCCGCGTCCGGCGATCAGTGCGGGGCGAGCCCCGCTGCCGGCCCGCCGGCCCAGCCGGTGTTCGAGAAGGTGGGGATGAAGCGGTAGCCCTCGCCCGGGACGGTGGCGATGAAGCGCGGGCTGCGGTAGTCGTTCTGGAGCTTGATGCGCAGGCTCCGGATGTGGCGGTCGACGATGTTGCTCTCGGCCACGAAGTCCACGCCCCAGATGGCGTCGAGGATGTCCTCCCGGCTGACGACCCGCCCGCCCCGGCTCGCGAGCAGGTAGAGCAGGCTCTGCTCGATCCCCGAGAGGTGGACCACCGAGTCCCCGGCGCGGACCTGACGGTTGACGATGTCGATCTCCATCTCGCCGAGCCTGATCGTGGGGATGAGCGGCATGACGCCCGAAGACCGGCGGGTGATGACCATGGCCCGGGCGACCAGCTCCTCGGGCGAGAAGGGCATCGTCAGGATGTCGTCCACGCCGAGGTCGAAGGCCCGCAGCTTGGTCTTGAGGTCACCCCGCCGGGTCAGCCCGAGGACGGGCGTGCCGCTCCGCTTGAGCGTGCTCGAGGCCCCCAGCAGCTTGAGCACCGCGGTCGCGTCGTCGTGGTCCATGTCGACCACCGAGATGTTCGGGACCCATTCGGAGATGATCGCTTCCGCCTCCTCCAGGCTGCTCGCAGCCCGGACGGCGAAGACGCCGTGGTTCAGGGTCAGGGTGATCAGGTCCACGACCAGCGGCCGATCGTGGAGCACGAACGCGCGCCGCGCCTCGACGGTTTGCGACTGATCCGCAGCCACGGCCATCGTTCTCCCTGCGTCCGAAGACGGACGTATTCTACCCCTCCCGCATCCGTTCCCACCATGATCGGGGTTCCTTAAACGAAAGGTGGCGCCTGATCAGCGCAGCGCTCGTCCACGGGTCGGCGCCGATGCGCAGATCAAACGCCCGGGTTGCACACGGCCGCCGCACGGCGGCTCGCCACCCCGACGCGCGGTAGGATCGGCCGGCCGCCGGCCCGGGCCGATCGCACGACCCGCCCCACCAGACGACAGGGATCACGGGAGGATCGCCATGCGCATCGAGGAGCGAATGCGGCAGCTGGACCTGGTCCTCCCCGCCCGTGTGCAGCCGCCGCCGGGCGTCCGGCTCCCGTTCTCGCCCGTCCGCATCGTCGGCGATCGAGCCTGCGTCTCCGGCCACGGTCCGCAGAACGCGGACGGCTCGATCGCCGGCCCATTCGGCAAGGTTGGCGCCGATGTCTCGGTCGAGCAGGCGTATGCGGCCGCGAGGTCGACGGCCCTCTCCATCCTGGGCAGCCTCGCCCGCGAGCTCGGGGATCTCGACCGCATCACCGCCTGGGTGCGGGTGTTCGGGATGGTCAACTCGGCGCCCGGGTTCGGAAGCCAGCCGGCCGTGATCAATGGCTTCTCGGACCTCATCCTCGAGCTCTTCGGCGACGCCGGGGCGCACGCGCGGTCGGCCGTCGGCATGGCCGAGCTTCCCTTCAACATGCCCGTCGAGATCGAGGCCGAGGTCCGGATCGCGCCGTGATCGCCTATCACCTCGTGCCGGCAGCCGCGTGGGATGCCGCCGCGGCGGACCAGCCGTTCCGACCGGCGTCGCTCGACACGGAGGGGTTCGTGCACCTGACCCACCGCATGGCGGATCTCGTCGACGTCGCCAACGCGCTCTACCGGGACGAGCCGGGCCCGCACGTCGTCCTCACGATCGGGCTGGATCGGCTGAGCGTGCCGTGGCGCTATGACGGCGACGAGCGGTTCCCGCACGTCTACGGTCCGCTTGACCGCCACGCGATCACGAAGGTCCGGCGGATCCCGCGCGACGCGGAGGGCGCCTTCCTGCCAGCGGACCCGGCCGACGGACCCGGCGCGCCGGACGTGCCGAGGGTGCGCTAGCTCCCGACCTCCCAGGTCGCCTCGATCGCCGGCGGAGCGAGCAGCGTCTGGAGAACGACGCAGTAGCGCTCCGTCCGCTCCTGGAGCCGCTCCCGTCGATCGTCGGGGATCTGCCCCGTGAGCGCGAAGCGCAGAGGGAGTGCGACCGCGTTCCCGTTGCCCCTCTGTGGCGCGAAGTCTGCCGCGGCGCCTCGACGGCGGGAAGCCGCTCGTGCGCGGCGCAAACCTGCCTGGTGGCCGTTCCGGCGAATCGGTTGCGTTGGCGCACCTGTGGGGCACCAACAGTCATCGCCGGTTCGGACCGGGGGTACTATTCGTGGTAGTCAGCTGGGCGAGGGGGGCTGTTCGCTCGCGCGAGCCTGATGTTCACGACCAACCCGGGTCGCACGACGACCCGAGGGAGGGTGTAGGTCATGTCGCTGCTCCAACGGGTCGGCCGCGCGAATCAGGGGCCCGAGGTCCCGAACCCGGACGCGATCGTTCCCGTCGAGCCCCCGGCCCCGGCGAAGCCCGCGCCTGGTCAGGCCCGGGAGGAGTTCCTGCGCGGGGTCCGTGTCCGCCTCCAGGCCGAGGTGATCGGCGCCTTCAACGCGCTGCGTGAGACATCCGGTCCGGCCGACACCCGGAGCAAGCTCGAAGGGATCGTCGACCGCGTCATCAACGCGCACGGGTACGTCGTGACGCGTGACGAACGCGCGCGCCTCGTCGAGGAGATGGCCGACGACTTCACCGGATTCGGGCCGATCGAGCCGTTCCTTCGTGACGAGACCGTCACCGAGGTCATGGTCAACGGCCCCAACCACATCTACATCGAGCGCGCTGGGAAGATCGTCCGCGTCAACCGGAGCTTCCTGAGCGACGAGCACGTGCTGCGGATCATCGACCGGATCATCACCCCGATGGGGCGCCGGATCGACGCCACGAGCCCACGGGTGGATGCTCGCCTTCCGGACGGATCGCGCGTCAACGCCATCATCGAACCGCTCTCGCTGATCGGGCCGGTGATCACGATCCGGAAGTTCTCGGCCAGGCCTTTCACCGTGGAGGACCTCGTCCGGTTCGGGACCGCGTCGCCCGAGATCTTCGAGTTCCTGCGGGTCTGCATCGAAGCGCGGCTCAACCTCTTCGTCTCGGGCGGGACCGGCTCGGGCAAGACGACGACGCTGAACGTGCTCTCATCGTTCATCCCTGGCGACGAGCGGATCATCACCATCGAGGACGCAGCCGAGCTGCAGCTCCGCCAGGAGCACGTCGTCACACTGGAGTCCCGCCCGGCGAACCTGGAGGGCGAGGGCGAGATCACCATTCGCGATCTCCTCCGCAACGCGCTCCACATGCGCCCCGACCGCATCATCGTCGGCGAGTGCCGTTCGGGCGAGGCACTCGACATGCTCCAGGCGATGACCACCGGGCAGGAAGGCTCGCTCTCGACGGGCCACGCGAACAGCCCCAAGGACATGCTCCGTCGGCTCGAGACCATGGTGCTGATGGCCGGCTACGAGTTGCCCCTGCGGGCCATCCGAGAGCAGATCGCCTCGGCTGTCGACCTGATCGTCCATACGGCCCGCCTCAAGGACGGCACCCGAAAGGTCGTCAACATCACCGAGGTCTACGGGATCCAGGACGACCAGATCCTCACGCAGGACGTCTTCGCGTTCAAGCAGACGGGAATGCGGGACGGAAAGGTGGAGGGGGTCCTGGCTCCGACCGGGATCCGGCCGACGTTCATGGGGAAGTTCAAGGCCTACGGCGTCGCGCTGCCGGAGGGCGAGTTCGGCATCCCGGCCGACGACCCGACGAAGCCGGCGCTGCGCCAGGCGAAGCGGAGCTGGGTATCCGGCGATACGACGCGCGCGATCGAAGCTGGACCCCCGATCGGCCGCGGGCGGGCCGTCACGGCGGGCGGGATGGTCTACATCTCATCGATCGGGCCGATCGATCCCGAGACGGGCCAGGTGGTCCGGGGCGAGATGCGAGAGCAGACGCGCCAGGTCCTGAGCAACCTGAAGGCGAAGCTCGAGGAGGTCGGGAGCTCGCTCGAGAAGATCGTCTGGGCGAACTGGTCCCTCCGCGACCCGGGGGAGTTCGACACCTTCGACGAGGAATGGGTGCGCTGCTTCCCCGGCGACGCGCCGGTCGGCCAGGGCACGCTGATGCCGTCACTGCAGCGCCGGGCCGGCTTCCGGGTCTCGATCGGCGTCATCGCCGAGGCGTAGGCGCCGGGGGATCCTCCCCATGCCGGCCCGGATCCCATTGCCGGCCCGGACCGACGGGATCGGCCGCGGTGTCACGGGACTGTCGTCGAGGCGACATCGACGCGTCATGGCGTGACCCCAGCCTTCGGTGCGACTCGGCACGACGCCGGGTACCACGGGAGGACGCCGAATGAGGCATCGACGATTGATTGGCAGCCTGGCCGCGCTGGGGGCCGGCATGGCACTGGCCGTCCCGGGGGTGGTGGCGGCACACGACGGCGCGGCAGGCTTCGTCTACACGGAGACGAACGGGGCCACCGGCAACGCCGTCCTCGCATTCGAGCGAGCCGGCGACGGCAGCCTGGAACCGATCGGATCGTTCGCGACCGGCGGCCTGGGATCGGGCGGCGGCCTCGGGTCGCAGGGCGCGGTCACGCTGGCCGGCGATGGCGAGTGGCTGCTCGCGGTGAACGCCGGCAGCAACGACGTCAGCCTGTTCCGTGTCCGCGAAGGCGGGGCGCTCGTCCTGGCCGATCGCGCGGCGGCCGGCGGCACGTTCCCGATCAGCGTGACGGCGAGCGACGGGCTGGCGTATGTCCTGGACGCGGGGGGATCCGGCAACATCGCCGGCTTCCGCCTGGACGACGGGTCGCTCCGTCCCCTGGCGCGATCGATCCGGCCGTTGAGCGGGGCAACGACGAACCCGGCGGAGATCGCGTTCAGCACCAACGGCGCGTTCCTCGTGGTCACCGAGCGGGCAACCAACCTCATCGACACGTACCGCGTGGGTGATCGCGGCGCGCCGAGCGGACCGGTCACGTCCGCGTCGTCCGGGCCGGTCCCCTACGGGTTCGCCTTCGACGGGCGGAACCATCCGATCGTCTCCGAGGCCGCCAACAGCGCGCTCTCGTCGTACCGGCTGAACCCTGTAGGCGCAACGGTGATCTCCGGGAGCGTGCCAACAGGCGGCCTCGCAGCCTGCTGGGTCGCCACCTCGCCGGACGGCCGCTGGGCCTTCGACTCGAACGCGCACGGCGGGACGATCTCATCGTTCGCGGTTGCTCCGAACGGCTTCCTCACCCTCGCCCACTCGGTGGCAGCGAACACCGGCAGCGGCAGCGGGCCCCTTGACCTGGGAGTCAGCTCCGACGGCCGATACCTCTACGTCATCGAGTCGGGTGCGCAGGTTGTCGGCGGCTACGCGATCGGCGCCGGCGGGTCGCTCAGCGCGGTCCCGGGCGCACCTGCCATCCCGGCGGGCACGGGCGGGATCGCCGTCTCCTGAGAGCGGCTCCCGCGGTCATCGACGGCCGGGAGGCCACCTCCCGGCCGTCGGCACGTTTGCACCAGTCGGAGGACGGCGTGGACGCCCTGACCTACGATCCGGGCATGCGCGACGCGACCCGGCCGATCCTCGTCGTGGACGACGACGCGAAGATCGTGCACCTCGTCCGCACGTACCTCGAGCGGGCGGGGTATCGCGTGGTGGAAGCGTCCAATGGGCGTGCGGCGCTGGCCGCGATCGCCCTGGAGGCGCCGGCCCTCGTCGTGCTCGACGTGATGCTCCCCGAGGTCGACGGCATCTCGATCGTGCGGGCCGTCCGCCGCACGGACCGGACGCCGATCATCATGCTGTCCGCCCGCGGCACCACCAGCGACCGGATCGCGGGCCTCGATGCAGGGGCCGACGACTATCTGCCGAAGCCGTTCTCGCCCGCGGAGCTCGTCGTCCGCGTCCGGCGCGTCCTGGACCGCGTCTCGGGACCCTCGAGCGCGCCACCACCCAGCCCGATCCTGCGGACCGGCGAGCTGGTCCTCGACCGGGACCGCCACGAGGCGACGCTGGGCGGGCGGGACATCCGGCTGACCGCCCTCGAGTTCCGGCTCCTCGTCGCGCTGCTCGAGGCGAACGGCCGCGTGCTGTCGCGCGACCAGCTGATGGACGCCGTCTACGGCGACGGCGAGGCAGATGTGCTGGACCGGACGATCGACGTCCTGGTGAAGCGACTGCGCGAGAAGCTGGGCGATGACGCGGACCGGCCGCGCTACGTGGCGACGGTCCGGGGATTCGGCTACCGGACCGCGCCGGCCGCGCCGGGTCCCGCATGATCCCCGGCGCACCGCGAAGCATCGGCGCCCGCATCGCCGTTGCCGCGATCCTCGTCGCCGTCCTCGCGGTCGCGATCGTCGCGGCCGGCGCCCTGGTGCTCGGGGCAGAATCGTTCATCAACCTGATGACCGCCGACGGCCATCCGGCCGAGGCCGCCCGGTCGATGTTCGACGACTCGGTGGGCCGCGTGGTGGTGGTGGCGCTGATCGTCTCGATCGTGGCGGCCGCCGCACTCTCTGCGGCGCTCGGGCGCAGGATCGGGCGGCCCCTCCGGGAGATCGAGCGAGCGGCCCGGCAGATCGCCGCGGGCGAATATGCCGCCCGGGTGCCGAGCGGCGGTCCGGGGGAGCTGAGCGGCCTTGCCGACTCGTTCAACCAGATGGCATCGTCGCTGCAGGAGCAGGAGCGGATGCGCAGCGAGTTCATCGCGAACGCCGCCCACGAGCTCCGGACGCCGCTCACCAACCTCCAGGGATACCTGGAGGCGCTGCGGGACGAGGTCATCCCGGCCGATCGCGCCACGTTCGTGTCGCTCTGGGAGGAGGCCCAGCGCCTCGTCCGGCTGTCGCACTCCCTCGACGTCCTCGCGGAGGGCGACGCGCGGACTGGGCGGCCAACGCTTGTCGACGTCGATGTCGCGGCCGCGGTCCGGGTCGCGGCCGAGCTGGTGGCGCCCTCGATGGCGCAGGCCGGACTCACGTGCAGCCTTGACGTCCCCGCGTCCCTCGCCGGACGCGCGGACCCGGACGGCCTGGCCCAGGTGCTCGGGAACCTGCTCCAGAACGCCCTGCGGTACACGCCGGCCGGCGGCACCGTGCGCATCGCCACCGAGCCGCGCCCCCGCGAGGTCGTCGTCTCCATCGAGAACACCGGGCCCGGGATCCCGGCCGGCGACCTGCCGCACGTGTTCGAGCGCTTCTACCGCGTGGAGAAGTCGCGCGACGCTGGGCAGGGAGGCGCGGGGATCGGCCTTGCGATCGTGGCCGAGCTCGTGTCGTCGTTCGGCGGCAGGGTCGGGGCGGAATCGACGGACGGCCTGACCCGGTTCTGGTTCAGCCTGCCTGCCGCCGCCTGAGCACCGGACGCACCTGCCGGCGGCGCCGCGACGCCAGGCGTACCCAGGCGCGCGTCAGTCGGACGGCGGCAGCTCCCACGACCCCTCGAACGCGCGTCGCTCGAGCCCGGTGCCGGGACGCCAGAACACGAATCCGCCGGACGTCACGCCGGCCTCGGGGAGCGGCAGGCGCACGTCCGCCGAAGGCTTGAGCCTGATGATGCCGTCGGGCAGCCGGCCGCCGTCGGCGAGCTTCGCGAGCGTCTCGCGTTCGACGGAGCGGCGGCCGTCCGGGTGCGACGGGTCGTCACGCCACAGGCGCGCCCACATGTCCGGGTTGGCACGTTCGAACAGGACGACGGGAACGGCCTCGGTCCCGATCGACCGGATGACCAGCTCGAGCGCCGATGCGCTCGCGCGGGCCGTGACCTCGATCGCCGCGAGCGGGCTCGCGATCGCCTTCGTCGATGCCTCGATGAGCAGCCGGACCAGGTGCGGGTCGAGATCCGGTGCGGGCACCAGCCGTCCGCCGGCGATCGCGACGTACTGCGCGCCGCCGTCGCCCGGTGTCGCCCCCGGCGGGGCCGCCGCTGCCGCGCGGGCCGCGTACTCCGAAAGAGCGGCGGCGCTCCCCGCCTCGAGCGAGCCCCGGAAGCTGCCCAGCCGAAGTGGCGGCACCTGCGGCAGCGTCGCCCCGGTGAGGACGTCCGCCACGAACGACCCGTCCGCGGCCACGGTCAGCTCCAGGTCCATCGGAGGGCGCGGCACGGAGAGCGCATAGCGCACCGGGAACGGCATGCCCGAGCGAGCGGCTGTCACGGCGCGAAGGTGAACGGCGGCTCGCCAGGCCGCAGGTTGGCGTTGACCCAGTCCAGGAGCTTCTGGACGTGGCGCTGGAGAACCGGCCCACTCTGGCCCATCACGCTGACAAGGTTCGTATAGCGCGTCGTGCCCGCGGTGTCCGTCTCGGCTCGGGCATTCGGGTCACCAACCGGCGTGCGTCCGACGACGGTCAGGTAGTGCCCCGCGCCGATCATGTACTCGTCGAGGTTCCCGATCAGGTGGCCGAACTCGTGGATCGGCGCGGTCGAAACGGCGGCCATCTGGGCAGGAACCGCCGGATCCGGGACGAACCAGTTCGACGCGTTGAGGGCAGGCCAGACCCAGACGCCCGAGTGGACCGTGACGGCATTCGCCCCGGACGAGCCGAGGCTCGGCCGGAACTGGATGGGGATCGTGCGCTGCCCGTTCGTGATCCGAAACTTCCCGTTCCACGCCCCGTTGATGTTCGCGGTCCAGGTGGCGATCGCCGACGGCAGGAGCGAGGCGGCCGTTGCATCGCCGGCAGCCGGCGTCAGGGCGATTCCGACGTCGACCACGAGCGCGTTCCGCTGGTAGGTGATCGTATAGCGCTCGTCGCCGCCGAACGTGCCCGAGGTGAAGGGGCCGGAGGTGGGACCCGAGAGCAGCGTCTCCGAGTTGGTGATCTTTCGATCCTCACGAGAGATCTCCCCCGCAAGGGCCCGGACGATGGGGTCCTTCGCGGCGCCGAACACCACGTTGAGCACATCCATCGTCATCGGCGTTGCATTCAGGGCGGCGAGGTCCGGGTCTGTAAGGCCCCGGACATGCGTATGGACCGCTTCGACCGTGCCGGGAGCCTGGACGACGCGGAGGAACGCGTCCACGGCACCACCGGCGGGGAACCAGCCGAGTTCCACCGAGGCGGCGGAGAGGCTGAGCACGGTGTATCCCTTCGCGCCGGCCCATTCGAGCCACCGTGGCCAGCCGCCCCCGAGGTCGAACGCGAACTGCAGGTACTCCGGGGTCGTACAGAGCGAGAGCATGAGGGCGCGAACGACGCCGCTGTCGTATACGGCAAGCTTCTCGGCCGGCGACGCGCCGGCGAGCTTCCCGCGAACGAGCGCGAGGCTGGTCCCCTCGGCTCCCATCCACTCGATCTTCCGCGTGAGGTTCGTCGGAAAGAGGACGTCCACGAGCAGCGCCATCGTCGCGTTCGTGCAGACGTCGGTCCAGAAGGAGCGGTAGGCGTCGCCGCCGACGATCGCGAGCTCGGCCGGGGGCGCGCCGACGAGGACGGGGGACATCTTCGCGAAGTCGAGCGAGAAGAGCGCGCTCGCCTCGCCCCGGATCCACTCGATCTTGGTCGGCAGGTCGAAGCCGAGGTCGGACATCGCGGTGAAGATGGTCCGGTTGTCGCAGAGGGCAAGGAACCAGCCCTTCCACTCCGGCACCTTCAGGCGGTCGCGGTCGGCCTGCGACGCCGCCGTGATCAGCGGCTGGACCTGGCCATAGCGGAGCGAGAAGCGCGCGCTCGCCTCGCTGCGGAGCCAGGTGAGCTGGGTCACGAGGTCGAACTTGAGGTCGGCGACGGCCGTGATGATCGTCGAGTTGTCGCAGACCGACCCGAAGAACGATTGCCAGCGACCGTTCTTCAGCATGTCGCGCTCGCTCTGGGGAGCAGCCGTCACGTAGGACTGGATCTCCCGGTAGGCGATGCCGCTGGTCAGGAACGCCGTCTTCTCCAGCCAGTCGAGCTTCACCGGGAGGGTGAGCCCGAGGGTGACGACCGCCTCGCGCATCTCCGCGAAGCTCAGCTTGTGCGCGAGCCGGTCGCGGTAGCCGGCCACGATCGTTGCCTTCTCGGTCGTGGTCAACCGGCCCAGGAGGTCGAGGATCCTGCGGTGCGGGGTCAGCCAGGCGTCGATGAGCCTGTCGAGCTCCGCCACGTTGTCGACCGCCGCGGGCGCGTCGCGCTGGACGGCCATGGTCCGCGATACCGACGGCGCACCGCGTTCGAGGAGCGCGGTGACGGCAGCGTTGCCGGCAGTCGCCTGGAGATGGAGCATCGCGCGCGGCGGGCCGCCCGGGCGGGGCGGGGTGGACGCCCCGAGGTTGGGCGCCGAATCACGGATGGCGCCGCGCTGCCCCGCCGACGCGACGACGTCGGCCGGGTCGAGCGCAGGCGGCCGTGCTTCGCGGGTCCCGCCCTCCTCGGACATGGCCATATTCTCGCCCGGTCCCCGCGATGGAAGGCCGAGCCGTTCGGGCAGGGAGCACCTCCCGATCGGGCAGAGCCGTGAGATCGAGCGGCTCGGCGACGCGGCTCAAGCGTGGCACGGCAGCAGGCCCGCGGCCCCCTTCGCAGCGAGCACCCGAAGGGCCGCGTCATCGACCCGGGCCGCAACGGCGGGATCCGTCTCCACACGTGCCTTGATCGCCGCAACCATGGCCGCGGTCGCCACCGCGGACCGTGAGACGATGAGGTCGCCGCCCGCGAGCAGGAACGCGAGCGCCCGCTCGGCCGGCGGGATGGTCGCGACCGCCGCGGTCGCTCCCAGGTCGTCGGACATCACCACGCCGCGAAACGCGAGGTCGCCGCGCAGCAGCCCGCCGACCACGCGTGGGGAGAAGGCGGCAAGGTGCGCGGGATCGATGCGCGTGTAGGTCGCGAGTGCGACCATGACGAACGGGACGCCGGCGGCGATGGCCGTGCGGAACGACGCGAGGAACGGGTCGTCCGCGGTCGTCACGCTGTCGACCACCCCGGCGGTCACGTCCGTGTTGCCGACGACGCGCCCGAGGCCGGGAAAGTGCTTGGCGGTCGTCGCCACCCCGGCATCGGCCATCCCCGCGATGAACGCGGCGGCGTGATCGCCGACGGTCCGCGGATCGTGGCCGTACTCGCGCTCGAGGACGCCGATCGGCTCATTGCCCGCGTCGCCGCCCGGCGGCACGACGTCGGCGACCGGGGCGAAGTCCAGGTTGATTCCGGCTTCCCGAAGCTGCGCGCCCCAGGCGGCGGCCTGGGCCGCCAGGACGTCCGCGGGTCGCGTGCCCTGCACGACGGCCGCCGGGATCGTCGAGAACCCGGGACCCGCAAGCGCCTGGATCCGCCCGCCCTCCTGGTTCGCCGCGACGAAGAAGCCGACGCCGGCGGTCGAAGCCACGCCGACCTGCGCCTGGACAGCGTCGGCAACCGCCCGGACCCCGGCGACGCCGATCGACGTCTGGGCGGTGAACCAGACCGACCCGATGTGCTGATCGCGGATGGCGGCGCGCTCGACCGGGCCGAGCCGGTTGTCGGCGAGGCCCAGCAGGAACAGCTGGCCGACCCGCTGCGCCGTCGTCATCCCCTGGAGCTCTCGCTGCGCGCACGATGCCCGGGCCGTCGGGCTCGGGGAGATGACCGGCGCCTCCGACGTGGTGAGGGTCGGGCTCGGAGAGATGACCGGCGCCTCCGACGCGACGGGCGTCGCACTTGATCCGGCGGGTGCGGACGGCCCCGTCGATTGCGCCGGAAGCGTGAACGCAGGGCCCGCGCAGGCGGCGGTGACGCCGATCAGCAGGACGAGAAGGGCAGCGCGCGCGCGGGCTGCCCGACGGGCGCCCACCTGCACATTCACGCGGCCATTGTGCGCCAGGGATCGACCCGCAGCGCTCGAGCTCGGGTTTGGATTCGCGTCGGCGTGACCCCGCCCCAGCAGGGATCCACGAGTTTCGGGATCGGAACCGGATGGTTTACGAGGCGATCGCGCCGCGTTATCGTGGCGGCGCTCGGATCCGGTGCGAAGCAGATGGGGGGCTCCCGCACCGTCCTCGTGGCTGCCGCCAGCGTCCTGGCGCAGCGTCCCTGCCCGGCCCCCGCGAGGAGGAACGATGAGGATTCCGCGTTCCGTATCGATTCGCCGCCTTGGGGCGCTTGCGTCTGCGGGCGCCCTCGCCGCGACCACGCTGGCAGCGTCGCCGGGCCTCGCCCTCGCGACGCCGGACGGCTCGGGCGCGCTGGCGGCTCCGAGCTCGAGCTGTCAGCTCAACTCCGCCAAGGGCGCGACGAAGCACGTCATCTACATCCAGTTCGACAACACGCACTTCAATCGGGACAACCCGAACGTCCCGTCGGACCTGGAGCAGATGCCGCACCTGCTCAACTTCATCCAGGGCAACGGCACGCTCCTGGGCAACGATCACACGGTCCTCATCTCGCACACGGCAACGGGAATCCTCACCTCGCTGACGGGCGTGTACCCCGACCGGATGGGCCAGCCCGTGTCGAACAGCTTCCGCTACTTCAAGACCGACGGGACAACCCGGACGGGCGTGTCGTTCGCCTACTGGACCTCGCCCCTGTTCGACCCGGCCGGGAGCACGACGGACACGACGCCGGAGATGATCAACGAGAACGGCAAGATCGCCCCGGCGCCGTGGGTCCCGTACACCCGCGCGGGCTGTGACGTGGGCGCCGTGGCCACCGCGAACACCATCCTCGAGAACACCGCGATCGATATCCCGACGGTCTTCGGCGCCGGCTCGCCCGAGGCGCAGGAGGTCACCGCGACCCCCGCCCAGGCGTTCGCGGACTTCGTCGGGATCGGTGTGCACTGCGCACAGGCCTCGTCGCTCTGCACCACGGCCAACAACGCCAAGCCTGATCTCCTGCCCGACGAGCCGGGCGGCTACTCGGGCTTCAATGGGCTCTTCGGCGCGAAGTACGTCGACCCGGCGATCGGCTTCGGCGGCAACCCGACCGACCTCAACGGCAACACCATCCAGGACGCGGCCGGGCACGTGGGTTTCCCGGGCTTCGACGGCATGGAGGCGACGGTCTCGCTTTCCTACGTCGCCAAGATGCAGGAGGCCGGCATCCCGGTCACCTACGCGTACATCTCGGACGCCCATGACGGCCACGGCACGGCGGGCAACATCCACTTCGCGTACGGGCCCGGCGAGGCCGGCTACGTCCAGCAGCTCCACGACTACGACACCGCGTTCCAGAAGTTCTTCGACCGCCTGGCCGCGGACGGCATCAACAAGTCCAACACGCTCTTCGTGTTCACCGTCGACGAGGGCGACCACTTCGTCGGCAGCGCGCCGACGCCTGCTGGCTGCGACGGCGTGACCACGCCGTGCAGCTATGACCAGGTCGGGGAGATCAACGCCGATCTTCGCCGGATGGTCTATACGCAGTCCGGCGATTCGACCCTCTTCTCGGTCCACTCCGACGATGCGCCCAATGTCTACGTGAACGGAACCGCGGCGCAGCCGCTCCGCGACCAGACCGACCCCGTGGTACGCAACCTGGAACGGGAGATGGCAGGGCTCAACTGGCTCAATCCGTACACGGGCAGCGTCGAGAACAACATCATCGTTGCGCAGGCCGACCAGACGGGCATGAAGGCGCTCCACATGGTGACCGCGGATCCGTTCCGGACGCCGACGTTCACGCCGTTTGCCGATCCGAACTGGTTCTTCTTCGCCACCGGCGGAGCGACGCCCGCGACGTGTGTGACGCCGTCGGCGTGTGCGTTCATCCCGGCTCGGACGTCCCAGAGCTTCGCCTGGAACCACGGCGACATCCAGGACGAGATCGCCTCGACATGGATCGGGATGGTCGGGCCCGGCGTCGCCAACAACGGCGTCGACACCACGACCTGGTCGGATCACACCGACCTGCGGCCGACGATGATGACCCTCCTGGGCCTGAAGGACGACTACGTCCATGACGGGCGGCTGCTCTTCGAGGATCTCAGCGGCTTCGCGGTCCCCGCGGCGGTGAAGAAGGCGGGCGGCTACGCCCGGCTGGCCACCGTCTACAAGCAGCTGAACGCCTCGTTCGGGGCGTTCGACATGGCGATCCTGAAGATCTCGAGCCGTGCCCTCGCGAGCGGATCGAGCACCGACGACACGGTGTACACCAGGCTCGAGGGCCAGATTGCCGGCTGGACGACCCAGCGCGACGCGCTCGCCGGCCACATCAAGGCCGTCCTCGAGGGGGCCGACTTCGGCGGAGCGCCCATCACTCAGCAGCGGGCCAAGCCGCTGGCCAGCCAGGCACAGTCGCTCATTGACGCGGCCGTGGCCGCCTCGAACTGAGGAACGCGAACGTGGGGCGCTCGGCAGCCGGGCGTCCCACGCGGTCACATCACGGGAGGGCCCGCCCCGGCGGGCCCTCCCCTTTCGATGGCGCCGCGCCGCGCCCGGTGTCAGCCCGCGATGGCGTGATCGATCGCGAAGACGAGGATCGCGAGCGACGCAATGATCGCGAGCGCCCCGGCCACGACCGCGGGGCGCCGGAGGAGGCGGACCGAGACGTCCACGAAGAGGCGGCCGTCCGTCCGGAGATCCGGATCGGACGAGAGCCGTCGCCACAGGGCCAGCGCTCCGAGGCCGAGCGCGAGCACGGGCGCCACCCCGAGCACGAGCGGACCGGCATTGATCGAAACGAACCAGTTGAAGATCACGTCCGCCGCATGCGCCGGCTGGTACTGCACCGGCTGCATCAGGCGGATCATCGCGGATGCGAGGAGGACGACCGCCGGGAGCACCAGGAGCGTCGCGGCGAACGCGGCGACCGTGTCGATTCGGCGAGATGTCATGGCATGTTCCTCCGGGATTTCGTCGGGATACGGATCGAGGCGGGCCGCGAGCGCGCTCCCGACCACGTCAAGGACCAGGCGGGCGGACCAGCGTTCCTGCTCCAGGAGCTCGCCGAACTCGTCCTCGTAGCGGCGGCGCCACCGCGACGGGTAGAGGCGAATCAGGAGCCGCGGGTGCATGCCGGCGCTCATACGACGGCCAGGCGGCGCAATCCCGCCTCCGCGATCTGGCGGATGGACGCGAGCTGCTCCGCGAGCACCTCGCGCCCGAGGCCGGTCAACCGGTACGGGCGGCGACGCTCCTCGTCGGGAAGCGGTTCGATGAGACCGCGCGCCTCGAGGCGGACCAGGGCGCCGTAGAGCGTGCCCGGCCCAAGCCGGACGCGCGCGATCCGGTCGATGTCCTCGATCATCGCGTACCCGTGCTTGGGTCCGCCGGCCAGGCTCGTGAGGATCAGCAGGCCCGGCTCCGGTGGCTGCCCTCGCTCGTTGAGGTGACGCGGCATCTGGCTTGCTCCTCGCTCAGCGCGCCTTGCATCGTAGCGCGTTATATATCGTAGCACATAGTAGGCCGCTGCGGACGCGGATGGATGGGCGTCATTCGCCGCCTGCCGGCTCCGTCCATTCGATCGCGGGCGCCGGCCGGCCGAGCAGGTACCCCTGGGCGAAGGGAACGCCGAGCTTCCGCAGCGTCGCGAGCTCCGCGTCGGTTTCCACGCCCTCGGCGATCGTCGTGCTGGCCGACTCGGTGGCGAAGTGGAGCAGCCCCACCATCAGGGCCTGCCGGCTCAAGTCGGCGTCGATCCCCCGAACGAGCCCGATGTCGAGCTTCACGAAGGCGGGCCGGAGCTCGACGATGTGCCCGAAGTTGGCGACCCCTGCGCCGGCGTCGTCGACGGCGACCTGCACCGCCGGACGGAGACGGCCGATGGCCGCGCGCAGCGCCGCATAGTCGGCAACGGGCACGTGCTCGGTCACCTCGAGCACGACTGGCCGGTCCGCCGCCTGCAGGAGCCGGGCGAGGCCCCCGTTCCCGGTGACCAGGCCGGGCGAGACGTTCAGGCTCAGCCAGGCACCGGCTGGCAGATTCGCCGCCGCCGGGATCGCCGCCCCGAGCGTCGCGAGCTCCAGATCGGTCTCGAGGCCCGCTGCCCGCGCATCGGCAAAGACCAGGTCGGGGCTTGTCCCGCTCGAGAAGCGGGTCAGCGCCTCGTAGCCGGCGTGGGCACCGGTCGCAAGGTCGACGATCGGCTGAAAGACCGGCCGAAATGCGGCGGTCCTGACGACGTCGGCGATGCGGGAGTGGACCTCGTGAACCTCCGTCAGGGTGCCGATGGCGGGGCCGATAAGGGCACCGGCGAATCCCGCGAACTCGAGCAGGGCGGGCAGGCTCTCGGTGAGCTGCGCGACGGCATCCGCCTCGGCCGAGGTCACCATCAGGATCCCGATGAGCGCCCCGCCGTGCCGGATCGGGGCATACGCAAGCGCGCGGGTGCCGATCTCTTCCTGCTGGCGCGCGTACGGGTGCCGGGGACGATGGACCCATGCCTCCACCCAGGGCCCCTCCTCGGCCCGCTCCCGGAGGCGCCGGCTGCGCTGGAAGGGCAGGCGCCGGAGCGGCACCGGGACACCGTCAGCCCGCACGAAGGCAAGCGGCATCGCCGGGCCTTCGAGCGTGAGGTACGAGATCGTGGCGCTCGTGGCGCCGCTCAGGTTGACGACCTGCCGGCAGATCGCCTCAGCGGTCGCCGCGGGCGTGCGCAGGACCTTGAGGTCAGCAAGGGCGCCTGCGATCAGGGCGCGTTCGCGTGCCTGGCGCTCCAGGGATTCTTCGGAAGCTCGCTCGCGGGTCACGTCGCGCTTGACCGCGACGTAGCTCGTGATGTCCCCGGCCGCATCGCGGATGGGCGAGATGACGGCTTCCTCGTGGAAGAGGCTGCCGTCCTTGCGACGGTTCGTGAGGTCCCCGACGAACGAGCTCCCGCTCGTGAGCGCCGTCCACATGGCGGCGTAGTAGGCCCGGCCCTGGACGCCGCTGTTGAGGAGGCGCGGGTTCTGGCCCATCACCTCGTCGCGGGTGAACCCGCTTACCCGCTCGAACGCCGGGTTCACGTATTCGATCGCGCCGCTCGCATCCGTGATCACGACCGCCTCTGCCGACTGCTCGACGGCCGTGGCCAGCCGCCGGCGCTCGGTCTCGCCGCGTGACGCGGCAGCCCGCGCCCGCAGGGTTCCTACGCCGTAGGCGAGATCGGTGGCAAGCTCCTCGAGCAGGCCGATCTCGTCAGGCCCGAAGGAGTCCGGGTCACCTGCATAGATCACGAGCGCGCCGAAGGTGACCGTGCCGACCGCCAAGGGCAGGGCGGCCATCGATCGGAAGCCGCGCGCAAGCATCTCGTCGCGCCACGCGAGCGTCGTGTCGGCGGCGACCTGGCGGACGACCACCATGCGGCCGTCGCGGATGGCGGTGCCGGCGGGGCCAAGGCTGCCCTGTGCGGGATCCCGCCAGCTCAGGGCGAGCACGGCGAGGTATCCGTCGAGCGGACCGGCCCATGCGACCGGTCGGATCGTCGCGGCCGGGTCGTCCTCGCGCGAGCCCACCCAGGCGCCCAGGTACGCGCCCTGCTCGACGATGATCGAACAGAAGGCTCGCAGCAGGGCGGTCTCGTCGACGGCGCGGACCAGCTCCTGGTTGGCGAGGCCCATCGTCCGGAGCACCCGATTGAGCCGTTCCAGGTGGGCCTCAGCGCGCTCGCGCTCGGCGACGTTCGCCTCGAGGTCGCGAGTCCTGGAGGCGCGTTCGGCACCGAACCCATAGAGCATGCCGGCAAGCAGGGCGCTGGTTGCTGCGACGAACCCCCAGCCCTTCAGCGTGGAGATCGTCGCCAGCGCCTCCTGGCTCGGCGCAAGCGCGGTCGCCACGCGGTCGCTGAAGGCGATCCAGGCCGCCGCGACGAGCGCGTAGGCGAGGACGATTCCCCTCGCGGAGAAGCGCGGGCGCCGGTTCATGACACGGCGTCCCTGCTCGGTGCCCCGGGATCGCGGGCGGTGCTCAACGTTCGTCCGTTCGCCGACGGGAGCGCCCGTGCACAGTCGCGGCGACGTCCGCACCGTCAGGAGGACATCCTACACGGCACCGCCGCACGGTCCCGGAACAAGGATCGGTCCGAGGGGCGGGCGGGGCGGTCGTGCGCGAATCTCGCCCCGCCGCGGCCGGAGTGCGATCCGCCACGCTCGATCGCATTCACCGCGGCCTCCCCCACGGCCCTCGTCGGCGTGCTGGCAACAGGCCCGGCGCGATCCGGGCTGGGCGTCGGTCAGACGGGCTTGCCGATGTCGGTGTTGCCGAAGGGACGCTTGAACAGGTACCGCGCGTCGCCGCTCGCGCCGAGCGCGAACCCGCTCATCTCCCAGCCGTTCGTGCCCAGGAAGGCGAGCACGGCGGGCGCCTGGACCTGGCTGCTGAGCCGGAGGATGTTCGTCGCGGAACCCGCCTCCATGAGCAGCTCGCCGAACCATCCCTTGGCTCGCGCCACGAACCCGTCGCCCTGGCTCCAGTAGAACCGGACCGTCACGTCGCTCGACGAGCCCGAGAACGTGTACTCCGCGTACTCCCACTGGGTTGCCGCAGTCATCCGAACCTCCGGCGCTCCGCGCACTCCCTGGTCGATTGGTTGGATACCCCGGCGAACTCTGCCACAAATGGCGAGGCCCGAAGCGCCGACGGAGCGGTCCGCGGGTCACGGTGGGCGACGACGGGCCGAGGGGGCGGCCGGTCGAAGCGCAGGGGTGCCTCCGGCTGCCGCTCGACGAGACGGCAACACGCCGGCTCGAGTGGCCGGGCGTGGCTACACTCCGGGCGATGATCGGTCGGATGAGGGTCGGGGCGAACGCCCGCGGGGAGGCGACGTGACGGGCCGCACGCTCACGGTGGCGGGGAGCAGCTACCCGCTGGTCCTGCCGAGCATCCGCGATCCGCGCCTCCACGTCGCCGCAGTGATCATCACGATTCACGTGCTGGGCCAGGTCGGGCTGCACTTCGCGGTGAGCGTGCCGCAGATCCTCGCGGCGATCCTGGCCAGTGCGATCATCGAGATCGTCCTGACGTTCCGCCAGAGCCGGTCCTTCGTCTGGCCGGCGAGCGCGATGCTGACCGGCAGCGGCGTCGCGCTCATCCTGCGGGTCGTCGGCACGTCTCCCGACGATCCATGGAACACCACGGCGTGGTGGGTCTTCGCCGGGGTCGCGGCGCTCTCGCTGCTGACGAAGTACGTCATCCGCTCCCGCGGCTCGCACGTCTTCAACCCGTCCAACATCGGGCTGGTCGTGACCTTCGTCGTGCTCGGCAGCACCCGCGTCGAGCCGCTCGACTTCTGGTGGGCACCGCTGAACATCTGGATGGCCGTGGCGTACGTCGTGATCATCGGCGGCGGGCTGCTGATCACGCGGCGGCTGCGCCTGCTCGCGCTCGCCGCGACGTTCTGGCTCGCGCTGGCCGCGGGCACCGCGACGCTCGCCGCGTCGGGCCACTGCATCACCACGAACTGGGCGTTTGCGCCCGTCTGCGGCGTCGACTTCTGGCGCACGATCGTGACCTCGCCCGAGGTGGCCATCTTCCTGTTCTTCATGATCACGGACCCCAGGACGGTGCCGGCCGGCCGCGTCGGGCGCGTCGTCTTCGGCTTCCTCGTGGCGGTTGCCTCCACGCTCCTGATGGCGCCTCAGACCGACGAGTACGGCACGAAGGTCGGGCTTCTCGCCGGCCTCGTGGTCCTGTGCGCGGCCCGTCCCCTCCTGGACCGTGTTCTCCCGGAGCCGCGATCGACCGCGGACCAGATCCGCCGGTACGTGTCGCGTCTCGCCCTCGGCGACGCGAGCACGTCGATTCGCAGGGCGGCCCGGGTCGGGTTGGCCGCGATCGCCGTCCTGGTCCTCGGCGCCGGGATCGTCGTGGCAGGAACCCCGGCGCGCGGGCTCGTGGTCCCGGATACGGCCGAGATGCTCAACGGCATCCCGCACGCCGTCGATCCGGCGACGTTCCCCACGATCACGATCGGCCAGGGCATCGGGGACCAGGCGCAGACCGTCTCGACGGCCCAGGACATTCTCGTAACCCTCGCCGAGAACCTGGAGCTCGAGAACCAGGCGCTCCTGCGACGGGACCCCGGCATCCTGGCCGCGGTCGATCACGGCGACCGCCTCAAGGAGATGCAGGGCCGGCTCCAGGCAACGGCGACCTCCGGCCGGACCGTCCTCGAGCACTATCGGTTCGACTCCGTCCACGTGGTCCGCATCGTGCCGTTCGGGGTCCAGACCGGCGTCAGCCTCGGCTTCGACTCCCGGGGAACCGTCACCGAGGAGACCTACGACGCGAATGGGACCCTGCTGGGGCAGCGCGCGGCTCCGTTCGCGCTGACCTTCGCCGTTCGCCGGGCAACCGGGGCGCGATGGCTGAACGTGGCCGTCCTTCCACCCGGCGCCGGAAGCTGATCGACGTGCCCGGGACCGCGATCACCAGGCGGGGGATTCTCCGTGCCACCAGCGCGCTGCCGCATACTGGCCGCGATCGACACACGAGTCACCGGAGGGGATGCAGATGACACGCGACGACGAGCGCCTGGCGCGCTCGCAGGAAGCGCCGATCGTGGGCGGGCTGCCCGACGTCCCGGGGATCGTCGCCGCGATCCGGCTGACGCCGGGCCTCGGCGTGCACCTGCGGGGCCTTGCCGACGAGCTGCTGGTCAACGATTTCCCTGGAACCACGCTCGTGCGCGCCGAGCGGGAGATGCTCGCGACCGCCGTCTCCGCGGCGAACGATTGCTTTTACTGCATGGATTCGCATGGCGCCTTCGCGAGCGCGCTCCTCGAGCACGACGCGGCCACGGAGCTCCTGCCGCTCGTGGACGTGATCAAGCTGGGCTCGTCCGACGGATTCGACGACAAGATGCGCGCGCTGCTCCACATCGCACGAACCGTGCGGGGCGAGCCACGGAACCTCACCGCCGCCGATGTCGCGGCCGCCCACGTCGCCGGCGCCTCCGACGCCGACGTCCAGCTCGCGGTCCTGATCGCCGCCGCGTTCTCGATGTACAACCGGATGGTCGAGGGATTCCGAGCGAGGACCCCACCGACGCCCGAGGCCTACCGGGCCCGCGCCGCCGAGATCGCGGCCCACGGCTACAGCGACCAGCGCGTGACGTCCCTCCCGAGGTAGCGCGTCGCCCTGGGCGCCGATCTCGAAGAGAGGGGATGTGAGATGGAGCGCGTGGCTTCCCGCGACGGGACGCTCATTGCCTACGACCGGATCGGCGATGGACCTGTCCTCGTCGTCGTCACCGGCGCCCTCAGCGACCGATCGGTCGCGGCGACGCTGGCGCCCCCCCTGGCCGGCCAGCTCACGGTCGTCGCGTACGATCGGCGCGGGCGCGGCGACAGCGGCGACACCCGGCCGTATTCCGTCGATCGCGAGATCGAGGACCTCGAGGCGGTCATCCGGGAGACCGGCGGATCGGCCTCGGTCTTCGGCCATTCGTCGGGCGCCGCGCTTGCGCTCGAGGCGGCGGTCCGCGGACTCCCGATCACGAAGCTCGCGCTCTACGAACCGCCCTACATCGTCGACGACAGCAGGGCACCGTTGCCCGACGAGTACCTGCCGACGCTGCGCGCCCTCGTCGCCGAGGGCCGCCGCGCCGACGCCGTCGAGTACTTCTGGCGCGTGGGCCTCCTGATGCCGCCGGATGCGATCGCCCACCTGCGGGGCTCTCCGATGTGGCCGGCGATCGAGGCGCGGGCCGCCTCCCTCCCGTACGACGCCGAGGTCATGGGCGACCACATGGCCGGAACGGCGCTGCCGGCCCGATGGGCGACCCGCGTCACGATCCCGACGCTCGTGATCGACGGCGGGATGAGCCCGGCCCAGCTGCGCAACGCCGTGGCGGCCGTCGCCTCCCTGCTGCCGAACGCCCGGCGGGTGACCCTCGAGGGTCAGGGCCATGGCGCGCCGCCGGACATCCTTGCCCCCGTCCTCGCGTCGTTCCTTCGCGCTGCCTGACCGTCGACGAGCGGGTGGACCGGCTCCTGCCCGAGCTCGCCGATCGTCGCGTCCTGATTCGGGCGGACGGCCCGCTCGACGAGACAGTGCCGTCCGCTCGCGCCGTGACTGTTCGCGATCTGCTGACGTTCACGTTCGGCTTCGGGATGGCCCTCGAGATGTTCGCGGCGCCCTCGCCATGGCCGATCGTCGAGGCCGCGGAGCATCTCCGCCTCGCGACGATGGGCCCGCCGGACCCGACGGTGCCGCCCGACCCCGACACGTGGATTGCGCGGCTCGGCTCGCTCCCGCTCATCGCCCAACCCGGCGAGCGCTGGCTCTACAACACGGGGGCGCAGGTCCTCGGCGTGCTCCTGGCGCGGGCGGCGGGCGCGCCGCTCGCCGAGGTCTTCCGGACCCGCCTGTTCGAGCCGATCGGCATGCGCCACACGGCGTTCTGGACGGCCGACGTCGACCACCTGGCCACGGCCTACCGCCCGACTCCGGACGGCCTGGTCGTCCACGACCCGCCGGACGGGGCATGGGCCGCCGCACCGCGCTTCGAGGACGCAGCGGCCGGCCTCGTCTCGACGGCCGACGACCTGCTCGCGTTCGCGCGCCTCCTGCTGCGGAGCGGCGATCCGGTCCTGTCGGTCGAGGCGGTCCGAGCGATGTCCACGGACCAGCTGACCCCCGCACAGAAGGCCCGCGGAGGCCTTGGCGCCGACTTCTTCGCCGGAAGGTCCTGGGGCTTCTGCCAGGCCGTGTACGACACCGGTGCGTTCGGGTGGGACGGCGGCTTCGGCACCTCGTGGCGTGTCGACCCGCGTCACGACCTCGTGGTGATCGTCATGACGCAGCGGCTCTTCGAAAGCCCGGAGCCACCGTCCGTGCACCGGGATGTGCGGTCGGCGGCCTACGCCGCGCTCGCCTGAGCGGCGGCAGCGCGCCCCGCGCAGACCCGCCGTGCGTCCAAACGGCAAGGCAGGGCGCGGTTCCGGGCCCTAGCCCGTGCCCACCCCGAACACGCGGCTGATACCCCACGTGAGCAGCATGGCGATCGACCCGCCGACGACGTTGCGGAGGATCGGGCGCGTCCTCGGCGAGCCGGAGATCACCGCGCTCGTCCAGCCGGTGAAGAAGAGCCCCACGAGCCCGACGATGACGGTGACCTGGATCCGCAGCCCGGCCGGGCAGACGAGCATGGACGCCAGTGGCAGCACGAAGCCGGCGGTGAACAACACGGCGGACGCAATCGCCGCGTGCCACGGGGTGGTCAGCTCCTCCTGGTGGACGCCATACTCGGCGCGCAGGTGGGCAGCAAGCGTGTTGTGCGCGCTGAGCTCCTCCACGACGGTCCGCGCCGTCGCCTCGGAAAGTCCCTGACCCCGATAGACGTCGACAAGCTCGTCGAACTCCTCCTTCGGGGTGTGCTCCAGGTCGTGGCGCTCCTTGGAGATCAGCGCCTCCTCCGTGTCGCGCTGGCTGGACACCGACACGTATTCGCCCATGGCCATCGCCGAGGCACCGGCGAGCAGGCCGGCCACGCCGGCGAGCAGGATCGCTGACAGGTTCGCCGGGTCGGCCGCCGCGACGCCGATGGTGATGCCCGCCCCCGACACCACGCCATCGTTTGCGCCGAGCACAGCGGCCCGCAGCCAGTTGAGCTTCGCGCCGAGCCCGCCGAACCCGACGGTCTCCCGGGTCTCCTGCAGATCAGCTTGGGTGCCCTGGTTCATGATCACTCCGGTTGTCGCGGCGATTGGAGAGCTGCTTCGTGGCCTTCGCACGGGTTCGAAGCGGAGTCGGGTCCGCCGTGCCATGCGGATCGTCGGCAGCGTGCCCACAGGATCGACCTGATGCGTCCACCGTGACAGGCCCATCGGTCACCGCGTTCGGTCCGGGCGGCCTTGCCACGACACGGTTCGACTGCTGCGGGCCGCGATCCGTGGTCCGGGCCCGTCCCGCCTGTCGGCGTACGCGCGGACGGGAGGCACCCGCGCGCCCATACTCGCGCCGTCGCAGCGGGGGGACCCCGAGCCACGGGCCGACGTTGTCCGCGACATCCACATGGCTGAGGTGAAACAATGCTGTCCGAGTTCCTTGCGGTCACGACGCTCGTCGTGACGGACCTCGACACGGCGAAGCCGTTCTACCGGGACCAGCTTGGCCTGACGCTTCTCGATGAAACCCCGGCAACCTGCCAATTCGGTGCCGGCAAGGGGTCACAGGTCACGATCCGGCGCGGACAGCCCGGTGCCGGTGGCCAGACGGTGATGCATTTCGAGGTCACCGACATCGAGGCCGTCGTCCGCGATCTCACCTCGCGCGGGGTCACGTTCGAGGAGTACGAGACGCCGAAGACGGTCAACTTCATCGCCCAGTTCGGTCCGGCTCGAGGCGCATGGTTCAAGGACCCGGCCGGCAACGTGATCGGACTGCGGGAGGGGCCGGTCCCAGGCGCCGGCTAGGAGACTGGTGTGAAACGCGCGTTCTGACCGGCTGGCGGGAGAGCGCGGGCTTCGACGGACTGGGCAGCCGGGGCGCAAGTCGGTGAACCGGCTTCCTGACGTCCGGGCCGGATCACGTCCGGAGCCCTTCCGCCCTCCGGATCAGGGCCGGATCGCCACCCAGGTCCGGCCTGATCCTGTGACCCGCAGGACCGCGAGCCTCGCGAGGTTGACCGCGGCGGCGAGGAGCGAGAAGTCGGCACCCACCTTGAGGGTCCCCCGGACCCGCGCCCGTCTCCCGCCATGCCGACGCCGCACGAGATGGGCGAGCTTGCGTTCCACCTTCGGTCGTGTCGCCCGGTAGTCGGCCCGCCAGGCAGGATCGCGGGTGGCGGCCCGGCCGGCCGTGAGGAGCGCCTCGTGCGGACCGATCTCGATCGTCCGCCCGTCAGTCGAGGTCGTGCAGCGGGAGACGAGCGGGCAGGCAGCGCAGGCGCGGCCCGAATGCGGCATACGTGTCGACCCGGCCGCGGAACGGGGCGATGCGGCCCGCCGGACAGGTGACGGTGCGAGCCGCAAGATCGATCGCGAAGTCGTCCTTGGTGAAGCGACCGGGGATGCCACCTGCCGGCTGGACCTTGACCCGGGAGACGGCACCGGCATCGTCGAGTGCCGCGAGGACCGCGCCCGCGCCGTACGCGGCATCGCCATAGACGGTGAGCGGGTCCTGGCGTCAGGGTCAGCCGGAGCCGCGAGCTCGCCGGCGAGCAGGCCGAGCGCCACCGACGCGTCGCCGGTGCTCCCCGGCGTGACCGCGGTCGCGGTGACGATCTCGGCATCCGGGTCGATCGCGACGTGACCCTTGTACCCGTCGAAGGCGTGGTGGACCGTCTTGTGACCGTGCCGCGCTTCCGGGTCCACCGTGGAGATGACCCGGTCCCTGGCCACCCGCCGGGCGATCCTGATCCGCCCGTCGGGACCCTCCTCGAGGTCCTGGCCGATGACGGTGGCGAGGAGGGCTGCCGCCTGCGCCGAGATCGGCGTCGGCAGCGGCTGCCCCTCGAGCGCACCGAGCACGGCCTCCCCGTCGCGGGCGAGCTCGTCCACCAGCGCCGTCCCGCGCCTCCGCGTCCTCCCAGTCGATGGCGGGCTTGCCGGAGGTGCGGTACTCGTCGTCGCGGCGGAGGACCGAGCGGAGCGCGGGCTCGCGTTCTCCGGATACCGAGAGGACGCCGCGGATGGCGGAGCGGACGAGGGTGACCGTGTCCATCGTGGCCACCGCGTCATACAGCGGCGTGGAATCGAGCACCCGCGGCCGGCGGAGCGTTGGGGCCGGACGGGCCTGCACGGCAGCCAGCCGGCGGCTATTGTCGAGGGCGGGCCGCGTGGTCGGCCCGAACTCGAGGAGACCCCGACGTCCGTCGCCGACGCGCCGCTCGCCATCCCGTCGATCCCCAACCTGCGCGACGTGGGCGGCTGTCGAACCCGCTCCGGCCGGCCGGGCGACCCGATGGGCGAATCCGATCGGCTGACCCTTCAGCGCTCCCCGGCGAGCCACGCCATCTCGCCTTCGACGGTCGCATCGTCGCCCAGGTGACCCGCGTCGAGCACGATGACCGTCGCGTCGCGCAGGTGGGCCGCGAGCCAGTCGCCATGTGCGGCGGGGACGAGCGTGTCGTCGCGTCCGTACGAGATGCGCATCGGGACTCGCATCGGGCGCACGTCGAATCCCCACGGCTTCGTGAACGCGATGTTGTCGTCGACCCAGCCATTCACGCCCGGCGCCAGGGCGTTGCGAACGTGGTCGGCAATCTGGGCCTGGTGCTTCGCCATCTGCGCACGGTCCAATTCGGACAGCTCGTAGGAGTCCCCGAGGAAATCGCTACGCCCGGCCTCCAGGCGGTCCAGCGCGGTCTTCGCCTCTCGTTCGGCGACCTGCCGCATGGCGTCCTCGCCCGCGAGGGCTGCCTCGAACTCGACGACGTTGCCCTCTGTCATTCCCGCGAGCCATGCGTCGCGCCCAAGGCCGTCCGGGCCGTACGGCGCGACGGAAACCGAGACGAGGCACCGCAGGACACGTTCCGGCAGCAGCGCAGCGCACGCAAGGGCATGCGGTCCGCCGCCGGAACCGCCGGTCACGGCGAACCGGTCGACACCGAGCGCATCCGCGATGGCGATGACATCCGCGACCGCGTCGACGACCCTGCGACCGGGCAATCGCGTCGACTCTCCGTAGCCCGGTCGGTCGTAGGTGATCCGTCGGAGCCCGTGGCGGGCGTAGATCGTGGGATCGACCCAGTAGGAGATCCGACCGCCTGGCGTCCCGTGGATGGAGACCAATGGGACGCCGCTCGGATCGCCCCACTCCGCGACGGCCAGGACCCGCCCGTCACCCGTCCGGATGCGATGCTCGATGTGTTCCGGAGTGATCGCCACCGCCGGCGTCGTCACAAGTCGCCCTCCCTGGTCTCGTCCCAGGCCCGCCTCGCGAGCGCGGCCACAAGGGTATCGCGCGGGTCACGGGACGGGTCAGCTGCGACGCACCGACTCGATGCCAGGTGTCCTGCCGACCCGGGCCCTCCCTGCTCGTGGCGCAGGGCCGAGGGTCCCGCACCGTGAGTCGTGGGCACCGTGCACGCTCAGCCTGTCGCGCCGTCGAAGATCCGGTCCCAGGTCGCCGCGTCCTCCGGGTAGAACCAGCGTTCGACCTGCCGCCCATCGCGGAAGTGGAAGATGCTCACCACCCGTGTCTCGATGTCGATCCCGGCGCGCCTCGCGCCCATGTAGCTGAGCGCGCAGACGTGATCGTCGTTTGCAAACACGTCGTGCTCCCGCAGCCAGAACCCGATCTGCGCGAGCCCGGCCAACCACGCGACGAGATCCTCGCGCCCTCGAATGTCGCCGGCTCGCGCGTGCGTGCCCGGAACGTGCCACACGACGTCCTCGCCGACGAGCGACGCGATCCGGTCGAGGTCTCCCGCCCGAAACGCATCGGCGGTCCGCCGGTATGCGGCAGCGTTCGGATGCTCTCCCGGGGGATCGGGGGTGCGTGTCACGACTCGCCCCAGGGACCGACCGTGACGATCGTGGTGCCGCCGAAGACGAGCGGCTCCGCGACCTGGTAGGCGGCTGCCCGATTGTTCCACGCCTCGAAGCGGGCGTCGTGATCGTGAAGGTGGTGGCCCTCGTCCGTCGCGAAGATCGCGACGACCAGGTACTGCGCGGCTCCGTCGCGCCCCTCCGTGCTGATGTCGAGACGCGTGAGCGTTGCGCCGCTCAGGACCCCCCGGGCGTGCAGGTCCCGCCAGACTGGAGCCTCCATCTCCCGAAACCCCTGCTCGAACGCCTCGACGTCGTCCACGCGGACGTTGAGCACGATCCCGATCAATTCCATGCGCCTCCTTCCCACCGCCGACCCAGACGACCGCCGGGCCGCCCGGCCGCGACCCTGGTCGCCGAGCGCACAACGAGCCGGTCGAGGGTCCGTGCCTCGCGAGGGTGGCCGATCCAAAGCCCACGAGCACCCCCCGTTTCACCTGCCAGCCCGGGGTGCGCCGCCCAGTCACGGTCCAATTCAAGATCGCAGCGTCTGCCGCCTCGAGGCGCGGCCATGGGCTAGCCTTCGCTCATGCGGCGCCACGACCATTCGCGCACCGGCGCCTGAGCAACGATGCACGACCCGGCTGCTCCCGA
The DNA here is from genome assembly GCA_963850035.1 of uncultured Chloroflexia bacterium. Lineage (GTDB taxonomy): Bacteria > Chloroflexota > Limnocylindria > Limnocylindrales > CSP1-4 > CTSoil-043. Next base: position 246,741 of record CAWKJP010000018.1, on the reverse strand, counting down.
GAGCCAACGCGTCTCCGGCCATTCGGGCGGCCGCAGGACGACCGAGCTTGTTCTCGTCCTGATCGTCGTGTTCATCGCGGTCGCCATCGCCAAGCCGTGGGGGACGCCTGCCGCGCCGACGCTCCCACCTCCCGCATCCGCCGGCACTGGCAGCGCGGAGCATCTCGCCCTCCGTCCCGAGCGCCACCGGCGTCACAATTCCGAGCGCAACGGCTCCGACACCGGTTGGCCCGACGAGCGACCTGTTCGGGATCCCGGTCCCGCCGCCCGAGACCGCGCGATGGAGCGCGATCCGCTGGCAGCGGCTCAACGCCGACAACCCGTTGCGCCTCGTGCGATCGGTCCTGCGCTGGCGCGGCGGGTACATCGCCGTTGGCTCGCAGACCGACGGCGGGATCACCACGACGCCGGTGTGGACATCGCGGGACGGCGGCCTGTGGATGCCGGTGCCGTTCGACACGGCGACCACGTTCTGGCCGGGCCTGCAGATCGTCGGAGTGGCCGAGGTTCGTGGCGGCCTCGTCGCGCTCACCGTGCTTGCCGGGACGTGGGGCTGCGCGTCCGCCTGCCCGACCTACAGTCCCGCCATGCCGCTGATGGCATGGACGTCGAGCGACGGGCGATCATGGACGCCGAACACGGGTCCCGATGTCGGTCTGCCAGCCACCTGGCAGGGGCCTCCCCTGCTGGCCGCCGGCCCAGCCGGGCTGATCGTGGCCTCGCCCGCAGGCTCCGCCCACCTGGCAACCTCGGTCGACGGCGTCCATTGGCGAACGCGGTCGGCCGCCGCGCTCCCGGCCGGGCTCGTGATTCGCGCGATCGCGGGGATCGCTGCCGGGTTCAGCGCGGTCGGCTACGTGCCGGTCCATGCGGACCAATTCAGGGCGGTGGCACTGCAGTCCCCCGACGGCGTCACCTGGGAGGGACCGTTCCCGCTCCATGTCGTCTCGGCGTCCGGAGCCGTTCTCCCGGGCATCGACTCGAGCTGGGCCGCGAATGGGATCGTCGCCGCCCGCGACGGGTTGATTGCGACCGGCACGGTCATCGCGACGCCGGGCGCCTCGCTCTGGTGGCAGTCGGCCAAGGGTCGCGACTGGCTGTCCCTCCCCGGCTGGCCGCCGCTCGGGCCGACAACGTGCACGGGCGAAGGCTGTGGTCTGCAGCCGGACGGGGCGCTCGTCGGCGACGGACACCGGATCGTCGCGTTGCGAGGCGGCGCCGACGCCGGTGCCTGGACCTCATCCGATGGACGCACGTGGGACCGCCTCTCGGTCACGGGTGACATTCCGGGCGACGGCGCGACACAGGCTGTCCTGCTGCCGGGAGGCGTGCTCCTTTCGGATGGCGCGACCACGTGGTTCGGCGAGGCGCGCTGAGCAGGACCCCGCTCGTGCGCTGTGGATCGCCGCCACTCGCGGCTGATCCACGACCGGGCGCGCGACGCGCGAACGGGGACGGGCGACGAGCCCGCTCCCGTTCTCCTTTCTGGTGATCTGCGGGTTGGGTTCCACGCGGCCCGTGGGCACGCGGCGCGGCGCCTGGTGCCGGACCTCAGGGAGCCGTCGGCGTGGGCGTGGGCGTCCGGTCTGTCATGAGCGGCTTCGATACCAGACCAGCCCGCCCAAATACCCGACGGCGAAGACGGCGCCCACCCACGCATACGGCATCGAGTCGCCGCCAACGAACTGGGTCACCAGGAACGCTCCGACCAGGACGACCGCGATGAGCTGGCCGGCGAGCGAAAGGGCCCGCAGGTTGATCGACTCCCAGCGCTCGTCCCGCGGCAGACCCGAGAGGAGGCTGGCCATGTCGGAGCGCGACTGGAGCACGCGCAGCGCGATCGCATAGCCGGCGACGATGAGGAAGGCCACGGCCCCCTGTGCCAGGCTGGCGTTGCGGCCCAGCAGGGCCGCTGCCATGAGCAGGCCGAGGACCACGCCGACGACCGGCACGACCCACCTAGACATGGTTGTCCTCATGAAAGAGCTCCTCGAGCGGTCGACCGAAGAACCTGGCGATCGCGAAGGCCAGCGGCAGCGAGGGCAGGTAGCGGCCGGTCTCGATCGCGTTGACGGTCTGGCGCGAGACGCGCAGCTCCTGCGCGAGCTGGCCCTGGCTGAGGCCACGGCTCTCACGCTGCTGGCGCACCCCGTTGGTCATGGTGTCAAGCTAGCTTGTCAGGGCGGAAGGTGTCAAGGACGTTTGTCACCCTGAACGGGGTCCGATCAGCCCGGACGTCGCGATGGGCAGGAACCGAAGCACCAGGAGGGAGCCGCCCGCCGCGCGACGCGGGCGCCACGGTCGCCCGTCCCGGCTGGTCGATCGGATCGGGCAGTGGATCCCGGGTTAGCATCCGACCCATGCCCGACGCACCCCTCGACCGATCGTACCGAGCCCTGCTCGGCGTGCCCAGGCTGGGGCGGGTCGTGGCGTCGATGGTGCTCGCCCGCATCGGCCAGTCGATGGTGGGGGTGGCGCTCGTCCTGTTCGCGCTGGGCGTCTACGACTCGCCGGCTCTCGCCGGGCTCGTCACGTTCGCCTCCGTGGTTCCGGGACTGCTCATCGCCCCGATCGCGGGCGCGCTGCTCGATCGCCACGGTCGAGTCCGGCTCATGATCCTCGACTACGTCGTGGCGCTGGTGAGCCTTCTCCTGATCGGCGGGCTGGCGCTCGGTGGGCTGCTCCCATCGTCGCTCCTTGTGCTCATTGTCGTCGTCACCTCGCTGACGAGCATCCTGAGCATCGTGGGGCTGCGGACGATCTTCCCGATCATGGTCCCGTCGCAGCTCTGGGAACGGGTCAACGCGATCGACTCGAACGGCTACGTGGTCGCGACGATCCTGGGCCCACCGCTGGCTGCCAGCCTGGTCGCGATCCTCGGGCCGGCCGCAGCCATCATCGCGATCGCCATCCCGTTCGGGCTGGCAGTCGTCGTCCTGGTCGGACTGCCGGAGCCGGACACAGCGACGGTTTCGACCGGCCGGCTGCTGGCCGACGCCTGGGCGGGCGTCCAGTACGCGTGGGGCAACCGGACGATCCGCGGCCTCGGGTTCGCGCTGTCGGTCCTGAACCTGGCCTGGGGAATGATGACCATCGTCGTCCCACTCGTGGTCCTCAGGAACCTGGGCTACGGCGACGCGATGGTTGGCATCGTGTTCGCAGCCTCCGGGGTCTCGGGGATGATCTCCGCGTTCCTGTTCGGCCGGATCGACACCCGCGGCCGCGAGTGGACGATGCTCATCGTGCCGATGGTCCTGATGGCGCCGCTCGTTGCCCTCGTGCTGCCGGCTGCGGGCATCCTGGGGCCGATCGAGCCACAGACCGGGCTTGCGCTCCTGCTGCTCCTGATGTTCCTGTTCGGATTCGTGAACGGGTGCTCGGACATCGCGCTGTTCACGATGCGCCAGCGGCGAACCGACCCTGCCTGGATGGGCCGGGCCTTCGCCGTCTCGATGGCGTTCAACTTCATGGGCTTCCCGATCGGCGCGGCGATCGCGGGGGCGCTGGTGACGGTCTCGCTCGCCGTCACGGTCTGGGTGGGGGTCGTGGCCTGTCTCCTGGCGGCGATCCTCGCCGCGCTCCTGGTCCCCCGCTCGGATCCGGACGTCGGGGCGGTGGCCGCGGGCTGAGCCGGCCGGGAGCCCCACGCGACGCCTTCCCTCACGCGGCGCGATCGGGACCGGACTAACGCCGACCACTCGGGTCCGGCCGGGCCATGGCCCGCGCGACCCGGTTCGGGTACGTTCGCGCAACAACGGGCAGCAACAGGCAATCGGAGGCGGCGTGGCCGACCATTTCGACGTAGCAGGACTCCCGGTCGGGGAGCCCGTTCCAACGGACGCCGCGGACCGCTGGATCGGGATCGAGGCGGCCGCCCGCCACCTGGCCATCCCGACCCGGACGATGTACCGGCTCGCCCAGCGTCACAACGTTCCGGCCGTCAAGGTCGGCCGAACCTGGCGCTTCCGGAGCTCCACGCTCGATGCCTACCTCGAGCGCGTGACGCTGGCGCAGGCTCCCGGCGCCCCCGCGCAGGCTCCGGCCGTTCAGCCGCTCGCGCGCCCGGACCTGCCCGGGTCGTCCCTGCACGAACCCTGGGACGAGATGTCCGGCGAGCTCGCGACGCTGGCGGAGCCGGGCGCGATCGCCCGATACCTCGATGGCCGCCTGCGCCAGATCTACGACGTCGATGTCGTCGGCCTGATGCGCCTCCAGGGCGACGAGCTCGTCACGCTCGTCGAGGACGACGAGCTCGGCGTGCCGACCGGTGCCCGGTTCACGCTCGAGGCGACCTCCCCGCTGCTCCTCGCCCTCCGGCGCGACGAGCCCTGCGTCATCGAGGATCTCGACGCCGACCCTGCCTACCAGAGCGAGTCGATCCGCCAGTTCGGGCTGCGCTCCCTGGCGTGCGTCCCGATCCGGTTCGGGGGCCAGACCTGGGGTGTCCTGGCGCTCGCCAGCTTCACGCCCGGGGCCGTTCCCGTCGTCGACCTCGGGCGCCTCGCCGCGATCGCGACCCAGGCGGGCCTCGCCCTGCACAACGGGCAGCTCGTTCGCGAGACGGTCCGCTGGAGCCAGCAGCTCGAGCGGATCGAAGCGCTCTCCCGCGAGCTGAATCGCTCCCGCGCCGTCTCGGCCGTGGCCGAGGCCGTGGCGAGCCAGATCGATTCGGTCATCGACTGGCACGGCCTGCGCTTCTACCTGCTGGCCAGCGACGGGGTGACCCTCGAGCCGATCAAGCTTGCCTACAAGGTCGACCACTACGCGCGCCATACGCCCGATCTCGTCCGCCTGCGACTCGGGGAGGGCCTCGGGGGCCACATCGCGGCGACGGGCGTCGCCGAGATCGTCAACGACGCGGCCCATGATCCGAGGACCCGGACGATCCCCGGGACCGCCCACATCGACGAGTCGATGATCGTCGTGCCGCTGCGCTACGAGGACAGCCTGCTCGGGGTGATCGAGCTCTTCCGGCTCGGCCGTGGAGCGTTCGACGCGACCGACCTGCGGCTCGCCCAGATCGTCGGCGCCCAGGCATCGGTCGCGATCGTCAACGCCCGCCAGGTCGAGGAGCTGGAGCGCCGGAGCGCAGCGCTCGAACGTCGACTGGCCAGCCAGCGCCAGCTGCTCGCGATCACCGAACGGCTGCTCCTCCACCGGGAGGGCGGCGCGGTCTTCGAGGCGATCGCCGACACGCTCGCCGACGTGGTCCCGCACGACACGCTCACCATCTACCTCGTCGACCGCGGCGCCGGCTGCCTCGTCCCCGCGTTCGCGCGGGACGAGTACGCCGAGCAGGTCCTCGCGACCCGACCGGCTCTCGGCGCCGGGATCACCGGCGACGTCATCGAGAAGGGCGAGGCCGAGATCATCAATGACGTCACCAAGGATCCGCGGGCGATGCAGATCCCGGGCACGCCCATCGAACCGGAGGCGATGATCGTGGCCCCGATCCGCACCTCCGAGGGCGTCATCGGCGCGCTGAGCCTGTACCGGGCGAAACGGGAGTTCGAGGCCGACGACCTCGAGCTCGTGCGCCTCTTCACCAACCACGTCGCGATCGCCCTCGAGAACGCATCGATCCACGACCGGCTGATCGAGGCGGCCGTGACCGACCCGCTGACGGGGCTCCCGAACCGCAGGCTCTTCAGCGACCGGGTCAACCACGCCCTCGTCCGGCGTAGCCGGTCCGGCATGGGCGTCGCCGTCCTGTTCCTGGACCTCGACGGCTTCAAGCTCGTCAATGACAGCCTCGGCCATGCCGCCGGCGACGAGGTCCTGGCCGCGGTCGGGACCCGCCTTCGGAGCTGCATGCGGGCAACCGACACGATCGCCCGTCTCGGCGGCGACGAGTTCGCCATCCTGCTCGAGGACGTCGAGGAGGACGCCGAGGCGGTCGTGGCCGCAGAGCGGGTGATCGCGGCCCTGGCCCAACCGCTCGCCCTGCCGGGGCGAGAGGTCTCGGTCCGCGCGAGCATCGGCGCCGCCGTGGACCGTGGCGAGCCGGGCGTGACCGCGGTCGACCTGCTCCGCAACGCGGACACGGCAATGTACCAGGCGAAGGCGACCGCGCGTGGTCGCCTGGCGCTGTTCGAGCCGGCCATGCACGCTCGCCAGCTGGTGCGCCTCGAGCTCGAGGGAGAGCTTCGAGAGGCCCTCGACGCGGGCCAGCTGCGACTGGTCTACCAGCCGATCGTCGTCCTCGCGACGGGCGAGATCATCGGGGCAGAGGCGCTCCTCCGCTGGGACCGCGCCGGCGCACCGATCGGGCCGGACCAGTTCATCCCGCTCGCCGAGGAGACCGGCGACATCGTGCCGATCGGTCGATGGGTCCTCGCGGAGGCCTGCCGGCAGGCGCGTCACTGGCAGCAGGAGACACGCCTCGCCGATTTCGCGATCTCGGTGAACACGTCGGGGCGCGAGCTCGCCGAGCCGGGGTTCGTCGCGGAGGTGATCGGGACGCTCGCGAGGTCCGGGCTTGCGCCGGGGCACCTCACGCTCGAGGTCACGGAGAGCGTCCTCCTCGCCGAGAACAGCGCTGCGGTCGAGTCGCTCCGCGCGCTCCGAGCTGCGGGCGTCCACATCGCGGTCGACGACTTCGGGACGGGGTACTCGTCGCTCAGCTACCTCGACCGCCTGCCGGTCGACGGGCTCAAGATCGACCGCTCGTTCGTCCAGGGGCTCGCGCCAGGGCGCGGCAAGAGCGCCCTCGTGAGCGCCACGCTGGGCTTCGCCCGCGCCCTCGGTCTCACGGTCACCGCTGAGGGGATCGAGACGGACGAGCAGCTCCGCAGGCTCCAGGAGCTTCGCTGTCGCCAGGCCCAGGGCTTCTACTTCTCGCGGCCGCTCGCGGCGGAGTCGCTGGTCGAGCTCCTCGCCTCGGGCCGATCCTACCCACTGTCACCCGGGGCGCGGCCGATCCGCACCAAGGGCCGCTGAACAACAGCTCGGCCCGGGCGACTGCGCCGGGATTCGTATAGTTCATGGGATGGTCACGCTGACGGCGATGTCACCGGAGACGTGGGCTGCATGGCGAAGCTCCTCCATCGGGAGGTACGCGGGTGACATGGTCCGCGTCGGGGCATGGCCCGCCGAGGGCGCGGAGGCCCGGGCTGCGTCCCTGTTCGCCCATCTTGTCCCCGATGGGCAGCGCACGGCTGGGCACGAGTTCCGGTCCGTCGTGAACGAGTCCGGTGAGGTGGTCGGAGCGATCTGGTTCGCTCCGGATACCGAAACCGGGCAGGCTGCGGCGTACCTCTGGGACATCGTCATCGAACCCGAGCACCAGGGCAGGGGCTACGGACGGGCCGCGCTCGAAGCCCTCGAAGCGCTCGTGCGGGCCCTCGGATACGACGCGATCCGGCTCCACGTTTTCGGCGATAACGACGTGGCCCGACGCCTGTACCGCGCAGTGGGCTACGCCGAAACCGACGTCTCGATGATCAAGCGGCTCACCTGATGCTCGACCTCCTGCTCGACGGCCTGGGGCGGCTCCGACCATCGGGATGACCATCGCCCGGAAGGCCACGGCATGAGGCGAGACGGCCGCATCGACGTCCGGCCGGATCCGGGGCAAGATGCGCCGATGCAGACCCGGATGGCCGGCGTGCCGCGGGGCCGGGGGTGCCCGGCTCCCGAGCGGACGGATCGGGGGAGGCAGCGGCATACGCTCGGGAGAGGCAGCGATGCGACCGTCGGAACCACGGGCCGTGCGGGCGACGGTCGTCCAGGCGGCGTCGGCCGCATTCGACCGCGAGCGGTCGATCAAACCTCTACTGCGCCGTCCTGTTCCTCGGGCCCGATGGCCGCCTGATGGGCACGCATCGCAAGCTCGGTGACGGAGGGGCGATGACCACCGGGCCAGATCGTCGACCGGCCACGCGGCTCGGGCGCGTCGTGCGAACGACGGCCGAGGGCGCCGTCCGCGGCGCGGCGCCGCGTCCCGAGCCCCATCGGCGGACGAACTGGCTGCGGGACGTGATCCTCGGCGGCCAGGACGGCCTCGTCAACATCCTGGGCATCATCCTGGGGGTGATCGCCGCCGGCGGCTCCGAGACCGTCCTCATCGTCGCCGGCTTCGCCGCCGCGATCACCGAGTCCATCTCGATGGGCGCCGTCGGCTACACGTCCTCGACCTCGGAGCGCGACTACTACCTCGCCGAACGGGACCGGGAGTCAGCCGAGATCGCAGCGACGCCCGATGCGGAACGCCAGGAGATCCGCGACATCTACGCCGCCAAGGGCTTCACGGGCCCGCTCCTCGAGGATGTCGTGTCCACGATCACGGCCAACCGCGAGACGTGGCTGGCGACGATGATGAACGAGGAGCTGCACCTCCAGCCGGTTGACAACCAGGCCATCCTCCGCGCCGCGGTCGTCATCGGCATCGCCACGCTCATCGGGCACCTCATCCCGCTCGTGCCCTTCCTCTTCCTGGATCGAACCACGGCGCTGGTCGCGGCCATCGCCTTGAGCGCCATTGCGCTGTTCGCGGTGGGTGTCTACTCCGCGGTCACGCTCGTCGGGGACTGGCGGACGAGCGGCGTGCGCATGGTCGTCATCGGCCTCGGGGCAGCGGCCATCGGATTTGCCGTCGGTCGTCTGTTCGGCGCGGGGGGATGAGCACGCGGGGACACGGAGGCGCCGGATACGCCGGGCGGCGCCGTGGCGTCTCAGGCCTGCTTCCGTCTACGCCGGGGCCAGCTCGATCCGCTGGGTGAACGAGAGCCGCCACGGCCAACGCCACGGCGTCGCGCTTGCGAGCCGGAGGGACGAGCCGGCGACGTTGTCGAGCGGATCGGGATGATGGCGGTGGAACGGCACGACGCCCTGCCGGATGTCCCAGATGAGAGCCCGGCCATCCGGGCGCAGCACCCGGCCGATCTCGGCCAGCCCGGCCCGTGCGTCGGCCCAGTGGTGCATCGAGAGGGAGCTGACGACGAGGTCGAACGAGCCGTCCGGGAACGGCAGTGCCGCGACACCGCCGACCACGAAGGTCGGACGGCGCCCAGCGACGACTCCCAGGTCGGCGTTGGCGCGGGCCCGCTCGACCATCATCGGGTCGAGGTCCAGTCCGGTCACCTCGAAACCATGATCGCGGGCCAGTCGGTTCGCGAGGTGCCCGGGGCCGCAGCCCACGTCGAGGACCCGACCAGCGGTGGGCGCGGCAGCGGCGACATCGGCCGCGACCGAGTCATAGAACGAGCCGAGCACGACCCCGCTGAACGAGTCATAGCGAGCGGCGTCGCCCATGACGATCCCGCCTGGTCTCTCGAGTCCTGCAGGACCACGGGTGTGTCGCAGGACGGCGACGGCAGCCGCGGCACCGCCGAGCATGAGCGCCATCGTGCGCCGCCGGGACATGGGGCCCTCCTTCCGATCTCAGACAGGGTAGGCCCCTTCGGCACGCGCCGTCGGCGCGGTCCCTGTCTGTCCCGACGTCGCTGCTGGGTTGGTCGGAGCAAGGGGGTGGCGGCTCGTCATGCCCAACGCTCGTCGAGCGGGCCTCGGCGCAGGCTGGTGATCTGCAGGGCCGATGGAGACCCATGCCTGGTCAAGCGTGCTGGTGTCGGTGCCGCGCGTCGGACTGTTCGCTCGAACGTCGAATCGACCGCTGCCCCGACGTGCCGAACACGGCTCCGCGGCCGCCGAACTCGCGACGCAGCGCGGAGCGGGCGGCGAGGTAGCCGCTCATCCCGTGCACGCCGCCGCCGGGCGGGGTCGACGACGAGCACAGATAGATGCCGCGAGCGGGGGTCGCGTACGGATCGAGCGCCGGAACGGGACGGAAGATCAGCTGGCGCCAGTCGGCGATCCCACCGTTGATGTCGCCGCCGACGTAGTTCTCGTCATAGGCCTCCATGGCAGCCGTATCCCGAACGCTCCGGGCCAGGACCAGATCGCGAAACCCGGGCGCAAACCGCTCGACCTGCGATTCGATCGCCGCGGTCATGTCGACCCGGGACCCGTTCGGGACATGGCAGTACGCCCATGCCGTGTGCTTGCCGGCCGGTGCTCGCATCGAGTCGAACGGCGTCTGCTGGACGAGCAGGACGAACGGCCGGTCGGGGTGACGACCGGCAGCCACCTCGGCCTCGGCCGCGGCGATCTCCGGCAGGGTCCCGCCCAGGTGGACGGTCCCAGCGCGGCCCGCGCCACCCGCCGTCCAGGGGACCGGCCCGTCGAGTGCCCAGTCGATCTTGAAGACACCGGGGCCCTGCCGGAAGCTCCCCAGCTTCCGCCGGTAGCCGTCCGGCAGCCGGTCCCCGGCGATCGCCAGGAGCTGGCGAGGGGTGACGTCGAACAGGCAGGCCCGTGGGTGCCCAAGCTCCTCGATCGTGGCAATCCGGTGGCCGGTCTCGATCGCTCCGCCGAGCGACGTCAGCTCGGCCACGAGTGCGTCGACGATCCGGCCCGAACCGCCGCGCGCCATCGGCCATCCGAACCCGTGGGCGAAGAACCCCATCGCGAGCCCGAACGAGGCGGTGACCGGGCGATCCAGGGCGACCATGGAGTGGCCGGCCAGCCCGCCGAACAGGGCTAGCGCCTCCTCGCCGCGAAACGCCAGGCGGGCGAGCCTCACCGCGGAGAGCAGCGCCGGGAGCCCGAACCGAGCGAGCGCGATCGGATGGTGCGGAATCCCGATCACCGGCCGGAGCAGCTCGGGCGCCAGGAGCCCTGCGCTTCCTGCGAGCGGGCCGTAGAGCCGGCGCCACGCCCGGCCGTCCGCCCCGAGTCCCTGGGCAGTCTCCAGGACCGATCGCTCGAGGATCGCGATGCGATCTCCCCCGAGTGGATGGGCCAGTGGCGCGGCGGGATGGATCCACTCGAGCCCGTGGCGCTCGAGGTCGAGCGAACGGAAGAAGGGCGACGCAACGGCGGTCGGATGGATCGCCGAGCACGGATCGTGGATGAAGCCGGGGAGGGTCAGCTCCGCGGAACGTGCGCCACCACCCGGGGTCGGAGCGGCCTCGTAGACGACGACCGAACGGCCGGCCCGGGCCAGGGTGATCGCAGCGGCGAGGCCATTCGGGCCTGCCCCGACAACGACGGCGTCGGGGGTGTCGCGGCGTACCGCCACCATCGCGACCGCGGTCAGCGCCCGGCGGTCCGGCGCCGCCACCAGCGGGCCGGAGCGGCCGGCGTCGCGATCGTCGTCGAGACCGCGGCGCTGTGGCGGATGTTTCGCGCATGACGCCAGTGCCGGGGTCGGTCGACACACACCTTCACGCTCGCGATGGTCGGCTGCGCCACGCTCATTGCCCAGGCGAGGTTCTCCAGCGTGCCCTCCCAGAAGCGGTCATTGACGCGATTGGCGCCAAGGATATCGGTTGGCCCGATGAGCGGGCCGACGGTCCGTTCGAGCGCCTGCGCCGGCAAGGGGTGCGAAGAACGTGCTGCTCTTCGGCTGGAACGAGGAGAAGTCGGCCTTCGAGCGGGCGACGAGCCCCGCCTGCATCGTCGAGGCCGGGGCGACAGGAGCCGAGCCTCCACGTACTCTGTGCTCACATCTCTATGCGAGCGGGCGCGATGGCCCCGGACGAGCAGGCGTGAGGGCATGGCGAAGTACCTGGTCTTGATCTACGGGAACGAGCGCACCTGGGCGGATCTGCCCGCGGAGTGGCACGCGGCGAACGCAGCCCGGCACCAGGCGCTCATCGCCTCGGCCGGGACCGCGATCCTCGGCGTCAACGAGCTCGAACCGACGGCGCACGCGGTCAGCGTGCGCGCCGATGCGTCGGGCAAGCCGATCGTCACGAACGGGCCGTTCCACCAGACCCCGGAGATCGTCGGCGGCTACTACATCCTCGAAGCCCCGGATCTCACCGAGGCGATCCGGCTCGCGTGTCTGATCCCGGAGGCGACGGCGCCGCACGGCGGGGTCGAGATCCGGCCGATCGCCGCACCCGCCTGAACGCGGCGCGTCCCGGGTGCCTCCTGGCTGCCGATGAGGAGGGGCACGCCTCGACCCCGGCCCGCGCGTCCCCTGGCCTCAGGACGTCCGTGGCTCCAGCACGACCACCTGCGTCGGCCGGGAGCGCCGGGCCGCATAGGCGTCAAGCTGCGGATCGTACTCTGCCCAGCGAGCCCACAGCCTCGCTCGCTCGGGGCCGGTGGCGGCATGCCCGCGGACCCGGCGGGGCCCGTTGACCAGGTCCACGGTCGCCTCTGGGTTCGCCTCGAGGTTGCGCCACCAGGCCGGTTCTGGATCGCCCCAGCCGTTCATGGCCATGGTCACGATGTTCCGCCCATCCTCGAAGTAGGCGAGGATGGCGACCCGCTCGCGGCCGGTCCGGCGCCCGACGGTCCGGAGGCGCATCGCCCCCGACTTCTCCGCGGTGGGGCGCCATAGCCCCCGGCGTCCGGCGGTGAGCCGGTAGAGGAAGCGATGGACGAACCAGGCGATCCGGATGAACCAGCGGGGCGGGAGCGGCGCGCTCGACGACGGGGCGGCCATCACCGGCCACCCGCGCTGACGAGCGGCGCCGCTGGGACCGGTCGGGCCGCGACCGCGGCCGGGGCGAAGCCACGGGCGATGAGCCACACCGCCAGGACCATCTCCTGGACGGCGATGGGGACGTTCAGGACGATGTGGACGGGCGAGAGGGGCGCGGCCACGCCCAGCAGCACCAGGGTTGCCGCGACCAGCATCGCGATGGCAGCCACGATCCCCCATCCCGACAGCCAGCGGGGCACGAGCGCGGACCGATACAGGACCCAGTCGTACAGCAGCGTGCCGAGGCCGGCGAAGACGACGGCGGCCACGAAGCCGAGCCACGTGCGGCCCGCGACCACCAGGGCGGCGAGCCGGTCGTAGAGCGCGGCGTCCGCGGAGCCGGCGCTCGCGGCCTGCCCGCCGAGCGTCACCAGCATCAGCAGGCCCACGACGCCGATGACATAGAAGGTCGCCTCGATGACCCGGAAGGCCACCGACCCGAGCGCCATGGCCGGGCTGTGCGCGCGGAGCACAGGGTAGAGCGCGATGACGGTCGCCGGACAGGCGGCGGCGCCGACGACCTGGAGCAGCGCCCCGAGGAAGACCTGCGCCTGGTTGGCGCTGATCCGGGCAAGGTCGGCCGGGTCGCCGACGACCGGCTTGAGGAAGACCCTGGCGAGGACGACGGTGGAGACGGTGGCGATGATGAGCAGCGCACCCGCTGCCACGGCGCTCCGTCGGTCGGTGTTCATCGGATTCCTCACGCAGCTGCCAGGACGGGGATGTTAATTCGTTCCGCTGCGGGTGCCGAGAACCCGCGCACGATCAGCCACACGGCCATGACGATCTCGTTGACGGCGAGGGGCGCCATCGCCAGCCCGCCGTCGGGACCGTGCACCACGAACGCCGAGACCGTGCCCGCGAGCCAGATGACCGCGCCCAGAACGCCCCAGCCGGCGAGCCAGCGGGGCAGGAGCCCGGACAAGAGGAGCACCCAGCAGTACTGGAGGGCGGCGACCCCGAAGGCGGCCATTGCGACGAGCGCGAGCTGGTCCCGGAGGTCGAGCAGCGAGGTCGCCAGCAGGGCCGGCTGGGTCGACGCCGTCGCGCCGGCGGCCGCGAGGCCGACGGACACGGTCGCGAGCGTGATGGCCGCCTCGAGGAAGGCGACACCCTCGCCGACGGCCCGGAAGAGCACCGACCCGATCGCCAGCGCCTCGCTGTGCACGCGCAGGACCGGGTAGAGCGCGGCGACGATCCCGATCCCGGCGGCGCCCATGAGGAAGATGCAGAGCGCAGCCAGCCCGAGCTGGACCTGGTGGCCCGGGACGGCATCGAGGTACGCCTGGCCCGTGCCGAGTCCCCCGGCGAAGGCGAAGAACCCGACGCCGGCGGCGTCGGCGATGAGGAAGCAGAGCCCCGCGACCACCGCGAGGCGTCGGGTGCCGTTCACAATTCATCCTCCTGCAATTCGATGGATTCCTTCGGCGCTGCCCGGTCGGGTTCGATCCGTCCCATGGAGACCAGGGGCAGGCCAAGGTCGCGGATCCGGCGCAGCACCGCATGGAGGGCGGCCTGGTCGAGGTCGCCGGTTATGACCGTGTCGCCGCCGTCCAGGTCCGTCACGACCCGACCGGCGAACCAGTCCGACCAGGCGGTGCCCAGCTCCCCTCGCACGCGAATCTCGTACCGGGCCGAGAGGCCGGTGGCGTCGCGCCGTTCGTGGGTCATGGCGTTTCTCCCCTGCACGTTCGGGTCTGCCGAGCGCTCCGAGATGCTGGCCTGAGCATCGGACCGCGGCGGGCGCACGTCATACCTCGCGGGAGGTATTCGGGGAGGTATTCGAGCGGGGATCACCGGGCGGTTGCGGCCCGGCCTCCCATCAATCGAGCGTGAGCCACACGCGGCCGGCTCCGACTGCGACTCCGCCGATCGGGCGCCCGATGACGACCGATGTCACGAGCGCCCTGCCGGACGGATCGATCCGGGCAAGCGTCCCGTTCGATCCCCCCACAACCCAGATTGAGCCGGAATCCGCGGCGATTGCCGTGGGTGGGAGCGACGAGGGACCGAGATGGCCACGCATCGCAACATGATGGCCCCGCTCACAAACGTGGTACCGCGCGAGTTCTGGCGCGTCCTGCATTCAGGATTCGCTTCCTCGAGCCGGCCGATGGGGTTCGCCCGGGAGACGAGTCCGACCCGGGCCGTGGATCGGCCCGGTCGTCTGCTCTCAGGCTCCCAGCACCTGCGATGCCATCGCGGTTCCCGTGATCCGGGCCTGGATCTTCGCGAAGGCCGTGTCTCGCGATGTCGAGGTGTCGTCTCCGAACGGCGCGAAGCCGCAGTCGTCGGTGGTGCCCAGGTGGCTGGGATCGATGAACCTGGCCGCTTCGAGGACTCGGTCGCGGACCTCTTCCGGCGTCTCGACCCGTGGGTCGAGCGGGTCGGTCACGCCGACGAAGATGCGCCGATCACCGATCGCCTGGCCCGCGAGGATCCTGAGCACCCGCTCTCGATCTGCCTCACTCGCCAGCTGGACGTAGAAGGCGCCGACGTTCATTCGAAACAGGCCTGGCAGCAGCTCCGCGTAGTCGATGTCGGCGCTGTGCGTCGAATCCCGGTCGCCGCCGGGACACGTATGGACGCCCACTCGCGCTCGTTCCTCGTCGGTGAGTTGCGCGAGCACGCGGTTGTTGAGCGCTACGAACGAGTCGAGCAGCCCCTTCGACGGATCGAGCTTTATCGACAGGCGTGCCTCGGTGAAGTCGATCTGGACGATCGCCCCGCGTTCGATACAACCACGAATCTCGGACACGGCCTCGGCGACCAGATCGTCGAGGAACGCCTCACGCGGGTATCCGTCGATCCCAGCCTGGGGATACATGAGACTCAGCGCAGACGCGGAGATGACCGCCTGCTTCAGCTGCGCCGTCGTCTGCCCTCGAGCGCCATCGAGATAGGACCACGCTTGCGTGGCATACCGGAACGGTGCGACGGTCAGGACCGGCAGCTGCCGCGTGTGCCCGTCCTCGAACGGGATCGTCACTCCGCCCTCGGCGAGACTGGTCAGGGCTGCGACCGGGTACGTGGCGAAGCTTGGCTTGCGCTGCTCGCCGTCGGTGACGACCGGAGAGCCCGTCGCTTCGAACCGACGGAGCGTGTCTCGCACAGCGTCGTCGAAAAGCGCCTCGAGATCTGCCGGTGAGATCGTTCCCGCGCCTGCCGCCTGCAATCCGTCCAGAAGCACCTGGGGCCTGGGGATGCTGCCGATCGGCTCGGTGGGCAGGGTCATCGGCGCATGATATCGAGCCATCGCGTCGCGGCAAGACTCTGACTCGCCAGGCTCCGATGCGGCCCACGCATCCGGGCGACCGGTGCACATGGATCCGATCGGTGGACCGACCTGAGCGGACGCCATGCTTCCACCATCTGCCGGCGGATGCGGGAGGCGCGATATGATCCAGCGGGGCGCAGCCCGCGTGGGGCCGCCTGCAAAGGATGACAGACATCCATGACCGATCCCGAGCCCGCAGAGCCGCTCCTGCGCACGTTGCGGCGGGTGCGCGCGGTGCGCACCTTCCGCCCCGATCCCATTCCCGACGGACTCCTCACCAAGATCCTCGAGGTCGCACGCTGGACGGGAAGCGCCTCCAACCGCCAGCCGTGGACGTTCGTCGTCGTGCGTGATCCGTCGACCCTCAGCGCGATCGCGGCGGCGTCGCCGAACGTCCGTCACGTCGCCGGGGCGGCCGCCGCGATCGTCATCGTCATGGACGGCGGCATGCCCGAGATCGAGACATTCGACGAGGGGCGGGTCACGGAACGGATCCTGGTCGCCGCCACCGCCCTCGGCCTGGCTTCGGCCATCGGCTGGATCATGCAGGCCGGGGCCGCCACGGTGGGCGCGCTCCTCGGCGTCCCGGAGGGCCGGCGGGCCCGGACCCTCGTCTCGCTGGGCTACCCGACCGAGGAGGGGTCCCGGCCGAAGTCCGCACCGGGCGCGGCGCGGCGACCCCTTGCGGAGATGGTGCGCTTCGAGCGCTTCTCCTGAGGCTGCTCCGCGTCCCGGACCCTGACCGGCTCTGGCGGTCAATCCAGGCATGACCGATCGCCGGGCAGAGATGATCGACGGCCTCCGGTAGGATGACCGGCATGCCATCGTTGCCCTTGCCGGTCATCGCGTTCATCGAGAGCGGCCCGTTGGCGCACGTCGTCACCCTGGACGCGCGGGGCGCGCCGCACGTCTCGATGGCATGGGTCGGCATCGAGGCGGGTGAGGTCGTGATCGGCACCCTGTCGGACCAGCCGAAGCTGCGAAACCTCCGGCGCGACCCCCGGATTGCGATGTCGTTCCAGGCTGACGGGCGCGACGCCTACGGCCTCGACCACTACCTCGTCCTCCGGGGCCGCGGACGGGTTACCGAAGGCGGCGCGGCGGCGCTCCTGCGCCGGCTGGCCCACGTCTACCTTGGGCCGGATGTCGACTTCCCGCCGATGCCAAATCCGCCTGCAGGGTTTGTGATCCGGATGACGGTGGACAAGGTGTCCGGCAACGGGCGCTGGTCCGAGGAGTAGCGGCACCTCGAGGGCCCAAGAGCCACCGCTGGGATGGAGGTCGCCGACCGGACTGCGGGGCGGCGCGTCGCCATCGTCGGATTCATCTCGCGTCTCCTTTCCCGTCAAGACCGAGCGGTGTGGGTGGACGTTGTCCGGCGTGGCCCTCGACCGATCGCGGAGGTTGTCGGATTCTCCTTCGGCAATGCCCAACCCGGCCCGCACCAGCGTGGACGGAACCGCGCGTGACACCGCGATTCCAGGGTGCGTCTCCCGGCAATCGTCGGCGCTTCGGCATGCCCTCCTCGCGGTAGGCTACGAACTCCACAATCCGATCCCAGGTCGACACGTGACTGACGTGCGGGTTTCCCTTCCGAATGACCGCGAGGCGATCCTGGCCGTGATGGAAGCCGCCCTCGAGGCGGATCGCTACCCGGGCATCACGCATGACTTCATCGTGCGCAGCGTCGATGGCCTGACGACCGACCCGACCGGCACGTGGGTTGCGCTCGAGGGCGACGAGATCGTCGGGTACATAACACCTCGACACGACGACCTGACGGTCCATCCCGCCCATCGTCGGCGTGGCCACGGCAGCCGGCTCCTCGAGGCCGGGATGGGGATCGTCCGCGAGCGCGGGCTCCGCGAGCTCCGCCTCTACGTCCCGGAGTATCTCGAGCCCTCCGTCGCATTCGTGACGGCGCGCGGATTCCGGCGCGTCTCGAGCTACTGGCTCTTCCGCCTGCGCCACGACGCGGTGCTCGAACCGCCCGAGTTCGGGGAAGCGGTCGCGGTCGGGCCATTCCGACTGGCGGAGACCGGGGCGCTCGTTGCGCTCATGAACGAGTCGTTCGCCGATCATCCGACGGCGGTCGAGTGGAGCGAGGAGACGATCCGGAGCCGGGTCGGGGCGGCAACGTTCGATCCGGGAGACATCCTCCTCGTGCGGCCCCGCCGGAGCGGGCCCCGACCCGACGGCGAACGGCCCATCGCGTTCTGCCAGGTGCGGGTGACGCCCGACGACGACGGGATCCTTGTCGGCGAGGTGGCGCTCATCGGCACGCTGCCGGCCTGGCGACACCGGGGTCTCGGCGGCCAGCTCCTCCGGTGGGGCGTCGATCGATGCCGGGCAAAGGGGGCAGCGACCGTGCAGCTGTCGGTCGAGGCGGAGAACGAGCGCGCCCTCGGGCTCTACCGCGCGGCGGGGTTCGAGCCGGCGATCGAGTGGCCGCATTGGGCAAGCTTCCGCGTCATCGAGCGTGATGAGCGGACGCCACGGGGCAGCCACCGCGGGATGAGGCGGTCCGCGGGCGGAGGCCACTGACGGGCTGGCTGTCGTAGCTTGGCTTCGCTGATCACGGCACGACGCGGAGCTTCGAACCGTCGAGCGCGAATGCTATTACGGCAGCTCGCCGGGAACCGGGACCGGCCGCACCACGAGGCCGTCGATCCCAGAGAAGTCAGCCGGGTTGCACGTGTAGAGCGGCAGACCATTGGCCACGGCGATTGCCGCGATCAGCGCATCGAGCGCGCGGGCTGCCGGCTTCCGGCCGGATCGGCGGAGCGAAGACCCGACCTGTCCGAACGCACGGGCGGCAGCGGCATCGAACGGCAGAGGGTCGAAGTCCGCCTCCGCCTGCTGGACCTGCGCCAGGCGGCGTGCGCGCTCGGCCGCATCGTCCGTGACGAGCGGGCCGACCGAGAGCTCGGCCAGGGTGATGGCGGAGATGAGCGGGACGTCGGGCAGGACCGACGGATCTTCGATCCTCGGCAACAGGAGCACCGTGCTCGTGTCGAGGAGGCCCTCGGGATCGCTCACAGGTCGGGTTCGATCACGGAGTCGAGGTCGCGCCGCAGCCTCGTCGAGTCGACCACCGGCAGGCGCCGCCACCGCTCGAGAAGGGCCACCGCGGACAAGCCTCGGGGTCGCAGGGGTCGCAGCTCTGCGACCGCGCGACCGTCCCGCGTCACCGTCACGTGTCCACCGGCCTCGACACGGTCGACGACCTCGCCTCCGCGGTTCCTCAGCTCCCGGATCGTCACGGTGTCCACTGGCCAAGTGTATCACCGGTGATACGATCGTCAAGAGGGGCCAGGGAACCGGGACCCCGCCAGCCGAGGATAGGGGCCCTCAGCCCGTCAACAACCTGAGTGGGAACTGGAGCTAGCCTGCCGGCAGCAGCCGCTCGATCCCGTCGAGCAGCAGGTCGAGGCCGAACGCGAACCCGGCGTTCTCGTCGAACGGCTGCTCCGCGTACGCTGCCGCCACCGATGCAAGCGCCGGAAAGGCGCCGGCCGGGATCGCGTCGCCGACGTCCTGCGCCGAGTCGGTGGAGTCGCCGCCGTCATCCCTGGCCAGGATCGTCCGCTGCCGCTCGTAGCCGTAGATGTAGCTGTCGAGGACGAGGAACGCGTTGCCCGCGACCGCCGGGGAGAGGCCGGCCCGGAGGAGCGTGCCCAGGACCCGATCCGCATACGCGAGCCCGCTGGGCTCGGTCTGCATCCGCGTGTCGATGAGGGCGGCCGCCCACGGGTGACGTTCGAAGAGCTCACGGGCCGACATCGCCCGCCGGCGCATCGCTTCGCGCCAGCCTGTGCCCTCGGACGGCAGGTCGATCTCCGCGATCACGAGGTCTGTCATCCCTGTGAGGAGGTCGTCCTTGCCCGAGACGTGGTTATAGAGCGACGCCGCCTCGATCCCGAGCCGGCCGGCGAGCTCGCGCATCGTGAGCGCCCCGATCCCGCGCTTGTCCGCCAGCGCCATCGCCGCCCGAAGCACGCGCTCACGGCTCAGGGTCTCGCGCGGCTCACCATCCCATGTCCTCCGTGGCATGGCGCCTCCATCCGTATCGCCCGGGAGGGGCGGAACCCAACCCTCTTGACATACTAACACTGTTAGTCCAAGATGGCCCAGGATGCTAACAACGTTAGTATCCTGCCATCAAGCAGCCGCCGGCGCCGCCCACCCCGACCCGGCCGAAGGAGTCATTCGTGCACATGGAAGTCGTCGGCACCAGGGCACGCCTGTCTGCCGCATGGGTCTTCGTCATGCTCAACATGGTCTTCGCGGACATCCTCTCGTTCATGAGCCCGGGTGCGCTGCAGCAGGTCCTCGCGGGCACCGCCGACGGGATCCAGATCACGCCCGCCTTCCTGCTCGTTGCCGCGGTCGTCGCGGAGGTGCCGATCGCGATGGTCCTGCTCTCGCTCCTGCTGCCGCAGCGGGCCGCCCGGTGGGCGAACATCGCCGCCGCCGTGGTGACGGTCGTCTTCGTGCTCGGCATGGGCTCGGCGACCCCCCACTACGTGTTCATCGCGGCCCTCGAGACTCTCGGCTGCGTGGCGATCGCGTGGTCGTCGTGGACCTGGCGGCCGGCAGAGCGGCGCGCCCCCACGACGACATTCGCCACGGAGTAAGTCCTGATCAAGGTTGGCGCCTGCAGGGGCCGCGGGCGGCCGCGTTGCTGACCAACTTCGAGCCCACCCTCACCATCGTCGGAGTTGCTCCCACCAGCATCTCGGGCTCTTGGGACGAGGCGGTGGACGCCACGTGGAGCGGAGGCTGGCGCATCCGGCCCGCGCGGCGTCCAGGTGGTCCCGTCCCCGTCATTGTCGGTTCCGAATGTCACGCGCTCCGGCGTTGCGACCGTCGCGGTGACTGCAAACAACGGTCGCCCGTTCAAGGGCGACCGTCTGCCTGCGATGTCGCCCCTGCTCGATCACCGTCCATCGCCGTCCCTATAGTTGAGCGGTGCCGGCGCCGATCCTGGCCACCAAGCTCTACGTCCCACCTTCGCGGCGGAGGGTCGTCCTCCGCCCGCGCCTGGTGGAGCGGCTGAACGAAGGCCTCGCCGCCGGCAACCGGCTGACCCTGGTCTCCGCTCCCGCCGGCTTCGGCAAGACCACCCTGGTCGGCGAATGGGTCGCGGGCTGCGGGCGACCGGCCGCCTGGCTGTCGCTCGACGAAGCCGACAGCGACCCCAGCCGCTTCCTGACCTACCTGATTGCGGCCCTGCAGACGGTTGCGCCCGGGATCGGAGAAGGGGTCTCGACCGAACTCCAGTCGCCGCAGCCCCCGCCACCCGAGTCGACGCTGACGGCCCTGCTCAACGAGCTCATCACGATCCCGGGCGATGTCGCCCTCGTTCTCGACGACTACCACGTCCTCGACGCGCGGCCGGTGGACGAGGCCCTGGCCTTCCTGGTCGAGCACCTGCCGCCGCAGCTCCACCTGGTCATCGCCACCCGTGAGGATCCGGCGCTGCCCCTCGCCCGATTGCGCGCTCGGGGCCAGCTGACCGAGCTGCGCGCCGCCGACCTTCGCTTCACCCCGTCCGAGGCCGCCGACTTTCTCAACCAGGTGATGGGCCTGAACCTCACGACGGACGACATCGCCGCCCTGGAGACTCGTACCGAGGGCTGGATCGCCGGCCTGCAGCTGGCCGCGATCTCGCTGCAGGGTCGTTCCGACGCCGCGGGCTTCATCGAGTCGTTCGCCGGCAGCCACCACTTCGTGCTCGACTATCTGGTCGAAGAAGTTCTCCAGCGGCAGCCCGAATCCATCCAGTCCTTCCTGCTCCGGACGTCCATCCTCGATCGGCTCTGCGGTCCGCTCTGTGATGCCGTGCTACTCGACCCCTCCGGCCACGGGCAGGAGACCCTGGAGTCTCTCGAGCGAGCCAACCTGTTCATCGTCCCCCTGGACAACGAGCGGTGCTGGTACCGCTATCACCATCTCTTCGCCGAGTTGCTGCGGCAGCGGCGCCGGCAGACCGCGGCCCTGTCGGGCGGCGTGGACGAGGACCACATCCGCGCGAGCGCGTGGCTGGAGGCCGAGGGCCTCGAGCTCGAGGCCTTCGAGCACGCGGCCGCCGGCCATGACATCGATCGGGCCGAGCGGCTGATCGAGGGACGAGGGAGCCCCCTGTACTTTGGTGGCGCGGCGGTCCCCATCCTTCACTGGCTGGAGTCGCTCCCGACGTCCGTGCTCGATGCCAGGCCGTCCCTGTGGGTGACCTATGCCTCGGTCCTGCTCAACTGGGGGTACTCCGACGTCATCGAGCCGAAGCTCCAGGCGGCGGAACGAGCGCTGCAGGATGCCGCGACAGACAACCGTACCCGGGATCTCATTGGACGGATCGCCTCCGTGCGGGCCTTTCTGGCGTGGAGACCGGACCAGGTGGGGGCGATCATCGCCCAGTCGCGCCGTGCGCTGGAGTATCTGCACCCCGACAACCTCCAGTTCCGCACCTCCGCAGTCTTCAAGCTGGGTCACGCCTACCTGCTCCAGGGAGATCGCGCCGGAGCGCGGCAGGCCTTTGCGGACGTCGTGGCGATGAGCGTGGCATCGGGGAACGCGTCCAGCGAGGTCATGGGGTCGATCCTCCTGGGCCACATCCAGACACTGGAGAATCAGCTCGTCCTGGCCGCCGGGACCTTCCGGCACGCCCTGGAGCTGGCAGCCGGTCTGCCGCCTCCCCGTGCCTGCGAAGCCCACCTGGGCCTGGCCCGTGTGCTCTACCAGTGGAACGACCTCGATGCCGCCCGACAACACGGGGAGCAGGGGCTCCAACTCGCACGACAGACCGTGAACACCGACATACCCGTCGCCTGTGAGGTGTTCCTCGCCCGACTGGCCCTCGCCCGGGGAGATGCGGACGGTGCAGCGGCGATCCTGGATGAGGCGGATGAGGCCACGCGCCAGCACGATTTCGTGCTCCAGGTGCCCGGGATCGCCGCCGGGCGAGTGTTGACGCTCCTGCTTCAGGGCGACGTAGCGGCGGCCGAGCGCGTGGCCGAGGCGCACGACCTGCCACTCAGCCGGGCCCGGGTCCACCTGGCGAAGGGCGAACCCACCGCCGCGCTCGCCGTGCTCGAGCCCTATCGACGGCGGATGGCGGAGAAGGCTTGGGCGGATGAGGAGCTCAGGGCACTCGTGCTGCTCGCCGTCGCCTTCGATGCCCAGGGCGAGCGGGCCAGGGCCGCGCAGCTGCTGGACGAAGCCCTGGCGCAGGCGGAGTCGGGCGGCTTCATCCGCCTCTTCGTCGACGAAGGCGCAGCGATGGCGCGTCTCCTCCACGAGACGTGTTCTCGAGGAGCGCGCGTCGGTTACGCTCGGCGGGTGCTGGGCGCGTATCCCGTCGGTGGGACTGTTGAACGCAGCCAACAGGCTCCGCCGGCTGCTTCAACCCGCCTGGCCGAACCGCTCAGCGCGCGTGAGCTCGAGATCCTCCCGCTCATCGCCGATGGGCTGACCAACCTGGAGATCGCCAGTCGCCTGTACCTGTCGCTGCACACGGTGAAGACACACGCCCGCAACATCTACGCCAAGCTCGGGGTGAGCAGCCGCACGCAGGCCGCCGCGAGGGGACGATTGCTGGGGCTCCTGCCCGCGGGCCGCCGCTCCGACGGCTGAGCTGGAGAGCTCGGCCTGGACACGACGACGCCGTCCACGCACACGCCGCGAATGAGGACGACGACGATGACCGAGGAGGGCAACGTGACGGTCCATGACGAACTCGACGCCATCAACGCTGGCATGGCCCAAGCCCTCGCGGAGCAGGACGCCACGCGGTTCGCGTCCTACTACACGGCCGACGCACTGCTGCTGTTCCACGGGCAGCCGATCATCCGGGGTCGAGCCGGGATCGAGGCCGAGGTCAGTGGCTGGGTCAGGAGCGAGCCGATCAGCCTCCGGTTCGAGACAGGCGACGTGATCGCCGACGGCTCGCTCGTGGTGGACGTGGGCCGGATCATCAGCCCGACTGGGCAGAGCAAGTACGTCGTCGTGTACCAGCGCCAGCCGGACGGGAGCCTCAAGATCGCCGTTGATGCGGCCAGCAGCGACGGTCCGTCGGCGGCATCGGGCTGACTCCCCGCAGACCGGCTGGATGTCAGCGGGTCGGGGCGAAAGACTCTCCCCCACCCCTCACGGGAGGTCGGCCTCGATACCCTTCAGCACGCAATTGATGCCGTATTCGTATTGCTCGCCAGTGGGTGCCCGGCCGATGGCGGGCACGACGGCGAGGATGTTCGGGAACTGCGCGGCAGGCAGGGAGGCGAGCCGCGTGGCCGACGCTTCGGCCGTTCCGTCGGCGGTGCCTTCGGCGCCCGGCGCCTCATTGGCCGCGTAGCCGTAGATGGCGTTGAGGATCAACCGGTAGGCGAGCAGGATCCGGCTCGCATCGAGCCCGGTCGGTCGCAATGCGGCAAGCAACCGACCATGAAGCCCAGGGTGTTCGGCCCGAGCCTGTTTCGGCCCGCGAAGAGGCGGACGGCGCGGGGATGCCGTTCGACGAGCACCCGCCGTGCCGCGCGGGCGACCAATCCTTGTTGCCGACGTGCCAGTTGGACTGACGGGAAAGGGCGACCGTCCCCGAGCCGGAAGACAGAACAGCCGAGGCGTGCGGCCTCGGCTGTCTGGGAGTGCCTGGGGAGGTCAGCAGTCAGGCGCTCGCGGCGACCGACTCGGCCCATCGCCACCGCGTCCAGACCATGAACAGCAGGCAGGGGATCTCGATCACCGAGAAGACGACGTTGATGGTCGGGCCACCGACGAACAACGTTATGCAGGCTGGGCCGCCAGGACCATGGTCTGCCCTGAGCGCTCGGTCTGGCGCAGCATGCCGAGCCCGAGCCACACGAACCAGCCGATCTGGGCGAGTCCGAAGAGGATCGCCGCCTCCGCGAGCGGCGGGATGACCGAGGCGAGCCCGATTGCGCCGACCACCACGCCGAACCAGCCGAAGGCCCGAGAGAACCCGCCCACCCGAAGGCCCGCGATGCTCACCAGCAAAACCCACAGGCCGCCGAGGATCTCACCCGTTCCCGCGCAGCTGAGGCCATCCGAGACCGGCTCGATCGCCTGCCACATGGACGCCGCCTGGGCCGGGTTCGAGGGATAGAGGGCCACGACCGCGCCCATGCCGGCATTCCACACGAGGCCGCTCGCGATGAGCAGCACCGCCCAGATCAGCCCGAGCGCGGTCGCGGTCTGCATCAGGGCCGGAGCCGCTGGCTTCAGGCGCTCGTACAGGGCCAGCGCAAGGACGGACAGGGCGATTCCGAAGACCACGTAGCTGATGAGGTACATGACCTGCATGGCGCCGTGGTTCGATGCGAGCGAGGCGACCTTGGCGGCCGGTTCCACCGCGCTCTGGTAGTCGACCACGAGAAGGAAGAAGGGCATCGCCAGCAGGTAGGCGAGCGCCAGGAAGAGCGCCGCAAGGCCGCCTGCCTTCTGTTGCCCATTGATGCTCCGACCGATTGTCTTCACCGTTTCTCTCCCGATCTGGCTGCAGAGCGCCGGTTGCCGGTGCGCCGCAGAACCGCTAGACTGAACTTACTGCGTAAGTATTCTACTTACCATGTAAGTCTGTCAAGCCCTGTCCTGCCCGAACGTCAGCGGAGGGCCAGGCAAGAGCGGAGGAGTGGATGAGCAGACAACCGAAAACGACCGCAGACCTCCGCCCTCCGCTCAGCCGGGAGCGGGTCCTGCAAGCCGCACTGGACCTCGCCGACGAATTGGGCCTGGATGCGCTCACCATGCGGGAGCTTGGCCAACGGCTCGGGGTCGAGGCGATGTCGCTCTACAACCATGTGGCCAACAAGGACGACATCCTCGACGGCATCCTCGATCTTGTCGTGAGCGAGATCGACCTGCCCTCCGGCGACGTTGACTGGCGGGTCGCCATGCGGCGACGCGCTGCTTCCGCCCGCGAGACGTTCGGGCGTCACCCCTGGGCGAGCGCGCTCAACGATTCCCGCGAGAGCAGCGGGCCGGGAAGGATGTACTACTTCGACTGGGTGATCGGCACCCTGCGACGGTCGGGGTTCTCTGTCGAGCTGGCCGTTCATGCGTTCTCGGCGATCGACAGCTACATCTACGGCTTCGGACGCCAGCAGCTCAACATGGCCGCCGGCGAGGGCACGGCGGAGGAGTCCGCCGAGGCCATTCTCTCCGCGATTCCCGCAGACGAGTTCCCCTACCTCGCCGAGGTCATCACCGACTTCATGCTGACGGTCGGCTACGACGAGAGCGCCGACTTCGACTTCGGCCTGGGTCTGATCCTTGACGGCCTGGAGCGAGCCCGCGACTCGGCGAGGCGCCCGTGACGTCGGCCGCGTGCGTCACGGCCGGTCGCGTCCCGGGACGTCGTACGTGGACGAGGACGCCCTAGGTCCCGGCTGGGCATGGACCGCGGGCTTGAGCACGGCTTCGCACCATCGCCGGAACGTTGTGGGCGTGCTGTTCGGGAACCTACCTCATCGGGGCACCGGCAACTCCTGGGTCAGCCTCGGCCGAGCACGACGTCGATGCCGGCCAGGACGAGCTCGAGGGTCGACGCCGACAGGCGTCCGGCGCGTTCGGTGAGCGCCGAGCGGTCGAGCGTCACCAGCTGCGACACATTGGCGACCGACGGTTTGGGCAGGCCGGTTGCGCGGGCTGGCAGCGACACGTTCCCGGGCGCCTCGGCCCACCTGAGGTTGCTCGTGAGCGCCACGCACACGATCGTCCGTAGGGTACTCGCGTTGAAGGCGTCGCCCTGCACGACCACGACGGGGCGGCGGAACCCGGGCTCGGACCCCGCGGGGTCCTGGAGGTCCGCCCACCAGACCTCGCCCTGGGCGATCACCACTCGGCGGCGCCGAGGGTGCGGCGGGCGGCCTGGCCGGCGAACGGGTCGTCGCCGGGCTCGCGGATACCCGCGATGACGGTGTCGAGGTTCGCGGTCACCTCGTCGGGCGCGTGGCGGGCCATGTACTCGCGCAGGGCCGCGCTGTACACCTCGCTGCGCGAGCGGCGGGAGCGCTTCGCGAGGCGGTCCGCCTGAGCGAACAGGTCGTCGGGCACCGAGACGGCGGTCTTCATACCGCGAGTATAACCGTCCCCCAGCGCGCAGCAAGAAGGCCGGACCGCGGTGGTCCGTCCTGATTGTCTCGGAGAACTGGTCGGGGGAGAGGGGGTCAGGACGACGATTTCGATGGGCTGGGCGTCCAATCCGCGAAGGCTTGACCCATCCTGACCCTCGGGCCTTGACCCCAGGTTATTCGTAATGCGTCCACATCCGGAGGACTTTGACGGTCCCTTCGTCGTCGAGGACCTGATATACGGGGCGATGTTGAATGCTGATGCGACGAGAGAACGCGCCTGACAAATCGCCGACGAGCTTCTCGAACGGGGGAGGCGTCTGGTACGGGTTCTCTTCCAGAAGCGCGAGCAAGGTCTGCGCCTTGCTCGTGAGGCCCGCTGCGGCCAGCCTTTCGGCGTCTTTCTGCGCCTGCTTCGTGTAGATGAGCCTCCAGCTCACCAGTGGAGCTCGCCGTCAAGGTCCTCCGCAGGCATCCTCATGCCCTCGATGATGGACTCGCGCATTCCCGGAATCGACACCAGGTACAGGGTCTCCTGAACCGCGCGCCAGTCATCCTCGCCAACGAGCACCGCATTGCCGCGCTTGCCGGTGATCTGGACGGGCTCATGCGACTCGGACACGTCGTCGAGAAGCTTGTAGAGCTGCTTGCGCGCTTCGGTTGCGGTGACTGTCGTCATGAAGAAATCCCTATACGTACGCCTTAGCGTACGCGTCACCGGACGTCGCCTCAAGGCGCTGTACTCGTCCGGTACGTCCGTTACACATCGCCTCCAATGTCGCCAGGTATTCGGTCGGGGTGAGGGAGCGGAGAGCCTGATGCGGCCGGACGGTGTTGTACGTCGTCTCCCAGTCGAGCAGGGCCACCTGGAGGCTGGCGAGGTCGGGCTCGGCATCGGTGAGCTCGTAGAACTGCACCCGCACAAATTGCTGCACGCAGAGTCCTGCAGTCGAGGCCGTCGACGGTCGCAGCGCCCCGCGGGAGGTAGGCTCGCTTCCTCCAGGACGCTAACCCCGCGGTGCAGGTGATCGAGGTGCAGTCCATGACCAGCGGCGAGGCCGACGGCCCCGGCCCGCGGCGATCCGAGCCGGGCGCCGTCAGCCGCTTCCGCGGCTGGTTCTGGCGGCCGCCCAGGGCGCACGGCGAGATCGAGCCTGAGCGCAGAGTCAGCTTCCTCGAGCTTTTCTATGACCTCGTCTACGTCGTCGTCATCGCGCAGGCGGCGCGCGAGCTCGCCGGATCGACATCGGTCCGCGGCTACCTCGAGTTCCTCGTCGTCTTCGGCGTCGTCTGGGTGGCGTGGGCGAACGGCACGCTCTACTACGAGCTCCACGGGCGCGAGGACGGCCGCACGCGCACCTTCGTGTTCGTCCAGATGGCGCTCCTCGCGCTGCTCGCGGTGTTCACGGCCGGGGCCGCGGGCGACGCCGGCACCGCATTCGCAATCGTCTACATTGCGTTCCTCGCCGTGATGACCTGGCTCTGGTACACGGTCCGCCGCCAGGACGGGCCCGAGTACATGGCCGGGACCGCGCGCTACCTCGCCGCGATGGTCGTCTCGATCGCCGTCTTTGCGCTCAGCGCCCTTCTGGCGGCCGACGCGCGGCTCGTCGTGTGGGCGCTGTTCTCAGTCGGCTGGCTCGCGTTCATGCTGATCTTCGGCTGGGCCTCGAGGCGGGCGCCGGTGACCGGCATCGTGCCGACCGACGCCATGGTCGAGCGGTTCGACCTGCTCGTCATCATCGTGCTCGGCGAGGTCGTGACCGGCGTGGTGAACGGCCTGTCCGCGGCCGACAAGGACGCCGTCACGCTCGGCACCGGCTTCGTGGCGCTCCTGGTCGGGTTCGGCCTGTGGTGGATCTACTTCGACGTCGGCGGGCGGCGGCTGCCGCGCCTCGAAGGACTCGCGGTCAACGCCTGGATGGAGGCGCACCTCCCCATCGCTGTCGCGATCGTCGGGGCCGGCGCTGCGATGGTCGGTCTCATCGAGCACGCGCACGAGCCGCAGGCCCCGGCCGGCATGGCGTGGCTTCTCGGCGGCTCGGTCGCGATGCTGCTGGTCGCCCTCGGGCTCATGACCCGGACGCTCGCCGACTACGATCGCCACGCGGTCATCTATCGGCCGCTCGCGGTGGTCATGGGCGCGGCAGCGGGCGCGGCGCTCCTCGTGGCCTGGTGGCGGCCGGCCGCGTGGCTCCTCGCGCTCCTCCTGGCCGCCATCCTCGCAGCGGTTTGGCTCTTCGCGGTCGCCCGGCTGTTCAGGACGGGGACCTGGGTCTGATCCGAGGCGGCATTGGCGACCGACGGCTTCGGCAGCCGGTGGTGCGTGCAAGAGGGCAGCGATCTCGCCAGGCGGGCGGGTGGTGGCATAGTTGACGTTGGTTGCGGACTCCGTGAGGCCCAACCGCTGGAGGTACCAGATGGCCGAGCTCCCACCGCCCCCAGAAGGGATCGTGCTGGCCCACTTCATCGTCTCGGACGATGTCGAGCGCTCGCGGCGCTTCTACACCGAGGTACTCGGCGGCAGGGTGGTCTTCTCCGGCCCCGGAGGCCTGACCTACGTCGCACTCTCCAACACGTGGGTCATCATCAATGTCGGCGGAGGCCCGACCGACGACAAGCCTGCGGTCACCCTGGAGACGCCACGCGATCCCGACCGGGTCAGCAGCTTCCTCAATATCCGGGTGAGAGACATCGCGGCCGTATACCACGAATGGAGCGCCAGGGGTGCTCGATTCCTGACCCCGCCGAAACAGCACCAATACGAGATCCGTTGCTACCTCCGCGATCCCGACGGTCATCTGATCGAAGTGGGGCAAACCACGGACCCGGACGGGGACTGGTCGCCCGCTCACTGGCCTGCGAGCACCTCCGGCAAGGAGTCAGAGGGAATGCCGAGCTGACCAGCGAGATGGGTGCCATGCGACGCGGCGCACCTGCGCCGCGCACGGGGACCAGAGTGGGCCGGTGTCCCGAGGGCCACGAGGTGCGTGGCAAGGGTCGCTACGTGCGGACCCGCAGCACGACCTTGCCGCGCGGGTGCTCGCGCCGGGCGAACTCGTAGGTCTCCCGAGCCCGGCTCAGCGCAAACGTCCGTTCCACGATGACCCGGAGCTCGCCGCGCTCGACGAGCGTCGCGAGCTTCTCGAGCTCGCCACGATCCGGCGCCACGACGAAGAAGTGACCGCGGGGGTCAACCCTGTCGGACGCGCCGGACAGGACCTGTCTGTCCAAACCGTGCGTTGGCCACCTCCGCGGCCGAGCCACCTCAGGTGTGGAGCAGCGTGGGGACCGCAAGGACCCGCCGATGTTGGTCTGGTGATTCAACGAGAGCGAGCTTGCTGAAGATCGATGGCATGCGCTTCGACCGTTCGCTCAGCAACGACCAGCCGGGCGGCGATGGCCCGATTGGAGAGGCCGTCGGCGACGAGGCCGAGCACCTCGCTCACGCGACGTGAGTGCGTCCAATGGGTCGTTGCGACGCCTCCGCCCGAGCAGCCGGGCAACGATGGTCGGATCGGACCGCGCCTGTGGCACGTCAACCACGCGAGCGAGCCGTCGACAGCCTCGAGACGCTCCGATCACGGTGCCGTTCCGCTGGTTGACCACGCAGGTCAGTGACCCGCAGCCCACCCGCCGTCGACGTGGATCGTCTCCCCGGTAACGTACGCGGCCCGTTCGAGATAGAGGACGGCCCCCACGACGTCGGGGACTCCACCCAGTCGGCCACTCGGGTTGGCGCGGGCAAGGCCCGCGTAGGAAGCTGGATCATGCTCCGTCGTCTGGATGACGCCGGGCGCGACGGCATTGACTCGCACACCACTCGACGCGAACTCGGTAGCGAGGGAGCGTGTGACGGCTGCGAGACCGCCCTTGGTGAGCGACGCGAGGGCCGCAGGTCTCGTGCTGTCGGCGTGGTCAACGAGCGTCGTGGTGATCGTGACGATGTGGCCGCTGCCCTGCGTGACCATGTGGCCGATGGCCCGTTGCGTGATGTGGAAGAACCCGGCGAGGTTCAACGCGATGATCGCCGCGAAGTCGTCTGGTGTGTACTCCGTGAAGGGCTTGCCGACGAAGATCCCGGCGTTGTTGATGAGGCTGTCGATTTTCCCGAACCGCTCGAGCGTCCGATCCACGACCCGTTGGGCGGTCTCGACGTCGGTGATGTCGCCCGCCACGTTCAGGAAGTGCGCGTCGTCGGACAGGCTGATCGAGCGCGAGGTGCCAACGACGGCGTAGCCGGCGTCGCGGAACGCAGCGACCAGCCCCGCGCCGATTCCTCGTGACGCGCCGGTGACGATGACGACTTTCTGCGGATCGGCCATAGGTGCGTCGCTCACGACGTGGGTCGCATCTCTCCCCGCTCTCGGGCCTGACGTGCCCATCCGTGGAAGCGCGAGCGGTCGCCCGCGGTCCAGGCCTCGCGAAGCCCGGGCTTGCTCAGATCCCAGTCGGGGCGGACCTCGCTCGACGCCGCGCGCAGGTCGCGCCAGAGGTCGTCCACCGACGGGCGACCCCAGAACCAATAGCCGTTGTAGACGCTCTGGATGACGAGTCCGGGCCTGAGCACGAGGGTGTGCGGAATCATCGGGTCGTGCTCGGGATCCGTGTACTCCTGGATGTCGAGATCCTTCTGGACGGTCCGGCCGGGGTCGGAGAGGAAGGGCCACTGCGCGCCGACCGACGCGCGGAACTCCTGCAGCGTGTGGTGCTCGTCGGTCGCGATGGTCACGATCCGTGTGTACGCGACCGCGAGCTTCGGCTGGAGCGCCGCCAGCTCGAGATGCTGCTGGTGCTCCTTTGGGCAGTAGTGCCCGCGCGCCAACGTGAGGATCATCGGATCGTCACCCTGGAGCTCGCTGAGGGTGCGAACGGTCTCTTCGTGATCGGGCAGTGCGTAGTCGGGGAACACGCCGCCCGGTTTGATGTCAGGACGCATCGGGTGCCTCCCTGATGCTCGGCGACGAGGGTAGTGCTGCGTTCTCGTCGAGGTGACCGCCGCGCACGATGAGCACCGGACGCTTCGACGCGCGCAGGACGCCGAGCGAGACGCTGCCGAGGAGAGTGCTCGCGACCGCTCCGTGACCGCGTGAGCCAACGACGACGAGGTCGGCGGCGTGCGCCTCACCGTATGCCACGATCGACTCGGCGGGGGAGCCGGCGAGCAAGGCCGTCTCGGCGGCCACGCCTCTCTCGGCAGCCGCCGCGGCCGCCTCCTCGAGCGATACGTGATCGGACGCTGTCGGAATGTGCGGGAAGGCGGTGCCGACCTGGACGATGGCCGGTGACGAGACGATGTCGAAGGCCGGCATGACGTGGACGACGGTCAGCTCGGATGCATGTTCGGCGGCCAGATCGGCCGCCATCTCGACGGCTTCCGTCGACGCCGGCGAGCCATCGGTCGCGACGACGATCATGCGCATCGTGTTCCAGTCGGAGGGCGGATTGGGAGCGGCGGGAGCCGTTTGTCGGCCTTCGTCAACTGGGACGACGTGGCGGACCTCTTCCATGTAGCGATCGGCTGCGCGCGCTGCCTCTTCCGGCGTGCTTCCGCGTTGGCGCGCGTCGAGGTAGGGGGCGTACCAGTCCCACCAGTCATGCCTGGGCGCGCGTTTCTCGAACGTGTCGTGGTGTTCTGCCGTCTCGTGCAGGAGAAGCGCCAGGGTCGCGACGTCCACGGCGGAGTCCTCCAGGGTTCGGTCGCTCCTCATCGTCCGGGGAGCCGGCTCGTGATCTCCTGCAGCACCCATTGGTTGCCGTCGGGATCGGCGAAGGATGCGAAGGAGGCATATGTGGCGTGCTCGGGCGCGGGTCCCGGTACCCGCGGTCCGTACTCGCCGGGCGCGCCGTACCGGCAGGCGAAGCCCGATTCGCAGTGGTAGACGTCGCTGACGTTGATCCCGCGATCCACGAGGTCGGCGCGCGCGGCTCCGATGTCGCTCACAGCGAGGTGCGTGGCCCGGGCGCTGCCG
Organism: uncultured Chloroflexia bacterium; assembly: GCA_963850035.1. Lineage (GTDB taxonomy): Bacteria > Chloroflexota > Limnocylindria > Limnocylindrales > CSP1-4 > CTSoil-043. The sequence continues at coordinate 213,906 of CAWKJP010000018.1, read as the reverse complement.
GGCGCAGCGGTCGTGAGACCGGTGCCGAACTGGATGGAGCACAGCGAGCCGGGCGGCGTCACTTGCACCAACCGGAAGTCGTTGTCGGCGACGACGTCGGCGTCGAGGCGCCAACCCAGCCCCTTGTAGAACTCGCTGGCCCGGTCGACGTCGGAGACCGGGAGCACGACCACTTCCAGCCTGTAGTCCATCGTGGAACCCCCCTTGCACGTGCCACGAGTGCCGGATCGAGGGATACCACACCAACCACGATTGCGCTGGAAGCGATGCGGACTCATCTCGCGGGTAGCGCGCCGTCAGGGTCCGCCGGTTCGCCGATCCCGCCCTGGTCGAGGCCCGCGCCGCCGGGCGGCTTCGGATCACGGCCATGCGGCTCTCGAGGTGCCCCAATCGACCAAGCAGAAACCGGGGCCCGCCGCCGCCGCCACCACCCTTGAGGGCATGACGGAGCGCAGGTCCGATCCACACCGGCTCCCGGGTCCCCCGGCCTGTTGCGACCCCCGCGCGCCGCGCCTCGGCCCGGTGTCCTCGTGCCGAGCGACGCATGGATCCACCCGAGCGTCGAAGCCGGGGCCCGCGGCTGGGCAGCCGCGATGACCGACGAGTTCAGGGTGGAAGTGCGTAAGACTGGTCGGGGCGAGAGGACTTGGGCCGGACAAACCGGAGCGACGTTCGGCGTGAGCGACTGTTACCGCGGCTCGCCGGGAACCGGGACCGGCCGTACCACGAGGCCGTCGATCCTAGAGAAGTCTGCCGGATTGCACGTGTAGAGCGGCAAGCCGTTGGCCACGGCGATAGCCGCGATCATCGCATCGAGCGCGCGGGCAGCCGGCTTGCGCCCCGATCGACGAAGCGACGACCCGACCCGTCCGAACGCACGGGCGGTGGCGGAATCGAACGGCAGGGGGTCGAAGTCCGCCTCCGCCTCCTGGACCTGCGCCAGACGGCGAGCGCGCTCGGCCGCATCGTCGGTGACGAGCGGGCCGAGCGAGAGATCGGCCAGGGTGATGGCAGAAATGAGCGGGACGTCGGGCAGGACCGACGGATCGTCGATCCGCGGCAGCAGGAGCAGCGTGCTCGTGTCGAGCAGGCCCTCGGGATCGCTCATGGGTCGGGTTCGATCACCGCGCCCGGCGGCCGCGATCAGGGGCACCCCCATGACGAAAGGGGCGATAACGGCCAGCTCGGCCGGGCCGCCCGCCACCATGTTGGCGACCATCATGGCGCCGTAGGCGACCAGGGGCAGGGCCCGGACGACGAGCCCCCGGGATGCGCCCCCTTGGGCGGGGCGCAGGCGCTCATAACCGCGGTAGAGCGCATAGACCGTGAAGGTCGTCACCAGCCAGCCCACGTAGTTCTGGACGGGCACGCCGAGGTACGGCCCACCGCGCTCCCAGACCCAAGCTCGGAAGGCCGGGCCGGACAGGATGGGGTCGACGACGACGTCCCACGCCGTCATCACGACCGCTCCGACCGCGGCCAGCCAGGCAACGTGCGGGACTCCGCCGCGAGTACCGAAGGGCCGGCCGTCCACCAGAAGCCCGGCGATCACATAGCTCGGGTAGATCATCATGAACCACGCCCCCGGGATCAGGAGCGGCACGTCGCCGAGCATCGGACCCAGCACGCTCGTGTAGTGGTACGGCCCATACACCGCTCCGGTCATTACTCCGACCTGCTCGAATACCCAGGAAACGGCAGCGCTGGCGACGAAGAACGCCGCCGCGTGGCGAGCTCCGAGGACGTGGACTGCATGGCACACGCTGAAGACCACGAGCAGGGACGTGAGGCCGTTCAGGCCGCCGGGCAGCGCGGGAAGACCCGCCCGGGGGACGAGACCTCTGATCGGACCGTCGTAGAGAAAGAGCGCGAGGGCGACGACGCTCGCCCAGAGCCACCGGCGATCAGCGTGCATCGCCAGCCCAGGCGGGAATCGTCACGCCGTGGCGGGAGCCGACGCGGAGGGAGCCGCCTCCAGGGCCTGGCGACGCATCACGTATAGGGTCCCGAAGGCAAGCTCCAGGCTGGCGAGACCCAGAACCACGATCCAGGCCGCGGCCGAACCGAAGTTGATGTCCTCCTGGTCGCGCCAGGCGGCCACCAGGATCATCGCGACAGACAGGATCTGCGCCTCCAGGACCGGGCCCGCGCTGCGCCAGCGGTTGTCGACGGCGAGACCCAGGGCCACGACCCCGGGCAGCGCGAACATGGCGCTGGTGACGCGGGCCGTCAGCGGCGTCAGCGTCCATGGCCAGACATCCGCGACCTGGCTCGGTACGAGGAACAGCCCCACCGCGACTGGAAGGGTCAGGATCGCGGTGGCGGCGAAGATGCCTCGAACCGCAGGTGGAAGGCGTGGTTCCAGTCGTGAGACGGGCCGGTCGCGTCGCGCACGCTGCTCGCGAAGCCAGGCCCCCAGGACGATGAACGGGGTGGTGAAGTAGAGCGCGGCCCAGGCCACGAAAGCAAGGCTGTCGTGGATGAAGCGGTCCCAGTGCAGGATCGTGGCAAGGCCGAGCAGCGACGCGAACGTGCAGACCGCCGGGAACCCGACTTGGACCTGTCGCCACGATCCTGCGGCAAGTGCTCGCACGAAGAACCAGATGCCGCCGGCATACGCGGCACCGAGCATCATCGCCGACATGGTTGGCTTGATCTCCCACGCGAACAGGCGGCGCGTGTCGGCGGGGAAGAGGTAGAGGATGCCGCTCGCCAGGACGAGGAACGGAATGATGATCAGGGCGAGGACGCGGGTCGCGGCGAGCGGAGGGGCATCTGACGGCTGCTGCGGAGCCGGGTTGTCGCCCACGGCCTGGCGGTCGTCGCGGTCACGGGCGCCCGCGTCGTCCGCCGAACCCGGATCGGCGTTTGCGTCCACCATGTCGATCCCCCTCTTCCCTCGCAAGGGGCCCGAGGTTAGCGGGGATAAGGGCCGTCGGAGCACCGGGTTTCACGCCGCGGCCGAACCTCCCGGCCTGGGTCGCCCCGCGCGCTGTCCTCTCAGGACACCGAGCACGATGATGCCGATGATCCACGGCCACAACAGGACACCGCCGACGAGCAGGGATGCGATGCCGCCGGCCACTGCCCCGCCAGCCGTGCCGTTTGACGAGAGCATGGGCAGCAGGACGAGGATCGGGTAGCCGATCGCCCAGACGCCGAGAAGCTGCTTGAGGAGCTTGCGGACGGTGCCACCCTCCATCTCGATACGGAGATCATCGTCAAGGCGTGGCATCTTAGGCACCTATTCTGGGCGGTGCCGGAGAGCCCAGACGAGCACGCCGACGAATAGCAGCGGCACTCCGACCATGATCAGCAGCAGTTCGATCGGCCCGATGTTGGTCATCTGGACCTACCACTTCTCCTTCCCCATCGCGACCCCTCGCGCCGAGGCTACGCGCGAAGTCAGCGTGGCGTAATGGGCCGTTGGTGGCCTTCTGGCCGGCCCCGGCCCCGGCTCCGGCCCCGGCTCCGCACGGATCGCTCCGCTCTCTCCGGAAGATGGGAGGCGCACGGGGCGACCGGGGCCGTGTGAGGGTACTTTCAGCCTCTTCCGACCGGCTCACCAGGCACCTACGCTCCGAAGCTACGGGCTGGACCGCCCGCACGATCAGTCGGCAAACGCCGACGTAGGAGGCGCCTTGCGTTCGCTGATGCCGACCCCGCTCACGAAGACGATCCTCAACCGTTGGGCTCATGCGACTCCTGTGCATGCCCTCTCCGGTCGGTGGGTCTCGTACCTCTCGATCAACTCCGCCGCGCACCGCGCAGGTCCGGTCCGCGCTGCCGCGGTCCGCGCTGCCGCGGTCCGCGCTGCCGCGTCCGCGCTGCCCAGCCGCCGGATCAGAAGTCGGCTGAGGTCGGCGCCTAGACTCACCCGCGGCCCCGCCCCGGCGCACTGGGCGCTCCGCTCTCTTGTGAGAATGGGAGGCGCGTCGAGCGACCGGGGGCCGTTTGCGTCTGATGTTCTTACCGGGCCCGGTCGCAGCACGGCGACCTGTCATTGCAGCCCCAGCTCCGCACCGTGCGCTCAGGAGCGTGCCGCCCGGATGCCGCCACCGAGCCGCGAGCGCCCGACTACACCTCGTGACCCTGCAGCCGTGGGGTGAAGCCCTTGGCGAGGCCCCGGCCTCTGAGCTCCGGGACCAACTCGGGGGGCCGGACGTCGGACCGCGTCGCGGGCCCGATCCAATCGGTCAGATCCCGGTTCACGAGGATGGTCCCGGACCGGGAGTGCTGCCGTCCGTCCGGTGAGTCGAACTCGATCGTCGCCTCGGTGAGCGGGACCATCATCCGTCGGCGGCGGAAGCCCATGACCGGGTCGGTGCCGGGCACCACGTGGATGCTCCCACTGACGTCGTAGCTGCCAACTCGCAGCGCGACGGCGATCGGTCGAGTCCGCCTCCGGCGCGCAGGATCGCCACGCGGAACACCGACCGCCACGGCGAAGATCTCGTCCCGCGCCACGACGACCGTCCTGACCTGCAGACCGTGGCCGTCGTCGAGGCTTTGCAGGAACGTGTCGACGAACTCGAACTCGGTGCGCTCGTTCATGAGGTCGGTCACCCGATCCGCGCTGAGTGCGAGGCGCCCGAATGCCACGGAGTCCTCCGCGTAGACGGTCACCTCGACGATGGGTAGTAGCGACACCCCCAGCGCGGGGCGCTCCGTGTCGGCCACGGGTTGCTCCGCCTGGAAGACCATCCGCAGCGGTCCCTGCAAGCGAGCGCGGATCGACATGCACCCGTCCGTACCCGTCCGGAGCCTGGCCGCGGTATGGCCCGATCGTCCGGTCAGGGCTGGCTGCGCTCGAAGCTCGAGCCGCCTCAAGCCGGTGCGGGACGCGGATCCGGCTTCGGAAGCACCCACACGATGATCGGATCGTGGGTCGGCCACGAAGACGAGAGGGCGGTCGCCGTTTGGCGACCGCCCTCATTCTATGGGTGGACGGCGCGCCGGTGGTGACCCCGTCGCCGTCGGGTTGCTCAGCCCATCATGTCACTCGTTTCCGGTCAGCTTCCAGATGCGGGTCCCCCAGTTGTCGACCAGGTCGGTACCGCCCGGAGGCGGGCCGATGTACTCGGTCGCGCTCCAGATGTCGCCGCTCGCCGGGTCGAGCGCCTCGGCCGAGTAGTCTCCCCAGCGCCCTTGGCCGAAGAGCACGTCGCTGAAGCTGACGTGGGCGCCGCTGCCTTGGGCGACGATATGAACCGTTCCGAAACCCCCGAAACGACTGACCGCGTAGGCTGCGCTCGGGTTGAGCGTGGGGCTCGTGATGGTGAACGCCATCGCCGTCAGGCCGTCCTGGTTATGGAGGATCGCCGGGTAGAGCAGGCTTGCACCCCGAACCCCGACGTAGCCCTGGCGGGTGACACTTGCCTGCTGCGGGTTCACCACGAACCAGGCGGCGCCATCGCGCGCGGATGGGTCCCCGGGCAACGCGACAGCGCTGCTGAGCGATGCGTACAGGCGGGGTCCCCCGAAACCGTCGTCGGCGAGCTGGACCTGCTGCATGCGGCTGTCGTCGGGATTGAGGAAGGGCTCGGAGATCACGTAGCTCGGGCTGCCGGCGGGCGTGGAGCCATTCCCGGTGCTCGCGGCCGGAACCGGGAAGGCGTAGGTCTCGCTGCCGATGAGCCGGCCACTGAGGGTCACGGCGCCGGAACCATCGGTGATGTTCTCGCCGCCCTTGAGCACCCAGAAGCCGAGGCTGCTCGAGATCGAGTTGTTGTTGCCGAAGGCGTCGTAGGGGAAGGAGTTGAGGAGGTATTCTCTGCCGCTCCCGTTGCCGACTGCCGGTTGCAGCGTCAGGATCGGCACGCCTCCGAGGCTGAGGAGGCCGAAGCTGACGGCATTCGGGGACGCGACCTGGGCAGCCAGCTGTGACTTGGAGATCGCGATGAGCAGCGCGCCGGTGTATGTGTTCTGCCCCGGCCCGCAGAACTCGTCGGTGCTTACGAAGAGGGCATTGCTGTCATAGCCAGTGTGGGGCTGGTCACCGAAGCAGGTGCCTCCGAACGTCGAGTCGAACTGGTACGTCGTGGCCCGCCCGCTGCGGTTGACCACCAGGACGTCGTCAAGGGTGTCGGTGGCACAGCTGGCACAGCTGATCACGGTCATGTAGAAGGAGCTCGTGGCGGGGTCGTAGAAGCAGCGTGGGTCGCTGAAGGCATTCGGGTCATTGAAGCCCTGCGCCACCGTGAACGCGCTCAGCAGGCTGCCCGTTGTCGAGTAGATCCCGAAGGTGTCATTGACGACCTCGATCACGACCTTGCCCCCGAACCCGCCGAGGTAGCCGACGCAGAGGCCCTGGTCGGGCGGCGTGACGTGAAACCCATTGAGTGCGTGGTTCTGGGTGTCCGAAACGCCATCGAAGTTCGTTGTGAGGCGGGCCTGGTTGTCAAACGGCGCAGCGGCAGCCGCCGGACCGCTCGGGGCGGCGTATGGCGCAGCACCTGTGGAGGCGGGACGACGGAAGGGAATCGCGCGAACACTCGGCGCTGCGGCGCCACGGAGCGCCACGGATGCTGAGCTCAACCAATTGGCGTTCGTCGCGAGGACGCGAGCCCCGACTGGCGCGCCCACGTAGTCGGTCGTCGTCGTCGCGGGGGACGCCGCGGTGGCGCCGGACGTCCCCGCGAGCAGCACGGCCGCGGCGCCAAGGGTTGCCACCTGCAACCGGAGACCCGCCGAGGGGCGAGGGCCCGCCCACAGGCGAGTCGAGAGGCGTGGCATGTGAACCACCTCCGGGTGCTCCCGCACCCTCGGGGGGGCTTCGCCATGGCACATGCGCGACAGTCGAGGCGACCGTGTGGGACGCCGCGCGCATAGGGCTGAGAACCTTCCCCCCGGTTTCATGCGCCATTATGCAAGGCCGCCGAGAGCCCGGGAAGGGGTAGGGTCACGCTCCGGCTTCATGCGGGCAGCCGCGTTCCCGCACCATGGCAACGTCGTGTTCGTGAGGCAGGCGAGCGATCCCATGACGCTCTGGCGGAACCCGGCCGTTCCTGACCGGCTTCGGGAGGGGGCGCTCCGCGAGATCTTCGGACGGTTCGACATCAACGGACCGGAGATCGTCGCCGCCTATCCCCAGACGAACGAGAACGCGTGGCTGCTCGGGCTGGTAGGCGCGAGAGCAGCGGTTGCTTACGCAAGGAGTGATGGGACTGGTCGGGGCGAGAGGGCTAGCGCCTCCCTAACTCAGCAATCCCTGCGCTTCCTGATGATCAACCGCACGCCGCGGGACCTCCTCCCGGCGACTGCACGAAGCGCATGAGGGACGGCTACCTGCGCGGGGCCCTCTCGCCCAAGGCAACGCAGCGCCAGACAGCCGTACTCGCCGCGTATGTCGCGGCCGGGGGGTCGGTCACGAACGCGCCGCGCTCGCGGGCATCCGCCCGAGCACCGTGAAGCGCCACCTCGCCGACCTGCGTGCGCGGTCGGGCCTGACGACCGAGCAGCTGATCTACCGCGGACGCGCCGAGGGATGGCTCCTCGTGCCCAGCCTCGAGCCGGGGTAAATCGCTCTCCTCCGTGGACCCCGGACCCTTCGGCTGTCGGCCGATGGCTGTGCCGAGCCTGCGCTATCCGCGTATAGTGCGTCGCACTATGGCGAATCGCACTAACGCAGCCCGAGACCTCCTCCCGCTCGCGGTGCTCGCGCTCCTGTCCGAACAGCCTCGCCACCCGTACGAGCTGCTGCGCGTGATGCGGGAGCGCCACATTGATTTCGCCGTCGGCCGGACACGCACCCTGTACGCCACGGTCGACGCGCTTGCCCGCGACGAGTTGATCGAGGCGGCGGAGTCCAGCCGGGAGGGCCGACGACCGGAGCGGACCGTCTACCGGATCACCGACGAGGGGCGCGACGAGCTCGTCGACTGGCTCGAGTTTCTGCTGGAAGGGCCGTCGAGCGAGCGGCCCGTGTTCATGGGGGCCGTGGGCCTGCTCTATTACCTCCCGGCCGGGCGCGTCGTCGAGGCGCTGCAGTCTCGAGTGGTCACACTGGAGGGCCTGATCGCCCAGTTCGACGCGACGATCGCCACCCTCCGCGATCGGTACGGGCTCCCGCGCATGGTCCTTCTCGACCATGAGTATCGGCTGGTGCTGCTCCGAGCGGAGTCCGCCTGGCTTGGCGCGCTGATCGAGGACATCAGCCAGGCCGGCCTGCCGACCCCCGACGCCCTGCGCGCCCACTTCGAGGCCGCGCGGTTCCCGGCTGGACCGCGGGCCGGCTCGCGCGGCGCCAGCGAACTGGCCTGATCAGACCGACTGAGTCCGTTTGAACCCCGGCGACCCAAGGTCGAGGTCCGAAACCCGGAACCGGGCGGCGACGCCGCACCACCCGGCAGATGAAGAGGAGGCACCGTGCAATCCGACCTCCAACGCTCCGTCAACCGCGGCTACAGCCTCATGGTGACCGCGGTCCTCTTCTTCGGTGGGCTCGGGTTCGGCACGATTGCCTTCAGCCCCGTGGAGAATGACCTGGGCGACCGACTCGACGACGTCGGACTCGCGGTGATCGGAATCCTCGCGGTCGTCTGGTACTTGGTTGGAGATCACCGGTACCGCCGGTCGATCGTACCGGTCGCGCTCGTTATCGCCGCGGTGCTCATCCAGGCCCTTGCCATCCCGCTGGAGCACGACGATCCCGCCGCGTTCGGGGACAACATCGGCGGTCTGATCTTCTTTGTCCCGTTCCTGGTGTTCGCGGCGTTTCAATACTGGAGGGCCGCCGCGACGGCGCCGCCCGGTGACCCGCTCCGGGACGGCACCGGGGGAGCTGGGTGATGGGCCGCCGGATCGTCGTTACCGGGGCGACGGGTCGCATCGGGCGCCCACTCTCGGCGCGACTCATCGAGCGAGGCGAGAGCCTCGTGGTGCTGACGCGCGACGAAGCCAGCGCGGCGGCGACGGTACCGGGCGCCGCGGCATACATGCGCTACGACTGACGGGCCGGGGCGATTGGGCAAGCGCGGTGGACGGCGCGGACGCTGTCGTGAATCTCGCTGGGGCAGGGATCTTCGGCGCCCGCCAGTCGCGGGCGTCCGTCGAGGCGGCGACCGATGAGCGGGTCCGCCAGACCAAGGGGCTCATCGAGGCACTGGAGAAGGCGCGGCGGCGCCCCACCGTGCTCGTGGCCGGTCGTCCGTGGGCTACTACGGCTACCGGGACGACGGCGCCGGCCTCGTCGATGAGGCGAGCCCAGCCGGGACCGATTGGTGGGGTCGGGACAGCGAGCGCTGGGAAGCGGCGTCGCGCGCGGCCGAGCGGCTCGGTCTCCGAACGGTGGCGCTGCGGACAAGCTGGTTCCTCGATCCCGAGAGCCTCGCGCCGCAGGTCGAGCCGTTCCGCCGAGGGGTCGGTGGCTGGGTCTTGCCCGGCAATGCATGGCGCCCATGGATCCACCCGGTCGACGAGATCCGGCTCATCGAGTTCGCGCTCGACGAGGAGCGGGTGTCCGGCCCGCTTAATTGCACAGCGCCGAACCCGGTCACTGAGGTCCATTCGAAGATCTCGGACCTTGAACAGAGACGCTTGTATCGGGAGAAGTACTCAGAATCGCTGCGCCGATTGTCCACACCAGGATCGGCGGCGGACAAGAGGATCGACGGCTTGATCTCAGAGATCGGCACTTGGCTCGGGCGTGTCGAGGCCAGGACTCGCGAAGGCCTCTGAGCCGCGCCCGCGTTGTTGAGGGTTCCCCGCACATAGGCGACCCGGATCAAAGTCCGGGCTGACGGACCCGTTCGACGCCGATGCCCGACCAGTGTCCTACTCGTTGTGCGATCACCAGGTCTGCCCCGCTCGCCAACACGATGAACCCATCGTCGCGAATCGAAGGGATGGAGGCCGTTCATCGGGGAATCGTTGGTCGGGGCGAGAGGAATTGCCCCGCGACCAACGACCTTCCGGTCACGATGCGGCTGGCCGAGCCGCCGACGCCAGTGCGAGTGGCTCCGGAGCAGACCGACACGGACGGGACCAGGGTCACCATCTGACTTCTACGGGCAACCCTTTCTGGGGCAGTGAGCCGTCGGGGTGCGCTGGCAGGCTGACAGCGGCGACCGCCGGGGGCGGTCAGTGGCCTCCGCCCGCCGGCGAGTTGAAGCAATACGCCTGGATGCGCCACCCGTCCGGACCGTCGACCAGGGCGAACAGCTCGCGGGACTCCGCCTCGACGGTGATGCCCGGCTCCCGCCGGGTGATCGTCCCGGTGGTGTGGCAGCGGACGACTGCCAGCGCTCCGGCCGCATGCACCTCGTCGATGTGCAGCTCCCGGCCGAATCGCATGGCCGCCACGATCCGATCGAAGAAGCTCAGGAGCGCGTCGCGCCCAGTCGCGGTGGGCACCTCCGGCGCCATGACGGTGCCGTCAATGGCGAACAGATCGGCGAGGCCCTGGACATCGGCTGCATTCAGGCGGTCCATGTACGATGCGACGACATGGGAAATGGCGGGGGTCTGGTCGCTGCTCATCGCTGGCTCCTCATCCGTGGGTGGACTTTGTGGCGATCACAGTGACCACAGCTGAGCGGCGGTGCTATGACGCGCGTCACACCCCGAGGAAGGTCCCGCCGGCCCCGTCAGCACCCCAGGGTCTGGCCGGCGGGCGGCCGCCGGTTGGAGGACCCGGCCATGGATCGCGCTGAGATCGTTCGATCGCTCGGTTTGTGCTGTCCCTTTCAGGATGTGCCCGCTGCCGAGCTCGAGGCACTGCTGCCCGACCTGCGCACGCACGAGGTGGCCGCGGGAAGCCTCGTCTGGCGGCAGGGAGACCCGGCGGACACGCTGTGGTTCGTGGTGCGCGGCCACGTCTCCGGCGTGATGACCAGCGTTGACGGCGAGCAGGTCGTGGTGGAGGTCGCGGGGGAGGGCGAGAGCTTCGGCGCGCCGACGCTGTTCCTCAACGGCGGCGTTCGCCTCGTCGATGTTCGTGCCCTGGCTCCGGCATCGCTGCTCAGTCTGCGCCGCGAGCCGCTGCTAGGGTTCCTCGAACGGCATCCCGCGGCCCTGCGCCGGATGCTGGAGAGCATGAGCATGCAGGTTGTCGCGCAGGCGGTTCAGGTCACTCAGGTGGCGTTCCTCGACGTTCGCGGCCGGGTCGCCTACCAGCTGCTCAGGCTCGCGCGCGAGTATGGGGAGCCCGACCCGGACGGGATTCGGATCCCGTTCCGGATGTCCCAGGCGACGCTGGCCGGCATGGTCGCGTCAAGCCGTGAGACCGTGAACCGCGCGCTCGGCGGCTTCGCCACGACCGGCGTCGTCACGCAGCGCGCGGGCTTCTTCGTCGTGCGCGATCGGGCCAGCCTGGAGGCCGTCGTCGCGGAGCCCCGCTGAGAGATGCCGCCGCGCTGGTTCAGGACCGCAGCCGATCGACGTGCTCGATCGGGATGGGCGCGATCGCGCGGGACCCGCTGCCCGGCGTCGAAGCGAAGTGCGTAAGACTGGTCGGGGCGAGAGGATTTGAACCTCCGACCTCATCGTCCCGAACGATGCGCGCTACCAAGCTGCGCCACGCCCCGACCGAGGGTGCCCGTTGCTCAGGGCCGACGGAGTATACCGCAGGCGCTGAGGCCCCGACGAACGACGAGTCGCGACAGGAACGAATCCCCACGGGCCCCGAGATCCGATCCCATAACGGGACCGTGAGCCGCGCCACCGGTATCGACCGCCGCGCGATATCGAGCGTCGCCGCCCCAGAGAGGTCCTGACGAGAACCGGGCGAGGCGAGGACGGCTGGCGCCGGGCCGCCCGGATCGGGCAGAAACGCTGCCGGGGGAGGGAACTCGGCGGGGCGGGCCTCCGCCGTCAGGCGCCGGTGGGCACCCCGGGCTCGGCGCCCACCTCGGAGTCGCCCGGGGCCTCGCCCTCGGAGACGCGGACCGTGCGGAACACGAGGAGGCGCGTGCGGGGGTCGTGCCAGGCGTGGCCCTCGAGCCCGGCCTTCTCGCAGACCGCGTCGAGCATCTCGCGGGCGTTCCAGCCCTGGTCGGTCGCGACCTCCGGGAGCAACAAAGCCCGCCGTCCGTCGCGCGCCACGATGATCCCGTCGGTGCCCGGCCGGAACGATGCCGGATCGCGGAGCGGGACGGCCGGCCCCAGGACCGAGACGTCGATGTGGATGTCCGGCAGCTCGCGCTCGGCGAGTGGGAGGAACCTCGGGTCTCGAATCGCCGCCGACACCGCGGCCGAGGCGACCGCATCCCGGAGCGGCTGTTCGGCGACGAGGGAACCCATGCAGCCGCGCAGCGATCCGTGCTCCAGGATCGTGACGAAGGCCGCGCCCGGCTCGTCGAGGGCGCCGCCCGACACCGGGCGCGACTCGTGCCGTGGCCGCGGTGCATGCGTCGCCGCGGCCGTGACGGCGTCGCGCGCGATCCGAAGGAGCGCCGCCGTCGTCTCCGGGTCGAGCGACACCGGAGCCGGCAGGCCGGCCGACACGTCGGACCCCGGCGGCGTCGTGCCGTCCGTGATGCGATCCCGGAGCATGGACATGTGGCACCTCCCTGGCCGCGCGACCGTAGTCGCGGCCCGGCCCACCCGGCCAGAGCACAAGGTCGCGCCGTTTCCGGGCCGGGCGGCACTCGCCGCGGCCGGCGTCCCCGCTGAGACTCGGTGGACCCAGGAGGCAACCGTGCCGTCTTCCCATTCGCTGATGCGCTCCGTCGTGCCCGCGGCGGTCCCGACACGGCTGTCCTCGTCGGAGCCCGACGGGAGCGTCCGCTGCGGCATCTGCGCCCATCGCTGCCTCGTGCGCCCCGGCCGCGCCGGGATCTGCGGCGTGCGCGAGAACCGGGACGGCGTGCTGATGTTGACGGTCTACGGCGCGGTGGCCGCGGTCGGCGTCGACCCGATCGAGAAGAAGCCGCTCTTCCATGTCGCGCCGGGGACGCTCGCCTACTCGATCGCGACGCCGGGCTGCCCGTTCCACTGCACGTTCTGCCAGAACTGGGAGATCGCGCAGGCCCCGCGCCTGGGCACGACGGTTCCGACGCGGCACCAGTCCCCAGAGCGTGTCGTGGACGCGGCCCGGGAGCACGGCGCGACGTCGATCGCCTACACCTACGTGGAGCCGACGGTCTTCCTCGAGTACGCCGTCGACACGGCACGGCTCGCCCGCGCGGCCGGGCTCCTCAACGTGTTCGTGACCGATGGGTATGCGACGCCCGAGGCGATCTGCCTGCTGGCGCCGGCCCTCGACGCCGCGAACGTCGACCTCAAGTTGTTCTCGGACTCCTTCTATCGACGCCGCTGCGGGGCCACGCTCGCGCCGGTCCTCGAAGCCCTGGAGACGTACCGCCGCGCCGGGACGTGGCTCGAGGTGACCACGCTCGTCATCCCCGGGGAGAACGACGACCCGGGCGAGCTGCGCGAGCTCACCGCATGGATCGTGGCCCACCTGGGCCCGGAGACCCCGTGGCACGTCAGCCGCTTCTTCCCTGCGTTCCGGATGCTGGACGTGCCGCCCACGCCGATCGCCACGCTGCGGCGCGCCGTCGAGATCGGGCGCGAGGCCGGCCTCCACCACGTCTACCTGGGCAACGCCCCGGAGCTCGGCCTCGAGCACACGCGCTGCGCCGGATGCGGCGCGCTCCTGATCGAGCGACATGGATACCGGGTCTTCTCGCACCTTGCCGATGACGGCTCGTGCCCGGCCTGCGGGCGGATCCTGGCCGGTCGCGAGCTGGCACGCGGGCCGGGCCGTCCGGGCGCGCCCGGCGGGATCCCGTGCGGATGACGGCGTGAGCGGGCGAACGCCTGGCGGGCGGGCGCCTGCCGAGGGAGCGCGCGGCGAGCTGGCGCCGGCCGACGGAGCGCCTGGCGAGCGGCCGCCCGCGGTCGCCGGGACGTTCTACCCGGGGGACCGCGCGCGGCTGTCGCGGATGACGGCGACGATGCTCGAGGCGGCGGCCGCCGGCGCCGGGCCGGACCCCGAAGCCGCAGCGTCGGTCACGACTGGCGCAGGCCCCGGGGAAGCCGGCGGGGCAGCGTCCCCGCTCGGGATCCTCGTGCCGCACGCCGGGCTCGCGTACAGCGGCACGGTCGCCGCCGCCGCGTGGCGGCTCGTCGCCGACGGCGCCACCGTCGTGATCCTGGGCACGAACCACACTGCGCCGTGGCTCAACGGCGTGGCCGTGTGGGATGCCGGATCCTGGCGGACGCCGCTCGGCGCCGTGCCTGTCGACGCGGAGCTCGCCTCCGAGATCCTCGGGCTCGGCCTGCCGTTCGAGGCCGACCAGGCCGCGCATCTCGGCGAGCATTCGATCGAGGTCCAGCTTCCGCTTCTCGGCGTCGTCGCGCCCCGCGCCCGGATCGTGCCGCTTGCCGTCGGCGCCGGAACCGGGGAAGGCGCCATCGCCGCGGGCACGCGCCTCGGCACGCTGCTCGCCCGGCGCCGCGCCGCGGGCGCGTCGATCGTCCTCGCGATCAGCACGGACATGGCCCACTACCCGCCGGCGGACGCCTGCGTCCGTGTGTCGCGGGAGCTCCTCCCGGCGATCGAGGCGCTGCTCCCCGAGGAGCTGGCACGGGCCGAGGCAGCGGTGCGCGAGACCGGCGCCGCGCACGGGATGGTCTGCGGGATGTGCGGCATCGAGCCGGCCGTCCTCGGGCTGGCGGCGCTCCGGGCGATGGGCGGCACCTCGGGCGTGGCCCTGGCATCGGCAACATCCGCGGATGCCGGGGCGGACCCGCGGCGCGCGGTGGGGTACCTTAGTGTCGTGTTCGAGGGCCAGCGCAGATGAGCAACGAGCCGGGCGCATCGATCGGGCGATCGGTGCCGCGCCGCGACGCACCGGCCAAGGTGACGGGCGCCGCGCGTTACACGGACGACCTCGCGATGCCGGGTGCCTGGTTCGGGCTGACGGTTCGGTCGACCGAGCCCCGCGCGCGCCTCCTGGGCATCGATCGCGACCCCGGCTTCGACTGGTCGCGCGCCGTCGTCGTCACGGCGGCCGACATCCCCGGCGAGAACGTCGTCAACCTGATGTACGACGACCAGCCGGCGCTCGCGAGCGACGAGATCCACCACCACGCCGAGGCCGTCGCGCTCGTCGCGGCCGCCGACCCTGCCACCGCGCGCGCTGCCCGGGCGGCCATCACCCTCCGAACCGAGCCGCTGCCGCCGGTCCTCGACCTGATGGCGGCCGAGCATTCGTTCGCGCGATACGAGATCACGAGGGGCGACCTCGACGCGGGCTTCGCCGAGGCCGACCGGATCATCGAGGGGACCTACCGCGTCGGCCCCCAGGAGCACATCTACATCGAGCCGCAGGCGATGATCGCCGCGCCGGAGGCGGGCGGGGGCATGACGGTGACCGGGTCGCTCCAGTGCCCGTACTACATCCATGCGGCGCTGGCTCGCGCCCTGGCGCTCCCGACGAGCATGGTCCGCGTCATCCAGGCCGAGACCGGCGGCGGCTTCGGCGGCAAGGAGGAATACCCCTCCATGATCGCCGTCCACGCCGCGCTGCTCGCCCGCGCGGCGGGACGCCCCGTGCGGATGACCTACGACCGCCACGAGGACATCGCGGCGACCACCAAGCGCCACGCGGCGGTGGTCCACCACCGGACCGGGGTCACCGCCGACGGCCGGCTCGTGGCCCAGGACATCGATGTGGTCATGGACGCAGGCGCGTATGCGACGCTCTCGCCGGTGGTGCTTTCGCGCGGCGCCCTCCACGCGACGGGTCCGTACCGCTGCGCAAACGTCCGGGTGCAGGCCCGCGCCGTGATGACGAACACGGTTCCCGCGGGCGCGTTCCGCGGGTTCGGCGCGCCCCAGACGGAGTTCGCCGCGGAGATCCAGCTCTGCCGGATCGCCGAGGAACTCGGGCTCCCGGCGGCCGAGCTGCGTCGCCGCCTCGCCTACCGCGAGGGGGACGTGACGGCCACGGGCCAGGTCCTCAAGCACAGCGTTGCCGCGATCGACGTCCTGGAGCGCGCCGAGGAGGCATCGGGATTCGAGGAGGCGCGAGCGGGCACGGCGCATCGGGCGCGGCCGGGCGACCGGGTCGCGTCGGGGGTCGGCCTCGCGCTGGGATGGCACGGCGCCGGCTTCACCGGAAGCGGCGAGAAGACGCTCGCCGGCGTCGCCGGTATCGAGCTGACGGCTGCAGGGCGAATCCGGATCCTGACCGCCCAGACCGAGATCGGCCAGGGCGCCGCGACGGTGCTTCCGCAGATCGCGGCCGACGCCCTCGGGGTCGCTCCGGACCTGGTCGAGCCCGCGCCGCTCGACACCGCCCTGGTGCCGAACAGCGGCCCCACGGTCGCCTCCCGCACGACGATGGTGGTCGGCGGCCTGATCATGGACGCGGCCCGGAAGCTTCGCGCGGAAGTCGAGGCGCGGACGGGGCTCCCGTTCGCCGAGTGCTGGCGCGACGATGCCGCGGCGCACGGAGCCACCCGGATCGACGTCCGGTTCGAGGGCTACCCCGGCATCGAGTGGGACCAGGACCGGTACCGGGGCGACGCCTACCCCGCCTTCGGCTGGGCGGCCGCGGTCGCCTTCGTCGACGTGGACCTCGACACCGGCCAGGTCGCCGTCCGGCGCGTCGTCGCGGTCGACGACGCGGGTCGTGTGGTCAATCCCCTGCTCGCCGCCGGCCAGGTGGAGGGCGGGACGCTCCAGGCGGTCGGCTACGCGACGATCGAGGAGATGCAGATGGTCGACGGCCGCTTCCGGAATGACCGCCTCGCCACCTACCTGATCCCGACCGCGCTCGACGCCCCCGCGATCGAGGCGCACCTCGTGGAGTTCCCGTTCCGCGACGCTCCGCACGGCGCGAAGGGCCTCGGCGAGCTCCCGATGGACGTGGGCGCGCCCGCGGTGATCGACGCCATCCACGACGCGACGGGCGCCTGGATCACCGAGCTGCCGGCGACGCCCGCCCGCGTCCTCGCCGCGATCCGCGCGCTCGAGGAGCAGCGCGCGCCCGAGCCGGTCGCAGAGGCCGTCTCGTGACGGCGCCCACCGCCGACCCGACCCTGCGTGCCGCCGCGCCCGTCCACCGCTTCACGGTCAATGGCCGGCGAGTCGAGGTCGCCGTGCCCGGCGGTCGCCGTCTCCTCGACGTCCTGCGCCTGGACCTCGGCCTGACCGGGGCGAAGGAGGGCTGCGGGGAGGGCGAGTGCGGGGCCTGCTCCGTCCTGCTCGACGGGGAGGTCGTCGACAGCTGCCTCGTGCCGGTCTGCCAGGTTGAAGGACGCGAGGTCCGCACCGTGGAGGGGCTCGCGACCGATGGCCGGCTCGACCCGCTCCAGGCGGCGTTCGTCGAGTCCGGCGGGGTCCAGTGCGGGATCTGCACGCCGGGGATGCTGATGGCCGGCCGGGCGTTCCTCGATGCACGCGAGACCGAGGTGGCGCCCGGGCGATCGATCGCTGCGGACGGGTCCCCCACCGACGCCGCGATCCGCGAGGCGATCTCCGGGAACCTCTGCCGCTGCACCGGCTACGGCCGCATCGTCGACGCGATCCGCCTGGCCGCGGAGGGCCGAGCTTCCGTCATGGCCGCTCCGGCCGATGCCGCAGACACCGCGGTGGAACCGGACCGGCGGTTGCTCGAGCTCGACGATCCCGGCTCCGATTCCCCGCGGACCCTCGCCCACGCGTTCGCGCTGCTCGCCGAGGGTGGCCGGCGGCCGCTGGCCGGTGGGACCGATGCGCTCGTGGAGCGATCGGCGGGCGTCGAGAGCGCTGACCGCTACCTCGACGTCTCCGCGCTCGCCGAGCTCCGCGGCATCCGCGTCGAGGACGGCACGCTCATCCTCGGCGCTGCGACCACGTATTCGGAGCTGCGGCGGAGCCCGCTGGTCGCGGAGCATGCGCCCGTGCTCGCCGCCATGGCCGCGGAGGTCGGCGCCGCACAGATCCAGAACCGCGGCACGCTCGGCGGCAACCTCGCGACCGCCTCCCCGGCGGGCGACAGCCTCCCGGTGCTTCTCGCCCTCGACGCGGAGATCGTGGTCGGGGGCACGGATGGCGAGCGGACCATCCCGGTCGCGGCCTTCTTCCCGGGATACCGGCGCACCGCTCTCGTGGCGGGCGAGCTGATCCTCCGGATCGCGATCCCGATCCGGCCGGACCGGACGGTCGCGTTCCGCAAGGTCGGGACGCGGCGCGCACAGGCGATCAGCCTGGTCGTGCTCGCCGTCGCGTGGCGGGAGGAGCAGGGCGCCTGGCGGGACGTCCGCGTTGCGCTCGGCTCGGTCGCCGCAACGCCGATCCGGGCGCGGGCGACGGAGGCGGCGCTCGAGGGTGCGGTGCCGACGGCCGAGGTGGCCGCGGTCGCCGCTGCGACGCTCGAGGCGGAGATCGCGCCGATCGACGACGTCCGCTCGACCGCCGAATACCGGCGCGCGGTCGCAGGCCGGATCCTCCTCCGAATCCTCGGCGACGCCGCGGGCTCGTAGCGCCGGGATCGCGCCCCCGCGCCGTCTCGGCGTCCGCCGCCGCCTCCCCGGGACGCGCCGCCGGTCGCGCGATCTATTCGGCGAACGTTGGCCGCGCCACCCGCGAGCCGCCCGCGCCGGCCGTCGGGATGTGCGGCATCGAGCCCGTCACGCCCGCGAGCAGCGTGGCCATGAGGGCCGCCGGCTCGAGCGAGAGGGTCTCCCCGTCCGTCGCGCCGGCAGGCGTCGCCTCGACGAGGGCGAACGTGTCGCGCTCGAGGACGGCCCGGAAGCCGGGGGCCTCGTACGCGATCCGGCCGTTCGCCAACCCCCGCGCCGCCGGCCGCGATCCGATGCGTCCGGCCGTCGAACCGTGCCTCCATCACGCCGTCGCCGAGGAGCATGAACGCGTTCGAGGCCTGCGCCTCGAAGTCGGCCCGGTCCAGGTAGAGCCGCGGCTTGTCGAGGTACGGCGTCCCCGAGGTGGGGCAGGCGGTCACGCAGTTGCCGCATTCGTTGCAGAAGTCGGTGAGGACCGCGATCTGGAGCCGCTGGTTGACGGCGAACGGGGTGGTGCCGCTCGCCACGACGGCGCCGTTCGCGACGGCCAGCGCCGGCAGGTCGGCTCGCACCGGCGCCATCTCGTAGGTCATCAGGGCCATGTTGGGACAGACCCCGACGCACAGGCTGCAGATCTGGTCGCAGTCGAGGCAACGGCTCGCCTCGTGCACGGCCTCCTCGGCCGAATAGCCCAGCACCGTCTCCGCGAAGCCGTCGCGACGATCGAGCGGGCTGACCTGGATCGGCACGCGGTATTCGCGGCGGGCGCGACGGACCGTGAGCGCCTGCACGTCCGGCGCCGTGCGCGTCTCGGACGGCGTGGACATCCCCCGGCCCAGCGACGCGGCGATCGCCGCGGCGACCCGCTTTCCGTCCGCGGCGGCCTTCACGATCGACGCGGGGCCGCGATCGGCGACGTCGCCACCGGCATACACGCCCGGGACGGACGTCTCGAACGTGTCGGGATCGACGGCGATGTAGCCGGCCGGCGTCAGGTCGGGCGCACGGTCGCCGAAGAAGTCGAGCACGGCGTGCTGGCTGATCGCGAGGATGAGCGTGTCCAGGCCGATCTCGAACCCGGAGCCCGCGACGTCCTCGGGGACCTTGCGGCCGGAGCCATCGCGCTTCCCGCGGTACTCGGTCCGGAGGCACTCGAGCGCGAGCAGCCGGCCATCCTCGACCCGCAGGCCGACGGGCCGCGCCAGCTCGACGATCTGGATGCCCTCCTCGCGGATTGCGTGGATCTCCTCCGGATCGGCCGGCATCTGGTCCACGGTCCGGCGGTAGACCAGCGAGACGGATTCGGCGCCGACGCGGCGCGCGGACCGGACGCAGTCCATGGCCGTGTCGCCGGCACCGACGACGCCCACGCGCCCCCCGATCGGCATTGGCCGGCCCTCGCGGACGCTGCGCAGGAAGGTCACCCCGTCGATCACGTCCGGCGAGTCCTCGCCCGCGAACCCGAGCGTCTTCGCGCGCTGGGCCCCCACCGCGATGAAGACGGTCGTGAACCCGGCGCCCCGAAGGTCGTCGAGCATGACGTCGACGCCGGCGCGCTGGCCGTAGCGGATCTCGACGCCAAGGCGCTCGAGGACGGCAAGGTCCTGGTCGATCTGGGCCTGCGGCAGGCGGTAGGCAGGGATCGCCCCGCCGACCATGCCGCCGGCATACGAATGCGCCTCGAATACGGTGACGCCGATCCCCGCCCGCCCGAGCCACTCGGCGGCCGCCAGGCCGGCCGGTCCGGCCCCGATGATCGCCACCCGGCCGTCCTTGGCGGAATTGACCGGGGCCGGTGTCACGAGGCCTTGCTGCTCCTGCTCCATGATGAAGCGCTTGATCTGCCGGATCGCGAGCGGCTGGTCGAGGTGCGTGCGGATGCACGTGTTCTCGCACAGGTGATCGCAGACGCGGCCCAGCACCGTCGGCAGCGGGTTGTCGAGGCGGGTGATGCGGACGGCCTCGCGGACGTCCCCCGATCGCACCGCGGCCATGTACCGGGGCACCTGCTGGTCGACCGGACACTCGTCGAGACAGGGCGCCGCGATGCAGTCGAACGAGCCGAGCAGGCGCGGCGTCTTGGACCGGTCCGTCCGGAAGGAGTCCTTCCGGTAGCGCCAGTCCCCGCGAACCTGGTCGGCGTAGCGCCGGAGGTTGAACCCCGCGCACGCCGGGACGTCGCCGCCATCGCCCTCGAAGCCGTGCCCGAGCGCCGTGCGGCGAATGAAGTCCGCCGTGTCGAGCGCGCCGACCTCGTCGTACGCGGCGTCCACCTTCTCCGGGTACTGGAGCATCCGCAGGTAGCCACCGGACTTGAGGAGATCGGAGCTCACGGTGATCGTGCGCATCCCCGACGCGAGCAGGTCCGCCACGTTGAAGCAGTCGGCTCCGCCGGCGAACGAGATCGGCAGGTCGCCGCCGAGCTCACCCGCGATGAGCGCGGCCAGGTTCGTCGTGACGGCATGGAGCGGCCGGCCCGACAGGTACATCCGATCGTCGCGCGGGAAGACCGTGCGCCAGTTGTCCACCTCGAGCGTGTTGGTCAGCTTGAGGCCGAACGTGAGACCGCGGGCGCCGGCAGCCGTACGGAGGTTGTGGAACATCGGGACGGCATCGACCCACTTGAGGTCGTGGGCGAACGCCTCGTCGGGGATCGGCACGTCGGCGAAGCCGAGGTCATGGTTGACGATGCCACGCACCCGTTCCGCGCCCAGGAGGGTCGGGTTGCACTTGACCGAGGTGTGCAGGCCGCGCTCCTCGATCAGGTAGAGCGAGATCTTCTCGATCTCGTCGGGCGGGCACCCGTGCATCGTCGAGAGCGTGACCGTGTCCGACAGGCGGGTCGGGATGTCGAGGTCGCGGATCGCGGGATACCGCCGGGCAACCTCCTCGACGCAGGCCGGCAGGTAGGCGGAGGCGTCCGTCATGGCGTCGAGATACCACTGGACGTTCGGCCTGCGGATCCCCTCGAGGTTGTAGCCGACGCTCATGTTGAAGACCATGCCGGGACGCGCGCCGGGCCAGCCCAGCTTGTGGTGCAGCGCGTGGATCAGGACCCAGGCGCGGAGGTACTCGTCGAAGGATTCGTGGACCTTGAGCTCCTGGGACCACTCGACGTTGTAGCCCTCGTCGGCGACGTCGATGCACGGCTTGTTGACGTCGAGCTCGTCCAGGGTCTGGATCGTCTTGAGCTCGATCAGGCGGGAGCCGACCAGCCACGCCGTGACGATGTTCTGGGCCATCTGGGTGTGCGGTCCGGCAGCAACTCCGAACGGCGTCTCGAGCTCCACGCCGTACTGGCGGAGCCGGAACCGGTGGTCGGGCCGGGGGACAAAGAAAGCCGGCCGGGGCACGTTGAAGAGCGAGCCCTTCCGGTCGAGCTCGGTGAAGACCCAGTCGGTGAGCTGCTCCATCGAGATGGGATGAAACCGGTCGGACATCGGGTGATCCCTCGTCAGCGTGCGCAGGTGGGGACGCGGTTCGGTGCGTCGCGGGTCGGTGGGTCGCGGGTTGGCGATCGTCGGGTCGTCGGTCCTACAGGCGGGCGTGGAGGCGGGCGGCCTGTTCCCGGGCCTTCGCACGGATCTCGTCGGCGTCGACGCGCGTGGGCCGGCCATCGGCCAGCACCACCTCGCCGTCGATCACGATTCGCCTGGGCATGATTCCCGGCGTGAACGCGATGTGCCACGGGTCCATCGGGTCGTAGGACCAGGTGACCTCGTCGGTGCGCGCCTCGGGGACCAGGTTCCAGCCGGCCTCGAGCCACCCCCACGCACGCTCGGGCGAGGCCGTGACGTCGACCGAGCGCTCCATGACGTAGGCGAGACGGAACGCCTCGAGGACGTTGCCGCCGATCCCGTCCGTGCCGAGCGCAACGGGGTTCGTGAACCGGGCCGGGTTCGCGTAGCCCACCGCGTTGTTCAGGTTGGACATCGGGTTGTGGAGGATGGTCCCGGCCAGCGCGTGGTCCGTGGGCAGGTGGACGCAGTGGCTGAGCAGCCAATCGTCGCGGGTCAGGCCGGCGAGCCGGCGCGGCGCGTCGATGTCGCCGATGCCCTCGCAGACGTGGATGTGCACGCCCACGCCGAGGTCCGCCGCAAGGCCGGCCGCGGCACGCAGGGATTCGTCGGTGCAGGTGAACGCGGCGTGGATGCCCACCAGTCCCCGGCCGCCAGCCTTGATGAATCGCTCGTTCTCCGCCAGGCCGCGCCGGGCGCCGTCGGGCCCGTGGCGGTCGGTGATCCCGTACGCGAGCAGCGACCGAACCCCGACCTCCGCGCACGCTTCGGCGATCACGTCGAGGCTGCCCTCGATGGCGTTGGGCGACTCGTGATGGTCGACGATCGCCGTCGTGCCGTTCTCGAGCGCCTCGAGGGCGCCGAGCATCGCCGACCAGCGGATCATCTCCAGGTCGAGCGCCGTGTCGAGCCGCCACCACACCTGCTCGAGGATCTCCTGGAAGCTGGTGGCGACCTTCGGCGGGGCCGGCATCCCCCGGGCCAGCGCCGAGTACAGGTGGTGGTGCGCGCACACCAGGCCCGGCGTCACGGCCGACGTCACGAGCCGACCCCGGATTCGACGACCTGTGCCGGGCTCTCCCCGGCGACGCTCGGATCGGTGGCCCGCGGCGGGCGGGCCAGGCGCGGCAGCGCGGCCCGTGCCGCCGCCGAATCCCGCATCGGCAGCGCCGTCCTGCGCACGCCGTCGAAGGCGTAGAGCGCGCCGGCCACGGCCGCCGGCGTCGGAACGAGGACCGCCTCGCCGGCGCCCTTGGCGCCGTACGGACCCTCCGGTTGCGCCTCCTCCACGATGATCACGTCGACCGGCGGCATCGACGACGCCGGGATGATCCCCTGGGACTTCAGCGTGGCGGTGACCGGGACGCTGCCCTCCGTCACGAACGCCTCCGTGAGCGCGAGGCCAAGGCCCATGTGCACGCCGCCCTCGACCTGGCCCTCCAGCAGCGTCGGGTTCATTGCCCGTCCGACGTCCTGGGCGGCGATGACCCGGGCCAGGCGGCCCTCGTCGTCGAGGATGACGACCTGCGTCGCCCAGCCGTAGGCGAGGTGCGTCACCGGGTTCTCGATCCCCTCGCCGATCGGGGTGGTCCAGTCGACCACGAAGTCCCCCCGGAACTCCTGGCCGGCGAGATCCCGTGGCTGCGCGCCGGGCGCCCGGGCGTCGAGCGCCGCGCGAAGCTTGCGCGACGCGATCGCCACCGCCTGGCCGCCGAGCGTGGTCGCCCGCGAGGCCGTGGTCTCGCCGGTGTCCAGCTCCCGCTCCGTGTCGACGAGCACGTGGACGCTCGCGGCGTCCACGCCGACCTCCTGGGCCACGATCTGGGCGAAGATCGTGTGGACGCCCTGGCCCATCTCCGTCCACGAGTGCCAGAGCGTCAGGGTCCCGTCGGCCTCGGGCCGGACGATCGCCTTGCCGCCCTCGGCCATCCCGTTGCCGACCCCCACGTTCTTCGCGCCGCACGCGATCCCGGCGAACCGCGCGCCGCGGTAGGCGTCGCGGACCGCGAGCAGCGTCTTCTCGAGTCCGACGCCGGGCCCGAGGAGCTGGCCGCTCCCGAACCGGTCGCCGACGCGGACGGCGTTGCGCCAGCGGATCTCCCAGCCGTCGATGCCGACGCGCTCGGCCAGCCGGTCGAGGAGCCCGTCCATGGCGAACGTCACCTGGGGGACGCCGAAGCCACGGAACGCGCCCGCGGGCGGGTTGTTCGTGTACACCGTGCGAGCCTCGACGTCGACGTTGGGGACCCGGTAGGCGCCGCAGGCGTGGCCTGCCGCGCGCTCCAGGACCTTTGCCCCGACGCTGGCATAGGCACCCGTGTCGCCCACGATCCGGGCCCGGACGGCCACGAGGCGGCCTTCACCGTCGCAGCCGACCTCGTAGTCCATGGTCAGCGCGTGGCGCTTGGGGTGGAGGCGGAGGCTCTCCGCCCGCGAGATCGTCAGGAGGACCGGCTTCCCGGTCACGTGCGCGAGGAGCGCGGCCTGCCCCTGGACCGAGAGATCCTCCTTGCCGCCGAAGCCGCCGCCGGCCGCCACCTGTGTGACGCGGATGGCGGTCTCGGGAACCGCGAGCAGCTCGGCGATCTGGCGACGCTCGTCCCAGACCCCCTGCCCCTGGGAGAAGAGGCGGAGCGACGGCGCGTCCGGCGACGTGCCAGGCACGGCGAGGCAGGACTCCGGCTCGAGGAACGCATGCTCCACGGCGCTCGTCGTGAAGCGGTCGCGGACGACGTGGGCCGCGTCCGCGAGCGCCGCCCCGGCGTCGCCCCGGCGGACCACCGCGGTCTCGAGGAGGTTCCCGCGCGGGTGGATCGCAGGAGCATCGGGCTCGAGCGCCGCGAACGGGTCGCTGACGGGTGGCAGCACCTCGTACTCCACGTCGATCAGCGCGGCCGCCGCGCGCGCCTCGCGCCTGGTCCGGGCAGCGACCGCCGCCAGGACATCGCCCACGTAGCGGGTCGTCTCGCCCTCGGCCACGAACACCGGCCAGTCGCGGGTGATCAGCCCGACGATCCGCTCGCCGGGGACGTCCGCGGCCGTGACGACCGCCACGACCCCTGGAGCGGCAGCCGCCCGGGACGTGTCGATGCGGAGGACGACGGCCCGTGGATGGTCCGACAGACGGAGGGCGCCATGGATCATCCCCGGTTCGACCATGTTGTTCACGAACGGCTGCTGGCCGAGGGCGAGCTCCCGTGCGCCGCGGCGCACGGTCCGCGACCCGACGCCGCTGCCGGCGTCGACGTCGGGCATGGGATTCCCGCGACGGGCCGCCGCGACGCGCTCGACCGCGTCGATGACCTTGACGTAGCCGGTGCAGCGGCACAGGTTGCCTGCCAGCGCGCGCGCGACGGCGTCGCGGGACGGCTCGGCCTCGCGATCGAGCAGGGCATGGGCCTTCATCACGATGCCGGGCGAGCAGAACCCGCACTGGGCGGCACCTGTTGCCGCGAACGCGTCACCCCAGAGATCGCGCGCCTCGGACGAGAGCCCTTCGAGGGTGGTCACGTGCCGGCCCTCGACGCGCAGCGCCGGCTGGGCGCAGGAAACGACCGCGCGCCCGTCGACGATCACGGTGCAGGCGCCGCAGGAACCCTCGGGAGCGCACCCATCCTTCATGGACCGGAGCCCGCAGCGCTCCCGGAGCACCTCGAGCAGGCTCTCGCCGGGCTCGGCGTCGACCGTGACCTGCCTGCCGTTCAGCACCAGCTGCATCGTTCTGGACCTCGTCTATCTCGGAAGCAGCCGGCCCCGCACCCAGGCGGCCGTGATCATCTGCGGGTGAGTTCGGAACACCAGGCGGCTCACGATGTCGCCCGGGTCATCGGCCGCGCCCGCGCCCGGCACGGGTTCCGTGAGCGATGCATCGACCGCGATCATGTCCGCCTCCAGGCCCGGCTCCAGCGAGCCGATCGTGCCGGCGAGGCCGAGGACTTCCGCACCGCCGATCGTCCCCAGGCGCAGCCAGCCGAGCGGGTCGAGGCGTGGCCGCGACTCGCCCGCGAGCGCCATGAGGGCGTGCTGAGCATACGCCCCGACGCGCATGACCTGGAAGAGCGATGGATCGGGTCCACCGGAGACGTCCGAGCCGAGCCCGACCGGGATCCCCGCTTCGAGGTACCGCGCCAGGGGCATGATCCCGCTCGGGAGGAACAGGTTCGAGGCCGGGCAGTGTGCGACGCCGGCACCGCTCTCGGCGAGCCGATCGACCTCCCGGTCGGAGAGGTGGATGGCGTGGGCGAAGAGCGCCCGTGGTCCGCCGGGCCCCAGCGCCCCGGCCCGGTCGTACACGTCGAGGTAGTCGATGGCCTCCGGGAAGGCTGCGCGCACCGCCTCCAGCTCGCTCGGATCCTCCGAGAGGTGCGTCTGCCAGAGGGACCCGGTCTCCGCGGCGAGGCGCGCCGAGACGCTGAGGATGCCCGCCGAGCAGCTCGGGGCGAACCGCGGCGTGAACGCATAGCGCAGCCTGCCGCCGTCCCGGCCGTTCCAGCGCGCGGCGAGCGCGGCGGACGCGCGGAGCGCGGCATCGCCGATCCCATCCCGGTCGCCGCCCCGCCCGACACCGACCGCACGATCCATCAGCACGAGCCCGATCACCGCCCGAATGCCGTGGGCCTCCGCCGCGCGAAAGAGCGCCTCGGTCGCACCCGCATCGTCGGAGGCGTAGGCGACGACGGTGGTGGTGCCAGCGGCGGCGAAGGCGCGCATCGCGAGCGGCCCGAGTCGCTCTGCCGCGGCGGCATCGAACCGGCGCTCGAGCGGGAGGGTGTACCGCTCCAGCCAGGTCAGCAGGTCCAGCCCGGCGCCAAGCCCCGCGTTCGGGAGCTGCGGGATATGCGTATGGAGATCCACCAGGCCCGGCATGACGAGCGACGGCCGGACGTCGTGGACGGGACCGTGCGCCGAGACCGCGGGCTCCGCCTGTCCGGCCGCCGCCCATTCGTCGACGCGCGAGATCCGGCCCAGCGGATCGACGTCGACGGCGCCATCCGCGAGGTATCGTGTACCGCCGGCCGCAAGCGGGGTCAGGACCCTCGCGCGGAGCCGGAACGGCGGAGCCACCGGGAGCGACATCATCGCCAGAACGATCCCCATCCTGCCAGCGGAGCTCGGTTCCCGCGTCGCCACGCCGTCAGGCGCGCGCAGGAATGTTCGCCGGTCCCGAATTTAGCGAGCGAAGCGGTGCACCGGTCCCTGCCCTTCGGCACATTCATGCGACGTCTCCGGTCCCGACGGAGCACGAGCTACGGACAGCCCGGATCGACCGGAGCGACAACGGCGCCGCCGGCCTCGCGCGACGCGGGGAGCTGATCGGGCGGGAATTGTCGGGCAGTCGCGCGTCGGCCGGCGTCCTTGCCGGCACCCAGCGGGGTCCGCGCCTGGCGGGCGCCAACCACCACCCAGGAGATGCTATGGGCAAGATCGCGGTCGTCGCCGTCGGCGGCAACTCCCTCATCAAGGACTCGGACCACCAGGAGATCGCGGATCAATACGCCGCCGCCGTCGAATCGAGCAGGCACGTCGTCGGCATGATCGAGCAGGGCTGGGACGTGCTCCTGACGCACGGGAACGGCCCGCAGGTCGGATTCATCCTGCGTCGCTCCGAGCTGTCGCGAGCGGAGCTCCATCCCGTGCCGCTCGACTACTGCGGGGCGGACACCCAGGGCGCGATCGGCTACATGTTCCAGCGCGCGCTGGGCAACGAGTTCCGCCAGCGCGGCATGGACAAGCATGCCGCCACGGTCATCACCCAGACGCTGGTCGACAAGGATGACCCCGCCTTCACGCGTCCGAGCAAGCCGATCGGCTCGTTCATGGACCAGCCGACGGCCAGCGCGCACCGGGAAGCCGACGGCTGGAGCGTCGTGGAGGACGCCGGGCGCGGCTGGCGCCGGGTCGTGCCGTCGCCCCTGCCCGTGAAGATCGTGGAGTTCGACGCCATCGTCGCCCTCATCCACGCCGGCTTCACCGTCGTCGCCTCCGGTGGGGGCGGGATCCCGGTCATCGAGCAGGACGGCGAGCTCGTCGGGATCGAGGCCGTGATCGACAAGGACTACGCCGCCTCGACGCTCGCACGGGACCTCGAGGCCGACCTGTTCGTGATCACCACCCAGGTCGACAAGGTGGCCCTGAACTTCGGCAAGCCGAACCAGCAGCTGCTGGACACGCTGACGCTCGCCGAGGCGAAGGAATATCACGCCCAGGGCCACTTCCTCGCCGGCTCGATGGGGCCGAAGATCCAGGCGATCATCTGGTACCTGGAGGGGGGCGGCAAGGAGGCGCTCATCACGAGCCCCGAGAACATCGAGCGCGGGCTTCGCGGCGAGACGGGCACCAGGTTCGTCCGGTAGAGCCCGACGGGGCACGCTGGACGGCAGTGCGCATGGGCAGGCTCCTCGTCTCCGGCTGCGACGTCGTAGTCACGATGGACGACGCCGGGACGGAGCTGCCCGGGGGATCGATCCTGGTCGAGGACGGCGTGGTCTCCTGGGTGGGCCCGGGCCGTCCGCCTGCGAGCGTGGTCGCCGATGCGGAGGTCCTCGACGGCCGCGGGTGCGTGGCGATCCCGGGCCTCATCAACACGCATCACCACCTTTACCAGGTGCTCACCCGGGCGCGCGCCCAGCAGGACAACCTCTTCGGCTGGCTCACGGAGCTCTACCCGGTGTGGGCCGGGCTCGACGCCGAGTGGGTCCGGGTCGCCGCCATGACGGGCCTCGCGGAGCTGGCCCTTTCGGGCTGCTCGACGTCGACCGACCATCACTACGTCTTCCCGGCCGGCGCGGGCGACCTCCTCGAAGCCGAGATCGCGGCAGCCCGGGCCGTCGGGATGCGATTCCATCCGTGCCGGGGCTCGATGGACCTGGGAGCCTCGAACGGTGGCCTGCCCCCGGACGAGATCGTCCAGGACATCGACGCCGTCCTTGCGGATACCGAGCAGGCCATCGCCCGGTTCCACGACCCGCGGCCGGGCGCGATGGTGCGCCTCGCGATCGCGCCGTGCTCGCCGTTCTCGGCGAGCGAGCGCCTGATGGTCGAGTCGGCAGCGTTGGCCCGCCGGCTCGGCGTCCGGCTCCACACCCACATCGCGGAGACCGCCGACGAGGAGGCGTTCTGCCGCGAGCGCTTCGGCTGCAGCCCGGTCGAGCTGCTCGAGCGGCTCGGCTTCCTCGGCGGCGACACGTGGCTGGCCCATGCCGTGCGGCTGTCGACGGATGACATTCGCCTGATCGCCGCGTCCGGGACCGCCATCGCGCACTGCCCCACCTCGAACCTGCGACTCGGCTCCGGTACGGCCCCGATCCGGCAGCTCGTCGATGCGGGCGTGCCGGTGGGCATCGGCGTGGATGGCTCCGCCTCGAACGACGGTGGTCATATGCTCGGGGAGGTGCGCCAGGCGCTGCTCGTGGCACGAGGCCGCGGCGGGCCCGGTGCCATGACGGTGCGCGAGGCCCTGCGCCTGGGCACCCGCGGGGGCGCTGCGTGCCTCGGGCGCGACGACCTGGGCTCGATCGAACCGGGCAAGCGGGCGGACCTCGCGCTGTTCGACCGGACCGGGCTCGCAACCGCGGGAACCGAGGCCGATCCCGTCGCGGGGATCGTGCTCGCCTGGCCGCAGCGTGTTCGCCACCTCGTGGTGGAGGGTGCGATCATCGTTCGCGACGGAGCCCTCGCGAACGTCGACGAGGCGGCGCTGGCGGCGGAGGCGCACGCGACCGCTCGACGGGTCCTCGAGCAGAGTCACCGAGCGCGATGAGGCGGCCGGTGGCGCTGACGCGGCCGATGGGGCGGCGGCGGCCGAGCGCAGCGAGACAACCCGCGGTCCGCTCGGCGATGGCGCCGAAGCCACAACAGGCCATTTGGCACTTCGGACCGAACGCGCGACTATGCGAGAGTGCGGGCCAGCCCATAGAGGTCAGACGACTAGCGTCTGGAGCGACGGACGGCTCTCACGCGGGGCTCCAGCCCGTGGGGTCGCTGCTCCCCCAGGGCTCCAGCGACGGACTCACGCCCCATCTCGCGGCCCCGGGACAGGCGAATCGGCCTGTTCCTGCAATTGGCCGGCGAACCTGAACCAGTGGAGGCGTCAGAGATGCGACTCGCAAGTCGAATGGAGCGCATCGGGACGGAGACCGCGTTCGAGGCGGCTGCCCGTGCCCGCGCGCTCGAGGCAACCGGCGTCGACGTGGTCCATCTCGAGGTCGGCGAGCCCGACTTCGACACCCCGGCCAACATCCGGGCGGCGGCCAAGCGGGCGCTCGACGAAGGCAAGACCCACTACGCGCCGTACCCGGGCATCCCGGAGCTGCGGGCCGCGATCGCCGACGACGCCACCGCTCGCAAGGGCTTCCCGGTCGCTCCCGAATCGGTCTTCGTCACGGTCGGCGGCAAGGGCGTCATGCTCTACGCGATCGAGGCGCTGGTCGACAACGGCGACGAGGTCATCGTCCCGGATCCGGGCTACCCCATCTACGAGTCGCTGGTGAGCTGGATCGGCGGCACGTCGATCCCGATCCCGATCCGCCAGTCG
Organism: uncultured Chloroflexia bacterium; assembly: GCA_963850035.1. Lineage (GTDB taxonomy): Bacteria > Chloroflexota > Limnocylindria > Limnocylindrales > CSP1-4 > CTSoil-043. The sequence goes on along the minus strand of CAWKJP010000018.1, from coordinate 183,399 downwards.
AACGGGTTCCGGCTCGACCCCGAGGAGCTCGCCTCCCTCGTCACGCCGCGCACGAAGATGATCGTGCTCAACTCCCCGGCCAACCCGTCGGGCGGGGTGCTCACCCGGGCCGACCTCGAGGCGATCGCCGAGCTCGCCCAGGCCAACGACCTGGTCGTGCTTGCCGACGAGATCTACGGCCGCATCCTCTACGACGGCGAGCACGTGTCCATCGCCAGCCTGCCCGGCATGGCCGAACGGACGATCGTCCTCGACGGGTTCTCGAAGACGTACGCCATGACCGGCTGGCGCCTGGGATACGCGATCGTCCCCGAGTGGCTGGCATTCGCCTTCGGGCGGCTCATCATCAACTCGGTCAGCAACGTCGCCAGCTTCGCCCAGCATGGCGCCGTCGAGGCGCTCCGCGGCCCGCAGGACGCGGTCGACGCGATGGTCGCCGAGTTCCATGCGCGGCGCGACCTCATCGTCGACGGCCTCAACGCGATCCCGGGGATCAGCTGCCTGCGGCCCTCGGGCGCGTTCTACGTGCTCCCCGATGTGTCCGGCACCGGGCTCTCCGGGGAGGAACTCGCCCATCGGCTCCTCTACGAGGCAGGCGTGTCGACGCTTGCCGGGACGGCGTTCGGCGGCGTGGCCACGGGCCACATCCGGCTCAGCTACGCGACGTCGCAGGCGAACATCCGCACCGCGCTCGAGCGGATGGGGCAGTTTGTTGGCAAGCTGGCGGTGACGGCATAGGACCAGGAAGAATCCGGGACAGCGCAGAGGGATGGCATCCGTGACCGATACAGGCAGCCTGACGCGGGTCGACGAGCTGTACGCGGAGGCCGAGCGTCAGTTCGGGGACTGGGAGGTCGTGAAGGATCTCGTCGACGAGATGATCGACCTGACCCTGAACTACCGCCAGTCCGGCCATCCCGGCGGCAGCCGATCCAAGGTCCATCTCCTCCTCGCGCTGCTCCTCTCCGGTGGCATGCGCTGGGACATCCGCCGGCCGTGGCTCCCGTTCGCCGACCGGTTCGTGCTCTCGGCCGGGCACACCGTCCCGGTGGTCTATGCCACCCTGGCCATCCTCAACGAGGCGCTCCGGGCGCGCCACGACTGGACGGACGACCCACGGTTCGCGTTCCCCGACGATGGTCGCTGGGCGCTCACCTGGGAGGACCTGCCCCGCCTGCGGCACCGCGGCGGCCTTCCCGGCCACCCCGAGATGGAGGGCAAGACCCTCTTCCTGAAGTTCAACACCGGCCCGTCCGGCCACGGCATGCCGCCCGCCGCCGGCGAGGCGCTGGCCCTCAAGCTCGCCGGGTGCGAGGACGTGCGGGTCTTCGCCATCGAGGGCGAAGGCGGCCTGACGCCGGGCGCCAGCCACGAGACGCGGAACGCCGCGTGGGGCCTGGGGCTCTCGAACCTCGTCTTCCTCGTCGACTGGAACGATTTCGGGATCGACGAGTTCCCCGCCTCCTCGGTCGTCCCGGGGACGCCCGAGACGTGGTTCGCGGCCTACGACTGGCGCGTCACCGGCACGCCCAACGGCATGGAGTGGGCGCCCGTGACGCGCGCGGTCCTGGAGGCGGCGCGCGGCGAGAACCCGGCCAGGCGCCCATCGATGGCATGGTTCCGCACCCGCAAGGGCCGCGGCTACGGCAAGGTCGACGCGGCAAGCCATGGCACGCCGCACGCCATGAATGCCCCGGCGTTCTGGGCCGTCCGCCACGCGTTCATGGAGAAGTACGGCGTGACGTACGAGGGCGTCGACGAGCCGGCGCCGGCCGACGCCGCCGCGCGCGCCCGGCAGGCCGAGGCGAACCTTGCGATCGCGATCGGGGTCCTGCGCGACCGGCGCGATCTCGTGGAGGCGATCTCGGACCGCCTCGTCGAGCTCGCCGGCCGGGTGCCCGAGCATGTGCCCACCTTCAATCTCGGCGGCAGCGGCGCGAGCCTCTTCGAAGACAGGCGCCTGTACGACTTCCGTGCCTATCCGCCGCACATCTGGAAGCAGCCCGGCGAGAAGGCGCCGAACCGGGCCGCACTGGGCGCCTGGGGCGCGTGGGTCAACTCGTTCGCCAAGGCCGAGTACGGCCGTCCGCTGTTCATCGCCGCCTCGGCGGATCTCGCCGAGTCGACCAACCTCGCCGGGTTCGGCAAGGGCTCCGGCGACCTGGAGGGATGGGGCTGGTTCGAGCGCGACACGAACCAGCGCGGCGCGCTCCTGCCCACCGAGATCACCGAGTTCACCAACGCCGGCATGATGGTCGGGCTGGCCACGGTCAACCTGGCCGACGACCCGATGGCCGCGTTCAATGGGTTCTGGGGCGCCTGCTCCACCTACGGGTCGTTCAGCTACCTCAAGTACGGCCCGATGCGGCTCTTCAGCCAGCTCGCCCAGGACACCCAGCTCAAGGTCGGCAAGGTCCTCTGGGTCGCCGGGCACTCGGGGCCGGAGACGGCCGAGGACTCGCGCACGCACTTCGGGGTCTTCGAGACAGGGGTGACCCAGCTCTTCCCGGAGGGCCACGTCATCGACCTGCACCCCTGGGAGTACAACGAGGTCCCGGTCGTGCTGGGTGCGGCGCTTGCCCAGGCGGCGCCGATCGTGGCGCTGCACCTCACGCGGCCGCCCATCGAGCTGCCCGACCGCGACGCGCTGGGCATCCCCTCCCACTTCGAGGCCGCCCGGGGGGCGTACGTGCTGCGCGACTTCCGGCCCGGCCAGCCCTCGATGGGCACGGTGTTCGTGCAGGGCACCACGAGCACGGCCAACCTCGTGAAGCTCCTCCCCGACCTGGATCGGGAGGGGCTGAACGTCAAGGTCGTCGCGGCCATCAGCCCGCAGCTGTTCCGCCTGCAGCCCGCCGACTACCAGGCGCGAACGGTGACCCCGGCCGACCGGATCGACGCCATGGCGATCACCAACCGGGCCGCCCGACTGATGAGCGACTGGGTGGACGGCCCGCTGGGCCTCGAGTACTCGATGGGCTCAGACTGGGACAACCGCTGGCGGACCGGCGGCACGCTCGACGAGGTCATGGACGAGGCGCACCTGACGCCGACCCACCTGCTGGCCGGGATCGAGCGCTTCGTGCGCGAGCGCGCGTCGCGGCTGCGACGCGTGCGCGAGGCGCTCGAGGCTGCCGAGTCACGCGGGTCGGCCGGCTCCACCGGAGCCCGATGAGCTCTTCGTCCTCGCCTTCTCATCCACGATCAGCGGTCCTGGCCTCCGGGTCATGCAGAGGAGCATTCCATGCAGCCACTTGAGCTCGAGCGTGACGTGGTCGACGCGACGGTCTACGAGAACACGGTCACCCGGTTCCGGGAGGCCGGGATCGGCCTTCCCACGTTTGCCCAGCTCGCCGACCCATCGCTGATCCCGGCCAAGGTTCGCGCCGCGCTCGCGTCGGTGGGACCGGACGATGCGCATCCCCTGAACCTGTTCCGGGTCAACTGGTACAACGACGACGCCCGGCGGGGCCTCGCCGCGGTGCCCGCCCATGTCGTGCTGCCGAAGGCGCTCACCGGCGTCGACGCGCGCATCGTGGTTGCCTTCGGCGACCGCTTCCCGATGATCGGCGCGCACAAGGTGCTCGCCGCCTACGGCTGCCTTGTCCCGCGGGTCATCACCGGCCAGTTCGACCCGACGCGCCACCGCGCGATCTGGCCGTCCACCGGCAACTACTGCCGGGGCGGGGTCGCCATCTCGCGGCTCATGGACTGTCGCGGGGTTGCCGTGCTGCCGGAAGGGATGAGCCGGGAGCGGTTCGCGTGGCTTGAGAACTGGGTCGTCGACCCCTCCGACATCATCCGGACGCCCGGCACGGAGAGCAACGTCAAGGAGATCTACGACCGCTGCAAGGAGCTGGCGGCGGACCCGGAGAACGTGATCTTCAACCAGTTCTCTGAGTTCGGGAACTACATCGCCCACTACCTCGCGACCGGGTCGGCGCTCCTGGGCGTCTACAACGCGATGCGCGAGACAGAGCCGGAGCTTCGGCTGCGGGCGTTCGTCTCGGCGACCGGCTCGGCCGGCACCATCGCCGCCGGGGACTTCCTGAAGGCGCAGGCAGGCTCCCTCACGGTCGCGGTCGAGGCGCTGGAGTGCGCGACGATGCTCCGCAACGGGTTCGGCGAGCACAACATCCAGGGGATCGGCGACAAGCACATCCCGTTCATCCACAACGTGATGGCGACCGACGTGGTGGTCGCGGTCTCGGACCGGGCGACCGACCGCCTGGGCGTCCTGTTCAACACCGAGATCGGCCGCGAATACCTCGGCCGGCGGCGGAACGTGCCGAGCGAGGGCATCGACGCGCTGCCGTCCCTGGGTCTGTCGAGCATTGCCAACGTGCTGGGCGCCATCAAGACCGCCAAGTACTACGACATGGGCCCCGACGACGTGATCGTCACCGTGGCGACCGACGGCGCCGCCATGTACAGCAGCGAGCGCGACCTCGCGCTCGGCAAGTACTTCGCCAACGACTTCGACGAGGTCGCCGCCGGGGAGGTCTTCGGCGAGCACCTGCTCGGCGCGACGACCGACCACCTGCTCGAGCTCAGCCACGAGGACCGGGAGCGCATCTTCAACCTCGGCTACTTCACCTGGGTCGAGCAGCAGGGGATGTCGATCGAGGAGTTCCGGATCCGCCGGAACCCCGGGTTCTGGAGCGACCTGCCCAGGATCGTGACCGACTGGGACCGCATGATCGGCGAGTTCAACGCCCGGACGGGAGTGCTGGAGGCCCTGTGACCACGATCGCCGGCCTCGCCAGCGCGCTTGTCTGCGCCGGGTGCGGCGCCTCGCCCGCGCCTGACGATCCGCACCCGTTCCGGTGCCCGAACGCGGACGCGAACGACAACACCGACCACGTCCTGCGCCGCCGGCTGGACGCCGCGGTGCTCGCCTTCCCGGCCGCCGGTGACGACGCGGAGGCGAATCCGTACATCCGCTACCGGCGACTGTTCCACGCCTATCACCTGGCCCGCGCCGGCGGCATCAGCGACGACGACTACTGCGCGCTGGTCGCCCGCCTGGACGGCGCCGTCGCCGAGGTCGACGGCCACGGCTTCGTGGCCACGCCTTTCCTCCGCGCGGACGCCCTCAGCGAGCAGCTAGGGTTCGCGCCGGACGGTGGCGTGTGGGTCAAGGACGAGACCGGCAACGTGTCGGGCTCGCACAAGGCGCGCCACCTGTTCGGTCTGCTGGTGCACCTGGAGGTGCTCGAGCGGCTCGGGCTGGCCGACCCGGCGCATCGCCCCAACCTCGCCATCGCCAGCTGCGGGAACGCCGCTTTGGCGGCGGCGGTCGTGGCGGCGGCCGGCGGTCGCGTGCTGGACGTGTTCGTCCCGGTCGACGCGGACCCCGCCGTCGTCGACCGGCTGCGGGCGCTCGGCGCGCGGGTGACCGCCTGTCCGCGCCAGGCGGGCGTCGCCGGCGACCCCACGTACCACCGGCTCCTGCGGGCGATCGACGACGGCGCCCTCCCCTTCACGTGCCAGGGCAACGAGAACGGGATCGCGGTCGAAGGCGGCTTCACGCTCGGCTACGAGATCGCGGCTGCCCTCGCGGGCGGACCCATCCTGGATCGGCTCGTGATCCAGGTCGGCGGCGGCGCCCTCGCCAGCGCGTGCATCGAGTCGATCGACGACAGTGTCGCCCTGGGGATCCTTCCGCGGTCGCCACGCGTCCACACCGTGCAGACGGAGGGCGCGTGGCCGCTGCGCCGGGCGTTCGACCGGGTCGCCGCGCGCCTGCCGGCGGGCGCAACCGCCTCCGACGTGCAGGAGGCGCTCGCCTTCGCGGCGACTCACCGCTCGGCGTTCATGTGGCCCTGGGAGGAGGAGCCGCACAGCGTGGCCCACGGCATCCTCGACGACGAGACGTACGACTGGCTCGCGGTGGTCGAAGGGATGCTGCGTTCGGGCGGAAGCCCGGTCGTCGTGGGCGAGGACCTCCTCGTCCAGGCGAACCAGCTCGCGGTCAGCACGACCGGCATCGATGTCGACCCGACGGGCTCGTCCGGGCTGGCCGGGCTGATCGCCCTCCGCGATGGCGGAGAGATCGGCGACCACGAACGGGTCGCCGTGCTGTTCACGGGGGTCCGCCGCTGAGCGTGGCCCGGACGGGTTGCCGAGGTCCGGCGCGGCCCTGAGGGAGGCAGCCGACAGGGCCCGCTTACCCGGCGATGGCGGGGGCGGCGTCGGGAGGGGCGGCGGCGTCGGCAGAGCCGGCGTCCGGCGCCTGCCCTCCGGGGCGGACGCCGGCCATCATCATGCCGATCTCCTCCCGGCTGGCCGTCCGCGGGTCCGCGGAGCCGATGATCATCCCCTCGTACATGACGAGGACGCGGTCGGAGATGGTCATGACCTCGTCGAGATCCTCGGAGATGATGACGGTCGCGGTGCCGCGGTCGCGCTGCGCGACCAGGCGCTGGTGGATGTACAGCGACGCGGCGACGTCGATCCCCCGGGTGGGCTGGGCGACCAGCAGCACGTCCGGCTGGCCCGACAGCTCGCGCGCCATGATCGCCTTCTGGATGTTGCCGCCGGACAGGCTACGCACGGGTGTGTCCAGGCTCGGCGTCTTCACGTTGAATTCGGCGACCAGCTCCTGGCAATGGCGGCGGATCGCCCGGGCTCGCAGGAACCCGAACCGGCTGAACGCGTGGCTGCTGTAGCCGACGAGCAGGAGGTTCTCGGCCACGCTGAAGTCGGCGACCACGCCGTCGCGCATCCGCTCCTCGGGCACGTACCCGAGACCCGCCGATCGAATCGCCGCCGGGCCGTGCCCCGCGAGTTCCGTGTCGTTGAGACGGATTGAGCCGCTGGCCGGCGGGCGGAGCCCCGCGATCGATTCGGCGAGCTCACGCTGGCCGTTGCCGGCGACCCCGGCGATCCCGACGAGCTCACCGGAACGCACCTCGAAGCTGACCCCGCGCACGGCCTCGGTTCCCCGGTCGCTCTGGACCCGGAGGTCCTTCACGACAAGCCGGCTGGCGCCCGCCTCGCCCCTGGGCGGGGACTCCTCGGCGGCGACTTGGTGGCCCACCATCATCTCCACCAGCCGCTCCCGCGACGCCTCGCCGACCGGCACCGTTCCGACGACGCGGCCGTTGCGAAGCACGGTGATCCGGTCCGACAGGTCGAGGACCTCGTGGACCTTGTGCGAGATGAAGACGAGGCCACGGCCGTCGCGGGCCATCTGGCGGAGGACCGCGAAGAGGTCACCCACCTCCTTTGGGGTCAGGACGGCGGTCGGCTCGTCGAGGACGAGCAGGGTCACGTCGCGATAGAGCGCCTTGATGATCTCGACGCGCTGGCGCTCCCCCACGGAGAGCTGCCAGATGAGCGCCTGCGGATCGACCCGGAGCCCGTACCTGTCCGAGAGCTCCTGGATCCGCGACGAGACCGTCTCCAGCCCGGTCAGCGGCCCGCGCGTCGACCTGGTGCCGAGGGCGACGTTCTCGGCCACCGTGAGCGTGTCCACCAGCATGAAATGCTGGTGGATCATCCCGATGCCGTGGTGGATCGCGCTCGACGGCGAGGTGATCGCGACCCGCTGGCCATTGATCCGGATCTCGCCGTCGTCCGCGCGGTAGAGGCCGTAGAGCACGCGCATGAGCGTGCTCTTGCCGGCACCGTTCTCGCCGAAGAGGGTGTGGACCTCCCCGGTTCGAACGTCGAAGTCGACTCTGTCGTTGGCGACCACCCCGGGAAAACGCTTCGTGATGTTGCGCATCTCGAGAATCGGGACGCCGGCCTGGCCGGTCGCGTCCCCAGGGGTGGTCACCGTTACAGTCATCCTTCCCGACCTACTCGTCGACGCTCACTGCGGAACGTTGATAGAGCCTTCAGTGATCCCCTTGATCAGCTCGTCCGCCTTGGCCTTGACATCCGCCGGCAGCGTGAACCCGGGATTGAACTGGATCTGCTCACCGCCGTTGCCCAGTGTCCCCGTGAACGTGGCACCGCCGAGCTTGCCGGTCTGGATCGTGGCAAGGATCTGCTCGAGGATCGGGACCCAGTTGTAGACCTGGCTGGAGACCACCTGGCTGGACGCCAGGGACGCCTGGGTCCACTGCGTTCCGAACCAGGGGAGGTTCTTGGACTTGGCGACGCCGATTGCCCCGACGACCGCCTGGGCGGTGCCGGTCAGCACGTCGGCCTTGTTGGCGACGAACGTCGTCGCCGCGGCGGACATCAGGCTGACATCGCTGAACGAGCCCGTGTAGACGGGGTTGCAGGTGATCGACGCGACGACCGACTTGGCGCCGGCGCAGAAGCCATCAACGTAGAGCTTGGCATCGCCGACCGCGATCGGGCCGATGACCCCGAGCACCTTGGACTTGCTGAGCATCGCCGCCATGGCGCCCTGGACATAGCCGCCCTCGTTCGAGTTCACCTGGTAGGCGAACACGTTCGGCAGGTTGTAGGTGGACCCGGCCGTGCCCCAGGCGAAGGAGACGTTGGGGAACTGGGGTGCCAGCTGCTGGAGGATCGAGCCGTACTGCGACCCGTGGGCGATGACGAGGTTGTAGCCCTGCGACGCGTAGTTCTGGATGACGTTCGCCGCGGTCGCGACGACGAACTGGTTGTCGGAGACCGCGACCTCCAGGTTGTACTTGGCCTTGAGGGAGTTGAGCGCCTCCACCATCGACTGCGTGAAGGCCAGGTTGTTGACGGCGCTCGGCGCGATCAGCGCCACCTTGAGCGTGACCGCCGCCGGGCTCGGGCTCGGCGCGACGGAAGCGGCCGCGGCGGGGCTCGGGCTCGGGCTTGGCGCGACGGAAACGGCCGCGGCGGGGCTCGGGCTCGGCGCGACAGTCGGCGCGGGCGTGCTGCTGCCGGAGCACGCGCCGGCGACCAGCGCCACCACGACGGCGGCGAGGCCGAGTGTGCGAGCTCGGTCAGGATGTCGTTGCATCAGGTGTCTCCTCGATTGGTTCGGATGTGTCGGCGCTGCGCGATGTGGATGGGCGAAGCACTCGGTCGCGTCAACCCTCCCTCTCGAACGGTCGGCCGAGGACAGCCGGCTGGCGGAACCGACGAGCCAGGAACAGGAGGGCCAGCACGGTGATGACCGCCGGCGCGGTGGCGGCCAGGTCCGATGCGCTCAGCGGAATGATCCCGAGTGACTTCCAGGTCAGAATGACGACGCCGACCAACCCATACAGCAGGGAGCCGAACATCACGCCGATCGGGCGCCACGCCCCGAAATAGACGAGCGCAACGGCGATGAACCCCTCGCTTTGGGTCAGGTTGATCTGGAAGATCCCGCCGTACATGAGGAGGCTCGCCCCGGCGAGGCCCGCGAACGTGCAGCCGATGAGCACGGACGACCAGCGGATCCGGGCCACGCTCACCCCGAGGCTGTCGGCCGCGGCCGGGTTCTCGCCCACCGCCCGGATCTTCAGCCCGTACGTTGTCCGGTTCAGGAGGAAGGCGACGACCGGGACGAGGAGGAAGGCCAGGTACACGAGCAGGCTCTGGTTGAAGAACATGCCGCCGATGAGCGGGATCGAGTCGAGCACCGGGATCCCGACCGGTGGCAGCGTCGCAATCGGGAGCGGCGTGCCGACGAGCTTCTGGAAGAGCAACGAGCTGAACCCGAGGCCGAAGAGGTAGATGCCGATCCCGCTGATGCCCTGCTCCGCCTTGAGCGTCACGCTGACGAATGCGGTGACGACGCCCATGAGCGTGCCCGTCGCCGTGCCCGCCAGGATCGCGAGGAGCAGGTTGCCCGTCTGCAGCTCGACGTAGTAGGTCGCGAACGCCCCGAGCAACATGATCCCGTCGACGCCGAGGTTGATGACCCCGCTTCGCTGCCCGATGGTCTCGCCGAGCGCGGCGAGAAGGAACGGCGTCGCGAGCGCGATGCCCGACGCGATCGTGGCCGTGAGGACGTCGACGGTGAAGAACTGGTTCATCGAGGGCCCGCTGCTCCTGTCGCCTGCGGCGGCACATTGCGCGGGACCGGCGGTGCGCCCGCTGCCCGCGGGCCCGCGAGGGCCATCGACTGGGCGCGGGCCCGCCGGCGCAGGTATTCGAGCGAGACGACAAGGACGACGATCGTGCCGCTGAGCGCGGTGACGAGGTCCGACGGCACACCCGTCGCAACCTGGAGAGCCGAGCCGCCCACGATGAGGCCGCCGAATAGGTACGCCGAGACGATCGTCCAGAGGGGGTTGAGGCCGCCGAAGAGCGCGACGACGATGCCGTTGAAGCCCGCCGAGCCGGTGAACCCGGTCAGGCTGCCATCCGTGACCATCCGGTGGGAGATGCTGCCGAACACCAGGATCGCTCCGGCAAGCCCGCACATCGCGCCGCTGAGCGCCATTGCCAGGGTGATCGTCCGCTTGACCGGCATGCCCGCGTAGGCCGACGCGCTGCGCGAGAGCCCGACGCTCCGGATCTGGAACCCGAAGCTCGTGCGCCACAGCAGGATGTACACGCCGATCGCGACGATCACCGCGATCGGGACGCCCAGGTGGAGCTGCGTCCCGGGCACGAGGATCGGCAGCTGGGCGCTCGCAGGCAGGACTTTCGTCTCGGGGATGAGGCCGCCGACCGAGCTCGGCGACTGGTCGACCATCGGTCCGGCCAGGAGAAAGTTCATGACCTGGACCGCGACGAGATTGAGCATGATCGTGCTCAGGATCTCGTTGACGTTGTAGTTCGCCTTGAAGAAGCCCGGGATGGCCCCCCAGACCGCGCCGCCCAGGGCGCCGGCCATGAGGACGAGCGGCAGCAGGATGAAGCCGGGCAGGTCGGGGAACGTCAGCGCTGTCGCGGCGCTCAACAGGCCGCCGATCGCGATCTGGCCCTCGCCGCCGATGTTGAACACGCTCGCCCGGAACGCGATGCAGATCCCGACCCCGACCAGCAGCAGCGGCACGGCCTGGATCGCCGTGCTGCTCAGCGCATAGCCCCCACCGAACGCTCCCTGCAGGAGCGCCCTGTAACCGGTGACCGGGTTCGCCCCGAGCGCCACCATCATGGCCGCACCGAGAAGGAGGGCGATGATCAACGCGGACGGGAGCGCGAACCAGGTCAGCAGGAACCTGCCCAGCCTCCCGCGGCCGCTGGCGCCCATGGCCGCGGTCAGCTCGGAGGCTTCGCGTTCACTCATCTCCGCCCCTACTACGACCGGCCGTGACCACGCCTGCGCGGCGGCCATCCGGCGACGCTGAGGTGCGCACCCGACGCCGGCCGGTCAGCCCGCGCTCGGGGTGGGATCGACGACCGTTGCCCTCGCTGGCCTGGTCACGACGTGGTCGGGATTGCGTGAGGTGACGGTGCCCGGCGGCCGGCCCAAGCCGCGACCCTGTGTGGGCGCTTGGCGTGGGCGTATCCGGATCCGGGACGGTGCTGCGACGAGCTCGATGGGGACCGCCGTGGGGCCGGCGGCCATCGCGTCGAGATCACGCGGCGGGCGACAGCGGAGATCCGGGACACGGGATCGGTACCGGCGCGAGCGGTTGCATCACGAACTGTCACTCCAGGAATCAGACGCTAGTCATCTGACATCCTCGTTCCGAGCACGCATTGTGTCATGGCCTCGCAATCGGCTCCCCAGTGCCATTCGGCCTGTTGTGTCGCCTCGCCCGCGCGGGCGGTCACGCCGACCACGGCCACGACGCGCGGGAGTGCCTGGCGTCCGTCGCGCGCTGGCGGCAGGGCCCGGCCTGCCCGGCCGACTACCCCGGGCCCGAACCCACGCCCGCCGCCGGCCGCCGCGAGCCGAACGCACCTGTCCGGTTCGAGCCGATGAACGCCGCCGGCGCGCCCGGACACCCGCTCGGGCCGCGCGCCTGGCCGCGCGCGGTCGACGCTCGCAACGGCGAACCTGATCGAGGGCGAACCTGATCGAGCCAGCTTGATCGTGGGATTGTCCCGCGACGTGCCGGCCGCGCCGACGCCGTCGCGCCACGGCGCCTCGGCCTCAAGGGGCCGAATGGCACTGGGAACCACGTTGCCCGGCTATGCCACAATGCGGTCCAGACAAGATGTCAGATGACTAGCGTCTGGTGTCCGGAGCCTCCGATCCCTTGTGCGACGGCGCTCGCGGGGCACGAGGTTCGCCCTTTCGGTCCGGCTGCGCCCCACCAAGAGATGAGGCTGGTGCATGGTTCGCCGTAACCTGACCCTGGCCCGGCAGGCGGCCCAGGAAATCGTCGCGGGGATTCAGTCGGGAGCGCTCGCGGGCGACGACGGGCTTCTTCCCTCGGAGGCCATGCTGAGTCAACGCATCGGCGTGAGCCGCGCGACCCTTCGCGAGGCCCTCTCGCAGGTCGAGCAGGGCGGCCTCATCGTCCGTCGCCACGGGATCGGCACCTTCGTCAGCCCCCGCCGCCCCCTGGTCGTGGCGGGACTCGAGGAGCTCCAGAGCATCGAGACCCTGGCCCACACGATCGGGGTCGAGATCCACATGGGAGAGCGCGAGATTCTCGAGCGCGTGGCCACGCCGGGCGAGGCCGAGGCGCTGCAGATGTCCGCCGAGACGCCCGTCCTTTCGGTCGAGCGCGTCATGATGTCGGGCGGGCTTCCCATCGCCTTCCTCATCGACATCGTCCCGACCGACGTCCTGGACCCGAAGGAGCTCGGCGACTCCTTCGACGGCTCGATGCTCGACTTCCTGCTGCGCCGCCGCGACCCACAGCTCAAGCACTCGCACACCGAGCTGTCCGCTGAGGCGGCGAACAGCGACCTGGCCAACAGGCTGCATCTTCGCGCCGGCGATCCGGTCCTCAAGTTCACCGCCCAGCTCTACGCGGAAAGTGGTCGCGTCGTGGACTATTCCCTGAGCTACTTCAGCCCCGGGCACTTCCGCTTCCACGTCATTCGCCGGGTGAACCAGATCGCGCCCCCGGCCTCCGAGGGTCCCGCACCGGCAATGCGAGCGATCGATCAGGTGGAGGTGGAGCTCGCCAGTGCCCGTCCGTAAGTCGAGGCGCTCCCCCGGTTCGACACGGGGGGAGACCGAACCTCTCGTCCGTGGGCATACGCCCCCGGTTGTGACTCCCGCTGCCGCCACGTCAATTCGTCGAACAGGAAGGTGCCAGTAATGCGCAGTTTTTCAGGCCGCGACATCCTCTCGCTGAAGGACTTCAGCCGGGATGAGTTCTTCCGGGTCTTCCAGGTCGCGGACGACCTGCGGCCGTTCGCCCGCGATCGGCGCAACACCGACCTGCTGAAGAACAAGACCCTGCTGACGGCCTTCTACCAGCCCTCGACGCGCACGCGGCTCTCCCACGAGGCGGCCATGCACCGCCTGGGCGGGCACGTGCTCGGGTTCTCCGACTCGAAGATGACGCGGGCCGGCGACTTCTACCAGGAGTCGATCAAGGACACGTTCCACATGCTGGAGTACTACGCCGACGTCATCGCGATCCGTCACTTCCAGCAGGGGGCGCCGGCCGAGGCGGCGAAGTGGTCGTCCGTGCCGATCATCAACTGCGGCGACGGCTGGGGCGAGCACCCGACCCAGGTCCTGACCGACCTGTACACGACCCTCCGCGAGAAGGGCACGCTCGACGGCCTGACCTACCTCCTCGTCGGCGACATGCGGATGCGGACCATGCATTCGATCCTGTACGCCCTCTCGCAGTTCGACGCGAAGGCCATCGTGGTCGGGCCGCCGGACATGAGCCTCCTGCCCGAGTTCAAGGCGGAGATCGACGCCCTCAACGTGGACTACGAGGAGGCCGGCGACGTCCGCGACGTCATCGACCAGGCCGACGTGATCTACATGGAGCCGGTCGTCCAGGCCGACTACACGGCGTCACGCGTCGAGCGCGGCGACAAGGTGGGGCTCACGCCGCCCGAGTACTGCGTGACCCGCGAGCTCCTGCGCGAGAAGGCCAAGCGCAGCTCGATCATCCTGCACTCCCTGCCGCGCATGGACGAGCTGCTGGAAGACGTGGACGGCACGCGCCACCAGCGCTACTGGGCCGAGGCGTTCAACGGCGTCGCGCTCAAGATGGGGCTCCTGGCCCTCATCCTCGGCGCGGCGGAGTAGGCGCGCGCCATGCAGACGGACCTTCGCGGCCGCGACCTGATCAGCCTCCAGGAGTGGACGAGGGACGAGATCGACACCGTCCTCGATGTCGCCCTCCAGCTCAAGCGGGAGCGAGCCCTCGGGATCTCGCACCCGCTCCTGCGGGATCGCGTCCTGGCGATGCTCTTCTTCTTCTCGTCCACCCGGACGCGCGCCTCGTTCGAGGCGGGCATGGCCCAGCTGGGCGGCCACGCCCAGTTCATCGAGAGCCGGACCACCCAGATCTCGCACGGCGACACGCCGAAGGAGATCGGCGAGATCCTGGGCCGCTACAACGACGGGATCGCCATCCGGAACGTCGACTGGGGCGTGGGCAACCAGTACATCCGGGACGTGGCTGCGGCCAGCCGCGTGCCGGTCCTCAACATGCAGTGCGACCTGTTCCACCCCCACCAGTCGCTGGCCGACCTCCTCACGATCCAGGAGAAGAAGGGCGACCCGCGGGGCCGGACGATCGCGATCAGCTGGGCGTACGCGGCCAGCTACCAGAAGCCGATCAGCGTGCCCGTGGACCTGTCGCTCCTCACGACCCGCTACGGGATGCACGTGCGGCTGGTCCACCCGCCCGAGTTCAAGCTCCCGGCCGACATCGTCGCGCAGGCCGCGGAGAACGCTCGCCGTTCGGGCGGCAGCTTCGAGCTGATGGACGACTTCGATGCCGGCATGCGCGGCGCCGACGTCGTCTACGCGAAGAGCTGGGGCGCCATGCTCACCGCGAAGGACGAAACCGACGGCGCCGAGATCGCGAAGAAGTACACGGACTGGATCACGGACGAGCGGCGGATCGGCCTCGCGGCGGAGGACGCGATCTACATGCATCCGCTCCCGGCCGACCGGGGCATCGAGGTCGCCGACGCGGTCATCGACGGCCCGCACTCGGTCGTCTACGACGAGGCCGAGAACCGGCTCCACGCCCAGAAGGCGGTGATGGCCCTCACGATGCGGTAACGCATCGCGCTCTGCTGAACCGACGACGGCCGGCGCCCCCACCCCGGGGCGCCGGCCGATCGCATGTCCCGGGCCGGCGTTCATGCTCGCGGCCGCGTGCCGCCGGCGCCGCGGCCAAAGGGCGTTCATGCTCGCGGCCGCGTGCCGCCGGCGCCGCGGCCAGGGGACGGTCGTCACGCTCGCGGCCGCGTGCTGCCGGCGCCGCGGCCAGGGGACGGTCGTCACGCTCGCGGCCGCGTGCTGCCGGCGCCGCGGCGCGCGGCAATGAGATGAGCCGCGGTTGCGTCGGTCCAGAGAATCGCCGGGCGCGCTGGCATCGGACAGGTCGGGCTGTCCAGTGCCTGCAGCCACGCCTTTCCCGCGGCTGGGAAGCGCGCCTCGAAGAACGGCGCAAGCTCGGCGATCAGGCTGCGGTTCCGGCGGGTCCCGCGGATGACCCAGACACCCGCGACCGTCCAGCCTGGCAGCTTCAGCCTCACCGCCTCGACCTTCTCATCGAAGGACCGGAGGGCCTGGCCGACATCGAGCAGGAGATCCCACACCTCGAAGACCGCAGCCTCGCGGGATTCGGCGCGCGTGAGGAGCGCATCGATCACCCGCCCGGTAGCCCCAGCTTCCACGGGCATCTCCGGCGCGACGATCCATCCGCCGCCGGCCGCGCGCGCCGCGATTGCGCTCTGGCGCCGCAGGTGCTCGATGTCGCGAGGCGGGTCGGCCCCGGGTGCGCGGTCGAGGAAACTCACCAGCTCCTGGCCTACTGCTGCGGCTGCGACCGCCCACGTCGCGAGCGGGGCGCTGGCACCGAGTCCGCGCTCGAGGTTGCTCCATCGCGCCTGGCTGAGGCGCGCGCTTTCGGCGCACTCCCGCTGGGTCCTGCCCGTGTGCAGCCGCGCGTCCCTGAGCCCGACGCCCAGCCGGGCAGCGACCTGGACCGCCCGACGGCGCCCGACGAGCACCTCCCGGGTGGCGCGCTGCTTCGGGGCCTGCTGGCGGGTCGCCTGAGAGTCGGGGGCGCGGGCCGGATCGGTGGTCACATCAACCCCATGATTACCGGACGGGCTTCGCCCCGGCTTATCCCGGTGCCACGGCTCGGCCGGGCTCGTCAGAAGCCGTCCGCGCGCCAGACCCGAGCATCCTGAGCGTGGTTGCCGGCACCCTGAACGGTCTCGGCCCCCCGCGCAGACTGCCGGATGCCATCCGCGAGGCGCCGTCGTCGGGATTCCTGTCGGCGAGTGATGGGGTTGATGCCGCGACAGGATGGCCGGCCCGAGCACACGCGACGGCGGAGCAGACGTGCTCAGGATCGCCGGCCGCGTCTCGGGTGGTGACGCCGCCGGAAGATGCCGGGCCGGCATGAAGGAAGCGGCGGCATGACGGAAACGGCCCGGCACGACGGAAACGGCCGGCACGACGGAAGCGGCCGGCACGACGGAAGCGGCCCGCCGTACGGGCCCCCGCGAGAGGCTCAGAAGGCCTCGAGGTAGCGGTCCAGCTCCCACTGCGTGACCTGGGCGCGGTACTCATCCCACTCGGCCTGCTTCGCGTCGACGTAGTGCTCGAGCACGTGCTCGCCCAGCGCGTCGCAGATCACCGGGTCGGCCTTGAGCTCCTCGAGCGCGTCGCCGAGCGTGCCCGGGAGCTCCTTGATCCCCCGCTCGGAAACCCGTGCCGCGTCCATCTCGAAGAGCGATTCCTCCACCGGGTCGGAGATCGCGAGGCCTTTCTCGACGCCGTCGAGGCCGGCGGCGATCATGACGGCGAAGGCCAGGTACGCGTTCGACGCGGGGTCCGGGCAGCGGACCTCGCAGCGCGTCCCCTCGATCGACTTCCCGGGCGAGATCATCGGGACGCGGATCAGGGCCGAGCGATTCGTGCGGCCCCACGTGATGTACGTCGGCGCCTCGTAGCCGGGCACCAGGCGCTTGTACGAGTTCACGGTCGGGGCCAGGATCGCGATCATCGAGCGCGCGTGGAGCAGGATCCCGGCCATGTACGAGCGCGCAAGGTCGGAGAGCCCGTACTTGTTGGCCGGGTCGGCGAACGCGTTTCGCTTGTCGGCGATCGAGTAGAGGCTCTGGTGCGTGTGCATGCCCGAGCCGTTGATCCCGAAGATGGGCTTGGGCATGAACGTCGCGTAGAGGCCGTGCTGCTGGGCGATCGCCTTGAGCGCGAACTTGAAGGTCACGGCATTGTCGGCCGTGCGCAGCGCGTCGGAGTACTCGAAGTCGATCTCGTGCTGGCCCGCCGCCACCTCGTGGTGGGCGGCCTCGACCTTGATCCCGAACGCCTCGAGCGCGTCCACCATGTCCTGGCGGACCTCCTGCGCGAGGTCGGTCGAGAAGTCGAAGTAGCCCGCGAGGTCGTGCGGAAGGGGCGCGACCCTGCCGTTCGCGTCGCGATTGAACAGGAAGAACTCCAGCTCGGGGCCCATGTTCACGATGAAGCCGAGCTTGCGTGCCCGCTCCACCTGGCGGCGCAGCACGAAGCGCGGGTCGCCCACGAAGGGCTCGCCGCGCGGCGTGAAGACGTCGCAGATGATCCGGGCGGTCCCGCGCGGGCCGCTCGCCGGCTGCCACGGGATCTCGGCGAAGGTGGTCATGTCGGGCATCAGGTACTGGTCCGACTCGGCGATCCGGGTGAACCCCTCGATCGACGACCCGTCGAACCAGGTCCCGTGCTTCACCGAGCTCTCCAGCTGGTGGATCGGGATGGTGACCGCTTTCACGATCCCCAGCACGTCCGTGAACTGGAGCTGGATGAACCGGATCCCGTCCACCTGGGCCTTCTTGATGATCGCGAGCGTGCCGGCCTCGGCCACGTCAACCTCCTTCAGCGGGCGGAGCGCCTGATCGCCCGGTCCGCCCTTGCGCCACCCCCCGCGAGCATGGCCCAGGATCGCGAAAGGCGGGCCTGGGATCGCCCTAGTACTGGAAGAGCAGCTCGCGATACTTGGGAAGGGGCCACAGGTCGTCGGCCACCAGGGTCTCGAGCTCGTCCGCGACCGCGCGGACGGCGTTCTGGGCGGGAATGACCTTGTCGCAGAACGCCGTCGCCTCCGCATGGACCGAGTCCGCCTCGTGGGCGGCATGCTGCGCCGCCTCGAGGGCGTGGATGGCGTCCACGAGCCCGTCGGTCAGCACGGCCACCCTGGCCGCGACGGCCTTGACGCCCTTGGACGCCGAGGCATCCCCGAGCTCGCCCAGGTACCGGACGGCCGCGGGCAGGATCAGGGTCCTGGCCATGTCCAGCGCGCAGTTGGCCTCGATGTTCTGGACCTTGACGTAGCGCTCCCAGTTGATCTCCACGCGGGCGGCAAGCTCGCGCTCGGAAAGGACGCCGAGCTTCGAGAAGAGCTTCTTGGCCTTGGCCGTGGTCAGGGCCGGGAGCGCGTCGACGGTCGTCTTGTTGTTGGGCAGACCGCGCTTCGCCGCCTCGGCGTGCCACTCCTCGGCGTAGTTGTTGCCTTCGAACAGAACCTGCTTGTTCTTCTTGACGATCCCCGACAGGATCGTGGTCAGCCCCTCGAAGTCGCCGTGCTCGAGCTTGTCGAGCTCGTCCGCGAGCCCGGCGAGCGAATCGGCCACGGCGCTGTTGAGGACCGTCTGGGGCCAGTAGATCGGGGCTGACGAGCCGACGGCGCGGAACTCGAACTTGTTGCCCGTGAAGGCGAAGGGCGACGTCCGGTTGCGGTCGGTGGCGTCCTTCGGCAGGACCGGGAGCGAGGTGACGCCCAGCTCCAGGTCGCCGCCCTTCTTGGAGGCCGACGCCGCGCCCTTCTCCAGCTGCTCGATCACGTCCTCGAGCTGCGAGCCGAGGAAGATCGACACGATGGCCGGGGGCGCCTCGTTCGCGCCCAGGCGGTGGTCGTTGCCGGCGTCCGCGATGCTCGCCCGCAACAGGTCCGCGTGGACGTTGACGCCGCGGATGACCGCGACAAGGAACGCCAGGAACTGCGCGTTCGCGTGCGGATCGTGGCCGGGGTCGAGGAGGTTCTCGCCCTCGTCGGTGCCCATCGACCAGTTGTTGTGCTTGCCCGATCCGTTGATCCCCGCGAACGGCTTCTCGTGGGCGAGGAACATGAGGTCGTGCTGGCGCGCGAGGCGCCGCATCATGCTCAGGACGACCATGTTGTGGTCGGACCCGACCGAGGTCGGCTCGTAGACCGGGGCCATCTCGAACTGGGCCGGCGCCACCTCGTTGTGGCGCGTCTTGGCCGGGATGCCGAGCCGCCACAGCTCGCGGTCCAGGTCCATCATGAAGGCGAGCATCCGCTCCCGGATCGTGCCGAAGTACTGGTCCTCCAGCTCCTGGCCCTTCGGGGACGGGGCGCCGAACAGGGTGCGTCCCGTCAGGATCAGGTCGGGCCGCTGCTCGGCAAGGCGCCGGTCGACCAGGAAGTACTCCTGCTCCGGCCCGATGTTCGTGAAGACGCGGCTGGCGCTGGTGTTGTCGAACCAGCGCAGCACGCGCAGGGCCTGCGTCCCCAGCGCCTCCTGCGAGCGCAGCATCGGGATCTTGTGGTCGAGCGCCTCGCCCGTGTACGAGACGAATGCGGTCGGGATGGTCAGGGTCACGCCGTTGGGCTCGACCTGCAGGAAGATCGGGCTCGTGAGGTCCCACGCGGTGTACCCGCGGGCCTCGAACGTGGACCGGATCCCGCCGGACGGGAACGAGCTCGCGTCGGGCTCGCCCTGCAGGAGGTTGCGGCCCGAGAACTCGGCCACGGTCCGGCCGTCGCGGGTCGGGCTCAGGAACGAGTCGTGCTTCTCGGCCGTCGACCCGGTCATGGGGACGAACCAGTGCGTGTAATGGGTTGCCCCGTGGGCGAGCGCCCACTCCTTGATGCCGTGGGCGACCGCGTCCGCGATCACGGAGTCGAACGGCTCGAGGCCCTCGATGGTGCGCCGCAGCCGCTTGAAGATCGGAGAGGGCAGGTACTGCCGCTGGACCACCTCGTCGAACACGTAGCTGCCGTAGATCTCCTCGCCGGCATGCTCGAGATAGTCCTGGGTGGAGGCGACTCGATGGTTGGAGATCGCCTCGATGGCCGTGTGACGAGCGGTCATGTGACTCCTACGTCTGATGGGCGCGTGGTCCGCCTGCCTGCGATCGGACCGGCGCGTGACGCCCTCGGGCTACGCATGATCGGAACGCGAGGGGACGCATCCGGGATGGTGCCGAGAACCTACCGCACCGCGATGGGCAGTCCAAGGCCCCGGCTGCGGGATTCTCCGAAATGTCCCGCAAATGAAACGTATCCGTGGCTGTACCTCCACGCTGGGACGCCCACGGGTCAGCCGGTGGAACGCCGGCGCGCCACGAGGTCCGTGAGCAGCGCCCCGAACTCGCGGCGGAGGTCCACGTAGCGGTCCGCGTGTGCCGCCAGGCGGACCTCCCCGGCGGGAGCGATGCGCACCCAGACCCGCCGGCGCGGGAGGTAGAAGGTGATGGCGAGCCCCAGGATCAGGAGCAGGAAGCTGGCCCAGACGATGGGTGCGCCGGGATCGCGCCGCGCGATGATCCCCGAGTACGCGGAGATCGCGTCGACCGTCACGCTGAAGTCGACGTTCGCCGGCGCGGCCGAGTCGCCCGGCCCGGCGAGGCCCTGGAAGAGCGTCTCGTACGCGGTCGGGTTGCCAGCCGCGTCGGTGGCCGTTGGCCGCACCGCGACGACGAAGAGGGGCGTGGCCGTCCCGGCCTTGGCCATCACGAGCTGGACGACCGCGTCGCGGCCCGGCACGACCAGCTGCCCGGTCGGGAGCCCGCCCGCGGACGCGTCGAGCGGGACCGGTCCCGACCAGAGGAGGCCGCCGTCCCGCGCCCGGATCGTGAGGTCGATGGCCGGCCCGAAGAAGTTCTGGTGGAACGTGTATCCGCCCGCGCTCAGCGGGTCGTTCACCCGGATCGTCTTTCGCGCGATCTCGCGTCCGTCCTGGTAAACCGCCAGGTCGGTCGCGAAGTCCGTGAACCGGCCGGACGCGTCCTGCGGCGCGTTGAACGAGAGGTTCTTGACGCTCACGAGGCCGGACGTCCCGATGCTGTCGATGGGAACGGCCTGCCCGATCGGGAGCAGGATCCCGGTCTCGAAGCCGAACCGGCTGGTCACGGCCGCTGCGAGCAGGAATCCCACCAGCCCGGCGTGGCTGATGAGGGTCGCCATCTTCACGTACTGGTGGCGGTCGCCATAGAGATAGCGCGTCCCGTCCGGCGCCGACTCCTCCCGGACGCGGAACCGGGCACGCCGCAGCGCCGCCCTGACGTCGTCGACCCCAAGCCCGTCCGCGATGACCGCGCGGTCGGCCACGCCGGGGTCGTAGAAGGCGTCGGGCTGGCGGACCCGGACGTGACGGGACTGGCGCCACAGGCGCGGCGTCCGGTCAAGCGTGCACACGACGATCGAGACGACCAGCAGCGCCAGCAGCAGCGTGAACCACCAGGCGCTGAAGACCCGGAAGAGCTGGAGCCGTTCGAGGAACGAGACCGCGCCGGCCCCCAGGGAGGGCTCGAGGCGCGCCCGGATCGTGTCCATCTGCTGGGCATAGTCGGCGGCGCTGCGTTCCGCGATCGAGGGGAGCTGCGGGAGGATGATGCCGGCGACCCCGGCGAGCGCGATCGCCACGATCTGGACGACCGCGAACCGGACGGAGGTGAGGAGCCGGTAGGCGCCGCGCCCCGCGCTCGCGACCGGGTTCGTCGGCCGGCGCGAGAGGATCGCCGGGGCGCCGCCCGGCAGGGTGTGGGTGGTCGCCACGGGTCAGGCGGTCGCGGTCGCGGGAGTCGGTGCGGCGTCGGCGCTGGAGAACGTGGCGGTCCGGTGGGTCGGCGCCGACCACGGCGGCTGGTCCGTGCGCGGCGGGCGCGCCGTCACCCGGATCGCGCGCGTGGTGGACCCGTCCTCCATGGCCGGATCGTACACCGGCTCCCCCGTGGCGCCCGTCAAGCGAGCGCAGGACCAGGGTCAGCCCGCCCGGCCCATCTCCCTGCCGAGTGAGACCGGCGCGCGACCGACGGGCGGACGCGACACGGCCCGCATGACCGGGGTCATCTCGCCGGACCGGGCGTAGGGCCCGCCGATCCGGTTCCGTCCGCGCTGCTTCGCCGCGTACATGGCCTCGTCCACCCCGTCCATCAGCTGGTCGAGCGTCCTGCCGTCATCGGGCCAGGCGACGAGGCCGATCGAGATGCTGACCGGGACGTTGCTGTCGCGCTCCATCGTGCGCATCGACGCGACGCCCTGGCGGATCTTCTCGGCCACCACGAACGCGCCGGTCGGGTCCGTCTCCGGCAACAGCACGACGAACTCGTCTCCACCGAGCCGGGCCGAGGTGTCGATCCGCCGGACCCCGTCCCGGATGACGTCGGCGACGCCCGCAAGCACGTGATCGCCGGCGCGGTGCCCGTACGAGTCGTTGACGGCCTTGAGGTTGTCCAGGTCGGCCATCAGGAGGCAGAAGCCGCGCCCGTAGCGCGTCCCCCGCTCGATCTCGCGCTCGATCGCGGCGACGAGGTAGGCCCGGTTCGCGAGCCCGGTGAGCGCGTCCGTGGTCGACAGCCGGACCGCCGCCAGGCGCGTGCGGCGCTGCTCGCGCGCCACGACCATCGCGACGTAGGCAAGCAGGATGAGCGAGACGAGGTTGACCCCGACCACGGCGATCAGGCCGACGTCCGCGCTGCCAGGCGTGAGCTCCAGGGCGATCGCGACGAGGTAGCTCGCGGCGGCGAGCACGACCAGGCTCACGGTTGCGGCCGGCGGCACGACGAGCGCCGCTCCGACGACGATCAGGACGAACGCGAAGAAGAAGGGGCTCGCGGCTCCACCGGTGAGCACGACGATCAGCGTCACGAAGAGGATCGAGACGCCGCCCTCGACCAGGTACTTCGCCCGGCCGACCGCGGCGGCGGGCAGCACGTCGTGGGCGACGAGGACGAACAGGCCGGCAATCCCGAGGATCGCGAAGATCGCGCCCGCCCGGTCGGGCCAGAGGCCGCTCGTGGAGACCAGGATCGCCGTCGAGAGAATCCAGGCCCAGCCGGCGATCCGCACGACGCGGTCGTAGGCGGCGATCGGGACGCCGTCCGCGACGCTCGCGTCCCGGCCGAGCGCGGTCAGCGCCCGGATGTCGACCGGGGCGAGGGATGCTGCCGTCGGGCTGGGGCCCGCGTTCCGCTGGCGGATCCCGAGGAGCAGCGCCGCGAAGACGGCGAGCAGCGCACCGTCCACGACGCCGACCGCGATCAGGCCCAGCACAAGGCCGGCGTTGGACACGCTGCTCCTCAATCGGGGCTCGTCGCGGACGCGATGGTGACGGAACCCCCTGACCTCGCATTCTATCCTCGGGCCGGACGCGCCGACCAGCCGTGCCGCACGCCGGACGTCGCCGAATCAGCACCGTCCCGACGTCTCAGATCCCGGCACGGAGCATTGCGGCGCCGCGTCGCGGTCTGCTAGCGTCCAACGCGAGAGGGCGGCGCGCGCCCGACGCCCCCGGAGGATGCCAGCGATGTCGCAGCAGGCGCCGCCGCGCGTGCGCACGGGCGAGGTTCGGAGCCCAGCGACCGAGATCTCGGAGCTCGACAAGCGGATCATCGAGCACCTCCAGCAGGACGGCCGGCGGCCTTTTACGCAGATCGCGGTCGCGCTCGGGGTCTCGGAAGCAACGGTGCGTGCGCGCACCAATCGACTGGTCGAGCGGGACATCCTCCAGATCGTCGGCGTCACGGACCCGCTCAAGCTGGGCTTCCAGCAGCAGGCGATGATCGGCGTCCGCTGCGAGGCATCCGAGCTCCTGGAGGCGGCCGACCTCATCAACGGCTTCCCGGAGGTCGACTACCTCGTCGTCACCGCCGGCTCGTACGACCTCCTCGTCGAGGTCGTCTGCGAGGACAACGAGGCGCTTCTCCAATTCCTCACCGAGAAGCTGCGCCGCGTGCCGGGCGTCCGCGAGACGGAGACGTTCGTCTACCTGCGGATGCTCAAGCAGGTCTACACCTGGGGAACGCGCTAGCCCCCGGCCGGTGAGGGGCCGAGGACCGGCAACGGCCGGCCGCCCTCGGCGAGCCAGCAGGCGGCGGCGTGGCCGTCGCCCATGTCGAAGAGGGGCGGCTCCGCCGTCCGGCACCGCTCCAGGATGCCGGCGCGCGCAGCCCACGGGCAGCGCGGGTGGAACCGGCAGCCGGTCGGGATCGCGGCGGCGCTCGGCGTCTCGCCCGCGAGGATCTGGCGCTTGGCGCGCCGGCCGGCCTCGGGAGGCTCCGGGCTCGGCATCACCGAGACGAGCGCCTGCGTGTACGGATTGCCGGGCCGCCGGATCACCTCCTCGGCCGCCCCGATCTCCAGGATGCGACCGAGGTACATCACTGCGATCCGGTCGGCGATGACCCACGCCACCGAGAGGTCGTGGGTGATGAACAGGTAGGTGAGGCCGTGCTCGGTGCGCAGATCCAGCATCAGCTTGAGGATCTCGGTGCGGATGGAGACGTCGAGCATGGAGACCGGCTCGTCCGCCACCACGAGCTCCGGGCCGAGCACCAGCGCCCCGGCGATCACGACACGCTGGCGCTGCCCACCCGAGAGCTCGTGCGGGTACCGGAACGCGAAGTCGGACGCGGGCCGGAGGCCGGCGGCCTCCAGCGCCTCGAGGACCCGCCGCTCACGCTCGCTCGCCCGGGCCGCCACCCGTTGGACCTCGAGCGGCTCGGCGACGAAGTCGTGGATCGTCTGCTTCGGGTTCAGCGTCTCGTAGGGGTCCTGGAAGATGAGCTGGACGCGACGCCGGAAGTCGCGCAGCGCCGAGCCGCCCCAAACCTCGGTGACGTCGGTCCCGTCGAGGAGCATGCGCCCGGCGGTGGGGCGGGTCAGCTTGACGATCACCCTGCCGGTCGTGGTCTTGCCGGATCCCGACTCGCCGACGAGCCCC
The DNA here is from genome assembly GCA_963850035.1 of uncultured Chloroflexia bacterium. Classification (GTDB taxonomy): domain Bacteria; phylum Chloroflexota; class Limnocylindria; order Limnocylindrales; family CSP1-4; genus CTSoil-043. Next base: position 158,484 of record CAWKJP010000018.1, on the reverse strand, counting down.
AGCACCTCGCCGCGGCGGATGGCCAGGTCGATCCCGTCGACCGCGCGAACGGCCCCGAACCGGCGCCGGAGGATGGCGTCCGCGAAGCTGCCGCGGATGGGGAAGTGGACCGCGAGGCCTTCGAGGCGGAGCAGGTCGTCGGTCACCGCGCGGGCTCCGCGGCCGGTGCCGGCGATGCGCCGGGAGCGTCGAGGCCAGGGGCGTCGGCGCCCGTGATCTCCGGGAGCGGGATGAGCCGGCGGACGCCATCGCCGCCTGGCGGATACAGGTGGCAGGCAACGCGAACGCCGTCGGCGGAGCGGACCTCCTCGGGCACGACCTCGCGGCAGATGTCCATCGCGAGCGGGCAGCGCGGGTGGAACCGGCAGCCCGGCGGCGGGGTCCGCAGGTCGGGCGGGGCGCCGGGGATCGTGCCCAGCAGTCGCCGGTCGGAGTCGAGGTTCGGGATGGCGGCGAGGAGCATCTGCGTATAGGGGTGGCGCGGCTCGCGGAAGACCGTCCGGACGGGTCCCTCCTCCGCCACCCGCCCCGCATACATCACGAGGACCCGGTCGCACGTCTCGGCGATCACGGAGAGGTCGTGCGTGATGAGGATCAGCGAGAGCCCCAGCTGCTCGCGAAGCCGCTCGAGCAGCTCGAGGATCTGGGCCTGGACCATGACGTCGAGGGCCGTGGTGGGCTCGTCGCCGATCACGATCGCGGGATCGCAGGCGAGCGCCATCGCGATCATCGCCCGCTGGCGCATCCCGCCCGAGAGCTGGTGCGGGTACGCCGCCGCCCGGTCGCGCGCGATGCCGACGAGCTCCAGGAGCTCCACCGCCCGCCGGTTCGCCTCGGCACGCGGAAGCCCGAGCCGCTCCACGATCGGCTCTGCGATCTGGTCGCCGACCCGGCGCACGGGGTTCAGGGCGTTCATCGCGCCCTGGAAGATCACCGAGATCTCGCGCCAGCGATAGCGGCGCAGCGCGTTCTCGCTCTTCGTCGCAAGGTCGATCCCGAAGAGCCGGACCGAGCCGCCCACGACCTTCGCGTTGGCCGGAAGCAGGCGGACCAGCGAGAGCGCGGTTGTCGTCTTGCCGCAGCCGGACTCGCCGGCGATCCCCAGCGCCTCCCCGTCGTGCAGCTCGAAGCTGACGCCGTCGACCGCCTTCACGATCCCGGACGGAAGGGTGAAGTAGGTTCGCAGGTCCTCCACCACGAGGAGTGGGGCGTTGGGATCGGCCAGCTTCGGCAAGGGCCACTGGCGCCGCCCGCGCGCGGCCACCTGCCCGGCGGGCGCCACGGGCCCGCCGGGCGCGCCGGGGCTGTCAGCAGGCGAGCCGCCGGGCTCCGGCACGCCGCTCATCGGGTCGCCGACTTCGGGTTGAGGACGTCGTCGAGGGCGTTGCCGACGAGCGTGAAGGCCAGGATCACGACGACGACGCACGATGCCGGCGGGACGATGTACCACCAGGCGCCGAGGCCGGGCGCGCCCGACACCTGGGCCGCGTTGAGGAGCTGTCCCCAGGACGGCGCGAACGGATCGCCCAGGCCGATGAACGAGAGCGTGGTCTCCGTGAAGATCGCGCCGGCGAACGTGAGGACCGTGTTCGCCACGATCAGGTTCACGACGTTGGGGAGAATGTGGCGCCGCATGATGTGCGCCCGGCTCCCGCCGATGACCCGCGCCCGGTCCACGAACATGCGCTCCTTCACCGAGAGCGTCTGGGAGCGGATGATCCGCGCCGTCGAGGCCCAGCTCGTGAGACCGATGACCACGATGATCACGAGCAGCGTGGCCCGGATCCCGAAGAGCTCGGCGTCGGTCCCGACGATGTCCAGGATGATCGGTGCCAGGACGATGGCGAGGACGAAGGTCGGCAGGACCAGGAAGAAGTCCGTGAGGCGCATGAGGACCTGGTCGGAACGTCCACCCAGGAACCCGGAGACGATCCCGATCACCGCCCCGAGCAGGATCGTGATCAGGGTGGCGAGGAGCCCGATCACCATGGACACCCGCGACCCGTGAACGGTCAGGTTCAGGATGTCGCGCCCGATCTCGTCGGTCCCCAGGATGTGGGCGGTCGATGGGGACTCCAGCGGTCCGCCGGTGGCGGTGGTGACGGTCTGGAGCGCGCCGACGAACAGCTGCGGGGCGAGCGCGAGGAGCGCGAAGACCACGAGGATCGCCGCCCCGACGACGCCATCCCGGCGGGCGGCATAGCGCCGCGCGAACTGGCGCGCGTTGCGCAGGCGCAGGCGCCACCGCGCCCCCCGGACGTCGATCGGCGCGACGGGGACGGCGCTCACTGCCGCACGCGCGGGTCCAGGTAGCCGTAGACGATGTCGGCCACGAAGTTGGCGAGGACCACCGAGACGCCGAGCAGCAGGAAGATCCCCTGGAGCACCGGGTAGTCGCGCGAGTCCAGCGCGTCCACGGTCAGCGTTCCGAGGCCGGGCCAGTTGAAGACGATCTCCGCGGTGATCGCGCCGCCCACGACGTAGCCCAGGTTGATGGCGATCAGGGTCACGGCCGGCAGCAGGGCGTTGGGAAACGCATGCGAGCGCAGGATCCTGCCGTCCGTGAGGCCCTTCGCCCGTGCGGTCGCGATGTAGTCCTCGGTGCGCGTCTCGCTGATCGACGAGCGCATGAGGATGGAGTACCCGCCGATCAGGCCCAGGCTGATGGTGGCGAGCGGGAGCGCAAGGTGGGACACGAGGTCGCCCAGGAACTCCAGTGGCCCGGCATACGATGCCCCGGCGGTGAGCATCCCCGAGGTCGGGAACCAGCCCAGCCCGGCCGCGAAGATGATGATGAGCGGCATGCCGATCACGAAGTAGGGCATCGAGTACAGGATCAGGCTGATCCCGTTGCCGACCCGGTCGGCCAGCCCTCCCCGCCGCCAGCCGGTGTATGCCCCAAGGGCGAGGCCGAGGACGATCGCGATGAGCTCGGCGAGGCCGATCAGCAGGATGGTCGGCGCGAAGCGGTCGCCGATGACCTGCGTCACCGGCTGCCCCTGGAACTTGATCGAGTAGCCCAGGTCGCCCTGGAGCGTCGACCCGACGAATGCCACCAGCTGGTCGGGGATCAGGGGCTTGTCCAGGCCCCAGCGAGCCCGCGCTGCGTCCCGCTGCTCGACGGTCACGTTCGGGTTACGCGGGTTCACCCGGTCCGGCGATCCGGGCATCATCCGGAAGAGCAGGAAGTTGAGCAGGACGATCATGAGGATCGTGAAGATCGCCTGCGCTGACTGCCGGGCGAGGTAGCGCGCGCTCACCTGGGGCGCCCGGATCGCGCCGCGGACGACGGGGCCGCGGCGGGTGGCGACACAGTGGGCATGCGGCGGAGGGCCGGCGTGCGGCCCTCCGCCAGGATGGTCATGCGGTCATGGTCAGGGTCGGCGACGCCGCCCCGCTCGCTATTCCTCGTCGCCCGGCGCGGCACCGCGACGGCGCCTGACGAGCAGGAGGCCACCGCCGGCCACGACGAGGACGGCGACGACGATCACGGCGTAGAGCGCGGTGTTGTCACTGCCGCTGGCCGGGGCGGGCGCTGGAGCCGGAGCGACAACCGGGGAGGCAGACGCAGCCGGCGAGGAGCCGGGTGCGGTCGACGGCGCGGCCGACGGCGCCGGCGTGGGCGAGGGCACGGCTGTCGCGTCGGTGAGCAGCGTGTACTGGAGCGTGCCGTAGGTGAAGAGCGGCGTCCCATTCGCCAGCGGCTGATTCTGCCAGCCGGCGAAGTGATCAGTCCGGTACGCCGCGAGGTTCGCGTCGTAGTAGAGGATGTCGTAGACCGCCTGGTCATAGATCAGGTTCTGCATCTGGGCCAGGATGGTCTTGCGCGCGTCCGCGGTGGCCGCCAGGTTCTGCTGGTCGTACATCGTGTCGAACGCGGGGTTGCAGTACTGGCTGTCCGACGACGAGCCGATTGCGTCGCAGCGGAAGATCTGGAGGAGGGCGTTCGGGTCCGGGTTGCCGGTCCACCCCCACAGCTCGATGTCGTAATTCGCCTTGAAGTCCTTGCCCGCCTCGGGCGGCAGGACGATGTTGCCAAGCGTGGCCGAGTCGTATTGCTGGGCGGTCACCTTGATGCCGAGCTGGCCGTACCAGTCCTTCACGAACTGGGCGGCCTTCGCGTAGGTGTCCTTGGTGTTCGGGTAGTCCAGCCGGAGGCTGATGGGCTTGCCTTCCTTGTCGAGCCGCTGCCCGGAGGCGTCGAGCTTGTAGCCGGCCGCGTCGAGCTTCTGCCCGGCTAGCGCGATGTCGAACGTCCGCGGATGGTCGGGCTCCACGTGCCAGGCGCCGAGGACCGGCGGCACGATCGTCGTGCCGACCTCCCCGTAGCCGCCCAGGACGCGATCGACCAGCTCCTTCTTGTCGACCGCGTAGCCGAGCGCGTCGCGGAACGCCGGATCCCACAGCGCCTTCGTCGATGGCCCGACCCCCGGCGTGAGCGTCTGCCCCTTCGTGGCACCGTACTCGTTGAAGGCGAGCTGGGACCAGCCGTTCGCGCTGCCGACCACCGTCACGATGTTCGGCTGGCCCTCGAGGGCCTTGAGCTGCTCGGGCGTGGTGTCCCGGGCGTAATCGATCTCGCCGCGCTTGAACGCCTGGACCATCGTGTCGGCGCCCTTGAAGAACTGGATGACGACCTCGTCCGCGGCGCCCTGCTTGCCCCAGTAGTTCGGGTTCCGCACGAAGCGGACGAACTGGCTCGTCTTCCATTCCGCTGCCGTGTAGGGGCCGGTCCCGACGAGTGGCGCCACGAACTTGGCATCACCGATCGTCTTGTACGTCTCCTTGCCCCAGATGTGCTTCGGGATGATGGGCAGGTAGACCTGGAGGACGCGGTCGGACGGATCCGTCGTGGTTGCGATCATCGTCTGGTCGTCCGGGCAGCTCACCGCGGTGACGCCCGCATCCTTGAGGTTCGGGTCGAGGTATCCGGCCCCGATGTTCGCCCCATCCTTGATCGCAGCGACGGCGAGGCCCCACGAGAAGCACGCGTCGGCCGAGGTCGCCGGCTGGCCGTCGGACCATTTCATGCCCGTCCGGATGTGGAACGTCCAGGACTTCCCGTCGGCGGCGCGCGTCCACGAGTCGGCGAACCCGGGGACCGGCTCCAGGTTCGGCCCGAAGTCGACGAGCAGGTTGTAGGTGAGCTGGAAGACCTCGTAGCCGCTGACCAGGAGCGTCTGGTACGGGTTGAGCGCATCGAGGTCCTGCGTCGTCCCGACGCGGAGGACGAGCGGGTTGGCGGCCCGCGCCGGCAGCCCTGCCGCGGGCATCAGGAGCGCCGCCGTCACCCCCAGCGCGGCCAGCAGGCGGACCGATCGACGATGGACAGGTGCGCGCATTGGGGTGCTCCTCTCCTGACGCCCCGACGCCCCGACGCCCATCGAGGCTTCCGGGGTCCGCCCCCCAATTGCCCGACGCCACTCTAGGCACCGCCGAGCGGCGGGGTCAACTTCGAATCTCGCAGCCGCGCGTGCCCACGGGGGCGCGCCCACGGGGGCCGAGCCGGTCGGCCGGCCGCCGCATGTCGAGGCCCGCGAGCTAGCCCCGGTCCAGGGCCTCGAGGACGGGCGCCAGGACGTCGAGGGACGCGAGCGTGATCGGATCCACCACGAGCTGGACGTGCGAGATCCCTGCGTCCGCGAAGGCGCGCAGGACGCTGGCGACTTCCTCCGCGCTGCCCGCGACAGGCGGGATCGGCGGGCGGCCGGCCTCGCCCGAGAACCGCCCCGAGCCGCCCGGCAGGCGAACCTGGACGGCGACCGTCCGGGCGATCGCCGCGGGATCGCGGCCCGCATCACGGCACGCCGCGTCGACGCGATCGCGGAGCGCCCGGACGCCCTCGGGGCTGTTGCCGAACGAGTCGTACCAGGCATTCCATGCGTCGACGTGCGGGATCGTGACGGCCAGCATCCGCTCCCCGGACGAGCCGACCATCAGCGGCGGCCCGCCCGGGCGGGGGCGCGGAACGAGCTCGCAGTCGCGGGCCGAGTAGTAGGTTCCCGCGAAGTCGATCGCCCCATCGCGCAGGAGCGTCCGAACGATCGTGAACGCCTCCTCGAACCGGCCGATCCGGTGGTCGTACGGGAAGCCGAACGCGCGGAACTCGGCCTCGTTCCAGCCCGCGCCCAGGCCCAGGACCAGGCGGCCGCCGCTGATCTCGTCGACCGTCGCGGCCTTCTTCGCCAGCATCGCCGGGCTGTGGAACGCGGTCGCGGCGACCAGCGGGCCGATCAGTATTCGTGACGTCACGGCGGCGAGGCCGGCGAGGATCGACCACGCTTCCCACGGGCCCCGCGCGCGCTCGTCGCCCGGTCGCCGGTAGAGCAGGTGATCGCCGTACCAGACCGAGTCGAACCCGAGCTCCTCGGCCCGGATCGCGAGGGCCCGGATGTCCGGCCAGCGGGCCTCCCACTCGACCTCCGGAAGCTGGATCCCGACCCCGAGCGGGCGGCCGCCGAGGGGACCCGGGAGCGCGGTCATGCCACGATCCCCGGGCCCCACCAGACGGACGCGGCGATGATCAGGTAGAGCCCGATCAGGGCCAGCCCCTCCAGCCAGTTCGATTCGCCGTCGAAGACGATCACGGCGGCGAGGATCGCCGAGATCGCGACCGTTCCCGCGAGCAGCGGCGTCACGGCGAGGGTCAGGGGGGTCACCCCCATGAACATCGAGACGATGACGAGCGCCGGGGTCAGGGCGATGGCCACCTGGAGCGATGAGTTGAGGATCAGGCTGACGGCAAGGTCGGCCTGGTTGCGCGCCGCTGCCTGGACGCCCACGACGTTCTCGACGGCGTTGCCAGCGATTGCCACGACGACGAGCCCTGCGAACGCCTCCGACATCCCCAGGGTTGCCATCGCGGGCCGGAGGGCCGCCACGAACCAGTCGGACACGAATGCCGCGGCCACGGCGGCGACGGCGAGCACGACCAGGGCAAGCCATTGCGGCCAGAGATGGCCGGGGCCCTCCAGCTCCACGACGGCCCCCGCGGTCGTGGCGCCCGTGGGCGAGGTGTCGCCGCGGATGGAGAAGATCAGCGACCCGGCGAAGACGACGAGCAGGACGATCGAGACGACGACCGAGAGCTCGGCCGCGTGCCCGGCGTCAGGAGCGCCGGCCTCGGTCGCGAGCGTGGGGATGACGAGCGACCCGACCGCGAGCAGCAGGAGCGTGGCGATCGGCCGGCTCGCACGCGCCCCGAACGCCTGGGTCCCGAACTTCAGGCCGCCCACGAGGAACGCCGCGCCCAGGACCAGGAGGCTGTTGGCAAGGATCGACCCGATCAGCGCGGACTGGACGACGACCACCAGGCCCGCCTGGAGGCTGAAGATCGAGATGAAGAGCTCGGGCAGGTTGCCCAGCGCCGACTGGAGGATCCCCGTGACGGCCGGGCCGTGGGTCGCGCTGAGCTGCTCGGTCCCCTCCCCGACCAGCGAGGCGAGCATGGCGAGGGCGACCGCGGTGACCCCGAACGTCGCGACCGGGGGCGCGCCGCTCGCCACGAGCAGCGCCGACGCGGCCGTGGCGACGACCGCCAGGCCCAGGAGGATGCGCGTCTTCCGCTCGAAGTAGTCGAGGATGGCCAACCCGGTCGCGCTCCCATGCGCCGCGGCGCCGCATGCACCGTCCGATGCGAAGCGTGCCACGTCGACGCGGCGGGCGCGCATGCACGTGGCCCGGCAGCTCCGTCGAACGGAGATGGCCGCAGGCGAGGCGGCGCCGTGGAAGCGATCGCCCGTCGGGTGCTACGCGCCGCCCGAGACAGCCGGAATCACGTGGACCGTGGAGCCGGGCCCGACGGGCGTGTCGAGGTCGGCCACGTCGCCGTCCACGAACACGTTGATGTGCTCGCGGATCGCCGGGCCCGCCCTGACCGAGGCGGTCGGCGATCCCGGGAATCGCGCGGTCGAGCGCGGCGATCGTCTCGCGAACCGAGGATGCCTCGACGGCGACGCGCCGGGGAGTCCCGGGGAACAGCGCGAGGAGCGACCGGCTCAGCACCACCTCCGCCACGACGCGCGCCCGTTCAGCGCTCGACGATCGCGACGTCGACCGACGCGATCGGTGGCAGGTTCGCGGCGATCGTGGTCCACGTCTCGCCCTCGTCCGCAGAGCCATAAAGCTGGCCCGTGGAGGTCCCGATGTACACGCCGGCAGGCTCGAGGTCGTCGACGGCCATCGCCTCGCGCAGCACCGAGATGTATGCGTCTCGAGGTGGGAGCCCGCGGTCCAGGCGCGTCCAGCTCGCCCCCCGGTCCCGCGTCCGCCAGACCGCCGGCTTCGCATCCGGCGTGAAGCGGCCCTTGTCGTCGCCGTTGAGGGGCACGACCCAGGCCGTCCCGGGGTCACGCGGGTGGACGCCGATCGGGAAGCCGAAATCCGAGGGAAGCTGGCCGGTGATCTCGATCCATGTCGACCCGGCGTCGTCCGAGCGGTAGACCCCGCAGTGGTTCTGCTGGTAGAGGGTCGCCGGCTCACCCGCCGCCAGCGCGAGCTTATGAACGCACTGGCCGAATTCGGGCGCCGGCCCGGGGACGAAGTCGGCCCGAACGCCACGGTTGCGCGTCGTCCAGGTCGTCCCGCCGTCGCGCGTCTCGAAGACCCCGACCGCGCTGATCCCGACCCAGAGGTGTGCGGGATCGGCAGGATCGGGGATGATCGTGTGACAGATGAGGCCGCCGTTGCCCGGTTGCCATTCCGGCCTGCTGGGATGTGCGCGGAGACCCGCGAGGTGGGCCCACGTCCGCCCGCCGTCATCGCTCCGGAAGAGGCCAGCCGGCTCGACGCCTGCGTAGATCGCGCCCGCCGCGGCGGTCACGTTCCAGACACGGGTGAGGTCGGGACCGGCGTCGCCGTAGGTCAGGCCCGCGGACGAGTGCGTCCAGGAGCTCCCGAGGTCCTCCGTTCGCCAGACCGCCGGTCCGAACCAGGGCGAGCCCCCGCCGGCGAGGATCGCGCCGTCGGAACGGTCATAGCTGACGTCATGGATCGAGAAACCCTCGCAGAACGGCCCGCGGATCGACCAGCTCCGTCGCGACGAGTCGCCGTCGAGGATGAAGGCGCCCTTCTTGGTCCCGACCAGGAGAACCGCGCCATGCGACATCGCTCTACCCCCCATTGGCCTGTCTCTGGCGCTAGGGTAGCCTTCCCCGCGCGGGGTGGCACGGCATCGTCTCCCCCTGTACGTCGTCGAATCCATGAGGAGGGGGCATGAACCTCAACAGCATCCTGATCGGGTCCGAGGATCCGAAGCGCCTGGCCGCGTACTACGCCGGGCTGTTCGGAAAGCCGGAATGGGAGGACGGCAAGTACACGGGATGGCGGATCGGCACGGGCGGGTTCCTCGTTGGACCGCACGACGAGGTGAAGGGCTCCAACTCGCAGCCGGGTCGCATCATCTGGAACATCGAGAGCCCCGATGTCAGGGGGGACTTCGCCCGGCTCAAGGATGCCGGGGCAATGATCGTCAGGGAGCCGTACAAGCCGAGCGAGACCTCGCCCGCCGAGATCGCCACCTTCTCCGACCCGGACGGGAACCTCTTCCAGCTCGTCAGCCCGATGTAGTCGCGCGGCTGGGCCGGGCGGCCCGTCCGCCAGCCACGGGGCGTCGCCGGCCCGCGCACACCGAGATGTCGCCCTCGGCGGGCCGCGCCGGTCCCGGCGTCAGGCCACGATCTCGGGAAGGCTCGCCGCGGCGACCGCCTGGCCGTGCCGCTTCTCGCGCTCCGAGACGGTGTGGAAGGTCAGGGCGGCCGCGGCGGCGGGATCCTCCGCCTCGATCACCGCGCGAGCACGGCCCGTGATGAGGTCGCCGCCCGCGCCCGTCATCACCCGTCCCAGCAGCAGGAGATGGTCGAACTCGTAGAAGTCGCGGTATTCGAGGAGCGCGTAGCCGAGGTAGGTCCCGATCGTCTCGTAGACGCGTGCGGCCCGCTCGTCTCCGGCTGCCATCAGGGCCTGCAGGCGCACGAGCCGCTCCGGCAGGGAGACGCCGGGCTCGATCTCGATCCCGGCCGGGGCAAGCAGCCTCCCGGTCGCCTGCTGGGAGAGGTACTGGACGCCGCAGCCGCGGTCGCCGGACCACTCGTCGACGGGGGCGTCCGGCGCGTAGTCGATCGGGACGAACGCCAGCTCGTCGAGCCGTGACGTGAGCGCGCCCGCGGGCGTCACGTACCCGGCCGCCTCGCTGGAGCCCATCGCGACGCCGAGCATGCCGCCGACCCCGGTGAGCATCGCGCCGGCGAGGGCCGTCACCTCGCCGTCGTTGACGACCACGAACGGGACCCCGTTCCAGGCCCGCTGGAGCTCGCCGAACAGCCCCCGGACCCTCCGGTCGAAGAGGTCGCGCGGGACCGAGCGGAAGAGCGATGCCACCCGGATCTCGCTGTCGACGTAGATGCCCGCTGCGCTCCCGCCGATCGCATCGACCCGCGGAAGGTGGGCCGCCGCGCGCCGGATCGAGTCGTCGATCTGGTCGAGGTGCCAGTCGGGATCGGCGTGCGTGACGGGATCCCAGGCGATCTCTTCGCTGAAGACCACGGTCCCGTCGATCACCGCGGCGGCCTTGCGGTCGCTCGCCCCGAGGTCGAACCCGATCCGGCAGCCGTCCAGGTGGCGCCCGAGGAGCGACGTCGCACCGGCGGATGCGGGAAAGTCCCGATGATTCGCTGCAACGACCTCGAGCGTCTCCAGGTAGACCTCGCCGCCCAGGATTCGCGCGTCGAACTGGCCGGTCGGCTGCGACCGATAGTGATCTCGCAGGTGAGCAACGAGCGCTGTGGGCCCGTCCACCCAGATCCGGCTGCCGCCGTGCGACCAGAGCATCGACTTGAGGAGCCGCTCGCAGAACGCGTAGCTCACGCCTGCGTCCGGGTGGCCATCCTCGAAGACGAGCGCCTCGCGGGCGAGGACGGAGCCGCCCGGCTGCTCGACGGCGAGCGCGACCGACGTGCCGCCGGGGGTCTCGCGGATGACCGCGTCGAGCGCGCGTCGCGCGAGCAGCGCCGGCCGGAATGCGGCGTCGAGCGGCGGCGTCACGCGCGGCGGCACGAGGTAGCGAGTGGCCGCCGTTCGCGAGCCGGTATTTTCCAGGACCATCGGTGATCTGCTCCTCTGGCGTGCCGTCACAGCGTCAGCGTCACTTTCGAGAGGTTCCGCGGCGCCTCCGTGTCGAGGCCCCTGGCGCGCGCCAGGTGATAGGCGAAGAGCTGGGCCGGGATGATCGCCACGAGCGGCGAGAGCCACTCCGGGACCGACGGCAGGGCCACGCCATCGCCGAGCGCCTGGACCGCCGGGACGTCCGACATGACGAGCAGGCGGGCGCCGGCCTCCCGCACCCGCTCCAGGAGCTCGGCCATCCCGTCGAGCGCCGGTCCGCTGGTCGCCACGGCCAGGACCGGGAAGCCCTCGTGGACGAGCGCGATCGGGCCGTGCTGGAAGTCCGCGCCCGAGTAGGGATCCGCAAGGAGGTAGGCCAGCTCCTTGAGCTTGAGCGCCCACTCGCGGGCGGTCGCGTAATGGAACCCGCGCGCCAGGACCGCGCAGACACGCTCGCCCGCCCAGCTCCGCGCCAGCTCCTCCACCCGCTGCTCCTGCTCCATCGCGGTGCGCAACGCGTCCGGGACGGCACGCAGCTCGAGCGCGGACGCCTCGTCCGCCGAGAGCGCTGAGGACAGCATCGCGAGGACCGCGATCTCCGCCAGATACGTCTTCGTCGCCGCGACCGCGCGTTCGGGTCCCGCCTCGAGCTCGATCACGTGGTCGGCCGCCGAGGCGAGCTCCGAGCCCGGCTCGTTCGTGATCGCGATGGTCGGCGCCCCCTGCCGCCGCGCCTGGTCGAGGACCGCCACGACGTCCGGCGATCGACCCGACTGCGAGATGCCGATGACGAGCGCGTTGCCCAGCCGCGGCGGTGCGCCGTAGATGGAGACGAGCGAGGGGGCCGCCGGGACGACCAGCAGCCCGTTGCGGGCCCCGAGGATGTACTGCCCGTAAAGGGCGGCATGGTCGGACGTCCCCCGGGCCGCGATGACGACGAGGTCGATGTCGCGCTCCCGGACGGCGCGCGCGACGGCTTCCACCTGGTCCACGGCACCCGCGAGCAGCCGCTCGAGGAGGACGGGGCTTTCGCCGAGCTCGGATCGCATGCTCATCGTGCGGACCTCGTGGAGATCAGGGACCCGGTCGCACCGAGCGCGACCGGGAGCACGACCCAATCAAGACGCGCATGGCTGGAGGCCGTTCGTGCGGCGAGGATACAGCCGCCGTGCCGAGGATTTCCGCGGCCCGGACCGAGCGTGGGCCCGAGCGACCGGTATGCCGTCGCCGCTCATCGGGGGCGAGACCGTCCAAACCCTTGTCCCGGCGAACCGATCTGCGCGGGCGTGGATCCCACGCTCCTCGTATCGTTCGTGCCAGAGGGGGGTCGTCATGGGGGAGATCGCGAGCGCGACGCAGTCCGTCGATCGCCACCGCGTCCTGGTCGTCGGCGGTGGGTTCGGCGGGCTATACGCCGCGCGGCGCCTGAGCCGCGACGATCGGGTCGCGCTGACGCTCGTCGACCGGCGCAACTTCCATCTCTTCCAGCCACTCCTCTACCAGGTCGCGACGGGGGCCCTCAGCCCGGGCGAGATCGCCCAGCCGCTTCGATCCATCTTCCGGAGGCGGCCGAACACGACGGTCCTCCTCGGCGAAGCCGTCGGCCTCGATCCGGTTCGGCGCGAGGTCGCCATGTCGGACGGAGGGCCGATCCCGTACGACTCGCTGGTCGTGGCCACCGGCGTCCGCCACTCGTATTTCGGGCACGAGGAGTGGGCTCACGACGCCCCGGGCCTCAAGTCGATCGACGACGCGACGGAGATACGGCGCCGGATCCTCATCGCGTTCGAGGCGGCCGAGCGCGAGGCCGACCCCGCCCGGCGGGCCGAGTGGATGACGTTCGTGGTCGTCGGCGGCGGCCCGACCGGTGTCGAGCTCGCGGGCGCCCTCGGCGAGATCGCGCGGGACACGCTGCGGCGCGACTTCCGCTCGATCGATCCCACCAGCGCCCGGATCATCCTGGTCGAGGCCCTCGACCGGGTGCTGCCTCCATATCCGAAGGATCGATCGGCCTCGGCCCGGCGCCAGCTCGAGCGGCTCGGCGTCATCGTCCGGACCGGCACCCGGGTTGTCGGCATCGGCGACCGCTCGGTGCGCCTCGAGATGGCCGGAGGGGAGGAGCTGCTGCCGGCGCGGACGGTGCTGTGGGCGGCCGGGGTCCAGGCGTCGAGCTTTGCCCGGGTCGTCGCAGCCGCGACCGGCGCCGAGACCGATCGAAGCGGGCGGATCGTCGTCGATCCCGACCTGACCATCCCCGACCATCCCGAGATCTTCGTCGTTGGCGACGTCGCGTCCCGGCTCTGGCATGACGGCCGGCCAGTGCCGGGCGTCGCCCAGGGCGCGATCCAGGGTGGATCGTTCGCCGCGGCGACGATCCTCCGGCGTCTGGGAGGCGAGCCGACGCCGGCGTTCCGCTATTCGAACCGCGGCGACGTGGCGATCATCGGCCGCCTGTCCGGCGTGACCGACATCCCGTGGCTCGGGCCCTTCGGCCGGCAGAGCGGGTTCGTCGCGTGGGTGCTCTGGCTCGGGATCCACCTCGCGTACCTCATCGGATTCGCCAACCGGCTCGTCGTCCTCACCCGCTGGGCCTGGTCGTTCCTGACGCACGGCCGCGGGTCGCGGCTGATCACGGGCCGGCCGCTCCTGCCGCCGATCGAGGCGCCCGAGCCTCCGGGGGCACAGCATCATTCCCAGGATCCGTCGCGGGCCCAGGCCGACTGATCGCTCGAGGGAGCCCGCCGCCTTGTTCTCGGGACGATCCGGGCGGGCTTATGCGCCGGTGCGGTCCACGCTTGATCCGTCCGCGGGGCCGAGCCGGGCGCTGGTCCAGGCGGCCGATTGCGGCCTTCGGGTCGGCGTCCGACCTGTCCGGCAGGCCAAGCCGCGCGCGAACTGCCGCGACCGAGACGGGCTCGTCGTACCGCCACTCGACGAGACGGATCCCTGCGCGCCAGCACGCGTCGCGCTTGCGCTCATCGAGCTCGCGGCGGGCGGCCAGCCCCGCCTCGCCGCCCCAGTGCGCCAGCGCGAGGTAGTGCTGCTCGCCCTGGTACTCGATCGCGACCGCGAGCGAGGGGATCATGATGTCGAGCGACTGGCGGCCGCCCAGCCAGGCAGGGCGGGTCTGGCGGACGATCTCGACGCCGGGCAGCGCCGCCTCGACGCAGCGCACCAGATGCAGCTCGGCGACCCGGCCCTCCCCGCGCGCCGGCAGGTCCATCTCCTCGCGGTAGCGCGCCTCCATCTCGGCGAAGAACTCGGCCTGGTCTCGGGCGTCGAACCAGTGCTCCGCGTCGGGGCCGGCGGCGACCATGCCGCCCGTGACGATCGTTGGGTCGTCCAGCCACCAGCCCGCCGGAGGGTCGGAGCCGAAGCGCGCCACGAACCGCTCGTGCCACCACGCCCGCCCGTCGCGTGCGGCAATCCCGGCGATCCCGGCGCGCTGCCGGGCGAGGAACGTCGGGTTCTCGGGACGCGGAGCGCCCCTCGCGCTCTCACGTCGTGCCAGGTCGGCGGCAGGCAGGCTGAGCTCGAGCCCCGCGGCCTCCTCCGCGCGACGCAGGCTCGAGGCCACCGGGTCGAGCGCGGCGCGGCGCGCCGCGGGTGACGCCTCGTCCTCCTCCTCGAGGCGCCGGCCGAGCGAAGAGTGCGCGGCAACGGCCGACACACGCCATCGCTCGAGGGCGTCCGTCCGGTCCGCGTCGACCGCCGCTGCCCCGGCGAGATGCTCGAGCGCGCGGAGGTGGGCGAGGGTGGCGACGACGAGGTCCGCGCTGGACCGCGGGTCGACAGCCGCCAGGAGCGCGGCCGCGCTGTCTGCCTCCGTCCGATGATCGCCCGCGTCGCAGGCATCACGCCGGGCCCGCTCGAGCCGATCGAGCGCCTGCCGACGGGGATCGACCATGCCCGCAGGATAGGCGCCGGGCGGATGGTGCGCCGTCGGTGACGCTCTCTGGCCCGAGCGTTTGTCGTGGCGGCCGCTACCCGACAGGCTGCGCAGCGGTCTCCGCTCTCGTCCGCTCGTACTCGGCCGGGTCGAGCGTGCGCCAGGCTGCCTGGCCGATCGCCAGGACGCCTCGCGAAGGCAGCGGGATCTGACCCATCCGGGGGTTCTCCTTCAGGTGCGCCGGCCGGCCGAGATCGGCGCCGTCGAGAACGGCCTTCGAGCGCTCGACGAAGAACATCTGTTGCGGCATCAGGGTGCCGGTGTGCCCGCTCGGCATGACGCCCGAGAGGCGCATGTCGCCCATTCCGAGGGCCCGGCCCAGGAGCTCGCGGGAGCGGACGAGCGGCCGGGGCCGCCAGGTGGAGATCGGCATGGCGGCGCTCAGCGGATTGAGGATCCGGAGTGCGGGCGTCTCGCTGGCCGTCACAGTCCAGTCGAGGGCTGGGGAGTCCATCACCACCCGGAGGGTCTTCGACTTTGTCCAGGTGACCTCGATGTGCGCGAAGCCGGTGTAGACGCAGGCTGCCCCGTAGTAGCGCGGGCAGGCGGTGTCGAGCCGCGGGCCATCGACGTGGATGGACCAGGCGCCCGCCGGATCACGGTGCCAGATCGTCCGATACGGCCCGAAGTCGTTCTCCGGAAACACGCGGAGGGCCAGGACGTGGCCCGAATCGAAGGGCAGGACGAACACCCCCCAGCCCTTGACGTACTCGTAGTCGGGCCAGGGAAATCGTCCACGGACGGCCGGAAGGTTGTTGAGTATCGCGGCGAGGTCGGTCACGCCATACCTCCACGTTTGCGACGCGCGGCGTCATCGGATGTGAGCCGCCCAGGGCTCGCCGAGGACTGTTGGACCATGCCGGAAACGCCGGGCCAGTGAACCGCGGGCAAGGGTGAAGGACGAGCGTTCCTCGCTCGTTCCGCGTCCCGGGCAGGACACCGGGAGCGTCTCCGAAGGCGCCTCGTGGACGACGCGGGGACGGGCGTCGGCCCGGGCCACCATGCGCTTGCCGGTCCGGAACACATGCTCAAGCCGGCACTGCAAGACCTCGGCCGTGGACGCATCCTCGAGCTCGTCCCAGGTGCCAGAGCGTGGTCGGGGCGGTGGGATTCGAACCCACGACCTCGTGCTCCCAAAGCACGTGCGCTACCGCTGCGCTACACCCCGACGCGGTTTCGTGCTCACGGATCCCGTATAACCCGTACTCACTGCCTCAATGGACTAGCCTACGCCGCTCCAATCGCATATGCCAGTCGCCTGCAAGACCCCCAGCGGACGGTCAACGGCGACGGCATCTCCACCAACTGGCACTCTCGATGATACGGCCCCTCCGAGTTGATGACGCTCCTGGCGTCGTGGCGGCGCCACCTCGCGGCCCAGCGGATGAGCCCCGCGACGCTTGCCACGTACTCCGCGGCCGTGCGTGCGCTTGATTTGTTCCTCGCCGTTCAGGGGCTGCCACGGGGCGCGGCCGCACTTCGCCGCGAACATGTCGAGGCCTTCATCGCCCTCGGAACCTGGCCTGGTCGGATGCCGGCCGGCACGGCCAGGTTCAGTCCTCGATGTGGCCTTTCGGCCATCGCCTGCCGCCGTCGGGACCGTCGAGCCAGCCCCCCGTGAAGCCCGCACGTCGCAACCCGCGAGTCACGTACGGTGAGCTGCGCATCAATCGCCAGGGCAAGCCGCTGCGATAGTTCTCGATCATCACCACGATCGGGCCTTGATTCAGCCCGTACTGCCACGGCGACACCCAGCCGAAGGGATTCTTGGATCGGTCAGGATGTGTGGGGTTGAACGTCGCCTTGAAGCCAAGGCGATCCTCGGTCTTCAGTTCCACGTGGTTGATGAAATAGCTCAGGGTCGGCAGCACGATCTCGGGCGCAAACGGCAGGGACGCGACCACCGCCCACGGCGCGATTGTTCCGTCGTCGGGTCCTTCGGGCACGCCGCGCGCCAGGTAGTCGAAGAAGCGCCGCTGCCGGCCGCCGATCTCGAGCGTGTCGGGCCCGGGACCGTCGCTCGCGGTGATCCCCCAGCAGGTCTCGCCGTAGTCGCTGAATTGGCGCGGATTGTCGATCGCGTAGCGCTGCTGGACATAGGTCGCGCGTCGACTGTTCTCGAAGTAGTCACTGTCCTTGCCGCGCATGTACTCGTCGCGGAGTCCTCGCAGGTCGAACCAGAGATGCGAGATCTGATGCGTGAAGAGCGGCCCGGAATACAGCAGTTCGTAGCCGTAGATGCGCCGCCATTGATAGGTCGACGTCCACCCGGCGTAACTCTCCCTCGGCAGCGGGAACGTCGGCGAGCCCAACCCGAGGAGATAGAGAAACATCGCCTCGTCGTAGCCCTGCCAGCGATAGGAAATGAAACCGCTCTCGGGCCGCCAGCCCTGGCTGACCGTCACGCCACCGTCTTGCGCCCACTGCCAGTCGGCACGCCGGTAGAGCGTGTCGCCAAGCTCGCGGATTTCACGCTCGTCGTCGACGTCGTCGAGGAAGAACGCCGCCGCGGTCAACATCCCGGCGAGCAGGAACGCCGTATCGACGGTGGACAGCTCGCACTCCCAGGCCCGCCGCCCGCTGCGCATGTCCAGGAAGTGGTAGTAGAAGCCCTTGTAGCCGGTGGCGTCCGCTTCGGTGCCCTGAACGCTGGCATCGAAGAAGCGCAGCGTCGCGAGGGTTCGCTGCACGGCCTCGGCCCGGGTCATGAAGCCGCGCACCACGCCGACGGGGTACGACGACAGGGCCAGCCCGACGGCGGCGATGCTGGACGGCGCGCCGGGCTGGGTCTTGTCGGCGATCAGTCCGTTGCTCGGGTTCGCTTCCTTGGCGAAATAGGCGAAGGTCTCCCTCTGCAACGTCTCCAGCTCCGCAGGGCCGATTGGCGGATCACCCGTGATGGCGATCTTCGCTCCAGGTGGAGAGGGCAGTTCCTTGTTATCGGGCCGCTTCATGGCCTCCCCTTGGAGTCAGCTCCACCGTGATGGCGGCGATGGCATGCACCGGCATCGTCACGCCCAGGTGGAGCGTGTCGCCCTGGTAGGTCCATTGCAGGGGCTCGCGCACGATCTGCGATGCGGTGCGCAGTTGCTCGACTTCCCGCGGACTCGGAAGCGCCGGGCTGCCCATCTCGACCCAGAGCTTCCCGGCATTAGCGTGATCGTCGTCGATCCGTTCGATGTAGACGTTGCGCGGCGACAGCAGCCCGGTCAGCCCGATGTGGACCGACTCGCTTCGAATTGGATGCCGCGGCAACACGTGGTTCGTCAGCAGGACGGTAACCGCATCGCGGCCACGCACCACCCAGACGTCAACGGTTTCGTGCTCACCGGTGACGGGCAGGGCTTCAACGCCGAGGCGATGGAGCAGCTCGAAGGCACGAAAGGACGGCTTCGGAACGCCCTGCAGCGTCAGCAGGCCGAAGCCGCCCTGGAAGGCGGTCGCCGGCATGTAGTTCTCTTCGAAGATGTCGGTGAAGGTCCAGAAGCTGTAGCCCTGGACGAGCCCGGTGGCCTCCATCATCGTCTTGACGACGACGGCCGCGGTGTAGGGCTCGTCGTGCAGGTGATCGCGCGGATTGGACGACGAGCTCCATTCCGTGTAGTAGACGGGCTTGCCGCGCGCCTTGCGGTGCGTCTCCTGCGCCCATTCGCGCAGGATGCTGCGTCGGCTGTGCGCCAGCTGTGTCTCGGTGTCTTCGCCGATCGAGCCGAGCGCGTCGGTGGGGTAGTGGTGCGTGCTCACGAAGTCGAGCGGCACGCCGTTCTGCTCGCAGAAGTCGACGAACTCGGTGATCCATTCATTGTTCGCGGTCGCCGGGCCGCCGACCTGGAGCCGCGCGTCCACGTCCTTGAGCGCCAGCGCCGTGCAGCGATACAGATCGAAGTATTCGGCCTGCGTTCCGGTCCAGAACGCCGGCAGGTTCGGCTCGTTCCACACCTCGAAGAACCAGCTGCCGACCTCGTCGATGCCGTAGCGCTCGACCCAGTGCGTCGCCAGCCTGGAAACGAGCGTCGCCCATTGGCCGTAGTCCTTGGGCGGGGTGACGTTGGCGCCGTAGTGGAAGACGGTCTTGTCGCCTGTCGCCAGGGTGGTTGGCATGAAGCTCAGCTCAACGAAGGGCTTCATTCCGATCGAAAGAAGGAAGTCGCAGATCTGATCGGCGTTGAAGAACGAGTAGAGCAGCTGGTTCTTCTCGTCCACGAGCGTGCCCATCTCATCGCACAGCAGCCCGTGAAAGCGGGTGTGACGAAAGCCGAGCAGCGTGCGGCACTCGCGCAGCTGTTGTTGCCAGTCGCCGCGCAGCGCCAGGGGCGCGTGGCCGCTGCCGACCGTGTGCTCCCAGAAGTGGGGCAACGCCGTGGCCTCGTCCCACAGGGAGCACGTGAATTGAAGATGCTTCATGCAACCCGGCCTCTCGCTTTCAGAGTTGGCTCGGGGACTTTCCGGAGCGCCAGTGCGCTTCGATCTGCTCCAGGCTCTTCCCCTTCGTCTCCGGCACCAGCCGATAGACGAAGATCCAGGCACCGACCGCGACGATGCCGTACATCCAGAACGTGCCGGCGTGCCCCAGCACGGAGACCACGGTCAGGAAGGTCACAGCCACGAGCAGGTTCATGGCCCAGTTGGTCACGGTGACCGCGCTCATGGCAACGCCGCGGTTCTTCAGGGGATAGATCTCGGAGATCAGGAGCCAGAAGATGGGCCCGAGCCCGAAGGCGAAGCTCGCCACGTAGACCAGCAGGCCGCCGATGGCCACGTCACTCTTGAAGCTCGCCAGCTGCGGAAACTGGAATGCCGCGCCCAGGATCAGCAGGCCGACGATCTGGCCGGCCACGCCCGTCAACAACAAGGGCCGCCGGCCGACCCGGTCGAGCAGGAAGATGGCGAGCACGTGGAAGCACCACATGACCGCAGCCAATCCCGCTCCCGCAAGGATGGCCGGTCCGGCCCCGCTGATTCCGGCGAACTTGAAGATGGTCGGGGAGTAGTAGATGACAGTGTTGATGCCGGTGATCTGCTGAAACGTGGCCAGGCCGATGCCGACGATCATGGGCATCCGCAGGGCCGGCTGGAGCAGCGCGGCCATCCCGCCTTCGCTCTGCTGGGCCGTGCCGTGCTGGATGTCCTTGATCTCCTGGTTGACGTCCGATGTCGACCGCGCACGCTGCAAGACCTTTCGCGCTTCATCGACCCTGGACTTGCTGATCAGCCAGCGCGGGCTGTCGGGCAGCCACCACATGCCGATGACCAGGCAGATGGAGGGCAACGCCGCGAGGCCGAACATGTAGCGCCATCCCTGGCTCGCCGAAAGCGCGTAGTCCACCAGATAGGCAACAACGATGCCGGTGGTGATGGCCAGCATGTTGACCGCCACCAGCGAGCCACGGACCTTGGCCGGCACGAGCTCGGCGATGTACATGGGTGAGATGAACGAGGCGATGCCGATGCCGATGCCGCTCGCCACCCGCGCGACGATCAGCCAGCCGACCGACGGTGCGAACGCCGTTCCGATCGCGCTCAAGGTGAAGACGACGCCGGCGAGAATGATCAGCAGGCGACGCCCGAACCGGCCGGTCAGCGCCCCCCCGGCCGTGGCACCGAGCACAGCACCGACCAGGACGGCGCTGACCACGATCTCTTCCATGGCCGACGAGAGGGAAAAGTCGCCTTTGACGAACAGGATTGCGCCGGAAATCACGCCGGTGTCGTAGCCGAAGAGCAGCCCGCCGACGGCAGCGATTCCTACGGCGACATAGACGAAGCGGTTGACCCCTGCTCCGGAACCGGCGGCCTGCGAGACCGGTTGCGCTGTGTCTTGTGCGCGTGCCTTTGTCGACGTGTTGGTCACCACGTGGCGGCTCAGGCCGGCTCGCGCCGGAAGATGCCCACGGCCCAGAGGCTCAGCTCGGCGACGTGATCGGCCAACAGCTTCCGATAGTGCTTCCTTGACTCTTCGATCTCGTTCGGCCCGTACTGGGCCAGCCGCTTCTGCGCCTCGGCACCGTGCGATGTCCCCCCGCCCCTCTTGCTGCTCGACCAGGTCGGTGGGCTGCTGGGCGCGCCCAGGGCGGCCACGCCGTCCGGCTCGCTCATCGCGGCAGTCGACGTTTGGCCGGAGAACCGGCGAACGTGCGCGTCCGAGCGAGCAGCTGGCGTTCCGTGAGCGGGCCGGCCTTCTCCATTTCGACCCGTCGCGTGCGGGCATGGCCCTGGTCATCGGCGCGGACCTGCTCGGCGAAATGCTCGACCACCTCGCCGTCACCGATCAGCAGCAGGTCGTCGTCGGCCGGCAGCACATGGGCGACCTGGGCGAAGAACGTGCGCATGTGCTCGTCGCGATGGCCCTCGCCGGCCGGGTGGCTCTCGGTGGGGGGCCGTCCGGTCGAGCGGTGCCTGCCGGGGACCGTGGACTCGATGCGGTGGCGCAGGACGGCGTCGCCGCTCCAGCGCACCACCGAGGCGAAGTCGGCGGAGATCCAGACGCCGGTGGCATGCGGAGCGGACATCGCGGGTGCTCCTTTCGAGGGCGGTCGCCCCGCTCCTCAGCCAAAGGGCGACCCCAGTCAGATGGTCGGGCTCACCAATGGATGAAACCGCCGACGAAGAGCCCCGTCAGCGCGACGACCACGACCAGCGCCAGGATGCCGCCGAACATCCGCGCACCCCTGGAGAGGTGATACGGGTTGCCCGTCGTCTCCTCGTATGAGCGCGTCCTGCGGTCGTGCTCCTGGCGTTCATTCCTGTTCCGGCCGCTCTCGTCCTGGTTCGCGATATCAGCCTCCCTTGCGCTCGCACGACGCTGTTGGCCCGGCTAGGCCTTCGGTTCCTCGTGGCCGCCGAACCCGAGGCGCATGGCCGAGAGGACCCGGCCGGCGAAGTCCGCCTCGCCCCGCGATGAGAAGCGCTCGTAGAGCGCAGTGGTCAGGACCGGCGCCGGCGCGCCGACGTCGATGGCGGCGATGCTGGTCCAGCGTCCCTCGCCCGAGTCTGACACGCGGCCCTCGAAGGTCGACAGATCGCCGCTGCGCAGGAACGCCTGCGCAGCCAGGTCCAGCAGCCAGGATGCGACCACGCTGCCGCGGCGCCACACCTCTGTGACAGCCGGGAGGTCAATCTCATACCGATAAAGCTCCGGGTCGCGCAGCGGGGTCACCTCGGCGCTGACCTCGCGATCCTGCCGCCCGGCATCCGCGTGTTTGAGGATGTTGAGGCCCTCCGCGTAGGCGGCCATGAGCCCGTACTCGATGCCGTTGTGGACCATCTTCACGAAGTGGCCGGCGCCGCTCGGGCCGCAGTGCAGGTAGCCGTTCTCGGCGGTGTCGGGATCGCCGGTCCGGCCCGGCGTCCGGGGCGCGGCGTCGACTCCGGGCGCCAGGGTCCGGAAGATCGGGTCGAGGCGCCCCACGGCCTGAGCCGGGCCGCCGATCATCAGGCAGTAGCCGCGGTCCAAGCCCGCCACGCCGCCGCTCGTCCCGCAGTCGAGGTACTGGAGGCCCCGATCGGCGAGCGCCTTCGACCGGCGGATGTCGTCGACGTAGTACGAGTTGCCGCCGTCGACGATCACGTCGTCGCGAGCCAGCAACGGCACGAGCTCGTCGAGGGTGGCGTCCACGGCCGCAGCCGGCACCATCATCCAGAGGACCCGCGGGGCGGCGAGCTTGCCGACGAGGTCCGCCAGGGAGGTGGCCCCGGACGAGATCGCCTTGTCGGCGAGCAGCCCGTCCACCGTCTCGGCGTGGCGCGCATACCCGACGACGCTGTGGCCCGCGCGCAGCCAGCGGCGCGACATGTTGGCGCCCATCCGGCCAAGTCCGACCAATCCGATCTGCATCGACATACCTTTCTGGAGCGGCGCGGTCGACGTCGGGTCTCGGCCGCACAGGGTGCTCGGCGAGTGCGCTCCCGTGGAGGGACGCTCAGTCCAAGGTCATGGGCGAGCAGGTCGGCAACGACGGATACTCGGAAACGCGTTCCCGACGCGTGCCCTCTGCGCCGACTCTCCTCACTGCCCACGAGAGATCGCTCGTTCGGGTCAGCTGATCACTGGCTGGAGTCCTTCGCAGCGCTCGTGCCTGTCGTCGCGTACGGATAGCCCCTCGTCAGCGGGAACATCCCCGCGTACCCCGGGTATCCGTAGTACGGGTATAGATTGATCCAATCACCACCATCGGCCACGACAATGTCGGGGTCGTAGCGGGGTGCCCCGGCTACGTGCTCGCGCGTGTGGCTGATATAGACGTCCTTGTCGGTCATCCGCGTGATCGCGTCGACGGGGATGAAGGACGTAGTCGTGCCGAAGCCCAGGAAGCCACCGGACGCGACCTCCATGAAGCGGACCTTGTGTTCGGCATCGTCGATCAGGAGTCCTTCGATCCTTCCGACGTCCTGGCCCTCCTTGTCCTTGACCATCCGCCCGCGGATGTCTTCGTCGGAGCTCGACACCGTCTTGTCGTGGTCGCCCAGTCTGCTCAGCCTGGGCACCTTCTCCGCGTGATCCTGATTGACCGCGGCCTTCTCGACAGTCATGAGCGCAACCTCCTGGACAGATCCCGGCTCCCAATTCCTCTGGCGGCCGGAAATGAAATCGGGCGCTGGGACGTGGACCTAGGCGCTGGTGTCGGCGAAGGTCCCTGGGACCTCCTCCCCCGGAGTCAGCGGCTCAGTCCTCTCGCCACCAGCGAAGTCGCCGTGGAGACTCTCCTCTGAGCGCTCGTGCGGCGTCAACGGAAGGGTTCGCTCACCGGCCGCGAAGTCGCCCTCGAGACCTTCCTCCCGGACTTCCTCCAGTGTCACGGTCTCGGTGCGCTCCCCAGCCGCGAAGTCGCCGGTCTGCGTACCCAGCGGCGGTGTGTTGCTGCTCATGTGGTTCTCCTTCAAGTTGATGCGACGAGATCCCAGTGCGCTGACCAGGCGCCGAACGTCATGACGATCGGTCACCTACGGGGGCCACGCGCCGCTGATGCGTCGTCAGCGGCGCCTGCTCGTCCGGATTGACGTCTGTGGTCCGCTTCGCGAAACACGGGGCCTTCCTTCCCGCCGTTGATCTCTCGTCAAATGATAGCCTCCTGGCAGGTAGTCGTCTATGATCGTGGGCAGGATGGCCACCGACGAACCGACCCAGGGCACCCCGACGAGGGGCCTTGCCTCCGTCAACGCGCTTGCGGCCGACATCGAGAGGATCGTCGTGGGTGCCGTGGGCCTCACGACGCGGGCGCTCGCCCAGGCGGACACCGGCTTCGAGCTCACCTTCCCCCAGTGGCGTGCGCTCCTCGTGCTCGGCGAGAGGGACGACGGCGCCCGGATCGGCGAGGTGGCGACCCGGGTCGGGGTAACCCTTCCGGCAACCAGCCGACTGCTCCGGCGTCTCGAGCGACGCGGGCTCACGGCGCTTGCGCCCGACGAGCGCGACCGGCGCGCCAAACGCGCCCGCCTGACCGACCGCGGCCGCGCGGTCCGCGCGGCGATCCTCGACCAACGGCGGGCCACCCTCCGCGACATCGCGGCGGGGCTGTCCGCGCCGGACGGGCTCGACCTCCAAGCGGGGCTCCGGGCGATCGCCAACGAGCTCGAGCCGTTCGCGTGACGGCGGCCGTCGGGCGCCGCGCGGACGCTGGACTGCGCTGGGTCCGACGCCGCATCCGCACTGCCAGCTATCTGCGGAGGTGGGTCGTCCTCGGCGCCGGCATTGGCGTCGTCGGCGGGCTCGGCGCCATCATCTTCTACACCGCCCTGGACGTGGCTTCCCACTTCTTCCTGGGTGTCCTCGCCGGCTACACCCCCCCGACGCCGGCCGGCGAGGGCGGAGCCCCGATCACCGACGCGCTTCGACCGTGGGCGATCCCGCTCGTCGTAGGGCTGGGCGGGCTGATCTCGGGGATCATCGTGTTCCGGCTCGCACCCGAAGCCGAAGGGCACGGGACGGACGCCGCGATCGGGGCGTTCCACCACGACCCGCGCGGTATCCGGGCCCGGATCCCGCTGGTCAAGCTGGTTGCCTCGGCTGTCACCATCGGCTCGGGTGGTTCCGGCGGGCGTGAGGGGCCCACCGCCCAGATCAGCGCGGGCTTCGGGTCGTTCCTGAGCCGCCTGCTCGATCTCGAGGCGCGGGACGCCCGGATCGCCGTCGCGGTCGGCATGGCGGCCGGCATCGGCGCGATCTTCCGGGCGCCGCTCGGCGGCGCGATCCTCGGGGCGGAGCTGCTGTACCGCGACGACGTCGAGTCAGACGCCCTCTTCCCGTCGTTCATCGCGACGATCGTGGCCTACTCGATCTTTGGGGCCGTCGAAGGCTTCAGCCCGATCTTCGGGACCCAGGCGACCTATGGCTTCTCGAACCCGGTCCAGCTCGGCTGGTACGCCTTGATCGGCATCGTCTGCGGGTTGGTCGGCCTCCTGTACATCCGCGGCTTCTACGGCCTGACCGACTGGTTCGGGAGCTGGACGATGCCGCGGATGCTGCGGCCGGCGATTGCCGGGCTCATGGTCGGCTGCCTGGGGCTGGTCGTCCCCGGCGCGCTCGGCACGGGCTACGGCTTCGTGCAGGCGGGGCTCGACGCGCAGTCGCTCCTGGCGATCCCGTTCTGGATGATCCTGGTGCTGCCGTTCGCGAAGATCCTGGCCACATCGCTCTCGATCGGCTCGGGCGGTTCGGGCGGGGTGTTCGGGCCGGGAATGGTGATCGGCGGCCTCCTTGGCGCCGGCATCTGGCGCCTGCTCGAGCCGATCGCACCGGCAATCCCCTCCAGCCCGGCACCCTTCGTGATCGTGGCGATGATGGCGCTCTTCGGAAGCGTTGCCCACGCCCCCCTGGCGGTCATGCTGATGGTTGCCGAGATGACCGGGAACCTCTCCATGCTGGCCCCCGCGATGGTCGCCGTGGGCCTCGCGACGTTCGTCGTCGGGCGCCCGAGCATGTACAAGAACCAGCTCGAGTCACGTTCCGATTCACCTGCCCATCGGTTCCGCTTCGCAATGCCGCTGCTTGCGTCCGTGCCCGTCGGCGACGCTGCCCGGCAGGCCCGCGTCGTGGTCAGCGTCGACGAGATGGCCGCTGTGGCGTGCGCGAAGATGGAGGCTGCCAACGTGCCGGGAGCCCCGGTCGTGGCGCGGGATGGATCGGTCCTCGGCATGGTCGACCTGGACAAGCTCCGGTTGGCGCCGGGGAGTGAGCGCGTCGGGACGTCGGGCTACCTGCGCGATCCGATCCTCGCCGCAGACGACGGACTCGATGATGCCCTCGGCTCGCTCGCCGACCATCACCGATCGTGGGCTCCCGTCGTGACGAGCGGTCGCCTCGCCGGCATCCTTTCGGTCCAGGACGCCATGGCGGCCTACCGGACCGCCCTGCGCGGCAACATCCGTCAGGTGCGCGGGCTCGGCGCGGGTGGTGTGATCATCGAGACCGAGATCGCGCACGGGTCGGCGCTCGCCGGAATGCAGGTCTCCGAGATCGCCTGGCCGCGCGAGGCGGTCCTCGTCGCGATCGAACGTGACGGGGCGCTCCTGGTCCCTCGGGGCGACTTCAAGCTCCAATCGGGCGACCTCGCCTCCATCTTCGCCGCCCCGGCCGCGCGGCCGGAGGTGGAGGCGCTCCTCGCGGAGCCCGCTCCGGAGCCGGATGCCGTGGTGCCCATCGTTCGACCCGCGACCTGACACCGCAGGAAAGCTCGACGCATGAGCGGGGCGGACACGGTCGTCCGAATCGACGGTCTCGTGAAGCACTACGGCCAGATCGAGGCGGTTCGCGGCATCGACCTGCACGTCCGGCGCGGCGAGGTCTTCGGGTTCCTCGGCCCGAACGGCTCGGGCAGGAGCGATCGGGGCCTTCGGCCTTGACGCGACGCGCGACGCGGCCACGCTTTCGGGCTCCATCCAGCCCCTGCTCGGCCTGCTCGCAGCGAGCGAGTCACGTCGATGCTCGTGGAGGAGCGCGACCTGGAGGAGGCCTTCCTCGACCTGTACGGCGAGGCAACAGCATGAAGGCGGGCACGCTCGAGCTCGTTGCGGCGCCGTTGCGCGCCGTGCGACGGGCGACGTTCTGGTGGGCGGTCGGGATGGCAAGCCTCGTGGGCGCGACGGTCGCCTTCTGGCCGGCCTTCCGGGGCTCGTCGGGGCTCTCGCAGGCCTTCGATCAGCTCCCGTCGGGGGTCGTCCAGGCGCTCGGCTTCCAGGACATCGGGACGCCCGCCAACACGAGGCTCTTGACCGCATACTGATCAGGCGTTTAGGATACTGAACGTGAGTTCAGCCATCGACCACGGCGATCTCACCGCCCGCGCGACCATCCGGAATGCCGCATTGCGGCTCTTCGGTGAGCGCGGCCCGGACGCGGTTACCGTGCGCGAGATCGCCACCCAGGCCGGCGTTTCCCCGGCGCTCGTCCTCCACCACTTCGGGAGCAAGGACGGCCTGCGTGCCGAGGTCGACGCGTTCGCCGCGCGAGCGTTCGACGCGATCTTCGAGGCCATGCCGCCCGACGAGCTCGTCGAGCTGCTCACCGGCGGGGCGGCAAAGGGCTCGCTCGCCGAGGCATTCGCCCGGGGCTTTCCGCCCGGCTCGCCGTTGCCGGCGTACCTGCGCCGGCTGCTCCTGACGAACGACCCGGCGGGAGCCGCACTGTTCGGACGGTGGTATGCCGCGACCCGGCGCCTCCTCGACATGATGGTCGAGATGGGCGTCGCCCGGCCGAGCGAGGACCCCGACATCCGCGCGGCGTTCTTCCTGGTCAACGACCTCGCACTCATCCTCCTGAGAAACCAGATCGCCGTGGCGATCGGTGCCGACCCGCTGACCCCCGATGGGATGGACCGGTGGGCCCGGGAGGCGAGCATCGTCTACGCCGAGGGCGCGTTCCGTGCCCCGCGGAAGGAGTACCACCCGTGAGCGCGTCCCAACCCGTCATCCGGACCCAGGGGCTGACCAAGAACTTCGGACCGGTCCGCGCCCTCGACGGGCTCGACCTCGAGGTGGCACCCGGCGAGGTCCACGGCTTCCTCGGCCCCAACGGCGCGGGTAAGTCGACGACCATCCGTATCATCCTTGGCCTCATCCGCGCCAGCGGCGGTCAGGTGGAGCTCTTCGGCGGTGACCCGTGGCGCCAGGCCGCGACGCTCCACGAACGGCTCGCCTACGTCGCCGGTGACGTCTCGCTGTGGCCGGGGCTCACGGGTGGGCAGTGCCTCGATGTCCTCGGCGCAACCCAGGGCGGGCTCGACGAGGCCCGCCGGGCCGCCCTCATCGAGCGGTTCGACCTCGACCCGACCAAGCGGATTCGCGACTACTCCAAGGGCAACCGGCAGAAGGTCGCCCTCATCGCGGCCCTCGCCGCCGACATCGACCTGCTCGTGCTCGACGAGCCCACGTCCGGGTTGGACCCGCTCATGGAGCAGGCTTTCCAGGAGGTCGTTCGCGAGCGGCGCAAGGAAGGCACAACGGTCCTGCTGTCGAGTCACATCCTTGGCGAGGTGGAATCCCTTGCCGATCGGGTGACGATCATCCGCCGCGGCCGGACCGTGACGTCCGGGACCCTCGCCGAGCTGCGACGGCATACCCGCACCCACGTCCACGCGGTCACGGTCGATGCGCCCGCGAGCCTCGCCGACGCCGCCGGCGTCGCGGACTACGTCTCCGACCGGCTCGACGGCCACGTCGACAGCCGGTTCACGATCGACGCCGAGCATCTCGACGTCGTCGTGGGCCTGCTTCATACGGCGAGGATCCACACCCTCACCGTTACCCCGCCGAGCCTGGACGCCCTCTTCCTGCGCTCTTACGAAGGGGATGCCGGGCCGCACGACTCCACCGAGCTCGGAGACCCGGTGGACGCGCACCGATGAGCGCGACCGGCCTGATGACGATGCTCGGAATCCAATGGCGGACGCACCGCCGCGGCACGCTCGTCTGGATGTTCGCGCTCATCGCCATGATGGTCGGCACGGCGGGGTCGATCGCCGGCCTCTACCCCACCCCCGAGAAGATCCACAGCTACGCCCAGGCCGCGACCGCCGGGGAGGCCCTCGTCGCGATCAACGGCAGGGTCGAGGGCATCGACAGTCTCGGCGGCATCATCGCCGACGAGTTCGGCTTCTTTGCCGCCTTCCTCCTCCCCTTGCTTGGGATCAGCCTCGTCGCACTCGTGACCCGGAGTGAGGAGGAGGCCGGGCGGCTGGAGGCGGTCCTCGCAGGCCGCGTCGCGCGCCACGTCCCGGTGCTCGCCGGAATCACGCTCACCTCCGCCGCGATCTTCGTCACGGCCATCGCCTTCGCGCTCGGGCTCATCGCCTTCGGGGTACCCGCCACCCGGTCGGTCCTCTACGCGGCCTCCCTCGGCGCGCTGGCGTTCGTCTTCGCCGGGCTTGCGGCAGTCCTCGCCCAGGTCGCCCTGCACTCACGGGGCGTCTACACGTGGGGCCTGCTCATCCTCGGCGTCGCATACGTGCTGCGGGGTGTCGGCGACGTGACGAAGACGTGGGTCACCTGGCTTTCGCCGCTCGGCTGGGCCGAGAAAGCCGCGCCCTTCGGGGCGATGCGCGGGTGGACCCTCCTCATCCCCCTCGCCGTCGGCGGGCTGCTCGCCACACTGGCCGTCCTCGTCGCCGGACGCCGAGACCTCGGGAGCGCCCTCCTCCGCGGCGGCGCGGGATCGGCGCGCGCGACGACGTGGCTGCGCAGCCCGCTCGGGCTGGCGGCCGCTATCCACCGCCCGGCGATCCTCGCATGGCTTGCCGCTGCGGTCATCCTCGCGGGCACGATGGGATCGCTCGCCCAGCAGTTCATCAACGCCGTGCTCGGCAACGCGGCCATGGCCGAGGCTTTCGGGTTGTCGGGGGCGCAACCCGTGGACGGGATGGTCGCCCTCACCCAGCTCTACATCGCCATCATCGCCTCGGGCTATGCGGTTCAGGCCGTCGGCAGCCTGCGCGGCGAGGAGGCGGCGGGACGTCTCGAGATGCGGCTATCGGGCACCCTGTCCCGCTGGCGCTGGCTCGCCGCGCACGGGCTCGTCATCGTCACCGGCCTCATGGTCATCGTCGTCGTCTCTTCGGTCGTGCTGGCCGCGGGCATGGCCTGGTCGATGGGCACCGCGGTGAACCTCGGTCGCGTGCTCTGGGCTGGCGCGGCCTACCTGCCGGCCGAGCTCCTCGTCGGCGGGCTGGCGCTCGCCCTCTTCGGCCTGTGGCCCAGGGCGTTCCCGGCGGCCTGGGCCGCCCTGGCCGGCGTCACCTTCATCGCCTTCCTCGGTCCGGGACTCAAGCTGCCCACGTGGCTCATGGACCTCTCCCCGACGGCCCATGTCGGCAACCCGCCGCTGGGCACCGTCGAGGCGCTGCCGCTTGTCACCCTCGGCGCCATTGCAGCGGCTCTCGGTGTCGCCGCGGCGGTCGGCTTCCGCCGTCGAGGGGTGCCGCAGACCTGAGCCGGCGGGGCGCCGCCACTCGCCCCGCCGGCTCCCGCCGTCGGCGTTTCCGAACGGACCGTCAGCCGCCGCGGGGATGAGCGGCGCAGGCCGTGTGTTTGCGCCATCAAGCGAACGCGGCCAGTTGCGCCTTTCGGTAGGATAGATACATCGGTTCGCGGTCCGCGTCAGGGCCTGCTGGAACAAACAAGTCGTCCCACCTTGCTGCCGTACTCACCGCGGCCTGATCGGCAGGTCCCCGAGCAGCCCGGGTTCCCGGCGACCGGTATTCGCCGGTCTCAGACCGCCGGTGGGGCCTCATCGCCGCCGACGCCCGCCCAGCGCAGCATCCGTCCGGCCGTTGTTCCCTGGACCAGCAACGTGAAGAGGACAACCCCGAAAACGATGCCCTGGAGGAGCTCGCGATCGGCGGTTCCCTCCGGGATCGACAGGGCGAGCGCGGCAGCCACGGCACCGCGCAGGCCGGTCCAGTTCATGACGTGGAGCCATGAGAGCGGCAACGACGGGACCAGCCCGATCCGGCGTTCGAGGCGCGCGGCGCCGCCGAGCAGCGCGTAGATCACGATCGCGCGTCCGGCAAGCACGGCAACCACGCCCCACACGATCGAGGCGGCCGCCGCGGCCAGCGCCGGGAGCGGGATCGCGATGCCGATGAGCAGGAACGCCGCGCCCGTCAGGATGAATGCGAGGAACTCCCACACGACATCGATCTCGTCGAGGGCGCGCGGGCTGATGCTGCGCTGCCTGCCATACGAGCCGAGGACGATCCCCGCCACGACGCTCGCGATGATCCCCGATGCGTGCACGATGTCCGCGACCAGGTACGTTCCGTACGCCGCGAGGACCGTGAGCGTGAGCTCGATGAGGTGGTCGCTCGTCGTCCTGAGCGCACGGGAGATGAGGAACCCGGAGACGCCGCCGATGACGACGCTCGCGAGCAGCGCCATCGCGAACCGAACCGCGCTGTCGCCGAGCGTCGGCGGATTGGATCCCAGCGCTGCGACGGCAACGAGGAACGCGAGGGCGGCCGTGCCGTTGTTGAAGAGACTTTCCGCATCGACGAGCGTCACGAGGCGCTTCGGCGCGTCGAGCCGGCGCATCGTGCTGACGACGGCGACCGGATCGGTGGCCGACACGATCGCGCCGACGAGGAACGCCTTGTTCACCGGCAGTCCCGTGGCCGCGTGGAGCACGAACGCGACGACCGCGGCGGTGATCAGGACGCCTGGAACCGCGAGGAGCGCCACGCCCCCGAACGTCCGTCGGAGCTCACTCCCGTCGAGACGATACGCGGCCTCGAAGACGAGGCCCGGCAGGAGCACCGTGACGACGAGCTCCGGCGACGCCTGGACCTTATCCTGGATCGGCAGGGCCGAGACCACCAGCCCGACGAGGACGAGCGCGACGGTGTAAGGCAGTCGAAGCCTGCCCGACACGAACGCGACGAGCGGCATCGCCGCGAGGAACGCGACGAAGAGGAACAGGACGGGGGGTGGGGCACTCCCGGACATGCGGGCATCGTAGACCCGGCGTTTGACTCCCCGTCATGTCCACGGCGTGTCAGTGATCGTCGCCGTCGAAGGGGTTCTTCATTCCGTCGTGGCTGCGTGCGCGCCGCGAGGACGCGCCCACCGCGGCGGACCCGGTCAAGTGTCTCCCCCGGGGACTTCAGCACATCTACCATGATCGCGATGCACCCGTCGTCCGAGCCCCGCGCCGCGCCGCACGCGGCACCGCCCGCCAGCGCTCGACCGTTCGGTGGCTCGACGGCATGGTGGCGCCTTCGATCCGTCTCGGACCTTCGGCGCTCTTCGCGATTGACCGCGGGCTTCGTCCTTCTCTCCGTCCTCTCCAGCTCCATCGCGACGTTCGGGCTCATCACCGACTCGGCGGCCGTGATCATCGGCGCGATGCTGATCGCCCCGCTCCTGTCCCCGATCATGGCGATCGCGCTCGCGATGCTCGGCGGACGGCCCCACCTCCTGGCACGGGCGACGCTCACGCTGGCCGTCGGGACCGTTCTCGTCCTGGCCGTCTCGTTCGCGCTCACCTGGGCGGCGCTCCAGCTGCCCTTCGATGCCCTGACCACGATTCCGGCCGAGGTATCGTCGCGGACGCACCCGAGCCCGTTCGACCTCGCGATCGCCCTCGCCGGCGGCGCGGCGGCTGCGTATGCGCTGGTTCGGCTGGAAGGCGCGGCGGCCCTTTTCGGCGTGGCCATTGCCACCGCGTTGGTGCCCCCACTCTGCACCGTCGGGATCGGGCTCGCGATCGACGACCCGGGGATCTGGACCGCCGCGGGGATCCTCTTCGTTACGAACCTCGTGGCGATCGCCGCCTCCGCGACCATGGTGTTCACGGCGCTGCGGCTCCGCCCGCGCCGTTCGCGCGCCGGCCACTCGGGGCTTTTCCTCGTGACCGGCCTCGCGGTGGCGCTCGCGTTCGTGCTTGTTCCCTCGGCCATCGGGGTTGCCCAGCGGAACAGCGCCCAGGCTCGGAACCTCGAGTTTGCCGACACCGTCAGCTCGACGGTCGCCAATGTGCTGGCAGCGCGCCTGCCGGGCAGCACGCTGGTTGCCGTCGAGCGGAGCCGGCAGGGCTCCACGATGGAGCTGCGGGTGACTGCGCAGGTCGCGGACGTCCCGTCGCTGACCGACGTGAGCTCGATCCAGACGGAGGTCGCGACCCGGCTCGGGAGCCCCGTCCACCTGGTCCTGATCGGACAGCCGGTTGTGGTGCTCGATCCGTTCGCTTCTGCGGTGCCGAGCCCGACACCCACCCCGACGCCGACCCCGACTCCGACCCCGACTCCGACACCGACGCCGACTCCCACGCCGAGCCCGACACCCACGCCAACGGCAACCCCGACGCCGACCCCAAGGGCCAGCCCGCCCAACACCAGTACGTAGCCGGCCGCCCTTCGACAAGAAGCTCGAATGTAGGCCCGGCGGCGGCTTCGATCTGAGCCACCGTCGCACGTTCCCCGGGCGGTGCCAGCTTCGGCGAGCCATGCCGCAGTCCGGACGGTCCGAGAAGTCGCGAAGACGCTCCGACGAGGGGCCCTCGACGACGCGACGGAAGTCTGGCCCGGCATCGTGGAATCACGTGGTGAATTCAAGAGGACAGACCGGATGTGCAGCCTCCTGGCGGACATGCGGCACACTCCATCTTCTGCCGCACGCCGGATCCATCACGCGCCGCCGAGGCAGCAGGCTGCTCAGGGGAGCCTGCCCGACATGGCCACCTGCCCCAACGCCGGCCGAGCAGTCCACGCCGCAGGTGAAGCTCGCTCGCTTCGATGGGACGGCCTGGGCGGTCGTCGACCTGCCCGCCGACTCCAACGGCTTCGTGGTGATCCCGGATCCCATGCTCGCCCCGGACGGTACGCCGTGGGCGTCGACCGGCCGGGGGCTCGCGCGCCTCGAGGGGCAACGTTGGGAGTACCCGATCGCAGGGCTCGTTTCGAGCGGGCTCGTGGTTGGGCCCGCGGCGCGCGACGGCACGATGTTCGCCCGGATCGGGTGGAGCACAGGCTCGAGCCTTGGCTGGCAGCGCCTCGTGCGACTTCAGAACCAGCCATGGGGAGGCTGCCCGGCCCGCAGGCAACGAAGTAGGAGGGGGCGAATGGACGCGAACACGCAGACGAAACGGTTTCTCGCGCCACAGACAGGGCTGCTCCTGCTCGCCGGTTGCGCCGCGAGTGGTTCCGGGACGAGCGCGCTGCCCGTCGGACCGGGCGTCACCGCGGCACCGTCCGCCCAAGCAGCGACGGCCGTCCCCTCGCCGTCCGGCGCCCAGCTGCCCTGATCAAGGGCATCGGGACGTGCGATGTGACCTCGTTCTCCGACAGGACCGTCGGCGCCAACCTCGTGATGGTCGAGCATTTCCGGTGCCAGTACGCCATGAGCGATGCGCGCCTGAACGGCACGATGGACGCGGACTTCACGACCACCGCGTAACCGGCGACGTCATCCGCGATGCAGTGGACGGGGACGATCAGCCTCGTCAATGCAGGGGGAACCTGGCGTGGGCAGGGGCGTGGCGCGGTTGTCGCGTGGCCCGCCGTCGACGGAACGCCCCTGATGAACTACGGCGTCGACACGTTCGTCGGCGAGGGCGGGTACGCCGGGCTCACGTACCACGAGTTCATGGCGGGGGTGACGCCAGCGCTGACATCACCGGCTGGATCGAGGCGACGAAGCCGTAGCTGCGTATGCGCTGGCGCTCGCATCGCGCGCGCCCCAGAGACCTCTCCACGTCGCGACCACGAGCCATGCCGCAAGGAACGAAAGGAGTGCGTTCCGGACCAGCAGGGCCGCGATCATCGGCGTCTCCAGGTGTTCGAGCCCCGCGTAGTCGACGGTGTAGATCGCCGTCGAGAGCGCCGTTACAGCCAGCAGCAGCCAGCGCAGGCGAGGCGACAGGAAGATCGAGAACGGCAGGAGCCAGGTGACGTACTGCACCGACAGGACCTTGCTGCTCACGAGGAGCACGGCGACCGCGGCGGCCGATGCGAGCCCGACGCTGCAGATCGGCACGCGACCCAGCCGCGCGTGATCCCGCCGGAAGCGCATCGCGGCGACGGCGGTGACGATCCCGAGCAACACCACCAGCACGACGGGCGAGGCGGCCACGAGCAGGTCCGAGCCGGGAGCCTGCACCTGGATTGACCCGAACGCGTTCCCGACGTCGACGGACTGCCCAAGGAACAGGTGGAGGCCCAGGACCACGCCGGCCCCGAGGCTCTCGATCTGGAGACCGCGCTCGTGCTGGTAGACAAGCCACTGGAGCGAGGCCGGGCCGGCGAGGACCCAGGCGGCCCACATGACGAGGATGACGACCGAGGCGCAGCCGACGACCAGCCGGAGGAACCCGGCCCGATCGCGCCCGGCGAGGGCATACGCGCCCAGGACGGGCAGGAGGGCGAGCGGGTAGAGCTTGAGCATCGTCCCGAGCCCGAGCGCGACGCCCGCGGCGCCCGGGTGCCGATCCACGACGAGGACGGCGACGAAAACGCAGAGCACCGGCCAGAGATCGTAGCGAAGGGCGACCGACGCCCAGGCGAGGCCGACGAGCACGGTCCACAGCACCAGCGTGGAGCGCGATCGGCCGGTCGCCCGGTAGAGCAGCCAGCCGCCCGCGGCCGCGAGGGCGCCCTGAATGAGCGCGAATCGCCAGATGTAGCCGAGGTCGTCGATCCCGCCACTCGGTGGCGCCAGGAGGGGCAGGATCATCGGCGCAAGGGCGAGCGGTGGGTACTCGACCTTGAAGTCGAGGTACGGGATCGATCCCCCCAGGACCTGGAGGCCGTAGCTGCGGTAGACCGAGAGATCGCTCGCGAAGATGCGCCGCGTCGGCTCCGGGGTCAGCCCGACGACCAGCGCGAGCAGGATGAGCGGCGCGAGCCCGAGCACGACCGCCGGAGCGCGACGCGGATCGAAGCGGGACACGGTTGCACGCACGTGCACATGTTCGCGCGCCGGGCCACCGCCGATCCAGGTCGGCCGCCCGGCCGTCGCGAATCGCCCGGCCGCCGGATTCCGCGTCGCGCCGCGGCCACGACTTCATGACAAACGTCTCTGGTCGCGGTCGGAGCGGCCGGCCATCCTCGGCCGCGGGGGATGACGCGGCCATCACGGGTCCCGGGAGTGATCGACATGCAACGCGGCCACAAGCTCGCCCAACCGACGTCCTTCGACCTCCCCGAGCGGCTCGCACCCGACGGATCGTCCGTCGACCCGGGCCGGGCAACGGCACCGGCGGCCGCGTCGCACCGGCGGCCTGCCGGCTCGATTCCGGGACTGTCATCGACGGCACTCATCGCCTCGGCCGAGGAGGTGGCCGCGGCAGACGGCGTCGAGTGGCTCATCTGGGGAAACGTGGACGATCGGCCGGTCCTGTTCGCGCTCGAGGCGAGCGCCGCCGCCGAGATGATGGGGTCAGTCGCCACGCACGGAACGGCCACGGCGATCGTCGAGCCGTGGCAGGTGATGCTCGAGCGGCTCGACTGAGGGGATCGCGCGCCCCGGGCCGGTCGGCTCACCGCCGCTCGGCCTCGTCTCGCGGTCCGGACCTCCACGCCGGCGGACGCGGAGGCCGCGCCGCGTGACGGCTACTGGAGCAGGAGCGGGATCGCCTCCAGCGGCACCGGGTTGGCGGCCATGACCACCTCTGCCGCGGCCCGAACCTTCGGCGCGAGGGACGCCACGAATGCCCGTGCAACCGGCTTCTTGACCTCCGCGACCGTCGTGTCGCGCAGGAGCAACCAGCCACCCACGACCCCGATCGCCATCTCCACGAGGTCCACGGCGTAGTAGTCGACGCGGTCCCGCTCCGGCATCGCCTTGAGCCCGTCCACGGCCCGGCCGAGGAGGCCGGTCAGCTCGTCGAGAAGCGCCTTCTCCGCGGCCATGTCCGCCGGGTAGGCGGCGGCCTGCCATTCGGCGAGGAGCGGATCGAGCGAGTGGTTGAGGAGCTTGCCGATGGCAGCGACCACCTGGAGCTGGCTCGTGCCCTCGTAGATGTTGGTGACGCGGACGTCGCGGAAGAGGCGCTCGATGTTGAACTCGCGGGTGTAGCCCACGCCGCCGTGCACCTGCATCGCCTGCGAGCAGACCCGGTTGCCCATCTCGGTGGCGCAGTACTTGACCATCGGGGTGAGGGTGTCGGCGAGGGCCTGGGCCTGCTTGTGCCGGGCGCGCATCGCCGGGTCGGCGTCCGTGCCCGCGTCGGCCAGCGCCCGCTCGTAGACCTTCCAGAGGTCCACCCATCGCCCGGTCTCCGCGAGGAGGGCCCGCGTCGCCTCGAGGTCCACTTTCATGGTGATCAGCAGCCGCGCCACGGCCGGCAGGGCCCGGATCGGCTTGCCGAACTGGATGCGTTCGCGGGAGTACTGGTCGGCCTCCCGGTAGGCGGCCTCGGCGATGCCGAGGGCCTGGGCAGCCACCGCCAGGCGTGCGCCGTTCATCAGGCCCATCGCGTACCGCATCAGCCCGAACCGGCGCTTGCCGAGCAGGATGGCCGGCGTGTTCGTGTACTGGATCTCGCACGTGGGCGAGGCGTGGATCCCCATCTTGTTCTCGATGCGCCGGATCTTGACCGTGGCATCGCGCTCGACGACGAACATGGAGAGCCCGCGGGCGTCGGTCGAGCCCTCCTCGCTCCGGGCCAGCACCAGCGACACGTCCGCCAGCCCGTTCGTGATGAAGCGCTTGACGCCGTTGAGGTGCCACGCGCCGGTTGCCTCGTCCAGGGTCGCCCGGGTCGCCACGGAGCCGAGGTCGGAGCCGGCGTCCGCCTCGGTGAGGACCATCGCCCCGGAGACCTCGCCGCGCGCGAAGCGGGGCAGGATCCGCGCCTTGGTCTCCGGGTCGCCGTACTCCTCGAGCGACGAGGCGATCTCCTGGAGGCCGTAGACGGTCATCAGGCCGCTCTCGGCGCGCGCCACCAGCTCGACCATCATCTGGTAGATGGACTCGGGCAGGTTCAAGCCGCCGTACTCGCGTGACAGCATGGCCCCGAAGAGCTCGGCCTGGCGCAGCGCCTCGATGGCATCGAGGGTTGCCGCTGCGTATGTCACGTCGCCGTCCGCCCAGTGGGCGCCTTCGTCGTCGGCCTCGGCGGCGCGGGGCGCCACCCGCTCTCCGCAGATCTCGCCGAGGATCTCGAGGACGATGCGGTAGCTGTCCACCGCGTCCGCGTAGCTGCGGGGGGCGGTGGGATAGAGGTCCGCCTCCGTGTAGCCCTTCTCCTTGAGGTCCAGCACCTCGCGGAGGTCGAGGGTCGCCAGCCGCAGCTGCAGGTCCGGGTTGTCGAGGAAGAAGTTCTCGCTCATTCGGCGTCCCGATGCTCCATGGACCGCTCGCGCAGGGCCTTGATGATCATGGGCAGGACCTCGCCGACGTCGCCCACGATCCGGTAGTGGGCGATCTGCAGCATGGGTGCGGTGGGATCGGTGTTGATCGCGATGATCTTCGACGACTGGTCCATCCCGGCGCGATGCTGGATGGCGCCCGAGATGCCCGCGGCGATGTAGAGGCGAGGTCGCACCGTGGTGCCGGTCTGGCCCACCTGGTGCTCGCGGCCGATCCAGCCCGCGTCCACGGCAGCACGCGACGCGCCGACCTCCCCGCCGAGCAGGTTGGCCAGGTCGCGCAGGAGGGCGAACTCCTCGGCGTCCGAGATGCCGGCGCCCCCGGCGACGATCACCGGCGCGTCCTTGAGCCTGACGGTGGAGTGGCGCACCTGGCGGCTCAGGACCTCGAGGGCGAAGTCGCCCGGCTCGAACTCCGGGACCACCGCCTCGACGACGCCGGTCCGGCTCGCGTCCGCGGCCGGCATGCGCATGACGCCCTCGCGGACCGTGGCCATCTGGGGACGGCTGTTCGGGTTCACGATCGTGGCGACGAGGTTCCCGCCGAACGCGGGCCGGATCTGGAAGAGCAGGTTCGTGTAGGTCCTATCCTCGCGCCGGCTCTCGTAGTCACCGATCTGCAGGTCGGTGCAGTCCGCGGTCAGGCCGCAGCGCAGCGCGCTCGCGACGCGTGGGGCGAAGTCCCGGCCATTTGGCGTGCCCCCGACCAGGAAGATCTCCGGCCGCCGCCTGCGCGCCTCCGCAATTGCCACGCGAGCGTAGGGAAGGGTCCGGTAGGACGCCAGCTCCGGGTGATCGGCGAGGAGGACGCGGTCGGCCCCGTGCCGGATGACCTCCTGCGCCAGCTCGCCGACGTCGTGCCCGCACAGCAGGCCCACCACGTCGTAGCCCGCCTGGCGGGCCAGGTCGCGTGCCTTGCCGACCAGCTCCAGGCTCACGTCCGCGATGCGCCCGTCGACGTGCTCGATGAAGACCCAGACGCTCCTGCGCACTGCGGCCTGCTCGGGGATGTTCTCGGTCATCGGCTGCGCTGTCATGGCCGCCCTACCCGACGATGTATTCATGGACCAGCTCCGCCACCATGGCGGCGATGGCCTCGGGGGTCGGCTGGACGGTCCTGCTCTCGCTGCTCTCCAGGACCACGAAGTTGATCCGGTGGACCTGGGTGGGCGAGCCGGCCAGGCCGATGCTCTCGGGCGCGGCGCCGATGTCGTCCGCCGTCCAGACCGGGATCTCGAGGTCGTGCGCGCCCATATACGCCTCGAGCGCTCCGGGGGCCTCGAACTCGGGCCACTGCTTCCGCAGCGCCGGCAGCTCGCTGGCGGTCGCGGCCAGCTTCCGCGCGATCTGGCGGCGAACCGAGGGCGGCCGCGGCGTGTTTGCCGAGCCCACCACCGTGAGGAGGCAGGGCATCGTGCAGCGGACGATCTCCGAGCCGGAGTCCAGCGCACGCTGGGCGGTGATCCGTCCGTCGGCGATCTCCAGGATGGACTCCGCGTACGTGATCTGGGGGATGCCCAGCTTCTCCGCGGTCTGCGGGCCCACCTGCGCGGTATCGCCGTCGATCGCCTGCCGCCCCGTCAGGATGAGGTCGTAGGTCCCGACCTTCTCGATCGCCTTCTGGAGGGCGACCGACGTGGCAAGCGTGTCGGCGCCGGCGAACCGGCGATCGGTCAGCAGGACCACCTTGTCGGCTCCGCGCCAGAGGGAATCGCGCAGGATGTTCGCGGCCTTCGGCGGGCCCATCGTGATCACGGTGACCGTCCCACCGTGCCGGTCCTTGACCTGGAGGGCCATCTCGAGGGCGTTGAGGTCCTCCGGGTTGAAGATGGCCGACAGGGCGCCACGGTTCATCGTGCCGTCCTTGGTCATCACGTCGCCGGTGACGTTGTGGGTGTCCGGCACCTGCTTGGCGAGGACCACGATGTCGATCGGTCGGGGGTCGGTCATCCAGGTCTCCGGGTCGCCGGCACGGGCCGGCCTGGGTCGAGGCTCGGGGATCGCGGACGCCTGATGGCTGGCGGGAACGGTCCCGGGCGTCCGTCGCGTTCCCGAGAAGGATAGCGGCGGGGAGATCGCGTCGTTCGTCCCGGCGGAGGTGCCCGGTCACGGCGCGCTCGTGGGAGCGGCTCCCTGCTCCCCGGGCGCGCCTTCAGAACCCGAGGCGCTCAAGGATGGTGGCCATCCGGCGTGCGGCCCGGGCACGATGCGAGACCGCCTGCTTGCACTCGGGCGGCCACTCACCGACGGTCGCCCCGCCGGGCCGCTCCGACGCGGGCTCGAAGATCGGGTCATAGCCGAAACCGTTCACGCCGCGCGGCGCGCCGGCGATGCGCCCGGAGAACGAGCCGCGCGCCACGACCACGGGGAGGCCGCCCCGCGGGCCGGCGCGCTCCGGGAGGGCGAGCGCGAGGACGCACCGGTAGCGCGCACCCCGCCGCTCCGGCGGAAGGCCGGCGAGGGCGGCAAGGAGCTTCTCGTTGTTCTGCTCGTCGGTGGCGTCCTCGCCCGCATATCGGCGCGTGCGGACCCCAGGACCGCCGCCGAGCGCGGCCACCTCCAGGCCGGAGTCGTCGGCGAGCGTCGGGAGGCCGGAGAGCCGGGCATAGAAGCGGGCCTTGAGCGCGGCGTTCGCCGCGAAGGTCGCGCCGGTCTCCTCCGCCTCCTCGGCGATCCCCAGGTCGTCAAGCGTGACCAGTGTCGCCCGGTGTGGCCGAAGAAGGTCGCGCAGCTCGCCCAGCTTGTGGCCGGAGCGCGTCGCAACGAGGATTCGCGGCGCGGAGGTCACCGCTTGACGGTGGCGATGGCGGCGGCCTGTGCCTCGAAGAGCTGGCCCAGCCCGATCTTCGCGAGGTCGAGCAGGCCGTCCAGCTCCTCGCGCGAGAAGGCACGGCCCTCGGCGGTTCCCTGCAGCTCCACGTACCGGCCGGCGTCCGTCCCGACGACGTTGAAGTCCACCTGCGCGACGTGGTCCTCCGCGTAGTCGAGGTCGAGCAGGTTTGCCCCGTTCACCATCCCCACGCTGACGGCCGCGACCTTGCCGATGAGCAGGCGCTCCATCCCGAACGTGATCAGCGCCGCAGCGAGCGCGACATACCCGCCGGTGATGCTGGCCGTCCGGGTCCCGCCATCCGCCTGGAGGACGTCGCAGTCGACCGTGACGGTGCGCTCGCCGAGTCGCGAAAGGTCCACGACCCCGCGCAGCGATCGGCCGATCAGGCGCTGGATCTCATGGGTCCGGCCGCCGACGCGACCCGCCGTCGACTCTCGCTGCGTCCGCTCGGCCGTGGCCCGGGGCAGCATGGCGTACTCCGCGGTGACCCAGCCGCTGCCCTTGCCCCGGAGATGGGGTGGGACGCGATCCTCGATCGTGGCCGCGCACAGCACCTCGGTGTCGCCGACGCGGATGCGGCACGACCCCTCGGCCCACTTCTGGATCCCGAGCGTGAGGCTGATCGCGCGCAGCTCATCGGGCCGTCGTCCGGAGGGGCGCACGGCCGGCGCGCGGTTCCCGATCGTCATGATCCCGCCTCCTCGCCGGCCGTCGGCCGGATCCTCGCCGGCAGCAGCCGGATCCTCGCCGGCAGCAGCCGGATCCTCGCCGGCAGCAGCCGGGTCACCCTGTGCGGCCAGCTCGGCCTTTGCCTGGTCCCAGAGCTCGTCGAGCTCCGCGAACGAGAGGTCCCGCAGCGCCACGGCCCGCCCGGCCGCCAGCCGCTCGACGATGCCGAAGCGTCGCCGAAACTTGCCGTTCGCGCCCCGCAGCGCGGCCTCCGCGTCGACGCCATGATGCCGCGCCAGGTTCACCAGCACCATCAGGAGGTCGCCAACCTCTTCGGCGCGCTCCGCGGCCGTGGTCGCCGCTGCGAGCTCCGCGAGCTCCTCGTCCACCTTGGTGAGGACCCCCACGATGCTGGGCCAGTCGTAGCCGATGTGGGCGGCCCGCTCCTGCATCTCCTGGCTCGCGGCGAGCGCGGGCAGGGATCGGCTGATCCCTTCGAGCGCGCTCTTCGGCGGCGCCCCCTCCCCTGTGGACGCCTCGGCGGCGCGCTCGGCCTGCTTGATCCGCTCCCACTGGCGGTTCACGTCGGTCGCGGTCCGGGCCTCCGCGTCTCCGAAGACGTGGGGATGGCGCCGGACGATCTTGCTCGCGATCGCCGCCTGGACGTCGGCGAGGTCGAAGACGCCCGCCTCGGCTGCCAGCTGCGCGTGGAGCACGACCTGGAGCCAGAGGTCGCCCAGCTCCCCGGCGAGCGCCGGCGTGGCCCCGTCGGCCAGCGCGTCGTAGACCTCGTAGGCCTCCTCGAGCAGGTGGTTGCGCAGCGACTCGTGCGTCTGCTCTCGATCCCAGGGGCAGCCGTCCGGGGCACGGAGCCGGTTCGAGATCCAGGGCATCCCCCAGGGCGAGGCGAACGCGGCCTCCGGCGCGACCGGGGCGAGGTAGATCGGGCGATCGAGGTCAACCGGCGCCAGGGCGCCCACGGTCGTCGCGTCCGGCGATCCGAAGCGCCCGACGGGATGATCCGGCGGGTAGAGCCGCCGGATGACGGCGATCGGATCCTCCTCGCGGTGCCCGTGCCGGCCGGGCAGCGCCGCCGGGGGCGTCTCGGGTCGCGACGCCGGGGGCGTCGCCGGTCGCGACGTCCGCAGGACGGCGAGGGGCACGATCAGCACCGGCCGTGTCGGCTCCAGCGGAAGCCCGACGAGCCGCTCCGCCGGGATCACCGCCATGCCGTCGGCCGGGTCGAGCCCCCACCGCAGGCGCGCCTCGGCGAGGAGCGCGTCCAGCATTGCCGGGCCGTCAGGCCCCGGGCGAGGCAGTGGTGACCAGCCGCTCGATCGTCGTCTGCTTCGGGTCCGCCTTGACGCTCGCGTACCAGTTGTTGAAGGCGTCGGTCTTCAGGGTCTCCGCCTGGGTCGCGTCGGGCAGGCGGGTCTGCACGTTCGTGACCTTGAAGATGCGGATCCCGTCGCTCCCGATGACCGGTCCGCTGACCGCGCCCGCCGCGAGGGCGTTGATCGCGGCTTCCTGGTCGGACGCGAGCTGGTACTTCGCGACCCAGCCGATCGCGCCGCCCTTGGTCGCCGACGGGTCGATCGAGTTGTCCTCGGCGAGCTTCGCGAAGTCGGCGCCCGGCTTCGCGGCCGCGGCCTCGATCTGGCTCGCCCGCGTCAGCGGGTCGTCCGCTGAGACGAACTCGATGACGTGCCACCCGAACGCCGACTTGACGGGCGGCAGCAGCTCGCCGGGCGTGAGGCCGGGCGCGTAGATCGCGGCCGCGAACGCCGGATCGAGCGACGTGGACGTGTCGGACTTCGAGAAGTACGGCAGGTACCCGTTCGCGGCGCCCGACCCCGTGTCGGCGCTGGTCGCGGCGAGCGAGGCGAAGGTGACCGTGCCGGCCTTGAGCTTCGCGTACGCGTCGTCCGCTTCCTGCTTGGCCTTGGCCCACGCCGGGTCGTCCGCCTTGAGCGCCGCCGCCCCGTTCGGGTCGTTGTTCGGCGAGTAGAGGATGTGCTTGACGAGCACGGCGTCCGGCGGCACGGTCTGGCCGCTGTTGTTCTCGAGGACGATGACGGAGACCTCGCGCTGCTCCGATGGAGCCGAGACGACCTCGGCGATCACCTGCGCCTCGACCTTGTTCTTGAGCACGACCGCGCGGTCCACCCGCTTGTAGGCGTCCATGCTGATCCCGGCATTGGCGATCCGCTGGGTGAAGTTCGGATCCACCTGTGCGGCGG
Organism: uncultured Chloroflexia bacterium; assembly: GCA_963850035.1. Classification (GTDB taxonomy): domain Bacteria; phylum Chloroflexota; class Limnocylindria; order Limnocylindrales; family CSP1-4; genus CTSoil-043. The sequence goes on along the minus strand of CAWKJP010000018.1, from coordinate 114,402 downwards.
CGATCTCCGTGAGCCGGCCGATTTCGGAACGTTCCGTCGCTGCCCTTGATCACGTCCGTATAGCCGGCCGCGGGGAGCGCGAAGATCGCGTCGACGAACGCCTTGTCCGGCGTGGTGCTTCCCTTGTCGATGAACAGGAGGTCGCCGTTGTTGGTCGCGGCGGCCGCGTCCCCGGACTCCTTCACCACGGCCTCCCAGGTCTTGCCGGCCTTGAGGTCCGTGAGCAGGCCCTGGGCCTTCGCCTGTGCCGTCGCCACCTCGGTGGCGCTCGCGACGGTTTCGCCGGCGCTGAGGACCGGGGCGATCGCGATCTCGAACGCGTGCCGGCTCTCGTTGGTGGTGGCGTCGGTCGTGATCTGGGCCGTGACGTCGGCGTCGGTGGCCGTGTCGCCCCGCTTGGCCGCGAGCTGGAGGAGGAGCTCCGTGTCGATCTCGTCCTCGAGCGCCGCCGTCGTGATCTGCTGGCGCTGCTGCGTGATGTACTGGATCACCTGCTGGCCCTGCGAGGCGGAGATGTGGTTGGCCTGCACGGCCTCGCGCGTGCGCGACTCGGCATCGTCGAGCTTGAACGTCTCGATCTTCACGCGCTCCCGCAGCTGGTCCTTGGTGATCGAGGCGCCGTTCACCCTCGCCACGGGGGCGAGGTGGTCCCCGATCCAGCTCGCCGCCCCGGCCCCGACCAGGAGGAGCACGGCGACGACCACGATGAGGCCGAAGCCGATGTTCATGTAGAGGTTCCGGCGTCCGTCGTCGGCGTGACTGCCGCGGCGGCGGGTCGTCGGCTTCGTGGTGGGGCGAGCGCGGAATGTCATGGGTGGTGGAAGCTCTCTGATTGGGCGCGCGACGAGGGGGCCGCGCGCGGCGAAAGGGGTCGGCCGCATCGTACCGCACCGGGCGGGTTGGGAAGGCCGGACACGGCCCAGGCCCGCCATCCGCGCCTCCGCTCGATCCGCTCGTCAGCTCGCGGCGGCCGGCCTCCGGAAGAGGAGGAGCTTGCCGGACGGCGCGACCCCGGACGGCATCACGACGCGGTCGACGAGCGAGAGGACGCGTCCGGCGAGCCGGGCCCGCCGCGGACCCTTCCGTGCCTGGCGAACGGCGGTCCGCCACGACCAGACGAAGCGACCGATGTGGGGGAGCCCGTGCTCGATCGGGTTGTTCGCGACGGCGGTGCTCGCCGACGCCACGACCAGCTCGAGCCCTGCCGCCTCGAGGACCTCGCGATAGCGGGCGAGCAGGCGGGCCGTGGAGCTCGCCCCGTCCCGCAGCGGGCGGACCGACGTCTCCAGGAAGAGCGCGGGCTCGACGAGCAGGAGGTGGCCGCCGGGCCGCACCGCGGCCGCCACGTGCCCGGCGGCACGGGCGAAGCGGTCCTCGTCGATGATGTGCAGGAGGACGTTGAAGACGGTGACCAGGTCGTACGAGCCGTCGGCCGGGACCACGCCGTCGTCGACGATGTCGCCCGCCGTGAACGTCGCGGCCGGGAAGCGCTCGCGGAGCCGGGCGACCGCTTCCTCGGCGAGGTCACAGCCGTCGACTCGCTGCGCGCCGAGGTCGTACCAGAACGGCGTCCAGTACCCGGTCCCGATGCCGACCTCGAAGACCCGCGCGGGCGGGGGCGTCAGCAGCCGATGCCTTCGAAGGAAGGCGCGCAGGTTCCGTTCCAGCACCCGGTAGAGCCACACGTTGAGGTCGACCGGAAGGCCGGACTGGCCGACGGACCGGAGGCTGCCCTCGCGGTGGAGCTGCGTCCAGTACGAACGCGGGTCGTACGTCGGCGGGGCCTGCTGCATCGGGTCGAGCATAGCGGCTCCGTGCGCGGCCGGGCCGTGCTCGGCCCCGACGTCCAGGCGTCGGCCGCGGAACGCGTCCCGCCGGCGCTCACGAGCGGGGCGGGAACCCCAGCCACGCCAGGACGTTGCGGTTGAACCGATCGAAGCTCCCGGGGGCCACTCCGAGGTCGACCCGTGCGGGCTCGAAGCCGTCCGCCCACGCGAATGTGCCCGCGCTGAAGACGCGCGCCCCGGCGGGCGAGGTCCGGATCGTCACGCTCGTCGCGAGGGGCGCGCCGTCCGCGAGGGCCGCCTGCCCGTCCATGACCGCGATCCCGCCCGACGCCGGGTAGACGAGGTCGCCCTCTCCCTGCACCAGGCCGTGGATCTCGGTCCCGGGCTGCCAGCCCGTTCCTGCGAGCAGCTCGGCGGGCATCTGGCTGGTCACCGTGAAGCCGAACCGCGTGTAGCCGTTGCCGATGACGGCGACGTACTGGGACCCGAAGACCATCCCCTCGGGCCGGTTCAGCGGTGCTTCCCGCCAGAGCGTCGTGGTGAGCGACGGTTCGTCGGCCGCGAATGGATCGCGGGCCGCGCTCCGATAGCAGACAACGTCCATCGGTGCGCCCGTGGACCGCGGCGCGGCGAGGCGGACCTGCCAGTAGAAGCCGTTCGCCCCGAAGTTGAGCACGTTCATATCGCCTGCCACGTTCACGTGCTGCTCCACCCAGTCGCGGAACGCCGCCGTGACGTACTCGGCGTGGCGCGGGATGACAAGGAGCCGGGGAGCGATGGCCGGAGGATCGAGGGACAGGTCGTAGTCCGTCGTGAACTGGAGCGGCAGACCGCGGAGCTGCAGCCAGCGGAGGATGCGGTCGTCGCCCTTGCCCCAGAACCCCAGGCCCCCGTCGAGGGCGTAGGGTCGCTCGAAGCTCACCCGGACCGCGCGCGGTCCGGCATACGCATACAGGTTGGCCCCGCCCCACAGGTTGTAGGCCTGGTAGGTCAGCGCGGGAAAGACGAACGTGGGCTCGCCGGTCACGAGGATCGGTGTCCGGACCACGACGATCGCCCCGCCCGTCGTCCCCCTGGTGTCGCGTGCGGTGACGATGTAGACCCCGGGAGCCCATCCCGGCGTCGCGACCGTGTCGGTCACGGGCCAGTTCGCCCGCGCGGTTCGATCCAGCGCGTCGAACGTCCCCAGCGACCGGTAGTCGTGGCCGACCCGGGCGCCGGATCGGGCGACGACCTCGCCACCCGACGGCAACGTCGCGTCGAGGCGCTCGATCAGATAGGTGTACCCGGTGGCCATCGTGGAGACGTGAAGCGCGAGCGGCTGCCCCGGCGTGATGGACACGGCGCCCGCGTAGACCTCGATCCGGCCGGGGAGCGCGATCGGGACGCGCCCGTCAATCCCCTCGAGGCTGTCGATGGGCTCTTCGCCCGGCGAGAAGGACGGCGCGCCGCTGGCGGCGGGAGCGCCGCTCGCGGACGGCGCCGGGGCGGCAGGGGATGGGGCTTCGCCGGCCGACGCCGGTCCGGCGGCGGTCGCGGCCGACGGCGTGGCTGCCCGCGCGGTGCGCGGCGTCTGGCTGCCGGACGTCCCGGCATCGACCGCGAACGCCATGACGAGCAGGGCCACCGCCAGGAGGAGCAGCGTGCCGAGCCGTCGCCAGATCGTGCGCTGCTGCCGCATCGTGCGCTGCCGCCGCATCGTGCGCTGCTGCCTCCTCGGTGTTCCTCGTCGCCGCGTCGCCGCCCGCGCGCATGCCGCCCCCGTGAAGAGCCGCGCGCGTCAGGACGGCGTCGGAATCGGTCACGCATGCCGATCCGGCGATGGTTCCTGGGCGGGCCCGATGATACCCCGACCTCGGTCCACGGTCCTCGGGCGCGCCTGGCGGGCCGCGGGGCCCACCGCGATGAACGGGCGGATCGGCCCGAGCACCGCTCGTATACTCCGCGGAATGCCAGCCGAGCGCGACCGACGTGCCCTCCTTGCCGTGCTCGCCGCAGTCTTCATCGTCGCTGTCGCGGTGGCCGCTTCGGCGATCCGCCCGTGGATCGCGGCGCCGATCGCGTTCGACACGGCGGCCTCGGTCCTCCATTTCGACCGACTCGTCAGCGGACGACACCTCGAGGAGGCGCTCTCGACGACCCCGAAGCCGCTCCTTACGGTCCTGTACGGGCTGCTGTACTCCGTGACCGGCGACTGGCGCGCCATCTCCTTCGCCGCCCTCGGCGCGTGGGGGCTGTGCGTCGCCGCCGCCGCGCTGCTGGCCTGGCGGCTCGGCGGGGTGGTGGCCGCAGTGTTCGCAGCCGTGAGCCTCGTCCTCTCGCCCCGCCTGCTGCTCGAGACGTCCTGGGCGCTCGGCAGCGTCTGGGCGCTGCTCCTCTGGATCGTCGCAGGACTTGCCGTGACGGGACCACGAACGCGCTGGGGGATCGCCGGTGCGGCGCTCGGGCTCGCCGCGCTTGCCCGGCTCGAGACCTTCCTGGTGATCGGGCTCGCGCTCGCCGTGCTCGCGGTCCTGCGGTTCGGACCCGCCCGCTGGAGGCGACCGGTTCCGGCCGGGGCGTGGCGGATCTCGATCGGGCTCGTGGCCCTGCCGGTCATGTGCCTCCACGACCTCCTCCTGACGGGAGACCCGTTCTTCTGGACGTCGGTCGCGGCGAGCTACTCGGCAACGGCCGCGAGCGCGGGCCGCCTGCCCGGCGTCACCGCGGTTGCCCGCGACCTTGTCGACCTCGCCGCGGGTCAGGCTGCGGTCACGATCCTCGCCGTGATCGGCGCCGTCGTTCTGGCGGTCCGTGGGCGGTGGTCGATCCTCATCGGGGTGCTGGCGCTCGGACCGGGCATGGCGGCGTTCCTGCTCGTGCTCGCCGCACGCCACACCTTCGTCGACCCGCGCTACCTGGTGCCGATCTCCGTGGCGTTGATCTTCGCCGCGGCCGTCGGGCTCAGCGCGGTGCGCGTCCCGGATCTCGCGCCGCTCCCGGGCCGGCTCCTGGCCCTCGGCACCTGGTCGGCGCGCGACCGATCGATGGCGTCCCTCGCCGCGGTGGCCCTCGTCGTGGCGGCGCTCGCGATCGCATTCGCCCCCGCCATCGGCCCGCTCGACCGGACCACGCGGGCCACGATCGCCTCGGCACGCCACGTGGCGCGCACCGCGGATCGCGCGATGCCCCGGATTCGAACCGCGCTGGCGGGCGGGGCGGCTGCCGGGTCGGGCTCGAGGACGGCGACGAACGGCGCAGGGACACCGGCGGCGCTCGTGGTGGTCCCGGTGGCAATCCGGCCGCGGGTCGCCGTCGAGCTCGATCGACCGCTCGGCCAGGTCGGGTCCTTTCGCGACCTGACGGCATGGGCGTCGGGGGCACCGCCGGCCGGTCAGCTGCTCCTTGTCGACGTCGACCCATCGGTGCCGGCGACAACCACGGCTGGGTTCCGCCTCTCCGCGCCGGCGACGGTCGACGGCGTGCGGCTGGTCCCACTGCTCTCGGACGCGGCGAACGGCGCCTTCGTGCTCCAGGTGGCGGGGCCGTGACCGCGCTGGATCGCCCGGGCTCGCTCGAGGCGCGGCCGCTGGAGGCCGAGCGCGACGCGGGACACCTCCCGTTCTCGCTGCCGCCGTGGGTCGTGGCCGTCGTGCGGGTCGTCCTCATCCTCATGATCCTGGGCGAGCTGTACGTCACCGCACGGGTCCAGCTGCCCGGCCTCCTCCACCCGACCGACCTCGGCACCGACACCTCGAACTACTACGCGGCGGCCCAGCGCCTGAACGCCGGGCACAACCTCTACGGACCCCTGCTTGCGACGGACCGACCCGTGCCCGGCTACCCGGCCCTGTACCCCGCGCCGATCCTGTCGCCCCCGCTGAGCGCGGTGCTCTGGCGACCGCTCGCGGCGCTCGGGGACGTGTCGATGACGATCTGGTGGGCGGTCGACCTTGCCTTCGTGGCCCTCCTGGCCATCTGGTTCGCCCTCATCGGGCGCCGCGTGACGCTGGCCGGACTCCTGGTGATCCTCGCGCTCGGGCTGCCGATCGCGTGGGTGCTCGCGATCCGCTACCGCTATCTCGGCTATCACTCGCCGATCTCCGATCGCCGCGCTCTCGGGCAACCTGAACGGCTTCATCACCGGCCTGTGCATCCTTGCCTGGTGGGCGTCGAGCCGGGGCCGCCCCTGGCTGACCGGTGCGGCGGCAGGGCTCGCCGCGATGCTGAAGCTGGGCCCGTTCGCGATCGTCTGGTGGCTGGTGGTGCGCCGGGACTGGCCCGCCGTGAAGGCCTTCGCCGTGACTGTGGTGGTCCTCGGGATCGTCGGTCTCGTCGGGGCGGGCTTCGATGCCAACCTCGCGTTCGCCCGGCTGACGCTGAGCGCCGGAGTCAGCCCGTCGTCGCTGAGCATCGCGTGGATCCTCCACACCCGGATGGGCGTGGATCCGCATCTCGCGAACCTCGGGACGATGGCCGCGACGCTCGTGGGACTGGGCCTTGTGTTCGCGACGCGCCGGCGGGCGCGGCTCTCGTACCTCTTGACGATCCTCGTCGTCATCTACTGCTCGCCGGTCGTCCTGGTGGGCAACCTCGCGCTGCTGCTCGCCGCGGTCGCCCCGTGGGTCGTGCCGGATCGTGCCGGCGCCGCGGACGCACCGCGGCAGGCCGCGATCCGCGACATGGCGACCTGGCGAGGCTCCCCGGGCGAGGACCCCGCGGTGCCCGCCGGTCCCGCAGGAGAGCGCCGCCCTTGAGCCGTCGCGCAATGCTGGCCCGTCCACCTGACGTGGGGGTCGATCGTCCGCTGGCTCCCGGCACCGTTCCTGCTCGTCGGGTCCGCGATCCTTGCCAGCCACGCCCAGTCCGGGTTCGATGCCCGCATCTACTTCCTGGGCGCCGACGCCTGGCTGCACGGTACCGACCCGTGGAATGCCGCGGTCTCCGGGCTCCATTTCGCGGCGCCGCCCTGGGTGCTCCCGATCATCGCCCCCTCGACGCTGCTCGACGCGCCGCGGGCGGTCGGGATCTGGATCGCGCTCGACGCGGTCGCCGCGGCCTACATCGTCCGCCGCTCGGGGCTGGCCTGGGGCTGGATCCTCTTCCCCCCGCTCGTCCACGGCACGCTCAACGGGAATCCTGCCATCGCGAGCCTCGCGCTCGTGCTCGCAGGGGCCGGGCCGATCGGCGTGCTCCTACGGCCACAGGTGGGCTATGCCCTCGTGGGCGAGCGTCGCTGGCGCGCCCTGGCCATCACCGCGATCCTGGCCATCGTCCTGCTCCCGTTCCTTCCCTGGCAGACGTTCCTCGCCGACCTGCCGACGATCACCGCGCGGTACCTGACCGAATCCCGCGGGGGCTCGACCGGCGGGACGCCGCTCGCGTTCGGCATCGGGATCGTCTCGGTGCTCGCCCTCGCGACGGTCGACCTTCGGGAGGCGGGCTGGCTGGCGACCATTGTTGCCGTGCCGATCAACGGCTGGTATGCCGGCGCAGCCGCGCTGCCGGTGATGAACCCGTTCCTGGCCGCCGGGCTCGCCCTGCCGGTCGTCGGCCTGCCGACGGCAGCGATCGCCATCTACGTGGCGGTTCGCCTCCTGATCCGCTGGAGTCCGGACGCGGGTCCCGCGCGCTTCCTCGCCCCGTTCGTCGAGCCGTATCGGAGGCTCGACACGGCCGGCGCGCCCCCGACGGCGCCGGACCGTTCATCAGCCTCGCCGACCGGCGCGCCCCCAGCGGGCGGCCCGGAGCCCGTCAGCCCTCCCGGATGAGGCGCTCGACGAGCGCGCAGTACCGGCGCGCCTCGCCGTCCCAGCCGAGCTCGCGCGCCCGCGCGGCGCTCGCGACAACGTGCGCCGCGCGCTCCTCCGGGTCGTCGACGAGCCCCAGCACCACGCGCGCCAGGTCCGCGGCGTCGCCCGGCCGGTACGTCACGATCGTGTCGGGCCCGAAGTAGCGGGCCACGGTCGGGAGCGCGGATGCGACCGCCGGCTTCCGCATGGCGGCGTACTCGAAGAGCTTGGTCGAGAGGCTGAAGTCGGTGAACTGGGTCCGCCGCGTGGGCGCCAGCCCGATGTCCGCCCCGGCGATCGCGGCCGGCACCAGCTCGAGCGCGATCCTGCCGTGGAACCGGACGCGGTCGGCGACCCCGAGGTCGGTGGCGAAGGCGCGCAGCGACGGCTCGGCGTCACCCCGCCCGTAGACGTCCAGGACCACCGGCAGCGCCGGCCGTTCCCGGGCCAGCGCTGCGACCGCCTCGATCGCGACATCGATCTCGTACGTCGGCGTGAGCGCGCCGGCATAGACGAGGCGAAGCACGCCATCTTCCATGAACGACCGCTCCTCGTGCGCGGCGACATCGAAGAGCGCGACATCGGGCGCGTTGAGGATCACCGTCACCTTCGCGGCCGGTGTCCCGAGCGCGACGAGGCGGTCGCCCAGGGCATTGTTGACGGTCACGACCGCGTCGGCCGCGGCGATCGAGGCGCGCTCCTGGAGGCGCAGCAGGCCCTGCGCCGCGCGCGACGCGCGCCGCGGGAAGCGGGCCCGGAAGAACTCCGGCATCGCCTCGTGGAGGTCGAGCAGGACGGGAACCCCGGCGAGCTTCAGGGGCATCGCCGCGAAGACAAGGAAGTCCGGCAGCGAGTCGACGTGGACGAGGGCGAACCGGCGGGCGCGGTGGGCCCGGGTCAGGGCGATCGTCGCGCGCGCCAGGAAGTCGACGATATTCCCGGACGTAGACCCTGATGCCCGCGCCCTGGTGGCGTCGAACATCGAGGCGATGGATCGCGACGCCGTCGAGCATTCCCTCTGGCGGGTCGCCCGTCCTGCGGAGCGCGAAGACGTCGACCGGGCGCCCGGCGCGGACGAGCGCCTCCGCCTCGCGACGCACGCGCGAATCCTCCTCGTAGTAGGCGTGCGCAAGCACGGCCACGCCGCGCGGCGGGCGGGAACGCGCGGACGAGTCAGCGATGGTCGGCCTCCAGGTTGTCCGCGGACCCTGCTGCGACGGGCGGGATCGGGCCCGACGAGCACGTGCTCCATCCTAGCAACTCATCGGCGGCACGACGGCCGGGGCGGAACGCAGGTGATACCGTGTCGCCGCCAAATGAGCACCTCGGAACCACCCCCCGTTTCGATCCCGGCCGGTGCCCCGGGTGGCGCCTGGCCGCGCCGAATCCTGGTCGTTGCCCGGTGGTATCCGTCCCATGACGATCCCGGCAGCGGCAGCTTCGTCAGCGACGAGGTCGTCGCGCTGCGGGCCACCGGGATCGACGTGGTCGTCGCGTCCTGGGAGAACGCCGACCTGCGAGCCCGCGAGGGGGACACGGATTTGGTACGTGGGCGGGCGCTCGAGGCCTGGGCACGAGCCCTCGTGGCGCCCACGGCGCTGTCGACGCCGAGCGCATGGGGCGCTGGCGTGCCGGTGGCCCGAATCCCCGCCCTCCATCCGGGCGGACGCCTTGACGCCCGGGCGGCGATCGAGGCGCACGCGGCGCTCCTCGTCCCGTTCGCCACCGCGCTCGCGGCGAGATGGCCGTTCGAAATGGTCCACGCCCACGTGGGCATCCCGGACGGGGCAGCGGCGGCGCTCGTCGCGACGGCACTCGGCGTGCCCCTCGTCGTCACGGAGCATGCGTCGAGCGCCCCCGGAGCCCTCGAGGAGGAAGAGGAGGCCCGCCGGGCGTACCGGGAACTCCTGGGCGCGGGCCGTCGGACCGTGGCGGTCAGCCGGGCGCTCGCGTCCCGGCTGGAGGCGCCACTGGGCCTGGCGGCCGGCTCGATCCCTGTCGTCCCCAACATCATCCGGTTCGACGACTTCCCGCTCGGGACGGCCGATGAACGCGACCCTGACGAGCTGCTGTGGGTCGGGGCTCGCCGGGAGCTCAAGGGCATGGACGTGCTTCTCCGGGCCGTCGCCCTCGCCCGCGAACGCCGGCCGGAGCTCCACCTCCGTCTCATCGGCCGCGCGCCTGACGTCGCGACGGAGGGGCGCTGGCTCGACCTCGCCGAGGATGTCGGCCTGGGAGCCGCAGTGGCCTTCGAGCCGCCTGCCGACCGCGCCGGTGTCGCCGCGGCAATGCGCCGCGCCGCGATCTTCGTCCATCCCAGCCCGTTCGAAACGTTCGGCATGGTCGCGGCGGAGGCGCTGGCGAGCGGCCTCCCCGTCGCGGCCAGACGGTCCGGCGGGGTCGAGGAGGTGCTCGCGGGCCAGGATGTCGGAGCAGAGCTCGCCGACGGCGACGACGCGGCGGCGCTCGCCGACGCGATCCTGCGGCTCCGGTCCCGCCTCGTGGAGATCGACCCGGCGGCGATCCGGGCGACGGTGATCGACCGGTTCCCGGCGACGGCGGCGATCGCCGCGATCCTCGGCCACGCGCGTGAAGCCGCGGCCGAGCTGCCGCCGGCTGGAAGCCGCGCCGGCAGCGGGGCCTCGGCCACGCCGCCGACCACCGACGGAGCGCCGGGCACCGGACGACGGGCCGGGAGCGCGCACGAGCCTCGGACGCGGCCGGAGCCTCCGGAGCCGCTGCCGTCCGTCCTCGTCGTCGGGCTGCGCCGGGCAGTCGCAGCTCGGCGTGTCGCCGCGCTCCCCGCGTTGCTCGCGAGCAGGCTCACGATCGTGACGTCGGTCGAGCGCGTCGAGAAGGTAGGCGCGCTCCCCCCGGGCGCCCGGTGGATCGAGGTCGACCGCGACGCCACCTACGCCAGCCGCCGCGCGGCGCTGGGGCTGGGTGGTCCGCCGGACCCGGGCCGAACCGCCGTGGAGCGACTCGTGAGTGCGTGCCTGCACCCGCGCCGGACGCTCCTGCGGCGGCGCCTTCCGCACGAGCGGTCGGGCATGCGATCTGCCGCCGAGCGCGATGCGGTGCTCACGGCCTGGCGCGACGTCGCGGCCGGCAGCCCCGAGGGTCGGGCCATCGTCGTGGCCGTGGGAGCGGACGATGTGGTGGTGGTCGCGAGCGCTCTCGGCGCGCGCGACGCCCTTGCGGCGGGCGGGCTCCGCTGGCTCGCGGATGCGTGGGACGCGGCCGGCCGGCCGTGAGACCGGGGCGGTGATCCTCGCCTGACGCGGCTGCCCCGGCCTGAGGATCGACAGCTCCATGGGACCGGCGGAGGCGAACCGGGCGCGCTACGACGCGGGCCGGTCCAGCAGGGCAGGCAGCACCGTCGGAGGAGACAGCCCGGCCGGAGGCTCCGGGTCACGCGGCTCGGGCGCCGCCTCCGCAATTCTTCGCTTGCGCTCCCGGACGCGAGCCCGGTAGAACTCGACCGTGTCCTGCGGGCTGCCCTCGAACACCACTTGCCCGAACTCCATCAGGATCGCGCGGTTGCAGAACTCGGTCACGGTCGAAAGATCGTGGGTGACCAGAACGATGGCCTTCGCGCGCGCGACCATCTCCCGGATGCGCTGCTGGCTTCGGCCGCGGAACTCCTCGTCTCCCGTGCCCAGGACCTCGTCGAGCAGGAGGATGTCGGGCGCGATCGCCGTAGCGATCGCGAAGCCGAGGCGCGCCCGCATGCCGCTGGAGTACGTCCGCACGGGCGCCTCGATGAAGGCGCCGATGCCGGCGAACTCGATGATCGACGAGCTCAACTCCAGCATCACCCGGTGGCGGATGCCCATGAAGCCCCCGATGAGGAAGATGTTCTCGCGGCCCGAGATCTCCATCTCGAACCCGGCCCCCAGGGTCAGCAGGGAGGAGACGCGCCCGCTCATCGTGACCGATCCCTCGTCCGGCGCCAGGATCCCGGCGAGCGCCAGCAGGAGCGTGCTCTTGCCCGCGCCGTTCGGCCCGAGGATCCCGAGCGATTCCCCGTGCTCGATCCTGAAGTTGACGTGACGGAGGGCCCAGAAGTGCCGGCCGACCTGCTGCTTGCGGCCGACCCATTCGGCGAGCGACCCTTTCAGCGTGGTGCGCCGCGTCAGGTTGAGGTTGTAGCGGATGCCCAGGTCACGGACGTCCACCGCGTACGGCGAAGGTGGCATCAGAGGATCTTCGCGAAGCCGGTTTCGAGCCGCTTGAACACCCAGATCGAGAACGCCAGGAGGACGAGCGAGAGCGCGAGCACGACGGCAAGGGCCACGAAATCGGGTGGGCGGTTGTAGTACGCCACGTTGCGGTACGAGGTCAGGATGTACGTGAACGGGTTCAACGCGAGGACATAGCTGAAGGCGCTCCCCTTCAGGTCGCTGGCCGCGTAGATCGCGGGTGACATGTAGAACCAGATGCGCATCGCGTGGCGCAGGAGGTTCTGCACGTCTCGGTAGAAGGTGTTGAGGGCGGAGAACAGGATCCCGAGCGCGAGCGTGAAGACGAACTGCACGGCGGCGATGACGGGGATGGTCAGGAGCCACAGGCTCAGGCGGCCGGGATACAGGAGGTAGAGGAGCGCCAGCGAGAGCAGGCCGAAGAAGAATGTGAGCGTCCCCGCGACGACGGAAGCGGCGGGCAGCACGAGCTTCGGGAACTGGATCTGCCGGATCAGGCTGCCCCGCCCCGTCACCGAGGTAGCGGCATCCATCAGCGAGGTCTGGAACCACTGCCACGGCAGGATTGCCGCAAAGAGGAAGAGCGGCGCGTCCGCGATCGACCGCTGGAAGACCACCGTGACGAGGATCGAGTAGATGGCCATCGAGAAGAATGGGTCGATCAGCCACCAGAGCTGGCCGACCACCGTGTCTGCGTGGGTCCGCTTGAGGTCGGTCTCGACCAGGTGCTGAAGCAGGCGCCCCCGAGTCCTGAGGTCCACGGACCCGCGTGTGACCAGACGGACGAAGTCGAGACGCCTGAACAGTTCTCGAAAGCCGAGGGGTCGGTCGGCTGCAGTTGGGCGAGCATCGGGGATCGCCCGAACAGGAGGTATCATCGGCAGCCGAAACGGTAGCATGGGCGGTGCGGGCATGCGCCCCGGGCTCCGTGAGCCTGGCCCAGCCGGACGCAACCGGGATCGGCCCCGTGGGGCACCCTCCATCACATCGAAACACGGTTATGAACTCGTGCCCGGAGAGGAGCGCAGCAGCGCGACATGGGATCAGAGCGACCACCGGACGACGCCCGTTTCGAGGGCCTCGGCGACTGGCTGGTGAGCCATGGCCAGGAGGCACTCGCCCGTGGCACGGGAAAGGGCGACGGGCGGAAGGGTCCGGCCCGCTGGAGCGTCCGGCGGATGGTGCGGATGGCCGTGCGCGTGCTCATCCCGGCCGCCCTGGTCTGGCTGGTCCTGAGTGCGCTGTCCGGCCCCCTCGCCAATGACCTGTGGTTCCAGAACGTCGGGTTCGGCAGCGTCTGGACCACTCAGTTCGGGTACGCCGTCGCCCTGTTCCTTGCAGGCCTGGTCGGCGGCTCGGCCGTCCTGCTGATCAACCTGGTCCTGGCCTGGCGCCTGAGCGACGACCCGGACGACGCGGCGGTGATCATCGGGCTGCGCAGCCGCCGCAAGGACGTCCCGGGCGCCGCGTGGCTGGCCGCCACGGCCAATCTGCCCCGCCGGTCGGTCCGCCGCGGACTCGTCGTCGTCGCGCTCGCGCTTGCGCTCCTGTTCGGCCTGCTCCTGACGGGCACCTGGCAGACCGTGGCGCTGTGGCTGCACCTTGTGCCCTACTCGACGTCGGGTGCCGCCGTCGCTGACCCGATCTTCGGATATGACCTGGGCTGGTGGATGTTCACCCTGCCGTTCCTGCACCTGGCGGCCACGCTCGCCGCCGGCCTGTTCCTCTCCAGTCTCCTCATGACGGGCGCTGCGTACGGCATGGCGGCGGTGCGCGGAGCGCACGTAACCGACCGCGGCCCCAGGATGCACCTCGCCGTGCTCGGCGGCCTGCTGCTTGCGGCCATCGCGGCCATGCAGTGGCTGGGCAGGTACGATCTTGCGTTCGCACAGAACGGCTTCGTCCCGGGGGTCACCGCCGCCGATGCGGAAGTCCGGCTGCCCCTGGCCGTGGTGACCACGGCATCAACGGTGATTGCCGCGGTAGGGCTCGTGGTCCTGGCCGTGCTGAACCGCGCACGGCTCGCGCGACGCGCCGTGATCGTGGGCGGCACGTGGTACGTGGCCCTGCTCGTGGCCGGAGCGGTCCTCCCGCTCGCCTACCAGAAGCTCATCGTGGCGCCGAGCCAGAACCTGGCCGAGGCGCCGTACATCGCGAACAACCTCGCCCTGACGCGGCGTGCTTTCGCGCTCGACACGTGGACCCTGGCGTCGGACATCGGCCGGTCGAGTCTGACCGCCGCCGACGTGGGCAACGACCAGGCCACGTTCGACAATGCCCGGCTGTGGGACGCCAGCCCGCTCAGCTCGACACTCGACCAGCTCCAGAGCGTGCGCCAGTACTACACGTTCACGTCGGTCAACATCGATCGGTACGTCATCAACGGCCAGCCAACCGAGGTCATGCTCTCCGCGCGGGAGATGGCCCTCGACAACAGCCAGGCCAGCCCCTCGTGGATCGCGGCCCATATCCTGTACACCCACGGGTACGGCTTGGCCATGGTGCCCGTCAATGCCGTCGACCCGAATGGCCTGCCCCACCTGATCATCCAGAATCTGCCGGTCACCCAGTCGCCCGGAGCGCCGGTCGTGACGCAACCGCGCATCTACTTCGGGCAGCGCCCGTCGCCCTGGGTCCTCGTCGGCGCGAAGAGCAACGAGTTCGACTACCCGTCCAGCACCGGGAACGGCAGCGACGCCGACACCCGGTATGCCGGGAGCGCCGGGTTGCCCCTGGACTCGCCGGCCGCACGGCTCTTCTGGGCGTGGAACCAGGGTGACCTGAACCTGGCGATCAGCGACCAGATCACCGCGCAGACGAAGCTCCTCCTGCACCGCAGCCTGTCGGATCGTCTCGGCACCCTCGCCCCATTCCTGGCCTTCGACGCCAACCCGTACATGGTGATCGCGCCAGACGGCCACCTCGTGTACATCCAGGATGCGTACACGACCACGAGCGGCGTGCCCGACGCGACCACGGTCAACGACGCCACCCTCGGCGCGACGTACAACTACATCCGAAACAGCGTGAAGATCACGGTCGACGCGTACGACGGGTCGACGCACTTCTACGTCGCTGACGCAGCCGACCCGCTGATCCGTGCCTGGGAGGGTGTCTTCCCGGACATGTTCGAGCCGCTGTCTGCGATGCCCGCCGGCCTCGCAGCACACCTGCGCACGCCCGAGGCGATGTTCAACGCCCAGACCCAGATGTACGCCGCCTATCACGTCACCGACCCCGCCAGCTTCTACAAGAGCGACAACCTCTGGACGGTGCCGACCGTGACCACTGGCGGCACCCAGGTCCTGCCTCCCCAGGCGTACTACATCGAGATGCGCCTGCCGGGCCAGAGCCAGCCGGAGTTCGTGCTGGTCCAGCCAATGGTGCCGGCCTCCCGTCCGAACATGATCGCCTGGGTCGCGGCCCGAAACGACGGGCAGGCGCGCGGCCAGGTGATCGCCTACCAGCTTCCGGCCAACACCACGATCCAGGGCCCAACCCAGATCGAGGCCCGCATCGACCAGGATCCTGTGATCAGCGCCCAGATCAGCCTGTGGAACCAGAGCGGCTCGCAGGTGATCCGTGGACGGATGCTGGTCATCCCGGTCGGCACATCGTTCCTGTATCTCGAGCCGATCTACCTCCAGTCCAAGAGCTCGGCATTCCCGCAGCTGACCAAGGTGGTGGTCGCGTCGTCGCAGACGATCGGGTGGGGAGACACGCTGAAGGAAGCGCTGCAGGCCGTGGTCAGCGGCGCCGGAACGGGCGGCCAGCCGGCCACTGGACCCGGCGGCGGCTCCGCGTCCAGCCCTCCGCCGATCCCGCCCGCCGGACTGCCCACCACCATCGCCGGCCTCATCCGCTACGCCACGGACCACTTCGCGGCAGCCAGGGTGGACCAGGCCAACGGCAACATGGCGGCCTATGACCAGGAGCTGCAGCTGGTCCAGTCGGCGCTCGACGCCCTGAGCGTGCTCAACGGCGGCGTGTCGCCCTCGCCGCTGCCCGCGGCGTCCCCGATGCCACAGCCCTCCGCTTCGGGCACGCCGGCCCCATAGCCGGGCGCTTCACCAGGGGCGGCCGGTCAGCCTCCCGTACACGTCGAGGAGCGTCGCCGCCTGCCGCTCCCACGTCCAGCGCGCGTGCGCGGCAGCCAGGACGCGACGGCGGAGGTCCGCCGCCGCTTCGGCAGGCCGATCGAGCACCTCCCGGAGCGCCGCCGCGACGGCGTCGGGATCGGTGGGATCGCACACGGCACCCAGCGGACCGTCCGGATCCTCGATGACAATCCTGCGCCGGCCGGGGAAGTCGGAGGACACCACGGGAACGCCGGCCGCGAGGCACTCGAACAGCTTGTTGGGCGTGGAGATCCGTTCGTTTCTCGAGACGGGCTGGTTGACCATCCCGCCGACGTCGGCCGCCGCGATCCAGCCCACGAGGTCGGCCGGTGGCACCGGCGGGAGGACGTGGACGCGGCCGTCCGCGCGCGGCTCGGCTGCGAGCCGTTCGAGGGCGGGCCGCAGCGGCCCGTCGCCCATCGCGACGAGCACGACCCCGGGAAGGCGCAGGACCGCAGCGGCGAGGATCTCGATGCCGCGGCTGGGCAGGAACCCGCCGTGGTACAGGACGACCCGCGTCTCCTGCGCCAGCCCCAGGAGCGCGTGGAAGCGCCGATCAGGGAACGTCGGCGGGGTCCACGCCGGCGGGCAGTTCATCACCACCGACGGCAGCGGCCGGTCGAAGCGCCGGGCCAGGATCGCAGCCAGCTCGTCGTTGACGGTGATGATCCCGTCGGACCGCCGAGCCCAGTGGCGTTCTGCGAGGCCCGCGAGGCGTCGGACCGGCGCGGCCATCCGGGCCAGGTTGCCCGACTCCGGGTAGAGGTCGCGCGCGTCGTAGAGGACGCGCGCGCCGGAACGATCCCGAAGCGAGAGCGCGATCGGGATCCCCTGGTAGGCCATGCCGTGATAGACGTCGGCGCCAGGGTCGGCGGCCGCGGCCTCCCGTTGCTGGCGCCGCAGGGCCACGCCGATCCCCGCGAGTCGCTCGAACTCGCCCCGAAGCCGCGCGACCTCACCGCGCGGGCGGGGGCTGCGATCACCGGGCGGCCGCCCGACGCGGACGATCCGGTATCCGTCCGGCGAATCCTCGGACGCTGCCGCGGCGGGGCCACCGCGAGCCAGGATCGTGACGCGGTGGCCCCGTCCGGCGAGCGTGGCCGCGATCCGGAGGCTTCGCGAATCATGGTGCTCCGGCGTCGCCAGGACCAGGACCGCGCGCTGGGCCACGATCGGCGGCTGCCCGTCCGCGCCTGCCGGGGCCGCGACCTCTTCGGTGACCGCGGCGGGCCGCGTCCGGGGGCCGGTCATCCCGCCGACGCGGCGGCGAGGTCCGCGTAGAGGGCGACCAGGCGCGCGGATTCGGTCTCCCAGTTCCATCGGTCGCGCGCGGCCGTCCTGCACCGCTCCCGGAGCGCCGCGCGATCGGCGGCCGGGCGGCCCAGCAGGTCGGCGATCGCCCCGCCGATCGAGGCTGGGTCGGTCGGATCGCAGAGCACGCCCAGCGGCCCGGCGGGATCGTCCATCACGATCCGCCCCATCTCCGGCAGGTGGGAGGCGACGATCGGGACGCCGGCGGCGAGCGCCTCGAAGAGCTTGTTCGGGGTGGAGAGCCGGTGGTTGAGGGTCGAATCCCGGATGGGCATCACGGCGACGTCCGCGTCCCGGACCCAGTCGATCAGCACGTCGGGCGGCACCGCCGGCAGGACGTGGACGCGGTCGGCGGCCGGCGATGCCGCGGCCAACGCCCGCAGCTCGGCGGCCATCGAGCCGTAGCCAAGGAAAACCACCCGGACCCCGGCGAGGACCGGCAGCGCGGCCGCCGCCACGAGCTCCTCCAGGCCGCGGTGTTTCGAGAAGCCACCATGGTAGAGCGCGATGGGCGTGTCGGCCCCGACCCGGAGCGCGCCGCGAAGCGGCCCCGGCCCGTCCGCAACGGGACCCGGACGCGGCAGGCAGTTGTGGACCACCACGACGCGGCGCAGCGCGTAGCGCGAGCCCAGCTCTGCGGCGAGCGCGTCGTTGACGGTCACGAGCGCGTCGGCCTCCGCCGCCCAGGTCGCCTCGCGACGGCGGAAGATGCGGCGAGCCCAGCCGGGCCGCAGCGCGTGGGAACCTGACTCCAGAAAGATCTCGTGGCTGTCGTAGACGAGCGCCCCGCCCGCCCGGGCCCGCGCGAGGACCGCCGCGTGCAGCGCGTTGAGGTCGTGGGCGTGGAAGACGTCGGCGTCCGGCGCGACGGCGGCCGCGGCGCGGTTCCACTCCTCGGTCGAGGTCCGCCACCGCACGAGCCAGTCGATGCCGCTCCGGACCCGGGCCGACCCGGGCACCAGCCAGGTCAGCCCGACCAGGATTGCCACGAACAGCGCGAAAGGCAATGCCACCACTCCGAGAAGGCCGGCCCCGGCGAGCTTGACCCAGCCGACGGGTCCGGCCCTCAGCTTGTCTCGGGCCCACATCGTCACCCGGCGCCACCTTCGCCAGGGTGCCGCTACGAAGCGCACGCGCTGGCGCAACCGCAGGGGCACGGGGACCCTGGTGATCTCGAACCCGTTGCGGAGCTCGTGCTCGATGCGCTGGTCGCTGAGATCCGTCGGGCGGGCCATGATCGTCACCGTGTGGCCGGCGCCGACCAGCGATCCGGCTTCGCGCAGGACGCGCGCGTCGGTCCGGCAGTCGTTGAGCACGAACATGACGACCCGGCTCACGCGGCGGCCCCGGCGGCGGCCAGCGCCGCGACGATCGCCGCGGCGGCGCCGGACGGCGCGATCTCGACCGACGCGGCGCGGGCCCGCGCGTCCGCGGCGGATCGGTCCGCCGGCGCGAGCCGGGCCAGCGCGTCGCCGGCACGCGCCGCGTCGAGCCCCACGAGCACCATCCTGCCGGCCGACCCGCTGACCGCCTCGGTCCACTCGGTCGTCGACCGCAGGACCAGGCACGGCGTGCCCAGCCAGGCGGCCTCGCGCTGGACGCCACCGGAGTCGGTCAGGATCGCCGCGGCGTGGAGCTGCAGCGCGAGCGCCGTGCGGTAGCCGAGCGGCTCCACGACCCGGATGCTGCGCGGCAGGACGATCCCCGCGTCCTCGAGGGCGGCCCGGGTGCCCGGATGGAGCGCGAGGATGACCGGGCGCTCCGGGCTCGCGGCGTTCGCGAGGAGGTGCGGCCAGGCCGCGAGCGCGTCCGGCGCGCGGTTCTCCGCCCGGTGGACCGTCGCGAACAGGTAGCCACCCGGGGCCAGCGGGACGCCGAGGCGCACGGCGATCGGCGCGAGCCCGGCGGGATCCCGCACGCCGGCGACCGCGCGCGACGCGAGGTCCTGCATCAGGTCGCCGACCTCCAGCACGCCGGCGACGATCCCTTCGGCGGCGAGATTCTCCACGGCCGCGGGAGTCGGCGCGAAGCACCACGTCGCGAGGTGGTCGGCGACGACCCGGTTGATCTCCTCGGGCATCCGCCGGTCGAAGCTGCGGAGTCCGGCCTCGACGTGGGCGACCCGGATCCCGAGCTTCGCCGCGGCGAGGGCGCCTGCGAGCGTCGAGTTCGTGTCCCCGTAGACGAGGACGGCGTCGGGCCGCTCGGCGACGAGGATCGGCTCGAGCGCCTCGAGCATTCGCCCCGTCTGTCCCGCGTGTCCCCCACCGCCCACGCCCAGGCTGTGGTCGGGCCGCGGCAGGTCCAGCTCCGCGAAGAATGCCCCGGCCAGCTGCTCGTCCCAGTGCTGGCCGGTGTCGACGAAGACCTCATCGTGGCGCGCTCGCAGGGCCGGGCCGAGCGCGGCGGCCTTGATGAGCTGCGGGCGGGTCCCCACGACGCTGACGATGCGCATGGGCGTCGGGAAGCCGAAGGCCGGGGTCGCCGGCTAGCCGCCGGCGGCGCTGCGGGTCGAGGCCTGGACGCCCACGCCGACGTACGCGACGCCCGCGGGGAGGGCCAGCGCGCGAAGGCTGTTGCGGCCGTCGTAGACGACCCGCAGGTCGGGGAACCAGGCCGCGTCGAGCGCCCTGAAGGCCCGGTCCGCGGTCTGCGTCACGACGGCCCGGAAGGGTCCGGCCTCGCCCCAGTGCCATGGATCTGCGCCGAGCGCGCGGATCTCCTCGTCGGCAAGCAGCGGGTCGTAGGCCGAGACGCGCGCCCCGGCCGCCCGCAGCGCGTCGATCACCGCGATCGCGCGGCTGTAGGCGAGCTCCTTGACGCCCTCGCGGTAGGTGATCCCGAGCACGAGGACCGGCGTCCCCGCCAGGCCGCCGACCAGCGGGTCGAGCGCCGCGAGCGCACGGTCGACCTGCCCGTCGTTGACGCGGCGCGCGGTCTCGATGAGCGAGAGGCCCGGGGCCCGCGAGAGGAGCAGGTGCGGGTAGACCGGGATGCAATGCCCGCCGACGCCGATCCCGGGCTGGTGGATGTGGCTGTAGGGCTGGCTGTTGGCGGCCGCGATCACCTCCTGCACGTCGATCCCGTGCAGGTCGGCGGCCCGGGCGAACTCGTTCGCCAGTGCGATGTTCACGTCCCGGTAGGTCGTGTCCGCAAGCTTGGAGAACTCGGCCGCCTCCGACGAGGACATCGCGACGACCTCGGCGTCGAGGACGCTCGCATAGAAGCGCGCGGCGCGGTCCGTCGAGGCCGGGCCGATCCCGCCGACGAGCTTGGGATAGACGGCGAGGTTCTCGAGGACCGCGCCGGAGAAGAGCCGCTCCGGCGAGAAGGCCACGAAGAAGTCGCGGTCCGCCACGAGCCCCGACGCCGCCTCGAGCTGGGGCGCGAACCGGCGGCGCGTGTCGCCCAGCGGCAGCGTCGTCTCGAAGATGACGGTGCTCCCCTCGTGGACGCCGGGCGCGATCGACGCCACCGCCCCGTCCATGTACCGGTAGTCGGGCCGCTGCTTCTCGTCGAGCATGACGGGCACGATGAGGACGACGACGTCCGCGTCACGGGCGGCGGAGGCGGCATCGAGGCGTGGCGCGCAGCCGGCCGTCCGCGTGGACCCGGCTCACCAGCTCGGCAAGGCCCGGCTCGTCGCCGACGTGAGACCGGCCGGCGTTGATCGTCGCGACGACCTCGGGGTTGACGTCGACCGCGATGACCGACCAGCCGTGCGACGCGAACTGCGCCGCGAGCGGCAGGCCCATCTTGCCGGCCCCGACCACAGCCACGATGCCGGCGGTCGCCTCCTCGCCGGTCCAGCGATGGACGAGGTGGGCCTCGGGGTGGCGACACGGGTTCACGGGGACGTGGATCGATCCACCGAGCATCGACGTTCCGACGGAGGGGCTCCTGACGATGCTCATGCGCCGAGCCTCCCATCGTGCGGCAGGTCCACCGGACGCCGGGATGCGGCCGCGTCGAGGAGCGCCGTCGCCATGACGACGGCCCAGGCGCCATCCTCGCCGTCCACGTACGGGCGCTCACCCGTCCGGACGGCCCGGACGAACGCATCGAGCTGGGCGGCGAGCGGCTCGTGGGTCTCGACCGGGATCTCCGCGACATCGCCCGCAAAGGTCGGGGCGAAGCCGCCGAGCAGCTCCGGGTGGGCGAGGTCGGAGCGCGTGAACGTCAGGCGCTGGGTCAGGTAGTCGAGCTCGAACATGCCCTCCTCGCCGACGACGACGAGCTGGCGACGCTTGGCCGGCGTGAGCCAGTTCACGTCGAGCATCCCGGCAGCCCCGGACGGGAAGTGGAGCAGGCCGAAGAGGAGGTCCTCGTGGGATGCGTGCTTGCGCTTCGCGAGCTCCGCGTAGACGCGGGTCGGCCGCTCGCCGGCGATCCAGCACAGCATGTCGACGTCGTGGGTGGCAAGGTCGACGGTGACGCCGACGTCGCGGACGCGGGCGGGGAACGGCCCGGCGCGCCGGCTCACGATCGAGTAGACCGTGGTCAGCCAGCGAGCGTGGAGCAGGCGGCCGAGCTCGAGGACCGCGGGGTTGTAGCGCTCCACGTGGCCGACCTGGACCGGGACGCCGGCGGCACGGGCCGCGCGAACGATCCCGAGCGCTTCGTCCGGGGTGGCCGCGAGCGGCTTCTCGACGAGGATGGGGATTCCCCGCTCGATCGCCGCGAGCGCGAGCGCCACGTGGGCGGTCGTCGGTGCGGCGATCACGAGCGCGTCGATCTCGGCCTCGTTGGCCATCGCGACGGCGTCACTCCAGCCGGTCGCGCCGGTCTGGCTGGTCGCGGCGCCGAGCATCGCCGGATCCGGATCGCCCACCGCGACGAGCCGGCATTCGGCATGGGCCGCGATCACGCGGAGGTGGTTGCGGCCCATGGATCCCAGGCCGGCGAGGGCGACGCGGAGCGGAGCGGGCGTGCTCATCGCGGCATCGCCTGCGCTGATCTCGTCGCCGGCGCTTCTCCGCGCATTGCCGGCGCCCGCAGGTGCATCGTCGGCGCGCTCATCGGCCGGCGCCGGGCGTGGCGACGGCGCGGATCGCGGCCACGATCGCCTCGAGGTCCGCCTCGGAGAGCCGCGGGTGGACGGGAACGGCGAGCACCTCGTCCGAGAGGCGGTCCGTCACCGGGAGCGGCAGGTCCGCGGCCCCGGGGACGTAGGCCTGGAGATATGCCTGGCGGTGGATCGGGACCGGGTAGTAGATGAGCGTCCCGATTCCGCGCTCGGCGAGGCCGTCGATCACCTGCTGGCGCTCCCCCGGGAACCGCATCACGTACTGGTGCCAGACGTGGCCGCGGCCGGCGGGCTCGGCCGGGGTCAGGTAGTCGGCGCCCAGGTGCTCGGTGAGGAAGGCGGCGTTCCGCCGGCGCTGCTCGGTCCGCTCGTCGAGCCGGCCGAGCTGGGCAAGCCCCAGCGCCGCGGCAAGGTCCGTCGGCTTGAAGTTCGTGCCCAGCGATTCGTGGTGGTAGCGAACGCGCATCCCGTGGTTGCGGAAGAGACGCAGGCGATCGGCCACGCCATCGTCGTCGGTCGTCGCGAAGCCGCCCTCGCCCGTCATCAGGTTCTTCGTGGCATACAGGCTGAACATGGCGGCGCCGAACCGGCCGGCTCGCTTCCCGCCGTACGTTGCGCCATGCGCCTGCGCCGCATCCTCGACGACCTGGAGGCCGTGGCGCGCCGCGATCTCGACGATCGGGTCCATGTCGGCCATGAGGCCGTACAGGTGGACCGGGAGGATCGCCTTCGTGCGCGGCGTGATGGCGGCCTCGACCGCGGCCGGGTCGATGCAGAAGTCCTCGGCGCGGATGTCCACGAAGACCGGCGTGGCTCCGACCCGGAGGATCGCGCTGACCGTCGCGTTGAAGCTGAACGAGACGGTGATCACCTCGTCGCCCGGGCCGATCCCGAGCGCGTGGAGGATCGCCTCGAGCGCAACCGTGCCGTTGGTCATGAGGATCGCGTGGCCGACGCCGCAGTAGGCCGCCCAGGCCTCCTCGAAGGCCGCGGTCCGCTTCCCCATGGCGAGCATCCCGGAGCGGAGGACCTCGAGAACGGCCTCCTCCTCGGCCGGACCGATGTCGGGACGAGAGATCGGGATCACAGGATGGCTTCCTCCGGTAGGGCGACACAGGAGTCCCGGTCGATCCGGAATGCTGTCGCGCAGGATGGACACGTGGCGTCGCCGGCGAGGTCGCCCGGGGCCGGGGCGCCCCCCGCGGCGCGAAGGCGCTGGCCGCAGAAGCAGACCCAGCCGATGCGGCGCGCCGGGTTGCCGGCGACGAGCGCGTGATCCGGCACGTCGCGGGTCACGACCGCGCCGGCACCGACGGTCGCGAATGCGCCGACCACGGTCCCGGCCACGACCACCGCCCCGGCCCCGATGGCGCAGCCCCGCCGCAGCAGGATCGGGCTGACCGTCCAGTCGTCGGCCCGGGCGAGCTCGCCGGACCGCGTGATCGCCCGCGGGAAGCGGTCGTTCGTGAGGATCGCGTTGGGCCCGATGAAGACACCATCCTCCACGCTGACGCCGTGGTAGACGAGCGCCGCGTTCTGGATCTTGACGCGGTCGCCGATCGTGACCCCCTCGTCGATGAACGCGTCACGCCCGACGATGCACTCCGCGCCGATGCGCGCCCCGGTGCGGACCTGGGCCCGGTGCCAGACGCTGGAGCCGGGCCCGACGCGAACGTCACGCTCGAGGTCCGCGGACGGGTGGATTCGAGCAGAGGGATCGATCACGTTCGGTCTGCGGCCTCCTGTCGGGTCGCGCAGGCGCGAGGGCGAACGGAGATCGCGCGCGGACCGGGTCTCTGAGTATACAGGCGGGACCGACCCTCACGCCCCACGGCGGGAGAGGCGCAGCATCCCGGCGAGCGCCCCGAAGACCGCGGCGAGGGCGAGGGCCCCGCGCCAGTCGAGCAGCACCCGCGGGTTCCCCTCGATCCGGCGTGCGATGACGAACCCGATCGCGGTGGCCGGGCCGACCTGGACCCGGTTCGCCACGACCGACCGGACGAGCGACTGCTCGATTCGGACGTCCTGCGCCAGGACGGTGCGGACCACGCCCTGCGAGACGCTCGCCTCGCGCGCCGCGATGCCCCCGACGAGGCCCATCTCGACGGACGCGTCCCGTCCGGCGATCCCGCCGACGACGCCATTCCTGACGTGAACGTCCCCGGCCCGGATGCTGCCCACGGCGCCCCGCACCACCTCGACGGCGTCGAGCATGGTGGGCTCGGTGGACTGCGGAATCGGCGCCTCGGGCGTCGCCGGGAGATCCGGCGCGTCGATGGCCGGTGCCGGCATGTCGACGGGGGTCGCGGAGGCATCGGGGCCGCTCGTCTTGTGCGCGGTCCGTCGCCCGCGCCTCGGCGGCGTCTCGCCGGAGGGAAGGATGGGCTCGTCGGTCATCGGATTCTCCTCGCCGGGCGCGAGCGGCGCCGGATGGGCCCGGTCGCGACCAGCCTACCGCGGCGGCCGTGCCTCCGGCGGGGTATCCTGCCGACCGCATGCGTGGACGAACCGCCGGCCTGATCCTGATGGGCATCGTGGCCGCGGCCGTCGTCGCGGCCGTTGCCCTGGCGGGGCCGGCGCCATCGGGACCCGTCGGCGGACGAGCGCCGGCCACCCCAACGATTCCGTCGGCGGCAGCCGCATCACCGAGCGATCCCGCCGGCTCGAGCGCCCCGTTCGGCAGCGCTCCGGCATCCCCGTCCCCGAGCGTCGCGCCAAGCCCGACGCCACTCCTCGTCGCGGCGCCGCTCACCGGCCTGATGGTCGCGCCCGCGCTCGCGGCGCGTCACCCGGTCGCCGTGATGGTCGACGACCAGGCGGAGGCTCGTCCGCAGTCCGGGTTCAACGCCGCCTCGATCGTCTGGCAGGCGCCGGCGGAGGGCGGAATCCCCCGCTACATGCTGGTGTTCGGCGAAGGTGACCCGCCGTCGGTCGGGCCCGTCCGCAGCTCGCGGGAGTACTTCATCACGTGGGCAGCCGAATGGCGCGCCCTCTACGTCCATGTGGGCGGGTCGCCCCAGGCGATGGCCACGCTCTCGACGTCGGGTACGGGCCAGCTCGTGTTCAACGCCGACGAGTTCCGATGGGGCGGAACGTACCTGTGGCGGGTCACGCAGCGCTTCCCGCCGCACAACGTCTACACGGACGGGAAGCATCTCCGCGCGCTCGCGACCCGCGTCGGCGCCACGGCTCCTCCGGCAACCCCTGCGTGGACGTTCGGCCCGGCGGCGCCGTTCGCGGATCGACCGGCCGGCGCCAGCATCTCGATCACGTATCCCGCCAACCAGATCGATTACCGCTACGACCGCGACACGAACTCGTACCTTCGACTCGTGGGCGGCCAGCCGCAGGTCGACGCGGGCGACGGGCGCCAGGTCGCCCCGGTGAACGTCGTGGTGATGACCGTCGTCTTCGGGCCGCTCAACGATGGCCACCCGGAGAAGAAGCGCCTGGAAGCCCAGAACATCGGCGCGGGCCCCGCCCTGATCGCCACAAACGGGGTCACCATCCGCGGCACGTGGAAGAAGGCGTCGGCCACCGCTCCGACCCGGTTCTTCCGGAGCGATGGGAAGCCCGTGACCCTCACCGCGGGCCAGACGTTCATCCAGGTCGTGCCGCCCGGCACGCCGGTCCGGGTCGTGGCCGGCAGCCGCGTCGTCGAGGTTCCGGCCGGCGCCGGACATTCGCCCGACTAGTCGGGCCGCACCGCCGCGGCGGCATAGGCCTCGCGCGTTCCGCGGGCCACGTCCGCCCAGGTGCGGCGTCCGGCGGCCCCACGCTCGGCCGCGGCGACGGCGATGGCGCGATGGACCCGCTCCTCCGTCCACGCTGCGCGAAGCGCCGAGGCGAGGCGGTCCGGATCCCGAGGCGGCACGAGAAGCCCGGCCGATCCGACGGCCTCGGAGACCGCGCCGACGGCATTCCCGACGATCGGCGTCCCCGTCGCAAGTGCGTCGAGGACCGGCAGCGCAGTCGCATCGGCGAGGACCGGGTGGAGCATCGCGCGGGCGCCCGCGCGGAGCAGGGTGGCCCGCTCCGGGTCCAGGCCCGGGGCAAAGGCGAGCGCATCGCCGACGCCGGCCTCGTAGGCCTGGCGGGCAAGGGAGGCGCGATCGTCCGGCGAGGCGCCCAGCACGAGCACGCGCGGCGGCCAGGTGATCGCCCGCGCCAGGCGGGCCGGCCGTCCCGCTGCCGCGAGGAGCCCGAGCGACGCGAGCAGGGTCCCGACATCCTGCCGCGCGTCGTAGCGGCCCGGGTAGACGAAGTAGCGCTCGGGGAGCCCGAACCGCTCGCGCTCCGCGGCGAGGCGCGCCCGCGCCGCGTCGCCCTCGGGCGTTCCGGCCGGCTCGAGCGGGCGGAGCGCGTCGTCGCCGGCGAGCGGCACGATGCGGACCCGCGCCCGATGCAGCCGAAGCAGGCGAACGGCCGCGGCGGCCACCGCCTCGCTGCCCACGACGACGCACGCCGCGTCCCGGAGCAGCTGGGCGCGGAGCCGCTGCCCGAACCGGGCGGCCGGCGTCCGCTGGTACTGCTCCGGCAGCTCCCACGACGCGAGGTCGAGCAGCGTCGCCACGACCGGCAGGCCGGGGCCGATCGGCAGCGCCCCCGCGACGGCATGCGCGACGACGCCCACGGCCCCCGAGGCGGCGGCGCCACGGCCGGCTCCGAGGCCGGCGCCGCGGACGAAGAAGGGATCGAGCGTGAGCGCCCCCGAGCGGAAGATCCGCGTCGGCGGGAGGCGCCGCCGGCCGGCGAGCGCGAGGCCGGGGAACCCCGCGGTCGGGTCGCCCGCGCCCAGGTCGAGGAGCGCGACGAACGACTCGCCCGGCAGCGGCGACGCGGCGTAGGCCGCCAGCAGCCGCCGGAGGTAGGCGGCCGTGACCGGTGCGCGGTCGGGGTCCTGGAGCGGCCGGACGTCGATGAGGACGCGGGTCCCCGCCGGGTCGGCCGGTGCGGGGCCTTCGCCCAGCCTCATGGGGCGCGCCGGGGTCCGTGGCCGCGCAGCTCGTCGAAGCGGAGCTGGCAGACCACGAGGAGCGCCTCGCCGACGATGCGGCGGCTCATCTTGGACTGGCCGATGCGGCGATCGCGGAACGTGATCGGGACCTCCGCGATGCGGGCGCCGGCACGGCTCGCGCGGTACGTCATCTCGATCTGGAAGACGTAGCCACCCGCGTGGACCCCGTCGAAGTCGATCGTCGCGAGCGTGCTCGCCCGCCACGCCTTGAAGCCCCCGGTCAGGTCCCTGGCCGGGAGCCGCAGCACGATCCGCGCGAACAGGCTGCCGCCCCGGCTGATCATGCGGCGTGCCACGCCCCAGTCGACGACGCCCCCGCCGGGCGTGTAGCGCGAGCCGATCACGAGGTCGGCCGAGCCGTCGACGACCGGGGCGAGCAGGCCAGGCAGCGCGGCGGGGTCGTGCGACCAGTCGGCGTCCATCTGGAGCACCGCCGTCGCGCCACCCTGGAGGGCGACGCGGAACCCGGCGAGGTAGGCCCGTCCGAGGCCGGCCTTGGCGGCCCGGTGCAGGACCCGGACGCGGCCGTCGGCCTCGGCAAGCCCGTCCGCGATCTCGCCGGTGCCATCCGGCGACCCGTCATCGACGACGAGGAGCGTCGCGCCGGGAAGCGCGTCGAGGATCGCCGCTGCGATCGAGGTGAGGTTCTCGGCCTCGTCGTACGTGGGGACGATGACCCACGGTCCGACCCGCCCGGCCGCTCGCGTGGGGTCGGCCACGGCGTCTGGCGAGGTGAGGACCCCGGCTTCGGTCATGGACGCAGTGTAGGCGAGGCGAACCCCGGACCGGACCACCGCGCGCCGGAGGCACGAAACCCACCGCGCGCCGGGGGCGGGACGGAGACGCATGCGCTCTCGTGGGCGACATTGGGACGCATGGCGCCGCCACTGGGCCGGCCGGCGGGGACCGCCGGCCGGAACCTGGTCGAGCCGCTCCGCGCGCCGCGCCGTCGAGCCGGTACGACGGCCGACCCTCAGTGCAGGCGGTACGCGACGGTCGCGCCGGCTGCCCGTCCGTAGCGGTCCACGCCGGCAACGCGGACGGTCACCGCACCTGCCGGGCCTGCAGCGAACCGGACCTTCGCGCGATAGGTGGCGGTCCCGATCTTCGTGGTCCGGTACGTGACTCGCGATCGACCGGGCTGGGTGACCGAGATGGACGGATTGGCGCCGAGCGCCTCGACCGCGACCACCGTGATCGCGACCGTCTGCCCGGCCGCGGGCGTCGTGTCCGACGCCACGATCCGGATCCCGCCGCTGTAGACCCATGTCCCCTCGGTCGTGGTCGTCGTGCCGTCGTCGACCGCCACCTCCGAGCGGTAGCGCCCGCTCGGCGCGAGCGCGCCCGCATCGGTGCGGCCGTCCCAGGCGACCGCGTGCAGGCCGGCATCGAGCGGGGTGGCCGTGGAGAAGGTCCGCACCGGCGCCCCCGCCGCCGTCGTGACCTGCCACGTGACGGTAGCCGGGCGTGCGAGCGTGAACGAGAGGGTCGTGATGCGCGGGTCGGTGCCGCGTGCCGCTGGCGAGATCCAGGCCGGGGCGGCCGCGACGCCGCTGCGGGCGGTGGCGACCACGACCGGGGCGCTGATCGAGGCGCCTGCGTTCCCGGTCGCGTCGCTGGCGGTGAGGCCCAGCACGTACTGGCCGTCGGGCACGAGCGTCCCCACTGCATCGCGCACGTCCCAGGCGATCGAGCCGGGACCGGCCGGCGCGGCCAGCGTGAGCGTGCGCACCGGGGCACCGGCGGCGGTGTGGATCGCGGCGACGACGGTCGCCGGCTCCGAGAGGGTGAAGGCCGCGACCACGGTGTCGTCGAGCCCGTCGCCATTCGGCGAGGCGAGGATCGGCGTGCCCGGGATCCCGCCAACGGTGATCGTGGGCGCCGTTGCGTCGAGCGTGAATCCGGCGCGTGCCGTGGCCGGCTGGCTGCCCCAGCCATCGTTCCCCGTCACGACCACGGTGTACGCGCCGTCAGGGGCGAGCTGGCCCGTCGCGCCGCGACCGTTCCACGTGGTGCTCAGCGTTGGACCGGAGGCCGCGAGGGTCGCGACACTCGCGCCCGCGGCGTCGAGGATCGAGACGGACCAGTCGACAGCCTTGCTCGCGGTCGCGGTGATCGTGAGGCCTCCCCCGCGGGTCGGGTTGAACGCGGTGGGGGCGACGGCCAGGCCGCTGAGGACGGGCGTCGTGCCGTCGCGCGGAATGAGGCCGACCGGTGCCACGAAGCCGGCGCGCGTCCCATCGACGGTCGCGACCCGATAGGCGAGCCCGCCACCGGGCGCAGCGGTGGACGCGAGGACGCGGAGGCGCGTGCCGTCCGGAAGGAGCGCCGGAACCGCGCCGGTCGCCGGGTCGGGCGCCAGGCTCGGGCCGGGGTAGAGCGAGACGCCCCCGGGCCCGATCACCTCGGCAGCGCCCGGGACGACGAGCGCAACGGGTTCGGCGACGACGCCCGCGAAGCTCGCGCCGGTGAGGTCGTCGGTGCGCAGGGTGGGCAGCGCGACCATGGAGCGATAGAAGCCGCTGGGCGGCGCGGCGACGTCCGGATCCGCGTACGCGGTGTATCCCGGCGTCCGGCTGCTCGCGAACGTGACCGTGTTCCCGGCTGCCCACGGCTTGGTCCGGAAGAGCTGGTCGAGGGTCTGATGCGTCGTGAAGAGCTGGTCCACGTACCACGCGGTGTCCGTGTGCGCGTCGGCGATCACGGCGCGAGCACCTGCGTGCAGGAAGCCGGCCGCGAAGTTGTCGATCCGCGCCTGCGCGACGGCCAACGTCGGCGGGGTGCCGCCGGGCTCGGAGTTGCCCGACGCGTAGCAGAGGTGGGCGAGGATGACGACCGCGTTCGGGGCGAGGGTCACGTTGCTCGCGATGTATCCCTCGCCGTAATAGTGGAGGTTGCTGTCCCCCTGGCCGGCGACGGCGTTGAGCCCGAACCCGTCCTGCCGATCGGGCCAAAGCGTGGCGAGATACGGGCTCGGAAAGCCGTTGCCGTGTCCCATGTAGACGACGATGCTCGCGCCCTGCATCGCGGCCTTGACGGCCGCCCAGGTCGCGTTCGGGCTGTAGACCTTGACCACGTTCGACGTGTACTGCGTCGCCGCGTCGTAGACCGTGTCCATGTATGCGCGGTAGGAGGCGGTCGTCGACTCCGTGGCGCCGACGATCAGGACGACCTTCGGACCGCCGGACGCGGCGGCGGCGGACGTGCGTGGCGAAGGCGCGACGACTCCGCCGACGGCAAGCAGGCCGGCGATCAGCACGGGAACGAGTCGGCGCACGGTGTGACACTCCTGTCTCATGGGGAAGCAGGCACTACCCTGGCCCGCGCGAGGCGCGTGCTCAATCGACCGGTCGGCGGGGTTGCCCCCGACCATCGGGCTACTTGCAGCCGCCCGGAACCCGGGTGGGTGGTGGGTGGAGCGGTGCGGTCCGGTGCGGTGCGGGGCCGTGCGGTCAGCGCCGGCCCGCGGCGCCATCACGCCGAGCGGATGCGCTCCACGAGTGCGAGCCAGCGACGGGTTCGTGATGGTCCCGCCCCGACAGGATCGGGCGGCCGTCCGCCTGTCCGGGCACCTCGGGCCACGGCACCGCGGCCAGCGGGTCGTCCCAGGCGAAGCCGAGCTCGTCGGTGGCGTCGTACTCGGCCGTCACGAGGTAGACGAGCGACAGCTGCTCGAGCGCCAGGAACCCGTGGGCGACGCCGGCCGGGATGGTGACCGTCGCGTCCGCCGCGAGCTCGCGCGTCTCGACGATCGGCCGGTCGCCGCTGCCGTCGAGGAGCGGCCGGGCATCGACGAGGGCGACCCAGGCGCGGCCGTCGGCCACCACCCAGTAGTCGAGCTGGCGGCGGTGGAGGTGGAGTCCCCGCAGGACGCCGGCGGCCGAGGTGGACAGGTTCGCCTGCGCGAAATGAGGCTCCGGCGCCACGGGTACGGCGCTGCCGGGCGCGGCCGGGGTAGCGATCGTCCCCGACTCGTCGATCCCCGAGGGGCCGGCGAACCAGCCCGCCCGCCACAGCTCGCGGAAGCTTCCCCGCGTGTCGGCGTGGCGCGCGACGGCGCCCCAGCGGACGCCGCGAATCGCCGAGGCCGCTCCGCTCCTCGTCGGATCGCTCATCGCCGGCTCACCGGCGGGCCGCGGCGGCGCGTTCGCGGACGAGGATGGGCACGTAATCGGCGAAGGCGTCCTGCCACCGGCGGAGGTGCTCGCCGGAGGGTGGCAGCGTCGGCTCGAGGACCGCCCAGGCCGGCGGCGAGGAGGGTCGCGTCCAGGACGACAGCGGGACCTCGACGATCGGCACGTCCACGTTGATGGCGGCCAGCACGTGGCGCGCCCAGGCGGCCCGCGAGGCCGTGCCGGCGTTGACGACGTGGTGGATCCCGGCGAACGTCCCGGCGGCCAGGAGCTCCAGGATCGCCTCGGCGAGGTCCGGTGCGTACGTCGGCGAGCCGATCTCGTCGCCCACGGCACGGAGGGGCTCGCGCGCGGCCCGCGCCCGGTCTGCGGCGGCGAGGATGCGGGTGGGGAAGTCGTTGCCGGGCGGACCGTAGAGCCAGGCCGTGCGGACGATCGCGAGCTGCGGCACGCCCGGCGGCGATGCCGGGGGCGCGGAGTCGGCGCCGCCCGGGATCCCCGCCCGCCCCGGCCGTCCGCCGTCCACGAGGCCCCCATGACGCAGGAAGGCGGCCTGTGCCGCGGACTCCCCGGCGAGCTTGCTGGTGCCGTACGGATTGCGCGGACGCGGCCGGTCGTCGATCGCGTAGCCGCGGCCGTCGGTCCGCCGCCCGTCGAAGACCTCGTTGGTGGAGACGATCACGAGGTCCGCGCCGGCGCCGACGCAGGCCTCCGCGAGCTCGGCGACGGCCATCGCGTTGCGGCGCATGGCCCGCTCGGGCTCGCGCGCACAGGCGTCCACGTCGGTCCAGGCCGCCGTGTGCACGACGACCTCGGGCGCGGTCTCCCGGACGCAGCGGGCTGCCGCCGCCGGATCGTCGATGTCGTAGGCCGGACGGCTCCACGCGAGCGGCCCCAGCGGGCCGGTGAACGGCGCCTCCTCGAGGGCCGCCACCAGCGCACGGCCCAGCCGACCACCCGCGCCGGTGACCGCGACGCGCATCAGGCGCCGATCCGGTCGGCGGGATCGCCCGGCGCGACGAGGTCCGCGGGGTCGCGCGACGCCACGGGGTCCGCGGGATCGCCCGGCGCACCGGCGGCGGGTTCGGCGTTCGCGATCCGCCCGGCGTACTGGCGCTCGTAGTACGCGTCCCACTCGCCGGTCCGCGCCGCGCGCCACCAGGCCTCGTTCGCCCGGAACCAGTCGATCGTGGCCGCCAGGCCGTCGGCGAAGCCGACCCGGTTCGTCCAGCCGAGGGCGGCCAGCTTCGCGCCGTCCATCGCGTAGCGCCGGTCGTGGCCCGGCCGGTCCTCCACGAACCGGACGAGCGACCATGGCTTGCCGAGCAGGTCCAGGAGCAGGGCGACGACCTCGCGGTTCGGGACGAGGTGCGAGCCCGGGATGTTGTAGATCTCGCCCGCCGCGCCGTTGCGCAGGACGTGGTCGATCGCCCCGGCGTGGTCGGCGACGTAGAGCCAGTCGCGAACCTGCATCCCATCGCCGTAGAGCGGCAACGGCCGGTCGTCGATCGCATTCGTGACGAAGAGCGGGATGAGCTTCTCGGGGTGGTGGTACGGCCCGTAGGTGTTCGAGCCGCGGGTGATGACGACGTCCAGCCCGTAGGTCACGTGGTAGCTCCAGGCGAGGAGCTCGCCCGCCGCCTTCGCCGCGGCGTACGGCGAGCGCGGCCCCAGCGGGTCACCCTCGCGCGAGTAGCCGGTCGCCACGGAGCCGTAGACCTCGTCGGTCGAGACCTGGAGCAGGCGCGGCGGACGTGGCCGCTGGCCGGACGCCGCCCGCTCGGACTCCCGGCGCACGGCCTCCAGCAGCACGTGGACCCCTTCGACGCCGGTCCGCAGGAAGGCGGCCGGGTCGAGGATCGACCGGTCGACGTGGGACTCCGCCGCGAAGTTCAGGACGGCGTCGGCCTCGGCCACGAGCGGCCCGACGATCGCGGGGTCGGCGATGTCGCCGCGCACGAAGGCGAACCGCGCGGCCTGCTCCGCGTCGGCCTCGACCGCGGCGAGGTTCGCGCGATTGCCGGCATAGGTCAGCTTGTCGAGCACGGTGACCCGGGTGCCGTCGCGGCGGGCGAGGACGTCGCGGACGTAGCAGCTGCCGATGAACCCGGCGCCACCGGTCACGAGGAGCCGGGCGCGGGCAGGGACCGCGATCACGCGAGGGGCCGCTGCGGCGGCGCGGCGAGATCGCCGGACTCGTCGGCCGTCGAGGCCAGCTCGGCGGCGCGCAGGAGCGAGGGAACCGTGCCGGCGTCCGCCCAGTGCCCGTCGAAGCGTGGCGCGAACAGTCCCCCGGAGGCGATGTAGTGGTTCAGGACGTCGGTGATCTCGAGCTCCCCGCGCCCCGACGGCGCGAGGCGGTCGATGACCTCGAACGCATCCGGCCGCAGGAAGTACACGCCGATCGGGATCAGGTCGCTCTTGGGGTGCGCCGGCTTCTCCTCGAATCCGATCACGGTGCCGTCGGCCGCCAGCTCGGCCACCCCAAATCGCTCCGGGTCGGGCACCTGGTAGAGGAGCGTCCCGGCGCCCCACGGCCCGGACTCGAATTCGCGGGCAACGCCGGACAGCGCCGGACCGCGCAGGATGTTGTCGCCCAGGACGCAGCAGAACGCGTCGCCCCCGACGAAGTCGCGGGCGAGCCCGATGGCGTGGGCGATGCCGAGCGCGCCGCGCTGGTATCGGTACGTCAGCCGGAGCCCGAAGTGCTCGCCGTCGCCGAGGAGCTCCACGACGTCGCCAACGCTCTTGCCGCCGACGATCACCATCACCTCGCGGATGTCCATCCCGGCCAGGGTCGCGAGCGGGTAATAGATCATCGGGCGGTCGTAGATCGGCAGGAGATGCTTGTTGGTCACGATCGTGAGCGGGAACAGGCGCGTCGCCGTGCCGCCGGCGAGGATCACGCCCTTCATGGCGCCGGGCTCGCCGACGGCGACGAGGCGGGGCGTTTCGTGGGGCGCGGCGTGGGAGCGAGCGTCGCGAACGGCTGCTCGGAGCCGGGCAGCGTCCCGTCCGGGTTCACCTGGTCGGTCGGCAGGTCGGTCACGTCGGGGATCCCGCCCTGGTAGTCCGTGATCACGAGCACCACCTCCAGGCGATCCAGGTCGATTGCCGGGTCAAGGTACGCGGTCTGGATCACCGCGTTCGGATCGCGGGTCGCGTCGATGACCTGGCCGATGACGAGGCCCTTCGGGTAGGGCGACCGAATCCCGGTCCCGAGCGTGATCCCAGCCGTCACGACCTCGTCGCCGATCGTGATCCGCTGAGTGGCATCCACCTTGTCCATCACGAGCTGCCCGCCCAGGGCTCCCACGACCTCGCCGGTGGCGCGGTTGGAGACGACCTCGCCGATGACGGTCGACCCGGGATCGTTGATGAGGACGACCCGGGCCGCATGCGACCCGATCTGCGTGATCCTCCCCGCGAGCGCGCCACCCTGGCCAACGACCACGTCGCCCACGGCCAGCCCGTCGAGGGTCCCGCGGTCGATGGTCACGACATGGCTCACGTCGGCGACGTCGCGGCCGATCACGCGCGCCGCGACGGTCGAGTACTGGAACGAGCCACGGATCTGGAGGAGCGTGGACAGCTGCTCGTTCTCGGGTCCCAGGGCCTGGAGACGGAGGTTTTCCGCGGTGAGCCGATCGTTCTCCGCCTTGAGCGTCCCGTTGTCGCGCCGCAGCTGGTCGATCTCGGCGACCGCGCCGATCACCGAGCGGGCCTGGACGCCGATCCCGTTGACCGCGTCCTGGGCCGGGGAGAGCGCGAACGCGAGGCCCTTCTGGAGCTCCGTCACGGCGGACGTGGAGCTGGTCGCCATGAGGAGGACGGAGGCGGCGAGCAGGATCCCGTACGCGACGAGACGGCGGCGGACCACCCGCGGCGCTCGGTGCCCGTATCCCAGGAGGCGGCCCGACACGATCGTCGACCCTCGGCTGCCTAGCGCGGCGGCCGGGCGTACGTGTCGGCGACGAGGACGCGGCTCATGCGATCCATCTCCTGGAGCACGACGCCGGTCCCTCGCGCGACACAGGTGAGCGGGTCGTCGGCGATATGGACGGGCATCTGGGTGGCCTCCGCGACACGTCGGTCCAGGCCTAGAAGGAGGGCCCCGCCCCCGGCGAGCACGACGCCCTGGTCCATGATGTCGGCGACGAGCTCCGGCGGCGTCTCCTCGATCGTGTCCTTGATCGTGTCGACGATCTGCTGGACGGAGGGCTCGATCGCCTCGCGGATCTGGTCCGCGCCGACCTCCACGCCGCGCGGCAGGCCGGTGAGCAGGTCGCGACCGCGGAGCAGCACGCGCTGGCTGTCCCAGTCGCCCGGGTAGCCCGACCCGATCGCGATCTTGATGTCCTCCGCCGTGCGCTCGCCCAGCAGCAGGTTGTACTCGCGGCGGGCGAAGTTGACGATGTCGACGTCCATCTCGTCGCCGCCGATCCGGATGCTCCGGCTGACGACGATCCCGCCCAGGCTGATCACGGCGACCTCGGTGGTGCCGCCGCCGATGTCGACGATCAGGCTGCCGGTGGGCTCGGAGACCGGCAGGCCGGCACCGATCGCCGCCGCCATCGGCTCCTCGATCAGGCGGGCCCACCTGGCCCCCGCGTTGAGGGCCGCGTCACGGACGGCGCGCTTCTCCACCTCGGTGACGCCCGACGGGACGCCCAGGATCATGCGCGGCCGCGGGATCAGGCCGATCCGGTCGTGCACCCGGTGCACGAAGTACTTGATCATCTGCTCCGTCACGTCGAAGTCGCTGATGACGCCGTCGCGGAGCGGGCGGATCGCGACGATGTTCGCCGGGGTCCGGCCGACCATCCGCTTCGCCTCGGCGCCGATCGCGAGGACCTTCCGGGTCTTCGCGTCGATGGCGACGACGCTCGGCTCGCTGATCACGATCCCGCGGTCGCGGACGTGGACCAGCGTGTTGGCCGTCCCGAGGTCGATCCCGATGTCACGGGAGAAGATGCCGAGGAGCGCGTCGAGCATGATGCGGGCGGGTTTCCTTGGACTGAGACGGTTCGGGGTCGGGCTCGGGGCGCCACGTGGACGCGACCGGCGCGAGGCGGCGCGACCGGGCACGGACGCCCGCGGAGTATACCGCCCGCGGCGCTTCCGCCAGAGCGTCCGGATCGATCGCGATTGGATCCCGGTGCCGGCGCGATCGATGGGCGCGCCCGCTCCCCCTCAGCCGGCCGCCGCCCGCAGGCCGCCCGCGCCGGGCCGGTCGAACAAGACGCCGCGATCGCGCAGCGACACGAAGGCAGCGTGGCCGATCACGACGTGGTCGAGCAGCTCGATGTCGAGAAGCCGGCCCGCGGCGAGCGCCTCGGCAGTCAGGTGGAGATCGTCGGGGCTCGGGGTCGGGTCGCCGCTCGGGTGGTTGTGGACGAGGATCGCCCCGGCTGCGTTGATCCGGACGGCGTCCCGGAACAGCTCGCCGACCCGAACGAGCGAGGCGCTCACGTTGCCCTGGTAGACGGTGACGACCCGGAGGACCGCGTTCTTCGTGTTCAGGAGCACCACCCGCAGCTCCTCGCGCTCGAGCGAGCCCATCTCCACCATGAGTCGCTCCGCCACGTCCCGCGGAGCTCGCACCGTCCACCGTCCCTGGGGCCACGCCTCGGTGGCGCGACGACCCAGCTCGAATGCCGCCGTGAGCTGGGCGGCCTTCGCAATCCCGACGCCGGGCAGGCCGCGCAGCTCCAGCTCGCCGGCGCGGGCGAGGCCCGCGAGGCCGTCGTGGCGGGCCAGCGCCTCCTCGGCCAGTCCGATCGCGCTGACTCCCGCGGACCCGGAGCCCCACACGAGCGCAATGAGCTCCGCGGCCGAGAGGCCCACGGGTCCCCGCCGAGCGAGCCGTTCGCGCGGTCGTTCGTCGGCCGGCAGCTCGCGCAGGCGGCGGCCCGCGGATCGGGGCGCCGGCGTCGTGGAACCGGGTTCGATCACCGGGGCACCTCCGTTCGCGTGGGGTCGTGGTGTTCCCGGGCCCGGACAACGGAGCCCGCCAATTCCTCCGCCATCCGGACCCGAGAACGTGGCGGAGCCTACCGTCGGGCCCTCATCGCGCACTCAACGCGGCGTTGCCGCGCGCTCAACTGCGCGGCCGTGCCGCGCGGGGCCGACGCCTCGGGACCGGGTCGGCCGGGAGGTCCTAGCCGGTCGCAACCCGCGAGCCCGCGAGCATGAACAGGACCAGCGGGATGCCGTTGTAGACCGCGTGCAGGGCGATCGGAGCCGCGAGCGTCCGGCGGCGCAGGAAGACCCAGCCCAGCAGGAGCCCGACCGGGATCCGGATCGCGAACGCGATGAGCGCAACGCGCAGGCCGGTCGAGAAGTCGCTGCCCAGGACCGTGATGACGTGGACCAGGGCGAAGAAGAGCCCCGCCCGGACGATCGCGGCCCGCGGTCCGGCGGTGCGAGCCCACGCCGTGGTCGTGAACCCGCGGAAGAACAGCTCCTCCCAGAACGGCGCCACGGCCACTGCCGCGACCAGGTTCAGGGTCGCCCCGAACGGGTCGTGGGTCGGGGGAAGAGTCGGGTCCGGGGTCGCGCCCAGGAGCGCGATCAGGAACGCGGCGAGGAAGGCCGCCGCGAGGATGGCGGGGACCGCGAGCGCGGCGCCCCACGCGACGTCCTCGACGAGCGAGCCCTCGCCCGCGGCCGGGCGCCGGAACCCGAGGTCGCGCCAGGCCATCGCGCCGGGCCCGACCACCAGCAGCCCGATCAGGCCCACCGAGATGACGCCCGAGATCAGCGAGGAGAGCAGCACGCCGGCCTGGTCACTGATCGGGACCCCTGCCGTGTCGAGCACGAAGGCGACCACGTTCGTGACGAAGAGGCTCGCGAGGAACGCCGCGAGGAAGACGAGATACGGCGAGGGCCCTGCGTACCCGGCCACGCCGTCCGCTGCCCGCTGCAGACCCTGCGCACCGGCGGCCGCCACCAGTCCCAGGGCGAGGATCCCGAACCCGCCGACGAACAGCCACGGACCCGCGCCGCCGCCACCGGCGGCCAGTCCCACGAAGAGCGCGGCGAGGCCGAGCGCGGAAAGGGCCAGGCCGGCTGCGTAGAGGCCGGGAGCCGCGCGACCGTCGAGGTCGAAGGTGCCGCGCCGCACCGGCCCCGGGAGGCTGGGCGCGCCGCTCGTCGCGGGGTCGGGCGAGTTCAGGGCCGCGGCGTCGGGCTGGGCGCGGTCGCGCCGGCCGCGGGGGCGGCTCGGCGGGCCCGGACGCGGGCAGCCGGCTCCAGCGCGGCGGCAGGGGCGGCCGGCGCGGTGTCACCCCGGAGCGCCGCGGTCGGGACGGCCCCGATCGCGCGGTCGCTGATCGAGCGCTCGCTGAGCGCGCGCTCGCCAAGCGGGCGGTCGAAGTCGCGGCCGCACCACGCGCAGAGCGACCACTCGAACCCAACGAGCCGGTTGCAGTTCGGACACACGCGCTTGAGTCGCGTCCGGCAGGTGGGACAGAGGATCCAGTCCTCGTGGACCTTCCGACCGCACGTGGCGCAGTGCTCGATCGCGTCGATCTCCGCGAGCAGCGCCTCTTCCGCGAGGCCGCGCTCGTACGCCTCGCCGAGGCGCTCCTGCGGCCGGACGATCTTGTAGATCGCCACCGCGAAGAGGAACAGGACGGGCGTGAACCCGATCACCAGGGCAGCGGCGAGGTACGGGAGGATCGGGTTCGCGGTCCGGAGCTGCATGTCCCGGAAGGCCCAGAACGCCGCCGCCAGCCAGACGATCACGATGTAGATGCCGATCGCCTTGATCCCGAGCTGCACGATGGGCGTCGCGAAGAACGATCCGATCGCGTCACCGATCCCCGAGAGGAAGTCGAGGTTCATGCGGCCTGTTCACCTGCGTGGCTCGTGGCCGGGCGAGCGATCCGGAGCCGCCGCCGACCTTCGCGGCAGTGTACCAGCCGTCCCACGCCGCGCAGCCGCCCGCGACGGCACGCGGAACGCGCCACGGGCCGGGCAGCCGCCACCGGCCGCGGGCGCCGCGCGATCCCCGCGTCTGCCGGGCTCCTCCGCTAGCCGGCCGAGCCGTCGCCCCGAAGCACGAGGATCCCTCCCGCGGCGAGGAGCACAGCACCGACCGCGAGCGCCCAGATCCCGATCCCGGCCCCGAATGGCCCGATCAGGTACGTCCAGCCGAACCCCGCGAAGACTCCCCCGAGGACCAGCGGCAGCACGCCGAGCGCGACGAAACGCGGCACCCGGTTCGGCAGCACCGCGAGGACCAGGCTCACCCAGGCGACGAGGAACGGGAGCACGTTGCCGACCGCGGCGAGACCCCACGAGGAGAAGTAGCCGGTCCCGTCGGACCCGCCGATCACGAAGCCGCCCTCGGGGACCCATGGGAGCACGAACGCGAAGATCGCCAGCGCTGCGCCGCCTGCCACGAGCCGCGGCCCGATGCCCGGTGCGACCGCGAACGGAAGGTCGAGCAACGGGGCCCGACCGGGCGATGCAGACCCGGGGGACGCCGACGCGGGCGCCGCAGGCGGAACGGGCTCGGCGCGCGAGGCGGGCTCGGGCGTGGTCGGCGGCTCGTCCCACGGGGCGGAGGGCTCGAGGCGTCGTCGCGGCGCGCTCGCGGACGGCTGCGTGGCCGTGATCGGGGCGCTCCGCGTCACGACGGAGGGCGACAGGTAGGCGCCGGGGATCGGGGGCATCGGCGGGCGAGGCAGCTCGATCTCCTCGGACGCGGCGACCGCCTCCGGCGGCGGGCCCTCGGGCGCGGGGACCGCGGCCGACGCGGCGAGGGGTGATTCTGCGATCGCGGGCCCCGGTGCCGCCTCGACGACCGGCTGGGCTCCGGAGGCAGGCGCCTCGAGTGCCGCCGTCATGGCGGACGGATCCGCGACCTCTGTCGAGGCTGGCATTTCCTCGGCTGCCTCCGTCACCGTCGGAGTCGCGCCGTCCGCCTCGGCCATGTCGAGCGCGATCGGGGCAGGGGCTCCGGCTGGCGCCTCGGCCGCCACGTGCCGGTCGACGGAGGCGAGGAGCGCGCCGCATGCGCCGCACGAGAGGCGCCCGATCGGCACCTCGGCACCACATTCCGGACATGCCCGCAATTCGACCATCGGACGAGCCTCCCAGCTGGTGCGTGCGCCTGAGTGTCGCATGGGCGTCCAGCCCCGGCGGGCTCGGACACGGTCGATTCAGCCGGGCCGCTCGCGTCGGGCGAGCTCCGCCGTCCAGAGCGCGGAGCGCCACCCGGCGGCGATCGCGGCAACGCCCAGGCAGGCGGCCCACGCGGTCACGAGGACGAGCGTCGAGACCATGACGGCCGCGCCACTCGTGGCGTCCACGAGCGCGACCCGGGCCTGATCCCACGCGAGGCCGAGGACCACGACGGCCGGCACGAGGACCGGGAGCGTGCCAGCGAGCGAGAGGCCGAGCGTCAGGAGCGCCGACGCGGGCGCGCGCGCGACCCCACCGGTCGCCGCGCCCAGGGCGCCGGCCACCGACGACCCGTCGAGGACGATCCGGCGCGCTGCCATGCCACCGATCACCTCGGCCAGGAGCCAGACGGCGACCACGACGAGGGCCGCGATCGGCGCGCCGAAGACGACCCGGAGTGGCAGCGGGACGGCGAGGTCCGAGGGCAGGAGCAGCTCCTGGTAGGCGACCCCGACCCATCCCGGGATCGCGGCGAGAAGCGCGAGGGCCACCGGCACCATGAGCACGAGCCGGGCGACCGCCACGCGTCGCACGACCCCGCGCCGGGGCGGCGCGCCGGCCGCGCCGGTCGACGCGACGCCGAGCCACCGCGGCGGGAACGCGACGCCCCGCCCCGTCACGGGAGCCGCGCCCGAAGCGACCGTCGCGCGGTACAGCGCGACCTCGGCGGCCGCGCCGAGCAGCGTGCCGCCGACGATCGCGGCGAGCCCGATCCCGCACCAGACGGCGATCAGGACCACCAGCCGGGGCGTCGGGCCCGCGGCGGTCACGGACGTCGGACCGACCGTGTTCGCGATGCCGATGAACGAAGGCAGCACCAGCATCGGGATCACGATCACGACGAGCCCGCCGCGAGCCAGGAACGCGAGCAGGGCGAAGGCCCACAATCGCGGCCGACCGGCGGCGAGGCGCGTCGCCGCGGTCATCGCCCGGGGCCACGGCATGGCACGGGGCGGGACCGGACGCGGTCCGATCCGCCCGCCGTCGAGCTCCTCGAGCACGCCGGCGGGCGGCCCGTTCACCGGCGGCGTGCGCTGCCCGTCAGGGCGCGGGCGTCGGGCTGGGGATCGCGACGACCCCGAGCTGGCGGAGCGTCGCCTGGACCTTCTCGATCTCGACGCCGTACGTTGCGAAGTCACCCGCGCGCAAGGCGGCCTGGGCGAGCTCGAAGTGCGTGTTCGCGTACGCGATCAGGGCCTTGAGATCGTCGGGCCGCGGCGTCACGCCGGGGCTGCCGCTCGCGGCCGGCGTGGCCGACGCGCTCGGCGCGGGGCTCACGCCGGGCGACGGCGACGGACCGCCGGGCGTCGGGCTGGGCGGTGGCGTCGAGCCGGCTCCGGAGAGCAGGGAGCTCAGCGCCTCGCTCAGCGTGTCGCCCCACACGATCTTGGTGGGACTCGCCACGACGATCTTGGTGAACTCGGGGATCGCCGAGCCGGTCGACTGGAGGTAGATCGGCTCCAGGTAGATGATCGAATCCTGGACCGGGACGACGATCAGGTTCCCCCGCACGACGGTGCTCCCGGCCTGGCTCCACAGCGTCAGCTGGGAGCTGATCTCGGGCTCCTGGTCGATGCGGGCCTCGATCTGGGCCGGCCCGAAGATCGACGTGTCGCGCGGGAACCGGAAGACCTTGACGGCCCCGTAGTTCGGGGCGTCGTTCCGGGCCGCGACCCACGCGATCATGTTCGGGCGGGCCTTGGGGACCATCGGCTGCAGCAGCAGGAATTCGGGCTTCGGCTGGCCGGGCATCCGCATGTAGACGTAGTAGGCCTCCAGCGGGAGCTGGCCGGTCGTGCCGTTCGCCTGGTTCTGGGGCACCGTCCAAAGGTCGTCGCCCTGGTAGAACAACGCCGGGTCGGTCACGTGGTAGCGGGCGAACGTCTGGGTCTGGACGTTGAAGAGCTCCTCCGGGACCCGGAGGTGCGCCTGGATGTCCGGGGGCATGGAGCTGAGCGGCTTGAAGAGCGTCGGGAAGACACCCTGCCACGCCCGGATCAGCGGATCGGCGGGATCCGCGACGTAG
Organism: uncultured Chloroflexia bacterium; assembly: GCA_963850035.1. Taxonomy (GTDB): domain Bacteria; phylum Chloroflexota; class Limnocylindria; order Limnocylindrales; family CSP1-4; genus CTSoil-043. The sequence continues at coordinate 71,819 of CAWKJP010000018.1, read as the reverse complement.
AAGGTCATGCTGCCGTCGTAGGCATCCATCACGACCTTGACGCTGTTGCGCATGTAGTTGAACGTCTGGCCCGCCAGCCCGCTCCCCTGCCCCAGCGTGTCCCCGTCGAAGGTCTGGGCGTTCGGGAAGCGGTTCGTGATGGTGTAGGCATCCTGGACGTAGACCAGCCGGCCGGCGCCCGTCACCACGAGATACGGATCCTTGTCGTAGGCCAGGAAGGGCGCGATGAGCTGGAGCCGCTCGCCGAGGCTGCGGTTCATGAGGAGCTGCGAGTCGGAGGTGACCTGGTCCGAGATCAGCAGGTTCAGGTCACGGAAGCGGGCGGCGAACAGGAGGCGCGTCAGGATCGAGTCCAGCTTGATGCCGGTGGTCCCCTGCCAGCGGGTCTGCGTCACGTCCGCCGAGGAGGCCTGGTCGCCCGTGCCGATCGGGTAGTCGAACTCGGCCTGACGGCCGTCGACGATGACCCAGTCGTTTGGCCGCTCGCCGAAGTAGATCCGCGGCTCCGTGATCGTCGGCGCGCCCGCGCTCGCGACCGGCGGCATGTCCCGGATGATCAGCTGGGGCAGACCCTGCGAGTCCACCTCGTTGACCGGCACCATGGCCAGGCCGAAGCCATGGGTGAAGACGATCCGCTGGTTCACCCAGCTTCCGCCCTGGGGGTTGCGCTCGGGGGCAAGCTCGCGGGCGGAGAGCATCACCTGGCGGTCCTGCCCGCCGATCACGTACCGGTCCGTGTCGACATCCACGAACTGGTAGTACTGGCGAACGGTCTGGATCTGGTCCAGGGTCGTCTGGAGCGGGCGGTAGTCCCAGAGCCGGGCGTTCTGGAAGGTGGACGCGTCCGTGACCAGCGCATCGGCCGTGAGCGGCGCGGTCCCGCCGTAGGTCTGGTCCTGCCAGCCGCCCAGGTCGTAGGCGAGCCGCGTCATCGCGATGTTGTTGGCGATGTACGGCTGCTCCTGGGCGTACTGGTTCGGCTCGACCGTGAAGCGCTGGATGGCCTCCGGGTAGATGGTCCCAAGCAGCAGCGAGAGGCCGAGCCAGATCGCGACCCCCGCCCCGAGCGGCGCGACCCATCTCGTGAAGGCTCCCGCAACGAGCAGCGCGGCCACGATCCCGGCAACGATCGTGAGCGCATCGAGGGCAAAGAACTGGGCCGCCTGGTCCGTGTAGCTGACGCCGGTCGCGACCCCGCGCGTGCTGTAGACCAGCTCCAGCTTGTCGAGCTGGTAGCCGGCCGCGACCGTGATCAGGTACAGGCCTGCAAGCGCCCCGAGGTGGACGCGGACCGGCGTGGTGAAGCCGCTCCCGCCCAGCGCCGCGAGGATGTAGCGGGCGAGCGCGAAGAGGAGCGCGGCGAGCAGCAGGCCGCCGGCCGTCGCCTGCACCAGCCGCAGGAACGGAAGGTCGAAGAAGTAGAAGCTGATGTCCCGGCCGAAGATGGGATCGACCACCGGCGCAGCGCCGGCCGTGGCGAAGGGGACGCGGTTGGCGTACAGGGCGACGGTCTCCCAGTTCCCCGACAGCGCGCCGGCCGTGCCGAGCGCCACGAGGACGGCCAGGATCACGATCACGATCACGCCGAGCGGGCGCAGGTCCGGCAGATCGGCCGTGCTCAGGCTGGGCCCGACTGGCCGGATCCCGCCTGGACGGCCGTCGTCATCGCTTCCGAATCCGCCCCGCCGTGCCTGGCCGAACGGGTCGTACCGGTTGCGGAACGGGCTGTCGCCGGTCGTGCGGGCGGACTGGCCCAGCCGGTCGACGAACGCCCGGAACCGCTCGCCGGCGCCGGTCCCCGGCGGGGGCGCGAGGCGACCTGCCAGCCAGACGTTGACGAGAAGGAAGACGAGGGCGACGACAAGCCCCAGCGCGAAGAGGCCGGCCTGGGATCCGATACGCGTCCAGAAGATCGGGTCGAACCCGACGCTCTTGAACCACGTGGCGTCGGTGACGAGCTCCAGGCCGATCCCCACGAGGAAGATGGCGCTGAGCAGGATGAGCGCCACGACGCCGAGCACGACCTGCGGACCCAGCGATCCGAGTCGCCGTCGTCGGCCGCCGTCGTTCGGGCCGCCCGGGCCGCGACGACGCGGCGGAACTCCCGGTGGGGGCGTCCGGTGGCCGCCAGCCATCGGGCGCGGCCGCGTGAACGGCGGGGGCTCCTCGTCGGAATCGGGCGCCGGACCGCGATCACCGCGATCAGCCTCGGCGTCGTCCTCGACGGCCGGAGGCCCGTCCTTGGCCTCCGTCGCTGCCGGGTCGTCCCCGGAATCCTGGTCGGCCTGGTCGCCGGGGGCGGCGGGGCGCTCTCCCCGCGCGGCTGCCTGGGCCTGGCGCTGGCGCTCGGCCAGCTCCTTCATGAAATCGTCGAACAGGTCGCGCATCCGGGAGAGTGTACGCCCCACGCCCGGACGGCTCGAAGGCCCCGGGTGTGCCCCCGGGTGGCACCCATCGGTCAGGGCCGGCGGAGGGCCTCGACCGCCCGCCGGAAGGCGGCCAGCGCGACGTCCGCGAGCGCGTTCTGCGTCATCGCCGCGGCCCGCGCCGGTTCCCAGCGGATCGCGGCCTGGACCACGAGCGGGGCCGACCAGGGATGGTCGGGATCCTCCGGAGGGACGGGCAGGCGGAGGCGGATCTGCTGGCGTCCGCCGTCCTCGAGGATGAAGCCGGAGAGCCCTCCCGAGAGGAGCGGGCCGAGCCGCGCGAGCGGCGGCTCCGGCGGCGGTCCGGCGGCGGGGGCCGCGGCCCGGCAGGCCACGATTCCGTCGGCATCGGCGACCCAGAAGACGGCGATCCACCAGCCCTCGATCTCCGCCGGACGGTCCATCCCTGCCCGACAGCGCTGGTCGCCGAGCACGACCTCGTGCTCGCGCAGGTACGACGGTCCGGGCGGCGGAAGTCGGGGCATCGCGGCCAAGGATAGCCGCGGCGCCGGCGCGTTCACGGCCCCGCTAGGGTCCGGCGTCCTCTCGGCGCGGCCGGGTCTGGTCGGCCGGCGGCCCGTCCGGCTCCGCTGCCGTCCCCGGTCCCGGTGCAGGTTCCTGCCCCCCTGGAGCGGCCGGCTCGGGGGCAGCCCCCGGCTCCGTGGCGGCCTCCGCCGCTGGCTCCGGCTCGGGGGCCGTCCCCGGCTCCGTGGCGGGATCCGCCGCTCGCTCCGGCTCCGGACCGGCGCCGGGCACGGCGGGCATCGGGATGCCGCGCTCGGCAGCCAGGGCCTCGACCCGGGCCGTCAGGTCGGCCAGCTCGGCGTCGAGGCGGAGGCGAAGCATCTCGCGCCGCACGTCGGCTGCGGGCATTGCGAGCGCCGGAAGCTCCGCCTCGGAGGGCGGCGGGATGGCCTCGTCGCCGCCCACGAAGAGGGAGCCGAAGCTTCGCCGGACCTTGCGCGGCGCCGAGGCGCGCGACGCATGCTGGTCGTCGATCGCCGTCACGCCGGGGACCTCGACCTCGGCGTCGCCGTGAAGCGTCGCCCCGCACGAGCTGCAGGTCACGGCATCCGGGCCCGTGACCGGCGCCGAGCACCACGGGCAGCGCGCGCCGGGGTCGGCCGGCGGCGGGAGCGGGATCATGGGCGGATCGGCCTTGGGCGGATCCGCCTTGGGCGATTCCGCCTTGGGCGATTCCGCCGTGGGCGATTCCGCCTCGGGTGGTTCCTGGTCGGTCATGCTGCGGCGATGCTACCGGACGCAATGCCCCCGCGAACGCCCGGCGCCACCCGATCCGGCGCATTCGCGCACCGTCGCCGACCCGACGGTCGCGCGTTGGGCGAGCACGTGCCGGGCGGCGCGCGCCTGTCGCGTGCCGCGCTAGTGTCTCGATTCGGAAGTAGCTACCAGGTTGGTGGCGAGACCTATGCGTTCGGGACCTCGGGCAAACCAACCATGGACTTGCGAGTCGTGACGCCAGTCCTCATGCGATCCAATGCGCCCTTCTTGGGATCGATCTGCGATCGAGTCGATCCAAGGTTGTCGTGGCACCCGCTCAGCGGGCGGCCTGCACGTCTCGAGGCATCAGGAGAACCCATGAAACGCTTCACGATCACCGCATCAGCCGGCCTCGTCGCCATCGCGTTCGCGATCGCCGGGTGCGGGGGCAGCGCAGCGACCAGTGCCCCGGCTGCGGCGGCCACGATTGGTGCCCCGGCGGCGGCTTCCACGAATCCCCAGCCAACGGCGGCCGGCTCGGCTGGGGCCAGTGCCTCAACCTCGGGCGGCGGTGCAGGCGCGGAGATCAACGCCTGCTCACTGCTGTCGGTCGCCCAGGCGTCCTCGCTCGCCGGCAATCAGTACACCGCGGCGACCCCGTCGACCATCGCGCCCGGGCAGGATCAGTGCGACTACGCCCGTGCGGACGGCCCCGATCTCACCGTCATCGTCTACCAGCCCTCGAGCGGCGTGACGTTCGAGATGGCGACGTCGGTCCAGAATGGCGCTGGAACCGTCACGATCGTCAGCGGCGTCGGCGACAAGGCGATCGCGGGCTCCATCGAACTCGACGTCGCGATCGGCGATCGGATCATCGCCGTCGAGGGGGCCGGCGGAACCCTCACCGGCGACTACAGCCGAGCCGTCGCAGTCGCCAAAGCCATCATCGCCGCTCTCCCCCAGGGCTAGTGTCCCGAATCGGAAGTAGCTACCAGGTTGGTGGCGAGACCGGTCCGTTCGGGACCTCGGGCAAACCAACCAGGGACTTGCGAGTCATGACACTAGGCGAGCACGTGCCGGGCGACGACTCGCCGGCAGGCGCGCGCCGGGCGGTCGCCCGCCGGCAGGCGCTCGCCTCACTCCCACTCGATGGTGGCGGGCGGCTTTGAGCTGATGTCGTAGACCACGCGGTTGACGCCCGGCACCTCGTTGACGATCCGCGAGCTGATGGTCCCGAGCACCTCGTAGGGGAGCTTCGCCCAGTCGGCGGTCATGCCGTCCTCGGAGGTCACCGCGCGGATCGCCACGACGTTGGCGTATGTGCGGCCGTCGCCCATCACGCCCACGCTCCGGACCGGCGTCAGGATCGCGAACGACTGCCAGAGGCTGCGGTAGAGGCCGGCCGCCTTGATCTCGTCGATCACGATCCAGTCCGCCTCGCGGAGCGTGTCGAGCCGCTCGGCGGTCACCTCGCCGATGATCCGGATCGCGAGGCCGGGCCCCGGGAAGGGCTGGCGGAAGACCATCGCCTCGGGCAGGCCCAGCTCCAGGCCCACCAGCCGCACCTCGTCCTTGAAGAGATAGCGGAGGGGCTCGATCAGCGTGAAGCGGAGGTCGTCGGGCAGGCCGCCCACGTTGTGGTGGGTCTTGATCTTCTGGGCCGCCTTGGTCTCGGGCGTCGTGGACTCGATGACGTCCGGGTAGAGCGTCCCCTGGGTCAGGAAGTCGATCCGGCCGAGCTTGGCGGCCTCCTCCTCGAACACCCGGATGAACTCGTCGCCGATGATCCGTCGCTTCGACTCCGGGTCGGTCACGCCGGCCAGGCGAGCCAGGAAGCGGGTCCGGGCATCGACCATGACGAGGCGCATCCCGAGGTTCTGCTCGAACGTCACCCGCAGGAGCTCCGACTCCTTCTTGCGCATCAGGCCGTGGTCCACGTAGATGCAGGTGAGCCGGTCCCCGACCGCTCGGTGCACCAGGCGCGCGGCGACAGCCGAATCCACGCCGCCGGAGAGCGCGCAGATCACGAGGCCGTCGCCGCCCGACTCGCGCGCCTGGGCGTCCACGCGCGAACGGATCTCGGCAATCGTGGATTCGATGAAGTTGGCCGGGGTCCACGTCGGCCGCGCGCCGGCGATCCCCATGACGAAGTTGCGCAGCACGTCGCGTCCCCGCGGGGTGTGCCCGACCTCGGGATGGAACTGGATCCCATACAGGCCCCGGGTGGGGTCGGCCATCGCGGCGAACCGGGTCGAGGTCGTCCGGGCGGTGGCCCCGAAACCCGGCGGGGGCGCCACGATCGAATCGCCGTGGCTCATCCAGACCGGCTGCTCCGGGCCGAGCCCCGCGAACAGCGGGCTGTCGCCGGCGAAGGTGATCGTGGCCGGGCCGTATTCGCGCTTCGCGACGGAGACGACGTCGCCGCCGAGCTCGCGTGCCATCAGGTGCAGCCCGTAGCAGATCCCCAGGACGGGGATCCCCGCGCTCCAGACGGCCGGGTCCGGACGCGGCGCATCGGCCTCGTAGACGCTCGACGGCCCGCCGGAGAGGATGATCGCGCTCGGGCGACGCTTCGCGATCTCGCCCCACGGCGTGTCGAAGGGCAGGAGCTCCGAGTAGACATGCAGCTCCCGGACGCGTCGTGCGATCAGCTGTGCGTACTGGCTGCCGAAGTCGAGGACGACGACGGTATCCGGCTCGCTCCGGCTGCCCTCCCCACGGGGGACGGCCCCCCCCGGGCGGTCGACCGCGGGACGTTCGGCCGCGGGCGCATTGAGCGCGGTCTCGAGGTACGCCTCCACCTCGGCGTCGTCCGGGGCGAGGATGCGGTGCCCGGCGTTGGCGAGCTCCCCATGAACGGTCTTGCCGCGGTCGCGCCGGGGCGCCTCGTGGTCATCGGGGCGCGATGCCGTTCCAGCGTCGGGGCGAAGCGCGTCCGCGCCGTCGCGGTGCCGGACCGTGCCGTCGTCATGGCGCTCGAGGGCTGCGTGACCGGGGCGCACCGCGCCGGCGGGCGGCGCAGCCTGGAGGGGCGCCCCGTCGTCCTCCGCGCGCGCCCGATCAGCCTGCCGCGCTGCCTCGTCCGCCTGGCCGGCGGCGTTCTCCGCCCCGTCTGCCAACCGACGCCTCCTCCCTCGCCCGGCGCCGTCGCGAGCCGCGCCGTGGACCGAAGTGTACGGGCCCGTCGAGCGCGCCACGAATTCGCCGGCGGACAGGGGGCCGGGCGGTCGGTGTTCCGTTCCGCCCGCGGGCGAGGGCGAGTCAGCCTGCGGGTTCGACCCGCCGCAACCGGAAGGCGGGGCCGGCGCCCAGGCGTTCGGACGGCGTCCCGTACTTGAGGATCAGCTCCGTGATCGCGCGCGCCTTCGCCGCGCCGTCGAGCTCCTCGGCGACGTAGGTGCCCTCCAGCCCACCGATCCGGGCGATGCACCGCGGTTCGGCGCGCAGGTTTGCGGCCCAGTGCGCCCCGGGATCGCCGGCGGCAACGAGGAGCGAGCTGTCCGGCTCGTCGACGAACCCGACCGTCGCGACGACGGCCTGGCCGGACACGCGGCCGCGCGTCTCGATGGCGACGGCCTTCTCCCAGCCGACCAGCTGCTCGCCGTAGGGATCGCCGGCCATGGAGGTGACCTGTCCTGGGAGACGTTGGGGCCGCCGGCGGACCTATCTGCCGCGAAGCTGCCAGGACTTGCCCTCGGTGACCACCGACGGCGCGTAGACGATCTCGACCTGCTGCATCTCGCGCAGCGTGCGGGCGCCGAGCGCCGCCATGGACTGCCGGAGCGCGCCCACCAGGTTCTGGGTGCCGTCGGTGACGTGCGAGGGCCCGAAGAGGATCTGTTCCATCGGCCCGACGCTCCCGACCTTGATCCGCGTGCCGCGAGGCAGCACCGGCGACGGCGCGGCCATCCCCCAGTTCGTGCCACGGCCGGGCGCCTCGTCCGCCCGCGCGAGCGGCGAGCCGAGCATCACGGCGTCGGCGCCGGCGGCGATCGCCTTCGCGATGTCCCCACCCTTCTTCATGCCGCCATCGGCGACGACCGGGATCCAGCGGCCGGTCTCGGCGAAGAACGCGTCGCGGGCGGCCGCCACGTCGCTCACGGCCGTCACCTGCGGCACGCCGATGCCGAGCACCTCGCGGGTGGTGCATGCGGCTCCAGGCCCGACGCCCACGAAGATCGCGGCCGCGCCCTGCTCCATCAGCGCGAACGCGGCCCCAGCATTTGTCGTGTTCCCGACGGCCACCGGGATCGGCATGAAACGGGTGAACTCGGCCAGGCTGAGCGGTTCGTAGTCGGACGCGAGGTGGCGCGCGCTGCTGACCTGGCTCTGGACCAGGAAGACGTCCGCGCCGTGCTCGGCGCACGCCATCCCGAAGCGCCGCGCGGCCGCGGGCGTCGCCGAGACCGCAGCCCTGGACCCAGCGGCATGGATCTCTTCGATCCGGCGGCCGATCAGCTCGTCGCGGATGGGCGCCGCGTAGGCCTCGGCGAGGATCGCCTGGATCTCGTCGTCACCGGCGGTCGCGATCCGCTCGAGGATCGGCCCTGGATCCTCGTATCGGGCCTGGACCCCCTCGAGGTTGAGGAATGCGAGCCCGCCGAGCCCGCCGAGGATCCCGGCGCTCCGCGGGTCGACCACGGCGTCCATCGCAGCGGCCAGCACCGGGATCGCGAGTGCGATGCCGCAGAAATCCTGGGCCAGGCGGACGTCGTTCGGCTCGACGGTCTCGGTGCCGGGCGCGAGCGAGACGTCCTCGAACCCGTACGTCGGGCGGATCGAGTCGACCTTCGAGCGGAAGGCGCGCCGCGACGCCGGGGCGAACGGGAGATTCTGGTCGAGCAACTCCGGCCTCCTGGGGCGCCATGCGGCGGGCGGGTTGCGGGGCATTCTACCGCCTGCCCGGCCGGCGCCCGCGGGAGTGCCCGTGGGGGACCGTGCCCGCGGGGGAGAGGAGTCCGTGCCCCCATCCCTGCGGCAGTTGCCCGAGCCGGATCCTGCGAATACGCCGGCGGTGAGCGCCGGCCCATACCCTTCACGGACATGAACGGCGCGCGCCTCGGTCGCGGCTTCCGCGCCATCCGGGTTCGGGCGGATCGCACCCAGCTGGACGTGGCGAGCCGGGCGGGCATTCCGCGCGCCGTCGTCGGGCGCGTCGAACGAGGCGACCTCGCGAGGGTCCGGGTCGATCAGCTCCTCGCCCTGGCGACCGCGCTGCGCGCCGACGTCGACATGACCCTTCGATGGAATGGCGCGGAGCTGGACCGGCTCCTCAACGCGGGCCACTCGGCGATGCACGAGGTCGTGGTCGGCATCCTGACCGCGGCGGGCTGGCAGGTCGTCCCGGAGCGGTCGTTCTCCGTCTGGGGCGAGCGCGGCGTGATTGACCTGCTCGCATGGCATGCGGCGACCCGGTCCCTGCTCGTGGTCGAGCTGAAGACCGAGATCGTCGAGGTGCAGCGACTCATCGGGACCGTGGATCGCTACCGGAGGCTCGCGCCGGCAGTCGTCCGCGATCTCGACTGGAATCCGGTCGCCGTCGGCGTCTGGGTCGCCATCGCCGAGAGCCCAACGAACCGCAGGCGGCTGCACGAGCACGCCAGCGTCCTGCGGGCGGCATTCCCGTCCGACGGGCGCACGGTCCCCGGCTGGCTGCGGAGCCCATCCGGCCCCCTGGCCGCGCTCTCGTTCCTATCAGATGCGCGCGTGGCGAACCGTATGTCCGCCCGCTCCTCCCGGCGCCGCGTTCGATCGCCGAAGAACCCGCCCCACGACCCGCTTTGAGGCCTCCATTCGATCGTATGTCGCGTCGCGCGCACATCCGACAGGACCGGAGGCCGTCCGGTCGCTGGCACGGGTCGGGGCCTGGGTCGGCCGGCCGTCGTACGGGTCGCGTGGCGGACATCTGATCAAGTCGAGGGACGCCAGCACGTCGTAGCGTGACGCCGTGATCAGCCGTCGCGAGGCGGGCGCGCGAGGCGACGGCCATCGAGCGTCAGCTGGAACCACGGGGCGGCTGCCGCATCGGTGAGCGACCCGACGATCCGCTCGATCGTCTGCCGATACGAGGGCCAGACCGCCACGCGCGCGGCTTCCGCCGCCTCCATCCAGCGCGCGTCGTCGTGCTCGTGCGAAAGCCGCGGGACCGCGTCCGCCCGGACGCGGATCGCGAAGATCGCGGCGGCGACGACCGCGTCCGCGCCCTCGTCGTAGAAGTGGCTCACCTGGTCCAGGTCGTAGAACGCCTCGATCTCCGCGGGGCCGAAGTCGAGCTCCTCGGACACCTCCCGGAGCGCCGCGTTCGGGACGCGCTCGCCGGCCTCCAGCCCGCCCGTGACGCACTGCCAGAGCCCGGGGAAGATGCGGCTGTCCGATCGGCGGATAAGCAGCACCTCCACGCGGCCGGGCCCTGCCAGCCGGAAGATCCAGCACTCCACGATGTCGGGCCGGAGCGGGCTCATGTCCGGTCGCCGCTCACGCGAGCCGCGTCCGGTCCACGACCCCGTGCCGCCATCGGTGCGTCGGCGAGCACGGAGGCGAGCGCGGCGAGCTGCTCCAGATGCATGAGGTCGTGCACGCCGGCGAAGAGGAACCACTCACCGCAGCGAAGCTTCCCCACGAGCGGGTGCTCGAGGGGGCATGGGTCGAGCTCGTGACCGACAATCGAGCGGCCCGCACGCGCGACGAGCCGGCGACTTCGAGCCAGCTGTCGAAGGAGCTCGTCGCGACCGGCGGACGCCGATCCCGGAACGCCCGGCACGACGACAGGCGCGTCGGCGGGCCACCGACCGGCGGCCGCGAGCGCTGCCGCGAGGGCCAGCCCCTGCCGAGACTCGAAGGCGTGTCCAAGCGCCTCCGACACGGTCCAGTCCGCCTCGCCTCCCGGCATCGAGAACGACGCGTCCGGGAGCGACCGCAGGTGCGCCTCGAACGCGTCGGCGACGGCCTCGTGCTGGGGAAGCAGCCGCCGGACCGATCCCGGGCCGGCGAGGCGACGAACCGCCCGACGAACCGCGAGCGGACCGTCGTCGGTAAGCGCCAGGAACGGCACGACGAGGTCCGGTGCCAGCGGCTCCAGCGGCGCGAGCCAGCTGCCGAGATCACGCATGGAACGGATCGTACGGGATCGCACCCGCGAGATCGCGTGGCGGCCGTTGAGGCTGGGGCGCCCCTGGTGCCGTCCTGGCTCGTCGCACGGCGGCGATCCCCGCCGTGCCGATGCGCATGGAAAAGGCCCGCCCCGGTGGGGGCACCGGGGCGGGCCGGGCGGGCGAGGGAGATCACCCACCGGGAACATGCGATGGGTCGGCCGCGATCACGCACCCACGATCGCCGGCACCGGTGATTCGTCCCGACGGCGGCGTCGGATTGACGGAGGCTCTCGGCCGCGGGCCCGCGAGAGCTGGGGACCACGACGCGACCCGCCATGAAACCGCGCGCGGTCGGCGCCTGGGACCGGGCCTGCCCCCGGCGTCGGCACGCGTTCACACCGGGCGCCCCGGGTGCTCAGGGCTCTCGCCGCGGGCAGCCGCACGTCGATGCGGCCGAGCGCGCGCGACGTCAGATCCGCTCGACGCGCTCCACGGGCAGGACGAAGACCGTCGCCCCGCCGACCTCGACCTCGAGCGGATACGGAAGGAAGAACTCGCCCGGTTCCATGATCGGCGGCATCGGGTTGACGAGCTGCGTACGCGAGTGGCAGTTCTCGCGAATCACGGCGAGCGCGGCCTCGACCTGGTCGTCCTCCACCCCGAGGATCACGGTGGCGTTGGACTGCTTGAGGAATCCGCCCGAGCTGTGGAGGCGCGTCGCCCGGAACTCGCGCTCGAGGAGCCCGTCGACGAGGTGACCGGCGTCCTCCGTGTGGACGATCGCGACGACGAGCTTCACGCGGCGGAGTATAGGCGGCGCCTCAGAGCGCGGCGACCATCCGGCGAGGCCGCCACGTGGCCCCCGCACGCACGAGTCGGCAAGGGCGACGCACGCACCGCCGATGTCGGTGAGCCGAACCGCTCGGCCGGACCGTTCGCCGAACAGGGGACGCGTATGATCCGAGCGATCCCGGCGCCCGTGGCCGGGACGCCGCCGGACCCAGACGTGGAGGCCTCCGTGCGCGAGCTCGATCCATCCGGTGCCGCCGACTCGCTGGCAGCGGCCATCCGAGCGGTCGGCCATGGCGACAGCCTCGAGGCCGCCCTCGACGTCATCCTCGGAGGCCTGGTCGACGGGCAGCGCGCCACCGTGGCGCTCGTGCTTGCCACGGATCCCGATGGAACGGGGCGCCACGTCATCCGAAGCCATGGGCTTGCCGACGCGGATGTCGCGCTCGTCGAGTCGTCCGCGGCCGACCCTGCCGATCCGCTGGTGGTGGCCGCGGCCGATCGCCGGATCGTCGATGTCCCTGGCGCGGCCCCGCTCGAGAGCGCCCCCGAAGGCGGGCTCGTCGAACGCCTGGGCCTCGCGCGGCTCCGGGCGTTGCCGCTCGTCGTCGGGCGTGGGGGGATCGACCACGTCGTCGGCGTGCTGGCCCTTGGCTGGACCGCGGCAACGGCGACGCCGCCCGCGGCGCAGGGAACGCCCGTCGTGCTTGGGACGCCCGGCCTGGCGGAGGCTCTCGCCGACCTCGCCGCGATCGCGATCGATCGATCCCATCTCGCCGCCGGCATGGCCGAGCGCGCCGAATGGCTGGAGCGCCTCGCTCACGTCGATCCACTGACGGGGCTCTCGAACCGGCGCACGTTCGACCGCGTCCTCGAGCTCGAGCTGGCGCGTGCGGCACGCCAGGGCAGCGAGGTCGCCGTGGCGATCTTCGACGTCGACGCATTCCGGGCCGCGAATGACGCGGCAGGACACGCGACGGGCGACGAGATCCTCCGAGCCGTCGCGGCGGTCATCGCCGAGCAGGTCAGGCTCGTCGACACGGTGGCTCGCATCGGCGGCGACGAGTTCGTCGTCGTTGCGCCGGGGAACGGCGGGCCGGCGGTCGCGGACCGTGTGATGCGCGCGATCGGTGCCCTGCCGGCCGTCGACGGCCGGACAATCTCGGTCTCCGCGGGCATCGCTCGCTTCCCGGTCGACGGGACCAGCCCCGAGGAGATCGTGGCGGGCGCGCTCGACGCGCTCGAGACCGCTCGCGCCGGCGGGGGCGGGGCCAGGGCGAGCGCGTCCGCGACGGGCTGACTTCGCCCCGAGCGATCACGACGCGCGCTTGGCCGCGGCGCGTCTGCCCACGGATAACGCGCGCTTGGCCGCGGCGCGCCTGCCCACGGATAACGCGCGCTTGGCCGCGGCGCGCTTGCGCGCGGACGGCTGGCGCGAGCAGCCGGTCGGATCAGTTCCCCGTCAACGCGTCCAGCGGAACGACCCGGATCACCGGTCCACCAGTGGGGGGCCTCCCGCGAGGCGCGGCCCGAGGCCGGGAACCCGTGCCAGCACGCTCCAGAGCGCCGCGAAGACGTCGTCCGGGGGCGCCGTGCCGTCGACCACGACCCAGCGGTCCGGTTCGGCGGCCGCGAACGAGAGGTAGGCCGCACGAACGCGCTCGTGGAACGCGCGGTCGAAGTGCGCCTCGAACCGGGTCGTCTCCGCGGACGATTTGCGGGCGAGCCCGACCTCGACGGGGAGGTCGAACAGGATCGTCCGGTCGGGACGGAGGCCCTCGGTCGCAAAGCGGACCACCGAACGAAGCTCGTCGAGCGGCAGCTCGCCCCCGCCGCCCTGGTAGGCGAGCGTGGAATCCGCGTAGCGATCGGAGATCACGAGGGCGCCCCGTCGGAGGGCCGGGCCGATCACCTCGTCGAGGAGCTGGGCGCGCGCCGCGTTGAAGAGGAGCGCGTCGGTGCGCTGCGTCAGGCGGATTCCGACCGGCCCGGCGTCCATGAGGATCGACCGGACCCGCTCGCCCGCGGCAGTCCCGCCCGGCTCCCGTACCAGCACGACGTCCTGGCCGGCCGCGGCGGCTGCATCGCGGAGCCGCTCGGACTGGGTGGACTTGCCGCTCCCCTCGGGGCCCTCCAGGGTCACGAACCAGCCCGTCGAACCGCGCTCCTCCACGATCGGAGTGTACCCCGGCTCGATGGCGGTTCATCGGGGTGCCGTGGGTGCGGGAACCATCGCGGCGTGGTCATGGCACGCGTGCCCGGCGCCGGCCGCCGGCTCAGCTCGCAGAGGCCGGCCGGCTCCGTGGCCTGGGGATCGCGCGGACGATGCCGTCGAGCCTGGAGGGCGCCGCGAACGCGAACGCTACGAGCAGGATCCCCGCCCACAACCCGGGCATCACCCCGGTGCCGATGAGGATGACGGCGACGAGCGCGACGTCCCGCCGGACCGCGAGCATCGCGGGGAGCAGGAAGAGCGCGCCGTACGAGCGCAGCGACGGGGCGCCGAGGACCAGGAGCAGCCCGGCGGTCGCCCCGAGACGCCGAGTGGGCGCAAGCATGGCAAGCACGACGGTGAGCGCGGTCGCCGCCGGCGAGAGGAGCCCCGGGAGCAGCTGCACGAGCGACGAGCCGCGCAGCGCCCACGCCGGGTCGGCTGCGCGGCCCAGCTGCGCGATCCACGCCTGCCACGCGCCCACCCCGACCAGGGGAAGTGTCGCGAGCGCAACCGCGGCGGCCGCGCACAGCCCGAGCAGCGCCGCGCCGGGGCGCCGCCGCAGGAGCGCGGCCCAGGCGTGCGGCTGGGTGAGCTTGAGCGCGGGCGTGATCGTGGCGAGGACGCCATCTGTGATGGCCGGCCGGCCGCCATCGCGCGGGTCTCGTGGCACCGGGCGCCACGGGCCGGCGGGCGCGTCGAAGAAGACCGCGATGAACGCCGCGACGAGCACGACCTCCGCGTTTCCGCCGACGAGGCCCTCGGAGAACGGCACCCAGCAGAGCACGATCGGGACGGCGCGCCACGGCACGCCGAGCCGCCGCGCCACGAACGCCGCCGCCCCCACCGTGATGGCGAGCCAGGCCGCCGCGACCACGCCGCGGGGCACGGCGAGCAGCGGCGCGAGGAAGGGGAGCACCGGCGGCGGGTAGAGGAAGGGGAGGCCGTAGCCTTCCGGAGCGCTGAAGCTCGATGCGAGGTATGGCTCGCCGCCGTTGACCCATCGCTCTGCCGCCCGAAGCGGGATCTCCAGGTCGACCATCAGCGGGTGGGTGAGCAGGACGACCACGCCGCCGACGACGGCGACGATCGCGGCCACGATCGCGAGCGCGCTGGCCGGCGCGATCGCCGTCAGCCGGGCAGGCGGGGCGAGACGGACGCGCGACGCCGAAGCCGCGTGCGCGGCGGGCTCGGCTGGCTTGGCGGGTTCGTCGGCGACCACGCGGTCACTCTAGCCGCCGTGCCCTGGGCCGGCGTCCGGCGAAATCCCGCTCGGGGCTGCCCTCCGGCATCGAGCGGCGATCTACCCAGGTCCGGGCGACCGATCCCCGGCAAACGTGCGGGCGCGCGGCTCCCTACGCGGTCGTCGGCCGAAGCTGGTCGCGCTCGACGCGGTCCCGGATGCCGAGGAGCTGCCGCCGGACCATCGCGAAGACCCCGAACCCCATCAGCGGGAGCGTCGCCTTCATCCAGGGCTTGTCGCCGCCGTCGAACCGGACCCGGAATCGCTCGATCAGGCGGGCGCTGTCCTCGCCGAGCGGCTCCACCACGAAGGACCACGTGGCCGAGAACTCCGTCGGCTGGGCGACGCCCATCAGCGCGCCGCCGGCCTGGAGGTTGACCGGTGCCGCATCGGTTGCTCCCGACCTGGCCGCCTCGGCCTGCGCGCGGACGAGCTTGGTGTCGAGGTAGAGGACCAGGGCGTGGCCCGGTTCGATCGCCTTCACCTCGAACCCGCCGCCGGGGCTCGTCGGCACGGTGTCGCCGACCGCGAGCTCCTGGAGCTCGGGACGGATGCGGTCTGCGCTCGAGCCCTTCATGTCCATCGCGTCGTAGCTGTACCAGCCGCCCCGCCCGAAGCCCATCTGCACGAGCCAGGGCCAGACGGCGGAGGGCGGCGCGGCAACCGTGATGGCGCGCGTGTCGCTGATCGGGGCATCCGGCACGACGTCGTCGCCCGGGAGCGCCCTCGCGGCCTCGTCCGGATCCACTCCCCACCGGTGCCACCACGGCCGGACCGTGAACCAGACCGCCGCTCCCCCGAGCGTGACGGTCGCGGCGACGAGCGCGACGAGATTGCGAAGCTTCCGCATCGAGGCCCTTTCCTTCCATGCGCCGCGGGGTCGTGTCCGGGCCGGTCGGCTCATGCCGGTCCGCCGACGCGACGGCGCCCCGATGATGCATCGCCGGGCGAGCGCGCCGACAGGGCCAACGCGCCCCAATCGCGCGAGAGCCGGATCGGATCGGACCCGCGCCGCACCTGGACCCGCGCCGCACCTGACCCGCGCCGCCCTGATCCGCGCCGCACCCGGCGCTCCTGCTACCGTTCCGCGTATGCGCGAGATGACAGAACGGGCGCTCGACACCGCCCGAGCCCGGGGAGCGACCTATGCCGACGTGCGGGTCGTCCGGCGCCTCGAAGAGTCGATCGACGTGAAGAGCGGCACGCTGGCCGGGGTCTCCACCGACGAGAGCGAGGGCTTCGGCGTCCGCGTCGTCGTCGACGGGGCCTGGGGCTTCGCGGCGAGCCACATCCTCACGAAGGCCGAGGCGGATCGGGTCGCGGCACAGGCCGTCCGGATCGCACGGGCCTCTGCCACGGCGCTCCGGAGGCCGGTGGTGCTCGACGGCCGGCCGCCCGCCCATGGTCGGTTCGAGACCCCGATGATCGAGGACCCGTTCGCCGTGCCGCTGGAGCAGAAGATCGCCGATCTGCTCGCCGCGGACGCCGCAATGCGGCGCGTCGACGGCGTCGCCTTCACCGACTCCACCTACGGCGCCCAGCGCGAGTGGAAGACGTTCGCCGCCACCGACGGCAGCTACACCGAGCAGGTGATCACCCACGTCGGCTCGGGCATCGAGGCGAACGCGGTCGAAGGCGACGAGCTGCAACGGCGCAGCTTCCCCGACTCCGGCGGCGGCTGGCAGGGCGCCGGGTACGAGTACATCCGCGGGCTCGGCCTCGCCGCCAACGCGGAACGCGTCGCGACCGAGGCCGTGCAGCTCCTGTCGGCCCCGATGCTGCCGCCGGGACGCCGGACCATCGTGGTGCACCCCTCGCAGCTGTACCTCCAGATCCACGAGAGCTGCGGCCACCCGACCGAGCTGGATCGCGTCTTCGGGACCGAGGCGAGCTACGCGGGGACCAGCTTCCTCACCACCGACAAGCTCGGCGCCGGCTTCCGCTACGGCTCGGACCTGATCGACATCGTGGCCGACGCCACCGCCGCGGGCGGGATGGGCACGTTCGGGTGGGATGACGAGGGCGTGGCCGCGCAGGCCGTGCCGCTCGTGAAGGCCGGGCTGCTCGCGGGCTACCTGACCAGCCGCGAGACGGCGCCGCGGATCGGCCGGGAGTCCGGCGGGGCGATGCGCGCCGACGGCTGGAACCGGATTCCGCTCATCCGGATGACGAACATCAACCTGCTGCCGAAGCCGGGCATGAGCTTCGACGAGATCATCGCCGACACGGACGACGGCCTCCTGCTCGCCCACAACCGGAGCTGGTCCATCGACGATCGGCGCCTCAACTTCCAGTTCGCGACGGAGCTGGCCTACGAGATCAAGGGCGGGGTGCTGGGACAGCTGTACCGCAACGCCACCTACACCGGGATCACGCCCGAGTTCTGGGGCAGCTGCGACGCCGTCGCGGACGCGTCGAGCTACGTGATGCTCGGCACGC
Source organism: uncultured Chloroflexia bacterium (assembly GCA_963850035.1). Lineage (GTDB taxonomy): Bacteria > Chloroflexota > Limnocylindria > Limnocylindrales > CSP1-4 > CTSoil-043. The sequence goes on along the minus strand of CAWKJP010000018.1, from coordinate 54,398 downwards.
CGAACTGCGGCAAGGGCGAGCCCTCGCAGACCGGCCACGTGGGGCACGCCTGCTCGGGCGCCCGGTTCCGCAACGTCCAGGTCGGGGTGATGAAGTGAGCGCCGTGGAGATGCGGACCGGGGGCACGCCGGCCGAGCGGCTGGCGATCGCGGAGATCGTCCTCCGCCATGCCGAGGCCGAGGGCGCGACCGAGGCCGAGGTGCTCGTGGACGCCTCGGACGCTGCGCTGACGCGCTTCGCGAACTCGGAGATCCACCAGAACGTCGCCGAGGCGAGCGTCCGCGTGAGCCTCCGCTTCGTGCGCGGGAAGCGGGTCGGGGTCGCGGCCACCGGCCGAACCGACGAGGCCGCGCTCCGCCGCCTGGCGGAGACGGCCGGACGGATCAGCGAGCTCGTGGAGGAGACGGCCGACTGGACCGGCCTGCCGGAGCCCGGCTCGATCGAGCGCGTGGCGAGCGCCTACTCCGAGGGGACGGCGGGCGCCTCGCCGGAGCTGCGCGCCGAGGGCGTGCGGGCCGTCATCGCGGCGGCCGATGCGGCCGGGGTGACCGCGTACGGGTCATTCGCGACCGCCGTCGAGACGCTCGCGATCGCCAGCTCGCGCGGGATCCGGGCGGCCGAGGCACGCACCAGCAGCCAGCTGATCACCGTCTCGATGGGCCCCGAGAACGGCACCGGCTACGCGGAGGCTGCCGCCGTCGATGCCACGACCATCAACGCGGCAGCGATCGGCCGGGAGGCCGCCGAGACGGCGCGCCGGGCGGCGCGGCCGGCGGCGCTGGAGCCGGGCGAGTATCCCGTCGTGCTCGCCGAGTACGCCGTCGTCGACATCCTGGACATGCTCGGTTACCTCGGCTTCAGCGCCCTTGCGGTCGAGGAGGGGCGCTCCTTCTACGAGCCGGGGAGGCGGATCGGGAGCGACCTCGTCACGATTCGCGACGACGCCCGCGATGCGGCCGGCCTGCCGGCCTCCTTCGACTACGAGGGGGTCGCGTCGGAGCCGGTCACGCTCGTCGACGCGGGCCGCTGCCGGGACCTCGTCTGGGACAGCGCGACCGCGGCGAGGGCGGGGCGCCATTCCACCGGCCACGGCCTTCCTGCGCCCAACCCGTACGGCCCGTTCCCGCTGCACGCGCAGATGGCGGCGGGGACCACGCCTCGCGCCGAGCTCGTTCGTGGCATCGAGCGCGGGCTCTTCGTCACGCGGTTCCACTACACGAATCCGGTCCATCCCAAGCTGGCCGTGATCACGGGCATGACCCGCGACGGGACGTTCCTCGTCGAGCACGGCGAGATCGTCGGACCGGTCCGCAACCTCCGCTACACGATGTCCTACCTCGACGCGCTCGCGGCGGTCGAGGCGGTCAGCAGCGAACGCCGCCTGCTCAAGGGCTTCCTCGGCGGCGTCCTGGTGCCGGCGGTCCGCCTCGGGAGCTGGCGCTTCACCGGCACGACGGGCAGCGACTGACCCGGATCCCGGTTCATCGCCACGCTCGGGCGGCCCGATCCGGGCGTCCGGCACGTGGCGCGTCACGCTCGGCAATCGCCCCGCGCGCCCGTGATTGCGGGAGAATGATCCGGGCGCCCGGCGGTCCGCCGGACGGCAGCTGGGAGATCGGGGCGGATGGCGAGAATCGGCTACGCGGCGATGATGGAGCAGTTCCATCCCACGGACCTGCTGGACTGGTGCGCAGCCGCTGAGCGCGCCGGCTTCAGCGCCGGCTTCATGGTCTCCGAGCACATCCAGCCGTGGACGCCGCAGCAGGGCCAGTCGGCGTTCGCGTGGGCATTCATGGGCGCGCTCGGCCAGCGGACCAGCCTGCGGTTCGGGACCGCCGTGACGTGCCCGGGGTTCCGCTACCACCCGGCGGTGATCGCGCATGCCGCGGCAACGCTCGGCGCCATGTATCCCGGGCGCTTCTGGCTGGGGCTCGGCGCCGGCGAGGCGATCAACGAGCACGTCGTGGGCGGGCACTGGCCGGAGATCGGCGTGCGCTCGGCGATGATGTTCGAGGCGATCGAGATCATCAACCGGCTCTTTGCAGGCGACGTGGTGCGGCATCGCGGGGACCACTTCACGCTGGAGTCGCTGCGGCTCTACACGCGGCCCGAGAAGCCGGTCCCGGTCTACGTCGCGACGGCGGGCCCCGTCAACGCGAAGAAGACCGGCCGGTTCGCGGACGGCATGATCACGGTGGGGGCGGCCGACGAGAAGATCGGGATGCTCTGGGGCAAGTTCGACGAGGGCGCCCGTGAGGCCGGGAAGGAACCGGCCGGCATGCCGAAGCTCCTCCAGATCCACGTCAGCTGGGCGCGCACCGAGGACGAGGCCATCGATGCCGCGATGCGGGAATGGCCGAACGGCGGGATGCCGTTCCCCAAGCAGGACGTCCGCAACCCCGAGGACTTCGCGGCGATGGCGAAGCTCGTGCGCCCGGAGGACTTCCGCAACCGGGTCCTGATGTCGGCGGACCTCGGCGTCCACATCGCGAACATCCAGCACTACATCGACATGGGCTTCGACGAGATCCACCTCCACAACGTCGGCCGCAACCAGGCCGAGTTCATCGAGGTCTTCGGCGCCGAGGTCCTGCCGGCGCTGCGGCTTGCCGGCTGAGTGAATGCGTCGATCGAAGGCGTATGCGTGCCGGTGCGCGCCGGTGCATATCGGGCCACAGCGACCCCGCCTCGCTATGCCCGTCGCGGACATATCGGCGCCCGTCGCGGACAGATCGGCGCCCGTCGCGGACAGATCGGCGCGGTGGATATGTCCGTAACCCGCATACCGAGCGAGGGCACGGGCCGGGCGGCATTCCCGTCCGAGCGAGGGCTGGCATCAAACGTCGGGGGACATCGAGAACGTCGCGGGGCGTCGAGCACGCAGAGGACAGGGTTATGGAGGCGCAGATCCGATGACGCCGACCGTTGAATTCCAGCACCCGGCCGACCGCGACGCCGAGCTCCGGGTGCGCGCCGGGGCCGTCCGCTTCCTCGAGGTGGCTCCCATTCGTGCCGTGATGATCGACGGCGAGGGCCCCGTCGGCGAGACGAACTTCGCCGCCCGCATGCCCGGCCTGTACGCAACCGCCTATGGGCTCCATTTCGCGCTGAAGAAGCGCGGCGTCGAGCGCCGGGTCGGGATGCTCGAGGGGCTCTACTGGACGGTCGACGGGTCGACGGACCTCGACGAGATCCTCGGGCCCAACCGGGGGACGTGGCGCTGGACGCTCCTGATCTCGCTGCCGCTCGAGGCGACGGACGACGAGCTGACGGCCACCCTCGCCGCCGGCCGCGAGAAGCTCGCAGCCGAGTACGCGCCAGACCTGCGGATCGCGACGTTCGACGAGGGGGCTGTCGCACAGGTCCTCCACCTGGGACCGTACTCCGAGGAGCGGCCGACGATCGAGCGGCTCCACGCGGCGATCGCGGCGGCCGGCCTGCGCCCGCGGGGCCGCCATCACGAGCTCTACCTCGGCGATCCACGCCGGTCGGCGCCCGAACGCCTCAGGACCCTGGTCCGGCAGCCCGTCGACCCGGCCTGACGCGGCCCGCGAGGTCCGGGGTTCGGCGGCCCCTCCGTGGCGTGCCGCGCGCGCCTGCAGCTCCCGATCCCTGATCAGATGCCCAGGAATCGCTCCACGACCCGATAGCGCCACACCGCGTGGAGCGCGACGGCCCATGCGGCGAGGACCACGAAGACGAAGCCGAGGTCCGCGCTCCCGAGCGGGTGGAGCGCGAAGACGGCGCGCCCGGCGGACGACGCGAGCATCAACAGGTAGATCGCGACGAGCCCGCCCGCAAGGATCGTCGGTCGCCAGTCAGGCGACTGCGGCTCGATGACCGCCAGCCACGGGACGGGCGGCTCGACGAAGACCACGAGCGCGAGCCCGGCGAAGACGAGAAACGACGTGAGCGCCGACTGGGCGATCGTGATGGCCGCGTCGAGCGCCGCCCGATCCTCGGCTTCGACCCCGGTGATCGCCTCGATGCCGCCGAGCCTGAGGACGATGACGCCGAAGAGGACCGCGAGGCCCGCGAGGCTCGTGAGGACGGCGGCTGGCACCACGAACCTCGCCAGCGTTCGCGCCAGCGAGTCGTACCGCCTCGCCCCCGGCTGCGCCCAGACCGCGAGGAGCGCCGTCGGGATGCCAACCGTGAACAGCACGAGCACCGAGCCGTTCCGCAGCTCGATCGGGAAGATCCCGATCACCATCGACGTGATGACCAGGAGCCCGACTGTCGTGATCCGGCTCAGGAACAGTCGAAGGATGTCCTGCATGCCGTTGCGGATCCGCTGCCCTTCCTCGACGGCCGGTGCGAGCGAGGCGAACGAATCGTTGGTCAGCACGATGTCGGCCACGGCGCGAGCCGCCTGGCTGCCGCTCTGCATCGCGATCCCGAGGTTCGCCTTCTTGAGCGAGAGGACGTCATTGACCCCGTCGCCGATCATCGCCACGTAGCGGCCGCGCGACCGGAGGCCATCCACGAGGCGCTCCTTCTGGGCCGGGGTGATCCGCCCGAAGACCGTGGTCTCGAGCGCCACGCCCGCGAGCTGCTCGTCGTTCATCGCCTCGAGCGACGGCCCGGCCACGGAACGGACCTCCGGACCGAGGCCCGCCTGGACGGCCAGCGCGACCACGGTCTCGGGATCGTCTCCCGAGATGACCTTCGGCGTCACCCCGGCGGCGGCGAAGCGGGCGAGCGTCGCGGCGGCGTCCGGCCGCAGCTCGTCGGCCAGCACGACCAGGCCGAGCGCGCGCATCCCTGCCGGGAGCGTCGGCGCGTCGTCGTCGCCCGCCAGGCCATCCGCGTCCGGCGACGTCGCGACGACCAGGACACGCAGCCCCCGGCTCGTCAGTGGCTCCATCCGCGCCCGCAGGTCAGCCCACGCCGTCTCGTCGTCCATGCCGCGGCCGAGCACGGGCCGCAGGAACTCGGCCGCGCCCATGGCCACCACGCCGGATCGGCCGGCTTCGGCAGCGGATCGGCCGGCTTCGGCGCCGGATCGGCCGGCTTCGGCAGCCGGATCGGCCGGCTTCGGCGTTAGACCGGTCCGGCCCGCCGTTCGGCGCGGCGTCCGGCGCGAACGCGACCGCGCTCCATTTCCGCGCGGAGGAGAACGCGACGTCGCGGGCGAGCGGCCGGGCGGTCCCCGGGCAGGCTGCGGCGATCGCCTCGGCCGTCTTGTTCCTCGTGGCAGCGCTCGCGACGACATCCCCGAGCAGGGCCCGCAGGTCGCTCTCCGTGCCCTCGAGCGCGACGACCTCCTCGATGGAGAGCTTGTTCGCCGTGAGCGTCCCGGTCTTGTCCAGGCAGAGGACGTCGACGTTGCTGAGGGATTCGATCGCGTTCGCCTGCTGGACCAGCGCGCCGAACCGGATGATCCGGACCGCGCCGAGCGCATAGGCGATCGCGATGGAGACGAAGAGCCCGTTCGGCACCAGGCCCACGAGGAGCGCCGCCTCGCCGACCGTGCGGCCCGCGGCGACGAGCTTGAGGACATTGTTGAGGACCAGCACGATCTCGAGGTAGACGACCACCGCGAGGGCGATCCGGATCACGAGGTTGATCTCGGACTGCAACGGGGTGAGGACCCGCCGGAACGTGCGGGCACCCGCCGTGATCCGGTTGGCGAGGCTGTCCGCGCCGACCGCGGTCACCACGAAGGCCCCGCCGCCGCTGACGACGAAGCTGCCGGAGAAGACGGGGTCGCCGGGGCGCTTGGGGATCAGGTCCGACTCGCCGGTGAGCTGCGATTCGTCCGCCTCCAGGCGGCCCGCGGTCAGCCAGCCGTCCAGGACAACCTGGTCACCGGCCGCCAGGCGCACGAGGTCGCCCACCACGAGCTCCTCCGGCCCCACCGCGTGCTCCGCGCCATCGCGGACGAGCGCCGCCATCGGGCGCGTGAGGAGGGCGATCCGGTCCAGCGTCCGCTTCGCCCGCACCTCCTGGACCACGCTCACGGCGATGTTCACGCCGATGACGCCCAGCGAGACGAGCGCATCGAGCGGGCGCCCGACGATCACGAGGAGCACGCCGAGCACGAAGATCACGTCGTTGATGAACGTGAAGACGTTCTCCCGGACGATCTGGGCGTACGTCCGGCCCGTCGCCGGCGGGGCGGTGTTCCCTCGACCCGCCGCGCGCCGGGCGACGGCCTCCGCCTCCGTCAGGCCCGTTGCGGGGGTCGCGGCGACGACCTCGTCGGCGTCGGCGTCGGCGTCGGGAGGGTGCGCGCCTGCCCCGCCGACGGCGGTCCCGGCGGCCGTGCCGGGACGCTCGATTACCCGGGCGGGCTCGACGGGCGGGACCGGCGGCGTGGGGTCGCTGATGGGCGAGGCGGCACTCACGCGCGGAGCGTACGGCAGGCGCGTCAAGCGCGGGGGGCGCCGGCGGGAGTTCCGGCACCGGCGACTGACGCGAGTCCGGGGCGATGCGGGGCCGCGGAAGGGCTCGCCCGAAACCTACCGCCAGCCGCGGACCTCGTCGGGGTAGAGGCGGACGCGCCGGTACGGCTCGCGCCCGCGCGAGCGCGAGACCAGGTTCGCCCGCTCCGCCATCTGGTGCTGGAGCCGCCGGATGTAGGCGCTCTGCGGCGCCAGCTCCACGGCCTGCGACTCGCGGACCACCATCCCGATCGCCTCCTCCGTCTCGAGGAGGGCGGCCTGGCGCGGATCCACTTCCAGGCTGAAGACGGAGGTGAGGCTCGCCTGCATCTGGATCGTGGTGTTCGCCTTCAGGACGTAGACCGGCATCGCCCGGCTCTCCGCCTCGCGAATTGTCGGGCCCTTCTGGCGGTACTCGCTGCGGAGCGTCATCACGAGGTCAGCCTCGTCGATGTCGCGGGCGACGATGACCGGCAGCTGGAGCTCGCGGATCGCCTGCTCCAGGCGCTTCCGGCTGATCCCGAACGGGAAGACCCGCAGCGTCGGGAGGATGCCGTGCTCCACGTGGAGGGCCGGGCCGTCCTCGTCACGAGCGGCGGCGATGGCTCGATCGGCGAGCGCCTCGTCGTCGGCGGCCAGGTCGGCCGCGTTCACCGGGCCGGTCCCCTCCTCGGCCTTGAACGCCTCCAGCGCGCGGCTCGCCTGGTCGCGCCACTCGCGCTGGCGGTCGAGCTCGCGCGCCTCACGGGCGCGGACCTCCGCCGCGGCCACGGCCGTGCCTGCCCGCTCCAGCGGACCGCGGTCGGCGATCTCGCCCGCGACGAACGGCGCGTCGGTGATCGCGAACCGGCTGGCCGGCCTGGCGCCCGGCGCGCCGCCCGGCTGGGAGCCGCCGGGCTGGGAGCCGCCCGGCACGGAGCCGCCGAGCGCGGAGCCGCCTGCCGGGCGGCCGTTCTGCCCGCCGTCGGCCGATGAGCCCCCGGGTGCGCCGCCGGGCGGCGCCCCGCCGCCGGGACTGCGGTCATCGCGATGCGCGATCCGCTCGCCGGGCATCACCCGGCCGCCGTCGGCGCCGGGCGCGGACCGATCGCCACCCGCGGAACGGCTGGACCGCGACTCGCGCCAGCCGCCGCTCGCGCCGGGCCGGAACGCGGGCGGGCGGGTCGGGGCGCCGCGATCGCCTTCCCAGGTCGCGCTCCGGTAGCTGGTATCGCCCCGCCAACCGGGCTCCTGGCGCCAGCTGCTGCCGGCGCCGACGAGGCCGGCGAACCGCTCGCGGCCCAGCTGCTCGCGCGGCGACGGCCGCGGACGCGACTGGGAACGGTGGACGCCGCCCTCGTCCTTCCAGCGCAGCTCCGGCGCGACCGGGTCGCCGCGGAGCATCGCATCGATCGTCTCCCCCACGTCCGCGTGGACCATCACCCGCTCGCGGTCCTGGATCTCCACGATCACGTCGAAGGTCGGCGGCGCCTTGCGCTCCAGGACGCTCTTCTGGGTCCGGCGGCGGCGTGCCTCCTCGTCGCCGAGCGTGACGCTCTGGATCCCGCCGATCAGGTCGGACAGGGTCGGGTTGAGCATCAGGTTGTCGAGATTGTTGCCGTGGGCCGTCCCGATCAGCTGGACGCCGCGCTCGGCGATCGTCCGCGCCGCCAGCGCCTCCAGCTCCGTGCCGATCTCGTCGATGACGATGACCTGCGGCATGTGGTTCTCGACCGCCTCGATCATCACCTCGTGCTGGAGCGACGGCGTCCGGACCTGCATGCGCCGGGCCTTGCCGATCGCCGGGTGCGGGATGTCGCCGTCGCCCGCGATCTCATTCGACGTGTCGACCACCACCACCCGCTTGCCCAGGTCGTCGGCCAGCACGCGGGCAGCCTCGCGCAGCATCGTGGTCTTGCCGATGCCGGGCCGGCCCATGATGAGGATCGACTTCCCGGACTCGACGAAGTCGCCGATGATCTCGATTGTGCCGTAGACGGCGCGCCCGATCCGGCAGGTCAGCCCCACGATCTTCCCGGCCCGGTTGCGGATCGCGCTGATCCGGTGGAGCGTCCGCTCGATGCCGGCCCGGTTGTCGTCGCCGAACGAACCGATCTTCTCCACGACGAGCGCGATGTCCCCCTCGGTCACCTCGCGGTCGAGGAGGGTCACCTCGCTGTCCGGGAAGCGCGCCTCCGGCACGCGGCCCAGGTCCAGCACCACCTCGATCAGCGCGGTCTGGTTCGGGAGGGCGTGGATCGCGGCAACGATCTCCGCGGGCAGCGCGTCGAGGAGCGCGTCGAGGTCGTCGATCAACTCACGGGTCGGATGGTCGGCCATTTCCTCCCCTTCAGCGGATGGCCGGCACCATGGCCGGCTCGGCGACGCGGACGAGCGTCTCTTTCATCAGGAGCGTGACGGTGGCGACGTTCGTGAACCCTTCCTCCTCCACGCGGTGCTCGAGGGGTGATTCGTAGGTCCGGATCGGCGAGATGACCCCATGGTCGTGCCCGTGGTCCCGCTTCTCCGCTCGGGCGTTGATCACCCCGAGGCCGAACCGGATGAGCGGCGTCGCGTCGGCGGACGGCCGCACCAGCACGCGCAGATAGTGCGGCTGGTCTTCCTTCGCCACGCCCACCTGCACGAAGCCCTCCAGCTGGGTCGGGTCCGAGGCCCCCTCGGGGGCCTCCTGCAGGAACGATTCGACGTCGGCGAACCGGAGGATCGGCGTGAGGCTGGATCGGGGCATCAGCGAGCCGGAAGCGTGGCGCTCCCAGTCCGCGATCCGGTGGATCTCGAGGCGCGCGACCGGCGCGGGCGTCACGGCGTTGTACAGGCGGAACAGGGCGACCGCGTCCGTCCCACCCACCGGGCGAATCCCGAGCCTGGCCGCTTCCTGGTCGGTGAAGGGGTCGGGAAGCGGCAGGCTCGACGGCCGGAAGCAGACGAGCTCATCGCCGTAGCGCATGAAGCCCGCCTGCATGAACAGCTCGACGTTGCCGTCCACGTCCGCACAGGCGACATGGAAGCGGATTGCCCCGCGCTTGGTGCCGTCGCGGAGGCATGCCTGCACCATCCGGTAGCGGATGTCTCCGGCGTCGGCCACTCCGACCGCGTCGAGCTCCACGATCGTCCATTCGTCGCGCGCGCTGTCCCGCTCCACGCGGAGCAGGCCGCCGACGTGGCCCTCGAGCTCGTGGACGTAGAGCAGGTTGTTGGGCCGGAACGCTCCGAGCGGAAGCCGGAACAGCGTGAAGACGCCGATCGGCGGGCCCGCCAGCGGAAGCCCGAGCGAGCGGGCGCCGGTTCCCTCGGCCTGGGCGAGGCGCGAGAGCTCGCCGAGCGCGGAGAGGTCGGTGAGGCGCGCGGGCCGAACCTTGCCCCCGCGACCAGCTACGGACGGGTGCCGGCCGGTCACGCGTCGGCCTTCGTGCGCCGCGTGGGGTGATGCCTGCGGCCGCTGCCCTCCCCCGGGTCGGCGTGCTCCGCGGCCATCGTCGCGACCAGGCGGTGGAAGCGCGTCTCCCCGGCCAGCTCGGGGTGGAACGCTGTCGCGATCACGTTCTTCTCGCGCACGGCGACGATCCGGCCGTCCTCCAGCCGCGCGAGCACGTCCACGTCCGGCCCGATCTCCTCGATGATCGGGGCGCGGATGAAGATCGCGTGGACCGGCGTGTCCCCCAGGATCGGGACGGACAGCTGCGTCTCGAAGGAATTGAGCTGGCGCCCGAATGCGTTGCGCTCGACGGTCACGTGGAGGAGCGGGAGCACGGGCAGCTCGCCGCCGGCGATCTCGGTCGAGAGGATGATCATGCCGGCGCACGTGCCGAAGATCGGCGCGCCGGATCGGCCGAGCCCCAGGATCGGCTCCCGCAGCCCCCAGCGGTTGATCAGCCGGCGCATCGTCGTGCTCTCGCCGCCGGGCAGGATCAGGCCCGCCACGTCGTCGAGGTCCGCGGGGAGCCGCACCTCCACGCCCTCGACGCCGATGGCGGCGAGGGTGGCCATGTGCTCGCGGAAGGCGCCCTGCACCGCGAGGACGCCGATCTTCACGACGTGGCTCCGGTCACGGGTCGTCGAACGCCGGCGGGCCGTCGCGACGGGGTCCGGACGGCCGAGGTCACCGGCCGGGCCCGCCGAGGCGCGCGTCGGGTTTCGTCGACTACCAGCCCCGGATCGCGAGGCGCTCGGCATCGGGGATCGCCTCCAGCGCGATTCCGCGCATGGCTGCCCCCAGACCCTTCGAGACCTCGGCCAGGATTTTCGGGTTGTCGAAGTGGGTGGTCGCCTGGACGATCGCGTTCGCCATCCGGGCCGGCTCCTCGCTCTTGAAGATGCCCGAGCCCACGAACACGCCGTCCGCCCCCAGCTGCATCGCGAGCGCCGCGTCCGCAGGCGTGGCGATCCCGCCGGCGACGAAGTTGACAACCGGCAGGGCGCCACCGCGGGCGACCTCGCGGACGAGCTCGATCGGGGCGCGCAGCTCCTTCGCCGCCACGAACAGCTCGTCATCGCGCATCGACGCGAGCCGTCGAAGCTCCGAATTGACGGTGCGGATGTGGCGCACCGCCTCGACGATGTTCCCCGTGCCGGCTTCGCCCTTCGTGCGGATCATTGCCGCGCCCTCGGAAATCCGCCGGAGCGCCTCGCCGAGGTCGCGGCAGCCGCACACGAACGGCACCTTGAAGGCGTGCTTGTCGATGTGGTTCGCCTCGTCGGCGGGCGTCAGGACCTCGGATTTGTCGATGTAGTCGACGCCGAGCGCCTCGAGGATCTGCGCCTCGACGAAGTGGCCGATCCGGGCCTTCGCCATGACCGGGATGCTCACCGCGGCCATGATCCCCTCGATCATCGCCGGATCGCTCATGCGGGCGACCCCGCCCGTGGCACGGATGTCGGACGGGACGCGCTCCAGCGCCATGACGGCGACGGCTCCGGCGTCCTCCGCGATCTTCGCGTGGTCGGGCGTGACGACGTCCATGATGACGCCGCCCTTGAGCATCTGGGCGAGGCCCTTCTTCGTGGCCCAGGTGGAGGTTTCGACGGTCATGTCTGAATGCGTTCCCTGATCTGGTGGGCGGAGGTTCCGGGAGCGTCCGACCGGGGGGTCATGCCCACCTTGGGTCGCGCCGTCGCCTGCGCGCGTGGCCCGATTATAGCGGAGGCCCCGGGAGCACCCCGACGCGGCGCCCGTGATCGAGTCCAGAACCGCGGGCCGCTGAGCGGGACGCCCCGGCGGGCAGGCTCGGCGGCCAAATCCTCCGCGATATTCGTGGTGATGCTGGTAAGCGAGCCAGCGGTCCCATTCGCCCACTCGGATCGCCCTCACGTCGCCTACCTGAGCGTGAAACCGGACTGCCTGCGATCGGATCGCCCCGGCGGTTCGCATACCAGTCGCGTGGGTGCTATCCCGGCCGCCGCTGGGGTCGCCAAGGCGGTCGCGGTTCGCCGGCCATCGCGCCCGACGTGCGCGACCGGTCCATCGACCGTCCCGCGCGTTGGTGCCGGCAGCCGTCGCGCTCGTGGCCGCCGGCCTGCGTCCGCCCCGCGGCGATTCGTGCCGCTCCGGCACTTCGGTACGATCGGGCAGTGAACGAGGGCCCTGGCAGGACGCCCGCCGACGCGCTCTCGGCCCTCGCGGCCGAGATCGCCGCGTGCCGCGCCTGCCCCCGGCTCGTGGCGTGGCGGGAGGCAGCCGCGGCGAACCCGCCGGCGCGGTACCGCGGCGAGACCTACTGGGCGCGGCCCGTCCCGGGATGGGGGGACGAAGCGGCCCGGATCGTGCTCGTCGGGCTGGCCCCTGCCGCGAACGGTGGCAATCGCACGGGACGCGTCTTCACGGGCGACCGCTCGGGCGATTTCCTCTTCGCCGCACTCCACCGGGCCGGGCTCGCGAACCAGGCCACCTCGACTCGGCCCGGAGACGGCCTCGAGCTTCGGGGCGTCTATGTGACGGCGGCCGTCCGATGCGCGCCGCCGGGCAATGCACCCACCCCGGCTGAGCGCGACCGCTGCGCGCCATTCCTCGACCGCGAGCTGGCCGCGCTTGGGCGCGTGCGCGTCATCGTGGGGCTCGGCGCGTTCGGCTGGGCAGCGGCGCTCCGAGCGATCGAGCGGACCGGCGGCCCGAGCCCCCGCCCGCGACCCCGGTTCGGCCACGGCGCGGAGGTCGTCGTCGGCCGGGTCACGCTGCTCGGAACGTTCCACCCGAGCCAGCAGAACACGTTCACCGGCCGCCTCACGGCCGCGATGCTCGACGCGGTCCTCGCGCGGGCGGTCCAATTTGCAGGGGCGCCCGGCGACGACCTCGGTCTTTCGCACCTCCGGTAGTCTTTCGCGACCATGAGCATTCCCGCACCCCGCCGGTCCGGCCGCGTCCACCAGGTCAACGTGTCGCGAGGCGGCGTGCCGAAGCTGCCGGTTGCCGGCACCCAGGTCCGCCGCCTCGGTCTCGACGGCGATGGGCACGACGAACCCGCGCCGATCCACGGCGGCGAGCTGCAGGCCGTCTCGCTCTACTGCGTCGAAGCGCTCGAGAGGGTCGCCGCGGACGGCCACCAGGCGTTCCCCGGCGCATACGGCGAGAACCTGACCCTCCAGGGAATCGACTGGTCCGCTCTGGCCCCGGGCGACCGGCTCGCGATCGGCAACGCCGGCCTCGTCGTCGAGCTCACGAAGCACGCGGCGCCGTGCCAGACCATCGCCCACTGGTTCGTCGACCGCCAGATCGCACGAATCAGCCCGAAGACCCACCCGGAGGACGCGCGCTGGTACGCGCGGGTGATCGTCGAGGGTCCCGTGGCGACCGGCGACGCGGTCGAGGTGGTCGCCGGCGGAGGCTGAGAGCCTGCCTCGAACGTGCGCCGGCGGGGCGCATCTTCCTACCCGACGCGTTCGGGCCAGCGGCCCGGGTGAATCTGTGAATGAACGTCCCCCATTGGCATGGTTCTCACGACCACCGGTGTCTCGATGGACGCTCAGCGGTAGAGGGAGCGGACCCCGGGTCGGAGCAGATACCAGCTAACCGCCAATGGCAAGGCCATCACGGGGACGAGGCCCACGAACCCGATGGCGAGCACACGCACATAGAGGAGTGCACCAAGGCAGAGCTGGAGGCCGATTGCCAGCCACCAGGCCCACCTTCGCAGCCGCCACAACCCGGCCGCAGTGAGGAACGCCGTTCCCGAGAACGAGAGCAGGACCGCGAAGGTTGCTCCGAGCTGGCCGAGCGTGCCGGCGCGGTCCGTGGCCGACGAGTCGGCGAGGCTGAACCACGCCCATGCACCGAGCACCGCGACGCAAGCGCCGAGAACAAGGGCGGCGACCCCCAGGAACGTCCATCCCGCCACGACAAAGCCCACGCCACGCGGCCGCATCGACCGGATCATGCGCTCCGGGTCGCTCGACGCGTACGGCGTGAGGGGACAGGCGACCGACGCGACGTCGAGCCAGGCGCGTGCGCGGACCTCCGTCGCCTCGTAGAAGAGCGAGAGGCCCGGCCCGCCAGTGTCAGGTTCCACGGCACAAGTGGCCCACTCGGATCGGGAACTTCATTCACGGGCTGTGAGACGGGGCGAGCGCGCTGATCGGCTCCGCAGCCCGACCGGCCTCAGAGTCGCGCGAACCGGACGCCGCAGAGGTCGACGAGCAGGTGCTCCCCTGCCGTCGCGAGGATGCCGACGCGCGCGGACGGTTCGGACCCCGACCCACGCCCGGAGCTGGGTCCGGGCCCCGTGCCCGGCGCCAGATCCGGCCCGGAGAGCGCCGACGAGACGAGCCGGATCGAGTGGTCGCCGACGAGCGCCTCCAGCTCCCCAGGGCCGACGCCGGGCGCCAGCGAGAGCCCGACCCCGACCGTCTGTGTGAACGCAGTCGCGACCGCCGCCGGGCGAGCGACTGCCAGCTCGAGTCCCACGATCCGCGCCCGTCCGCCGAACGGATGGACGAACGCCGCGCGGGCCTGGCGCGCCTCGTCGCCCCATTCCGGGCCGCCGGGCTCGTGCTCGATCAGGAACGGCGGCCGGTCGGGTGCGAGCGGTGGCGCGATCGCCACGTGCCATCGGACCGCGTCGCCGTCCGGACGGATCCGCTCACCGGCCATCGCGTCGCCGATCGGCGAGCCTGCCGCTCGGAGTGCCGCGACGTCCCGGGGCGCATCGTCGGTCGCGATCGCCCAGGTCACCAGGCCGGGCGTCCCGGCATCGAGCGCGGCGAGAGCCGCGGCGCCGATCGGGTTGGCCGCCGCCAGGGCGCGGTCCCACACGCCGATCAGCTCGACGTAGGTGTCGCCCAGGAAGATGAGCCGGTTGAACGTGCCGGCCTGCTCGTGGCGGCCGCCTCCGGTCGCGGCGAGGCCGAGCGCGGCCTCGAAGTCCGCGGCGGCGGCGTCCGGGTCCGCCACGGCGATGACAAGGTGGTCGATGCCGAGCAGCACTCGCGCAGCGTACGCGGCCGGGCGCCACGGAACGCGGAGGGCGGCACAACCACGCCACGCGGCCGGAGATCCGGTCACGCGCCGAGCCGCTGGGTCACGCGCCGAGCCGCCGGGTCACGCGCCGCGACCCTCTCGCGCCACGCGGCCCGGGACCCCGTGCCGTTCGGCCCATTGACGAACCTGTGACCGGGACGCCACCCTCGGAGCATGTTCATGCGTCTCCGCCGGGTGCACCCGGCGCTCATCCTCATCGCCCTCGACCTCTTCGGGCTCGCGGTCGCGTCGTATCTGTCCGTCGTCGAGCTCGGCGGCGGGGTCCCCGTCTGCGGTCCGATCAAGGGCTGCGAGACCGTCGCGACCTCCGCGTACAGCCGGATCAACGGCGTGCCCGTGGCCGTCTTCGGGGTCGGCCTCAGCCTGATCCTGCTCGTGGCCGCGATCGGCTGGTGGCGGACCGGCGATCGCCGGCTGCTCGCGATCCACTACGGGTTCAGCCTGGTGGGCGTCACGTTCGAGGTCTACTTCACGTACCTCCAGGTCTTCGTGATCGACGCGATCTGCGTCTGGTGCGCGTCGTACGGGATCAGCCTCGTGCTGCGCTTCCTCGTCGCGCTGTGGGTCTGGCTGCGCCGCGATCGGATCGCCATCCAGGCGGCGGGCTGGTAGCCTCGACCCGAACGGGTCATCGCGGCGCGGAAGGCCCGGCGTTGGGACGATCCGCTTCGCCCTTGGCCCGCTCCCCCGGAACGGCGGTTCCCGCGCGGGAAGGCTGACTCGCGCCGAGCGCGCTCCTGCTACGATCCGGCCGCATGGACGGCGTGGTGCTCGTGCTCAATCAGAACTACGAGCCGCTGAACGTCTGTAACGTGCCCCGGGCATTCCGCCTCGTCTTCGGGTTCAAGGCGGAGGTCGTGGAGTACGACCACCAGACGTTCCGGACGCCGCGCGCTGCGTACCGCGCGCCATCGGTGATCCGCCTCCAGCACCAGGTTCGCCGGCCTCGCCCGCGGGTCAAGCTGAGCCGTCGCGAGGTCTTCGCCCGCGACCACCACACCTGCCAGTACTGCGGTCGCCAGGGTCCCGACCTCACGCTCGACCACGTGATCCCGCGCCACCGGGGCGGCCTCCACACGTGGGAGAACCTGGCCACGGCATGCCGGAGCTGCAATCATCGCAAGGGCGGCCGCACGCCCGAAGAGGCACGCTTCCGCCTCCTTCGCCAGCCGTTCGAGCCGCGCAGCGACGTCTACTCGATCTTCACTCCGTTCCTGGCGGACGTCCGAAACGAGCCCTGGCGCGACTACCTCTTCCTCGGGAAGAATTGACGCCGCTCGAGCCCGCGACGCCGGCACGCCCGACACGCGACCCCGACGACCCCAACCCGGTCCCTGCCGCCGTTCGCACGATCGCGGGCACGCTTCGGGACGCGGGACACGAGGCCTTCCTGGTGGGCGGCTGCGTGCGCGACCTGCTGCGCGGCGTCAAGCCCGTCGACTGGGACCTGACCACCGACGCGCGGCCGGAGCAGATCGTCGATCTCTTCCCCGGCGCTCGCTACGAGAACCGGTTCGGCACCGTCGCGATCGAGGAGGCGGGCGAGACCTACGAGGTCACGACGTACCGCCACGACGGCCCGTACACGGACCACCGCCGCCCGGACGGCGTCGTCTTCGGCGAGCGGCTCGACGACGACCTCGCCCGACGCGACTTCACGGTGAATGCGATGGCGCTCGCCGTCGGTGACGAGGCCGGGGCCACGACCGGCCCAGACGCCGGAGCTGCCACCCGCGCCGTCGTCGGGGCCAAGACCATCCTGGGCGCCGGAGGGGAGCACGGAGGGATCCGTGACCCGTTCGGCGGCCGCGCCGACCTCGCCGCGGGGATCCTGCGAGCGGTCGGCGATCCCGCCTCGCGGTTCCGCGAGGATGCCCTCCGGATGCTGCGCGCCGTTCGGTTCGCGGCCACCCTCGGCTTCGCGGTGGAGGAGCAGACGCTCGCGGCCATCGGGCAGAACGCCTCGCTGGCGAGCTCGCTCTCCGGCGAACGGGTCCTCGCGGAGCTGCTCACGCTGCTCGCGGCGCCCGTGCCCTCGATCGGGCTTCGGCTCGCACAGGAGACCGGCCTGCTGGCCGCCGTTGCCCCGGAGCTTGCCCGCCAGCGCGGCATCCCGCAGGGCAAGGTGCCGGGCGAGGACCTGTGGGACCACACCTGCCGCACGGTCGACGCCGCGCCACGCCCGGACCCCGACGAGCCGCCCCTCCTCCGACTGGCCGCGCTGCTCCACGACATCGGCAAGCCGGCGACCTTCGCGGACGGCCATTTCGTCGGTCACGACGCGGTGGGCGCCGGGCTCGCCGAGGCATGGCTCATCGATCTCCACGCGCCACGCTTCCTGACCGGCGACACCGTGAACCTGGTCCGCCACCACATGTTCGTCTACGAGCCGGGCTGGACCGATGCGGCCGTTCGACGCTTCATCCGACGCTGCGGCGCCTCGGCCGTCGACGACCTGCTGGACCTCCGGGCCGCCGACAACGTGGGAAGCGGGCTCGCGCGCGATGTCGACGCCCTCGAATCGCTGCGCGCGCGCTGCCACGAGCAGCTGGAGGCACGCGTTGCGCTGGACCTGTCCGGCCTTGCGATCGGCGGCGACGACCTGATGACGACGCTCGAGATGCCGGCCGGGCCGGCGCTCGGCGCGCTCCTCGATCGCCTGCTCGAGATCGTGGTGGCCGACCCGATGCTCAACGACCGCTCGCGCCTCCTGACCCTGGCCCGCGAGCTCGTCGCACCGGGCGTCGCGCCTGTCGACGCCGGGGACGCGGAGCGGCCGGACGGGGCGGGGCCCGGGTGATCGAGCAGCTTCTGCGGGCGGAGAACGCGCTCGCGCTCGGGCTCCTCGACCAGGCGGAGCAGATCTACGCCCAGACCCTGGCCCACGACCCGGCGAACTCGATCGCGCTCGTTGGGCTCTCGCGCGTGGCCCTGGAGCGCGGCGACGATCGCGCATCGCTCGGGTTCGCGCGGCGAGCCCGTGCCCTCGATCCCGAGAACGCGCAGGCGGGCCGGATGATCGACCGGCTCGAGGAGGTCATGCGCGAGCGCGGCGACGCGATCCCGCCGAACGAGTCCCCCTCGCCCGGCGGCTCGTCCTCGACACCGAAACGGCCCGGCCTCCTGCGCCGCCTCACCGGGAGATCCTGAATGCGCGTGCTCGTCACCGGCGGCGCCGGCTACGTCGGCTCGGTCTCGGTCGAGGCGCTGGTCCTTGCCGGCCACGACGTCGTCGTCCTCGACGACCTCTCGAAGGGCCACCGCGACGCGCTCCCGTCGGTCGTGCGGCTCGTCCAGGGCAGCTACGGCGACCCCGCGGTCGTCGGACCGCTGCTTGCGAGCTCGCCTTTCGACGCCGTCCTTCACTGTGCGGCGCGCTCGCTCGTCGGCGAGTCCGTGGCCGACCCGGGCCTCTATTACCGCGAGAACGTCGCGGGCGGCGTCGGGTTCCTCGAGGCGCTCCGGGCGGCGGGGGTCCGACGCCTCGTGTTCAGCTCGACGGCCGCGGTCTACGGGACGCCGCTGCAGATCCCGATCCGCGAGGATGCGGTCCTTGCCCCGATCAACCCGTACGGCGAGACGAAGCGGACATTCGAGGGGGCGCTGCGCTGGTACGCGGCGGCGTACGGGATGCGGAGCGTCAGCCTTCGCTACTTCAACGTCGCGGGGGCATCGGCTCGCAACGGCGAGGTCCACGTCCCCGAGACTCACCTGATCCCGAACGTCCTCGCGGCCGCGGAGGGACGGGCTTCCCTGACCGTCTTCGGCATCGACTATCCGACGCCGGACGGGACGTGCGTCCGCGACTACCTGCACGTCGAGGACCTGGCACGGGCCCACGTGCTCGCCCTCGAGGCCACCTCGCCCGACGATCCACGGACGGCGGGGAGCGGCGGGACCACGGCGGATGGCGTCGGCGCCGCGGCGCTGGCCATCAACCTCGGGAACGGCGGGGGCTTCAGCGTCCGCGAGGTGCTCGCCGCGGCGGAGGAGGTGGTCGGTCGTCCGATCCCGCACGCGATCGGCGAGCGCCGCGCCGGCGATCCGCCCGTGCTCGTGGCGGATGCGGGCCGGGCGGGCGAGATCCTGGGCTGGCGGGCGGAGCATGCCGACATCGTCGAGATCGTCCGCTCGGCCTGGGCGTGGCGAAATGCCCACCCGGACGGCTACCGCGCCTGATCCCCGAAACCGCCGCGGTCGGAGCCACGTGTTGGGCCCCCGCGCCTGACCCGCGAAACCGCCCGGTCGGTGCCGCGATGGGCCGCCCGCGCGATCGAATTGGGGAGCTCGACCTTCCGCAACCGAATCGAAACGGAAGCATGCCCCCGGCGCTACTGAACGGGTCGCCCGACTGACGGTACGTTGATCCTCCCGGGACGCTGTCCCCGGCGGCAGGCCATGTGGCCGCGTCGCTGTCCGCGGGCCCAGAGCCCAGCTGAGGACGAACCGATGAGCGCACTCGACCTGCAGTCCTCCATCGCCTCCCATCTCCGCGTGCCGCGGCAGGTCGGTGTCGCGAGCCGACTCGAGACCGGGACCATCGTCTGCGAGGCCTGCGGCTGCCGCCTGACGACCCGCGACAGCGTTGACGACACCGGGTTCGGCGGCGCCCGCACCTGGTGGCACTTCGCCGGCCACGCCGGTCGCGACGCGCGCGGCTGCACGGTCGCCTGCGTGGAGCTGGCGCACCGAGTCGCCTGATCGGGCGCCGGGAGGCCGCGAGCGCAGGCGCCTCTCCGTCGCACCTCTCGCTCAGCAACCCGCGACCGCCCCGGTCCTCCTCCACCGGGGCGTTCGTGTGTCCGGCTGCCGGCGACGGGTTTCGGCCTGCCGACCGAGGCACACCCGGAATCGCCGGGCGCGGCGCGTATGATCGTGCGCATGGACGCTGATCGGCATGACTTGGCGACCCCAGGCCTTCGGGAGTCGGCGGGTCCAGGACGTCTCCGACCCCGTGATCGAGCCGGCCTGGGACGGCGTCCGGGTCCTCGCCCATCTCGACGTCCCCGCGGGAAGGGCAGCGATCCGCGACGCCGACGGCGACGACCTCACGACGGTCCACGCGTCGATCGCGGACGCGCTGCTCGCGGCGCTTGGCGCCCAGAGCGCCGTCGTGGACGGGTACCTCACGGACCAGGCGACGCGCCCGGGCGAAGGTCGCGCGATCGTCACGAGCGAGATCCCGTCGTTCAGCGAGCACACCAGCCAGTTCTTCCTGGGACGCCAGGGATCCGAGCTCCTGGGCGGGCGCGGCCGCCCAGGCCGGACCGACCTCGGGCGTGCCGATCGCGAGCAGGAGCGCCTCGAGGATTCCACCATCGCGTTCGTCGCGGTCGACCTGCTCGCGCTCGACGACGAACCGCTCACCGACATCCCGCTCCTGGAGCGCAAGCGGCTGCTGGAGAGCGTGCTTGCGGAGGGCGACCTCGTGCGACGGACCCCCTACGTCCGGCAGCCGGCCGGCACGTTCATCATCACCTGGCGCTCGTTCGGGTTCGGCGGCCTCGCCTACAAGGCGGCGAACAGCCGCTACCTCCCGGGCGACGCGAACGACGACTGGTGCATGACGCCGATGCCGCGCCACTGACGGTCGCGCCCGTCGTGGTACGGTGCGTCCGTGCCCGCTTCCCTCCTGACCCCGGCCATCGCGGCCGAGCTCCAGCGCCTGGGACACGCCGACATCATGGTCGGCATCCCCAGCTTCAAGAACGCGGCGACGATCGGCCACGTCGTGCGCGCCGCGCAGGCTGGCCTGGTCCAGTACTTCCCCGACCTGCGGCCGCTGCTCGTCAACGCGGATGCCGGCTCGCCGGATGGGACACAGCGCGTCGTCGCGGAGACCGAGCCGCCGGACTACGTCGAGCGGATCCTGCTGGTGCGGCCGACCAACCGCCTCGAGCGCCTGACCCTCACGTACCCGGAGGTCAACGGGATCGGGGGCAAGGGCGCCGCGCTGCACACGATCTTCGAGATCGCGGCCGCGCTCGAGGTCCGCGCCCTCGTCGTCGTCGACTCGGACCTTCGATCGATCGGGCCCGAGTGGGTCGAGCTCCTCTCCGGCCCCATCCTCAAGGGCGGCTTCGACTTCGTGACCCCGCTCTACGCCCGCCACAAGTACGACGGCACGATCACGAACACGGTCACCTACCCGCTCACGCGGGCGCTCTACGGCAGGCGGATCCGGCAGCCGATCGGCGGCGACTTCGGGGTCTCCGGCGATCTCGTCCGCCACTACCTCGCCCAGGAGGACTGGACGCCCGAGGTCAGCCGGTTCGGGATCGACATCTGGATGACGACCCACGCGCTCACCGGTGGCTTCGCCGTCTGCGAGGCACGCCTGGGCGCGAAGATCCACGACCCGAAGGACCCCTCGGGAGATCTCGGGCCCATGTTCCGCCAGGTGGTCGGGACGATCCTCGCGATGGCCGGGCGCCACCCCGAGGCGTGGCTCGACGTCCATGCGAGCCACGAGATCCCCGCCTACGGGTTCGAGCGCTGGGTCGAGCCGCCGCCGCTCCACGTCAACACGCTGCGCCTGCTGTCCGAGTTCGACGCCGGGCGCCTGACCCTCGCCGCGACCTGGCGGGCGATGCTCGCGCCCGATCATGCGAGCGCAGCCATCGAGATCTCGGAGGTGGCGGGCGAGCTGGCCGAAGCGGCCGCCAGTCGCCTCGGCCTCGGCGGCGAGAGCGGCCCTGACCGCCACGTCTCCACGGACGAGATGTCCGACGCGGTGGCGCCGTATTGCTTCCCGGACGAGCTGTGGGCGGGCATCGTCTACGACCTCGTGGTCGCCGCCCACGCGAAGGTGCTCCCGCTCGAGACGCTCGTCGCGGCGCTCGTGCCGCTCTACTTCGGGCGGGTCGGCAGCCTGATCGTCGAGGCTCGCCACATGAACCAGGACGACGCAGAGGAGCGCGTCGAGCGCCAGGCCCGCGCGTTCGAGCTTCGCAAGCCGTACCTCATCGAGCGCTGGAACGCGGCGGAGCAGGCGCGTGTCGCAGCGGACGCGTCGGCATCTGCGAGCGTTCGCGCCGGCGAGGGCGGCGGGTGACCCCCCGGCCGCCGCTGCCCGGCCGGATCCTCATCCCGGTCGCGAATCCCGCCACCGCGGAGGAGCTGATCCGCATCGGGGCGGCGCTCCTGGATCCCCGTTCGGGCGAGCTCACGGCGCTCGGGATCGTGGAGGTCCCCGAGGAGATGCCGCTCTCCGAGGGCGCCACGAAGGCGCGCCAGGCGCGCCGGCTGCTCCAGAAGGTGCTCGACTACGCGCCAGAAGGGACGCACGTCCGGCCCGTCGTCCGGATCGGGCGCCGCGCGGCCGAGGGAATCGTCGAGGCCGCGATCGAGCTCGACGCGGATCTCGTGATCTTCGGCTGGGGCGGCCGCGCCGGCGGGCGCGTGGCGAGCGGGCGCCGCGGCGCGAAAGCCGGGTCCGGGTCCGGGTCTGTCCGAAACGGCGACGGGTCGGCGCCCTCGGCCTCGGTCTTCAGCCCGACCATCGACGCCGTGGTCCGCGAGTCGCCGTGCGACATCGCCGTGGTCAAGCAGCGGCCGATGGCGGAGGTCCGTCGGATCCTCGTCCCCGTCCGCGGCGGACCGCACGCGGAGCTGGCTCTCGACTTCGCCGATGCGCTCGCGAGGCGGCACGGCGCCCGGGTCACCGTGCTCCACGTCGTGCCGCCCGGGCTCACGCCGGCGGTCCGGACCCAGGCGGAGCACGCCCTCGCCCTCTTCCTGAAGCAGCACGCCCGCGGCCACGCCGACGGCCTCCTGCGCGAGGCCCCCAACGTCCGCAACGCGATCCTTCGCGAGGCGGACAAGTTCGACCTCGTGATCATGGGTGCCTCGGCCGCGCCGGAGGGGTCGGTCGTCGACAACTTCCTGTTCGGGGTCCTCCCGGAAACGATCGCCGCGCGCGCCAGGCCACCCGTGATCGTGGTCAAGACGAAGGACCCGATCGACACGGCCACGTTCGAGGAGCTCGCCGCCCGCGCCGAGTCGCTCGCGGCTGCCGAGCGCGCCGCGGAGGAATCGCGGGCAGTCCCCGCCCGGGTCGAGCGCTGGTTCGGCGAGTCGAACTTCCACCATGCCGAGTTCCGCGACCTGCGACGCCTCGTCGCGCTCAAGGAGAAGCAGGGGGTTACCGTCAGCCTGATCTTACCGACCCTGAACGAGGAGGCGACCCTGGGTCCCATCGTTCGGCGGGCACGGAAGCTGCTGATGGAGGCCGTCCCGCTCGTGGACGAGCTGCTCGTGATCGACTCCGCGTCCGTGGACCGGACGTGCGAGATCGCCGAGCGCGAGGGCGCCCGCGTCGTGCAGCACGCGGACGTGCTGACCCGCTACGGCTCCTACCGCGGGAAGGGCGAGTCGCTCTGGAAGAGCCTGTACGAGTCGTCCGGTGACATCGTCGTCTGGTGCGACACGGACGTCCGCAGCTGGCATCCGCGGATGGCGTACGGGACGCTCGGCCCGCTCCTGGTCGAGCCACGGATCCAGTACGTCAAGGGCTACTACGAGCGCCCGATCGTCGAGGGCGGCGTGCTCCGCGAGGGCGGCGGCGGCCGTGTCACCGAGCTGGTCGCGCGCCCGCTCATCAACCTCTTCTACCCGGACCTGTCCGGGTTCATCCAGCCGCTCGCGGGCGAGTACGCCGGGCGCCGCAGCCTGCTGGAAACGATCCCGTTCTTCACCGGCTACGCCGTGGAGATCGGGCACCTGATCGACATCGCGGAGCGGGTCGGGCTCGAGGGGCTGGGCCAGGTCGACCTGGAGCGCCGGATCCACCGCAACCAGGAGCTCGAGGGCCTCTCGCGGATGAGCTTCGTGATCATCCAGGCCATCATGAAACGCTTGGAGGAGCGCCGCCGGGCGCGGCTCTTCGCCGAGATGGGCTCGACGATGAAGCTGCCGCGCTCCGGGGCCGACCGCCTGGGCCTCGAGGTCATCGAGCTCGCCGACCGCGAACGCCCGCCGATGATCCGGATCCCGGAGTACCTCGAGAAGCGCGCCGCGCGCCTGGGCGGGTAGCCGCGTGCCGGCGGGTAGTGGCGGGCCCGCGGATGGCGGCGGGCTCGGGGGCGGCGGCGGGTCAGGGCGCAGCCGGCGGGCAGGCGGGAAGCGGCGCGCTCGACGGCCGGGCAGGCGGCGACGTGGCGGGCCGCCCGCTGAGCATCCTGATCGCGCCCGACTCGTTCAAGGGATCGCTGACGTCCGTGGAGGTCGCGCGCGCGCTCGCAACCGGCTGGGCGCGTGCTCGTCCCGACGACCGACTGGTCCTCGCGCCGCTCGCTGACGGCGGCGAGGGCACGCTCGTCGCGATCGAGGCCGCCGGCGGCTGGACCTGGCAGGAAACACCGTCCCACGACCCGCTCGGCCGGCCGATCACCGCGCGGTGGCTCCGCAGCTCGGACGGCCGGCGCGCGGTCGTGGAGCTTGCCGCGGCATCGGGCCTCTCGCGGCTGGCGCCTTCCGAACGCGATCCGGCGAGCGCCTCAACCTACGGGACGGGCGAGGTCCTCCGCGCGGTTCTCGATGCGGGAATCCGCCGGATCGACCTCGGCGTCGGCGGCAGCGCCACCACCGACGGCGGCCTCGGGATCCTCGCGGCGCTCGGGCTCGCGATGACGGTCGAGCCGGCAGTCGCCGTCCATCTCGAGGAGCTGGACCCGCGCATTGCCGAGGTGACCCTGCGGATCGCCTGCGACGTGACGAACCCGCTCCTGGGTCCGCGCGGTGCCGCTGCGGTCTACGGCCCGCAGAAGGGCGCCGACCCAGCCACATGCGGCGAGCTCGACGCGGCGCTCGGCCGCTGGGCGGATGCGCTCGAGACCGCGACGGGCCGCCGGGAGCGCGACACCCCGGGTGCGGGCGCGGCCGGCGGCGCCACGTTCGGGCTCGCCTGTCTGCGCGACGGGTTCGCGGAATTCGCGATCGTGCCGGGCGTCGAGCTCGTGATGGACGCGGCGGGCTTCGCGGATTCGCTGGCGCACGCTGACCTCGTGCTCACGGGCGAAGGCCGGATCGACGGCCAGACCGCGTTCGGCAAGACCGCGCTCGGCGTCGCGCGGCGAGCGCAGGCGGCCGGCATCCCGTGCATTGCCGTGGGTGGCGGCGTTGAGGCGGACGGGATCTCGGCCCTCGCAGCTGTTGGCGCGATCGCGGTCCCCGTCGCCGAGCGACCCCAGTCCGTGGAGGAGGCGATGGCAGCCGGCGCCGCGCCCGTCGAGCGCTGCGGCGAGCGGCTCGCCCGACTCATCGGGATCGGGCAGAGGCTGGTCGGTCTCGGGTAGGGCTTCCGCGAGTGGCCCGACCGAGGGCCCGCGCCCTCGGGGCCACCCGACCATGTCCTCGCCAACGCTCCCCCGGGAATCACTATCCGCGATGCCCGAGTCCCTGCACGGCGACGTGGAGGCCGCAAGGCTGGCCGAAGCTGGCGAATCCCTTGCTTGTGCGTCGGAGACGCAGCAGTGTCGAGGAATGTGGCGCCTGCTCAAGCGCTCGCCGCCACCCTGGGGCTCGTCGCGGACGCCAGAACGCGGATAGTGATGCCCGGGCCAGCATTGGCGACGATTTCGCCGCACCGGTCGCCGATACCGGCACGTCGGACGAGTACGAAAGATTGACTAAGTCCCCGGACTAAGTCATGCTGCGGCCATGGTCGAGACCGTCAATGTCCACGAAGCGAAGACCCACCTCTCACGCCTGCTCGCGCGCGTCGAGGCCGGCGAGCGGATCGTGATCGCCCGGGCCGGACATCCGATCGCCGAGCTGACGCCGATCGCGCACGAGCGGCCAGCGCGCGTTCCTGGCATGGATCGCGGACGCGTCGTCATCCATGGCAACTTCGACGACCCGCTCACGGAGTTCGAGGAGTACATGTGAGGTGCGCGTGCTGCTGGACACGCACGCGTTCCTGTGGTGGGTGCTGGAGGACCCGCGCCTTTCGCCTCGCGCGCTGAGCGTGGTCGCGGCGCCGGAATACGACGTCCTCGTCAGCGCCGTGTCGGCATGGGAGATTGCCATCAAGTCTGCCGATGCGCGACTTGACCTCCCGGAGCCGGCCGGAACGTACGTGCGCGATCGCATCGCCGCGAATGGGTTTCGCGAGCTGGCCGTCACCGTCGAGCACGCCGTTCGTGCTGCGAGCCTGCCCGCGATCCACCGCGATCCGTTCGATCGCCTCCTGATCGCGCAGGCCCAGGTGGAGGGGATCCCGATCCTCACCTCGGATACAGCGATCGCGCGGTACGACGTCGACGTGATCTGGTGAGCACGCCCACACCTCCCCGGCGACTGCGGTCCGCATCCACGGCTCCGACGCAACCACGGACTCGCACGCGACGCCGCGTCGATTCGGCGCTCGCCTGGTCGCGCAATCTTCGGCGTCGCCGGCCTGGGCTCGTGGACTTCGTGATCGAGCGGCTCGGCGGTCTGTACGGCGTCCCGGTGCCGTCGCAGCGCCTGGACCCCGTGAGCGAGCTGGTGCTCACCATCCTCTCGCAGAACACCGCTGACCTGAACTCGGAGCGGGCCTTCGAGGCGCTTCGCGCGGCGTATCCGTCCGGTGGGCCGGTGACCACCCATCGGATCGCCCGACCCGATGGCACCCAGGCGCCGCCGGAGGGCTGGGGCGGCATTGGGCTCGCGCCGGGCGCGCCGCCCGACTGGTCGGCCGTCGAGGGCGCGGATCTGGGCGCCCTGATCGAGGTGATCCGTATCGGCGGGCTCGTGAACCAGAAGGCGCCGCGGATCCAGGCCGCGCTGCGCACGATCCGTGAGCGGAGCGGCGGCTACGACCTGGCGTTCCTCGCCGTGCTGCCGCCGCGCGAGGCCCGCGATTGGCTGACCACCATCCCGGGGATCGGGCGCAAGACCGCGTCGATCGTCCTGCTCTTCTGCTTCGGGATGCCCCTCATGCCCGTCGATACGCACGTGGAGCGGGTCAGCCGGCGGATCGGGCTCGCGCCGCCGACCGCGGGACCCGACGAGCAGCACGAGATCTACGCGCACCTCCTGGCGCCCGACCAGTTCTACGCGACCCACGTGCTGCTGATCCAGCACGGCCGTCGCACCTGCGACGCCCGCCGGCCCGCCTGCGATCGCTGCCCGATTGCTCCCCGCTGCCGCTTCTTCGACCCGAAGGCTGATTAGCGGTGAGCCGAGTTACGGCGGCAGCCGAGTTACGGCGGCAGCCGAGTGGCGGTCGGACGCCCACTGCGGCGTGGGGGCCGTAGGGGGGCACCGGCGCATACGACAAGGGGGCTCCCCAACCGTGCAATGCCTGTAGCGGACATGTCGACCGCCAAGCGTGTCCGCGCGGGCACCCATGCGTTTGTGCGCGGTGTGGAGGGTTCCTCGCGGCCGGAGACTTCGTGGACCGCCGGGCCGGTCGCTGTTGGCCGTGCTTGCGCGACGCGGACGCCAGGCAGATGATGGGAACATGGTTATCGAATGGCGCGACCGGATCACACGCGACCCCAAGGTGCGCGGCGGACAGCTCACGATCCGCGGGATGCGCGTCACGGTGAGCGACGTCCTCGAGCTCCTGGCCGGCGGGATGACCATCGAGGAGATTCGCCACGACTTCCCGTACATCGAGGAGGCGGATATCCTTGCGGTTCTCGCGTTCGCCGCCGAGAACCTCCAAGACGCGAAGGTGTGAAGGCCCTCTACAACGGCATGCTGTCGCCAGTTCTCGTGGAGCGTCTCGAGGACTTGTGGCCCGGGTCCCTGCACGTCGTCACCGAGTACAGTGAGCGATCGCCCGATGACAACGTCTGGGCCGAGGCTCGCCGGCTGGGCCTTGTCCTCATCACCAAGGACCGGGACTATGCGGACGCCGCGCGGTTTCCGGGGCCGCCTCCCCAGGTCGTGAGGCTTCTCGTCCGCAACGCGGGGACGGACGCTGTCGAGGCTTCCCTTCGTCAGCATGCCGCCGAGATCGAGGCGTTCTCGACATCAAACGAACGCTACCTCGAGGTCTGAGACCCCTTCGCAGGCTGACGCCGTTTCGGGTATTTCGCTCGCGGGCGTGGGCTATCCTCCGAGCGTGCTGATCCCTGGCGGGCCGGGCGGCCGCGAACGCCCGGCGCGACTCCTCCTCGTGGACGACGACGTGAACCTCCTGGTCGTCCTCGCCGAGCAGCTTCGTGCGGACGGCTACGACGTGGCGACCGCCCGCGACGGGATCGAGGCGCTGCGGCGACTGGAGAACGCCTGGCCGGACCTGGTCCTGGTCGACATGATGATGCCGCGCCTCGACGGCATCTCCCTCGCGCGCGAGATCAAGGCCCGCGCAGACCTCCCGATCATCGTCCTGACCGCGATCGACGCGGCCGACTCGAAGGCGGAGCTCCTCGACGAGGTGGCCGAGGACTACGTCACGAAGCCCTACCACTACCCGGAGCTGCGGGCGCGGATCAATCGCGTGCTCCGGCGCCTGGGCGACCGGCTTCCGGGCCAGCGCATCGTGCTCGGACCCGGCCTCGCGCTCGAGCTCGGGCGGCGCGCCGCGACCGTCAACGGGGCGGATGTCTCGCTGACGCCCACGGAGTCGCGGCTCCTCTACGCCCTCGCCGCGAACCTGGGCACGACCGTCTCGACCGAGACGCTGGTCGCCCGCGGCTGGGCCGACACGGACGGCGCCGACCCCTCGTACGTCTGGGTCACGATGCGCCGTCTCCGCCAGAAGATCGAGCCGGACGCGAACCGGCCGCGCCACCTGATCACCGTGCGCGGCGTCGGCTATCGGCTGGAGGCGGACGCGACGTGATCCCGTTCCGGATCCGGATCATGGCCGCGGTGCTCATCGCCGCACTGGCGCCGCTCGCGGTTGCCGGCCTGCTCTTCGTGATCACGGGGCAGGCGGATCCCGACCGCGACATCTTCCGGATCCTGCTGACCGCGTTCGTGATCGCCGCTCTTTTGGGCCTCGGGATCGCGATCATCGTCGCTGGTAGCCTGACGGCGCCACTCCGGGCGCTCGCCGCGGCGATGGACCGGATCGTCGCCGGCGACACGAGCACGCCGCTCCCGGCACTCGCCGACGATGAGCTTGGCCGCCTCGCGGAGCGCCAGGGCCAGCTCGCCGGTGACCTCCTGCGACGAAACCGCCAGGTGGCGCGCGTCGTCGACGCGGTCGGCACGTACTCACCGCGCGAGGGTGCCGATCGCCTTGTGGACCTCGCGATCGCGGATGCCCGGGTCGCCTTCGGGCTGATCGACGCCCGGATCGTCCTCGGCGACCCAGCGGACATCCCGGCCGAGGAGCGCGTCCCCGGCGATCCACTGCCCATCCGGGCGGACCTCCGCGCGGGCGCCGAGCCCCTGGGCGCGATCGTCGGGCATGCGTCCGCCACCGCCCGCTGGGATCGCGCCGACCAGGACCTGCTCGAGCTCTTCGCGGCCGTCGTAGGCGTGGGCCTGCGCAACGCCGAGCTGTTCGCGCGGGTCGCCGACCAGAACGTGCGGCTGCAGGAGCTGGACGCCGCCAAGGACGACTTCCTCCGCGGCGTCAGCCACAACCTCCAGACGCCGCTCGCGCGCATCCGGGCCAACGCCGACCAGCTGGCGGGCGAGCAGGCGGCTGGCGGCGAGCCCGACCGGCGCCTCGGCATCATCGCGGAGCAGAGCGACCGGCTCTCGCGGATGGTGCGCCAGCTCCTGACGGTCAGCCGGCTCGACTCCGGCGTCCTGCGCCCGGTGGCGGAGGTCTTCGCCCTCGGGCCGCGCGTCCGCCGTGCATGGGAAGCGCTCGGCGCGACAGGCGTCCCATTCTCGCTCGACGATCAATCCGCGGGGTGGCTGGCCTACGCCGACCCCGACCAGATCGACCAGGTGATCTGGGCCCTGCTCGACAACGCCGTGAAGTACGGCGGCGGCACGCCGATCACGGTCACCGTCGATCTCGTCCGCCGGGCGGGGGACACGGCGGAGGAGCCCGCGGCCGCCCTGCCAATGTCGCGCGCTGGTGTCGGTCCCAAAGGCCGTGCGGCGGGCAGCGGCACCCTCCGCGTGTGCGTCGCAGACACGGGCCCCGGGATTGCCACTGCGGATCGCGAGCGCCTCTTCGAACGGTATGTCCGCGGCTCCGTGCTCAGCGCCGAGGGCACCGGACTGGGCCTATATGTGTCGCGCGAGCTGGCGCGTGCAAATGGCGGAGAGCTGACCATCGATCTTGCGCAAACGCGCGCAACCGATCAGGCGGCTGGCGCGGCCGGCGGGTCAGGCGCATTGGTTCTCGATGCTGGGGCCCGTTTCACGCTCACGCTGAACGCAGAGTCCCCTACTGAAGCGTAGCAGGACACGCTCGGAGAGGGCTGCGTCTCGAGGGCACCCATCTCCCGATCGAAGGCGCGTAGGCGCCTGCAAACCTCTGATTTCCAGCTGCATGCCAGGTTGCGCGTATGGCAACTCCTGCACATTTGCAAGATGGGCTGAAAGGTTCCTCTAGGAATATCTCGCGGCTGCCGGGGGGTGGCGACGATCTCAGCTGGGGGGTAAGAGGCGAGGATCGGCAGGGCCCGCGGCTGCGCCAGGACGCGCAGGCCGATGAGGAACCGGGAATGGTCGTCGACGAGGCCGACGATCCAGACCTTCTCGTACTCGCGCACCGAGCGGCGCAGAAAGAACGGGCCCTTGATGTCGATGTGCCACAGCTCGTTGGGTCGGCCCCGCTCATAGGCCGGCCCGCGCTCCCGCCGGGTCGACGGGCGGGCGGTGCCGAGTCCGGCCAGCAGGTCGTCGACCGCGTGGTGGTCGAGCGGGTAGATCTCCCGGCGGGTGAACTCGGCGGCCAGGCGCTTGCTGTTCCAGTACGTGAGGAGGCGAACGACGATGACGGCCTGCTCGACCCACGCTGGCAGGCGACCGGGCGCCGGGCCTCGGGGCCGGTTGACGAGCGCGCCGAGTCCCCCGGCCGCGTAGGCGGTCCGCCAGCGGTGCAGGCTCGCCCGGCTCGCCCCGAGGGCGAGCGCCGCCGCGATGCCCTCCTCCCGGGCGACCCGGACACACCGCGCCCGGAACCGCAGGCCGGCGAGATCCGGTCCGGCGGAGCCGCCGGGCGGTCGACCGCCGCGGGTCGCGAGGAAGAGGAACCCCGGCCCCTCCTGGTACGTGTGCCGGAGGAGACGGCGGTGGGGGTCCTTCCGGTGCTCGGGCTTGAGAGCGTCCATCCCGGGACGCTATGCCGGTGCGACCCCCGTGTCTCACAAACCCCGGGAACTACAGCTAGCCATGGCCGCGCCGTGATCGTGACCGAGCAGTTCGCCGGCGCGACGGCTCCCGTCGGTGGCTGGGATGCCGCCGTATCGAGCGCAGTGAACGCGAGCGCCGCTGCCAACGGCATCACGGTTTCCGCGGCGTACTACACGGACATCTGCGGCATCCCGCTCGAAGCCGACGGCTCGGCCGCCTTGAACCCCGACAACACGGACAACCTGGCCGTCGCTGACCGGGTAGGCACGGGGCAACCGACGAGCTCCAACAACACGCCGAACTGTCCCAGCCGCGTGGTCGGGCCGCCGGCCGGTGTCCTGGTCTTCGGCCACAAGGACATTCGGACCTACGTCGTGAACGTCGTCGGGATCAGCTCCTGGAGCGTGAGCACGCAGGCGACCGCCGCGAGCGGCTACCTCCAGGAGTCGTGCTCGGCGTCCCAGGGCGATGCCTGTGCCCTGCTGCCGGTCACCGTCCCCGTCAACATCATGTCCTGCGACGGGTCGAACAATCCGGTCGACATCGGCAACCCATGGGTCGCGGACGGCACGACCGTCTACAAGGTGCCCCTGTGCAAGAACGGGCCGGGCAACGTCGGCTGGCTCGACTGGACGCCACCGGGCGGGGGCACGTCCGAGCTGATCAGCTCGATCACGACGCCCAACAACCCGGCGATCCCGTTGCCATCCTGGCAGTACGTGACCTCGACGGGCAACGTGAACAGCGCCGGCGTCGAGTCTGCGATCCGGGCATATGACGGCCAGATCGTCCTGATCCCCCAGTTCGATCTCACCTGCAACACGGGCAACAACTCGGCCCCCGGGACAGCACACAGCCGGCCCACAGCCCGCTATCAACACGGGGCCGAACTACGGCTGCCCTGCGGGCGATCTCGGCGGCAACGGCCAGAACCAGTGGTACCGAATGCCGAGCTTTGCCCACTTCCAGCTGTGCATCAGCACGGACCCGGCCTGCACGGCGGTGGGCGCTTCGTTCGGGGCGTACATCAGCGGGAACAACAAGGCCGTCTGCGACACCGGCAACGGTGCGACGTCCTGCCTGGTCGGCAAGTTCGTGAGCATCGAGGACAGCGGCACGATCGGCGCAGGTTTCGGGGGCGGGACCGGGAACAGCAAGGCGGGTGGCGTCCAGCTCATCAAGTAGGGCACTCAGGGGGGCACAGCTGCTCGTCACGTGGGCGCTGAAGACCCGCCGGTGCCACGGCAGGTTGTGGTTCGTTCCGCGCCGCGCCTCGACTGCGTGGTGGTAGCCTCGTCCCATGCACGATCGCGCCGCGCCGGAGAATGCGCCTGATCCGCTCGCTGCGCCCCGGGCCGTCCGGATGTCACGCCGCTTCCAGGCGCCGCCGTCCCGGGTCTACCGCTGCTGGACGGTGCCCGAGGAGCTGATCCGCTGGTTCCCGCAGCGGGTCGAGGGCTCGCTCGCGGTAGGCACCCGGAGCACCCTGGTCTTCCCGGACCAGCGGGTCTGGTGGGACGTCACCGTCCTCGAGAGCGAGCGGCGCTTCGAGTTCCGCTGGCCGTGGGGTAGGGACGAAGGCTGGGAGACGACGGTCTCGGTGCGCCTGGAGCCCGCCGGCTACGGGACGCGCCTGACCCTCACGGACGGTCCGTTCGACCTGCGTATGCCGGGTGTGCTCGACGCCTACGCCCAGGCGCTCGAGGGCTGGGGCGAGGCGCTCGCCTGGCTGCGCGGCGTCGTGGACTTCTCGTCGGACCTGCGCACCCGGCCGTACTGAGCGAAGTCTCTGGCGTCAGATGCCACGTTACTGTTTCGCGGTCGCGGCGCGTGCGGATCTGGAGTCCTGGATGGCGACGACTCCGACCTGATCCTTCGTCTCGTCGAACTCGTAGACCACGATCATCCAGGACCACGGCCCGAGGATGAAGCGGAACCCCTGCCAGCGCCCTCCCAGCTTCGACCCCATCAATGGGAAGGAAGCAAGTGGCTCGAGCGACGCTCGGACGCGCGCCCGGGTTGTCGCCGGAAGGCTGAGCGCGACGATCAGATGGTCGAGGCTGGCAACGGCCGGTTCCGAGACGACAACCGTCGCCACCGGATCAAAGGTCCTGGAGGCGCACGACGCGACCAGCCTGCACGGCACTGCGACCTTCGAGGGCACTCTCGTGGGCGCCGGGGATGGCGTCCAGGAGCGCGGTAACGCTCTCGGGATCCGGCGTGGCCTGGTCGAGCGCGGTCGAGAGCAACGATCGCGCGAGCGTCCCCGGATTGACGTATGTTCGGTCCGCCAGGCTATGGAGCTTCGCGGCGTGCTCGGCGTCGAGGACGACGTTAATACGGTTCGGCCGTTGGTCGGACATTCGAGAACGCTCCTTGCACGTAACTACACGTCCTGTGCTGATCAGCACGATATTAGCAGCGGCGTCGTCGCGTCAAGGCGATGACGGGTCGTGGCGCCGCCACGCAGTGCCAGTTGAGAACCAAGCCAACGACCTCGCTGCGGACCTGCTCGAGCGAAGACCGCGCCTACGTGAGATCGCACGAGTGCGCGAGGTCGTGTGCGACTACCTGGTCGGCGACAGTGCCTACGAGTCGACAGCTGAATTGCTCGACGGCAACTTCATGGCGTTTGCCCTCGCGTCGCGTCGCGATCGGTAGCGGGGCCGCGATCGGCGGAGTTCCACGAACATCTGCGTGGTGGCACGTCATCCATCGGCACAGGAGTGGCCGCCCGAATGCCGCTCAGGCGCCGCCGACGGCATCGAGGACGATCCGGCGCAGGAAGACCGGCGGGCCGAACGTCGAGCGTGGGTCAACACGATCGAGGTAGACCACGACGTTCCAGCGGGTTGCGTCGTCCAGGAAGCCCATCGACGGCACCAGCAGCGCCTGGACGTCGGCGTGCTGCCGGAGGTAGCGCGCGGTCGCCTGGGTACGGTCGATGTCGGCGATCCAGTCGTCGACATTCGACAGGCCGATCGACGCCGAGGTGGCCGGATCGCGGAAGTCAACAAGCCGGCTGACCGAGATCGGTACCTTCCAGACGTCTCGGGCCTGTCGCTCGGGCTTCCCGTCAGGCAGCTCCGCCTGGATGTGGCGGCCGAACTCGGCCACCACCACGGCGACGTCACTCGCGAAATAGAACGCCGGCGTGCCCGCCTCGTTCCAGCGATTGCGCCGCGAGCGGGCTGCATGCGTCGGATCGAGGACACCCAGGCTGGCATCGGCCGGCACATGCCGCAGGCCGATCCCCGACCACGGGCGCAGCAGTGACCCGAGGGCCATGGCCGCCGATCAGCCCCATTGGCCTTCGTAGGCCTGGGAGAGGACGTCGAGGACCTCGTCCAGGTCGCCACGAACGAGCGTGGCCGCCGGCGTCCGGTTGCCGAGGCTCTGCCGAGGCGTCGCCATGAAGCGCGCGAGCTCGTCGCCGTAGATCTCGTGGCCGAGTCGAACGATCTCGTTCAGCTCGTCGAGGCGCAAGAGCGCGCGGGCGTTCTCCGTGCTCGCGCCGCCCTCCCAGCGCTCGACCGTCCGAGTGCTGACGTCAAGGACGCGGGCGATCGACTCTCTCGAGAACCCGAGTGCCGAACGAAGCCCTCGCAAATTCGGGCGGCTCAGCTCCGTCGTCATCGGCCGGACCTCCCGGATGTGTGGCAGTGAAGTACCGACACGTGTCGGTACATCAGGATGCGGCGTCGTCGGCGGGACGTCAAGGCAGCGTCGGTGGTGCGGGTTGCGCTGCCGAGCTACGGCCAACGTCGCGAGAATTGTCTGGGCGCTGCACGGGCGATCAAATGCGACGTCGATCCCGTGGAGGATCGCGCCATGCTACTCGCGTCGCGTCGCGGTCGGCAGGCGCGTCGGGCTTCCTGCTGTCGGCAGACTTGCCCGTGAACAGCCGGTGTCCGGATCGGACCGTGCCGATCCGATCAAATGTGCGCGTGGCGAACCGTATGCAGGGCGGGCGGGAGCACTCCGTGGGCGTGATCGACGACGAACACCATGAACCCTGTCTGGTGCTCGTATGGCGCGTCAATTGATCGGGTCCAGGGGTCCCAAGCGCCCACCTCCGGGCCGAAGCGCGGTTCCACACGGGTCGCACCACGCCCGGATGCCGTACGGTTCGCCTCGCGAGCAAATGATCAAGTGGGGAGACCGCCGACGCGCGCGGCACCTTCCGGCTCCACCCTACCCCGGGTCGCCCAGCGCCCAGCGCCGGCCTCTCGCATGCCCCGCCTTGCTCGCCCCTACCCCCGGTGCGCGAACGCCGCGGTGAAGAGCGAGCGGGCGCTCGGCTTCTGGCCGTAGGTGAGGACGCCGGCCGCATAGATACGGGCGGCGACCCACAGGCAGATGACGATCGCGACGACCAGGAGACCGGACGCGAGCGCCAGGTCCAGCGGGCCGGCAAGACCGGTCGCGAACCGCGCGAGCATCAGGTACGGGCTGACGAACGGCACGTACGAGAGCACGACCACCCAGCCCGCATCGGCCGGGATGAGCCCGGACGACGTATAGACGGCGATGAAGTAGCCGACCATCCCGATGAGGGTCATCGGCGCGACGACCGAGTTGATGTCCTCCATCCGGCTGACCAGCGACCCAGCGGCCGCGTACAGGACCGCGTAGAGCAGGAAGCCGAGCACGAACAGCACCGCGAACGCGATGAGGAGCGACGGCGTCAGGCCGGACGCGGATGGGGCGGCCGATGCTGCTGCCTCGCCGAGGATGAGCGCCGCGATCCGGTCCTGGAGCATGAGCGCGATCGCGGCGGGGATGATCGCCGCCACGTACTGCGTCAGGCCGAGCGAGCCGACGCCGACGACCTTCCCGGCCAGCAGCTCGAACGGGCTCGCCGCGTTGAGGACGATCTCCATCACGCGGCTGCTCTTCTCCTCCGCGACGGACATCGCGACCCACTGGCCGTAGAGGATGATCGCCATGAACAGGAAGATGACGAGCGCCTGGCCGGTGAGCGGCCCGCCCAGCTCGCCCGCGAAGTCCTTCGGCTGCTCGCCGGGCTTGGGGGGCGTCGGGCCGACCACGCTGACCGAAGGCGGCACGCCCAGCGAGTCGATCTGGTCTGCCGGGTAGCCGCCGCGCAGCAGCCGGTCCGTGGTTGCGAGGACGCTGGAGCCCTGGCGCAGGAGCGTCGGTATCCGAAGCGTCGGGCCATCCTTCGAGATGATCGTGAAGGCGAGGTCGCCGGTGGGGTCGCGGGTCACGTCGACCACGGCGGACAGGTCGCCCTTCTCGACTGCGTCGCTCCCGGCCGCGACGTCCGAGATCGTGCTGAACGTGAATGGTCCCTTGCCGCCCGCCGTTGCCGGCAGGTTGATCGTCGTGTTCAGGCGCGCGATGGGGTCGAACGAGAGCGTCGCCGAGGCGTGAATCCCGACCTTCGCGGTCGAGTCGCGGTCGAGCCAGCGGACGGCGAGCGGTGCGAGCGTCACGAGCACGGCGGCGACCACGAGGAACAGGGTGGCGGCCTTGAAGGAGCGGCTCCGCGCGCGCACCAGGTACTCGCGGCGCGCGATCGTGAGGACGTTGGCGAGCCGGATGTTCATCGTCATGCCCTTCCGTTCACGGGCAGGTGGGCCAGCGTGCGTTCCTCGTCGGGTGCCGCGTGCCGGCCGACCAGGTCCACGAAGACCTGTTCGAGGGACGGGTCGGCGATCTCGAAGAGGGTGACGCGCTCGCCACGCTCGATGGCCGCGTGGAGGATCGTCTCGGGGTCGCGCGGCGGCACCACCTCGATCTCGCTGTAGTCGCGCCCGGATCGGCGGACGCGGACGCCGTCGAGGTCCGCGAGCCACGGCAGCTCCGGGTCGCCGGCCACGCCGAGCCGCACGACGCGCTTGCCGCTGGATCGCCTGACGTCGGAGGTCTGCCCGTTCGCGACCAGGTGCCCGGCGTCGATGATCGCGACCGCGTCGCACAGCTCCTCGACTGTCTCCATCTGGTGGGTGGAGAAGATCAGGGTCTTGCCGCGCTCGCGCATCTCGACGAACGCGGACTTGAGGAGCGCCACGTTGACGGGGTCCAGGCCGCTGAAGGGCTCGTCCATGATCAGGACGTCCGGATCGTGGAGGACCGCGGCGATGAACTGGACCTTCTGCTGGTTGCCTTTCGAGAGCTCCTCGGCGCGACGGTCTGCGTACTCGGGCACCCGGAACCGCGCCAGCCAGCCGCGCACCTCCGCCGCGGCCTTCTTCCGCGGCACACCGTAGAGACCGGCAAAGAAGACGAGCTGCTCCAGCACCTGCATCCGCGGGTAGAGGCCGCGCTCCTCGGGCAGGTAGCCGAACGTGCATCGCGGGAGGTCCGTCGAGGGCCGGCCCTGCCAGGTGACGGAGCCCGAGTCCGCGTGCAGGATGTCGAGGACGATCCGCATCGTGGTGGTCTTGCCGGCCCCGTTCGCGCCGAGGAACCCGAAGACCTGGCCGGGCTCGACGGCGAAGCTGATCCCGTCGAGGGCCCGGGTCTCGCCGAACTGCTTCCGAAGGTCGGTGATCTGGAGGCTCATGGCCGGCGTGGTTCTCCATCTCGTGCGGGCATTTCGGACGCCGCGAGCCGCGCGGGTCCGCCACCCAGCGTAGTTGCCGCCGGACGGCAGGTCGTGGGCAAGCCGGCCCGTCCGGCGGTCCCACATGGACCCTTTCGAACGGCGAAACCGGACGGCTGGGCGGCGCGTACCGATCTGAACGAGCGGGGAGCCCCCCGCAGGCCAGGAGGGGTATCACGTGCAGAAGACAGGTTCCGTGCGCGTCGCGCTGCTTGCGGGCGCACTCGCCGCGGTCGTTGCCGCCGGCACCGTTGTCGCATCCGACGGCAACCGCGCTGGATCGGACGGCAACAACGGGAACAACGGAAACGGCAAGGTCCTCGACGCGTCGCTCGCCGCGCTTCCTGCCTCGCTGACCGGGCAGACATTCATGGGCGCGATCGCGGGCGGGATCCAATGGCAGATCGACAGCGGGCAAGCGACTCTTCGGGGGAGTGGGCAGCTCAACGTCGAGGTCGAGGGCCTCGTCCTCGCAGCCGGACCCAAGGCGGGCACGAACCCGATTCCGACCGGTCGCGCGCTCGTCTCCTGCAGCGGTGCGGTGGTCGCGATGTCCGACTCCGTCCCGTTCTCGTCGACCGGGGACGCCGAGGTGGACGCGACGGTCACCCTGCCGACGAGCTGCCTCGCGCCGGTGATCTTCTTCGCCGGGGACACGGCAGCGGGTCCGCGCTGGTTCGCCGTCACCGGGTTCTGAACACCTGCCGGCGGCGAGCGTCGCCCTGGGATCGACGCTCGCCGCGATGAAGCCGGCCGGCCCTCTCGCGACTTCGGGGAGGGCCGGCTGGCCAATCGCCTCATCCCCGAGCGCGTACGATCGCGGGCGATGGACCCCGCAGAATCCCTGATCGAGACGATCCGGCGCTCGGTCATCGGCGACGACGAGGCGGTGGCCGGGCCGTTCGGCATCCGGCGCGTCACGTATGCCGACTACACCGCATCCGGCCGCTCGCTGACGTTCATCGAGGATTACCTTCGCGACGCGGTCCTGCCCCTCTACGCGAACACGCACACCGAGTCGAGCGGGACGGGCCTCCAGACCAGCCGCTTCCGGGCGGAGGCGCGCGAGCTGATCCGGCGGGCGGTCGGCGCCACCGACGAGCACGCCGTGATCTTCGTGGGCTCGGGCTCGACGGGCGCGATCAACCGCCTCGTCGACGTGCTCCAGATCCGGCTCCCGGCCGACCTCGAGCGATCGCTATGGGCTCCGCGCGCAGATCCCGCCGGCGGAGCGGCCGATCGTCTTCGTGGGTCCCTACGAGCACCACTCCAACGAGCTGCCCTGGCGAGAGTCGCTCGCGGACGTCGTCGTGATCCACGAGGACCACGACGGGCGCATCGATGCGGGCCACCTCATCGCGGAGCTGGAGCGCCACGCGGGCCGCGCGCTCAAGATCGGCTCGTTCTCCGCCGCCTCGAACGTGACCGGGATCCTGTCCGACGTCCGCGGCATCAGCGCGATCCTCCACGCGCACGGCGCGCTCGCGTGCTGGGACTACGCGGCGGCGGCGCCGTACGTCGCGATCGACATGGCCGGCGACGGCCTCGACGCGATCTTCGTCTCGCCGCACAAGTTCATCGGCGGGCCGGGGACGCCCGGGCTACTCGTGGCGCGGAAGGAGCTCTTCCGGAACCGCGTCCCGTCGGTGCCGGGCGGCGGGACGGTCGCCTACGTCAACCCGGCGGAGCACCTGTACCTGGCCGACATCGAGCAGCGCGAGGAGGGCGGGACGCCGGCGATCGTCGAATCGATCCGGGCGGGCCTCGTCTTCGGGCTGAAGGAGGCGGTGGGCGTCGAGGCGATCCGGGCGCGCGAGGAGTCGTTCATCCACCGCGCGATCACCCGCTGGTCGGCCAACCCGAATCTCGAGATCCTGGGGAACCCGCGCGCCGAGCGACTCTCGATCGTCTCGTTCGTCGTGCGCCACGGGCGAGGTGACGAGCCGGTCCGCTATCTGCACCACAACTACGTCGTCGCGCTGCTGAACGACCTCTTCGGGATCCAGGCACGCGGCGGGTGCTCGTGCGCCGGGCCGTACGGCCACCGGCTGCTGGGCATCGACCTCGAGCACTCGCACGCGTTCGAGCGCGAGATCGCCCGGGGTTGCGAAGGGATCAAGCCCGGCTGGGTGCGGGTCAACTTCAACTACTTCATCAGCGAGGCGGTGTTCGACTACATCCTCGACGCGGTGGATCTCGTCGCGTCCGACGGCTGGCGGCTCCTCCCGGCGTATCGCTTCGACCCGGCGATCGGCCTGTGGAGCCACCGCGGCGGGGTCGTGGAGCCGCCGCTCTCGCTTGCGGCGATCCGGTACGACGACGGCGTGATGCGCTATGCCGCGCACCGCCACCGCGAGCCCGAGTCACGCCTGGCGGGCTACCTCGGAGAGGCGCGGAGGCTCCTTGCCGGCCCACTGCCGATCACGCCCGAGAACGGGGACGCGCTGGATGTGGGGGCCGACTTCGAGCACCTGCGCTGGTTCTGGCTGCCAGCCGAGGCTGCGAACGAGCTGGCTCGCGAGGACCGTGCGGGTGGCGCGCTCGCCGCCGGGGGGCTCGCCGGCGACTGACCGCTGCGACTGACCGCGGCGGCTCGGCCTCGTCGGCTCGGCCTCGTCGGCGCGGGCGAGTTGCGTGCCCGGATCAGCCCAGCCGCGCGGGCGTCCAGCCGGATGCGAGGACGACCCACAGCAAGCCCAGGTCGAGCGCGATGCCGACCACGAGCCACGGGTGGAAGAACAGCGCGAGGAGCACGAGGGAAGCGACCGAGCCGACCGAGATGGCGGCCTCCCAGGTGCCGCTCGGCAGCACGCCGAGCGTCGCCACGGCCGCGAGCGCGAAGCCGCCAAGCGTCACGACGAAGAGGGCGAGGCCGAGGAGCCGCAGCGTGTCCGGGGCGACGCCCAATGACGAGAGCGCCCATGAACGGCCGAGATCGAACGGCCAGGGCGGCGCACCAGGCGTTGTTGCCGGCTGCGGCGAGATGAAGCCCGTGTGGATAGCGCCGTGAGCCATCAGGAACGCGATGATCAGGAGGCGGGCGATCACGGTGACGAATCCCTCGCTACGGTTCGTGCCATCGTGCAGTCACGCCCGAGCGCGGAAGAGGGTCAGATGGCCGGATGTCAGGGGCCAACGGCGTGATGTCGGGGGCCGGACGACATCCGATCAGGACGCCGCGAACGGGTCACGGACCTCGATTCGCGGGAACCGGCGGTAGTCGCGGTCGCGCGTCCAGATCGTCGGGACGCCGTTCTCCAGCATCAACGTGACAATGTGCGCATCGGGCACGAGGTTTCCGGAAGGGACGGCGTCGTCGGCGACCTCCCGGTACCGGCTCCAGAATTGGTCCTGCTCGCCGGTTGTCCGGACGTGCGCGCGGGCGAGGAGCTGGTCGACGTTGCCAATGGCCTCCGCGGCCGTGAGCGGTCGGGCGAAGATCGCCGGGTGGGTCGCGATCCGAAGGTACGCCATGACGGTCGGCCAGAAGAGATAGGCGATCTCGGGTCCGTCCGCGAGCCGCTGGACGAACGCACGTGCCGCTGCGTGAACCGGGCTCGTCTCATCCGACGCGTAGAGCAGGACGTTCGCGTCGACGGTGTAGGTCACCCCGCGTCGAGCGCCCTGCGGAGCGCCTCCGGATCGTCGAGATCGACCAGCGCTCGCATCGGCCGCGAGGACCATGCGAGGAGGGCCGGCGGACGCGGTTCGTCGTCAGCCTGCAGCGCCGAGCTCAGGAGCTCCGACACGAGGTGACCGAGGCTCTTCCCCTCCCGGCGCTGGCGCGCCTTCAGCTGTCGAAGGACGGTGGGATCCAGGTCGATGGTGGTGCGAGACATGATGCGTGATGTTAGTCCAGGTCGCATCTGATGTCACGGCCTGCGACGAGGCAGGATCGGTGGCGACGAAATGTGAAGGGCCGCCGGCGCTGGCCGGCGGCCCTTCTGTGTTCGGCGACGGGATGGCTATCCGTGCGGCGGACGCCCCGCCGCGATTGCCGCGCCGAGGTCGTTGACCGCGGCGTCGCGCGTCCCGAGCGGCGCGAGCCCGAATTGCGCCTCGATGGTGCGCATGATCGAGGTCGTGTCGTAGACGGTGTGATCGACGCCGGACCGGGTCAGGCTGCGGGCGACGAGGAGCGTCGGAACGCGGGAGCCGGGGCCGAACTCGTCGGACTGGCCCGCTGACGCCGGCGTGCCCAGACCCGGCGGCGAGACGTGGTCCCACCGAGCTGCCGCCGGCGAATGTGACGGTCTCGGGGCCGCACGTGACCGACAGCGGCCGCGCGGTGAGATTCACGTCCTTCTGGAGAAGGCACTGATACGGGGTGCCGTCCTCGGCGACCTGCGTCGTGTGCGCCGCCGAGGCATTGGCCCGGCCGACCACGTGCTGGCCGTTCACAGGACCCCAGTTCCCGTACAGGTTGTCGAAGCTGTGGTTCTCCTCGTAGATCACCACGATGTGCTTGTAGTGGCCCAAAGGACCGGCGTTCGGCGCCGCGGCTGCGGGCGTGGCTGGCGTGAAGCCGACCGCGGCGAGCGCGACCGAGACGAGCACTGAGCGCACGGAACGAGCAGATCGAGGAGCATGCCGAGGCTGCGCGCGGGCGATGGCAGTGCCCGCCTGAGCCCGGGTGCGGGGACCGGGCGTCCCACTGCGGGTCGCCCGTTCCGGCTTCGAGACGACGGAACCCTGGCCGACGCGACCGGGGTTTCGTCATGATGAGGAGGAGCCGAGCCCGGGCCGCGGCCATCAGGAGGCCGGAGAGATCGGGAAGGCCGCGACGGCCCGTCCGGGCGAGTCGTGCCACCATGCGGAAGTGAACGTGCCAAACGGGCGCACCGCTCTGCTCATCGGGCTCTGCCTCCTGGTCGTCGGGTGCGGTTCCCCGACATCCACGACCGCGATCCCGACGGCGTCGTCCGGGTCGGCCGCGACCGCTTCTGGCGTCGATGACACGCGTCCCACGCCGGCACCTGCCATCGCCTCGACGGCACCGCCGCCGGACTGGCCGACCTATCACGGCGACGCGGCGCGAACCGGCGTCGCGAGCGGCTTCCCGGCCCTCCACGGCGCCCTGGTCACGGCCTGGACAGCAACCCTCGACGGGGCGGTGTACGGGCAGCCCCTCGGCGTCGGCGGCAGGGTGATCGTGGCGACGGAGGGCGACAGCGTCTATGCGCTCGCCCCCGCGAACGGGCACGTCGTGTGGCGGCGCCACCTCGGGACCCCGGTGCCGCTCTCGTCGCTCCCCTGCGGCAACATCGACCCGCTCGGGATCACGGGAACCCCGGCGTACGATCGCTCGACCGGGTCGCTCTTCGTGGTGGCGGAGGTCTCGGGACCGCGCCACGTTCTGTTCGCCCTTTCCGCGGCGACCGGCGCGGTGCGCTGGTCACGCGGCGTCGATCTGGCCGGCGACGACCCCGCGACCCACCAGCAGCGCGCGGCCCTCGCGGTCGGCAACGGCTACGTGTACATCGGG
Source organism: uncultured Chloroflexia bacterium (assembly GCA_963850035.1). Lineage (GTDB taxonomy): Bacteria > Chloroflexota > Limnocylindria > Limnocylindrales > CSP1-4 > CTSoil-043. The sequence continues at coordinate 11,289 of CAWKJP010000018.1, read as the reverse complement.
TTCGGCGGGCTTGCCGGCGATTGCGGCGCCTACCGCGGCGAGGTCGTCGGGGTCCCGGTGACGGGCCACGGCTCCACGATCGCCTACCGCGTGCCGGTCGAGCGGGAGGGCGCGGTCTGGGCCACCGGGGGGCCCGTCCTCGACGCCAGCGGCAACCTCTACGTGTCGATCGGCAACGGGAGCTCCACCGGCACCTATGACGGCAGCGACGCCGTCGTGGAGCTCTCGGCCACGCTCCGGCTCCGATCGCGGTTCGCGCCGTCCCAGTGGGCGCAGGACAACGCGAGCGATGCCGATCTCGGGTCGCTCAGCCCGGTCCTCGTGCCCGGCGGCCGGGTCTTCATCGCGGGCAAGAGCGGGATCGGCTACGTCCTGCGCCAGGGCGCCCTCGGAGGGATCGGAGGCGAGGTCTCGTCGGTGGGCGTCTGCGCGGCGTTCGGCGGGGCCGCCCAGGTCGGTTCGACCATCTACGTTCCGTGCGCGGACGGACTCCGGATGATCCAGGTGGGTGCCGACGGCTCGATCCAGCCTCGGTGGCAGACGCGGGCGGGAGCGACAGGGCCGCCGGTTGTCGCCGGGGGCGTGATCTGGAGCGTCGCGATCGAGAGCGGCGAGCTCCAGGCGCTCGCGCCATCGTCCGCTGCGGTCGTGGCGCGCATCGGGATCGGCCCGGTGCCCCACTTCACGTCGCCGACGCCCTGGGACGGCCTCGTGCTGGTCGGCACGATGCAGGGCGTCACGGCGGTCCGGGCCGGCACATAGGCGGGCGCAGGAAGGCGGGCGCACGTACGAGACCCACCCAGGCGGGCGACGGCGCGCGAGGTCTCGATCGGGCAACCGGCCCACCTGGCATGCCGCACCAGGCTCGCCCCGGCGCCTGACCTCGATGCCCGGACCTGACGCCGATGCGCGGGGCTCGCCCGTTTCGCCCCCTATGGCTTGGCGACCGAGAACCCGCCGACTCCTTCGCCGGTCGTGTCGCCGGGCTTCGAATCGCTCTGCCAGCCGTAGAGCGGCAGGCCGTTGTACGTGACCTGAACGGTCCCATCCGCCCGCTTCAACGTCCCCAGCGTGCCGTGCACACCGGGCGCGGCTGTGGCCTTTCCGCCGGCCGCGACCGTGAGCGGCGGCCACGCCGCTGCGCAGCCGGTGGTGCACGTCGAAGAGGTGGCGGTGTCGCCCTTGTGCGTGTAGAGCGTCAGCCCATTCGGGCCCGTGAGGACGGGGCCGAGGCTGGTCGTCGTCCTGCTCACGACGACGCGGCCGGCCGGCGCGGTGGACGGCTTGGCGTCGCCGCTGCCGTAGCGGCTGTAGCCCCCGGCAGAGGCACCGGGGGAAGCAGATGCCATCGCGGACGGAGCCGGTGATGCGGACGCCATGACCGACGGGGCCGCGGGAGTCGCGGTGGCGGCAAGGACGGCCGATGCCGGGGATGTCGACGCCCCGGCCGAGCAGCCCGCAGCGACCAGCGCGGCGATGGCCAGGCCGACGGCGGCGCGACCGATGCGGACTCGCGAGATGGACACGTGTTCCTCCTTCGGCGCGGACGACCCGATCGCCGGTCGCATCGAGGCGGGCGCCGAATCGGCCGGGGACAACGCGGATGTCATGCCCTCGCTACGGCCGCGGCGCGACCGCGGTTTTCTGCCCGGCGGATCGCCTGTCCCGGCACCGCGCGCCTCGTCAACGGCGGCATGCCCCGAACCAAACCGACCGCGGCGCGGCGTGACTCGTCGCGCCCGCTGCCGCGTGTGTGCGTGAGGGTGGAGCGATCGGTCGCCACGTGCGGTCGCACGACGCCGGAGCAATCGGTCGCCACGTGCGGTCGCACGACGCCGCGGCTCCGGTCAACCCGGCAACCGCGATCCCGGACCGATCAACGCGTCGGCGCCCGTTCGATCGAACCCGTCGTGGCTATCCTGCGGGCAGCCATGGTGCCAACGGTGATGAAGCATGGGGGAGCGAGGATGCGGTCCTATACGAGCCTGGGAAGCCATGAAGCCGACCTGGCGATCGAGGCGATCAGGGCGGAGCTGCGGCTGAGGAGCAAGGCCGCGGTCATCGCCGTGGCCGACGTCCATGGCGAGCTCGTGGGCCTCGTCCGCCTCGACGGCGCGCCGCCACCCTCGATCCTGAACGCCTCCAACAAGGCCTGGACGGCCGCCCGCGAACGAAGGCCCACGCGGGAGCTCGGGCAGTCCGCGCGGGATCCCGTTTCGGGCTTCGACATGGCGTACTACGGCGACCCGCGCTACATCGGCTGGGGCGGAGGCGTCCCGGTCGTGGTCGACGGCACGGTGGTCGGGGCCGTCGCCGTGAGCGGCCTCCCGGAGCACGAGGACATGGAGCTTGCCGCGATCGGCGTCGACGCGATCCTCGGGGGGAGCACGTCGAGCCGGTCCTGAGCGCGCGAGCGCACGCCGGAGGGCTGCAATCTCGCCCGTCTCCCGTGGTCGTGCCTACCGATGGGCCGGGTCCCGCTCGTAGAGACGCCGAGCCCACAGGAAGCCGACGAGCGAGATCGCGACGCACCAGGCGACGGCGATCACGCCGCTGTTGCCGATCGGGGTCCCGAACAGGAGGCCACGCAGCGTCTCGTTGATCGGCGTGAAGGGCTGGTTCTCGGCGAACCAGCGCAGGCCGTCGGGCATCGTCCTGGTCGGCACGAACCCGCTTCCCAGGAACGGCAGCAGCATGAGGAACATCGGGAGGTTGCTTGCGGTCTCGACGCTCTTGGTGGACATGCCGAGCGCGACCGAGAGCCAGGAGACGGCGAGCGCGACCATCGCGAGCACTCCCGCCGCGGCAGCCCACGCGACGGGATCGGTGGTCGGCCGGAACCCGAGGAGCAGCGCGACCGCCGTGACGACGGCGATCGCGAGGGCCGACTGGATGAGGCTCCCAACCACGTGGCCGATCAGCACGGAGGCGCGGGAGATGGCCATGGTGCGGAAGCGACCGACGATCCCCTCGGTCATGTCGATGGCGACCGAGATCGCCGTCCCCTGCGCAACACCCGCGATGGTCATGAGCAGGATCCCCGGGATCACGTACGCCAGGTACGCGTCGCGCCCGCCGGCAACCCCGCCGAGGCCTGCGCCGAGGGTGCCGCCGAACACGTAGACGAACAGCAGCAGGAGCACGACCGGGATGCCGGCGATGAAGAGGGTGAGCGAGGGGTAGCGCCGCATGTGGACGAGGTTCCGCCGCAGCATGGTCGCCGAATCGCTCATGACGTAGGTGCGCGCCGTCATCACGCAGCTCCTTCCCGGGCGTCGGTGCGGCCCGTGAGCGAGAGGAAGACATCGTCGAGGTCCGGCGTGCGAACCGATAGACCGTTGACATCGATCGACGCCGCGTCGAGCTCGTCGAGCAGCGCCCGCAGCGAGCCGACGCCGCCGTCGCTGGGGACCAGGAGGGCCAGCGATTCGTCGTCGCGCGACGATCCGTGGAAGGTACGGGCGGCCCGTTCGAGCTCGGTCGCATCGGCGAACTCGAGCCGGACGTGGCCGCCGGGGACGCGGCGCTTGAGCTCGGACGGCGTGCCCTCGGCGACCAGCCTGCCGCGGTCGAGGACCGCGATCCGGTCGGCGAGTCGATCCGCCTCCTCGAGGTACTGGGTGGTCAGGAAGATCGTGATCCCCCGGTCGACGAGGTCGCGGATCACCTGCCACATCGTGCGCCGGCTGCGGGGATCCAGCCCGGCAGTCGGCTCGTCGAGGAAGATGATCCGCGGGTCGCCGACCAGCGTCATCGCAAGGTCGAGCCTGCGCTGCATGCCGCCGGACCAGGTCGAGACCGGCTTGCGAGCGGCGGCCGCGAGGTCGAACCGCTCGAGAAGGTCGGCCGCCAGTCGCCGGCCGTCGCGCGCGCCGAGGTGCCGGAGATCCGCCATCAGCAGCAGGTTCTCTTCGCCGGTGAGGAACCGGTCGAGGGCCGAGAACTGGCCGGTGACGCCGATCGCTGCCCGGACGGCGTCGGGCTCACGCCGGATGTCATGCCCGGCGACCTCGACCTGGCCGCCGTCCGCGGCGATCAGCGTGGAAAGGATGTGGACCGTCGTTGTCTTGCCGGCTCCGTTCGGCCCGAGGAGCGCATAGACGGTACCCTCCGGGACGTCGAGGTCGATGCCGTCGAGGACGACCAGCGGGCCGTACGACTTGCGCAGGCCGACCGCGTGGATCGCGGCCCGTGACGCGACGGCGGTCATGCCGCACCGCCCTGGCAGGCGACGCGACCACCCCGTGGATCAGATATCCAGGTCCTCGACGGGCTGGTGCTGGAGCGAGCCGGCGACCATGTCGTAGAGCTGCGGCGGGATCTTCTCGCGGAGGGCGTCGAGGGAGTCGACGACCTCGAGGGTCGACTCGGCGGGCGTGGTCCCGTAGCTGACGTTCCAGTTGAGACCCAGGGCGCCTCGCCACCCGGCCGGCTTGCCGTCGGCGTCGACCATCCTCCACTCCGGCGTCCGATCCACATGGACGACGAACTTGCCCGACCTGCTCCGGTAGACGCGGAAGATCTCGCCTCGGCTCGACGACGAGTTGACCCATTCGCCGATGAGCACGGCGCTGAACCGCACCTTGCGCAACTGCTTGCCGAATCCGACGCGGACCACGATCTCGTCGAACCCTTCTCGGCGACCTTGCTCCACGTCGACGTAGCGGCGCAGGGCGTTGGCGATGGCCGACGACAGGTTGCCGCCCGCAAGCTCCTGGGCACGCTGGTAGAGGGCGAGGTCCCCATCGGAGACGTAGATCGTCTTGTTCGGCACGGCGGCATCGTAGCTCCTCTCACCTCGATGTGTGATACGTAGGCGTATACGTATACCACCGCGATGACGAGAGGACAAGCCCCAGCTTGGCACGGCGTCCAGGCGCGGTCGCCCTTCGCGTGTCGGTTGCCACCTGCGAGACCGACCCTTGGGCCGGAAGGAGGTCTTCGTATGACACGCAAGCGGTCATTTCCGGCCACCGCGCGTATCCTTCGGTGCCTCGAACGAAGCATCCGCGGCGAGGGTCCGAAGGCTCGGAGGACGAGACGATGCGGAAGATCACCGCAAACGTGTACATGACCCTGGACGGCCGCGGTGCCTTTCCGGAGTATCCGACCTCGGGTCCGCCATCGAGTGAGCCCAACCCGCTCTTTCGAAACATGTGGTACGACCGGTTCGACGACGTCACGACGGTCGTCATGGGCCGGAGATCCTTTCTGGGGCATCAGCGGACGTGGAGCGAAAAGGCGCTCGAGCCGGGCGAGGCGGGTTGGCTCCTCGACTACCGACGGTACCTGGACCACGTCGACAAGGTCTGCCTCTCGCACCGGCTCGCCTCCACCGACTGGGAGAACTCGCGGATCCTGAGCGGGGATCTCGCAGAGATTCTCGCGAAGCTGAAGCGGGAGACCGGCGGAAACATCATGCTCGAAGGGGGTCCTGCGGTGGTCAGGGAGTGCCTTCGCCGCAATCTCGCCGACGACTACTGGTTCTACGTCATGCCCGTCGTATACGGGAAGGGTCCTCGCTACTGGGGCCCGATGGACCGTCAGACCACGCTCAGTCTGGTCGAGACGAAGCCGGGCAAGAACAAGGAAATCCTCCTCCACTACGAGTCGGTCCGGTAACGCCAGCGCTGAGGCGGCCAACTCGAGCACGCGTCGCGTTGGCAGTAGGCCACCCCTGAGCGTCCAGCCATAGCTCACGCCAGCGCTCCAGATCGTGGCTCACCCGAGTTGTACGCATTGATGCGCCAGGCGACCCTGGACGTGCTCGACAGCGTCCGTCAGGTTGCCGTCACCACGGCGGCTGGAACGCCGATGCCCAGCGGTCCGTGAGGCCGCGCCCGTGCCCAAGTCCGAGGGGAGCTCGCCGGGTTCGTGCTCAGCGGCGCATGGTAGGATAGCCCTCCGCGCCGACATAGCTCAGCGGTAGAGCAGCTGTTTCGTAACGGCCCCGTGACCGCGTGAGATCTCGGCAGTCCCCTCGAACCACATGATGTAGTGGTTTGGCACGCCCGACACCGCTACCCCTTGTGGTGATCCTCGGCCGTCCGCCGGCCGTGTGAAGACCCGTGAGCTCTCACGTAGGGCAACTGTTCGAATCGGCGGATCTTCACACGGCGGCACCGAGGGAGGGGCGCTGCCCCCGATGCTGCTTTGAGATCGGGGGGCACGAACCTGAGTCGGGTTACGACGAACGCCGACGAGGAGTTGGACCACATGTGAGCGGGTTGTGACCAACGTCTCTGGACTGACGGCGAGCGCGGCCGGAGAATCAGCACACCAAGACCGTACGGAGCCCGACTGATGGACATCGTCGTCGCCGGGGTCATCGGGTCGACCATCATCCTCGCCATCGGGGCTGAACCGTTGCTGGAACGCCTCAATCGGCGGTCCGCATGGGGCGAGTTCCTCTGCCGAGACGCACTCGGACGAACGCTCTTCATGCCGTTCGGCTCGACGGCCTACGTCGTACGAGACCCCGCCGTCGTACGACGGATCGAACAACTCTGTGCCCGCGCGTTCAGCCTGATGATCGAGGACGCCTTCCTTTTCGTCGGCCTGCTGTGCGTCCTGGTCTTCATCGAGGAGGAACTGTTCTTTGGGATGGGCGCCGCGATCTTCGTGACCTCGTGGGTCGCCCTCATCGTCTGGGTTATCCATCAGGCTCGTACGATCAGCGCCACCCTGCCGCGCGCAAGCTGACGTCCGCGCCCCGCCGTAGACGGCGCCTCTCCACATCTCGCCTGCTCGGAGGACGGCCTCGCGACGGTGCGAATCACGTGGCGTGTCCTCGGGCGGCAGGCATGTCGGTTCGGCTGGCCGCTCAAACGGTCGCGGTCCGGGACACGGTGACCTACGGCTTCGCCGTCCAGGAGGCAGCTCTCCCCTTCTCGGGGCCCACGGACGCGGCGCCGATCACGGCCGCGCTCGTGGATCAAGTTCCGGCGGACGAGTCCCCGAACATCGCCGAGTTTGCCGAACACAGCATCCTGCAGCCTGGAGAAGACCTCGGCGAGGAGTTCGACCACCCGTTCACGCTCGTGCTCGATGCGCTCGAGGCGCCCTTTGCGATGGAGGCGGCCGGCCAGAACGGTTGACGCCCTGGTACGCGCCGGTCTGGCAGAACGCGACCGCCGTCACGTCCGGTAGCGTCCCGCCTTACGCGCCGACATCCGCCCAAGTCCGACACTGCTTGATGCATTCGCCCGGAGTCCATTGCGTTTCGGACCTCCGGCCCCCCTTTTCGGGCCGGACGGGGCGTTACCCGCGTCGCGTTCGCGCTCAGTCTCAATTTCGAAGGGGAGCGGTAACCTCCGACCCGCAGGGGCCGGGAGTGGTGACTGGTAGGCTCAGGCACCGGCCCGCTCCGCGGCGCACCGACCGTTGACCGGATCAAAGGTCACGGACATGGATCGCCCGGTACCTCACCAGAGCCACTTCTGAGGTCGTCGAGCACCATGGATCCGCGTCTGCAGTTGCCGGTTTCCCTGATCTGCCCGAAGTGCCAAGGCGCGATGCGGGCCTACGAGCGCGGCGGGATCACCGTCGACCAGTGCATCGAGTGCCGCGGGATCTTCCTCGACCGCGGCGAGCTCGAGCGACTGCTCGATGCGGAAGCGGCTGCGCCGACACTGGCCAGCACCGGGTCGGCAGGGCGAGACGACCCTCGCGACGGCCCGCGCGGCTCCCGCCGTGATGATGACGACGGGCGAGACCGAGGCGACGATGAGCGGGGCACCCGTGATCGACGGCTCCCGCGCGACGACCAGCGGATTAACGGGCGCCGCGAGAGCCGGTTCGGCGGCCTGCTCGACCTGTTCGGCGGAGGCGACTGACACCACTCGCCGCGCGTGCGAACGCAGCGACGGTACCAGGCAACGTCGTTCCCGCTCCTTTGGAGAACAGGCAGATGACAGATTCGACCCCCGACCGCGCCGACGGATTCGGCATGGCCGCCCCGTGGGCGGCGAACGCCCGGGAAGTTGCCGCGCACTTCGGGGCCGACCCCGCAACCGGACTCGCCACCGTCGAGGCGACGCGGCGCCTGGCGCTCGACGGGCCCAACGAGCTCGACGCGGTGGCCTCGAAGCCCGCCTGGCGGCTCTTCCTGGACCAGTTCGCGAACACGATGATCATCGTGCTCCTGGTGGCCCTCGTGATGACTGCCGTGATCGGCGACCTCAAGGACGCCCTCGTCATCGCCGCAGTCGTCGTCCTGAATGCCATCGTCGGCTTCGTCCAGGAACACCGGGCTGAACGGGCGATGGCAGCGTTACGGCGGATGACGTCGCCGCAGGCGCGGGTCCGCCGTGATGGCGCCACCGTCCTGCTCCCGGCTGGCGACGTTGTCGCCGGCGACATCGTCGACCTCGATGCGGGAGACCTCGTTGTTGCCGACGGGCGCCTCCTCGAGGCACCCAACCTTCGGGTCAATGAAGCCTCGCTCACCGGCGAATTGGTGCCCGTCGACAAGACGACCGAGGTGATCGAGCAGGCGGACGGCACCCTTGTCGCAGACCGCCGCAACATGGTGTTCCGCGGCACCGCGGTCACGTACGGACGCGGCCTCATGGTTGTCACCGCCACCGGCATGCGGACGGCACTCGGCGGAGTCGCCGCCCTGCTCCAGGCCCACGCGTCGCCTCCGACGCCGCTCCAGCGCCAGCTCGACAGCCTGGGAGCCAAGATCGCGTACGGTGCGGTCGGCATCTGCGTGCTCGTCTTCGCGGTCGGCATCGCGAGGGGGGAACCGCTGACGCTCATGTTCCTGATGGCGGTCAGCCTGGCCGTCGCCGCGATCCCCGAGTCGATGCCAGCGATCGTCACCGTCTCAATGGCGCTCGGGGCGCACCGCCTCGTCAAGCACCACGCGCTCATCCGGAAGCTGAGCGCGGTCGAGACGCTCGGCTGCGTCACCGTGGTGGCCAGCGACAAGACCGGCACCCTCACCGAGGGTCGCATGGCGGTCGAGCGCGTCTGGACGGCGGACGGGTGGCTCGTCGCAAGCGGCTTCGGCTACGAGCCGAGTGGTGAGATCCGCACCGAAGGCGGCGCCGGCGCGACTCTCCCGAGCGGTCCGCTCGTCCTCCTCCTCGAAGCCGCTGCCCTGTGCAACGACGCCGCGCTGCTTCCGCCGCGGGCGGATGTCGCATCGTGGGAGGTCGCCGGCGACCCGACCGAGGGCGCGCTCCTGGCGCTTGCGGCGCGGGGAGGGGTGGAGCCCGCGGCCGTGCAAGCGGCGAACCCGCGATTCGCGGAGGTCGCGTTCGATGCGGGCCGAAAGCGGATGGCAACCTTCCACCGGACCCCGTCGGGTGGGGCCCTCGTGGCCGTGAAGGGAGCGCTCGAGGCCGTGCTCGAGGACGTGACGTGCCTTGCCGAAGGAATGGGAGAGCGGCCCGTGACGGACGCCGACCGCCTTCGTGCGCGGGCCGCGGCCGATGCCGCCGCAGCGGACGGCTACCGCGTCATCGCGATTGCCGGACGGCACCTGGACGGGGAGATCACGGGGCTCGAGGCAGCCGAGCGCGATCTCGTGCTGTACGGCTTCGTCGCGATGGCGGATCCGCCGCGCGCCGAATCGGCTGCGGCGGTCGCGGCCGCGCGTGCCGCCGGGATCACGCCGATCATGATCACCGGCGACCATCCCGCGACCGCGCAGGCCATCGCGACTCGCCTCGGCATCATGCGAGATGGTGGCAGGCTCATGACCGGCAGCGAGCTCGCGGCCGAGGGGCCCGAGCACCTTGCCCGCCATGTCGGCGATGTCGCGGTCTACGCACGGACGTCCCCAGAGCAGAAGCTCGACATCGTGGCGGCCTGGCAGGCGCGTGGTGCGGTGGTCGCGATGACGGGCGACGGCGTCAATGACGCGCCGGCGTTGCGCCGCGCCGACATCGGGGTCGCCATGGGTGTAGCCGGGACCGAGGTGTCCCGTGAGGCGTCCGACATGGTGCTCGCCGACGACAACTTCGCCACCATCCTCGGCGCGGTGCGCGAAGGGCGCCGCATCTACGACAACATCCGGCGTTCGGTCCGCTTCGGGCTCACCGGCGGCTCGGCCGAGATCTGGCTCATCTTCCTGGCGCCGTTCCTGGGCCTGCCGCTGCCGCTCCTCCCGATCCAGCTGTTGTGGGTCAACCTGGTCACCCACGGCCTGCCGGGCGTCGCGCTCGCGACCGAGCCTGCTGAGCCGGACGTGATGCAGCGACGGCCCCGACCGAGGAACGAGGGCATCCTGTCGGGAGGCATGTGGCAGCACATCCTCGCCGACGGCATGGTGCTCGGGGCAATCTGCCTCGCGATGGGCCTCTGGGGCTATTCGACCGGCAGGCCGTGGCAGACGATGGTCTTCACGTCGCTCGCCCTGCTGCAGCTCGGCAACGCGCTCGCGCTCCGATCGGATCGGCGTTCGGTCTTCACGCTGGGATGGCGCGGCAACCCCTTCCTGCTCACCGTCCTGGTAGGGACCTTTGTTCTCCAGCTCATCCTCATCTACTGGGCTCCGGCGCAGTCGATCCTGTCCACGGAATCGCTCTCGGCCGGGGATCTCGCAGTCGTGCTCGTGGCCTCCACGTCGCTCTTCTGGATCGTGGAGGCGAAGAAGCTCGTACGACGATTCCGCGAGCGGGGCCCGGGCGACGAGCGACAGCGCCGCGGGACCGCCCTGCATCCAATCGACGGGAATGTCCGATGACGTCGGCATCGCGATCAGGTTCCGGCGTCAGGATCCCTTGCTTCCGCCAAGCACGGAGTGGAGCCCCACGATGACCATCATGCGGGACTTGGCCTGCCCGAAGTGCGGTGGCCGCATGCGTTCATTCGAGCGCAGCCGGCTCATGGTCGAGCAATGCGAGGAGTGTCGCGGCTTCTTTCTTGACCTGGGCGAGCTCGAGCGGCTCATCGACGCCGAAGGCGGGGGCTGGTCCGGCCGCGTCGAGCCGCCGGCCGAGGGTCGCGGACGTTCCTCTCCGTCCGCCAGGCAGGCCGCGCACCGGCGCAGGATCCAGGCGCGCGCCGAAGACCGATCCGCCCAAAGAGTCGATGTCGGATCCGTCCACTGGGCCGAGGCCGGGGAGTCAAGATCCGTTGCCGCGGGCCGGCTGTCGCCACGAGTTCTGCCGGTGCGACATAACGTCACACTTCCCCGAGGACGTGTAGCGGTCCCGCGGAGACTGCGTAGCTTCGATCCTGATGACCGTCGACGACCGAGAGCTCGCCTGGGGCGCCGTCCACGACGCCATCGGACAGCTGCCCGGATGGGCCGTCGGACCGTGCACCTACCACGGC
>CAWKJP010000017.1:0-69947 GCA_963850035.1 uncultured Chloroflexia bacterium | reverse complement strand
CCAGGTGCGCCGCGCGTGCGAACGCGGCGAACTCGTAGCCGATCTGGCGCACGTTGAGACGGCAGCCCAGCACGACGAGGAGGTCATGGCGTTCTGCACCGCGAAGTTGCCCGTGCGGTCGCCGATCGAACCCGGTTGACCGATGAACAGCGGGTGATCCTGCCACATGACGTCCAGCGCATTCCAGGCCGTTGTGACCGGCAGCCTCAACGTCTCAACCAGCGCGAGGAAGTCATCAACGGTGCCGGCGCCGCGCAATGCCGAGCCGGCGAGGTCGACCGGTCGCTCGGCCGTGCGCAGGCGCCCCACAGCTCCTCCGCCTGCTCACGTGCGACATCGTGGTCGAAGTGCCCCCAGGCGGCTCCGCGGTCCTGCGGCGCGGCGTACGGTCTGGCCAGGACGGGCTCTGGGGCACCATCTCGTCAGCCGGACGAGACCGTCGACGACCGTGACCCGCCGCCCCCGCCGGGGTTCGATGGACGGTCCGGCAACGCTTCGAGTTCGCTTTGGGTCGAAACCAGCCAGCTCCCCTGGGTCAATCCTGGCGGCCTGCACGTTCAGGGGGATATCGAGCCAAACCGGGCCGGGCCGACCGTTCCGGGCCAGGTAGACGGCCTTCTCGAAGTGATACCGCGCCCGAAGAGGGTCGGTGATCATCGCCGCGTACTTGGTGATCGGCGCGACCAACCGGACAATGTCGTTCTCCTGGTCGCCGAGCTGGCGAAGCGGGAGTCCCGTACTGGCCACCGTGGTGTCGAGAGCGCCACCTGGCCCGACAGGAACAGCGCCGGCACCGAGTCATGCCACATTGCCAAGTACGCCGGTTATGCAGTTCGTGCCGCCCGGACCACTGGTCACGAACCGCGATCCCGAGGGTTCCGCTGGCGCGGGCGTAGCCCTCCGCGGCGATCGCACAGGCCTGTTCGTGCTGGTTGAAGATCACGTGCACGTCCGAGCGCAATCGCAGGGCATCGTCAAGGTGCATCGCACCGCCCCCGGTCACGGCGAAGACGTGGTCGACACCCAATGGCGGGATCTGCGCGGCCAGGTAGTCGGCCACGCGCACGGTGCTCATGACCTGCGCCTCACTGGCCCGGCGTCGAGACGGGAACGGTCGATCTCGGAGCGGTGATCCGCGTACCACCGGAACAGGCGGTCGACCGCCACCTCCGTGGAAGTGAAGGTCATGTTCGGCAGTCTCCCTTTTCTCAGCCGTGCGTTGTCGCCGCTGTATTCGTTGCCGGACCCTTCGTGCGCGACGATCACCGGCAGCGCCTTGAGTGAACGGCGCGACACCGCGACCCCGAGGTCGTACAGGTCGTCGGTCCAGTCCGGCACCACGTTGTAAGCGGCCTCGCGGCTGCGCGGTGAGGATCCTCCACGACCGGCCAGATCGTCCACGTAGAGTAGCTGAACGTTCGGTTCTGCCGCAGCGTGATCGGCCTGTCGAAGAGGGCCTTGCAGATCGCGTTGGACACGAAACGGATCGCATAGTCCTCGTACTTGCCGAAGACACCAAACAGGCGGAATTCGACCACGTCGGCCGCCCGCGCGGATCACCGTCTCCATACTGGGCGATCGTGTACTTGGACAGGCCGTGCTCGTCTGCTGGCACAGATACCCCGAGTTGCGTCCTCGGCGACGCGGTCAAGCGGTCGGCGCGACGTCGTACACGGCGCCCGAGCTCAGGAACACGAATCTGCCGAAACGATTGCGCATTCCGCATGAGGCCGAAGAACATCCGCAGATTGGTCCACAACTGGCGAGATGGATCGGCGGCGTTCCGGTGCCCAGGGCGTACCGCACCGTGGACCACCACGTCCACTTTGTGCTCAGAGAACCACGCGTCCAGTGCCTCCGGCTCGGTCAGATCGAGCTCCGCATGCGTGGGAGCGAGCACCTCGTGGTAACGCGTCAGGTACTCGACAATGTTGCGGCCGATGAAGCCCCCGCCGCCGGTGACCAGGACCCTCATCGGGCGTCACTCCCACGCGTCAGTGCGGATCATTGCCGGATCGACGCCGCGCCGACCCAATTGCGCCGTCAGCGCAGCGAGCATCTGCGGTGGACCGCTCAGGTAGAAGACCGGGTCGTGCAGTGTCGCGATGGCCGGCCATGCGGCGTCCACCTGGAGGCGGCCGTCGGTCTCCTCGCACACGAGGCTGCAGCGCAACGCGGGAACCTCGCGGGCACAGGCTTCGGCGAAGGGCCCGTAGACGAAGAGGTCCGGCTTCCGTGCGCCGTAGAAGAGCAGGACGCGCGGTCGCCCGCTCGGGCTGCGAGCGATTGCAGGAACGCCGTGAACGCGGTGACGCCGGTGCCGCCAGCGAACAGCACGGCGTCCCTGGTCGAGTCGACCACGAACTCGCCGTACGGCAGCTTGACCCAGGCGCTCCCACCCGGGGCCAGCTCGCGCTCCATGCGCGTCGTGAACGCGCCCTTGACCGCGTAGGTGATCGCCAGCCGGTCCCGATCCAGGGGAGAGCTGGCGATCGAGAACACCCGCGACTCCGGCCAGAAGCCACCCGGCTGGGGCTCGTCGAGGGCCAGGTGGAGGAACTGCCCGGGCTTGAAGCGAGGCACCGCCATGGTCGGCTCGAGCTCGACGGTGTAGACATGCTCGCCGTGATCGGTCACCGCGCGCACCACGGCAGGGGATCTTGCGGACGACGGCCACGCGAGCCTCAGCGCTCCGCGGGCGACGGCGTGTCCGCGTCCGTGGACCTGGCGGCCGCTCGCGCGCCGGCCATGAAGCGTCCGAACGCGTCGATCACGTAGTCCATGCGCGCGTCGTCGATGCCCGGGTAGACCCCGACGAAGAAGGTCCGGTTCATGACGGCATCCGTGTTGGCCAGGTCGCCGACGACGCGGCGCTCGATCGTCTCGAAGGCCGGATGCCGGAGCAGGTTGCCGCTGAACAGGGTCCGCGTCTCGATCCGGTTCGCCTCGAGGAAGCCGGTCAGCTCGTTCCTCGTGAAGCCGGCATCGTCGCGCACCGTGATCACGAAGCAGAACCACGACGGGTCGGTGTGCGGCGGCGCCACCGGCAGGAGGAGGCGATCCTCGTACGGGCGCAGCGCCTCGAGCAGCCGGGCGTGGTTGCGCTTGCGGGCCGCGACGAACCCGTCGAGGCGCGCCAGCTGGGCGCAGCCGATCGCGGCCTGCATGTCGGTCGCCTTCAGGTTGTAGCCGAGATGGCTGTAGACGTACTTGTGGTCGTACCCGTACGGCAGGCTGCCGAACTGCTGGCCGAAGCGCTTGCCGCAGGTGTTGTTCTCGCCGCCCGCGCAGTAGCAGTCGCGGCCCCAGTCGCGGATCGAGCGGGCGATGCGGGCCAGCTCGTCGTCGTCGGTGACCACCATCCCGCCCTCGCCGGTGGTGATGTGGTGCGCCGGATAGAACGACGACGTGGCCAGGTGGCCGAACGTCCCGGTGAGACGGCCGCGGAAGCGCGAGCCAAGGGCGTCGCAGTTGTCCTCGACCAGCCACAGGTCGTGCTTCTCGACGAGCTCCATGACCGTGTCGAGGTCGAACGGGACGCCCAGCGTGTGCGCCAGCATGATGGCGCGCGTCCGCGGAGAGACCGCAGCCCGGAGCTGATCGGGATCGGCGTTGTAGTCGCCGAGGCGGACGTCGACGAACACCGGCACCAGGCCGTTCTGCACGATCGGCGCCACGGTGCTCGGGAAGCCCGCGGCCACGGTGATGACCTCGTCGCCGGGCTTGAGCCGGCGCGTCGCCGAGCTTGGGGGACGTGAGGGTCGTGAGCGCGACCAGGTTCGCCGACGAGCCGGAGTTGACGAACAGGGCGTCCGAGAGGCCGAGGTAGTCGGCGATGCCCGCCTCGAACTCCTCGGTGAACCGGCTGGCGGTGAGGTAGAAGTCGAGGCTCGAGTCGACGAGGAGGCGCAGCTCCTCCTCGCCGAACACGCGCCCGGCGTAGCGCACGGGGTCGCGGTCGGGGTCGAACGGCGGGGGCGCGTGGCGCTCCCGGTAGTACCGGCTCACGAGCGCCAGGATCTCGTCGCGCGTGTCTGCCGCGGCGTTGCGCGTGTCGGTCACGTGGTCGGCCCGCTCGTCTTCCGCGGCCCAGGGAGGCCAGCGGCGCGGGCATCGTCCTGGTACATCGCCAGCTGATGCTCCACCAGTTCGCGAGCCGTCGCAGCCGCCCGGTAGTACTCGCGGTACCAGGACGCTGTCTGGCGCACGGCCGTCTGCGCATCCCAGACCGGAGCCCACCCGAGCTGCTCGCGCGCCTTGGCGCTGTCGAGGCTCAGGTGGTGGGCTTCGTGCGGCTGCCGCCCGGCATCCGCGGGCGTCGTCCACGAGCCCGAGCCCCATTCGTCCACGAATCGGTCGACGACCCAGCGCACGGGCCGGGCGCCGGCCGCTTCGGTGGGTCCGAAGTTCCACGGCCCTCGTATCGGTGGCCGTCACGAAGCATCAGCGCCGCGAGCCAGAGATACCCCGACAGCGGCTCGAGGACGTGCTGCCACGGGCGAACGGCATCGGGGTTCCGAACGACGATGGGCTCGCCGGCCGCCAGCGCGCGCACGCAGTCGGGCACGATCCGATCGGCAGCCCAGTCGCCGCCGCCCATGACATTCCCGGCCCGCGCCGAGGCGACGGCCGCGCCGTCGGCGAAGTAGCTCTCGCGGTAGGCCGCGGTGACCAGCTCGGCGCATCCCTTGCTCGCGCTGTACGGGTCGCGGCCGCCCATCGCATCGGTCTCGCGGAAGGGCCGCCCGGTCTCGAGGTTCTGGTAGCACTTGTCGCTCGTGACGACGACCACGGCGCGTACCGAGGGACAGGCGCGCGCCGCCTCGAGCACGTTGACGGTGCCCATGACGTTCGTCTCGAAGGTCTCGTGCGGCTCGGCATAGGCCCGGCGGACGAGCGCCTGCGCGGCGAGATGGAAGATCACGGATGGCTGCGCGGCCTGGACTTCGGCCACCACGCGGTCACGATCGCGGATGTCGGCGACGACGTGGTGAGCCGCGCACCCAGGTCGAGCGCGTCGAAGAGGTTCGGCTGGGTGGGCGGGTCGAGCGCATAGCCGGTGACCTCGGCGCCGAGGGTCGTGAGCCACTCGGCGAGCCACGCGCCCTTGAACCCGGTGTGCCCGGTGACGAAGACCCGTCGTCCGCGATAGCTGTCGGCGAAGGCGGCCATTCAGTGCTTTCTGTTCCAGACCGCCCATGGCGCTTCGCCGGAGGCCCACAGCGCCTCGAGCGTGCGGAGGTCGCGCAGGGCGTCCATGGGCTGCCAGAAGCCGCGATGGCGGTAGGCCCGCAGCTCACCGTCCGCGGCCAGGCTCTCGAGCGGCGCGCTTTCGAAGGGCATGTCGTCTCCCCCGAGGCGGTCCAGCACCGCCGGGCTCGAGCACGAAGAACCCGCCGTTCACCCAGGCGCCGTCGCCCACGGGCTTCTCCTGGAAGGCGCGCACGGCAGGCGCGGAGACCGGCCCATCGGCCTGGTCCTCGTCGATCTGCAGCGCGCCGAAGCGCCCGAGCGGTTGCACCGCCGTGATCGTCGCGAGCTTCCCGTGGGCCCGGTGGAACTCGAGCAGCTTCGCGATGTCCACGTCGGCGACGCCGTCGCCGTAGGTCAGCATGAACGTGTCGTCGCGCACGTACTCGCCGACGCGCCTGATCCGGCCGCCGGTCTGCGTCTCGGCCCCGGTGTCCACGAGCGTCACGCGCCACGGCTCGGCGGCGTTCTGGTGGACCTTCATCGAGTTGTCGCTCATGTCGAAGGTCACGTCGGACATGTGCAGGAAGTAGTTGGAGAAGTACTCCTTGATGACGTAGCCCTTGTAGCCGAGGCAGACCACGAAGTCGTTGAAGCCGTAGTGGCTGTAGCTCTTCATGATGTGCCACAGGATCGGCCGCTCGCCGATCTCCACCATGGGCTTGGGCCGCGAGGCGGTCTCTTCCGACAGCCGTGTGCCGAGACCGCCGGCGAGGATGACGACTTTCACGACGCGCCCGCTTCCCCAGATGACGAGCCGTGGACGATGGCGGCAGTGTATCGGCGATTGTGAGTCCGTCTCACGCTCGACGAGTCAGCATCGGCACGAGTCCTCGTCGCGTCGAGGAAACTCCGAGCTCGGAAGTGCAGCCTCCACGGTGCCGGCTGGGCGCCAACTGCTGCCAGCATCGTGACGAGCCCAGCGACCGGAGCGTATGTGAGCCCGAGCAAGAGCGGGAGCCCTGCGGCAAGCGCCGCTGCCAAGCGTCTGACGCTCCCGGAAGATGACCACGACCGCTGGGACGAGCAGAAGCCCATAGGCAACGCCGTACGACTGCTGTGCAAGCATCAGAGCGCCGATGACGAGCGGGAGCTGTGCCGTCGAGCCGCGAGGATCGCGACGGACATATGACACCGCCACGCCAATGGTCCCGAGAAGCTGGCGAGATGTCCCGCAAGGCCGATGTTGCCCGACCACGGACCTCGATGACGCTGGCCCGGGGAGCGTGACCAGGTAGTCGACGTAGATGCCAGGTCCGATCACGACCGCCACGATGGCGGTTGCGATCACCCCCGCCAGCAGCACCCAGCCGAGTCCGAGCGGCGGACGAGCAGGAGCCAGAGGAGATACGGCCCGATGACCGGCTTCACGGCGATCGCCAGGAGAAGCCCGAGCGCGATCGATCCGGCCCGGCCTCGGGCGCAGCACCGACCAGGAAAGCGCGAGGCAGTAGAAGGTCGTGAAATTGCCAAGCACGAGGTCGTGCTCGAGCGATGGGGTCAGGAGCAGCAGGACGACTGCGGGGATGCCCAGTGGCGCAGCCGATGACGCGCGGCAAGGGCGACCAGAGCCACGACCTTGGCGCAGAACAGCCAGATTGCCGGCGGTGAGGCCGATCGAGCCAGGAGTACCGCAGGGCTGTCGCCGGTGGATAGTCGAACAGGTAGACGTCCCGGCAGCCGAGACGTAGATCGGACAGTGCCCGCCGCGAGCCGTAAGCCGGCGTCCCGGTAGACGGCCCAGTCCCGCATGCCTTCGTTGAAGATCGTCGGGCCCAGCGTGAGCATCGGTCGCGACGCCGACGATCCCGGGGACGCGCCAAGGCGAAGGCCGGTGGGAACGTCTGTGCGTCCGCGGGGTGACCGGGTCATCCCAGAGCGCCGTCCATGCACCTTCGTGCCCTTCCGAGCGACTCGAGCATCGTCCCGCTCTAGCCATCTCGCTGCGCCGAAATTGCTGCCTGCATGGACAGCTACGGGGCCGTCGCCGCGACCGGGCCGGTGGAGGCGCCGGACACCCGTCCGTCAATGCCCCGTACAGGTAGAGCGGCTCCGCAGGGCCGAAGAACAGGTACTGCAGGTATGCCGATCGGTCGACGCGGATCAGCCTGAAGGCGCCGAGGTCCAATGGACTGTTCGAGAGAACGGCACAGGATCGCAACGACGACCTGAATTCGTCGTACCAAGTCACGCCGGAGCCCCGGGACCCGGATTCCCGGGCCCGCTCATGTGAAAGCCGACCCATTCGTAGCCGGCGTCGACTGTCTTGGCGTCGTAGCCCATCGCCACTGCCTCCTCGCCCGCGCGATAGCGCGCAGCATCGTACGCGAATGAGTTGGTGGCGATGATCGAATGCCGAGGCCGCGAGCCACGCAAAGGCGGCGTGGGCGAGCGCATGGCTCCGGCCGTTGCGGGAAGGCTGTGCGGCCCCCGCAGTAGAAGGATCGCAGCCGCCGGGACCACGGGATAGAGATACCGGTCGAACATGGAACCCATCGACGCGAAGACGGCGAGCTCCGCCGCATAAGCCAGCAGGAAGAGGACGAGGGGCGCGTCGCGCCTCCGAGCGATCCGGATCGCAAGCGCGATTGCGGTCGACGCGGAGCGGACCTGCGCGAGGTTGCGCTGGCCCCACCTGAGGGCCAGCGCCGCGACGAGGATCGCCGCGAACGAGGCAACTTGCCCGGACAGCGCCCACGCACTGGCACCAATGACCGGGTCCCGGGTGCCGCCTAGAAGGAAGTTGCCTCCATACCCGTTGGCCACCCAGAGGTTCCCGATCAGCGGCCCGCCCGGCAGGACGACGATGAGGCATCCGAGAGCGGCGCCGAGGATGATCTGCGCGGGGCTGAAGGTGGCGATCCGTCGACCCATGGCCAGTGCGGCCGCAGGCAAGACGACCGCAGCGAGGGTCGCGAAGGCGGACCCAAGGAGGCCAACCTGCCGTAGGTCCGGCGCCAGAGATGTGGCGTGGCCCGGCATCGAGGCCGCGACGACGAGGACGCACGCCACCCCGACGGCAAGAAGGCCCGACACGCCGGCGAGCCAGACCCGCTCGTCCGCACGGTTCCGAGCCCACGCCGCGACCAGGATCGCGACGGGCGCCGCGATCGCGAACTCCCGGATGCTCACCGCGAGCAAGGCCGGCCCCGATCGAGGCGACGAGGGTCACTCGCCTGCCCTCACCCTGGAGCCACCTGGTTCCCAGCAGCAGGCACAGCATGGCGAGCGCGTAGGCGGGAACATCGGTCATGAAGCTCGCCGTCTCGCGGGCAAACCCGGGGAAGGCCACAACGAGCAGGACCACCAGGACCGCCGAGCCCGTCCCGACGAAGCGTCGGGCGAGGAGATAGGTGGACGCCACGCCGATCAACGCCATGACCAGCCCGAACGCGGTGAACGCCCAGGGATCGCCCCCGGACAACCACAACAGCGGCTGCACCATCACGAGCTGCCCGATGGACGCGGCCGTGTGGCCCGGCATGTCGACGCTGCCCGTGCGGAATAGGCTGCTCGCGGCCCGCATGTAGACCCAGTCGTCGTTGCTGGGGATGCCGATCGCGCCGGCGGCGGCGGACAGCCAGAGGGGGATGCCGACGCCGGCCAGGCAGAGGGTCGCCAGGGCGAACATGTCTCGGCGGCCGATGCGTCGAAGCATGCAATCGACCATACAGCACGCGCGAGACAGGACGATGGTCAGTCGAGGGCGCCAACCGTAGACTCGGCAGCCGCGGCGCGACGCTTATCGGCGGCGTCGACCGTCGGGGGCCGTGAGGACCGCCATGAACGTCATGAACATGTAGACGAGAAGCCGTGGGGTTGCGACCACGCTCAGGATGACCGCCGCAGGCCACCCCCACCGAGTCGGTGCCAGCCGGAGGACGACGCCCACGCCGGCGATGACGAGCGCGCCCCACAGCAGCGGCGAGACGGCGTACGGCGACAGGTTGGTGACGGCCCCAACCTGCTTCAGGGTGATGGCCGTGACGTAGTCCAGGGTCGCCTGGGGCGCGAGGACCAGCTGGAGGAGGGCGAGGCCGGCCAACGTCGCGATGAAGACGCCGAGGCTCCGCCAGTCGCGTCGCCCGATCCAGAACAGGGCGATCGCCGCAGGAAAGAGCTTGATGTTTGCGGCGATCGCGATCGACCACGGGCGCGCCGATTGCCGTGAAGAGCGTCAGCACGACCTGCGCCTGGCCGATCACGAGGCACCACGCGATCGGGAGCGCCAGGATGCCGAGCGCAAGCCACGTGTCGCGGCGCCGAAGCCCATCCACCAGACCGTCAGCGACGAAGCTCGCGAGCACCACCACCTCCCAGATCGCAGCGGCGGCAGCGAACGGGAGCAGGGCAAGCGGCCGGAACAGGATCGCAAGGAGCGGCGGGTATGGATACCCGAGGGGGGTGGAAACGCTCTGGTCGGGCGGATAGAGGGGCAGCCCGGCGTTCAGGCGCCCGGCCGCCCAGTAGTAGGCTTGGACGTCGTTGAGCGGATCGGTCGTGACGTGGAGCCAGAGCACGTAGATGCCGGCGAGGGCCCCGACGACCGCCAGCGCGAACAAGCCAAGCGAGAGCCAGCGGGCGCGGGCCGGCTGGTCCGTCCTCCTGGCAGCGCCGCGGGCATCCATGGCCGAGAAGTCTATTCGGGGCAGTCCGACCCCAGACCACCGCTCGATCGTCCTGCGGCTGCGCAGGACCATCGAGCATCGAGGTCGGATCAGCCCGCGGCGACCGCCTCGAGCACCGGCCCCCGGATCGCCGCCGCCCCCTCGTCGTAGAGATCCTCGATCGACCGGACCATCAGCTCCAGGCAGAAGCGCTCGTGGACCAGGTCGTGGCCGGCCCGGGCAAGCATGTCGGCCAGCGGGTGGTCCACGAGGAGCCGCGTGATCGCGGCCGCCAGCGCCTCGGGGTCGTGGGGCGGCACGAGGAGGCCGGTCCGCCCGTCCTCGACCATCTCGGGGATCCCGCCGACGTTGGACGCGACGACCGGCCGCGAGAGCGCCATCGCCTCGAGGATCGTGAGGCCCTGCGCCTCGCGGTAGGAGGGCAGCACCGCGACGTCCAGCGCGGCGGTCACCGCCGGGACGTCGTCGCGGCGGCCGGTGAAGATCACCCGCGAGCCGATCCCGAGCTCCGCGACCTGGTGCTCCAGCGCCTCGCGCCGGCTGCCCTCGCCGACGATCAGCAGGTACGCGTCCGGGACGGCTCGGAGGACGCGGGGCCACGCGTCGATCAGGGTCGGGTGGCCCTTCTCCGGCTCCAGGCGCCCGACGACGCCCACGATCTGGGCGCCGGGCTCCAGCCCGTAGTCCTCGGCGAGCGTGCAGCAGGCCTCGGTCCGGTCGTAGCGGGCCAGGTCCACGCCGTTGTGGACCAGGGAGACGGGCACGCTGCTCGGCCGCTCCTCGGCGATCTTGTGGACGATCGCCCGGCTGACGGCGACGAGGTGGTTCATCCGCGGCGTGAGGTGGCGCAGGACCTCGCGGTCCTCGGCGGCGCGGATCCGGCTGGAATGGACCGTCCCGATCACCCACGGCCGGCGGTGGCCCGCCTCGCCCGAGGGCGATCGCCGCGCGCGTCCCGACCAGCTCGGCCCGGTACATGTGGTTGTGCACGATCTCGGCGCCGACGTCCGACGAGGTGGGCGACGAGCGCGCCGACCGCGATCGCGTCGTCCGGCTCGTCGAAGACCGTGACCGGGATCCCCAGGCTCCGGATCGCCCGGACGGCGCTGCCCGGCGAGAGCGAGACGACGCTGGGCTCGTAGCGGGTGCGGTCCATCCGCGAGAGCAGCGAGTAGACGTGCTCCTGGGCGCCGCCGTTCGTGCCGGTGGCCATGACCTCCACCACGCGCAGCGGCCGGCCGCCGGGCACGGGTGGCCGGGCGGGCAGGTCGACGCAGGGTTCGTCGGGAAGCGGGGCGCCCATCTCAGGGAGTTGTTCGCACGACGAGCAGCCGCTGGATTGGCACGTCCGTGGCGCCCCACCCGTACTTGTAGGGCTCGTCGCCGCGCAGGAAGTCGAACCGCGACCGGCCGGCCTGCAGCGCCATCTCGATCGATCGGGCGACCAGGAGCACGCCCGGCGACAGGTCGCGCGCATCCGGGTCCACGCCGGCGTTGTAGAAGTAGAGCGTCTCGCCGTCGTCGAACCAGACGCCGGCCGCGATCCGGCGGCCGCCGACGGTCAGGAACTGCAGCGCGATCAGGCCGTCCGGGCCGCAATGCTCGAACAGGCCGCGGAAGAAGGCGCGGCTCTGGGCGCCGCCCGGCGTCGGCGGGAAGAGGCCGTCCGCGCCCCACTTCTTCTGGTGCAGGTCCACGAACTCGTCGAGGTCGCCGACCGGGTCCGTCGATCGCTCCAGGCGCACCTCGCCGGCGGCCTCCGCGCGCCGGATCTTGCGCCGGACCTCGTGGCGCTCCTTCTTGCCGAGCGTCCCGAGGTAGCCCTCGAAGTCGAGGCCGGGCGCGAGGTCGAGGATCGGGCAGACCTCCTCGCGCTCGCGGACCACCGTCCAGCCGTCCGAGGCCAGGTGCGCCCCGAATGCCGTTGCCAGCTCGTCGGCCGCCGGATCGCCGCAGCGCAGCCGTCGCAGGTCGATGACGTCCCAGGGTTCGGGGTGTTCGTCGCCCGCGGTCGCGTCGGCAGGCGAGGGCATCCGCGACCGCGCGGGCGACCGCGGGCAGGTCCGCCGGCCGGGCCAGGACCGTCGCGTAGTCGGCGTGGTAGCTCGCCCCGAAGAAGACGGCCTTGCGGTCCGGCGCGACGGGCGTCAGCGGGGCGGCATGCCCGGCCCCGCGCATCCGCGTGCGCAGGATCGCGTCGTCCGGCTCCACCTCGTGGCGGTGCATGAGCGGGACGATCGCGATGGGCATTGCGTCGTCGGGGGCCGCGTCGTCCACGACGACCAGGGTCTGGTCGTGGGCGTTCGCGCCGTAGGCGTCCCACCACGCCCGCTGGAAGCCCCAGCGCGAGAACGGGGTCGCCCAGGGCGTGGCGCTCGCCAGCGCGTCCCAGGTCGCGGGCGCGATGGTGTCGAATGGCCGGTGGACGGCGCGGAGTGGCCGAGGACCGGTCGGGTTCGGTGCTGGTTCGGGTTCGGGCGCCCGGGGTGATCGGCTCGGCGGGCGCCCCCGAGACACGGAGGGTCGAGCTCCGAGATAGTTGCGTGGGTCACGATCGGGAGGATATCACCGGTGGCCGGGACGCCTGGCCGGACCGCATGTCGGCGACGAACCATGCTGGCGCATCATCGTCGCGGCGCCGTCCATCGCAAGCTCCTCGGTCGCCGGCCTCGACCATGCGATTCGGCGAACTTCGCACGCGCGGCAGCCGAAGCGGCGGTGACCACGCCGGCACGGTCAGACCTTCCCGGCACCTCACCGCGTGCGCGACCGTGCTGGGCGACAGAGCCAATCTCGCAGGTATGACCCGACAACGCACGGACGAGCAGGACCAAGGACGCGACGGCTGGGCCTACGGCAATCGGCATCGTCTGGGTGGGCGTTCGCGGGCGTCGTCTGAGTACGTCGGCTGGCAGATGGGCAAATGTCGGGCAGTCATTCGACGTGGCCAATATCGCTGCCGGCCGGTCGCGCGTTCTGGCCGGTGCCAATCCGCTCCGAGAGCGGCGCTGCGATCCGTCGGGCTGCCCTTCCGATCTATGCGCCGCCCTGGGCGGACTCGTTTCGGAATGCTCGCGCCACTCGGCGCAGGGTTCGTCAATATCGCCGGTGGTCGTCCTCGAATTCGGCTCTCGCTCCGCTACATGCGCGGGCTCTTGGGTCGCGTCGCGGGCGCATTCTGCTGGACGCTTCTAGTCGCCATTCGAGCTCGTCTCGGGCCAGATCAACCTGCTGGCGAGCGGCAGCAATCCGGTCGCGGCGGTCCGTGGCCGACCCGCAACTCGTGACCGGAATCTCGGTGGGTCGTCGCGAAGATCTCGCCAGTCCTGGCGGTGCATCCGACGTGACTGGCGGCCACTCCTTGCGGCGATGGTGATCTTTGCCATGGTCTCGCTGCCCGAGCCGATGACATGGATCTGGTGGGCGCAGCGGCTCTCGACGACGCTGGGTCGCCCGTCGGCCCGCTCGTGCCCGATACCGCTCGTCGTGCGCCTCCCGATCGGGCTTGCGTTCGTCGCGTCCGGCCGACCGTGGAGCAGGCACTGGGAGCCTGCATCGCAACGCCGGGGCTCTATTGGGGCGCGCTCGTCGTCTTCGTCGCCCCCCTCGGGGTGCTTGACCAAGTCGGAGTCCGCGCGTGAGATCGCTGGCTGCCAACTGGATTGTCGCGTCGCTCATCACGCGCCTCAACGCCGATTCGCTCGCCCAGGTCGCTACGTCCCGAGACCGATCGCAGGTCCGGCGAGCCGCGAACGTGACGCTGCCAATGGTCGGTCCTCGGCGCGATCGGAGCGAGCTCGTGAGACGCTGGTCGCTGGCTCGGCACCGGGCGAACGGCCGCATCTGCTCACCCACGGCGAGCGGCGCGAGGAGGCCGATCGCGAACACGACCGGGTAGACGGCGTCGACGGGCAGCCAGGTGACGATCGGCAGCGCGGCTGCCCACCACTGGCGGCGCTCCAGGAGGAGCGCGACCGGCAGCAGGAGGATCACCGCGTAGTGCGCCCAGACGATCGGCGAGACCAGGACGGACGCGACGGCCGTCACCGACGATCGCGACCGACGGCGGGTAGCGGAGCCAGGCGAGCAGCGCGACCGCGGCGACCGCGGCTGCGCTCCCCCACTGGACGACGGTGGCGACCGGCAGCGGAACCCCGGCGCGGTAGGCGATCGCCCCGATGCTCAGGACCTGCGGGGCGGTCAGCGCGTTGCTCCCGACGCGCGAGATGAGCCCGATCCAGTCCAGCCACGCCCCGGGACCCGCCACGGCGGAAGCCGCGACGCGCACCCGCCAGCGAGCACGCCGAGGCCGATGGCCACGGCGCGGAAGCGGCGAGTCGCGAGCGCCCACCCGAAGAGGAGGAGCGGCTGGAGCTTGGCGGCGGTGCCGAGCGCGGCCGAGATCCCCGCGCCCGACGGCCGGTCGGCCCATCGCCACGCGATCGCGTAGAGCAGGAAGAGGAGCGGCCCAAGCTGGCCAAGCTTCACCGCGTAGAGGTACGGCCAGGACAGCCCGGCGAGCAGGAGGATGGCCCACCGCACCTCGCGCCCGACCGGAAGGATCGCGACGCCCGACGAGGAACGCGACGTTGAGCATCGCGATCCAGGCGAGCGACGCCGCCTGCGGGGAGAGCGTGGCCGCGAACGGGAGGACCGCGAGGATGAACGTCGGCGGGTAGTCGAAGAGGCCGTTGGGCCCGGGCGCCGAGAACGAGAGGTCGTAGAGCGGGCCGCCGGCCATGAGACGACGCGCGGCGCCGTCGTACATCAGGTAGTCGTAGCCGAGCGTGCTGCCCGCCGCAGGCCAGGATCGCGCCGATGGTGGCGATCGGCACGACGATCGCGAGGAGCGGCAGGGCGGCCCGTGCCGCGAGGCGCAGATCGACGGGCGCCCGTCGGTCGCTCACGACGAGCCCGAATGACGACTGACTCGGCCATCACGCCGGCTTGCGCGGCACCCGCCGGTGGACGAGCCGCGCCCGCAGCAGATCCCAGGCGACCCGCAGCGCAAGCGCCGGGCCGGGGTGCATCCGCGACCCGCGCTTGTCCGCCCAGCGGATCGGCACGACCGCGATCCGGTAGCCGCGCCGCCGGGCGAGGTAGATCACCTCGACGTCGAACACGATGCTCGTGATCACCTGGCGACCGAAGAGGTCGTGGGCGGCCTCGCGCGTGAAGCCCTTGAAGCCGCACTGCGTGTCCTGCACGGGCCCGACCGCCCATGCCGAGGCGAGGACGTGGAACGCCCGACCCAGCAGGCGGCGATAGGGCGGCTGGCTCGCCCGCATGTCCGAGCCATCGGGCTGGATCCGGCTGCCCAGCGCGACGTCGTGGTCCGCGAGCGCCGCGACCAGCAGCGGGACCTGGTCCGGGGGCGTCGCCATGTCCGCGTCGGCGAAGACGACCAGGTCGGTGTCTGCGGCCAGCATGCCGGCCCGGACCGCCGCGCCCTTCCCGCCGTGGGGTATCGAGAGCAGCGCGAGCTGCGGGGCGGCCCGCGCCTCCGTCGGCGGCGGCCTCCGGCCGCGCCCGCGACGAGGGCCGCCGTGCCATCCGTGCTGCCGTCGTCGACGACGAGGACCCGGACGTCCGGCGGAAGCGCGGCGGCGCCGGGAGCGCCGTCCCGGCCATGCGCGCCGTGCCGCCCCAGGTAGCCGAACAGCTCGTCGAGGGCCGGCCCCAGGCGGGCCTCCTCGTTGTAGGCGGGCAGGACGATCGTGAGGCTGGCGGGCGGCATCCGGCGAAGTCTACGCGGCGAGTCCGCGGGTGGAGGCGCCGCGTGGCGCGCGCATTCGACCGGGGGAGGCCGAGAGGTGGCCGCCGACCATCTAGACTCGCCCGAGATGGCCGCTGAGCGACGCGCCTGCAAACGACCGCAGGCTGGATCGGGCCTAGTCGACCCTTCGCCCTCACACGGTCGTGCGTCGCGGCCTCGGATGGCGCTCCGCGCCGCGGGCGCGAGCCACGGATGACGAGAGCGCTGAGAGCGGAGGTGCCGGTGCCGCCGCGCAGGTCGAGATCGAGGACCGGCCCGGATCGCGCTCCTGTGTCTTGCGCTCGCGACGGCGGTCGGTGACGGCATCCGCGCTCGTGGCGCTCCTGACGTCATACCCGCCGTTCGTCGACATCGAGATCCCGCTTCGGGCGGCGGATCGCTGGTTGCACGGAGGGATGCCGTACCTCGCGTCGAGCTTCAGCGCACCGGCGGGATACGACCTCCCGTTCCTCTATCCGCCGGTCGTGCTGCCATTCCTCGCGCCGTTGACCCTGCTGCCGAGAGAGGTCGTCTGGGCA
The DNA here is from genome assembly GCA_963850035.1 of uncultured Chloroflexia bacterium. Lineage (GTDB taxonomy): Bacteria > Chloroflexota > Limnocylindria > Limnocylindrales > CSP1-4 > CTSoil-043. The sequence goes on along the minus strand of CAWKJP010000017.1, from coordinate 53,775 downwards.
GGGTGGCTCGCCGTCGTCATCGCGGCAGGCGTGTTCACGTTGCGGCGCCTGGGGGTCCCGTGGATCGCGGTGCCACCGATCCTGGCCTGGCCGCCGTTCGCCGAGGGACTCCTGGGTGGAAACGTGCAGGTCGTGCTCGTGGCAGCGTTTGTCGCCGTCTACGTTCCGGACCCCTCGCCTCGCGTCGGTCGAGGAGCCGACGCGCGCGACGGCACGCTGGCCGCGCTCGTCCCGACGTTCAAGATCACGCAGCCCCATGCCTGGTTCGCGCTCCTGCGCGACCGCCCGAGGGCCGCCGTTCTTGGCGCCGTCGTCGTCGCCGGGATTGCCGCCGCCACGCTTCCGCTCGTCGGCACGCAGCTCTGGTTCGACTGGGTTGACCAGGTCAAGCGCGCCGCCGATCCCGCCTGGCCCCTGGCCGGCGCGTCGCTGACGGCCGGCATGCCCGCCGTGGTCGGCTTCGCGGTCCTGGCCGGGACGGTGGCTGCGACGCTTGTCGCACCACGGGCGCGCCTGGCAGCCTGGGTCGGAGCGCTGACGGTCATCGGCGCGCCATCGCTGCGAATGTTCGGGATCCTCTTCCTGCTGCCCGCGCTGGTCCGGATCCGTCTCGAGATCGCGCTCGTCGCCGCGCTCCTGATCGCGACCTACACCCTGCAGGGACTCTGGGCGGGCATCGCGGTCGGAGTCGTCGGCCTGGTCGGCGCGGAGCGCTATCGCCTCTTCCAGGAGTTCCCGGAGCGCCGAGCGCTCTCTGACCGCGCTCGCGCCAGATCGGCCAGAGCGCCGCCAGGACCGCGAAGCCGCTCGGCCAGAGCACCGGCAGCGCGAGCGTGGCACCCACGGGCACCGTCCAGCGCCGGTCCGTGAGACCGCCCCACGCGACGAGCGCGAGGGCGGCCGGGACCCGGATCCAGAGCGGGACGGGGATCGAGAACTGGTCGAGCGGCGATCCCCCGGCCGTGGCCTCAAGGCTGTCCCGCAGCCACGACACCCAGAGACGGCCGTCGATCAGCGAGCGACACGGCCACGAGCGCCGCCGTGACGCCGAGGGCGATCGCGAGGGAGCGCCATTCGCGGCGAACGGCGAACCAGACCAGCCCGACGCCCGGCGTCACCTTCGTGAGCAGCACGAACGCCCACGCGGCCGGGTAGCGGAAGCCCAGCCAGATCGCCGCGGCGATGAGCAGGTGGACGTTCCCGTGGTACAGCTCGAGCGCGACCGCGGGGAAGGCGAAGACCGCGAGCACGGAGCGGACGGAGCCCAGTCCCAGCCAGACGCGCCGTGCCCACGAGCAGCCCGTCCCACAGCAGCAGGAACTGCCAGAACGGCAGCATCCCGAACGGCGCGAAGAGGCGGGCGATCACCGGCGAGTAGGTGAACGCGCCGAGCGCTCCCGGCGGTCCGGGCATACGGGTCGGCGAGGTTCACGGACCAGTAGGCGAACGCATCGAACCCGAACGTTCCCGCGCCGGGCGCGACGACGAGGAACAGGTAGACCGCGAACAGGAGCCCGGCCACGATCGCGCCGTCGCGGGCGGCGCGGCGGAGCGGGAGATGCGGGGCGGCGCTGCATCCGGCGCATCGTAGGCGTCCCGCGGCGCCCGGAGCCTGCCGGCTGGCGGGGCGCCCCGCAGAGTCGCGAGTAGCCCATCCGTACGGGTCCCGCGCACGGCCGGGCCGGTGCTACCGTGCACCATCGTGCGGAAGCCATTCCTGCTCTTCGTGCTCGCGCGTCGCGGTCCGGGCGCTCCTGTTCGCCGCATTTCCCCGATCCCGCGTACCCGGACTCGTACTACTACGTGGACGTCGCCCGGAGCCTGGCGGCGGGACATGGCTTCAACATCGACTTCATCTGGATCTTCGTGGAGGTCGGGGGGAAGATCCCCGCCAACCCGGTCCTCCCGATCCCGGCCAACGCGCACTGGATGCCGCTGGCCTCGATCGTCCAGGTGCCGTTCATCTGGCTCCTGGGCCCGACGGCGCTGGCATCCTCGCTGCCGTTCATCCTGCTGCGGCGCGCTCTCCGCGCCGATGGCGTGGGCGCTCGCGCGCGACGCCGGGGCGACGCGAGCGCGTCGCGCTCGGCGCCGGGCTCCTGACGGCGATCCCGGTCCTGGCGACGCCGTTCATGGCACAGCCCGACAACTTCGGGCTCTACCAGCCGCTGGTGGTCGGCGGCGCTCTGGATCGGCGGACGCGGCCTGAAGGGCCACGGCCGAAGCTTCGCCCTCGCGGGGCTGCTCGTCGGCGCTCGCGACGCTGGCCCGAAACGATGGCGATCCTGGTCGGGGTGACGCTGGGGCTTCTCTTCCTCGTCGACCGCTGGCGTGCCTGGCGAAGCGCGCGGCTCCAGGCGCCCGGCGATCCCGGTGTGGGCCGGCGGTCGCCTGCGCGGGCCTGTTCCTGCTGATCGCGGGGCCGTGGTTCGCCCGCCAGCTGGCCGTCTTCGGCAGCCTGCCCGTCCATCGTCCTCGCGGCAAGGTCCTGCTGATCCGGCACATTCTCCGAGTGGAACAGCATCACCATTCCCGCGACCCTGGACCATTTCCTTGGCCAGGGGCTCGGGCCGCTGGTCGCAAGCCGGATCGGCGGCCTGGTGGCGGCGATCACGATCTACGCCGTGCTGGTCGGCGGCGTCATCCTCGTCCCGTTCATGCTCATCGGCGGCTGGCTGCGCCGGCGCTCGCTGCGACTTCGCGCGCCGTTCCTCTACGCGGGCATCCTGTTCGCCTTCAACGCCCTGGTCTTTGCCGTGCACGTGCCCGGCGGCACGTTCATCCACTCGGCGATCGGGCTTGCGCCGCACTCGTACGTGCTCGTGATGGAGGGGATCGCGGCGTCCGTCGCGTGGGTCGCCGCTCGCCGGCGCGGCTGGGACGTGGAGCAGGCGACCCGCGTCTTCTCGGGCGCGGCGGTGGCATTCGCCGTCGTCGCCGGGGCCGCCGCCTCGCTCACGACGCACGCCACGTGGGCGAGCCGCGTCGCCGATCACCAGTTCGCGGCGGCGGCGCTGGACGCGGCCGGGGCGCCGCTCACGGACCGCGTCATGTCGATCGACGCTTCGGGAACGAAGTACTGGAGCGGACGCGGCGGGGTGGTCCTGGTGAACGATCCACTCCTACCGTTGAACAGGTCGCCCGCGCCTATGAGATCCGCTGGCTAATCCTCGAACGCTCCGACGCGGTCCCGGCGGTCGCGCCGATCCTCGACGGAGGCGCCCGGCCGGCCTGGATCGGGCCGCCGATCGCTTCCCGACCGGCAGCCGTTCCTCCGGCGGTGTCGCGCTCCCGCCGGATCAGTCGACGTGGCCGTCTACCCGGTCTGCGTTGCGCCGGGGGACGCGCGGTGCGGGGGCGCAGGGGCGACGCACCGTGAGCCGGCAACCTCCCCTGAGGATCTGATGAGCCGCCGCGAAGCCTGGCTCAGCGCCGGGCTCGTCTTCGTCGTCGCGCTGCTCGTGCGGGCGTGGGCTGCTGCGCAGGTGCCATTCCCGATCCCCGAGGACGCGACCTACTACTGGGGCGTCGCCCGGAACCTGGTCGACGGGCAACGGGCTGACCTCGAACGCGCTCTGGAGCTATGTCACGCCGGCCCGCGACCCGGCGACGGGCGCCTTCGGTCTCTTCTTCCCGCGCCCGGCGTTCGAGATCTGGCTGCCGCTCCCCACGCTCCTTGCAGCGATCCCGATGCTGCTCCTCGGCTCGACGTCGTATGCCGCCACGCTTGCGGTGCCGGTCGCTGCTCGGGGCGCTCATCCCGGTGCTCGCGTGGCGGATCGGCGCGGACCTCGCGGCCGAGCGCGGGCTGCCACCCGAGCGGGCGCGCACGCTCGCGCTGGGCAGCGGGCTCGTGAGCGCGGTCGCGCTCCCGCTCGTGCTGCCCGTCGGCGCTCCTGGATTCGACCGTCCCGTTCGGGGTCGCGGCGCTGGCCGCGTGCCTGCTGGGGACGCGGCTCCTCCGCGAGCCTCGCGGCGCGCGGGTTCGCGATCCCCGCCTGCTCGGCCTGGGGGTCGCACTCGGCGTTGCCGCCCTCGCGCGCAACGAGGCGATCTGGGTCGCGCTTGCCTGGGCTGCGCTCGCCTGGTGGCAGCGGCCGGTCGGGTCGGCGGCCGGCGCGAGCCGCGACGGAGCGTGCCCGTCTCGTGCTGGTGCCGGCGGTCGTGGCGCTCGTCGTCGTCGCGCCGTGGCTCGTCCGGCAGGCCTGGTCACTTCGGGAGCCCGCTGCCGGGCCAGGCCATCACCAACGCGTGGGCGATCACCGGCAACGAGATCTTCGCGTGGCGGGATCCAGCGACGCTCGCGGGCTACCTCGCCGCCGGTCCCGCGGCCTGGCTGGGTGATCGCGTCAACGGGTTCTCGCACAACCTCGTGAGCGTGCTCGCCCTGCCCGGCGTGCCGATCGCAATCGTTGGACTCGCCGGCCTGCCGTGGCTCTTGCGCAGCCGCACGCTCCGCATGCTCCTCGTCTCTTCGTTGGCGACCTTCGCGATCACGACGTTGGTCTTCCCCGTCCAGACCACCTGGGGCACGTACCTCCATGCCGCGGCTCCGGCGCATGTCCTGCTCATCGTGAGCGGGCTTGCCGGGCTCGACGCCGGGCTGGCGTGGGTCGGCCGGCGTCGCGGGTGGACGCGGCCCGTGGCCTGGCTGGGCCCGCTCTTCGCCGGAGCTGGGGCGCTGCTCTTCCTGGGACTGGGCGTCCCCTCCTATGGCAGCAATGCCGCCGGCACGGAGGCCCGCTACGCCGCACTGGCACCCCGGTTCGCGGCCCTCGGCGACCCGTTGGATCCGTCCGTCCCTGTGATCTCCAATCACCCGATCTGGGCGGCCGAGGCAAATCGAATCCACGCGCTTGCCCTCCCGGACGAGCCGGTCACCAGCGTGCTCGAGATCGCCCGAACCTTCGGTGCCCGCTACGTCGTCCTCGACGGGACCCTGGGAGACTGGCCGGCGCGCCTGGCGACGGACCCCGACGCTCGCTGCCTGGCGCCAGTCTCGCTGCCGTCGGCGGTCGGAGCGTCGTCGAGCACGCCAGACTTCGCCGTGTACCGGGTCGCGTGCCAATGACCGGCCCGTATACTGCAAATCGGATGAGCACCGAGATGGGGACCGGGGATGTCGGGACGGGCCGCTTCGACGGCGTGTATGCCGAGGCCAAGTCCGCGCTCGGCTATGCCGCCAACACCCTGCGGGCGCTCACGGAGCAGTACCGCGAGGCGTACCACGCGGACCTCGCGGCGTGGCATGCGGAGCACGACGAGCTGGACCGCGAGGAGCGCGACGCGCTAGGCCAGGGCTCGGGCAATGGGACCGGCGCCGGCGAGCTTCGGCGCACCGTCGCACTCGGCGCCAGCGAGCTTGGCGAGCGGGGGACGGAGCTGTCGCGACTGGAGTTGGCGGTCCGTGGGCTGGAGCGCACGTGGCTGTTCCTGGAACGCGGCGACGCCACGCTCCAGGGGGACACGTCCGCGCCGGACCTCCCCGACGACCTGCGGATGCGGCTCGTCGAAGCCCGCGAAGCCGAGCGCGTCCGCCTGGCCCAGGAGGTCCATGACGGCCCCGCCCAGGCGCTGGTGAACGCAATCTTCCAGGCCGACTACATCGAGCGGGTGCTCGACACCGATCCGGGCACCGTCCGCACGGAGGTGCGCTTCCTGCGCGATCGCCTTCGTCGCCAGCTGGACGACGTCCGTGCGTTCATCACGCAGCTGCGGCCGCCGCTCCTCGCCGAGCTCGGGCTCGACGGATCCATCGAGGACGGCGTCGCGACGATGCGGGCGCTGACCGGCGCGACGATCGAGACGGACCTTGCCGCGCCGGCGAGCCAGCTCTCCGACGAGGGCCAGGTGGTGGTCCTCCGGGTCATGCAGGAGGCGCTCCAGAACGTGCGCCGGCATGCGGAGGCGAAGACGGTGCGGGTGAGCACCAGGATCGAGGACGACGCCTGGACGCTTGAGGTGGTCGACGACGGCCGCGGCTTCGACATCGACGCGGTCAACGCGCGTGGCCGTCGCAGCTTCGGGCTCCAGTTCATGCGCGACCGGGCGGAGCTGATCGGCGCTCGCTTCGAGGTACGATCCCGCCCGTCCGAAGGGACCGCGGTCCGGCTCGCCATTCCCGTCGGGATCGTCAGGAGGTAGGGAGTCGATGTCGTATGGTGGACCCGACCGTCGGCGGGGCGGCCCCGACCGGCGCGCGGTCGGCGAACGGATCCGGATCCTGATCGTCGACGACCACGCCCTTGTTCGCGTCGGCATGCGCGCGGTCCTGGAGCGCGAGCCGGACTTCGAGATCGTCGGCGAGGCGGAGGATGGCCGCGTGGCCCACGACGTGGCTCTCGAGACGGACCCCGCGATCATCCTGATGGACCTCTCGCTCCCGGCGCCCGGCGGCATCGAGGCGACGCAGCGGATCAAGCGGGACCTGCCCGCCACCGGGATCATCATCCTGGCCTCCGACGAGGACGAGGAGGCGCTGTTCCAGGCGATCCGCGCCGGGGCCGCCGCGTTCATCCTCAAGAACGTCGGACCCGGACGACCTCGTGACGATCATCCGGCGGGTGAGCGACGGCGAGTTCCTCATCAACGACAAGGTCTTCGCGAAGCCGGCGGTCGCGAGCCGCGTGCTCAAGGAGTTCCGCGAGCTCGCGGTCTACGGACAGGAGGCGGCCCCGATCTTCGCCCCGCTCTCCCCGCGCGAGGTGGAGATCCTGGACAACATCGCCCAGGGCATGACCAACAAGCAGGTCGCCTACGCGCTCTCGATCAGCGAGCAGACCGTCAAGAACCACATGAGCTCCATCCTGCGGAAGCTCTCCGTCAACGACCGGACCCAGGCGGTGGTCTACGCCATGCGCCAGGGCTGGATCCGGATGCCGGAGGACTGACCCGAGCCGGATGGTCGAACCCGCGCGCACCCCCGCCGACCTCGCCGCGGCCCTCGACCGGGAGGTCGCGGGGCTGGAGCGCGAGCTCTCCGAGATCGAGCTCCTGGCCGGGCAGGCGCGCAGCGAGACCGGCCGTCACGAGCAGAAGCGGGCCCACCTTGCGGAGAAGCTCGCGACGCTCATCGCCACTCCTGGAGCCGATCGGGCCGAGATCGCGGAGGAGAACGGCCAGCTGGTCATGCTCACCAAGCGGTTCGCGCTGATGGACGCGCAGATCGAGGTGCTGCAGGGCAAGCAGAAGGTCCTCATGCGCTATCGCGACGGGCTCGCGAACCTGCGGGGTGAAGTGGCGGCCCTCGCCGGACTGGATCCCCCACCGATGGCAGAGCCGCCCGTCGCCCCGGGGGCGCCTGGAAAACCCAGCCCTCCAACGAAGGCGACCGCGGCGGACGCTTCGGCCTCGATGTACCGCGTGCTGCAGTCGGCGCTCGAGGACCTGCGCCGCGACATCTCGCGTGCGATGCACGACGGCCCTGCCCAGAGCCTCACGAACATCGTCCTCCAGGCGCAGATCGTGGAGCGTCTGATCGATCGCGACCCGGCGGCCGCCCGCGCGGAGGTCCGCGAGCTGGTGGGCATGGTCCAGCGCACGCTCGAAACGACCAAGACGTTCATCTTCGACGTCCGCCCCATGGTGCTCGACGATCTCGGCCTGGTGCCGACGCTTCGGCGCGTGGCACGCGACCGCAGCCGGCGTGCGCACGTCCTCGTGGAGTTCGACTCGCTCGGCACGGACCGGCGCCTCCCGATGGAGCTGGAGAGCGCCATCTTCCGCATCGTGGACGAGTCCGTCTCGGCCCTGACCGGGACGCATCCGGAACGCGTCACGGTGACCCTCTTCTGGGGCGCCAGCGAGCTGACGACCACCGTCCGGGCGCACGTCGCGGCACGCGACGAGGAGCCCGTGCTCCCGGCTCCGGCTGCGGACGTTCCTGCCGCGCTGGTGACCATGATCGAGTCGCGCCGTGCCGACCGCGCAGCCGTCGTGGCCGCCGGCGGCGTTCCCGTCGACGTCCGCCGCGAGATCACCGACCGCGCGACAGCGCTCGGGGGCCGCGTCGGCGTGGCCGCCGACGGCCAGACCATCGAGGTGGTGGTCCCGATCCCGCCGTGGGCCGACGAGGCGGACAACGCCGAGGTGGGATGAGCCGAGCGGTGTCCGGCAGAGCGGGCCAGGGGCTCGTGGAGTTCGGCCTGATCCTCGCCCTGGTGGTCCTGATCGCGGTGATCGCGCTCGCGTTCTTCGAGCCGCAGATCGCCTGGGCTCTGAGCCTCATCGGCACCCAGATCGACAAGTCCGGCTGACGGACTCGACCAGGTGATCATTCGCGGCCCGTATTGCCGTCCGATAGTACTGATGGCCCATGGCTCGACGCGAGGTGACGGCGCACACTCCGCGTTGGCCCCAAATATCGAGGCCGCGATCCATCCAGGGGGTTCGCAAGGAGTTCGATCCATGGCGCTCATGAGCATGACCTACGCGTGGCTCCACCGCGACGAGGAGGGCCAGGGACTTGCGGAGTACGCGCTGATCCTCGCCCTCATCGCGATCCTCGCGATCGTCGCCCTCATCTTCCTCGGCGGCCAGGTCAGCAAGGTCCTGAGCACCGTCGGAAAGTCGATCTAGGCGCGCGGCCCGCAAACCCGAGCGACCCACCCAGCGCGCCGGCGCGGGACCTCGGGGCTCGGCAATTGGACGATGGCGATCCGGTGCGACAGGTACCTTCGGTGTATTGGAGCGCCGATACGGATCGAGTAGTCTTGGCCATGCCCCGAGTTTCTGGGGTGCAATCATCCAGGGAGATGGGCCTATGCAACTCATCAGCTCGTTCTGGGCGCGACTGCGCCCCGACGAGGAGGGCCAGGGACTCGCGGAGTACGCGCTCATCCTCGCCCTCATCGCGATCCTCGCGATCGTGGCGCTGCTCTTCCTCGGCGGCAACGTGAGCAAGATTCTGAGCACCGTCGGTAACTCGATGTGACTCCGTCACCGCGAATGGCGCGGTGACGCACCACAGGACCATTGGGGGCCTTGACAGGCCCCAGGGGCGTCTCTAGCCTTCGGGAGCGCTGTGAGGCGACGCAGGGTTCGACACCTTTTTCGTCGATGATCGCGTCCCGAACACAATCGGCCCTCGGGCCGCGGCTCCCGCACCGAGCGGGAGACCTTCGTCAGGAAAGGAGGTGAACAACAACATGACTCGTCTGTATGCACTCATCTCTTCGCTCTTCGTCCGCGATGAGGAGGGCCAGGGACTCGCGGAGTACGCGCTGATCCTCGCCCTGATCGCGATCCTCGCGATCGTGGCCCTCATCTTCCTCGGCGGCCAGGTCAGCAAGGTCCTGAGCACCGTCGGCAGCTCGATCTAGCACCAACGCTCGAAAGGGCCGTCGGGGTTCGCCCCGGCGGCCCTTTCGTTCTGTCGACGGTCCGCCCGAGCGCGGCTCAGGCGCGGTCGCACGTGCGCGATTTCTACCCATTTCCTCCTAATGGTCCTAGGCCTTTGGTATAGTCGCGCCGCCTTCGCACGATGCTACAGTGGTGCCACCTGTCACCCGGCAGACCTGGGAGAAGAACCTTGAAGCGGAGCAATCGGCTCATCCTGCTGATCGGCCTGTTCCTGGCCGTGGTCGCCTTCGTGGGGGTGATCCTGCTGACTGGGAACAACACCACGGGCACCGGCGGCACGCCCGGACCGTCGCCCTCGCCCACGACGGCCAAGGTCGTGAAGGCCGCGGTCGACATCGCCGCCGGCACGAACCTCACCGCGTCGATGGTCACGCTGGCCGAGGTACCGCTCGTGGCCGCCGGCCCGGACTCGATCCCGGACACCGGTCTGGCCATCGGCAAGACGGTCCGACGCCCGGTAACGAAGGGCGAGACGCTTGGCTATTCCTTCTTCATCAGCTCGGGCGTCGAGAGCAACGTCACCGACGGCCTGCCGAAGAGCCTTCGCGGGATCGCCGTCCAGGTCTCCCAGGTGACGGGCGTCGGGACGCTGATCCAGAACGGCGATCACGTGGACGTCGTGATCTCGATGAAGATCCAGAACGTGATCCCCGACCCGGTGAACAAGGGGCAGATCATCAAGGTTGGTGACCCGGAAGGGTCCGTGAAGATGGTGATCCAGAACGCCCTCGTGATTGGCACGCTGCTGCCGCCTCCGGCGGCCACGAACACGCAGGCGTCGCCCACGCCTGCGCCCTCCGGACAGACCAGCGGCGGCAGCCAGGGGCCGTCGACCAGCCTCAACGGCCAGTCCGAGATGGTGGTCGTCGCCGTCACGGCCAACCAGGCCGAGGTCATCCGCTATGCCCAGCTCTATGCGGACCCGGCGGCCGGCGACAACATCTCGCTCGTCCTGCGCTCGCCCAAGGACTACGTCCAGGTGGACGCGAACGGGAAGCCGGTCCTCGACGCGAACGGGAACCCGGTCAGCGTGGTCCCGCCCGACGACAAGACGGACGGCGTCATCCTCAAGACCCTGATCGACAAGTACGGCATCCTGCCGCCCGACATCCTGAACAAGTAGGAGCCGATCGGGTCGGCGATCGAGTCCCCTAGCGCCGGCCCGCCCCTGCGGCAGGGGCGGGCCGGCGCTCCCACCGACGCCACCACACGAGCACCATGACTGACCAGATCCGCGTCCTGATCGTCGACGACATCCCGGAGACCCGAGACCACCTCACGAAGCTCTTGGGCTTCGAGAAGGACATCGAGGTCGTGGGAGCCGCCGCGTCCGGCGCCGAGGCCCTCCAGCTGGCGGCCAAGATCCTCCCCGACGTCGTCCTGATGGACATCAACATGCCGGACATGGACGGGATCACGGCCACGGAGCTTCTCTCGGCGCAGGTTCCCACCACGGCGATCGTCATGATGTCCGTCCAGGGCGAGGCGGACTACCTGCGGCGCTCCATGCTGGCGGGGGCACGCGAGTTCCTGGTCAAGCCGTTCAGCTCCGACGAGCTCACGGCATCGATCCGCCAGGTCCACGCCCGGGAGCACGAGAAACGCGTCCGATACGGCGCCCCGGCCGCGGCCGTCGCGCGGGCATCGGCCGCGGCGCGCGATCCGGGACGGATCGTCGCGGTGTTCTCGCCCAAGGGCGGAGTCGGCCGAACGACGATCGCGGTGAACGTGGCGGTCGCGGCCGCCTCTGAACCCGGCGCGAGCGTGGCGCTCGTCGACGGCTCGTTCCAGTTCGGCGATGTCGGCGTCCTCCTCAACCTCAACCCGAAGAACAAGTCGATCGCCGACCTCGTGCCCGAGCTCGAGGCGGGGGGCGAGCCGGAATCGCTCGACACGTTTCTCATGACCCACTCGTCGGGGCTCAAGGTCCTCCTGGCACCGCCGTCCCCCGAGCTCGCCGAGATGGTGACGCCGTCCGCCGCGAAGCGGGTCCTCGAGGTGCTCCGCGGCCGGTACGACGTGGTCGTGGTGGATTGCGCCTCGTCGTTCAGCGACGCGACGCTGGCCATCCTCGATATCGCCGACACGATCCTGACCGTGCTCACGCTCGAGATCACGAGCATCAAGAACCTGCGGCTTTTCCTCGAGGTAGCGGACCAGCTTGGCTACCCGACCGACAAGGTGCAGCTGGTCCTGAACCGGGCCGACTCCGCGCTCGGGATCCGGGTCGCGGACGTCGAGCATTCGATCGGCCGCAAGGTGGACCACACGGTCGTCAGCGACGGCAGGAGTGTTGTGTATGCGCTCAACCGGGGAGTACCGTTCTTCTTGAGCAATCGCGAGGCCCAGGTCTCGCAGGACATCCTTCGACTGGCACGGACGCTGACGGGGGAGCCGGAGAAGGTACGCGACGGGGCCCGCAAGCAGGCTCCACGAAAGTCGCTGTTCGCATGGCGCTAGGAACGCCGAATCTCGTCCCCATGGGGATTGAAGGGGTGGTTGGACAATGTCCCTGCTGAAGCGTATCGAGAGTGCGAGGCCCGGAGGTTCGGGCACCGTCACGCCGAGCGCGCCCGGCGGCGTGCCTGCTGGCGGGTCCGGGGGCGGCCTGGGCGGTGGGCCGGCCACGCCGCCGCCCGTGGCGCCCAGCAGCCAGCGCCTCATGTCCTCCGCGCCCGTCCGCGAGTCCTTCCGCGACGTCAAGTTCCGGATCCAGTCGCGCGTCATCTCGGACCTGGACCCGAAGCTCGACCTCTCCAACCAGGTCGAGGTTCGGCGCCAGATCGAGGAGATCTTCGGCAAGGTCATCGACGAGGAAGGCCTGGCGCTCACCCGTGCCGAGCGTGTCCGGATGCTGGAGCAGATCACCGACGAGATCATCGGCCTCGGCCCGCTCGAGCCGCTCCTGCGTGACGAGACCATCACCGAGGTGATGGTCAACGGCCCGCGCCAGGTCTACATCGAGCGGAGCGGCAAGCTGGAGCTCACGAACGTCGTCTTCCAGAACGACGACCACGTGATGCGAATCATCGACCGGATTATCGCCCCGATCGGCCGTCGCGTGGACGAGTCGAGCCCGATGGTCGACGCGCGGCTGACCGACGGCTCGCGGGTGAACGCGATCATCCCGCCCCTCTCCCTGGTCGGCCCGGTCGTCACGATCCGGAAGTTCGCGGCCTCCCCGTTCACGGTGGACGACCTGATCCGGTTCGGGACCGCGACACCCGATATGTTCGACTTCCTCAAGGCCTGCGTGGAGGCGCGGCTCAACATCTTCGTCTCCGGCGGGACCGGCTCCGGAAAGACGACGACGCTCAACGTGCTCTCCTCGTTCATCCCGAACGATGAGCGGATCATCACGATCGAGGATGCCGCGGAGCTCCAGCTTCGCCAGGAACACGTGGTCACGCTGGAGTCCCGCCCCCCGAACATCGAGGGTAAGGGCCAGATCCCGATCCGGGAGCTGGTCCGCAACGCCCTCCGCATGCGGCCCGACCGCATCATCGTCGGAGAGTGCCGGTCGGGCGAGGCCCTTGACATGCTCCAGGCCATGAACACGGGCCACGACGGCTCGATGTCGACCGGCCACGCCAACAGCCCGCGCGACATGCTGTCGCGCCTCGAGACGATGGTCCTGATGGCCGGCGTCGACCTCCCGCTCCGTGCCATCCGGGAGCAGGTCTCGTCTGCCGTGGACCTCATCGTCCACCAGGCGCGCCTGAAGGATGGGACGCGGCGAATCACGAACATCACCGAGGTCCAGGGGATGGAGGGTGACGTGATCGTGATGCAGGATGTCTTCGTGTTCGAGCAGACCGGCGTCGTCGAAGGCAAGATCCAGGGCCGCCTGAAGCCAACCGGAATCCGGCCCAAGTTCGTCGAGAAGTTCGAGGTGCAGGGGATCCACCTGCCGCCCGGACTCTTCGGCTTCGTCTTCTAGGCGCAGGCCGGGAGGCCCATTGTGCAGCCGACCCTCATCGTCGCCGCAGTTGCTGCGCTCGCGATCCTGCTCATCGCCGTCGGCATCGCCACGTCCGGCCGGGGCAGCGGCGTCACGGCCCGGCTCGAGCGCTACGCGTCCGGACAGCCCCAGCCGACGAAGGCGCCGTCGACGGGCCAGGGTCCGATCAGCGACCTGATCTCGCAGTCGGCGTCGATCGCGCAACTCAACCGGATCGTCGAGGAGCGCGACTTCGGAGCGAACATCGCCCGCGAGCTCGCCCGCGCGGACCTCAAGCTCAAGGTCAGCGAGTACCTCTTCATCTGGACCGGCGCGGTCGTCGGGATCCCGGTCGTGATGTTCATCTTCGGGTTCTTCTCCCCGGGGCTCCAGAATCCGATCGTCCTGCTTGTCGGCGCCGTGATCGGCTTCTTCCTGCCGCGCTTCTACGTCAAGCGGCGCCAGGGAGGCCGGCTCAACTCGTTCAACAAGCAGCTCCCGGACACGATCACCCTGCTGGCCAACGCGCTCCGCGCGGGATCGTCGTTCCTTCAGGCGATCGAGCTCGTGGTCCGCGAGTCCCGCCCGCCGATCTCGACGGAGTTCCAGCGCGTGATCCGCGAGGTCAACCTTGGCCTCCCCTTCGAGAAGGCGCTCCAGAACATGGTGCGCCGCGTCGAATCCGAGGACCTGGACCTCATGGCCACCGCAATCTCGATCCAGTACCAGGTGGGCGGCAACCTGGCGGAGATCCTCGACTCGATCGCCTACACCATCCGCGAGCGGGTGCGGATCAAGGGCGAGATCCGCACGCTGACCGCCCAGCAGCGGATCTCCGGGTACGTCGTCGCGTTCCTGCCGATCGGCCTGACCGGGATCCTGTTTCTGATCGCCCCCAACTTCATGGCGCCCATGTTCGATCCAGCGGTGAGCATCGCCGGGATTCCGACGGGCATCGTCCTCATGGGCATCGGCGCCACGATGATGTTCATCGGCTTCATGCTCATCCGCAAGATCGTGGACATCGAGGTCTAGGATGGGTACCGTGCTCCCGATCGTCATCGCGGCCGCAGCCGCCTTTGCAATCCTCCTCATTGCCCTCGGCCTCGCTGGCGGCTCCTCCGTCGACCCGGTCCAGGCGCGGCTCACGCAGCTCGGGACCATGCAGGCGAGGAACCTCGAAGAGATCGAGCTCCAGCAGCCCTTCCTCGACCGGACCCTCAAGCCGCTTGTCGGGCGGATGTCGGGCGCCACATCTCGGTTCACGTCGGCATCGTTCGCCGCGACAACCGAGAAACGGCTCGCGATGGCGGGCAATCCCGGCGAGCTCCGGGTTGCCGACTGGCTGGGGATCAAGGCGGTCTCCTCGATCGTCTTCGCGATCCTTTTCTTCCTCCTGTTCACGTTCCTGCTCGGCACCGGTGCCGTGATCGGCGTGCTCATCGGGGTCGCCGGCATCGCATTCGGCTACATCGCCCCGGAGTTCTGGCTGGGCCGGCGCGTGAACGCCCGCAAGCACGCGATCCTCCTCCAGATCCCGGACGCGCTGGACCTCCTCACGATCAGCGTCCGCGCCGGTCTCGGATTTGACGCGGCGCTCGGCAAGGTCGTCGAGAAGCTGGCGGGGCCGCTGACCGACGAGTTCCGCCGCGCGCTTGCCGAGGTCCGGATGGGCAAGGCTCGCCGCGACGCGCTGCGCGACATCGTGGCGCGGACCGAGGTGGCACCACTCACCAACTTCATCGGCGCGATCATTCAGGCCGAGCAGCTGGGTGTCTCGATCAGCAAGGTGCTCCAGGTCCAGTCCGAGCAGCTCCGAATCGAGCGACGCCAGCGAGCCGAGGAGATGGCCAACAAGGCCCCGATCAAGATGCTCTTCCCGCTCGTCGGGTGCATCTTCCCGTCCCTGTTCGTCGTCATCCTCGGGCCGGCGATCATCCTGATCGTCAAGAACCTGGCTGGCCCAGGCGGCGTCAATGGGGGCGGCTGATCGATCCGACGCGAGGCCGACGCGCAAGGGGGGTTTCCCATGACCGACGCTCGGGATCGGCGCGGTGCGGGTTCGGCCCAGCTCCGCGCGCACAACCTGACCCGGGCAACGGAGCTCACCACCGGGGTTGACGTCGCCGATTCCTTCTGGGCCCGCTTCCGTGGCCTGATGGGGCGGGCGTCGCTCGCGCCGGGCGTCGGGATGTGGCTGAGCGGGACGTCGAACATTCACATGTTCTTCATGCGGTTCCCGATCGACGCCGTCTTCATGGGCCGTCCGGCCCGTGACGGGACGCGGCGCGTGGTGGCGGTGCACGCCAACCTGCGCCCCTGGACCGGCATCGTCTGGTACGCCCGGGGCGCGGACAGCTGCCTCGAGGTGCCGGCCGGGACGGCCGAGAGGACGGGGACGAGGCCGGGTGACGTCGTGGTCTTCGAGCCGGTGGTGTAGGGGCGGGACGGGCTCCAAATAGGCTGGCTCGCTCGGCGCGTTGGGATCCTCGAGGGTCCCTGTGCTGCGGCAGATGCGCCACCGATAAGCGGGCGCCGTCACGATCGCGGGGTGGTCCCCTCTGCCCGCCCGACGGCGTCCCCTTCGCGTCTCGCCGCGCGCCTCCTCGACGCAGCGTTCCCCGCGGTCTGCGCAGGCTGCGGCGTCGAGGGCGCGCCGCTGTGTCCCGCGTGCCTGCCTGGGCTTTCGGTGAGGCGGGGCACCCCACCGGGCGTACCGCTTGGGCTCCCATCGACGGTGCCGCTGCCCCTGCTCCAGCTCGAATGGTGTGCGCCGTTCGCGGGCGTCGTACGGAACGCGCTCCACGCGCTCAAGTACGCGGGCGAGCGGCGCCTGGCGGCTCCGCTCGGGGCCGCGATCGCGGCGCGGTGGGCGGAAGTCGGGGCCGGCGGTGACCTGCTCGTGCCGGTCCCGATCCACGCGGAGCGACGACGACACCGCGGCTACGACCAGGCGGTCCTGCTCGCCGACGCGGCCGCCGCGAGCCTGGGGATCCCGGCGGTGGTCGCGCTCGTCCGCGATCGCGCGACGCGGCCGCAGTTCGAGCTCGGGCGCGAGCGCCGCGCCGAGAACGTGGCGGACGCGTTCCGGATGGACAGCGCGTCGCGACGGGCGGTCGCCGGGCGCTGGATCGTGCTCGTCGACGACGTGGCGACCACCGGCGCGACGCTTGTCGCATGCGCGAACGCGCTCCTCGCGGAGGGCGCGGCAGGCGTCTCGGCCTGCACGGTCGCACGGGAGGCATGATGGCCGTCGGCGACATCGAAGTGCCGGGGATATACTCGGGCCACGCCTGCCGGTCGCTCGCGTCGCTCCTCGCGTCGCGGGCCGCCCGCCACCCTGGAGGTCAACCGTGAGGACGATCGTCAAGGGCAAGAACCTCGATGTCCCGGATGCCGTGCGGCAATACGCCGAGCGGAAGATGCGGCGCCTGGAGCGCTTCCTCGATGACCGGACGGACGCGATCCTCGAGATCTCCGTCGAGCATCACAAGAGCGCCGACGACTCGCGGATCGCCGAGGTGACCCTGGTGATCGATGGCCAGACGCTGCGCGGTCGCGCCGACGCGGTCACGCACGAGGCGGCGATCGACGACGTCGTCGACAAGGTGGAGCGACGCGCGGTCGATCACCGCGAGAAGCCGCGGGTCCGCGCCCGCGCGCCCGAGGAGAAGGGGATCCTCTCGCGGATCGCGGACGGGACCGCCGAGGGCGGTCGCGAGCGACGCGTGGTCAAGTCGAAGCGGTTCGCGATCCAGCCGATGTTCGAGGAGGACGCGATTGCCGAGATGGAGTCGCTCGGGCATGCGTTCTTCGTGTTCGTGAACGCGGAGAACGAGCACGTGAACGTCCTGTACAAGCGTCATGACGGGGACTTCGGACTGATCGAGCCCGTCGTCGCCGGCGAGTACACGTCGTCCCGGGCACCGAAGGCTCGGTAGGGTCGCCGGCCGGGCTCGATCTCGGGCCCGACAGCCACGGGCTGGCGCGGCACCGACCATCCGCTCGGGCCGCTTGCACCGACGGCGGGCCGTCACCGGCCGGTCGTGCTCCTGTACGATCCGGCGGATGCGTTTCCGCCGGCCGGCGTTCGTCGCGATCTCCGCCCTGGGCGGTGCGCGTGGTCGGACCGGGGCGCGCGCGATGGGCACGATCGAGACGGGCACCGTACCTGCCGCCCTCCCGGTCGCGGTGCCGCGCCCTGCGCTCCCGGGGGGCCGCCGCCTCGGGGCGCACCTCCCGCTGGGGCCGGGCATGGTCCGCGCGGCCGAGCGCGCGGCGGCGATCGGTGCCGACACGCTCCAGCTGTTCGCCGACAACCCCACCGCGTGGCGCAGGCGGGATTCGCTCCCGGAGGAGCTCCCCGCATTTCGCGCGAAGGTGGCGGAGCTCGGCCTCGGCCCGCTCGCCATCCACGCGGCGTACCTCGTGAACCTCGCCGGATCGGACCGGGACCTCTTCGAGCGGTCCGCGGGTGTCCTCGCGCGGGAGCTCGCGGTGGCGCCGGCGTACGGCGCGCGCTTCGTCAACGTCCATGTCGGCTCGCATCGTGGCTCGGGCATCGAGGCCGGCATCGCCCGGCTCGCGGACGGCGTCGCCCGGGTCCTGGCGGAGACGCCGGCGGGGCCCGATGCCGCCATGCTGGTTCTCGAGAACTCGGCCGGCAGCGGCGACGGGCTCGGGACGAGCGTGGACGAGCTGGCGGCGATCCTCGACGCGATCGGCGCTCGTGGCGTCGCGGCTGCTCGTGTCGGCCTCTGCCTGGACACGGCCCACCTGTGGGGCGCCGGCGTCGCGATCGGCACCGCCGAGGGTGTCGACGCGCTCGTGGAGGCGATCGCCGCGCGGATCGGCCTGGAGCGCCTGGCGATGATCCACCTCAACGATTCGAAGGTGACGTTCGGGTCCCGCGGTGATCGACACCAGCACCTCGCCGCTGGTGAGATCGGGGCCGACGGGCTCGGCCGCATCCTGACCCACCCGGCGCTGGCCCACGTCGCGTACTACCTCGAGACGCCGGGGATGGACGAGGGGTACGACGCCGTCAACGTGGCGCGCGCGCGGGACCTCGCCGCGGGCGTCCAGCTGGCCTCGCTGCCGCGCGAGGCGCTCGAGATGCGCGGGAGCCGGTCGCGCGCGGCCGGGCCAGGCTGAGATGGGCCCCGTCGTGGGCGCGTAGGGCGCACGTGCCCGGATGACACGCCTGTCGGCGCGGTGGCGCGACCTCGCCGCCCTCGGTGCCGTCGTCCTCATTGCCGCCCTGCTTCGGCTCCCGGGCATCGCCGAGCGCGGCGGGTGGGACTCGGACCAGGGCGTCGACATGTCGACGCTCCAGGCGTTCGTGTCGCACGGGATCGTGCCGCTGCTGGGCCCGCAGACCTCGATCGGCAACGTCCATCACGGCGCGCTCTACTACTACCTGCTCGCCCCGGCCGCGATCCCCTCCGGCGGGACGGATCCCACTGCCGTGGTCCTGTGGATCGCGCTCGCCGGGATCGCCGCGGCCGGCGTGACCTGGTGGCTCGGTCGCTCGATGGGCGGTCCAGTCGGCGGGCTCGTCGCGGGCCTGCTCGCAGCGACCTCGGCCACGGCGGTTGGCAGCTCCACGTTCATCTGGAACCCGAACCTCCTGCCGCTCGCCGCATCGCTCGCGATCGCCTTCGCGTGGCGGGCCTGGACGACGCGCAACCCGCGCTGGTGGCTTGCCGCCGGGGCGGCCCAGGCGGTGGTCCAGCAGGCCCACCTGCTGGGGATCGTGGCCTTCCCGGCGCTTGCGGCCCTGTGGATCGCGGATCTCCGGCGAGACCCCGACCGCCGTGGTTCGACGGTCAATGGGGCATGGCGGGCCTGGTGCTGATCGCGCTCGGCTACCTTCCGCTCCTGGTCCACGAGCTCGGGTCGGGGTTCGACCAGACGCAGGCAGCGCTCCAGTGGCTGCGCGCCGGCGGGGACGCGGCGGGTCCGGATCTCGTGTTCCGCCTGTTCTTCGTGCCGCTGCGGATCGCCGCCTGGCCGCTCGTCGGCCTCGTGACCGATGCGCCGGCCGCCGCCGTGATCGCGGTCCTCGCGGCGTGCGTGCTCGTCGGGTGGCGAATCGCGGCCGCCCGCGGCGTGGAGGCAACCGCGACGCGGTGGCTGACCGGCTGGGTGATCTCGGCGACCCTGCTCCTGACGCTCTTCGTGGCGTCCCTCGCGACGGTCACCCCGCTCCCCGTGGACCATTACCACGCCTTCGTCGATCCGGCGGTCCTCGTGCTCGTCGGCGTCGGCGCGGCAGCCCTCTGGAGACGCGACCTCGTCGCGCGCGGGATCGCGATCGCCGGCGTGACGGCGCTCGTCGCCTGGAACCTCTGGACGCAGCCGCCTGCCGTGGCCGCGAACGGAGACTGGCCTGCCGCCCGTGACGCAGCCGCGCGGCTTGCGGCCGAGATCCGGGACGTGCCCACGGCGCTCATCGACGTGCCGGACTTCAAGCCGGTGACGGCGTATTCCTATCCGCTCGGGTTGCTCGGGGTGACGCCCGTGGACGTCGCCGGCGCAGGCCGGCTCGTCGTCATCTGCGACGACCTCTTCGCAAGCGTGGTTGGCGCGGCCTGTCGGGGGCCCGCGGAGGCCGCGGCGCTCGATCGCGCCGGGGTCACGAGTCCCGTGCTCCTGGACCGGTTCGCGCCGGCGCCGGGCCGGACCATCTCCGTCTACGCCCGCGCCGCCCCGTGAACGCGCGAACGCCGGCGCCCCAGAACGCCGGCGTTCGCTGTGCCTGAGACCCGGAAGGGGAGGGACCTCCCGGGGGGCGAGGATGTTCGGTTCAGCGGCTCGGGGGCCGCCGCGTGAGGAGGCTGGATGGCCGGCCGGGCATGAGCACGCGGTCTGGCGACGACGATCCGCCGACGACCGAGGCGAGCGCCGTGACGCCCTGGCGGGCGGGCAGCGGCGGGTAGATCGTTCGAGCCGAAGTGGGCGCCACGGGACGCGCGTAGCGGCGCATCCGCACGGCGAGGTAGTACTCCATCACCTGGCGCACCTGCGCCTCGCCCAGCGCCTCGTCCGCGCGGAGCGCGTACTCGATGCGGGCGGTGGGGTTCATGGTGGTGCCACCGGAGACCAGGCCCAGGTACTGCGGCGCGTCCGCGTCCTCGCGGATCTCACGCAGCCCGCGGGCGAGCTTGGTGGCCGTCCCGAGGGACGGGGTCCGGTCGCCGCGCACGAGGCGCGAGATCGTGGAGTGGTCGACGCCGGACGCCTGCGCCAGCTGGCGCTGCGACATCTTCTTGGCCTTGAGCTGGGCTCGCAGCCACTCATTGAACGGTCGACCGGTCTGCGTGGTCATGGTGGGCTGAGCGCTCCCTGTGCACGCGGGGTGCCGCGTCGATGTCACTATCGGAAGTGGCGCGTCCCGGAACCATGACCCGTTCGTACTCCCGACCATCGCCGGTCGGCATGGGTCAGCCGCGAGCGACGATCTCCTCGCCCACGTTGCGGCCGCCCTTCCGCAACGGCGAGATCGCGTAGTAGATCCCACCGAGCACGATGATCGAGAAGACGCTGATCGTCCGGTCGACCAGGGCGATCGTCGTCGCCTGCGTGAGCGGGATCCCGTACGCCGCGGTCATCACGCCGACAACGCCGAGCTCCACGATCCCGAGGCCCGCCGGGCTCAGCGGAACCGCCGTGAGGAGCGAGCCGATCAGCGCGACGAAGAACGCCCCGGAGAGGCCCAGCTCGACGTTCTGGAAGCCGAGCGCCCGGACGACGAAGTAGAGCCGGAAGGCCTCGGTCGCCCAGATGAGCCCGGTGACGAGGACGAGGCCCGGGAGCGCCCGGAGACCGACCGCGCCGAACACGCCTTCCTCGAACCGGTCGTAGAGCTCGACGAGCCGCTCGCGGCGCGGGATCGGCAGTCGGACCAGGATTCGCCGCCCGAAGTTCCGCAGCGTCAGGAGCAGGAGGCCGAGGACGACCACGACCGCGACGCCCACGGCGAAGACGAACTGGATCGATGGCGGCAGCCCGTTCCGGAAGCTCCAGTAGCCGGCCGCGAGGCCCAGGATCGCGATCGCGAAGATGTCGAGGATCCGCTCGATGAAGACCGTCCCGAACGTCCGCGAGAGCGACGCCGTGCTGTTGATCTTCAGGAGGTAGGCCCGGTAGACGTCGCCGAGCTTGGCCGGGACGAGGCAGTTGACGAGCCACGAGAGGAAGAGGATCCGCGTCGCGTCGGGCGTGCCCACCCGGAAGCTGGCCCCGCGCAGGAGGAGCACCCAGCGGAAGCCGCGCAGGGGGAAGCCCGCGTAGAAGACGAGGAACGCCGCGAGCAGGAACAGCGGATTGGCGCTGCGAACCCCGGAGACGAGCTCGTTGACGTCCACGTTGAGCGCGACCCGAAAGACGAGCACGAGCAGGACGATCGGGACGGCGAGGCTCAGGATCGTGCGGGGCTGGCGCAGGCGGCGCCCGAGCGAGAGCTGGTCGGCGCCGGCGTCGCGACCCTCGCCGGCGTCGCGGGGGTCTCCGGCTCCTGTGGCCGCGCTCGGGCCGGGCGGCGGGGGCGTCGTCACCGCGGGCGCCTCGGCGCGGCGCGAGAAACGCGGCCGTTCCCGCGCGCCCGCTGGACCAGCTTCGCGAACGGCGTCAGGCCGCGCGCGAAGTACGTGGCGTGGCCCGGCTGGACCTCGGCCGTCGCGAGGGCGGCGAGGAGCCCGGCCGGCGTGGACGGGTCGCCGAGGACCCGCGTCGAGGCGACCCCGACCTCGAGGAGCGAGTGGGCATCCGAGACCGCCACGCCGTGGAGGCCGGTCCGCAGCGCGAACGCCTGGGCGCGCTCGTTGCCCTCCCGGAAGACGACCCGCGCGTTGTACGTCTCCACCCAGTCGACGAGCCCGACGAGGGACTCGAGCTCCTCGGCTGCGATTGGCCATCGAGCTGCGGTATCGATCGAACGGGTGCGGGATCCCGACGAGGCCGCCCTGCTCGCGGACGAGCGCGATCGTCTCGGCGGGCGGCAGGCCGGGCGGGATGGCCGCCTGCAGGAAGAGGCAGATGAGGTCGCCGGCCGCGGTCTTGACCTCCTCGCCGACGATCACGGTCAGCCCGTCCGGCGCGCCGTCGCGGGCCCGGAGCGCGCCGTCGATCCGGTCGTGGTCGGTGATCGCGAGGTGGGTGATGCCCCGGCGCGCTGCCGCGAGCGTCGCCTTGACGGGGTCCGACAGGCAGTCGAACGACGCGTTGGTGTGGCAATGGAGATCGAGGAACGCGACGAATTCTGCCGATCCTCGGGGCTCGTCCGCCGCTCCGACTTCCCTTCGGTCAGAAGTCGCGGCTCCCGAGCCCCTGTGGTCGGCAGACTCGGTCCCGCTCCACGACTCGGCGGGAGTTCGAGCTTCTTCCAGCTTCCAAGCTTCTCTGCGGGTGGCCGGTCGGTCGGACGACCTCGGCCCCTGGAGCCCCTCCGGCGCGCTCTCCGCCCCACGAGGAACTGACGCGGGCGGCCCCGCGGACCACGGGGATCCCGCCGGCGCGTTCGTCCACTCCACGAGGAGTGGACCCGGCTGGCCCGGCAGACCACGGAAGCTCCGCCGGCGCGTTCTCCACTCCACGAGGAGTGGACCCGGCTGGCCCGGCGGACCACAGGGGTCCCGCAGGCGCGACTTCCGACCAACGGGAGGTCGGAGCGCCGGAGGGATCCCGCGGATCCGCCGGCCCTGGCGTAGACACGATCGAGATCAGATCTGCTGGACCAGCGACTTCTTGAAGAAGTCGAAGTGCTCCAGGGCGAGGCCCGTCCCGAGCGCGACGCAGTTGAGCGCGTTCTCGGCGACGTGGCAGGGGACGCCCGTGACCTGCGTGAGGAGCCGGTCGATGTTGCGCAGGAGCGAGCCGCCGCCGGACATCACCATCCCCTTGTCGATGATGTCGGAGCTCAGCTCGGGCGGCGTCTGCTCCAGGACGCTGCGGACCGCCTGGACCAGCTGCTGGAGCGGGAGCTCGATCGCCTCCATGACCTCGGAGCTGGTGATCGGGATCGTGCGCGGCAGGCCGGCGATCAGGTCGCGTCCGCGGACCTCCATCTGGAGCTCGCGCTCGAGCGGCAGGGCCGTCCCGATCGCGATCTTGACCTCCTCGGCGGTCCGGTCGCCGACCATCAGGTTGTACTTCTTGCGGATGTACGAGGCGATCGACTCGTCGAAGCGGTTGCCGCCGACCCGGAGGCTGTTGCTCACGACGATCCCGCCGAGCGCGATCACGGCGATCTCGCTCGTCCCACCGCCGATGTCGATGATCATGTTCCCCGACGGCCCGCTGATCGGGACGTTCGCCCCGATCGCGGCGGCCAGGGGCTCCTCGATCAGGTACGCCTCGCGGGCACCCGCCTTGAGGGCCGCGTCGCGGACCGCGCGCTTCTCGACGGACGTGACGCCGGCCGGGACGCTGATCATCACCTCCGGACGCGAGAGTCCGAACGAGCCCTTCCGGGCGCGGCCGATGAAGTAGCGGAGCATCGCCTCGGTGATGACGTAGTCGGCGATCACGCCGTCCTTCATCGGCCGGATGGCGGAGATGTTGCCGGGGGTCCGGCCGATCATCTCGCGGGCC
This sequence comes from uncultured Chloroflexia bacterium, assembly GCA_963850035.1. GTDB lineage: Bacteria > Chloroflexota > Limnocylindria > Limnocylindrales > CSP1-4 > CTSoil-043. The sequence continues at coordinate 29,882 of CAWKJP010000017.1, read as the reverse complement.
TCCTCCCCCACCGCGACGATGCGGTTGTCGTCGGAGACCGCGACGACGGACGGCTCCTGGATGACGATGCCCCTGCCCTTGACGTAGACGATGACGTTGGCCGTGCCGAGGTCGATGCCGATCTTCATGGAGTTGGATTGCTCACCGGTTCGGGGAGGCGCTCGATACGGGCGCCGAGGTCGTGGAACTTGCGGTCGATGTTCTCATAGCCGCGCTGCACGTGATGGGCGCCCCGGATGACCGACGTCCCCTCCGCGGCGAGCGCGCCCAGGATCAGCGATGCCCCGGCCCGCAGGTCGGAGATGGAGACCTGTGCGCCGTGGAGCCGCGTCGGGCCGGTGATGGTCGCGTGGCGCGAGTCGGCGATTGCCACGCGGGCGCCCATCCGGCCCAGCTCGCCGAGCCACTCGAGGCGATCCTCGAAGATGGTCTCGTGGATGCGGCTGGTCCCGTCGCCGCGGGTGAGGAGGACGCTGACCGGCGACTGGAGGTCCGTCGCGAGGCCCGGATACGGCGCCGTCTCCACGTCGCAGGCGCGATAGGCGCCCTCGCCGGGCGGGATCCCGCGAACCTCGATCGTGTCGCGGCCGCACGCGACGTTCACGCCCATGGCGGCGAGCGTCTCCAGGAAGGCGCCGAGATGCTCGCAGGGCGCGCCCTCGAGCGTCACGTGCCCGCCGGCGACCGCGGCAGCGACGACGAACGTGCCGGCCTCGATCCGATCGGGGATGACGTGATGGTCGGCGCCGCGAAGCCTGCGGTGGCCGTCCACGACGATCGTGTCCGGGGCCACCCGCTCCACCGATGCGCCCATCTTCTGGAGGAACGCGACGAGGTCGTCCACCTCGGGCTCCTGGGCGGCGGGGCGGATCGTCGTCCGCCCTTCGGCGAGCGTGGCCGCCAGCATCGCGTTCTCGGTCCCCATCACCGACACGAAGGGGAACGTGACGTCGCCGCCGCGCAGCCGGCCGGGCGCCTTCGCGAAGTAGTAGCCGTTGCGGTACTCGATCTCCGCGCCCAGGGCCCGCATCGCGTCCACGTGCAGGTTGACCGGCCGGCGCCCGATCCGGTCGCCGCCCGGGTTGCTCATGATCACGCGGCCGAACCGCGAGAGGAGGGGCCCGAGGAGGATGAAGCTCGCCCGCATCTTCGCCGCTGCTTCCAGCGGAACGAAGAGCCAGTCCACGTCGCCCGACGCCACCTCGTAGACGCCCGGCTCGGGGTGCTCCACGACCACGCCCAGGTCGAGCAGCGTCGCGACCATGACCCGGACGTCCTCGATCTCGGGGACGTTCGTGAAGCGGCAGCGCTCCCCGGTCAGCACGGAGGCGGCGAGCAGCTTGAGGGCGGCGTTCTTCGCGCCGCTCACCTTGACGGTGCCGGCCAGCGGGCGGCCTCCCTCGATCCGGAAGACCTCGTGGGCAACCGGTTCGGGGGTGTACTCCCAGTGGAACGGGCGGGCGTCCGCCATGGCCGTCTCCAGGCCGCCTCCGGCGCTACCCGCGCCGGTGCGGCCCCTCCCGGTGACGGCGCTCCGCGACCCGGATCCGGACGACGGCCGCCTGGAGCTCGGCCCGGGCCTGGGCGAGGTCGACGGGCTCGACGATCCCCGCCTCCAGGGTGCGCTCGGCCGCGTGGCGGGCTGCCTGTGCCCGTTCGAGGTCGATGTCGGACGCGAGGTCCGCGGTCTCGGCCATCACGACCACCTTGTCCGGGAGCACCTGGACGAAGCCGCCGATGATCGCGAACGACTCCTCGACGCCGCCCTTGCGGACGCGGAGCTCGCCGGCCCCCAGGATCGAGATGAGCGGCGCGTGATGCGGCAGGACGCCCATCTCGCCCTCGCTGCCGGGCAGCGCCACGAAGTCGACGTCGTCGGCGTAGGCGCGCTTCTCGGGGGTGACGATCTCCAGCCGGAAGGGCATGGCCGGTCTCCTACGCCTCCAGCTTCGCGGCGTTCGCGCGCACGTCGTCGAGCGTCCCCGCGAGGAAGAAGGCCTGCTCGGGCAGGGAGTCGGCCTTGCCCTCCAGGACGTCCTTGAACGAGGTGACCGTCTGCTTGATCGGGACGTAGACGCCGGGGCGGCCGGTGAAGACCTCGCCGACGAAGAACGGCTGGCTCATGAAGCGCTCGAGGCGGCGGGCCCGGGCGACGGTCGCCTTGTCCTCCTCGGAGAGCTCGTCGATGCCGAGGATCGCGATGATGTCCTGGAGGTCGCGGAAGCGCTGGAGGACGCGCTGCACCTCGCGGGCCACGTCGTAGTGCTCCTGGCCGACCACGTTCGGGTCGAGGACGCGCGACGTGGAGGTGAGCGGGTCCACGGCCGGGTAGATGCCCAGCTCCGTGATGCGCCGCTCCAGGCGGATCGTGGAGTCGAGGTGGGCGAACGTGGTGGCCGGAGCCGGGTCGGTGTAGTCGTCGGCCGGCACGAAGACCGCCTGGAGGCTCGTGATCGAGCCCTTCTTGGTCGACGTGATCCGCTCCTGGAGGCCGGCCATCTCCGTGGCGAGGTTCGGCTGGTAGCCGACCGCCGAGGGCATCCGGCCGAGGAGCGCCGACACCTCGGAGCCCGCCTGGGTGAAGCGGAAGATGTTGTCGATGAAGAGGAGGACGTCGCGGCCCTCCTCGTCGCGGAAGTACTCCGCCATCGTCAGCGCGGAGAGACCCACGCGAAGACGGGCGCCGGGCGGCTCGTTCATCTGGCCGAAGACGAACGCCGTCTTCGCGAGGACGCCCGACTCGGTCATCTCCTTGATCAGGTCGTTGCCCTCGCGGGATCGCTCGCCGACGCCGGCGAAAACCGAGACGCCGGCGTGCTCCTGGGCGACGTTCCGGATCAGCTCCTGGATGATGACCGTCTTGCCGACGCCCGCCCCGCCGAAGATCCCGATCTTGCCGCCTTTCTTGAAGGGGCAGATCAGGTCGATGACCTTGATCCCGGTCTCGAAGATCTCGACGTCGGTGGTCTGCTCGTCGAAGGCCGGCGCAGACCGGTGGATCGGCAGGACCTTGCTGCGGTCGACCGGGTCCTTCCCGTCGATCGCGTTGCCCAGCACGTCGAAGATCCGGCCCAGGGTCACCTCGCCCACCGGGACCGAGATCGGGCCGCCGGTGTCGCGCACCTCGGTCCCGCGCGCCAGGCCGTCGGTCGTGGTCATCGCCACGGCGCGCACCCAGTTGTTGCCCAGGTGCTGCTGGACCTCGCAGACGAGGGGGTCGTGGTCCGGCCGCACGATCTCCACCGCGTTGTAGATCCGGGGCAGCTGGCCGGCGGGGAACTCGATGTCGACGACGGGTCCGGTGATCTGGATCACGCGGCCGGTCGCGGTGGGAGCGGCGGTCGCCATGGTGGGTGTCGTGCCTCCGTGCGCTAGCGGCCGGCCCGGGCGCCGGACGCGATCTCGATCATCTCGCGGGTGATGTTGGTCTGGCGGACCTTGTTGTAGGAGAGGGTCAGGTCGTCGATCAGCTCTTCCGCGTTCTCCGTGGCGCTCTTCATCGCCACCATCTTGCTCGACATCTCCGACGCCGTGGTCTCCAGGATGGCCTGGAAGACCCGGGTGGCGACGTAGCGCGGGAGCAGCCGCCGAAGGACGGTCGCCGGGTTCGGCTCGAAGATGAACTGGTTGCCGGGGACGCCGGGGGCGTCCGGCCCGGGCCTGATCGGCAGGAGCGGGTCGGCGGTGGGCCGCTGGACGAGCGTGGAGACGAACTTCGGGTAGACCAGGTCGATCTGTCCGTACGTGCCCGCCAGGAAGTCGTCCGACACGAGGCGCGAGAGCGGCGTGACGTCCGCGAAGCTCGGCCTGTCGCCGAAGCCGTTGAAATGCGCCGCGATCGGGATCCCGGTGCGGCGGATCGCGTCGCGACCCTTGCGCCCGACGGTCACCACCGTCAGCTTGCCGTCGTGCTCGGCCGCCTCCTTGAGGGCGAAGCGGATGGTGTTCGTGTTGAGCGGTCCCGCCAGGCCGCGGTCGGTGGTGATCACGACGAGGAGGCGGGTGCCCCCGTCGGGGCGGGCCAGCAGCGGGTGGTGCTCGTCACTGAGGACGGCGGCGAGGTCGGCGAGGACCTCGTCGAGCTTCTCCGCGTACGGTCGCGCGGCCAGCGTCGCGTCCTGGGCGCGGCGCAGCTTCGAGGCGGCCACGAACTGCATCGCCCGGGTGATCTGCTTGATGTTCTTGACGGCGCCGATGCGCCGCCGGATGTCTCGCTGGCTCGCCACCTGCCGCTCCCGGGCCCCGTGCTGCCGCTACGCCAGGAAGGTCGTGCGGAACGCCGCGACGGCGTCGTCGAGACCCTTCGTGATCTCGTCGTCGAGCGCCTTCGTGCTGCCGAGCTTCTTGAGGACCTCGGGCTTCTCCGCCTCGAGGAACCGGTAGAACCCGATCTCGAACTCCTTGACCCGCGCGGTCGGGATGTCGTCGAGCTGGCCCTTCGTGGCGACGTACAGGATGGCGACCTGCTTCTCCACCGGGAGCGGCTGGTACTGCGGCTGCTTGACGATCTCGGAGAGCTTCTCGCCGCGGGTGAGCTGGTCGCGGGTGGCCTTGTCGAGGTCCGATGCGAACTGGGCGAATGCGGCGAGGGCCCGGTACTGGGCCAGGTCCAGCTTGAGCGGCCCGGCGACCTTCTTCATCGCCTTGGTCTGGGCAGCCGAGCCCACGCGGGAGACCGAGATTCCGATGTTGAGCGCAGGCCGCTGGCCGGCGTTGAAGAGGTCGGTCTCGAGGAAGATCTGGCCGTCCGTGATGGAGATGATGTTGGTCGGGATGTACGCCGACACGTCGCCCGCCTGCGTCTCCACGATCGGGAGCGCGGTCAGCGACCCTCCGCCGTTCTTCTCGACGTTGAGGCGCGCCGCGCGCTCGAGCAGGCGGCTGTGCAGGTAGAAGACGTCACCGGGATAGGCTTCGCGGCCCGGCGGCCGGCGGAGCAGGAGCGACATCTCGCGATAGGCCCAGGCGTGCTTCGAGAGGTCGTCGTAGACGCACAGGGCATCCTTCACGAGGCCCTGTCCCGGGACCTCGACGCCGTTCTCCATGACCTCCTCGCCCATGGCGACGCCGGCGTACGGCGCGAGGTACTGGAGCGGGGCAGGATCCTCGGCCCCGGCGACGACCACGATCGTGTGCTCCATGGCGCCGTGGCGCTCGAGGATCGCGACCGTGGAGGCCACCGTGGAGAGCTTCTGGCCGATCGCGACGTAGATGCAGACCAGGCCCTGGCCCTTCTGGTTGATGATCGTGTCGATCGCGATGGCGGTCTTGCCGGTCTGGCGGTCGCCGATGATCAGCTCGCGCTGGCCGCGCCCGATCGGGATGAGCGCGTCGATCGCCTTGATCCCGGTCTGGACCGGGGTGTCGACGCCCTGGCGGGCGATGACGCCGGGGGCGATCCGCTCGGCGGGGCGGACCTTCGTCGTCTCGATCGGGCCCTTGTCGTCGAGCGGGCGGCCCAGCGGGTCCACGACGCGCCCGAGGAGCGCCGCGCCCACCGGGACCTCGACGATCCGGCCGGTCGTCTTGACGACGTCGCCCTCCTTGATGGCGGTCGCGTCGCCCAGGATGACGGCACCGACCGTCTCCTCGGCGAGGTTGAGGGCCATGCCCATGACGCCGCCGGGGAACTCCAGCAGCTCGGACGCGAGCGCGCCCTCGAGCCCGTAGATCGTGGCGATGCCGTCGCCGACCTCGACCACCGTCCCGACGTTGCGCGTCTCTGCGGACGCGTCGAAGTTGTCGATGTTCGCCTTGATGATGCTGATGATCTCGTCGGATCGAATGGCCATTCGGTGCTCCGTTCGGTGCGGGGGTCAGCGAGCTCCAGCGACGAGGCTCTCGCGGAGCCGCGAAAGCCGTCCCCGCACGCTGGCATCGATGAGTCGGTCGCCGACGCGGACGGTCAGGCCGCCGATCAGCGCAGGGTCGACGGTCGAGTGGACCTCGACGCGCGCGCCCGACAGGGACGCGACGCGCTCGGCGATGGCCGCGAGCTCGGCCGGTTCGAGGGGCTGGGCGCTCGTGACGTTGGCGACCACCACGCCGTTCTCGAGATCCACGAGTCGCTTGAGCTCGTCCGCGACGCGCGGCAGGATCCCGAGCCGGCCGCGCCTGGCCAGCAGGAGGACCAGGTTCCGGGTCGGCACGCCGACGCGCGTGCCCAGGAGGCTCGTGATGATCGCGCGACGGTCCTCCCAGGCGACCGCGGGGTTGTCGACGACGGCCGCCGCCTCGGGCGCGCCGACGAGCTCCACGGCACGCTGAAGCTCCGCGAGCCACGCGTCGAGCGTCCCGTCGCGGCGGGCGATCTCGAGCGCGGCCTCGGCGTAGCGGCGTGCGGCGGTCGTCGCGGTGGCCATCAGGCGGGGGCTCCCCCGGAGGGAGCTCCGCCGGTCGTGGGTCCTCGCCGGCCGCGGACTCCACCCGACGCCGGCTCCCCGGCTGCGGCTCCGCCCGCGGCGGATTCGGCGAGGTACTCCTCGACGAGGCGGCGCTGCCGGTCGCTGCTCATCGTCTCGCCCACGACGCGGCCGGCGGCGTCGAGGGCCAGCGTGGCGACCTCGCTCCGCAGGTCGGCGATCGCGCGCGTCTTCTCGGCCTCGATCTCGGCGGACGCGCGGACGCGCATCCGCTCCAGCTCCTCGCGGGTCGCGGCGACGTCCGCCGCGCGGCTCTCCTCGGCCAGCTTCTGGGCGCGATCGAGGATCTCGCGCGCCTCGCGCCGGGCGGCATTCAGCTCCGCGAGCGCGGCGGCCTCGCCGGCGGCGCGCTCGATCCGGGCCTGGTCCGCGTCGTGGATCCCCTGCTCGATCCGCGCACGCCGGTCGCGCAGCGTCGTCCCGATCGGCTTGAGGACGACCAGGTAGAGCACGGCGAAGAAGACCAGGAAGTTGAGGGCCGCGACGATGATCCAGAACAGGTTGATGGTCAACCCGGGGGTCGCGGCATCGGCCTGGAGGCGGACGACCTCGCGGACCGCCTGGCCGGCGTCGAGAAGTGCCACGATGGGGCTCCGGCTCGTCGCCTACTTGATGAAGATCGCGAGGAGGCCGACCACCACCGCGAGGACGCCGAGCCCTTCGGCGAACGCCGCGAGGATGATGGCAAGGCCGCGGATCTGCGATGCCGCGTCCGGGTTCCGGCTGATCGCGCTGCTCGAAAGGCCCGCGAGGATGCCGATGCCGATGCCGGGGCCGATGACGCCGAGGGCCGCAAGGCCTGCGCCGAGGTGCTCCATGAGTGGTACTCCCTCCTGCCTCCGGGGGTCTCCCGGGGTCTGGTGACGACGAACTAGGCTTGTGCCGGGCTGGTGTGCATGGCTGGTGCCGTCATGTCCTCGGCCGCGTCGACGACCTCCTCGGCGAGGTGGCCCTCCTCGTGCTCGTGGCCTTCCGTGGCGATGAGGATGAACATGAGCGAGAGGACGCTGAAGATGAGCGCCTGGACCAGGTTCAGCAGGAACTCCAGCCCGTACAGCGCCACCGGGAGGATGGCGACGGTGAGGCCGGTGACGACCCCGAGCGCGACCTCGCCGCCGTAGATGTTGCCGAAGAGGCGCATCGACAGCGTGACGGGCTTGATGAACTCGAGGAGCAGCTCGATCAGCCCGACGAAGAGGGCGATGATTCCCGCGCCGACGCCGTTCTTGAACTCGTACAGCGGGAAGAACTTGCCGAGGTAGCCGCCGACGCCGAGCTTGCGGAAGCCCTCCACCTGGAAGACGGTGAAGCTGACGAGCGCGAGGCCCAGCGTGACGTTGACGTCGCTGGTCGGGGCGCGGAGCTCCTCGAGCTTGCCCACCGGCGAGACGAGGCCGATCCAGTTGCCGGCGACGATGAAGATGAAGAGACCCGCGAACCAGGGCACGTAGGGCCGCGCCCGATCCCCGCCGAGCGAGACCGCGAAGTTCTCCAGGGATTCGTAGGCCAGCTCGGCCGCGTTCTGAAGCCGTCCGGGGATGACGTCCCGGCGGCGCGTCATCGCGATCGAGAGGCCCAGCACGAGCAGGATCACGATCCACATCGTGAAGAGCGTGCTCGTGATGCTCGGCCAGAAGCCCACGACGAGCGGACCGGTCGGCGTGGGATTCGCGGGATCCAGGTCCGCGATCACGTGGGGAGCGGGCAGCTCCAGGTTCCCGTTGATGAAGCACACGGGGTAGGCGCAGGCCGTTCCCGGCCGCGGCCGTCTGGTCCGCCGGGGGCACGGCAAGGAAGGCGAGGACATCGAGCGCGAGCACCGCGAGCACGAGATACACGAGAGTGCGCCGCGTCAGGAACCGGCTCACCGAGCCACCTCCGCGGACGCCCCTTGCGGGTCCCTCCATCTGCCGCTGCTCGCCACGCTCTCTCCATGCACCGGGGCACGGCCGGTCGGCCGCGATCTCCCGGTCAGTCGTCGAAGGTCGCCAGGAACCTGCTGATGAGCCGGTACACGGCCCGGGCACCCGCGCCGAGCCCGACGAGGAGCCCGACGAGGACGAAGATCGGCAGCGTTCGCAGCTGCTGGTCCACCCAGTATCCGCCCAGCACGCCCACCAGGACCGTCACGAGGAGCACGAGGCCGATCTCGGAGAAGAGTGCGAAGTAACCCCAGGCCCGTTCGGGCACGGCGATTCGGCTCCCTGGCGAAGCCGCGCGAGTATAGCAACGGGTGCCTCGGGCGGGCAAACGAGCGTTCCGGTCGCGGCCCGCGAGCGCGAGCCACCGGACGTGCCTCAACGAGCGGCATTCGACGCCCGCAAGCTGGCAGTTGCCGAGATCGCCGAGTTGTCAGCGCCGGTTGCCGGGCCTGAAATAGGCGTGAGTCATTGGACGGCCGGGGAGGCCGATCAGCGCCCAGGCCCCCCGCACCCTGGACAATGTTGCCGAAGCGGCAGCAAACGGGCGGTTTCGGCCACCTGAAGCTCAGTAGCAGGCGCTTCGCAGCCGGGATTCGGCGGGTTCGACGCGCCAGAACCCGAAGATGTTGCGCCGAGGGCAGCGACCGCCGTTTTGCATCGGAGGACCGGTCGGTCCCTGAAGTCCAGCCCACTCCCGACCCCGTTTGATGCACCGAGGGCAACAAGGACGGAGCGGGCGCCGGAAGCTCGGCCGCCGCGCGCCCGCCTGCCTCATTGTCAGGGCGACGCCCGCAACTGCCAGTGACCGGCCCCGCTCAGCGCGTTGCCTCGACCGGCGCTCGAGCGCCTTCGGCGGGCACGGCGCGCGCGGCCGCGAGGGCCTCGGCGGAACCCGATGCGATGAACGTCTCCCCGGCCACCAGCCGCCGGTCGTCCGGCGGGTTCGCGGCATACCGGTCGTCGGCACCGAGGATCGCGAGCACGAACAGGCCGCGCTGGCGCAGCTCGCCGACGCTCGCCCCCTCCAGCGGGCCGCCGGCCCGGGCGTGCAGCTCCTCGATGGAGAACGAGAGCTCGCCGTGGGAGAGCGCCGCATCGAGGAAGTCGACCACCCGGGGGCGCACGGCCAGCTCGGCGATGCGCCGGCCGGCCATCGTGTATGGCGAGACGATGCGGTTGGCGCCGGCGCGGGCCAGCTTCTCCTCGGCGGCCGGCGTGCTTGCCCGGCCGACCACGAAGAGCCCGGGGTTGAGCGCCCGTGCGGAGAGGATCACGTAGACGTTCTGGGCATCGGAGTCGATCGTCGCGACCAGGCCCTTCGCGCGCAGGATGCCCCCGGAGCGCAGCGTGGCGTCGTCCGTCGCGTCGCCCTCCACCACGAGAAAGCCGTCGTCGCGGGCGTGCTTGAGCGACGCCTCGTTGGCGTCGATGACGACGAACCGTTCGCCGTCATGCACCAGCTCGTGCGCGACGGTGGACCCGACCCGTCCGTAGCCGCACAGGACGAAGTGACCGCTGAGCTCGTCCACCTGGCGTTGCATGCGTCGACCGACCCTCCGTCCGCTCGTCGCCTCGATCACGAGGTACTCGGTCACGAGGCCCACGCTGCCGAAGATGAGGATGACCCCGAAGCCGGTGACCAGCATGGTCCACAGCCGGCCGCCGTCGTCAAGCTCCCGCACCTCCCGGAAGCCGGCCGTCGTGACGCTGATCACCGTCATGTACAGGGCGTCCGAGAGGTTCCAGCCCTCCAGGAGCATGTAGCCGGCGGTCCCGATCGCGAGGGCGGCGCCCACGACGGTCAGCCAGACCCGGAGGCCCGGTGCCTCGACGAGCGCGACGACCGCGTCGAGCGCCCACGACTCCTGCCGCGACCGCTTCACGACTGCTCCTCACGGCGAGCGCGACCGGCCCGGGCGGGCCAGGCCCGCCAAGCGTAGCGCGCCTCAGGCGGCGCCGTCCCCCCCTGCCGCGCGGCTCAGCAGGTAGAGCCCCAGCCCGAAGATCACGAAGACGCCGAGGAACGCGTAGAGCTGGCCGGTGCCGGAGAGGACCAGTGACAGCACGGCCAGCGCGATGCAGACGGCGTAGATCACGAGCACCGTCTGGCCGTGCGAGAGGCCCAGGTCCAGGAGCCGGTGGTGGATGTGGCCGCGATCCGGCGAGAAGGGCGAGCGGCCCTCCGACAGGCGCCGGACGATGATCCAGAACGTGTCGATGATCGGCACGCCGAGGACCAGGAGCGCGACGGCCACCTTCGCGCTCCCCAGGATGGAGAGCAGCGCCAGGACGTAGCCGATGACCATGACGCCGCTCGTCCCCAGGAAGATCGAGGCCGGGTGGAGATTCCAGCGCAGGAACCCCAGCAGCGATCCGGCAAGCGCGAAGCAGAAGAGGGCGACGGCCGGCTGGTCGATCGGGCCGGTCAGGCTGATCGTCCCGAGGGTGAGCGCGGCGATCAGCGCGACGCCCGACGAGAGCCCGTCGAGCCCGTCGATGAAGTTGATGCTGTTGATCATCCCGAGGACCCACAGCACCGCGAAGCCCGCCTCGAAGATGCCGCTGAGGTGGATGAACCCGGGCCCGAACGGGTTGGCGAGGAGGGTCACGGTGATGCCGAGTCCGACGGCGACCGCCGCGAGCACGAGCTGCCCGGCCAGCTGCCAACGGGCGCGGAGGTCGAACCAGTCGTCGAGGCTGCCGATCAGGGCTGCCAGCGCCGCTCCGCCGACGAGCGCGACGACCTCCCTTGCGGCGGGCGCGTCGGTGGCGGGCCAGATGCCGAAGCGGGCATCGGCAGCGATCAGGCCCAGGGAGGTGATCACGAACGCGGCAGCGACCGCGATGCCGCCGCCGCGCGGGATCGGCGAGGTGTTGACGCGGCGCTCCTCCGGCCGGTCGAGGACGTCGAACCGGTGGGCGATGCGGCGGACGAGCGGGGTGAGGACGAGGGCGAGGATCGCGGCGACCGCGAAGGCGGCGAGGGCCGGCCCGGCGATGCCCTCGCTCACCGGGTCATGCTTCGGGCAGGCCCGGGACGGGGAAGCGCCCGCAGATGTCGCGAACCTCCGCCGCGATCTTCGCCTGCTCCGCGGGCTCGTCCCGCGAGGTGAGCGACGCGACGATGAGGCGGCCGACCTCGCGCATCTCGGCGGAGCCGAAGCCACGCGTGGTGGAAGCCGGGGTCCCGATCCGGATCCCCGAGGCGATGTTGGGCGGGTTCGGGTCGAAGGGGATGGCGTTCTTGTTGACGGTGATGCCGACGTTGTCGAGGAGCCGCTCCGCTTCGCGGCCGGTCACCCCGAACGGCGTCACGTCGACGCTCATCAGGTGGTTGTCCGTCCCGCCGGTCACCACCCGGCCGCCGCGCGCCACGATCTCGGCCGCGAGGGTCCGGGCGTTCTCCACCGTCCGGCGCTGGTCCTCCCGGAACTCGGGCGTGGCCGCGAGGCGAAGCGCCACCGCCTTCGCGGCGATGACGTGCATGAGCGGCCCGCCCTGGAGCCCGGGGAAGACGGCCTTGTCCACCTGCTTGGCGAGCTCGGCGGACGAGAAGATGAGGCCGCCGCGGGGACCGCGGAGGGTCTTGTGGGTCGTGGTCGTGACGATGTCCGCGTGCGGGAAGGGCGATGGGTGCTGCCCGGCCGCGACGAGCCCGGCGACGTGCGCCATGTCGACGAGGAGGTACGCCCCCACCCCGTGGGCGATCGCGGCGAAGCGCTCGAAGTCGAGGATCCGCGAGTACGAGCTGGCGCCGGCGATGACGAGCTTGGGCCGGACTTCGGCGGCCAGCCGCTCGACTGCGTCGTAGTCGATCCGGAGCGTCCCGGGGTCGACCTCGTACGCGTGCACGTCGAACCATTTGCCGCTGACGTTCACCGGGGAGCCGTGGGTGAGATGCCCGCCGTGGGCAAGGCTCATGCCGAGGATCCGGTCGCCCGGCGAGAGGACGGCGTAGAACGCCGCGAGGTTCGCCTGGGCGCCGGCGTGGGGCTGGACGTTGACGTGCTCCGCGCCGGGGAAGAGCGCGAGGGCCCGATCCTGGGCGAGCCGCTCCACCACGTCGACGTACTCGCAGCCGCCGTAATACCGCTTGCCGGGCAGGCCTTCCGCGTACTTGTTGGTGAGCCAGGACCCCTGCGCCTCCATGACCGCGGCGAACGTGTAGTTCTCGCTCGCGATCAGCTCGATCTTCCAGCGCTGGCGGTCCGCCTCGCCGCGCATCGCGGACCAGATCTCGGGGTCCAGCTCGGCGACCGTCGCCCACGCGGCCCGCGCGGCGTTCGTCACGCTCATCCCGACTCCTTCCCGGTCGCCCCCGGCCGCCGCCTCCCCGGCGACGCTCGACCCGTCCGGCACTCGCCGGCCGGCGCACGCGTGCCATTGTCACCCAACGACCCGCGAGGCGTTGAGGCGGGCCGGCCCGGGGCCGCGCCGTCGGGCGTCGTGTGCCGCGGCCCGGGACGGCGTCTCCGCGAGGCGCCGCCGCGACGCGGGTCCGCCGCGTCGCGGGTCCGCCGCATCGCCGGTCCGCCGCATGGCCGGTCGGCCGAGGCGCGGTCAGGACCCGGCGCGGCCGCCCAGCACGTACGTTTCGATGACCTGTGCCGCACCGTCCTCCTCGAACGGCGGGGCGACGAGGTTCGCCGCGGCCCGGAGGTCCGCCGGCCCGTGCGGCATCGCGACGCCGAAGCCCACCTCCGTGATCATCTCGAGGTCGTTGAGCTGGTCGCCGATGGCGAGCGCGTCGCGCAGGTCGATGCCCAGCCGCCGGGCGAGCCAGCCGACCGCCGACCCCTTGCTGACGCCGGGCGCCACGAACTCGAGGAACATCGGGTGGCTGACGGTCGCCACCGCGCGACCGTCGAAATCTGCCCGGGCGGCGGGCAAAAGGCGGGTTGGGGTCGGTGGATTCCCCACGGAGATCACCTTCGTCACCGGGTGCCGGACCCATGCGTCGAGGTCCGGGACGGTCGCGACGCGGCCGAGGTTGAACCGGACGTACTCGGCGGCGCGGGAGTGCGCAACCGGGATGACCATCCGCTCGAGGTGGTTGAGATGCGGGTCGAGCCCGTGATCGCGGCACCAGGCCAGCGCGTCGCGGACGACCGCCGCCGGCAGGGGCCGGTGGTAGAGGAGGCGCCCGAGGCCGGGGCGTCCCGCCACCGGCAGGTCGCGGATCAACGCGCCCTGCATCCCGACGATCGGGACGCGCAGCCCGAGCTCGCGCGCGTACGGGAGCGCCGACGTGGTCATCCGCCCGGTGACGATCGCGACGGCAACGCCGGCCTCCACTGCGGCCCGCACGGCGGCGACCGTCCGGGGCCGGATCCGCAGGTCGTCGCCGACGAGCGTGCCGTCGAGGTCGAGCGCCACGAGCCGGATGCGACCCGCGCGGCCAGCGTTGACAGGAGGCCGCGTCGTCACGGCAGCGACGCGGGACGCGACGCGGGGGCGACCGAGGCGATCCGCGGCAGGCCGGCGAGATCCGCCACGACCTCGCAATCCCAGCCGGGCAGCAACGACCCCACGGCATCCTCCACGAGGTCGGCCTGGTCGGCGCCGATCTCCAGGAGCGCCAGGCCCGCGGGGTCGAGTCGCGCGGGAAGCAGCGCGAGCAGGCGCCGGATGACGTCGAGCCCGTCCGGTCCTCCGTCCAGCGCCTCCCTCGGCTCGAACCCGATCGGCGACGGGAGGCCGTCGAGGTCGCCCGTTCGGATGTACGGGAGGTTCGCGCACACGAGGTCGAACCGCTCGGGCGTGCGGAGCAGCCCCGCCCCGGTGCCGGCAGCGGGCAGGAGGTCGGCCACCGCGACCCCGACGTGGTCCGCGACGCCGTGCGCCACCGCGTTCTCGGCAGCGAGCGCGGCCGCCCCGGCCGACCGGTCCGAGGCGACGATCTCCACCTCCCGGGCCATGCCGCGGCGGCGCAGCGCGGCGGCCATGGCGACCGCGATGGCGCCGGAGCCCGTCCCGACGTCGGCGACGCGAACCGGGGGCGTCCCGATCGGGCGCGGCGCCCGGCCCAGCACGTCGGCCAGCTCTGCGAGGGCGAGATCCACGAGCAGCTCCGTCTCCGGGCGCGGCACGAGCGCTCGCGCGTCCACCGCGAGGGCGACGCCATGGAACTCCTTGATGCCGCGGATGTAGGCCACGGGTTCGCCCGCCGCGCGCCGATCGAGCGACGCCGCGAAGCGGGCCGCGGCGCCATCGCCGGCCAGGCCCTCCGGATGGGCGAGGACCCCCGTCCGATCCGTGCCGAGCGCATCGGCGAGGAGCAGCTCCGCGTCGAGGCGGGCGCTGGGCGAGCCGGCGGCCCGCAGCCGTTCGACGCCCGAGACAAGGAGCCCGCCGACCGTCGCGGCCGGCCCGCGCGTCAGGATCCGCCTTCGCCGTCGTCGGCCAGCGACGCCAGCCGCTCGGCCTGGTCGGTGGCGCTCAGCGCCTCGAGGAGCCGATCGAGGTTGCCGTCGAGCACGCCGGGCAGGTTCGAGAGGTCCATCCCGATCCGGTGATCGGTCACGCGGTCCTGGGCGAAGTTGTAGGTCCGGACCTTGTCCGAGCGGTCCCCCGCCCCGATCAGCGACCGGCGCGTGACGGAGTCCGCCTCGCGCTGCCGCGACTGCTCCCGGTCCAGCAGCCGGGCGCGCAGGATCGCCATCGCCTTCACCTTGTTCTTCAGCTGGCTCCGCTCGTCCTGGATCTCCACGACGAGGCCGCTCGGCAGGTGCGTGATGCGAACCGCGGAGTCGGTCGTGTTGACGCCCTGGCCGCCGGGGCCCGAGGAACGCTTCACCTCGATCCGGAGGTCACGGTCCTCGTCGATGGAGAGGTCGGCCTCCTCGGCCTCGGGCAGGACCACGACCGTCGCCGTCGAGGTGTGGATCCGGCCCGACGACTCCGTGGCGGGGACGCGCTGGACGCGGTGGGTGCCGCTCTCGAACTTGAGGCGGCTGAACGCGCCCTCGCCGAAGATCTCGACGACTGCCTCCTTCACGCCCCCGATCCCGGTCTCGTGGAGGCTCATCACCTCGGCGCGGAGGCGGTGCCGGTCCGCGTATCGGAGGTACATCCGCAGCAGGTCGCCCGCGAAGAGCGCAGCCTCGTCGCCGCCGGCGCCGGCCCGGATCTCCACGATCACGTTGCGGTCGTCGTTCGGATCGCGGGGGAGAAGGTGGACCGTCAGACCCTCGAGCTCGGCGGCCTCGGCGGCCTCGAGGCGGGTGATCTCCTCGCGGGCCATCGCCTGCATCTCGTCGTCGTGCTCGGCATCGCGCATCTCGCGGGCGCCGGCGAGCTCCGCGCGGATCGCCTCGAGGCGCCGGAACGAGGAAACGACGGGCTCGAGGCGGGCAAGCTCCCGGCCCAGCCTCCGGAGCGCGTCCATGTCGGCTGCGACCTCGGGCGTGGAGAGCTCGCCCTGGACGTGCTCGTACTGGGCGACGAGCTCGCGCAGCTTGCGATCGAGGACCCCGTCGGCCATGGCTCAGGCCTCCGTCGCCGGGCGCGCCTCGGCAACGAGCGTGAGCGGGCTGCGCCCGATCCGGATGCCGCCCGCGGGCAGCGCCTCGCCGTCCGCGAGGAGGGCCTGCTCAAGGCTGACGATCGCGACCTCGAGCATGTCGTCCGTGGGTTGCTTCGTGGTGATCTTCTGGACCCAGATCCCCGGCTGGAAGACCCAGCGGATGAGCCGGCTCTCGCGGTGTCGCGCGCCGAACCGAAGCAGCTCGTAGCTGATCCCGGCGATCACCGGGATCAGCACGATCCGGCTCGCGATCATGATCACGATCTCCTGGCGGCCGACCAGGCTGAAGACGATGATCGAGACGAGGATGACGACGACCAGGAACTCGGTCCCGCAGCGTGGGTGCGCGGTCGGGTACTTGCGGACGGCCTCCACGGTGAGCGGGTCGCCCGCCTCGAGGGCGTGGATCGACATGTGCTCCGCACCGTGGTACTGGAACGTCCGCCGGACGTCCGAGGTGTGCCCGATCAGCGTGAGGTAGCCGAGGAAGATCGTGACCTGGATGATCCCCTCGACGGCACGCTCCACGTAGCCGCTCTGGCCCCCGGCGATGGCCTTGGCGAGAAAGAGCGGAAGGAAGAAGAACAGGCCGACGCCGAACACGAGCGTCAGGCCGAGCATGAGCGCAACGGCGCCCTTCCCGAGCTCGGCGCTGTCGGCGGCGGGCGCCGGGGGGTCGGCGGGTGCCTGCGGGGCGATCGGCGCTGACACCGCCGGTGCGACCGTCGCCGAGGCGATTGCCCCTCCGGTCGGTGCCGACGCCGTCGTTGCGCCCGTCGCGAGCGCATCGTCCAGCGCCCCGGGACCTGCGTCGGGGGCGACGCCGGTTGCGTCGGGGGCGATGCCGGTGCTGGCTACGACTTCGACGGCCTCCGCGAAACGGGCCGGGCCGGGCTCGGCAAAGCCTGGGGGAGGCGGTGCCGGCCGCGCTGCGGGGCCAAGCTCCTCGACCGCGGCGACGCCCGCAGACCGGATGAGCCAGCGGGTCCCGACCACCAGGGTCTCGTAGAGGACGACGAGGCCGCGCACGAACGGGAGGCGCGCCCATCGCGTTGCGCGGAACCCCACGGCCAGCTTCTCGTCGGCCCACACGATGCGTCCGTCCGGGTGCCGCAGCGCCACGGCGATCACGTCGCGGCCGCGCATGAGCACGCCCTCGATGAGCGCCTGGCCTCCGTAGGAGAAGCGAGCCATCAGCGACGCTCCCGGCCCGGAATCACGACGGCGGGCCGGGCGGCCCGCCGTGGCGAATGCGACCCAGCCGTCAGCGGCCCGTCGCAGCGCGCTCGAGGCGCTTCTGGAACCGTTCGACCTGGCCGGCCGTGTCCATGATCATCTGCTTGCCCGTGTAGAACGGGTGGCAGTTGCCGCACACGTCGACGCGGAGCTCGGTGCGGGTCGACCCGACCTCGAACTCGGTGCCGCAGGTTGCGCAGTGCACCTTGGCGGCGTGGTACTTGGGGTGAATGTTCGGCTTCATCGGGTCTCCGGGAGCGGTGTGGCGGGGGTATCAGGCCGGCGTCATGCGCCGGCGACGGCGGGCTCGGTCTCGGCTGCGGGAGCGGCCTCGGCAACGGGCTCGACGCGGATGCGCTTCTTGGTTCGTGTCTGGTGCTCGAAGTGGACGCGGCCCTCGACGGTGGCGAAGACCGTGTAATCGCGCCCGAGGCCCGTGCCGGTGCCGGCGATGAAGGTCATCCCGCGCTGACGGACGATGATCGAGCCTGCCGGCACGAGCTGACCGTCCCCGACCTTGACGCCCAGGCGCTGGCCGACCGAATCGCGGCCATTCTTTGAGCTCGAGCCTGCTTTCTTGTGGGCCATCGATCAGTCTTCCTTCTTCGGGGCGCTGGGGCGCTTGGCGACGGGCTTGGCGGCGCCCTTGGCGGGCGTCTTCGCCTTCGCAGCTGCGGGCTTCGCCTTGTCGGCGGCGGGCTTGGCCTTGTCGGCGGGCTTGGCCTTGTCGGCGGCAGGCGCGCTTGCCTTTGCTGCGCCGCGAGCCGGCTTCTTCGCAGCGCCGGCAGGTGCCCCGTCGGCAGACGCAGCGCTTGCAGCATCGGCAGCGGCGGCCTTCGAGGCGAGGGTCGCCGCGAGGGCGGCATCCGTGGACGCCTGGACGGCGGCCGCCTCCGCGAGTCGCTCGCGTTCGGTCTTCCGTGCCTCGGCTGCGACCCGCTCGGTCTCCGCGGCGCTCTTGCCGTTGAGCGTCACGTCCGTGACGCGCAGGATCGTCTGCTCCTGGCGATGGCCCTTCTTGACGCGGCGACGGGCCTTGGGCTTGTACTTGAACGAGATCACCTTGTCGGCGCGGTCGGCGCGCAGCACGGTGGCGCTGACGACGGCTCCGGCGACGAGCGGACGGCCGATGGCCGCCTCGTCTCCGTCCGCGACCAGCAGGACACGGTCGAGGGTGATCTCCTGGCCGGGCTCCACGTCGAGGAGCTCGACCGCGAGCTCCGTGCCGACCTCAACGTGATATTGCTTCCCGCCGGTCTCGATGACTGCGTACATGGGTCTCCGCGTGGGTGCTCGGCGGGCGTGACGTGCCGGCCTCGGGTGGGCGCAAACGAACCGCCCGGATGACTCGGGCGCGAATGGGGAGTGTACGGCTCGAACACGCTCCGGTCAAACGCGGGCCGACCTCGACGCGAACGCGGGTGTGGTCCCGCCGTGCTCAGGGCAGGACGTCGCGACGCCGGAAGAGCACGAGCGAGGCCGTCCAGCCGATTGCCGCGACCACCGCGAACGCCCCGATTCCCGCCCAGTCGGCCGTGCCCGTGTCGATCAGCGGGCCCACGCCGGCGTACCGAAAGGCCGAGAGGCCGCCGAGCCAGGCAAGCCCGGGCTGGATCTGGGCGATGATGTTGAGCAGGTACATCGCGATGAGGATTCCCGCCGTGACCCCTGCCGCCGCGCCCCGGCTCAGCGTGATGACGGTGACGAGCGAGGCCACGCCGGCGATGGCACACCCGAAGAGCCACATCACGCCGCCCGCCGCCAGGAACCGGCCGGCGTCGAACCCGGCACCGACGAGGGTGCCCACCGCGAGGACCCCGAGGACGGTGACGAGCGCGAGCGCGCCGAGGATCACGACCTGGCCCACGATCGCGGCGCCCAGGTAGCGTCGGCGCGTGAGCGGGGTGGCGAGGCAGACGTCGGCCCAGCCTCGCTCGGCGTCTGCGCCGGTCGGTCGCGTCGCGAGGACGATGGCGGCGATGGCGGCCACCACCGGCCAGAGCATGCTCGCGATGTACGTCGTGAAGAAGATGCCCGGATCCGACAGGCTCCCGGTCATCCCGAAGGCGGCCATGAACTCCTTCGGGAAGAGCTTCAGGTAATCCTCGATCGCAGCCGTGTTCGTGAGCAGGATCGGGTAGATCCCCGCGATCATCCCGCCGTAGACGAGGACCACGATCCCGAGCCCGACGGCCAGCATCCGGCTGCGCCGGAGCTCGAGGCGAAGCGTGAGCGCGGTCATCGAACAGCCTCCCTGGCGACGGCGTCCACGGGTCCCTGAGCGGCCGGGCGGCCTTCCGATCCGGCGACCGTCCCCTCGTAGTAGCGGAAGAAGAGGTCCTCCACGTCCGGCGTGCTGACGGCGATGTCGCGGACGTCGAGCTCGCCGAGGCGGCGCAGGAGCGGGTTGACGTCGCCGCGGACCATGAGGTGGACGTCCTGGCCCGTGCTGGACAGGACCGTGACGCCGGGCAGCCCGAACGCCCCGTCGGGCGCGGGCGTTCCGAGCACGAGGTTCACGGAGCGCGTGTGGTCGCCGACCAGGGCGGCCACCGTCGCGATCTTGACGAGGCGGCCCTCCCGGATGATCGCCACGCGGTCGCAGGCGCGTTCGATCTCGGGCAGGTTGTGCGACGAGAGGAACACGGTCCGGCCATGCCCGCGCGCCTCGGCCACGAGCGCCAGGAACTCCCGCTGCATGAGCGGGTCGAGCCCGGTCGAGGGCTCGTCCATCACGAGGAGCGGCTCGCGGCCCATGAACACCTGGACCACGCCCACCTTCTGGCGATTGCCGCGCGACAGCTTCCTCACCGGGACGGTGGGATCGAGCTCGAGACGTTCCGCGATCGGTCGCCAGGAGCCCTTCGGCAGGCCGCGGAGCGCTCCCAGGTAGTCGAGCAGCGACGCCGCGTCCATCCCGCCGAGATAGCCCGGATCGCTGCCCAGGTGGGCGAGCTGCCGGTGGACCGCCTCAGGATGGCTCCACGGGTCGAGTCCCAGGACGCGGGCGCCTCCCGCGCTCGGCCTGATCAACCCCAGGAGCATCCGGATCGTGGTGGTCTTCCCGGCGCCATTCGGCCCGAGGAACCCGAACACCTCGCCCTCGTGGACGCCGGCCTCGAGGTCGATGACCCCGCGCCGCTTGCCATACCAGCGCGTCAGGCCGCGCAGCTCGATCGCCTCGGGCACGGCACACCTCGATCAAACGGAACCAGGGCGATCCGGCTGGAGCGCCAGCTGCTCAGGGTGGACCGGCCGTCCTCATGACGGGAGAGCCGCCCGGCCGGAATCCGTGGACCGGACGGCCCACCCGCCGGCTCGACGCGAGAGGGACAGAACCCGGGTCAGGCAGAGTCTCCGGCCAGCAGCAGCCGCTCGCGAACGACCTCGAGCACACGGATCGTCTCGCCGAGCGGCGGGGCCGGCGGTTCGCCGAGAGCCGACACGACGTCCTCGGGACGGCCCACCGCGTCCGGTCGGTGGCGGAGGCGGACCCGGAGAAGCGTCGAGGGCGCATCCGAATCAGCCCCCGACGGCCGGAGGACTGCGGAGACCGACAGCGAAAGGATGAGCGGCCGAAGGTCGAAGGACTGCGTCTTCTTCTCGCGATGACGCTCGCGGGGCAGCGTCGAGGCGGCCAGGAGCGACTCGGCCGCGAGGCGCAGGACGGGCGCCGGCACGCCCGCCAGCATGACCCGGTAATCGGCTGCGATCACGGCCGCCGATGCCGACGGCGCCCCGACCCAGACGTCATGGAGCTCGACCAGGTCGACGGACGCGGGGAGCCCGGCCCTGAGCCGCTCGCGTACCTCGACGAGCGTGAGGCGCGCGCCGAGGACAACGTCGACGATCTCCCGCTCGCCGGCGAAGCCCAGGGGAAGCTGCGCCGCCGGCACGACGCGGCCCTTCCCGGCCTCGCCGGCCAGCGGCAGGCCGCACTCGCCCAGCAGCGCGGCCCAGGCCCCGGCTCCGGCGGGAAGCGAGCCGGGCACCGTCACCGCGGGCAGGCGCAGGTAGAGTCGCCAGCGCTGGCGCGGCATGACCGGGGGTCGTCCCGCCGGCGTGGCCATGGCAGGTCCGCGGGCGTGGCCGGTCGGGGGAGGGCCGGTCGCCACGGCCGGCGATGCGGCCGCGCCCCGGATCACGAGCGACGACGCGATCGGATCCGACGGCCGGCGGGGCCGGCGTCCCCGTCCACCGTGTCGGGCAGACTGTCGCGCACCGCTGGACCGCCGGTGGAGCCCGTCACCACTCGGCGCGCTGCTGGCGCATGGCGATGCTCTCGAGGATCCCGAGCCCGATCGCGATGCTCACGAGCGATGCGCCTCCATGGGTGATGAACGGGAGCGGGATGCCCGTGATCGGCATGACGCCCAGCACCATCCCGACGTTGACGACGATCTGGAACAGGATCATCGACGCGACGCCCGCGCCGACCATCAGGCCGAACGGGTCCCGCGACCTCCAGGCGATCGCGAGGATCCGCCAGAGCAGCGCCGCGAAGAGCAGGAACACGACGATGCACCCGATGAACCCGAGCTCCTCGGCCAGCACGGCGAACACGAAGTCGGTCGCCTGCACGGGGAGAAGGTTCGACTGGCTCTGGGCTCCGTTCGTCAAGCCTGCGCCCAGCAGCCCTCCGTCGCTCACGGCCTTCTGCGCGGTCAGGAGCTGGAAGCCTGCCCCGAGCGGGTCCTTTGCCGGATCGAGGAAGCTCGTCAGCCGTTCCCTCTGGTAGTCGTGCAGGACGTATGTCCAGATAAGGGGCAGCGCAGCGAGCGTCGCCGCGGCGAGCGCCCCGAGCCAGCGCAGGCTCGCCCCTCCCATGAACAGCATCCCGACGAGGACCGCGATGAAGACGAGCGAGGTCCCGAGGTCCGGCTGGAGGAGGACCAGGACCCACGGGGGGATCACGATGAGGCAGGCGCCGACGATCGCGGTGAGCGAGTCCAGGCGCCGGTCATTGTCGGCGAGGTAGCGCGCGAGCACCACGATCATGAGGATCTTGGCGATCTCGCTGAACTGGAACTGGAGCCCGAAGATCGAGACCCAGCGGGCAGACACGGCGTCGGAGCTGCCGAGCGCCAGCGATGCGACGAGGAGCCCGATGTTCACGAGGTAGATGGGCCAGGAGAAGGCCTTCAGCCACGTGTAGTCGAATGCGGTCGCGCCCGCGAACGCGACCAGCGCAACCACGGCCCAGACAAGGCCCCGGGCGAACGTCGTCCCACCCTGCGCCACATCGCCGCCGAGCTGGGCAGCCGTGTTGCTGTAGGCCATCGTCAGCCCGAGCGTCGCGAGCAGCACGGCGTACACGAAGAGCTGCACGTCGAAGTCGCGCCACGCGACGCCACCGACGCGTGCCGCGATCCCCGTGGGAGCGTCGCGTTCGACGCGAAGCACGCCCATCAGCGGTCCCCGACGTAGAAGTTCGTGCGCTGGAGGAGCTGCGGCAGGCGGAAGTCCTGGGTGATCCCGTAGTGGAGCTGGAGGTAGTACTTGGCGACCTCGGTCGATACGTTGCCGAGCGTGCCCGCGTTGTAGACGAAGACCACGAAGGCGAGCTGCGAGTCGGGTTTCGAGACGTCGCCCGTCGGGTTGTTCTTCGTCCAGGCATTCTTCGGGACGAACCCCGCGAACCACTCGTGGTACGGAAGCACGCCGTTCTTGTCGCGGAGCCCGAACTCGGCGGTGCCGGTCTTGCCGGCGACCACGATCGGCAGGTCGACCAGGTTGTAGGTGTGCCGGCTCGTCACGACGGTGCGCGCTGCCTCGCGCATGGTCGTGAGAACCGCACTCGAAGCGGCGACCTTCTGGATCACCTTGGGCGTGAACGGGCGCACAACGGTACCGTCCGGGCCCACGATCTCGCGAACCACCTGGGGCTGGTAGAGCGTGCCACCGTTCGCCAGCGCGGAATACGCGTTGACGACCTGGAGCGGCGTCGCGAGATCATAGCCCTGGCCGATCCCGGCCTGAAGGACCTCGCCCGGGAAGATCGTCTGGCCGAGCGTTTCGAGCTTCCACTGGTCCGTCGGGACGAGGCCCGGCGCCTCGGCGGGGAGGTCGATCCCGGTCGGTGCGCCGAAGCCGAACTGCCGCGCCCAGTATCCGAGGCGGTCGATCCCGAGCCGTTGGGCCATCTGGTAGAAGAAGGTGTCGCTGGAGTGGGCGAAGCCTTCCCTGATGTCGAGTGGTCCCCATCCGGCGTGATTCCATTCCCAGAACAGGGTGGAGCCCAGCTGAATGTACGGCTTGCTCATGACCGTCTCGGTCATGCCCAGCTTCTTGTCAGCGAGCACGCCCGAGCCCGTGACGAGCTTGTACGTCGACCCGGGCGGCTGCTGATCGCCGATCGCATGGTTCATGAGCGGAAGATCGATGTTCGTGAGGAGCTTCTGGAAATCCGCCGTGCTGATCCCGCGCGCGAAGAGGTTGGCGTCATACGTGGGCTCGCTGACCATCGCGAGGATCTCGCCGGTCTGGGGATTTTCGACGACGATCGCCCCGCGCTTCGCCCCGGAGAGCTTGAGACCCCAGTCGAGCGCCTGCTGCGCGAATTTCTGCTCCTTGGAGTCGATCGTCAGGATGAGCGAGTCCCCTGCCTGGGGAGCGGTCGTCGTAGACAGGACGCGGAGCGTTCGCCCGGTTCCGTCCTTCTCCACCTCGCGGACGCCATACGTCCCGCGAAGGGCCGACTCGTAGACGGCTTCGACCCCTGCCTTGCCGATCTGGTCGTCAGGCAGGTACCCCTGGCCCTGGAGCGACGTGTACGTGGTCGCGTCGATGGCGCCCGTCCACCCGATCAGCTGGGTGAACAGGGGCCCGTCGAGGTAGTCGCGGCGCGCGTCGACCGTCACCTCGACGCCCGGGAGCGTCAGGTTGTCTTCGGAGATGAGGCGCGCTGTCTGCTCGGGGACGTCGTGCGCGATCGCCACGGGGTCGAAGCGCGAGCCGGTCGCGCCGTCGATCGTCTCGGCGATGGTCGTGGTCGCGATGCCGAGCAGCCCGGCCAGACGCCCGATCACGTCCGGTCGCTGGCTCTGCGGGAGATCGGCGGGCCGAACGGACACCGTGAACGTGGGCACGTTCTCGACGAGAAGCCGCTTCTGCCGATCGTAGATGAGCCCCCGCGTCGAGGGAACGGGCTCCGTGACAATCTGGCGTCCAACGTCGGCAGGAGGCACGGCGGCGGCCGGCTGCGGGGCCGGCGCGCTCGCGAGCTGCATCGCGAACAGGCGCGTCGTCAGCCCGCCAAGGGCGAGGACGGCGACGATCGCGAACGCGACGAACCGGACCGGTCGGCGCTCGTGGGTGACCGGTGTCTGGAGAACGCTCACCAGTCAACCCGCTCCGTCTCGTCGCCGAACCGGCGCCTGCGGACGATCAGCGGGACCGGCGCGATCAGGGCTGCCGCCAGGCCGGCGAGCAGCCCGGATGGCACGGCCTGGGCGAGCGGATCGACCCCGGCCGGAAGCCCCCGAAGGACCCCGAACAGGACGACCGTCAGGGTGGAGGCGATGGCGGCAGTCACCGCCGAGGTGACGACCACGACGGGGTAGACCGCACGCGGCGACACGCGGCCGACGATCCACGCAGCACCGACGGCGAGGAGGAGCACGAACGCGGTGAGGCCCAGCGGGCGCATGAGGAGTACGTCGATGATCAGCCCTCCGAGGAAGGCCCAGACAAGGCCACCGTCGAGGCCAACCGTCATTGTCCAGACGACGGCGAGAACAAGGACGAGATCGAGCCCCGCGCCCCCGGCAGCGGTGAATGGCAGGATTGATGACTGGATCAGTGCAGCCACTGCCGCCCCGACCGCTGCGAGAACCAGGCTCATTGCGGTTGTTCCTCAGTGAACCGACAGCCCGACCGCACCGCCTCTGCGCGATCGGCCGGGAGTCTGCTTCTCGAGTATACCGAGGAGGGACAACTCGGCCCGCCGCGAATTGGGTGCCTCCGGGGCTGGCTGATCGTATGTCCGTCCGGGCGGCGCTCTCGGGCTGGACGTCAGTCGCGGACGTCAGGCGCGCGGGCCCGCGCCCTGTGGTGGCACCGCCCGCTCGACGGAGCAGACGCGAGGTCGCCGGCGGAGTCCGTGTACCACCTGCTCGGCCATGTGTTTCACGTGAAACGGCGACCCAGGTTGCGGCTGAAGGCCAGGTGGTCGTCGGGCAGGACGGGCGGATCCGGGCTCGGTCGCGAGCCCGCCGCTTGCCCGGGCCTGCAGGAGTCGGAGTTGAGCCGGCCATATGGCGGCCGGCCGTCCGGGGCCGAGGTCTGCGCGGGCCCCGCCCGAGAAGTCGATGGTGCTCCGTCCGACGGTCGGTCGTGTCCCGCGAGCGGCTTGCCGCGCGCCGCTCGACGCTCGCCATCAACTGTTCCACGTGAAACGCCGGGCGACGTCGCGCCGTGACCCGCGCCACGACCGAACGTTCCCATCCCGCTGTGCGGCCCGAGGAAAGGCGGCGATACATGGCAGCAAAGGCGCCTTCGTCATCCTCTCGTCGGGGGTCGAAAGGGGCCGAAATGGTAGACTTGACGAGTGATTCCCGAGGAGAGTGGCCCGTAGTGGGCCGGATGCTTGCGTGCGCCAACCAGAAGGGCGGGGTCGGGAAGACGACGACCGTCGTCAACCTCGCCGCCTACCTTGCAGGAGATGGCAGGCGGGTTCTCGTGGTCGATCTCGACCCCCAGGGGAACGCGACGAGTGGCCTCGGGGCGACCCGCGCGGCAGCGGGCGCTTCCGTCTATGACGTGATGATGGGCGGCGCGGACCTCCGCGCCCTGATCGTGCCCACCGAGACGCCAGGGCTCGCGCTCGTGCCTTCGTCGATCGCCCTCGCGGGTGCGGAGGTCGAGCTTGCCGCGGTGCCGCAGCGAGAGCGCCGGCTGAGCCGCGTCATCGAAGCGGTCCGATCCGAGTTCGACGTCGTATTCATCGATTGCCCGCCGTCCCTCGGCCTGCTCACGGTGAACGCCCTCACGGCTGCCGATGCCGTGCTGATCCCGCTCCAATGCGAGTACTACGCCCTCGAGGGCCTGTCCCAGCTGATCGCGACGATTCACCTCGTGCGCGACCACCTGAACCCGGCGCTCGCCGTGGAAGGGGTCGTGCTCACGATGTTCGACGGTCGCACCAATCTCTCGTCCGAAGTCGCCGCCGAGGTTCGCCAGCACCTGGGGACCGCGGTCTTCGAGACGGTGGTGCCGCGGAGCGTGCGGCTCGCCGAAGCACCGAGCCACGGCCGTCCGATCGCGGCCTATGCGCCCGAGAGCCGCGGCGCCATCGCCTACCGCGACCTTGCGACCGAGATCTGGGGACGTCTGGATCGCGATGCGGGACGCCTGGTCGAGGACCATCACGAGGCTTCAGCGGGCGCTGGCTTGCCCGAGACGCCAGATCGCTCGTTCGCGCTGGCCGTCCCGCGGCCGCAGCTGGGGGCCGTGTCGGCGGCCGGCCTTCCCGGAGGCGCGGCGTGACGGCAAGGTCTGGCCGGCCTGCGTCGCTGGGACGCGGTCTCTCGGCGCTCATTCCGCAGGCGGCATCCACCACGCCCGTCCCTGCCGAGATCCCGATCGACCGGATCGAGCGGAGCCCGTACCAGCCCCGGACCGTGTTCGAGATTGACCAGCTCGAGCAGCTTCGGGCCAGCATCGAGGCACACGGGGTCCTGCAGCCCGTGCTCGTGACGGAGACCCTCGAGGGGTACCGGCTGATCGCGGGTGAGCGTCGCGTTCGTGCCGCGCAGCTGGCGGGACTCACCCGCATCCCTGCCATCGTGCGCCAGGCAACCGGTCGCGAGCAGCTCGAGCTGGCACTCGTCGAGAACGTCCAGCGCGAGGATCTCAACGCCGTCGAGGAGGCCGGGGCCTACCGCCAGCTCGCCGACGAGTTCGGGCTCTCCCACGACGAGATCGCGGTGCGGGTTGGGCGAGCGCGGTCGACCGTCGCGAACACGATCCGGCTCCTCGAGCTGGCTCCGGCGACGCTCGACGCGATCACGACGGGGCGCATCAGCGAAGGGCACGGGAGGGCGCTGCTCGGGCTCGATTCGTCGCGACAGGCCGACGTGATCGCGCTCATCGAGCGTCGAGGTCTCTCCGTCCGGCAGGTCGAGGCGCTCGTCCGACGCCTTCGCGAGGCTCCGGCAGGACCCGATGGAGGCCGCTCGGCCGTCTCGGTCGACGGCGAGATGGAGCGGGTCGAGGAAGACCTCCGACGGTCGCTCGGCACGAAGGTTCGGCTCGCGCGATCGAGCAAGGGCGGGCGAATCATCATCGAGTGGTATGGCGAGGATGAGCTCGGCCGCCTCTACGAACGGCTGACCGGAGGGAATTCGTGACGGATCGGGCGACGCGTGGTGGCGCGGGTGCGGGCGCGGCGAGCGGGAAGGGAAGCCGGTCGAAGCGAGCGTCCGGCGGCAGCGACTACACGGCCGCGAGCATCCAGGTCCTCGAGGGCCTCGAGGCCGTTCGGCGACGACCCGGCATGTACATCGGCTCGACGGACGTGCGGGGCCTCCATCACCTCGTCTGGGAGGTCGTGGACAACTCGATCGACGAGGCGATGGCCGGCCATGCGACGCGGATCGACGTGTCGATCGCGGCGGATAGCACCGTCACCGTCCAGGACGACGGACGCGGCGTCCCGGTCGGGCGCCACGCGACAGGCAAGGACGCCCTCGAGGTCGTCCACACGGTCCTCCACGCCGGCGGCAAGTTCGGCGGCGGTGGTTACAAGGTGTCGGGCGGGCTGCACGGCGTGGGCGTGAGCGTCGTGAACGCGCTCTCGGAGTGGCTCCGCGTCGAGACGGCGCGTGACGGGTTCATCTGGGCGCAGGAGTACGTGCGCGGGAAGCCGACTACGGCCGTGGTCAAGGTCGGCCCGCAGGGCCAGCGACGCGGGACGCGGACGATCTTCCGCGCGGACCATGAGATGTTCGAGAGCACGGACTACAGCTTCGAGACCATCACGCAGCGCCTCCGCGAGTCGGCCTATCTCAACAAGGGCCTCTGGATCCGCCTCATCGATGCGCGCGCGGATCGCGAGCGATCGTTCTACTTCGAGGGCGGCCTGGTCTCCTTCGTCCGGCACCTCAACCGCAACAAGGAGGTCCTCCACTCGCGCCCGATCGCCGTCGAGAAGCGCGAGGGAGCGACGTCCATCGAGGTCGCGCTCCAGTACAACGACTCATTCACGGAGAACGTCTTCGCGTTCGCGAACAACATCAACACGGTCGACGGCGGGACGCACGTCACCGGGTTCCGCGCCGCCCTCACCAGCTCGCTCAACGACTGGGCGCGCAAGGCGGGGATCCTCAAGGACGCCGATTCGAACCTGAGCGGGGACGACGTCCGCGAGGGTCTGACCGCCGTCGTCTCGGTGAAGCTCGTCGAGCCGCAGTTCGAGGGCCAGACGAAGGCCAAGCTGGGCAACGCCGAGGTCAAGGCGCAGGTCCAGGCGGCCGTCGCCGAGGGAATCATCCAGCACCTGGAGGAGAACCCGGCGGACGGGCGGCGGATCATCGAGAAGAGCCTGACCGCGGCGCGCGCCCGCGAGGCGGCTCGCAAGGCGCGCGACCTGGTGATCCGCAAGGGTGCCCTCGAGGGGATGGCCCTGCCCGGCAAGCTCGCCGACTGCCAGGAGCGCGACCCGGCGCGGAGCGAGCTCTACCTCGTCGAGGGCGACTCGGCCGGCGGCTCCGCGAAGATGGGCCGCAATCGCCGGTTCCAGGCCGTCCTGCCGCTCCGGGGCAAGGTTCTCAACGTCGAGAAGGCGCGCCTTGATCGCGTGCTCTCGAGCGAGAACGTGCGGCCGCTGATCATCGCGCTCGGTGCCGGGATCGGCGACACCTTCGACCTGGCGAAGCTCCGGTACCACCGGATCATCATCATGACCGACGCCGACGTCGACGGCGCCCATATCCGGACGCTCCTGCTCACATTCTTCTACCGCCACATGGGCCAGATCATCGAGAACGGCCACCTCTACATCGCCCAGCCGCCCCTGTACCGGGTCAGCACGGGCAAGCAGACGCTCTACGCCCAGTCGGAGAAGGAGCGCGAGGCGGCGATCAAGAAGCTCAACGCGAAGAACATCACCGTCCAGCGCTTCAAGGGCCTCGGCGAGATGAACGCGGACCAGCTGTGGGAGACGACGATGAACCCGCAGAGCCGGACGCTCCTTCGTGCCGAGATCGAGGACGGCGTCGAGGCCGACGCGATCTTCACGATGCTGATGGGCGAGAAGGTGGCCCCGCGCAAGAGCTTCATCATGTCCGAGGCGCGGAAGGTGCAGAACCTTGACATCTGAGGTCAGGACCGCGGGTGGCCGGTTCGAGGTCGCGCCCCACAGCTGCTTCGCGTGCGGCGAGCTCAATGCCGTCGGGCTGCGGCTGGTCCTGCACGTGGCCGGCGACACCTGCTGGACGGAGACCACGCTCGCGTCGACCTTCCAGGGCTGGGAGGACGTGACCCACGGCGGCATCGTCGCCACGATCCTGGACGAGGTCATGGGCTGGGCGCTCGCGAGCGCCGACTCCTGGGGGTTCACGGCGCGCCTGACGGTCGAGTACCGCCGCCCGACGCCGATCGGACGCCTCCTGCGCGCGGAAGGCCACCTGGTCGAGCGCCGACGACGGCTTCTCACGACGCAGGCCCGGCTGATCGACGTGGAAACGGGCGAGGTGCTGGCGACGGCCGACGCCCTGTACGTGGCCGCGCCAGCAGACCGTAAGCAGGCACTTAAGGACCGATACCGGTTCCGCCTGA
>CAWKJP010000016.1:0-101821 GCA_963850035.1 uncultured Chloroflexia bacterium | reverse complement strand
GACCACGACACCGCGTCCGTCTTCCTGTACGTGGACGACTCGGGCGGCACGTTCACGGGTCACCTGGCGGACGGCACGACCGTGAGCGGCACGTTCCGCTGCTTCTAGCGCCGGCACGGCGCATCGCCGGACCGCGGCGTCAGGCGTCCGCGCGCACCTCGGCCAGGCGACGGGCGAGGAACGCCCGCTCGGTCTGATTGCCTGCCAGGTCCACGGCACGCTGGTAGGCGCGCGCTGCCTCGTCGCGCCGGCCCACGCGGCGGAGGAGATCGGCGCGCGCCGCGTGGAACAGGTGGTAGCCGTCGAGCGCGCCCTCCGCGCCAAGTGCGTCCATCAGGAAGAGCCCGGCGCGCGGCCCCTCCGCCATCGCCACGGCGACCGCGCGGTTGAGCTCGACGACCGGGGTGGGCACCTCCGCGACCAGCGCGTCGTACAGCCGGGCGATGGCGCGCCAGTCCGTCTCGTCGGCCCGCCCGGCACGGGCGTGACCGGCCGCGATCGCGGCCTGGAGCAGGTAGGGGCCGGGCTGCAGGCCGGCCGCGGGCGCCGCCGGGAGGGCCCGGTCGACGAGGGCCAGCCCTTCCGCGATCTCGGCGCGATCCCAGCGCTCCCGGTCCTGGTCCTCGAGCAGGGTCAGCGACCCGTCGGGCCCGACGCGGGCGTCGCGCCGCGAATCCTGGAGCAGGAGCAGGGCCAGGAGCCCCACGGTCTCCTGCTGGTCGGGCATGAGCTCCGCGACCAGCCGCGCCAGCCGGATCGCCTCGGCGCACAGCTCGCGGCGGACCAGGGCGTCGCCCGCCGAGGCGCTGTATCCCTCGTTGAAGACGAGGTAGAGGACGGCCAGGACCCCGTCGAGACGCTCCGCGAGGAGGTCGTCCGGCGGGACTCGATAAGGGATCCCCGCGTCACGGATCTTCCGCTTCGCCCGCACGAGACGCTGCGCAAGGGTCGCCTCGGGCACCAGGAAGGCGCGCGCGATCTCCGGGGTCGTCAGGCCGCCGAGCGTCCGAAGCGTCAGCGCCACCCGCGCGTCCATCGCGAGCGCCGGGTGGCAGCAGGTGAAGACCAGGCGAAGCCGGTCGTCGACGAGGCGGCTGTCGCTCCCGAGGCGCACGTCGTCCTCCTGTCCTCCGCCGTCGGCGAGGGCGCCTTCGAGCTCGGCGAGCTTCAGCGCCTGGCGACGAGCCCGGCGGATCCGGTCGAGGGCGCGGTTCCGCGCCGCCGTGGTGATCCAGGCACCCGGGTTGCGCGGAACGCCGTCCCGCGGCCAGGTCTCGAGCGCGGCGACGAAGGCATCGGCCAGGGCTTCCTCGGCGAGGTCGAAGTCGCCGAGGACCCGGATGAGCGTGGCCAGGACGCGGCCCGATTCGTCACGGAACGCACGCTCGACATGCTCGCGGACGTCGCATCCCGCGACCGCGCCCGCGGCCGGTGCATCGTCCTCGTCGCTCACATGTCGACGATCGGGCGGACCTCGACCGAGCCGTAGGTCGCGCCGGGACATCGGCCGGCTGCCTCGAGCGCCAGGTCGAGGTTGGCACACTCCACGATGTAGTACCCGCCGAGGACCTCCTTGGTCTCCGCGAACGGCCCGTCGGTTGTGAGGCGCCGGCCGTCCTGGACCCGCACGGTCGTGGCCGCTGCCGACGGGGCAAGCTGGTCGCCCGCCTTGTAGATGCCCGAGTCGATCATCCACTGCGTGTAGGCGTTCCACGGCTCGAGGTCGGGCATCTGCGCCCCCGGGGCCGGGGCCATCTCGGGCCCGTAGATGAGGAGCATGTAGCGCATCGGAGCCTCCTGGTATGACGGGGTGGCGAGCGGGACGGTCCCGGTCCTCCCGGTGTCCACGCGTCGTGCTCGCCTTCCACCTGCACGGACGACGAACGGGGACGGCCCGGATCGACGGGCGGGCGCCATCATCGGCGAACACGAGCGGGACGACACGCGGCGTCGCGCGTCGCAACACCCGTGCCTGCCGTCGGTCGCGCGGTCGGCGACGTGCCTGCCGGCACGTCGTGGCCCGTGCTCGACGCCACCTCGTATGCTCTCTCGCCATGGCGCCACGCAGCGAGGTCATCCACGTCGCCGGCCGCGACGTGATCGTGACCAACCCGGACAAGGTCTTCTTCGAGGGCACCGTTGGCGCCCCGGCGGCCGGCGCCCCGGGCGACGGCACGGCCCCGCCCGCGGGTGGTACGGCCCCCGCCCACGCCGGCGCGGCGACGGCCGATGGCAGCACCGGCGCGGTGACGAAGCTCGACCTGGTCCGCTACTACCTCGCGGTCGCGGACGGCGCGCTCCGGGGAGCGGGCGGCCGGCCGATGGCCCTCAAGCGCTACCCGAATGGCGCGGCCGGCCCGTTCTTCTTCCAGAAGCGCGCGCCGGAATCGCGGCCCGACTGGATTCCCACGGTGACGCTCAGCTTCCCGAGCGGGCGCACGGCGGACGAGGTCGTGATCGAGGATGCGGCGCAGCTTGCCTGGGTGGTCAACCTGGGCTGCCTCGACCTCAACCCGCACCCTGTCCGTGCCGATGACCTGGAGCACCCCGACGAGCTCCGGGTGGACCTGGACCCGGTCCCGGGCGTCGCCTGGAACGACATCCGCCGCGTCGCGCTGGTGGTCCGCGACGCGCTCGCCGACGTCGGCCTCGTCGGCTGGCCCAAGACGTCGGGCAGCCGCGGCATCCACGTCAACGTCCGGATCGAGCGTCGCTGGACATTCCCCGAGGTCCGTCGCGCCGCCCTGGCGCTCGCCCGCGACGTCGAGCGCCGGGTGCCGGAGCTGGCCACGAGCCGCTGGTGGAAGGAGGAGCGCCACGGCGTCTTCATCGACTACAACCAGAACGCGAAGGACCGCACGGTCGCGAGCGCCTACTCGGTGCGGCCCCGGCCCGACGCGCGCGTCTCGACGCCGCTGACGTGGGACGAGGTCCCCGACGTGGACGCGGCGGCATTCACCGTGTGGACCGTCCCCGAGCGTTTCGCGCGGCTGGGCGACCCGCATGCCGCGATCGACGCGCACGCCGGGAGCCTGGACGGGCTCCTGGAGCTGTCGGCCCGCCACGAGGCGGAGGGCCTCGGCGATGCGCCGTGGCCCCCGAACTACGCCAGGACGATCGACGAGCCGCCCCGCGTCGCCCCGTCGAAACGCCGGATGCCGTCCAAGCCGCTCATCGAGATCGGGCGCGCGGCGACCCAGGCCGAGGCGATGGCCGGCCTGGCGCGCTGGAAGGAGCGCCATCCGGACGCCTGGCCGCACCTCGCCCCGGCGGACGTGCTGGTGGACGCGATGCGCGGCCGTTCCACCACCTGGACGCGCATCCGCCTGAACCTCGAGCACGTCCCGCCCGAGCAGCGGCCCGAGCAGGAGGCGCTCGACCCCGACTACGACCCGTGGGCCGGGGTCGAGTGGCCGGGCCGGGGCGGCCCACCGGAGCGGGCGACCGGGCGCTGATCGGCGGAACGGTCCGTCGCTTCCGCCGAATTGCGCCGCCTGGCGCTTCCCGCCGCCCTACCGGCGCCGGAAGTGGATGCCCCCGGTGATGCAGGCGAAGAGCGTGAACCAGTAGCCCACGAAGAAGGCGACGACGATGGCGACGAGCACCGCGCCACCCACGCCCGTCGAGCCCACCGTGTTGGCTTCGCGCAGGGCGCCCAGTGACAGGACCAGGATCAGGGTCCAGAACAGGCCGCCGAACAGGCCGATGACGGTCCCCAGGGCGCGACCCCACGTGCGGCGCAGGATCATCCCGAGCGAGGCCAGGATCTCGAGCAACGCCCATACGAACATCACCACGCCGACCGCGATCAGCGCGCCCCCAATGGCGTCGGCGACGTTGGAGAACTGCGCGGTATCCACGTAATCGCTGAGCTTGGTTCCCCCGAGCACGAACCCGGCGGCCGGCACGAGCGTGAGGACGCCGGCCGCGAGCAAGAGCAGCGCGGCGAGAAGAACGCGGAACATGAAATGGCCCGGAGCCTGGACCTGGGGCGGCTGGACCCAGCCCGGCTGCCCGGCCGCGGGCTGGCCCCAGCCGGGCGGGGGTGTCTGTGTCGGCGCCGGCTGCGCCCAGGTTGGCGGCTGCGGCGCGACGGGCTGGCCCGGAGCCTGGACCTGGGGCGGCGCCGGCGGGGCGGACGGCGCCGTCGGCGGCGGCGACGGGGCGATCGGTGGTGGAGCCACCGGCGCGGGCTCGTTCGGCAGGCCCGTCGGCGGAAGCTGTGGCTCGGACACGTTCCCCTCCTGATGCGGCGTCCCTGGGCCGCGACTGTAGCGCCGATGCGCAGGCGAGGGAAGGGGTCAGGGCAGGGCGGATGGGGCCGGGATCGGCGTGGAGGCGCCCGGGGACGCAGCCGGCTTCGCCCGCGGGTACAGCGCGGCGATCAGGAAGCGTGTCGCGTCGTCCCCGGTGAACAGGTCGCGATTGAAGGCCACGGCCACGCTGACGTGCTGGGCAGGGAGCCAGCGGATCGACGCGCGCGTCCCGGCCAGCGCACCGGTGTGGCCGATGGCGACAAATCGCCCGTCGATCTTGACGCGCGACACGCCGAGGCCGTAGGCGAGGGCGGCATAGCGCGTGATGTCCGGGTCGAACGTGAGCATCTCCGCGAGCGAGGCGGGCGCAAGCACGTCGCCGCCGTAGAGCGCCCGGGCCCAGCGAGCGAGGTCCTCGGTCGTGGACGCGATGGATCCTGCCGAGTACGCCGCGGTGACGACCGAGGTGAACGGCGCGATCGCGCTGCCGTCGCTGAGGTCCCGCGGGAGGATCCTGCCGCCGTACCCGATGAACATCTGGTTCGAGTGCGCCGGCGGGACTGCCGGCGTTCCCACTCCCTGGACATAGGTCGAGGCAAGCCCGAGCGGCACGAAGAAGTCATCGCGCACCTGGTCGGCCCAGGGAGCGCCGCCGGCCCGCTCGGCGACGAGTCCCAGCAGCACGTAGTTCGTGTTCGAGTAGCCCCAGCCCTTGCCCGGCGCGAAGGCGGGCCCGGCGACGAAGGGCAGGACCTCCGCGGGCGTCCAGACACGGCCCTTGGCCCGGTTCAGGGCCGTGTCGAGCTTCGGGTTCTGGAAGAAGTCGGCGAGGCCGCTCGTGTGCGTGAGGAGCATCCGGAGCGTGATGCGGGCCGCGTTCGGATAGTCGGGGAGCCATCGTGCCAGCGGGTCGTCGATCGTGAGCCGGCCCTGCTCGGCGAGCCGGAGGATGAGCGCGGCCGTGAACGTCTTCGTCAGGCTTGCGATGGGGAACGGCGTCTCGGGCGTCACCTTCGCGTGCGTGGCCACCACGGCGTCGCCGGCGACGCCCGTCCACGTCCGCCCGTCGGCGAGGATCACGGTCGCCTCGATGCCCGGGATGACCATCGCCTTCCGGGCGGCCTCCAGGGCCTTCTGGAGCACGGCCGCGGTCGCCGCGTCCACCGGGGGCGCCGGCGCTGGGGCGATCGCGATCGCGTTCGACGGCGCTGCCGACGGCGAGGCCGCACCCTCGGCTCCGGCGGCGCCTGGGCTGACCGTCGGCAGGGCCGCCGCGGCCGGCGTGGCCGTGGCACGGATCCCGGCCGCCCCAGCGGTCACCGGACCTGCGCCCGGAGCGAGCGCGACGGCACCCGCGACGACGCCGAGCACCAGGAGGGTCGCGAGCGCGGCTCCGGCGAGGAACCGTCGACGGCGTGGCCGGCGCGCCTGCATCGACCACGCCCGTGTCATCGGCCGCCGGCCTCCCGCCCGAAGATCTGGGAAAGCTCGAACGGCGGCGTCGCCTCAAGCTGGTCATAGCGGCAGCTCTCGGGGCGCCGGTCGGGGCGCCACCGGACGAAGTGCGTCGCATGCCGAAATCGGTCGCCCTGCAGGTGGTCGTAGGCGACCTCGGCGACCAGCTCGATGCGCAGCGGCTCCCACGAGAGGTCCTTGCCCCGGTTCCAGCGGGACGTTGCCCCGGGCATCCGCCGCCCGTAGGCAGCCTCGGCGAGCTCCGGGCTGGCCCAGTCGTGCCAGGGATGGCCGTCGAGCGCGCCCTCGCGCAGCGGAGCGAGCTCGCCCACCAGCTCACGCCGGCGGGCGGCCGTGAACCCGCTCGCAACGCCGACATGGTGGAGCGTTCCGGCGTCGTCGAGGAGCCCCACGATCAGGGACCCGACACCGCTGCCCTGCTCGTCCTTGTGCCAGCGGAACCCGGCCACGGCCACGTCCGCCGTCCGGGCGTGCTTCACCTTCACCCAGCCCCGCTTCGCCGGCTGGTACCGGCCGTCGAGGCGCTTCGCGATGACGCCGTCGAGGCCGGCGCCCTCGAACCGGTCGAACCAGTCGCGTGCCAGCGCGACGTCGCGGGTGAGCGGCGTCACGTGGACGGCGGGCACGTCCGGGTCGATGCCCGCGACGAGCGCTTCACGGCGGTCCGCGAACGGGCGCTCGCGCAGGTCGTCGTCCCCGAGGGCGAGCAGGTCCCAGGCAACGAAGCTCGCGGGCGTCTCCGCGGCCAGGAGTCGGACGCGCGACTCGGCGGGGTGGATGCGAAGGAGGAGAGCGTCGAAGTCGAGGCCCCTGGCCCCGGCGATGACGACCTCGCCGTCCACCACGGCGCGATCCGGGAGCGCAGCCAGCAGGGGCGCGCGCAGCTCCGGGAAGTAGCGCTCCAGCGGCCGCAGGTCGCGGCTCTGCAGGAAGACGTCGTCCCCATCCCGGAACACGATGCAGCGGAATCCGTCCCATTTCGGCTCGTATGCCCAGCCGTCGCCCTCGGGGAGGGCAGCCTGTGGGGCGGCGAGCATCGGCTCGAGGGGCGGGACGAACGGGAGGCCCATCGCCGGATTATGCGACGGTTAGCGCGGGGGGATGCGGCTGGCTCAGGCCGGTTCGTAGGCCGGGTACTCCGGCCACCAGATCGAGTCGTCGACCGCGGCCTCGGCCTCGGCCCGACCCTGGTCCCCTGCCGCGAGCGGCATCCCATCGACCGTGCCGAACGAGCGGACGACCTCGACAGCGATCTCGCGCGACACCGCCCGGAGATCCCGGATCGGCGGATAGAGCGCGCCGTCGGCGAGACGCTCCGCCGAGACGAGGCCCGCGAGCGTGCGCGCGGCGACAAGGAACTGGGCGTTGGTCACCGTGCGCGCGCCGGCCACGATGGCGGCGAGCCCGACCCCGGGGAAGATGAAGGCGTTGTTCGCCTGCCCGATCAGGCGGCTCCGTCCGTCCACGACCACGGGCTCGAACGGGCTGCCGGTCGCGACGAGGGCACGGCCGTCCGTCCACTCCAGCACCTGGCTGGGGGTCGCCTCCGTCCGCGACGTCGGGTTGGAGAGCGGGAAGACGATCGGGTTGGGGCAGGCCTCCGCGATCGCCCGCAGGATCGGCTCCGTGAACGTGTTCGGCGTCGCCGTGGTCCCGACCAGGATCGAGGGCCGCACGGCCCGCACGACGGAGAGCAGGTCGGCGCCGGTCGCAAGCCCGAACGCGGCCATCTCCTCCGGCGCGAGCGCGAACTCATGCTTGTCCGCGTCGAGACCCGGACGATCCAGGCCCAGGAGACCCCTGGAGTCGAGGAGGAAGAGCGAGCGCCGAACCTCGTCGTCCGGCGAGCCGGCGGCGAGGAGGGCAGCCCGCACGAGCCGCGCGATCCCGGTGGCGGCTGCGCCCGCGCCGAAGAAGACGAAGCGCTGGCCGCGGAGCGGCTGGCCCAGGTGGCGAAGTCCCGCGAGGATCCCGGCGATGACCACCGACGCCGTCCCCTGGATGTCGTCGTTGAAGGAGGGCAGCACGTCCGCGTAGCGGTCCAGGATCCGGATGGCCGTGTGCTGCTTGAAGTCCTCCCACTGGAGGATGGCCCGCGGGAAGACGGACTTGACGCCGGCCACGAACGAGTCGATGAACGCGTCGTACGCCGGCCCCCGGAGGCGCGGCTGGCGCCAGCCGGCGTAGATCGGGTCGGCCAGGAGCGCCTCGTTGTCCGTCCCCACGTCAAGC
Source organism: uncultured Chloroflexia bacterium (assembly GCA_963850035.1). Lineage (GTDB taxonomy): Bacteria > Chloroflexota > Limnocylindria > Limnocylindrales > CSP1-4 > CTSoil-043. The sequence continues at coordinate 93,857 of CAWKJP010000016.1, read as the reverse complement.
GAGATCGGCAGGGTGAGCGCCGGGTAGATGCCCGCGCCGGCGGTGTAGATCGCGAGCTTGCCGACCGGGATCCCCATGCCACCGGCACCCTGGTCGCCCAGCCCCAGGATCCGCTCGTTGTCCGTCACCACGACCAGCCGGACCTCCTGCTGCGCGGAGTTGCGGAGGAGCTCCGGGACGCGACCGATGTCGCCCGGCGTGATCCAGAGGCCGCGAGGGCGCCGGAGGATGTGGCTGTACTCCTGGCAGGCGCGCCCGACCGTGGGCGTGTAGACGATCGGAAGGAACTCCTCCAGGTTCTCCGCGAGGAGCCGGTAGAAGAGGGTTTCGTTGCGATCCTGGAGGGCGGCGAGCCCGATGTATCGCTCGAGGGCGTCCTCCTTGCGACGGACGTGCTCCAGCTCCAGGCCCAGCTGCTCCTCGATCCGCAGGACATGCGACGGGAGCAGGCCGTGCAGGCCGAACCAGTCGCGCTCTTCGTGGGTGAAGGCGGCGTCCTTGTTGTAGAGCGCGCGGCCGAGCAGGGAGCGACCCCGGAACGTGATGCGGAGCGGGCGACGCGGGTCCGGCGCGGCCGGAAGCGATGCGTGCGGGGCTGTCATGCGTCGAGCGTAGGCGGGCGCGGGACGCTGGCAGAGTGCCGTCTGCACCAAAGCCGCGCGGCGGGTGGCAGGGTCGGCGTGACGACCCGCATCACGCCGGGCCGCCTCGTCAGTGCGCCACCACGACGGTCGCCGCCGCGTGGGTGACCACGTGGCGGGCGACGCTCCCGCGGAAGACGCGGTCGATCGCGACGCCGCCGCCGGATCCGAGGACGATCGTGTCGAAGCCGCCCTCCTCCGCGATCTGCTCGATGCGGCCGGCCGGGTCGCCGGAGGGCTCGAGGAGCTCGACCTCGATCCCCATCGCCGTGAGGAGGCGCTTGGCCTCCTGGAGCCCGTTGGCGCGCGCGCTCGCGTCGATCGACGCGCCGACCCCGGGGCCGTCCGCGCCTTCGGGCACCACGCTCACCACGCTCACCCGTGCGTGGAATGCGCGGGCGAGCTCGCCTGCGGTCTCGAGTGCTCGCCGGGCAGGCTCTCCGCCGTCGTAGGCAAGGAGAATCTTCTTCATCGGCTCACTCCCATGGCGGGTCGGCCTGGGGTGCCCGGCCGGCTCGCGTGGCCCGAATCGTCGTCCGGCGGCCCGCCCGCAGGTAGACCGATTGGGCGCGATCACGGGGGCCGCTCGGATTGGGCCGAGGGCCATGGGGCAGGGTGTTCAGGGCTGCGGCTCGCCCGCCTCCGCAGGACCGGTCGCGGACGCGAGGTCCGCCAGGTCGCCGACGAGGTACCGCTGGATGGTCGGGCCGAGGGCGCCAACCAGGAGGTCGGTCGAGGCGGACGCCAGCGGCTCGACGGCGACCACGTAGCGCGCCATCGCGAGCCCGATGAGCTGCGAGCCGGCGAGCGTCGCCCGCAGGAGCGCGTCGGGCCGGTCGATGGCGCGGGCCAGGGCCAGGAACGGGCCCTCGGCGAGGAGCCGCCGGAACATCGCCGCGGCGACCGGATCGGTCGACGCCGAGCGCACCACGCCAAGCAGCAGCGACTGGACGGCGGGCGCGTCCCAGAGCTCGAGGATGAAGCGCACGAATCGCGCCCCGAGCTCGTCGTGCGGGCCATCCAGGATGCGGGCGACCATGAGCGGCAGGTCGAATGGGAACTCCATCGCGGCGACGAAGAGCTGCTGCTTGGTGCCGAAGTAGTGGTGGACGAGCGCCGGGTCCACGCCCGCCCGGAGCGCGATGTCGCGGATCGTCGCCCCGTCGAAGCCCCGCTCGCCGAAGCTCGTCCGGGCCGCCAGGAGGACCCGTGCCCGCGTGTCGCTCGCGCCCGGTCGGCGGCCGGTGCGGCCGTGGGGCCGCGCGGCGCCGGTCACACCACGTCGCGGCGGATCGTGAACGCCGCGATCGTCGCAAAGAAGGCCGCGACGATCGCCAGGACCGCGAGATCGAGCTGGAGTGCGGCCACCCCCAGGTCCGCCCCGCGGATGAAGACCTGGCGGAGCCCGTCCACCGCGTAGTTGAGCGGCATGATCGCGACCAGCGGCTTGAGGATCGCCGGCAGGCTGCTGACCGGGAAGAGGACGCCCGACAGGAGGAACTGGGGCGCCAGCACGATCGGGATGAACTGGATGATCTGGAGCTCCGTCCTGGCGAATGTCGAGAGGAAGATCCCGAGGCTCACCGCGCCCACGGCCAGCAGCACGACGACGACGAACGCGAGGATCGGGCTGCCGTTCGCGGCGATGCCCAGCCCGATTGAGAAGGCCGGGAGCGGCCCGACGGCTCCGACATGGAGCGAGCCCAGGGCCCAGAGCATGAGCAGCGCGACCTGGATCGTGGCGAACAGGCCGAACCCGAGCGTGTAGCCAAGGACCACCTCGCCGCGGGTCACCGGCGTCGCCATCAGCCGCTCGAGCGTCCCGCCGGTGCGCTCGCGGAGGAAGCTCACCCCAGTCAGGACGTAGACGAAGAAGTAGGCGAAGAAGGCCACGATCGCCGGCGCGAAGGTCGTGACCGGGTCGTCGGTCCCGGTCCCGTAGACGGTCGTGTGCTCGATTGTCGGGATCGCCGTCCCTGAGGCGGACGAGATCGCGGCCAGGACGGACCGCTGGACGGCGGAGACCTGGCTCGCGTCGCCGGACGGATCGAGGCCGTTCGTGATCAGGGTGATGTCCAGCGCGCTCCCCGTCGCAGCGCCGGCCCGCAGGACGATGCCCACCGACGCCGACTTGTCCGCGATGGAGCTGCGGGCAGCCCCCTCGTCCGCCACGTCCGTGACCGTGGCGCCGCCGCCGCGGAGCGCGGCCCCGAGGGCGTCGCCGACCAGCTGGCCGCGCGGGCCCGCCAGGTTCACGACGACCGCCGTGACCTGCGGCGCCTGGCTCTCGCGCAGAATGAAGGTCACGAGCCCCGTGATCACGATCGGCGCGATGAAGAGGAGAGCGAGGGACGGGCGATCCCGGCGGATCTCCGAGACGACCCGCCGGAAGAGGGCGATGACGCGGCGACGGCTCATCGGGTCACCTCGACAGTCCCGCCGAGGCGGAGGAAGGCCTGCTCGAGATCGGCGGTCCCGGCGCGCACGCGAACCTCCTGGCCGGTTCCCCGGGCCGTGATCCTGCCCGAACGCACGAACAGGAGCTCGTCACAGCGGTCCGCCTCGTCCATGACATGGCTCGAGACGACGATGGTGGTGCCCGCGTCGCTCAGGGCCCGGAAATGCGCCCAGAACTGGACCCGCAGCAGCGGATCGACCCCCACCGTGGGCTCGTCCAGGAACAGGACGGGCGGCCGGTGGACGAGCGCGCACGCGAGCGAGAGGCGGCGACGCTGGCCACCGGAGAGCGTCCCGACGATCGAGGACCGCCGGTCGGCGAGATCGACGATCTCGAGGGCGTGATCGGCGGGCTCATCCCCCTCCACGCCGTAGACCGCCCCGAAGAAGCGGACGTTCTCGGCCACCGTGAGGGCCGCGTAGACCCCGTCGCTCTGCGTCATGTAGCCGATCCGGCTGAGGTTCGGGCGCGATGGCATCCGGGCCCCGAGCACCTCGGCCCACCCCGATGTCGGAAGCGTGAGGCCGGTGAGAAGCCGGATCAGCGTGGTCTTGCCGGAGCCGTTCGGGCCCAGGAGCCCGTAGATCCGGCCGGGAGCCAGGTCGAACGTGACATCGTCCACGGCCCTGAGCGCACCGAACGTCTTGACGAGGCCCTGGGCGCGGATCGCAGGCGTGGGGTCCGCGTCGTCCGTGTCCAGCTCCGCATGCAACGCCATGGGCGTGTCACCTTCCCCTTGGCCCGGCCGGGGCGGGCCCCTCGTTCACCGACCGAATAATTCTACACCTGGTGAATTCCATGTCAATCGGCGGAGACAGCCGTGGCCGGGCGCGATCGACGACGCGCGGTGGCATCCTGCAGGCATGAGCGGGCGGAGCGGATGAGCGAGCGGCGCGGATGAGCGAGATGGCCGCCCGGTACGACCTCCGGGCTCGAAGCTACGGGCGGTGCTGGGCGCCGGTCCTCGCGCCGTCGGCGCTCGGCCTGCTCGACGCGATCGGCCCCGTGATCGCGGACGCGCCCGCCGCCCGGGTGCTCGACGCGGGGACGGGGTCCGGGACGCTCGCGATCGAGGCGGTGCGCCGCTGGCCCCGCATCCACGTCACGGGGCTGGATCTCTCCGGGGGGATGCTGGCCCTGGCGCGCGCCGCGGCAGATGCCACGCTCCCCGCGCCGGACCTGGCCAGGCTGTCGCTCGTGGAGGGAGGCATCGCCGAGCCGGAGGCCGCGGGCGTCGCGCCGGCCTCGATGGACGGGGCCGTCTCGTCGTTCGTGCTGCATCTCGTGCCGGATCGCCGGCCGGCCCTGGCCGGGCTGCGGCGCGTGCTGCGACCCGGGGGCGTCCTCGCGTTCGTCGTCTGGGCGGCCGAGGGCAAGCCGTGGGCGATCGAAGCCGCGTTCGAAGCGGCGTTCGCCGGGACGCTGACGCGGGCGGGCGGCCCGGAACCGGCCCTGGCTGGGGTTCTCCGCGCAGGACCGATCGCGTCCGCCGCCGCGGCCCGCGATGAGCTCGAGGAGGCGGGCTTCACGAACGTGGATGCCTGGGAGCCGGTGCTCCACCACGCGTTCGAGCGCGCGGCCGCCCGGGCGCTGTTCGTCGAGTACGACCGCGCCGCGGACCTCGACGTGCTTGCGCCGAGCGTCCGGGCAGAGGTCCTCGCGGCGTTCGACGCCGAGCTCGACCGATTGCCGGACGCCGCGTTCACCTGGCATGCGCCGCTCGTCGCGGTCCGGGCGATCCGACCGCGCGACGGCTGAACGCCAGGCGCTGAACGCGGACCCGCCGGCAAATCCGGGCGGTCGACCCGGCGCCAGGGCGCGCCGCGAAACGCGCCGAGCCTAGTCGGCCGCGGTCTCGCCCTCGGCGGGCGCTGCGGTCGGAGCCGCCTCGGCCACGGTCTCCGGCTCGGCCTCGACCACGCGCGGAGCGAGGACGCGGAAGACCACCTCGTCCGGGTCGTTGAGGATCGTCGCCCCCGCGGGCACCGGCAGGTCGCGAACCGCGATGACCGCCTCGAACGTCGTCAGGGTGGAGACATCCACCTCGATGAACTTGGGGAGGTGATCGGGGCGGGCGCGGACGCGGACGTGGTCCACCGCGTGGATGAGCGTGCCGCCCTCCTTGGTGACCGCCTCCGCCTCACCGAAGCTGTGGACCGCCACGTCGACGGTCATGTCCTCGCTCATCTTCACGCGGAAGAGGTCCACGTGGAGCGGGGTCCGGTTGACCCGGTGAAGCTGGACGCCGTTGATGATGACCGGCGTGGCCTTGCTGCCCTCGACCTGGAGGTCGATCAGCGCGTTCGCACCGGCGCGCCGGCGAAGCAGCTCGAACTCGTGCGCGTCCACGGAGACGGACGTCGAGTCGCCATGCCCGAACACGACGGCCGGGATCCGGCCCGCCTTGCGCAGGTGGGACGTGGCCTTGCCCATCTCCGTGCGGGGAAGTGCGGCAAGGGTTGGGCGGTCGGTGCTCACGGCGGGCCTCTCGGTTCGGTCTGGTCGATCTCGGGACGGGGCGGCGGCGCGGCCGGATGGGGCCGGGCGCCCGGTCGAAGGGTGAGGGTACCACGCGCGGAGCCCGGGGCTCGGCGAGCGGAGACATGGGCTCGGCGAGCGGAGGCATGGGCTCCGCCCAGCGGAGCCACGGCTCCTGCTGCGCCACGCCACCTCCTCCGCCGGCCAGATCAGAGGCCTCCGCCGGTGTACGATCCGGCCGGAAATGGCGAGCACCATCCTGATCGTCGAAGACGAGCACGCGGTCGCGCGCGGCATCCAGTACGCCCTCCAGCAGGAGGGGTACGAGGTCACGGTCGCCAGGTCCGGCGAGGAGGGCCTGGACTTCGCGACGCGCCAGGCGCCGGACCTCGTCGTCCTCGACGTCCGCCTGCCGGGCATGGACGGGTTCGAGGTCCTGCGCCGGATCCGCGCGACCGACGGCAAGATGCCGATCCTGGTCCTGACCGCGCGGGACGACGAGGTGGACAAGGTCATCGGCCTCGAGCTCGGGGCGGACGACTACCTCACCAAGCCCTTCGGCCTGCGCGAGCTCATGAGCCGAATCAAGGCACTGCTCCGGCGCGCCTACGGCGACTTCGCGGACGCCGGCGGCGGGCGCGTCCTGCGCCACGACGACCTCCTCATCGACCTGGAGCGCCGACGCGTCCAGCGCGCGGGGCGCAAGGTCAACCTCACGCCGACCGAGTTCGAGATCCTGCGGCATCTCGCCGCCCGCCCGGGACGCGTCTACACGCGGGGCGAGCTGCTGGAGCTCCTGCGGGACTACGAGGCGCTCGACCAGGACGAGAAGACGATCAACGTCCACATCAGCCACCTTCGCGAGAAGATCGAGGACGACCCGTCGGCGCCGGTCTTCGTCCTGACCGTGCGGGGAGTCGGATACGCGTTCGTCGAGCGCTGACGCCCAGAGCGTCAACGGTCCGGCCGAGACGCCCGCGCACGGCGTGCGCCTCGGCCGCATCGTCCCGCGGTTGTTCCGGGCGCGACTGACGCTCACGGTCGTGGCCCTGGTGGCCGCCGTCCTGCTCGTCGTCTCGGCCATCGTCGTCAACCGGCTCGACGCGTACTTCGCGGAGCAGGAGGAAGGCGCGCTCACGGCGCGCGCCCTGGAGGTCGGGAGCATCGTCGCGGTCGTGGCGGTTCCGGCGTCGGGAGCCGACCCCGTGATCCAGGCGGGCAATCTCCTCGACGCGGCGGTCGCCGAGCGGATCAGCTCGGGCTCGTTCCTCAGCTTCCTCGCCAACGCGATCGCGAAGGCGGACGTCACGGTCGAGATCGGGGGCGCGACCCAGACCGCCGCCGGCGACGTGATCGTGACGCCCGCGCCGGGCGGAACCACCAGGGCTGCGCTCACGGCGCCGCCGGAGGTCCGCGAGAGCCGGGAGACGCTGCACGCGTCGGCGGTGTTCGGGCCGGTCCAGGGCACGGAGCTGTCCGCCCCGTGGGGCGTGAAGGTCACGCTCGCGAACCCGTACACGACCCGGGCGTACACCCTGGCCACCATCACCACGCTCCTCGTGGTCACGGTGCTCGGCGCGCTCCTCGCGGCGCTGGTCATGGGGGCCCTGATCGCCGGCCGCTTCACCCGGCCCCTCCGCCGCCTGAGCGAGGCGACGCGCCGCTTCGGCGGGGGCGATCTCGCGAACCGCGTCCCGGCGGCCGACATCGGGGCCTCGTACACCGAGGTGACCGACCTCGCCGGACAGTTCAACCTGATGGCGGGCCGGCTCGAGGAATCCGTGGGCCTGGTCCGTCGCGACCGGGACCGCAGCCGCGAGTTCCTCGCGGACGTCAGCCACGAGCTTCGGACGCCGATCGCCGCGCTGCGAATGAACACGGAGCTCCTCCAGGGGCAGGCCGGCGAGGACAGCGCGACCCGCCGGGAGTTCCTGGAGTCCAGCCGAATCCAGCTGGAGCGCCTCGACTGGCTTGCGCAGAACCTGCTCGACCTCTCGAAGCTCGAGTCGGGTCTGCTCGCGCTGGACCTGCGCCCGGACGACCTCCGGACCACGGTGGAGTCGGCCGTCGAGCAGGCGGAAGCGACGGCGCGACGGCGGCGCGTGGAGCTCTCGCTGCAGCTCCCGGACTCGCCGCTCCGAATCCGCCACGACCCGCAGCGGATCGGGCAGGTCGTCGGGAACCTCGTGGGCAACGCCCTCAAGTTCACCCCGTCGGGCGGCCACGTCACGGTGGCGCTGCGACCGCATCGCGACGGCGCGCTGCTCGAGGTGGCGGATACCGGGATCGGCATCGACGCGACGGAGCTGCCCCGCATCTTCGAGCGCTTCTACCGCGGCTCCGGCGCGAGCGAGGCGCGCGGCAGCGGGAGCGGCCTCGGCCTCGCCATCGTGAAGTCGATCGTGGACATGCACGCGGGCCGGATCAACGTGGAGAGCCAGGTCGGCCACGGCTCGACGTTCAGCGTGACACTGGTCCGCGACCCCCGGTCCGTTGCGTCCGCGCCCGTCGGCGGATCCACGGAGACGGGCGACACCGTCGCCACGGGCACGGCCGCCATCGTGATGGGCGCCACGGGCACGCCGGCCACTGTCACGGATGCCCCGGGCACGGCCGCCACCGTCACCGGCGCCACGGGAGCTGCCGCAACCGTCGTCGGCGGCGTCGCGGAAGCCGGCGAGGCAGCTGCGCCGCCCACGGCGACGACGGGATCCGGCGAGGTGGCGATTTCTTCATAGACGCCGCACCTGCGCCTCAACGCGCCCCTGCCACCATGGAGGCAACGTGTCGGCGGCCTCGCCTATGCCCCTGCATCCTGGAGTCTCGCCCGCATGAATGACCCCTTCGCCCCGGCCCCGGACGCGTCCGAGCCCCCGGCCCCGCCGGACCCGCTCCGTGACGCCGCCCCCACGCCGCCGGCCACCTACGCGCCGGCGGCGGACCGCCGGCCGGCCTGGGCTGCGACGGAGGTCGACGCCGAGCAGGCGCCGCGGCCAACCCCGGAGCGATGGTTCGAGCCGGCCCACGCGGAGGCGGTGACGGGCGGCTGGATTCCGGCGGGACCCGCGCCCGCGCCCGGCGGGAGGGGCGGGGCTCGTGGCGGCCTCGTCGCCGCCGTGGTGGCCGTGTCGCTGGTGTCGGCGACGCTCGCGTCGGTCGCGACGTACGGCGTCCTCCGCGCGGCCGGGACCTTCGACCGGCCTTCGCCTGCGCCGGCTGCCGTCCAGACGCAGTCCGTGAGCGCCACGCAGCCGGCCGTGATCGACGAGCAGTCGGCCATCACCACCGCAGCGGCCAAGGTCTCGCCCGCCATCGTGACCATCACGTCGTCGGGTGCCGCCGCGAACCCCAACGACCCGTTCAGCCAGATCCCGGCAACGGGCGTCGGGTCGGGCGTGATCTTCGATTCGCACGGCTGGATCATCACGAACAAGCACGTCGTGGCGGGCAGCAGCCAGCTCCAGGTCGCGCTCCAGGACGGCCGCCACTTCAGCGGCACGATCTACGGGATCGACACGCTCACGGACCTCGCGATCGTCAAGGTTGCGGCCACCGGCCTGCCGGCCGCCCCGATCGGAAACTCGTCGGCGGCCAAGGTCGGACAGCTGGCAATCGCGATCGGCAGCCCGCTGGGCACGTACACCAACTCGGTGACGTCGGGGATCATCTCCGCCTTCGGTCGCACCATCCAGGTGGAGGACGGCACCCAGCTCCGGAACCTGATCCAGACGGACGCGGCGATCAACCCCGGCAACTCGGGCGGCGCGCTGCTCGATGCGGGAGGCAACGTCGTCGGGATCAACTCGGCCGTTGCCCGGACCGCGGAGGGCATCGGCTTCGCGATCCCGATCAACATTGCGAAGCCGATCATGGAGCAGGCCCTCGCGGGTCAGAAGCTGGCCCGCCCGTGGATCGGGATCCGCTACCAGGCGCTCACCCAGCAGATCGCGGACCAGGAGAAGCTGAGCGTCAGCGAGGGGGCGTGGCTCCAGCCGGCCTCGGCCAGCGGCACGACCGACCCGTCGGTCGTGCCCGGCAGCCCCGCGGACAAGGCCGGGCTCAAGGACGGGGACATCATCACGACGGTGGACGGCAAGAAGATCACCCCCCTGGCACCGCTCGACGACATCCTGACGGAGTACGTCCCCGGCACGACCGTGGCGCTCGACGTCCTGCGAGGCGGGAAGTCGATCACGCTGACCCTGACCCTCGGGACCCGGCCGCCGAACCTCTGAGCGACGTGGCTCAGGACCGGCCCCGCTCCCTCCGGATCTCGACCCCCGCCCAGGCGAAGACGCCGGGCAGCGGCGCGCGCGGCTTGCGGACGCGCACCGTCACGGCCGCGGCGGCGGGGTCGGCCGCAAGCACGTCTGCCGCGATCCGCTCGGCCAGCGTCTCGATGAGCGCGACGTGCGGTCCGTCCTCGACGATCGCCCGGGCCCGGCGAAAGACCTCGCCGTAGTCGACGGTTTGGCCGAGATCGTCGCTCGCGCCGGCCGCCGCCAGGTCGAGCTCGAGCACGACGTCGACCTCGAACGGCTGGGCCACGGCGGCCTCCTCGGGCAGCACCCCGTGCCGGCCCTCGAAGCGCATGCCGCGCAGCTCGATCCGATCCGTCACGCGACCGGCTCCGGACTGGGCCCTGCGCCGCGCACCACCGCGTCGGCCATCCTGGCCGCCCGCACGTTCGCCCGGACGTCGTGCACCCGCACGGCGTCGATGCCCGCGGCGATGCCGAGGACCGTGGTCGCCACGGTCGCCTCCACGCGCTCGTCCGCGGGCAGGTCCAGGACCTTGCCGAGCGTCGACTTCCGGGAGGTCCCCAGGAGGATCGGCCGACCCAGGAGGCGCAGCGACCCCAGGTTCCGAAGCAGCTCCAGGTTGTGGTGGGCCGCCTTTCCGAAGCCGAAGCCGGGATCCACGACGAGGCGCTCCCAGGCGACCCCGGCGGCGAGGGCGCGCTCCAGGGCGCGTTGCAGGTCGGCCAGGACCTCCGGGACGAGGTTCAGGTAGCGCGCCTCGGCCCGGTTGTGCATCACGACGAGCGGGACGGCGTGGTCGGCCGCCACGCGGGCGAGACCGCCGTCCGTGGCGACGCCCCAGACATCGTTGAGCAGGTGCGCGCCGGCCCCGATGGCCGCATCTGCGACCGCCGGCTTCGTGGTGTCGACCGAGACCGGCACGTCCGGCAGCGCCGTCCGCAGCGCGCGAACCACGGGGACGACCCGCGCGATCTCGTCGGCAACGCTGACGCTCGCATGGCCCGGCCGTGACGATTCCCCGCCCACGTCGAGCAGGTCCGCGCCCTCGGCGACCATCGCCCGGGCACGCGTGACGGCCGCGCGAACCGGGTCGCCGCCCGACGCGAGCAGGCCGTCACCGGAGAACGAATTGGGCGTGACGTTGAGGATCCCCATCACGAAGGTCCGGCTGCCCCACGTGAACGTCCGGGGACCGATCTGGAGGGGCGCCGGCCGACCCGGAATGCCTCCCGACGAATCCGGCGGGGCCGCGAAGGAGGGGGTCGCCGCGCCGCCGCCGCGATTTGGGTCCGGCGGGACGACGCCGCGTTCGCGCGGCAGCTCGCGATCGCCGCCCGCGGCCTCCGCGGACGCGGACCGCTGATCGACCGGGTCGGGACGGCGTGGCATCGCGGCCTGATCCTACGCCGGGCCGGCGACGGCCGGATCGCGGAGCTCGGGGTCGTCTACGAGGCGTGCCCGCGCCGCGCCCACGAGGTACAGCGATCCCGCCACGACCACCGGACCGTCGGCCGTGGTCACGGCCCGGTCGAGCGCAGCGGCCGGGTCTGCGGCCGTCTGGACGTCCGCCGCCGGGAAGGCCGCCTGCCAGCGCGCGGCGAGCGCCTCCGGGCTCATGGCGCGGCCGCCCGGCACGGCCGTCGCGATGACCCGCGCGCCGGCGAGCGACCGCGAGGTTCCCAGCGCCGCGACCAGCCCGTCGACGTCCTTATCCGCCATCGTGCCGATCACGAGCGTGACCGGCGGCCGGGACCTCGCGGCGACGGGCACCGCGCCTCCGGCGACCGCCTCCCCGTCGAATCCGCGCAGCTCCGGCCGCAGCTCGTCGAGCGCGGCTGCCAGCGCGCGGGCGCCCGCAGGGTTGTGCGCCCCGTCGAGGAGGACCTGCGCGTCGGCGCCCCGCGGTCCGGCGCCGCGAACGTCGAGCAGCTCCATCCGTCCCGGCCAGCGCGCCGCCGCGTAGCCGGCGATTCGCGCGTCACGACCCACGTGCGCGATCCGGGCCGCGTCCAGTGCGTCGAGGACGGCGTCGGCCACCGCGACGTTCGCGGCCTGGTGGCGCCCGAGCAGGCCCACGCGGACGGCGCCGATGCCCGGCAGCTCCACCACGATGCCGCGCCGATCGAACGCGAGCACGGGCGCCGGGTCCACCTCGACCAGGGACACGCCGACCCGTCGGGCACGCCGTCGGATCGGCCCGAGCGCCGGGCCCGTCGCGCCCGTGACCGCGAGGTCGCCGCGCATGACGATCGCGGCCTTCTCCCGCGCGATCAGCTCGACGGTCGCCCCCAGGTGCTCGGTGTGGTCGAGGTCGACGTTCGTGATCGCAGCCACGCCGCCGTCCCACGCATGGGTCGCGTCGAGCCGGCCGCCAAGCCCGACCTCGACGATTGCGAGGTCGACGCGGGCGTCCGCGAAGTGGCGGAACGCGAGCGCGGTGAGCAGCTCGAACTCGGTGGGCGAACCGTGGCGCCCGGCGACCCGGTCGGCGATCGGCAGGCCGGCCCGGACCAGGCTCGTGAAGTCCTCGGGGGCGATGGGGTGCCCGGCGATCCGGATCCGCTCGCGATAGCTGACCAGGTGGGGCTTCGGCGTCTCCCCGGCCCGATAGCCTGCCGCCGCGAGGCAGGCGCCGACGAGCGCGACCACGCTGCCCTTGCCGTTGGTGCCGCCGATGAGCGCCCCGCGCAGCCCCTGCTCCGGGCTCCCGAGCGCCGCCAGCAGCGCCCTGGTCCGTCCCAGGCCCAGCCGGATCCCGAATCGCCCGCGTGACTCCAGCGCGGCGACCGATGCGGCGAAGGAAGCCGGAAGGTCGTCGGCCCCCGCCCCGGTCACAGGTCCAGGTCGTCCTCGTAGAAGACGCACTGGTTGAAGCGCGACCCGAGGCACACGTCGTTGACGTACCCCTCCTCCATGTGCACGCCACCCCGGAGCTGGCAGCGCGAGACGGTGTGGTCCTGGCGGACCAGCGCCTTGAGGAGGTGCGGCGCCTGGATCGGCACGGAGCCGCGGACGCCGGTCATGTAGAAGTGCGGGCAGACATTCCGCCGGATGCTCGGGAGCCCGAACCCCGTGCGGGGGACGCCGAATCCGGTTCGCGCGGCCGGCCGCGAGGATGACCCGGGCGCCGTCGCCCCGGCGTCGCGCGTGCCGGTTGCCACCGCGACGGGCCGGCCCGGGATGGGCGGCCGGCCCAGCATCACTGGCCGCGAGAACGGGTTGGGGGCGCGCATGCCGGCCGATGGGTCGCGCGCAGGGACCGCGTTGCGGACCACGGGGCCCAGGTGGAACGCTGGCCCGGCGACCTCCGGGCGCGGCTCGCGCGGCGGGCGCCCGGCGCCGATCCCCTCACGCACCGAACCGGACGCTCCCACACGCGCTCATTGCCCGCCAGCGTACACCGGACCGCCCTCGTCGGCCACGTCGCTACCGCGGCCGATGGGTCCGGCCGCGGGTCCCGGGCGTGCGACAATGCCACGCGATGATGCCCCGCCGCGGACGGCCGAGCCAGGTGCGGCCCCGACCGCCCTCCTCCGGCCGACCCCGGCCGGCTGCACCGGTCCCGCGCCGGCCGGCAGTTCCGCGCATCCCGCCGCCACGCGGCTCCGAGGCCCCCCGCGGCCTGCCCGCCGCGGTCAAGGCCGCGCTCGGCGTATCCGTCCTCGCGCTCGTCGCGGTGGTCCTGCTGACGGTGATGGGAGAGCTGCCCCGGATCGTCTCGACCGTCGGCGGCGCCGTCTCGGGGATCGCCGGGGCCGTGATCCCAGCGTCGCCCTCGCCGACCCCGACGCTGGCGCCGATCCCCGCCTCGCCCGTGCTCGATGCCCCGACCCAGGCCGCGACGAACCAGCGCACGGTGACCGTGACCGGGAGCGTCCCGGCGAGCGTCGTCGGACGGACGGCAGGGATCCGGGTCCGCCTCTACGTGGCGCTGCCGAAGAAGGAGCCGGTCCTGGTCATCGAGGTCCCGCTGGGGGAGACCCCGAACTTCACGATCCCCGGCGTCGCCCTCCAGGCTGGACGCAACGACTTCACCGCGACCGTCATCGGACCCGGAGGCGAGAGCGAGGCATCACCGATCGTGACGTATGTCCTCGACGTCGCGAAGCCGAAGATCACGATCGCCTCGCCGGCGGACAAGGCCACCGTCAACGGAACATCGGTCACGATCGTGGGCAAGACGCAGGCCCTGTCGGCGATCAGCGGCCGCAACGCTGCCAACGGGCACACCGCCGTCGCCACCGCCGACACCTCGGGCAACTTCTCGGTGGTCCTTGCGCTGGCGGACGGCTCGAACCCGCTCACCCTGACCGTCACGGATCCCGCGGGCAACGCCGCCACCGCGGTGGTCACGGTCGTGCGCGGCTCGGGCCAGCTCAAGGTCGCCCTCAGCGCCTCGTCCTACCGGATCAGCGCGGCCAAGCTGCCCCGCATGCTGGAGCTGCGGGCCGTCGCCACGGACCCGGAGGGCGCCGTCCTCCCCGCCCGCGACATCACGTTCACGCTCTCGATCCCCGGCGTGCCCCTGATCACCGGCCAGGGCACGACGGACGCGAACGGCGTCGCGACGTTCCAGACCTCGATCCCGGCGGGCGCCACGCCGGGGAGCGGTCCGGGCCTCGCCTTCCTGACGACGCCTGAGTTCGGCGACGCGTCGGGGCGGGTCGTGATCACGATCATCCCCTAGCGCGGGAGCGCCGGCGCAGCTACCATCCGTGCATGGCGAACTGGCGCTGCCCGCACTGCCGGACACCGCAGCCCGAGGCGGCGCGCTGCTGGGTCTGCCGTCGCTCCAGCACCAGCTGCGGCTCCTGCACGCACTTCCGTCGTGCCATCGCCGGGCCCTTCGGCGGCACGTGCGGCCTCGATCCACGGCATTCCGCGCTCCGCGGCGACGAGCTGCGCGGTTGCTGGCGGCCCGTTCCTGCGGCGCCGGGCCGCGCGGAATCCGGGGACCCGGTCCCGCTCGTGGATCCGGCCGGGCCTCCGTTCCCGGCGCCCGGCACGCTCTGGGGCAAGCCCGGCGCCTGAACGCCCGTTCCCATCGCGGTGGCCCACGCGTCCCGCTTCGGTCCCGGGCTCCCGGCCCGGTCAGGGGGACGGGCTGGGCGGCGGCGGCGGCGGTGCGGTGTTGAGCAGGATCGACGATCCCGGGGCGACCGTCGTCCCGGCGGGCGGGTTCTGGGGCGACACGACCAGGTCCGACTCGGGCGGGCTGCCACCCCCCTGCCACACGATCACGACGCCCTCGGCCGTGGCCTGGGCCTTGGCCTGCGCCACGGTCAGGCCGACGTAGGTGCCGACGACCGCCGACGCCTGCGACGGGGACGGGCTCGGCTCGGTCGACGGCGGTGGGCTCGGCGACGGTGACGGGGCGGGAGACGGCGACGGGGACGGGGACGGCGACGGGGACGGCTCCGGACCCTTGGAGACCACGTAGTCGAGCGGGGTGTCCGTCGGGACGGAGAGCCCGGCGGGCAGGCCCTGGCCGATGATCGAGCCGGCCGGGATCGTCGGGTCGAAGTCGTCGGTCCGGGCCCCGAGGCGCAGCTTGGCGTCCGTGATCGCCCGGATCGCATCACCCTCGGCCATCCCGACGATGGACGGGACCGCGACAAGATCCTTGCCGCTGACGACGTCCACCGTGACGGTCGACCCCCTCGTCACGCTCGTCCCGGCCGGCGGATCCTGTCCGACGATCGTGCCCTCCGCGGCATTGTTGCGCTTGACGTAGTTCGGCACGAGCGAGACGCCCAGGTCGTCGGCCTTCGTGTTCGCATCGAGATAGGCCTGGCCGATGTAGGACGGCAGCGTCACGCTGCCCGGGCCGGGCGTGAACGCGGGTGCGGAGCCGGCCGAGACGAGGCGGAAGAGGAGGAACCCTGCGATCGCGAGGATCAGCAGGCCAGCGAGGCCCGCGACCCAGACCCACGGGCTGGTGCCGCCGTCGTCGTCGTCCGGCTCCGGCGGCGGTGCTCCGGCCCGCCGAGCGGCATCGGTGCCACCTGGCTCGGCGCCGGCGTATGCGCTCGGGACATAGGGAGGCGGCACCCGCGTGGCCGCCGTGCGGGCGGAACCCGAAAGCGGCGAGCGCGCCCCGGCGCCGGGTCCTGCCAGGGCGCCGGGCCCCGGCGCAGCGCCGGTCATGGCCCCGGCGCGCCCGGCGGCGCCGCCGATCCCAGCGGCCGCGGCCGCGCCGGTCCCCGCGGCGCCTGCAGCGCCGGCGAGGCTTGCGGCGGCGGCACCCGCCGCAAGCGGCCCCGCGGGACGCGCCCCGGCGATCCGGCCCTCCTCCAGGAATGCCTCGAGGGCGGCGGCCATCGCCCCGGCGCTCGCGAAACGGGACGCTGCGTCCGGGGCCAGGGCCTTCCGGTCGATCGCCTCCAGGGCCGCCGGAACGCTCGGCCGAATGTCGGAGACGCGCGGCGGCTCCGCCGAGATGCGTGCCATCGCAATCGCCGCCGCGGAATTGCCCTCCCACGGGCGACGACCGCTGAGGAGCTCGTAGAGCACGATCCCGAGGCTGTAGACGTCCGAGGCGGCCGTGGCGGGCTCCCCGAGCGCCTGCTCCGGGCTGAAGTAGTGGACCGACCCGAGCGTCGTGCCAGGAAGCGTCAGGCCCGCGTCGGCCCAGGCGCGCGCGATCCCGAAATCGGTGACCTTCACGCGGCCGTTGGCGTTGAGCATGATGTTGCCGGGCTTCACGTCCCGGTGGACGATCCCGCGGTCGTGCGCCGCATCGAGCGCGCGGGCGACCTCGGCGACGAGTCGCGCCGCCTGGCGCGGCGGGAGCGGCCCGTTGCGGCGGAGGAGCGAGGCGAGATCCTCGCCGTCCACGAGCTCCATGACCAGGTAGGGGCCGTCCTCGTCGACGCCGAAATCGTGGACCGCGACGATCCCGGGGTGGCTCAGCGCCGCTGCAGCGTGGGCCTCCTGGCGGAACCGCGCGACGAAGTCGGGGTCGCGGCCGTACTCGCGGTGGAGGACCTTGACGGCCACGTCGCGGCCGAGCTGGCTGTCCGTGGCGCGATAGATCGTGGCCATCCCACCCTGGCCCAGCAGCTCGACGAGGCGATAGCGCCCGCCGAGCACGTCGCCGAGACCAGCCACGATCCGTCTCCCTTCGTCCGGTGCGAGGCGCCGCGAGGTGCGGTTCCGGGTCTAGAGCTCGAGGTCCCGGAGGTACGCGCCGAACTCTTCCCCCAGGTCCGGGCGTGCGAGCGCGAGCTGGACCGAGGCCTTCAGCCAGCCCATGGTCGTGCCGGCATCGTAGCGAGTCCCCTCGAACTCGTAGCCATAGATCGCCTGCTCCTCCATGAGCGCCTGGATCGCGTCGGTCAGCTGGATCTCCCCGCCCGCGCCATGCGGCGTCTGCTCCAGCTTGTCGAAGATCTTGGGCGTGAGGACGTAGCGACCGATGATCGCGAGGTTGGAGGGCGCGCTCCCGGGCTCGGGCTTCTCGACCACCCGGTCCATCTTCCAGAGGCGACCGTCGCCACCTTCCACGCGCTGGCCGCCGATCACGCCGTAGCGTGACGTTTCGCTTTCCGGCACCTCCATCACCGCGACCACGGACGAGCGGGTCTGGTTGTACGCGTGGACCAGCTGCCCGATGCACGGCCGCTCGCCCACGACGACGTCGTCCGACAGGATCACCGCGAACGGCTCATGGCCGACCAGCTCCTTGGCCATGAGGACGGCATGACCCAGGCCAAGCTGCTCCTTCTGCCGCACGTAGGCGATCTGCGCGAGGTCCGTGATGGCGCGGATCTGGCGCAGGCGCTCGATCTCGCCGCGCTCCTCCAGCAGGTGCTCCAGCTCGTAGCTGAGGTCGAAATGGTCCTCGATCGCCCGTTTCTGGCTGGAGGTGACGATGATCACCTGCTCGATGCCCGCCGCCACGACCTCCTCGACCGCGTACTGGATGATCGGCTTGTCGACGAGGGGCAGCATCTCCTTGGGCTGGGCCTTGGTGGCGGGCAGGAAGCGAGTGCCCCATCCGGCGGCGGGGAAGACGGCCTTGCGGACGCGCATGGAACCTCGGACTGCTCGCATTCGGGCGATGGCCGGACGGGCGACGATGAGCCCGGTCAACCCGGCAGGGGCCAGTATACGAGGGCTGCCGCGACCGGCCGGCCCGGTCCGCTCGACGGAACCCGGCCCGCTCGGCGGGACCCGGCCCACTCGGCGGGACCCGGCCCGCTCGGCGGGACGCAGGGTCAGGTGGTCCCGCTCGTCGCCTCGTGCGGCTCGGCCGGCGGGTCCGGTGCCGGGCTGGAGCAGGGCCGCCGCGGCAAGGACGAGCGCGCCCCCGCGAGGCCCGCTCGCGTGGTCACGTGCCGGGCTGCGACTCCCCCGCCTGCGCGGGTTCGGCGCGCCGCCGCAGGAGGACGATGCGGGTGAACGGGATGCGCCACTCGCTGAACGCCTCGATGCTCACGAGGAAGCCCAGGAACAGGAAGATCACCGAGAGGAGCTTTCCGAGCACGAAGAAGTCGGTGGAGCCGAAGCGCGCGAGGATGTCGCCCGAGGACGCGAGGAACGCGCCGATGGCGATGAGGATCGTGGCCGGGACGCGGCTGGGGAGGCGCCCCCCGAGCAGGGCCCGAAGCGCGCCGGGCAGCGACACGATGAAGTTGACCGTGATCGCGACCGGCGAGATGGCGAGGTTGAACAGGAACTGGTCGCCGGTCTGGCCCGGGTCGAGCGAGTAGGCGAGGAGACGCCGCTTGGGCATGAACACGTAGGCGGAGAAGAGCGCCCCGAAGGCGAGCGCGAGGCCGCCGGTGATGTTGAGGAAGGGGGTGAGGAGCCGGAGTGTGCCTGGGAGGAGGTCGGCGACCGGCGCGTTCGTGGCAGGATCCACCTTCCAGCCCGGCGCCGCGAGCGTCGTCGTGAGCATCAGGCCCACCGAGAGCAGGCTGGCGCCGACCACCGCCATCGCCGCGATCCGCGGCCATCGATTGCCCCCGAAGTACGTCTCCACGGCCACGCTCAGCGCCAGGATGCCCGCCGCGAGGAAGTAGAGGATCGGGGCGCTCCCCGCGCCCTCGTAGTTGTAGCGGCGCTGGGTCAGGAAGGTGAAGAGGCCGGCCAGGAAGAGGCAGAACGCGAAGGCGTAGCCGAAGCGCGTGCGGCCGAGCAGGAATGCGGTTCCGAGCCCAAGCCAGCCCGCGGTCCAGACCGCGCCCGTCAGGTACCAGGTCCGGTACAGCGTCTTGTTCCAGCCGCCTGCGGCGGCGATCGCCTCGCATGCGCTCGCGATCCCGAAGAAGAGCATCCCGATGGCCCAGGCGAGCTGGAAGCTCTGGCGGCGGACCCGCCACTGGTCCACCAGGGCGATCGCGAAGGCCAGCGCGATCAGCGCCGTCACGCCGGTGATCAGCACGCTCATGCCGGGGAGACCTCCCAGGCGGCCCGATCGGGCCGGTCAGGCGGGGACGAGCTCGTGGTCGTCGTGATGGAACCCGTCGCAGAGTCCCCAGCGGGGAATCTCGCCCGGGACCGCGATCGGCCGCATCAGCTCGCGGATCGCGGACTTCCGGCAGAAGAGGTTGCCGCGCTCTCGCATCCACCGCCGCGCGCAGGCCGGGTCGGTGTGGAACTGGAACGGCCCGGGATTGATGGTGGTCCGGTCCGACCACGAAGGCGGGATCTCGACCGACGTGATGTCCATGACATTGATGCGGAACGGCGTCCCCTCGATCACGTCGCCGCATCCGCGACAGCGGGACGCCAGGTTCTCTCTTGTGATCGTCGGAATCCGGATCCCGTTGATGTCGAACGGCATGCCCGGATCGTAGCAGAGGCCAGATCAGGGACGACCCCTGTCGCACGCAGGGAACCAGGGTCCCACTGCGACGGTTGTCCGACTGCGACGGTTCCGCCCTGCGCTACCATGGGGTGGATGATCTCCCGGCCCCGGTCGACCCGCCCGCGCGCTCGCTCGGCGGCCGTGGCGACGGTCGCCGCCCTCCTCGTCTTCTCGAGCGCTTCCGTCCCGTTCCCCCAGGTCCCCGGCGCCCTGCGACCCCAGCCTGCCGCCGCCGCCGTCTCGACGGCCTACGTCTCGGCCGGCCGTGCCCAGGTCGCGCCCGGCGTGCAGCACGACTGGGGGACCATGGTGACAACGCGCTCGGGGACGCAGGCGGTCAACCTCGTCGAGATCGCGATGGGGACGCCGGGGATCAGCCTCGAGACGTCGCTAGCGGGGGACCGGATCACCCGGCTCGAGACGACCACCAGCCAGGCCCTCCGCGCGTCGACCGACGGCCATCGCGCCGTGGCCGCGATCAACGGGGACGTATGGGGCGGCTATGCCAGCCCCACCCAGTACGCGCCGAACGGGATCGACATCCACGCGGGAGAGCTCGTGACGGCCGCGCGGACGGCGCGCCCGACCTTCGGCATCGACGCGTCAGGCCGACCGCTGATCGGGAACGTCCTCGTGAGCGTTTCGATGACCTGGCCGGACGGGACGGTCCACACGATCGAGCACGTCAACCAGGGCCGGACCGATCCCCAGTTCGCGCTCTATACGCCCCGCTTCGGGCCCACCACGCCGACCGACGTCGACGGGACCGACATCGTCCTCGCGGGGGTGACGCTGCCCCTCGCCCCGACCGGGACGCAGGCGGCAGTCGTGCGCGAGGTTCGGCCCGCGACCGGCGGCCTCCCGATCGAGCCCGACACCGTGGTCCTCAACGGCCCGGCGGGTACGCCGCTCGACGCGCTGGTGCCGGGTACCCCGCTGCCGCTCACCTTCTCGATCACTCCGGGCTGGGAGAACGTGCGCGAGGCGATCGGTGGTCGCGAGTTCATCATCCAGGATGGCGTGGAGTCCATCTCGCCGCATCCGGCCATCGCCGACCAGCTCCATCCGAGGACCGCGCTGGGAATCACCGCAGCGGGCGGCCTGGTCATGGCCACCGTGGATGGGCGCCAGGCCGGCTACAGCGGAGGCGTCGACCTCGACGAGCTCGCGACGCTCATGCTCTCCCTCGGGGCCGTCCAGGCCCTGAACATGGACGGCGGCGGCTCCACGACGATGGACGTCCGCCTGCCCGGCGACGTCGACGTCTCGCTCGTGAATCGCCCGTCCGCGGGCCGCGAGGTCTGGGTCGCCAACAGCCTCATCGTGTTCAGCTCCATCCCGACCGGCCCGCTCGCCACGCTGAGCGTGGCGACAGCTGCGTCGTCGCTCTGGGTGGGCGAGGCGGCAAGCATGACGGTGAAGGGCCAGGACGCCGCCCTCAACGGGGTGGCGCTGGCCCAGGGAGAGGTGGCGTGGACGGTGAGCGGGCCCGGCGCGATCTCGCCCGCCGGGCGGTACTCGGCGACGGCGCCCGGCACGGCGACGGTCGTGGCGACCGCACGCGGCGTCCAGGGGACGGCGCCGATCACCGTCCGTCTCGACACATTCCCGCCGGTCGCCCGCGCCCCGGCGTCCACGCTCGTGGCGTCGACGACGATGCCCCCGTCAACGATCCCGTTCGCCGTCACCTGGCCGGCCGCGACGGACCAGGGACGCGGCGTCAAGGCGTACCAGCTGCAACGCGCCGTCGGGTCCACGTGGGCGAACGTCCCGCTCGCGAACGCCACCGACACGGGCGCGACGGTCATGCTCGCTCCCGGCCTCGTCAATCGCCTGCGGGTTCGGGCGATCGATCGCGCCGGCAATATCGGCGCGTGGGCGACGGCCGGCGCCTTCCGCCTCGCCTCGATCCAGGAGAGCTCCGCGGCCATCATCGTCACGCGCGGCTGGACGGCTCGGACCTCGACCGCCTTCATCGGCGGCCACGCGATCTCCGCGTCGGCGGCAGGCGCGACGGCGCGGATCACCTTCACCGGTCAGCAGATCGGCTGGGTGACGACCGTCGGTCCCACGCGCGGACAGGCGCGGATCTCCATCGATGGTGCGTACGAACGCACGGTGGACCTGGGCCGCACGACGTCCGCCGCGCGGCTGATCATGGCGCTCCGCTCATGGCCCACGGCCGGCAGGCACACGCTCGAGGTCCGCATCGTGGGCACCCCGGGGAGGCCGCGGGTGGACGTCGACGCGTTCGTGATCGTCGCCCCGACGCCGTAGGCGGCGACGTCCATCGGACGGACGACCCGGCACGATGACCGGGCACATCCGCGAGGGCCGAATCGGGGGGCTCCAAGGGCCACCCAAGCGCGCTGGCATCGGGTGAGGTGACGCCATGGCACGCGGCCGCCACTTCGCCTGACACCGATTGCGCTTGACCCCGCAGGCCTTCGCGTCATCGTGGTCCTTCGTGTCCCGTCGTCGCGCAGAGAGGTGCCATATTGGCCCCACCATCGAACGAGCAGCTCGTGCGTCGGTACGCCGAAGCGTCGCCGCGCAGGACGACGATGCGCTTGCGCCAGTTGCGGCACCCGGGCTGGACGGCCGAATGGCCCCAGAGCGGCGAGCGAGTGCGCGGGCATTCGAACAACCGCGCGATCCTCGACAACTGGCCCGGTGGCCGGCCGAGCGCCCAAGTGAGCCGCTTCGTCGGTGCCGAAGACCGCTGGGTCGTAACGCCCTCGTTCACCGTCCAGCGAGTCGTCGGCTCGGGGGACTTCTGGTGGGCCACCGGACACGTGGCGTACCCGGATGGCTCGACCTGGTTCTTCGTCGTCTTGCTGGAACTCCGCGATCAGCAAGATTCTTCGCGAAATCTGGTACACCGCCCCGCCGTCCGAGGCGCCGGCCTGGCGGGCACAGTGGGTCGAGCGCCTCGCCTGACCCTGCGCGGTTGCGCCTGCGTGGGAGCCTCGCCCCCGCTGAGGCCCCGTGGCGAGGCATGGCGCGAGGGTATCTCCTGGCGCGGTCGAGTGTGATTGGCGCACGCCGTGCCACGACTCGGTGTTGTCCCGCCGGCGGTGCGGAGGCGCACCACTTCTCAAAGAGACCCCGGCACGAGGCGCGAATAGGGTCATCAGCCGTTCTCAACGGTGGCATTCTGGAGTTGAACTAATCCAGATGAGGCGAGGTCATGAGCACGCGAACGATGCTCGGCCGGGGCGCCATAGCTGTGCTGGGGTCCCTGCTCGTCGCCGGCACGGTGTTTGCCGCGAGTGCGGCCTCGGGCAGTTCGGCCGCTAGCAGTCACGCAGGGGCCTTCCCGCCGGTTCAGGCGGTCGACAAGTCAGCAAAGCCGAGCGAGTCCCCGGAAGCCACCGAGTCGCCCGAACCCGCCGAGGCGGCGGAACCTGCCGACACGACTGGCGCCCCGCTCTCTGCCGTCGACGCAGGAATGTTCGTCGCGCGGCTGAAGGCGGCCGGCATCACCGTGAGCGCGAGTGACTTCGCAGCGATGGCAGCCAAGGTCGGCGCCGGCGGGGCCGTGCGCGTCTTCGCGTTCGCGAAGCAGAGCGGCAAGTCTGCGGTCGATATTGTGGCGATGTTCCAGGGCGGCCAGGGCTGGGGTCAGATCGCACAAACGCTCGGCCTCAATCCTGGCATCGGCGGGATCATGAGCGGCGGCCACGGCAAGGGCCACCCGAACGGCTCCGCCAAGACCAAGGGCTCAGACTGAGGGTCGCTGATTCCGGCGCACCCCACCGCGCAGGAACCGGCTGAGCAGGCAGACGCTGCACCTGGCCGCCCATCCCGTCTGGTGTGCTTAGCGCACGCCGTGGCATCTTCGAGTTACGGCCCCGGCGCTGATCGATCGGCCTCTGGGGCGATAGACTCGGCCCGATGACCGAGACGTCGTCGGACGCCAGACTGCGGGCCGCCATCGAAGCTGAGCAACGCGGGATAGCAGCAGGAAACCGGCCGCTGTATCACGCGACGTGGACGACGACTCGGGATGGCGCACCGATCGTGGACGTGATGATCAGGGAGCTTCCGATCATCCATCTGTTCGTGCCGGACTACGCACGTGTATCCGATGGCGCTCGAATCCTCATCGCCCGGACTCTTGATGTCGACCCGAACGCGTTCGACGTAGCGGTCGAGGGGTCGCCAATCTCAACCTGAGCAATACGGGCGTGCGCCGGCAGTAGACCCCCGCCCCTCCGCGACGCCCTGCCTCGCCTCGTCGGGTCGCCCCGACAGCCTCGGCGCAGCGGACAGCACCCGTGTTTCTCGCGTGTTATTGCCGCACACCGTGCCAGCTTCGGGTCACCGCCCGGGCGCCCCGCCCTGCTGCACTGTCAGGTGGGAGAGACGCGCACCGGGCGAGCGGGGCAATTCGCATCCAATGACTCTTGCCGCTGGTCTACGAGCGCGTCCAGAATGACTCTTGACGGGGGGCTCTGACGCGCGGCCCACACTCCGGCCGCCGGGACCGCGCCGAGCCACTGGCGAGACCAACCGCGCCGTGTCGACACGATGCACGCAGGTGACGAAATGCCCGGTTGGTCCGTGACCCGCATCACCACAACAACGGCGCCCGAACGGGGTTTGTTCGGGACGTCTCTTCAGCACATCTCGGACGCCAAGGACGCGCTGTGCAACCTCGAGGGCTGCCTGTATCTCCTTAGGCGCGGGCGTTACGTGCCCAACGAGGCGGAGCAAATGCGCCGGATGTTGGATGACCTCGATGAGGCCGTGCGCGGGCTGCACGAGCTCCTGGAGGCGAAGAGCCCCTGACGTCACCCAGCTGCACGCGGCGATCTGACATCTGGTGTGCCTGAGGCACACCAAGAGCAGCCGAACTGGGATCGGTACGTCTCGTAGTCGGCGAACGATGGAAAGGAGAAGAGGGAGACGTCGACCTTCGCCCCCGTGTCCGGTCTCGAACCAGGACGCGATTCCGGTGACGACGGCGACGGAGATCGCGGCCCTGCGGGCGCGATGCGACTCGAGACCGCATGATGTCGCGGTCTCCACAATCGTCGCTCCGAAGGTGCCGTCGTGCCCAGGCTCCAGGCCAAGAGCTTCACCACCCCTGACGATGTCCGAACGATGACGAAGGTTCGATTCGCGACGGTTGGACTCGACGAAGCCACCGTGGGTCACTGTCGCTTCGAGCCAGGCTGGCGCTGGTCGACGGACATGGGGCCGCTGATGGGCGTCGCTTCGTGCCCGATCCGCCATCTCGGCTACTCGATGTCAGGCACGATCCACGTCGTCATGGACGATGGGCAGACACTCGACGTGGGGCCCGACACCGTGTTCGACATCCCGCCTGGTCACGACAAGTGGGTGGTCGGCGAGGAGCCATGGGTCACGATCGAGTGGGGAGCAAGCGGTCGCGCACTCCGCGCGGCCATGAACGAGAGCGGCACGCTGTCCCTCGCGACAGTGATCATCACCGACATCGTCGACTCGACGGCGAGGTTGCAGCTGATCGGCGACCACGCCTGGCACGACCTCCTGGCGGCGCACAACGCCCGCCTCCGCGAACAGCTCAACGTGCACCGCGGCCGCGAGGTGAAGACGACGGGCGACGGATTCCTGGCCGTCTTCGACAGCCCGACCCGTGCCGTCCGGTGTGCCCTCGAGATGACGCGATCCGTCCGGGCAGTCGGCCTCGAGATCCGTGTCGGGGTGCACACGGGGGAGATCGAGCTCGTCGGCGACGACGTGCGCGGGATCGCCGTGCACACGGCCGCACGGATCCTGGCCCTGGCGGGTCCGGGCGAGGTGCTCGTCTCGTCTTCGACGGCCGGGCTCTTGGAGGGCTCGGGGATCGAGCTCGAGGATGCCGGGATCCACCAGCTGAAGGGGCTCTCCGGAGCGCGGCAGGTCCTCCGCCTCGTCGCGCCGCCGATGTCCTGACGCCATCGCATCGCGTCGGACACGCCGGCTCCGTGGCCATTCCGAGCCTGGCCCCCAGTCGTGCTCGCTCCGTCCGCGACCGCTCACGGCCCGAGAACGGGGTCGGGGCTGGGGCTGGCCGCGCCAGCGTCGATCGACGGGCCGCCGCCTGCGTGCGCGATCGACGCCGCGACCAGGTTCTGGCGATGCATGATCCGGAGCGCCGCGGCCTGGAGCACGAGCAATGCTGCCGTCGCCAGCGCGAACGTCGGGACGGTTCCAAGCGGCCCGATCGCGTCGACGACGATCGCGAGGAAGAGCGCCGTGCTCAGGAGACCCGCTGTGAAGCCATGCAGGATCCCGAGCGCGTGCTCGGGACCTTCGTTTCGATGGGTGAACGCGATGAGCACCGCGAACAGGACCGGGAGCGCAGCCAGCAGACCGCTGATCTGCGGGCCAAGCTGCTGGGCGACGCCGGTGATCACGACGATGAGGATGGCGGCGGAGACCATCCGGGCCGGCATGTCCCAGCGTGGCGGCATCGGCCGTTCCACGACGAGGGCGACCGGGAGGAGCCGCAGGACGATCAGGAGCGTCAGGCTGACATATCCGAAGACGGCCCACCCCGGGAGTCCTCCGATCGGCACGACCGCCAACGCGGAGACGAGGAACGCGGCATACCCGACGACGAGCGAGAGGAAGCCAGCCCGTTCGGTGGCACGTCAGCGCGTAGGCGAGCCCGAACCAGCCGACGCTGGCGAGGCCGACGAGAGCAGCGTCGGCGGTGCGCGACGCGAACGCCGCGCCCTGCTCCATCGCGACGAAGAACGAGACCGAGCCGGTCACGATGGGGAGGGCGGCCAGGACCCCGCCGACGTTCGCTCCCCAGCGGCGTCCCGCCAGGGTTGCCGTCGCGAGAAGGACCGGCGTGACGACGAGCTTGAGGAGCAGGGGCAGCATTCGTCGCCGCTCAGGCGTGCGTCCGACCGCGGTGCGTCGCGATGGTCGGGCCGTGCGCCACGACGGGTCGCGGCTTGCGCGCCGATGCTGGGCGTCTCACGCAGGCAGTCTATCGTCCGGGAGGCAGCCGACCCGCCGGTCCCACGAGCGACCACTGGTACCCCCAAGGGGATTCGAACCCCTGATCTCCACCTTGAAAGGGTGGCGTCCTAGGCCTCTAGACGATGGGGGCGCCGGACGGCGCCGAGTCTAGCAGGGCCCGAGGTCGCTGCCCCGGGCTCGGAGTCTCCGCAGCGCACGCCAGGGGGATGCCGCGCGGAGCCCGGCCCCGCCCGCACCTGAGGCGTCAGCTGCGGCACGGCCTCCAGGCAGTGCCTCGGTCACGGCCCCTTGGCGAGGATCGAGAGGATCGCCGCCGCGGCGAAGCAACCCAGGGCGATCACGCCCGCGATGCCACCGAGGACCGCGGCGAGGACCGACCGCGCGGGCCGGTTGCCGCGCGACGCCTGGTACGTCTCGATCGCGCCGACCGTCGCGAGCGTCGCGAACACCAGCCCCAGCACGAGGGCCCCTGATGCCAGTGCCGGGATCTGCGTCGTATCGCGGACGTTGACCGCGTAGACCAGGTACAGCATCGAGCCGAGTAGCGCCACCGCAAGGAAGACCCGGGTCGGCGTGACGCGCATCGACCCGATGTAGAGGCCGGTGCGACGGCGCGATCCATCCGGTGCGCGCGGCGAGACCTGGCGTCGTGGATCCATCGATCGACCCTGCCGTCAGCCTTTCGTCCCGGGCGCGCCGGCGTCGCGCGTCCAGTGGTAGATCGCCACGTTGTGTGCGACGCGCGGTCGCCGCAATCGCCCGATCGCGGGCTCGGCGGCCGGCCCGTAGGCCGCCCGCAGCAGGTCGCCGCCCTGCTCGATCGTGTCGAAGCGCCAGAAGGTGTGGATCACCCGCACGCGGAACCCGTTGCCCAGGAACCACCCGTCGCGGCGACTCCATGCGACCAGGTTCGCGGCCGCCTCGGGCCCCCGGACCGCGTCGAGATCGTCCCGCCCGTAGTCGAGGACCACGATGAGCCGGCCGTCGGGTCGAAGCAGGCGTCGGGCGCTGGCGAGGACGCCCTCCCGGGCAGGGCCGTCGAAGGCGGTCCAGAAGGCCAGCACCACGTCGGCGCTCGACGCCGCCGGCCCGGCACCCTCCGCCGCCGGGTCCGCGACGATCGTCACGCGCGCGCCTGCATCCGTGAGCCAGCGCGCACGCTCCGGGGACGAGCCGAAAAGGGTCACGTCCCGACCGGCAAACGGACCGTGGGCCTCCAGTGCCCGCGGGATCTTGCCTTCGGCATCGACGACCCGGAGAAGCTGCGCTGTGCTCCCGGCGTCCGCCGGCTCGAAGGGGAGGTCTGCCACGAGACGCGAGTATAGGCTCAAGCCACCGCTGCGAGGACACTCCCCGAGCGCGCGGCGATCTCCATGGATGCGCCGCCGTCCACGGCGACGGTCACGGGCACGCCCGCCGGAAGCCCGCCGACCTCGAGCGGGAGGAGGCGCCGCCCCGCGAGCTCCGGGATGGCGAGCGCGATCGAGGCGGGCTCGGTGCCCGCATTCACGATGACGATGAGCGTCTCGCCCGCCGACGTCGGATCGGCCGGGCCGCCCCGCAGGAGCGCCACGCACGTACCGGCAGCCCCGGCCACGCGCAGGCCGTCGGCCCGCAGCGCCGGGTGGGCATGCCGCAGCGCGATGAGGTCGCGGAACGTGGTGCGCAGCGCCTCGTCGCGCCCGGCGGCTCCGACGGGAAACGAGCGGCGGCAGTCGGGGTTGTTGCCGCCCTCGATCCCGATCTCGTCGCCGTAGTAGACGCAGGGCGCGCCCGGCAGCGTCATCTGGAGCAGCACCGCGAGCCGAACCGCGGCGAGGTCGCCCGAGACCAGCGTCCGCAGGCGCGGCATATCGTGGGAGGAGAGCAGGTTCAGCTGCGCGGCGACCGTCGCCGGCGCATATGCCGCGGCCTGGGCGAGGACCGCCGACGCGAACGTCGTCGCGTCCGACGCTCGAACGTGCGTCGAGAGCTCGTTGTGGGACGCGACGAGCGCCGTGTCGAGCGACGGCCCGCCCACGAACCCCAGGATCGCCTCCAGCAGCGGGTAGTTCATCAGGGCGTCGAACCGGTCGCCGCGGACCCAGTCCGGGGCCACGTCCCAGATCTCCCCCACGAGATAGGCGTCGGGGTTGACGGCCCGGCAGCGCTGCCGGAACTCCTGCCAGAACGCCTCGTCGTCGATCTCGGCGGGGACGTCCAGGCGCCAACCGTCGATGCCGAACCGGAGCCAGTGCTCCGCGACCGACCACAGGTACTCGCGGACGGCCGGGTGGTCCGTGTTGAGCTTCGGCAGGGCCGGCACGTCCCACCAGGCCCGATAGCCGAGGCGCTCGATCGAGGAGCCGTGCTGGAGCCCCGCGGCCGTCGTGCCGTCCTGGGGCGGCGCGGCGCGGTCCGGATAGGCATCCAGGCCCCGGCCCGACGCCAGCCGTTCGCGGTCCAGGTAGAACCAGTCCGCGTACGGCGAGGAGAGGCCGTTCTCCAGCACGTGGTGGAACGGCCAGAAGCCGCGCCCGGTGTGGTTGAAGACGCCGTCGAGCACGATCCGCATGCCCCGGGCGTGGAGCGCGTCCACCAGCTCGCGGAGGGCCGGCGTCCCGCCGAGGAGCGGGTCGACGGCCAGGTAGTCGTAGGTGTGATACCGGTGGTTCGAGGCAGAGCTGAAGATCGGCGTCAGGTAGAGGGCGGTGACGCCGAGGTCGGCGAGCTCGTCGAGGCGCTCGACGATGCCCAGGAGGTCGCCGCCCTTGAACCCGTCGCCGGTGGGCGGCGCGTCCCACGCCTCGAAAGGTCCGGCGGCGGCGAGGCGCCTGGACCGTGCGAACCGGTCCGGAAAGACCTGGTAGAAGACGGCATCGCGAACCCAGCGCGGCGGATCGGCCGTGGCCGCGCCAGGGTGCCCCAGCGTCACCGGGCGTACCTGGTCACGCGTGCGAACCCTCCTGCGCGAGGGGTACCGGACCGCTGGAGCCGCGGACGATGAGCCGGGTCTCAAGGGTCCGGTGATCGGGCCGCGGAGAGTCGTCTCGCGAGATCGCCGAGAGAAGGAGGCGGCAGGCCTCCTCGCCCTTCCGCCGGACCGGCTGGTGCACGGTCGTCAGCGACGGCTCGACGTGGCGGGAGAGCTCGATGTCGTCGAATCCGACAACGCTGAGGTCGGCCGGGACGCCGAGGCCCAGGCGTCGCGCCCCGTTGATGGCGCCGATGGCCATGGCGTCGCTCATGGCGAGGACGGCGGTGGGCCGCTGGCCCTCCTCCCAGGCGCGTGCGAGGCAGGCGATCCCACCCTCGACACTGGCCGGCCCGACCACGACGTGGTCGTCGGGCAGGGCGACGCCCGCGGCGGCGAGCGCCTCGCGATAGCCCTTGAGGCGCCGGCCCACGATGCCCGCGAAGTCCGTGTGAGCGCCCGGCGTCGGCGGCTCCACGCCGATCACCAGGAACTCGCGGTGCCCGAGCCCGAGGAGGTGATCGGCAGCAAGGCGAGCGCCTCCCTCGTCGTCGACGTCGACCCCAGGGCGCTCGGGGAAGGCGGCCGCGGAGTCGACCATCACGATCGGCATGCCTGCGCGCCGGATCTGCTCCACCTCGGGGTGGTTCTCCGAGAGGCCGATGGCCACGAACCCATCCACCGTGGCCCGGTTGACCGCCCGGGCGAGGGAGCCGTGGACGGGTGACACGAACAGGAGCCCGTAGCCTGCCTCCTCTGCGACCGCTGCGACACCTTCGCTGAAAGTTGCGAAGAACGGGTTTGCGAAGACGACCGAGAGCGCCTGGGGGGTCAGGATCCCCAGCGTCCTGGTGCGGCCCTGGGTCAGCATCCGGGCGACCGGGTGCGGCCGGTATCCGAGCGCCGTCGCGACGTCCCGGATTCTGGTCGCGGTGTCGGGGCTCAGACGCTCCGGGTTGTTGAACGCGAACGACACGGCGGTCTTCGAGACGCCGGCCTCGCGGGCGACGTCGGCGATCCTGGGTCGGTCGCGGGTTTCCTGCCTCACCAGCACTCCACGGCTGCTCCGGAGGTCGCTGGAGCGACTCACCGTCGCCAAAACCGGTTTAGCAAACCGGTTTAGCGGAAGGTAGCGGCGAGGTTGTCCCCTGTCAAGCCCCATGGCGTGGCACGTTCCTGGCCTCGGCACGTGCCCGGCGAGTGATCCGATGCCTCGTTCGTTTGGACGGCCCGTTGGACCCTGCGACCACGCCCCGGCCGGTGGCAGAATCGCCCCATGCCGGTCATCTCGCGCCGCCTGCCGCCCCCAGGGGTCCTGCTGTTCCTCGGCTACGGGTTCCTGCTCCTCGCGAGCATCGGCGTCTCGCTGCGCTGGGTGGTGGACCAGGCGATCGACGCGCCCGATCAGCCTGCCGGGCCTCGTCGTCATGATCCTGCTGGCCTACACGATCTTCACGATCACGATGGTGCTCCAGCGGAAGGAAGCCGCCCGGGGGCTCGCCGTCGGGCTGAGCACGCTCACGGTCCCGCTGGCGCTCTTCTTCCTTCTCAGCCCGGTCCCGATCCTCGTGCTCGGCCCCGGGATCCTTGGCGCGCTCCTGTGGGTCGGGCTCCGTCGGCCGGCCTCGCGAGCCTGGTTCTGCGAACCGTGACCGGCCGTCCCGGATCGTGAGACCGACGGTCGCGCCCGTCTGGTCTACCCTTGCGGGGCATCGGCCGGAGGCTACCCTTGCGCGGCGGCCGCTCGTAGAGCGACGCCGCGTCCCGTCATCTCCGTGCCGCGTCCCATGTGGGACGTGCCCGTTCCGACACGATCTTGTAGGAGCCCCGTGAGCAAGCGAACCCGGAATTCGCAGTCGACGCGCGTCACATCCACCGGCAGGCGCGACTCCGGCGGGGGTGCCGGGTCCGGTACGGAGCCCGTCGCCGGTCGAACGCGCATCCGCCAACCGCAGCGACAGCGGTCCACGCTCGAGCGGTACCGCGGGCTCCTGCTCGGGATCGGGATCGCCGCGATCGTCCTCGTCGTCGGCGGCGCCCTCTTCCTCGGGGCGTCGAGCCCGGCCTTCGCCTGTACGACCACGCTCCAGCCTGAGCCCGCCGCGTCGGCCGCGCCCGGCGAGACGCCCCGGCTGGGCCAGGTGACCCGCGACCTGGGCCGGAGCCACGTGGACGTCGGCTCGAGCGTGACCTACGAGTTCTGCCCTCCGACCTCCGGCTCCCACTACAACGCGCCCGGCAGCGGCCCGATCCCGGACCTCTTCTACGCGCAGGACCAGGCGACCGTGCCGGAGGGCTGGGTGCACAACATGGAGCATGGCGCGATGGTGATCCTGTACCGCTGCCCGGAGGGATGTGGCACCGCCGCGCAGGCGGCGCTGGGCGCCGTCCAGTCGCAGCTGCCGGCCAGTCCGATCTGCGGTTTCCCCTCCACCGCCAATGTGGTCGTGACGAGGTTCGACTCCATGCCGACGCCGTACGCCGCAGTGGTCTGGGGACGCGTCCTGTTCCTCAACTCCCTGGACATGGCGCAGATCACGACCTTCTACGCGCAGTCCGCCGACCGCGGGCCGGAGCCCTGGTGCGCGCAGGCACAGCCCGGCTACACGCCGAGCCCGGGCCCGGCAACCTCGCCGGCCGCCTCGCCCGGCGCGACCTCCCCGCCAGCCGCGCCATCGCCCTCCGCGACCGCGCCGTCGCCCTCGCCGTCGACGGCCCCATAGCGCGGCACGGGTAAGCCTGATGCGGATCGTCGCCTACCTGGACGACCTCGACCTGCCGGTCGGCGGCGTCCTCGTCGACGGTCGCGTGATCACGCTCGCCACCCTCGCCGACCGGGCGGGCCTGCGCGAGGAGCTGGCGCTGCTCGACGTGCGGGGACTCCTCGCCGAAGACGAGGATCTCGTGGAGACACGGGCGGCCCTGGCCCGTGCCGTGCGCGAAGGAATTCGCGGCGTGCCGCGCGCGCAGCTCCGCGTGGTCGCGCCCCTCGAGCCGGCCAAGATCGTCGGCATCGGGTGGAACTATCGCAGCCACGTCATGGAGCAGGGAATGCCGATCCCCGACCGCCCGCTCCTCTTCGCGAAGTTCTCCAATGCGGTCGTCGGCGACGGTGCGCCCGTGATCCGGCCGGCAACGACGCGAGCGCTCGACCTCGAGGCGGAGCTCGGCGTCGTGATCGGGCGCCGGGCGCGCCGCGTCGCCGTCGAGACGGCGATGGACCACGTGGCCGGGTACGTCACGGCCAACGATGTCAGCGCTCGCGACCTCCAGGGCTCGAAGCCGGCCCTGGCGCCCGGCGCCCACGGGGACGGCCAGTGGCTGCGGGCCAAGGGATCGGACACGTTCCTGCCGCTCGGGACGGCGCTCGTCACGGCCGATGAGCTCGGCGACCCCACGGCCCTGCGCCTCCGCGGCTGGCACACCCCGGCCGGCGGACCGGACGCCGGCCGCGAGGTCCTCGTCCAGGACGGGACGACCGGTGACATGATCTTCGGCGTGGCGGAGCTCGTCGCGTTCGTCTCGGCCAGCATCACGCTGGATCCCGGCGACCTGATCATCACGGGGACCCCGTCCGGTGTCGGCGTCTTCCGCGTCCCGCCCGTCTTCCTCGTCCCCGGCGACGTCGTGCGGGTCGAGGTGGAAGGGATCGGCAGCGTCACGAACCCCATCGTCGATGCCAACGGCAGCGTGCCGGCGGGATCCCCCGCAGCGCGGCTCCTTGCCGGGCGCGACGACCCAGCCGGCGCCGGCTGAGCGCTGAACCCAGCCATGCGGGGGCGGAGCGCCGAACCCCCAAGGAGGACACGATGCTCGCCCTGGTCAAGTCCGCCGAGGGACCGGGCCTGGAGCTCCGGGATTGGCCCGACCCGGTGGTCGGGATCAACGACGTCCTGATCCGCGTCCACCGGACCGGCATCTGCGGCACCGATCTCCACATCGAGTCGTGGGACCCGTGGGCGGCGAAGACCATCCGGCCGCCGCTCGTCATCGGCCACGAGTTCGTCGGCGAGGTCGTGGAGGTCGGCTCCAACGTCATCGGCTTCGCGCCCGGCGACCTCGTGAGCGGCGAGGGCCACGTCGTCTGCGGTCGGTGCCGCCACTGCCTGGCCGGCCAGCGTCACCTCTGCGCCCACACGATCGGCCTTGGCGTCGGCCGCGACGGCGCCTTCGCCGAGCTCGTCGTGCTCCCGATGACGAACGTCTGGCACCACTGGCGTGGCATCGACGAGGAGGTCGCCGCGATCTTCGACCCGTTCGGGAACGCGGTCCACACGGCGCTCGCGTTCCCGGTGCTCGGCGAGGACGTGCTCGTCTCCGGGGCGGGGCCCATCGGCCTCATGGCCACCGCCGTCGTCCGGCACGCCGGCGCCCGCCACGTCGTCGTCTCGGAGCCGAACCCCGTGCGCCGCGCGATCGCCGAACGGATGGGGGCGACGATCGCCGTCGACCCGCGCGAGCGCGATCTGCGCGACGTCGCGACGGCGCTCGGCATGACCGAGGGATTTGACGTCGCCCTCGAAATGTCCGGCAACGCCGTCGCGCTCCGGGCGGCAATCTCGAGCATGGCGCACGGCGGCCGGATCGCGATCCTGGGGATTCCGACCGCGGAGATCTCGCTGGACGTCAACGAGATCGTCTTCAAGATGCTGACGCTGCGCGGAATCTACGGCCGCGAGATGTACGAGACCTGGTACAAGATGACGGTCATGCTCCAGTCCGGGCTCGACATCAGGCCCGCGATCACCCACCGGTTCCCCTTCCGCGAGCACGCCGCCGCATTCGTCGCCGCGCGATCCGGGGATGCCGGCAAGGTGATCCTGGACTGGACATCGTGATGCGGCGGCCGCGAGCCACGGTCTTGTCGCGGCCCACGGACATCGTGACGCGGCTTTGCGCCGCGAGGAGGACTCCACGGTGACCAGCACCACGGCCCCCGATCCGCTGGGCCATCTCGCCGACGACCTCGCGCAGGTGCGCGCC
The DNA here is from genome assembly GCA_963850035.1 of uncultured Chloroflexia bacterium. Classification (GTDB taxonomy): domain Bacteria; phylum Chloroflexota; class Limnocylindria; order Limnocylindrales; family CSP1-4; genus CTSoil-043. The sequence goes on along the minus strand of CAWKJP010000016.1, from coordinate 59,302 downwards.
CAGGGCCTGTACCGGCCGCTCCGGGTGATGAGCAGCGCCAACCGCACCCGGGTCACGGTCGACGGCCGTGAAGCGATCACGCTCGCATCCAACAACTACCTTGGGCTCAACACGCACCCGCGGCTCGTCGAGGCGGCCCTCGAAGCGGTCCGCCGCTTCGGGGCTGGATCGGGCGCAGTCCGGACCATCGCCGGGACCATGGCGCTCCACGAAGAGCTTGAAACCGAGCTCGCCCGCTTCAAGCACGTCGAGGCGACGCTCACCTTCCAGTCCGGCTTCACCTGCAACACCGGGGTCATCCCCGTGGTCGCCGGCGAGCCCGACCTGATCGTCTCCGATGCCTTCAACCACGCTTCGATCATCGACGGGATGCGCCTGTCGAAGGCACCCCGCGTCATCTACCGGCACAAGGACGTCTCGCACCTCCGCGAGCTCCTCGCCACGGCGCGACGCGAGGGCCGCGTGGACGGGCAGCCCTTCCGCGCGATCCTGGTGGTCACCGACGGCGTCTTCAGCATGGACGGCGACATCGCGCCACTCCCGGCGATCGTGGCCGCGGCCGAGGAGCACGGTGCGGCGGTCTTCGTCGACGACGCGCATGCCTCCGGCGTGCTCGGCCGGAACGGCCGCGGGAGCGTGGACCACTTCGACCTGCACGGCCGCGTGGCGATCCAGGTCGGGACGCTGAGCAAGGCGATGGGCGTCCTGGGCGGGTACGTCGCGGGCTCGCAGACGCTGCGCGAGATGCTCGTGCAGCGCGCTCGCCCGATCCTCTTCTCGACGTCCCATCCGCCCGCCGTCGCGGCGGCCTGCCTGGCGGCGATCCACGTGCTCGAGGACGAGCCGGAGCTGATCGAGCGGCTCTGGTCGAACACGCGGCGGTTCAAAGCCGAGCTCGCGCGCCTGGGATTCGACACCGGCGTCTCGGAGACGCCGATCACGCCCGTGATGGTGGGCGACTCGGCGACCGCGATCCGGTTCGCCGATCGACTCCTCGACGAGGGCGTCTGGGCAACCTCCGTGGTCTACCCGACCGTGGCGCTCGAAGGCGCCCGCCTCCGGACCATCGTCACGGCCGCCCACACCGATGAGGAGCTCGACACGTGCCTCGCCGCGTTCGACCGGGTCGGCCGCGAGCTGGGGCTGATCGCCGGGTGACCTCGCTGCCCGCGCCGGGGCCGGAGGCGGACAGCGACCTGCCGCTCGACGCGCATCTCCACACGAACCTCTCGCCCGACAGCGACGCGCCGATCGACGCCTACTGCGCGATCGCCGTGGAGCGGGGCATCCCGGAGATCGCGATCACCGACCACCTCGACTTCGACCCGCGCGCCCCCGCCCATTCGTTCGCGGCGTTCGCAACCCGGGAACGCGAGGTTCGCGACGCTGCAGCCCGCTGGGCCGACCGGGGCCTCCACGTCCGCTTCGGCGTCGAGATCAGCTACGAGTCGGAGCGCGAAACGGAGATCCGGGGGCACCTCGCCCGCAACCCGTACGACTACGCGATCGGCTCGGTCCACATCGGGGCGGATTCTCCCTACAAGGCCGGCCGGGTGGCTGGATGGGTCGCCGGTCGCACCTTCGACGAGGTCGTCGCACCGTACTTCGCCGAGGTCGAGGCGGCGATCCGCAGCGAGCTCTTCGATACGCTCGGACACCTCGACTACGTGAAGAAGTACGTCGTGAACCAGGTGCCCCCGTCCGCGTTCGCCGCACGGCCGGACGTCTACGAACCGCTCCTCCATGCCCTCGTCGAGGCCGGGATGGCGCTCGAGGTGAACGCATCCGGGCTTCGCCAGCGGCCGGGCGAGACGTATCCCGCGTCGCCCGTGGTGGAGCGATTCCGTGCGCTGGGCGGCCGGCGGGTCACGGCCGGGTCCGATGCCCATCACACGGGTTCGTTCGCGTACGGCCTGGGCAACGCCTACGCGGTGATCGCCGCCGCCGGATTTGAAGCGCTCGCCCTTCGCCGCCATCCGGGCGACCCGCGAGCCGGGTCGAGCGTCGGCATCCCGGGCCGGCTGGTTGTTCGCCCCGCACCTAACGCACGAGGGCCGTCCTCGTTATGACGGATGTCGACGAGGTCGCGGTCGAGCGGCTCGTGGCAGCGGCGAAGCATGGCGACGCGACGGCGTTCGGCCGGATCTTCGACATCTACCACCGCCCGGTCCATCGGTTCATCGTTGCCCGCACGAACAGCCCGGCCGACGCGGAGGACCTGACACAGCTGGTGTTCCTGAAAGCCCTCGAGGCGCTCCCGCGCTACGAGGCACGTGGCATCCCCTTCGGGGGCTGGCTCTTCAGGCTCGCCAGGAACGCGGTGATCGACCACGCGCGAACACGCAGGGAGCATGCAGACCTGGACGCGGTGTTGGAGCGGCCCGGCACGGAGCCGGAGCCCGGGTCCGGAATCCTCGCCCGGGAAGAGACCGAGGCGATCCGCAAGGCGCTCGCCGCCTTGACAGACGAACAACGAGAGGCCATCCAGCTCCGCTCCTTCGCCGTGCTTTCCGCCCGGGAGGCGGCAGAGGTGATGGGCAGACAGGAAGGAACGGTCCGGGGGCTCCGGTTCCGGGCGATCGCGGCGCATCGCCGCCAGCTGGGCCCTGGATGCAGCCGACGAAACGCACCGAGGGAATTGACAATGGACCGCAAGGACGAGTGGGGCGACAACGGCGAGCTTGGGGCTGTCTCGAGGCCTATGCCGAGTCGCAGCTCGAGCCGGATCCCGCCGAGACGGCCCGCGCCCGCGCAGCCGTCATGGAGGAGACCAACCGGATCCTTGGCGGCGGCCGGATCGCCCGCGAGGCAGCCGGACCGAGCCTCCTTGGACGCCTCTTCCATCGGCCGGCGCTGGCCGCGACCGCTGCCGTGCTCGGGCTCGCCATCCTCGCCGGCGGGGCACTCGCCGCATCCGGACCCGGCGGTCCGCTGTATTCCGCCCGCCTCTGGGTCGAGACCCTGACGCTGCCCACCGACACGACCGCCCGCGCCGCCGCGGAGCTGGATCGCCTCCAGGCTCGCCTCGACGATGCGACCGCGGCCGCCGCGAGCGGGAATGGCGACGCCGTCACCGCGGCGATGGACGCCTATCGCCAGACGCTCGCCGAGGCGTCCGCCCTCGCCGCGGGCGACTCGACACGCAAGGCGCACCTCATCGCGGAGCTTGGCAGGCACCAGGCGGTGCTCGAGGCGCTCCTTTTGAGGGTCCCCGTCCCGGCGCAGGCGGCGATTGACCGCGCGGTGCAGCGCACCCAGGATGGGATCGACGCGATCACGGCGACGCCCGTCAGGCCCGGGGGGAATCCGAACCCCGGCAATCCGACCGGGACGTCAAACCCGGGCAACCCAAACGGGACGTCCAACCCGGGCAACCCCGGCCACACCCCGAACGCGGGTGGTCCGAATGCAACGCCGGCGCCGGGCGGTACGAACGCCACGCCGAAGCCGGGCAACCCGAACGGAACACCGGATCCGGGACGACCGGTCGGGACGACGCCACCGGGCAACCCTGACCACTCGCCGAAGCCTGGACATTCCTCGAACCCGGGCGGCCCGAACGGCACACCGACCCCGGGCAGCTGACAGAGGTCATCGCGGCACGCGCCGCTCCGGGCATGCAGGCCCGGGCGCATTTGTCGCATCGGCGACTGGCAGGCGGGCACCCCGCCCGCTAGTCTCCGCGGGATGGAGCTCCTCGTCGTCGGATCGGGCGCCGCGTACCCCAACCGGCCGGGGATCGCCTCGTCCTGCTACGTCGTCCTGCACGATGGCGCCGCGATCTGCCTCGACATTGGCCAGGGCGCGTTCGCCGGCCTCGCCGGACGGCTCGAGCCCGCCGACCTGGCCGCGGTGGTCGTGAGCCACCTGCATCCCGACCATTTCGTCGACCTCGTCGCGCTGCGCCACTACCTGCGCTACGAGTTCACCCCGTCGCGCCGAGTGCGCGTGATCGCTCCCGCGGGGTTGGCGCAGCGGCTGGATGGGGTGACCGGCGAATTGGGTTTCGCCGCCGAGACGCTGGCGATCGAGGATCGCGCGGCGGGCCACCTGCGCGTCGGCCCATTCGAGGTCGAGAGCGTCCCGGTGACCCACAACGGCGCCAGCTTCGCGACCCGGGTGGCCCTGGCTGCATCACCGGACGGCCCCGGACTTGTCTATTCCGGCGACTGCGGACGCGCGTCGGACCTGGCGCCCCTCATCCGCCGCGGTGATGCCTTGCTGAGCGAGGTCGCCTTCGGCCCCGGCCCGGTCCCCGTGCCGGACCTCCACCTCGATGGAGCCGCCGTGGGCGGGCTCGCTGCGGAGACGGGCGCATCGCAGGTGCTGCTCACGCACCTCCAGCTGAACCGTGATCCCGCCGCCACGCTCGCGGCGGTCCGCGCGGCATATGACGGGCCGGTCGCGCTGGTAGGCGACGGTGATCGCGCCGCGATTCCGGGCTGACTCCTGGCTCGTCGCCTCTCGCCGTCCACCCCGGTCCACCTTGACGTCGCCGGGAATTCGAAACGCCGGGGCCCGTTGTCCGGGCCCCGGCGTTCGAACGTCTCGGGGACGGCGTGGTTGGGGAGCGCTACCGGCGGCGGCGCTCCGGGCTGGTCTTCGGGCTGAAGGCCAGGAGGCTAGCAAGAAGAGCGGCGAGCCCGAGGAGGGCGATCCGCCAGGTGTCACCTTCGGGCTGGCCCGTGGTAGTCCCGAGCGTGTCGGTCGGCGGCGGGGTCATGTGCGGCTTGCCCGTCGCACCGGCGACGTCACCGGTGGGCGCCGGAGTCCCCGTGGCGCCCTCGACGCTACCCTGCGGGGTGGGCGTCGGGACCGGGGTCGGGGTGGGCGGAGGTGGCGGGGTCGGCGTGGCGTGCGGGAGCAAGGACCTGTCGTGCGGGCCTCAAGCGGGCCGATCCTGCTTTCAACGGCGTCGGGCACCAGTGCCTTCGCGGCGACGCGCCTCTCGCCCAGGATCGGGCGTCGGGACGGCTCGAACGGCTTTCGTCAGCACCTCCGAGTTCCGCGTTCGGGCATCGCGCGGCCCGTTCACCCGCCACTCCGCTACGATGCGCGCCGGGCCGCACCAAGCCAGCGCGGCGCAGATCGCGAACCGACAACCAATCGGGAGGCAGCGTGACTGACGCCCAGGAGCCCGCAGCGTTCGTGCCGCTCCGCTCGCGCGCGAAGGCCGCCCTCGAGGATGCGTGGGAACGGGCGACCGTCGCCGGTACGCTGCCGCCCGTCGACCCGAGCGACCGCCCCCAGATCGAGATCGAGCGCCCGGCGAACCCCGAGCACGGCGACCTCTCGTCGAACCTCGCCATGAAGCTGGCGCGGCCGTGCCGCATGGCGCCGCTGCGGATCGCGGAAGCGCTGGCAGCCGAGCTCCGAACCGACGCCAAACGCCCGGGCTCGATCGTCGGGGCGGCGACGGTGGCCGCGCCGGGCTTCCTGAACGTCACGCTCGCGGACTCGGTCCTCGCGGACGTCGTCGGCGCCGTCCTGGCCCGTCCGACCGCGTGGGGGCACGTCCCGGCATCCACGCCGCACCGCGTGAACGTCGAGTTCGTGTCGGCGAACCCGACCGGGCCGCTCCACATCGGCAACGCGCGGGGCGCGTTCGTGGGCGACCTGCTGTGCCGGGTCCTCGAGGCGGCCGGCCACACCGTCACCCGCGAGTACTACTTCAACGATTTCGGTGCCCAGGTGCGCAACCTCGGCGCGTCCGTCGTGGCGCTCCGGCGCGGCGAGCCGCTACCCGAGGAAGCCTACCGCGGCGCGTACGTGGGCGAGCTGGCGGCGGAGATCCCCGACGACGTGTGGACCGCCGCGGAGGCAGCGGGCGCAGACCCGGTGGAAGTGGTTGGCCAGTGGGCCTCGGAGCGGGTCCGGGCCGGCATCGAGGCGTCGCTGGCGCACCTCGGCGTCCGCTTCGACGTCTGGAAGAGCGAGGGCTCGCTCTACCGCGACGGCTGGGTCGCCCGGGCGATCGAGCGCCTCGAGGCGGCGGGCGCGCTGTACGAGGATGACGGCGCGCTCTGGTTCCGCTCGACGACCTTCGGCGACGACAAGGACCGGGTCGTCCGCAAGTCCAATGGCGACTGGACATATTTCGGATCGGACGTCGGCTACGTGGTCGAGAAGTTCAGCCGCGGCTTCGACCGGCTGATCTACATCTGGGGTGCGGACCACCACGGCACCGTCGCGCGGCTTCGCAACGCCGCGTCCGCGATGGGCTACGACCGCGAGGCGGTCCAGATGATCCTGATGGCCTGGGTCCGCTTCGTCCGCGACGGGGTCGAGGTGTCCATGTCGAAGCGGGCGGGCGAGTTCATCACGCTCGACGATCTGCTGTCCGAGATCGGCGTCGACGCCGCCCGCTGGTTCTTCGCCGCACGCGGATACACGTCCGGGATCGACTTCGACATCGAGCTGGCGAAGAAGCAGTCCGCCGAGAACCCGGTCTATTACGTCCAGTACGCACACGCCCGGATCGCCTCGATCATCCGCAAGGCAGCCGAGGCGGGGCTCGCGCCCGGTGCCGCCGTCGGTCCGGCCGCGATCGCCGGTGCGCCGGAGGCGGCCCTCGTCCGGGCGCTCGCCCGCTTCCCGGAGGTCGTCGAGGACGCGGCGTCGGCCGAGGAGACGCACGGGATCACCGCATACGCAACCGACCTCGCGACCCAGTTCCACGCGTTCTACCGGGACGCGCGGGTGGTCGACCCGGCCGAGCCGGAGCGCTCGATCGCCCGGCTCTCGCTGGTGCGAGCGACGCAGCTGACGCTCGCCGCCGCGCTCGGGCTGCTGGGGATCTCCGCGCCGGAGGCGATGTAGGGCGGGATCGCGGACGGTGGGCGCTCCGGCCTGAACCGCTCCAAATCTCCAGGCGGGATACCAATCAGGCCGGCGAATGAATTTCACTTCGCCGAACACGACGTTGCCGGCGAAACCGACTTCGGTCGTCGAAGCGAGCGTGAGCAACTCCGAGTCCAACAGTCGGGCTGATCCCGATCAGGCCGGCTGATGACATTGCCGAGGGCACGACCCACGCCCCGTGACGTGCCCCTATCGCTCGGCCGTCTCCGGTCAGGGCAGCGTGGCGGCGGCGAGGCGGTCCAGCGTCGAGGCGTCGCTCGCGTACAGCACTGTCACCTCCGCACCGCCCGGGACCGCCGCGCCGGACGCCGTCCGGACCACGCGTGCCTCGCCGGGGACGCCGCGGATCGCCTCCGTGGCGGCGGTCGAGAACTCCGTCGAGTCGGCCGGCGTGTCCCACGCGGTGAGGATGACGAGCGCGTATGCGCCGTTCGGACCGTCGATCAGCGCGTAGCGGTCGCCGCCCCAGCCGGCAGCCGCGACGTCGCCGCTGACGCCGCCGCCCGCCCCCGTCACGCCACGCGCCCGCAGCCACGAGCCGATCTGGAACTCGCCCAGGGTGTCGGCGGGTGTGGCGCTCCACCCGGCGCCGAGGCGCGTCGCGATCGAAGCGGCGTCGAGCGGCACCGTGACCGGACGCTCGTTGGCCGCGTACTTGTCCGGGTGCAGGATCTGCTCGGTTGAGTCGGGCAGTCGCGCGAACACCCGGTCGACGGACGTCCAGCCGCCCTGTGCCCAGCTCGACTCGACGAAGTTCAGCCCCTGCAGGTACGGGAAGAGGAGCGCGTCTTTGAGAACCTGCGGCGCCGCGTCCAGCTGCGCCTGTGCGGCCGGATCGCCCGCGAGGATCTCCGCGATCGCGGCCGCGTCGAGGTGGCCGCTGAGCCACTGCGTCATCAGGAGCGAGGCGTCGCCCTCGATGAGCGCCAGGTGCGCCAGCGACCGATCTCCCTGCCCGATTGCGTCCGTCTGGATGCCCTTCAGCCCGAAATTCTGGTCCTGGAGCGCGTGGGTGAACTCGTGCGCGAACGTGACCTTCTCGACAGCGCCGATCCGGCCGGTCCGGGCCACGACGTAGATCTGCTTCGTGGCGGGGTCGTAGTAGCCGGCGACCTGCGATCCGAGGAGGTTCACGTACAGGTTCTCGAGCGACGTCCCGGGCGGCAGGAGGCCCATCGCGATCAGCGTTGCCTGCGACGCGGCGATCGCGGCCGGTGGGTTCTCGGCGCGGAACTGTGCCTCGAGCCGGACGCGGACCTGCGCCTCGTCGAGGATCGTCGGGACCAGGCGCTGCCTGGCGGGCAGCCCGCGCAGCGCGATCACCTCGTCCTCGATCTGCCCGTAGAGGGCGGCGGCATCGAGGGACGCGACGGGGCTCGGACTCGACGTGGACGCGCCGGGAGTGGCCGGCACCGCGACGGGCACGCTCGGCGATGGCGAGACGGCAGACGGGCTCGTCGGGGTGGTCGGCGTCGGCGCGCTCGATCCGCACGCGGCCGCCATGAGTCCCAGCACGACCAGCGCGACCGCGGGACGCAGACCCCGGCGGAGGCGTGCCGCGGGCCGATCGCGCGGGGCGGGCAGTCGGCGGGGCATGGGCGCGATTGTCGCACGCGTCCTTCGAGGTAGCGGTTTCTTCATCGTCTGGCCGCTTGGGGATTCACCGAGGCTGCGTACTCTTCGGCTCAAGGAACTGCGGAACGAAACCCTCCGAGCCGTCAGGTCCTTCCTCCCTCCCTCCGACCGGGAGCGCCAATTGGGCAGGCGCTCCCGGTCCTCCTTTTCCGGGAGGTCGAGGCTCCGCACATGCAGGCGACCCGCGCGCCCCGGGTGGATCGCGCCGGCGCAACGTCCGGTGAGCGCCGCGTGGCATGATCCGGGCATGGAATTGCAGTGGTTCGGACGCACGTGCGTTCGCCTCAAGGGCAGGGACGCCGTCGTGGTCGCGGACGCCTATCCGGCCGTCGTCGGGCCGACCGGGCGCGGCCTGACCGGCGACATCATCACCTTCAGCCACCCGGACGACGATCCGCTCGCTCGCGCGAAGGGCGTGGCGACGCGCGACGGCGGGATCCACCTGCCGACCAGCCTCGAGCACGCGTTCGTGCTGGAGGGACCCGGCGAGTACGAGGTCAAGCACGTCCTGCTGACCGGCGTCCGGACCTTCCGGGACGAGAAGCACGGGGCCGAACGCGGTCGAAATGTCGTGTTCGCGGTGGAGCTGGACGGCATCCGCATCGCGCACCTCGGCGACATCGCCCACACCCTCACTGAGGAGAAGATCGGCGAGATCGGCCCGATCGACGTCGCCTGCGTCCCGATCGGCGGGCAGCTGAGCGCCACGCACGCGGCCGAGGTCATCGCCCAGCTCGACCCGAAGATCGTCGTGCCGATGCCGGTCTGCGACGACGAACGCGAATGCGACGAGGCTCTCGCCAAGTTCCTCCACGAGATGGGTGCCAAGGACACGACCCCACAGGCGAAGCTGACGGTCACGCCGAGCAGCATTCCCGAGGAGACCACGACGGTGCTCCTGGAGTCGCGCGGCAGGGTCTAGCGAGTTCGCGCCAGGACCTGTCTCCCGCCCGCGATGACGACCCGGGCGAGGTCCGCCCCGGCCCAGTAGGGCAGCTGGGCGTGGGTGGGCACGTCCCACACCACGACGTCCGCACGCCGGCCCGGCTCGAGCGAGCCGCGGTCCGCCAGGCCGAGCGCGGCTGCCGCATTGACGGTCGCGGCGACGAGCACCTCCGCGGGCGTGAGGCCGAGCCGCAGCATCGCGACCGACATCGCGAGCGGCATGCTGGGGACCGGCGACGTGCCGGGGTTGAAGTCGGTCCCGATCGCCACCGGGACGCCCGCCGCGATCAGCTCGCGGGCAGGCTCGCGGAGATCCTGGCCGAGGAACCACGGGACCGTGGGCAGGAGGACGGCCACGACCGGCCGGGAACTCCCCGCCGCGGCGGCCAGCGCCGCGATCCCGGCAGGCGACGGGGACCCGAGGTGATCCGCGGAGAGCGCTCCGAGCTCCGCCGCGAGCTCCGCGGCCCCCGACGGCGCCATCTCGTCCGCGTGGAGACGAACATCAAGCCCCAGGTCGCGGGCCGCTCCCAGGATCCGGCGGGCCTGGTCCGGGGAGAACACCCCGGTCTCGCAGAACACGTCCACCGACCGCGCGACGCCCTGCGCCGCGACGGCGGGCAGCTGCTCCGCGATGACCGTGTTCACGTACGCCTCGGTCGCGGCCGTCGCATCGAGGTGGGCCGCTCGGACCTCGGCGGGGACCGCGTGCGCGCCGAGGAAGGTGGGGATGACGTCGACCGGGCCCTCGCCGGCGAGCCGTCCCGCGATCGCGAGGAGCCGCAGCTCCGTCGCGGTTTCGAGGCCGTAGCCCGACTTCGCCTCGACCGTGGTGGATCCGTGGCGGAGCATCTCGCCCAGCCAGCGCCGCCCGTGCGCGAGGAGCTCGGCATCGGACGCGGCTCGCGTCGCCGCCACCGTCGAGAGGATCCCGCCGCCGGCCGCGAGGATCTCGAGGTAGCTCGCTCCGCGCTGGCGGAGCCCGACCTCGCCTTCGCGGGTCCCGCCGAAGAGCAGGTGCGTATGCGGGTCCACGAGACCGGGCGTGACCGTGCCGCCCGTCGCGTCGACGACGTCGCATGCGTCCGGCGAGGCGCCGATCGCCGCCAGTACCGCCGCGAGCGCGTCGCGGGCCTCCGGCTCCGCCGCGACCGCGACAATCTGCCCCCCGAGGCACGCGACCGCGGTGCCGGGCGGCGCGATCGCCGGGTCGTCCTGCGCGCTCCCGCGACGCAGCCCGCCGGCCATCGTCGCCACCTCGGCCGCGCCGATGACGAGGATCCCCCGGAGCGAATCGCTCACCGCTCGATGCTCACGTCGACGCGCTCACGTCGCGGGGGGCCCGGCCGAGGCAGCCCGGAGGCGCAGCTCGAGCGCCTGCATGGGCGAGGCGTCCCGAAGGCGGAGGAAAGCCCCGGCGGCGAGGACGCGCTCCTCGTCGGTCGCCGGTGCCGGGACCCCGGCATGGTCGGCGACATCGAGCAGCGCCGCCAGCGGGGCGAGGCCGATCAGCTCGGACTCGCGGATCGTCACGCCGTCCGCCGCCGCCTCCTCGGCGACCATCTCCCAGGCACGCCACATCGGGGTGGTCGCGACATCGAGCAGGTTCATCGAGACCTGGGCGCACGCGAGCTCCTCGATCCAGAACCCCTTCGCCTGGACCGCCGGCAGGCCGCCGGACGACTCGCGGATCCGGTGGGCGATCCGCTTCGCAAGGTCGACGTCGGTCGATTCGAGGTTGATGTTCCAGGCGACGAGGAACGGCCGCGCCCCGACCGCCGTCGCCCCGCCGCGCGGATGCATGCGCGCCGGACCGAAGTCGGGCTCGCGCCCGGCGGTCGCGATCTCCGCGACGAGCCCCTCGTACTGGCCGCGCCGAACGTCCGCCAGCCGGACCCGGCCCGGTCGCGTGGCCGCGGCGGCGTACAGGTAGACCGGCAGGTCGAAGCGCTCGGCGATGCGGCGCCCGAAGTCGCGGGCGAAGCCGACGCAGTCCGCAAGGGTGGTATCGCCGAGCGGCACGAACGGGACGACGTCCACGGCGCCGATCCGCGGGTGCTCGCCGGTCTGCGTCCGCATGTCGATCTCGACGAGCGCAGCGGCAACGAGCCGCTCGAGGCCGGCCGTCACTGCCGCGACCTCGCCGGCGAGCGTGAGAACGCTCCGGTTGTGCGAAGCGTCGCTCGTGCGGTCGAGGAGGTGCACGCCGGGCACGCTCGCGGCCGACGCCAGCCGCTCCACGACATCGAGGCGACGACCCTCGGACACGTTCGGGACGCTTTCGACGAGCACGGACGGATGCTACAGGCCGGGCGGCGGCGCTGTCCGTCTCTCCGTCAGTCCTCGAGCATCGGGATGTGCACGCCGCGCTCGCGCGCGACCTCGATCGCCCGCTCGTAGCCGGCGTCGACGTGGCGGATGACACCCATGCCGGGATCGGTCGTGAGGACGCGCTCGAGCTTCTGTGCCGCGAGCTCGGTCCCGTCGGCGACGACCACCATCCCGGCGTGCTGGCTGTACCCGATCCCGACGCCGCCCCCGTGGTGGATGCTCACCCAGGTCGCGCCCGCGGCGGTGTTGACAAGGGCGTTGAGCAGCGGCCAGTCCGCGACGGCGTCCGTCCCGTCGCGCATCCCCTCGGTCTCGCGGTTCGGCGAGGCGACCGATCCCGAGTCCAGGTGGTCGCGGCCGATCACGATCGGCGCTGAGACCTCGCCGCGCCGCACGAGCTCGTTGAAGGCGAGCCCCGCCTTCGCCCGCGCCCCGTAGCCCAGCCAGCATATCCGGGCGGGCAGGCCCTGGAACGGGACCTTCGCCTGGGCCATCTCGATCCACCGCCGCAGCCCGGCGTCGTCCGGGAAGAGGCGCAGGATCTCGGCGTCGGTCCGCAGGATGTCGGCCGGGTCGCCGGACAGGGCCACCCAGCGGAATGGCCCGCGGCCCTCGCAGAACTGCGGCCGGATGAAGAGCGGCACGAACCCCTCGAAGTCGAACGCGTTCTCGACGCCCGCGGCCTGGGCCTGCGCCCGGATGTTGTTGCCGTAGTCGAACACGATGGCGCCTGCGGCCCGCATGGCGAGCATCGCCCGCACATGCGCGGCCATCCCCTCCATCGCGCGCCGCTCGTACACCTCGGGCTGGGCCTGGCGCAGCGCGACGGCGTCCGCAAGGGCGATCTCCGGTGGCACGTACCCGCCGAGGGCGTCGTGCGCGGAGGTTTGGTCCGTGACCGCATCGAACCGTTCGCCCCGACGCACGAAGTCCGGGTACGTCTCCGCGGCATTCCCGACGAGCGCGATGCTGAGCGGCTCCCCGGCGGCCGCGGCCGCGCGCGCCCATCCGAGCGCCTCGTCCGGGTCGTAGGTGAGCCGGTCCACGTAGCCGATCTCGTGCCGGCGGCGCGCCCGCGCCTCGTCGACCTCCACGCAGATCACGACGCCATCGTTCATGGTCACGGCCAGCGGCTGGGCGCCGCCCATCCCACCGAGCCCCGCCGTGAGGACGACCCGCCCGCGCAGGGTCCCGGCGAAGTGCTGTCGCGCAAGCTCGGCGAACGTCTCGTACGTGCCCTGGAGGATCCCCTGGGTCCCGATGTAGATCCACGAGCCCGCGGTCATCTGGCCGTACATCATCAGGCCGGCCCGCTCCAGCTCGCGGAAGTGCTCCCAGGTGGCCCACTTTCCGACGAGGTTCGAGTTCGCGATCAGGACGCGGGGCGCCCATGGATGCGTCCGGAAGACGCCGACCGGCTTGCCGGACTGGACGAGCAGCGTCTCGTCGTCCGCGAGCGCCCGCAGCTCCCGCACGATCGCGTCGAACGCTTTCCACGAGCGCGCCGCGCGGCCGGTCCCGCCGTAGACAACGAGCGCGTCCGGGTTCTCTGCGACCTCCGGGTCGAGATTGTTCATCAGCATCCGGAGCACGGCCTCCTGCTGCCAGCCGCGACAGGAGAGCTGGGTGCCGCGGGGAGCGCGGACGGGTCGGGCGCCCGGAAGGGGCGGGGCGCCGGTGGCGCCGGCGGTCGTCGTCATGGCCACAGTGTCGCGCGACCGGCCCATCGGTGTCACGCCCGGCGACGCCGTCCGGGCGCTGTCACGGGCTCGTCCGCGCGCCAGCGCCGGTCCCGAGGCGACGGAGGCGCTCCGGCGCCGCGATCCGGTAGGCTCTCGATCATGCGCATCCTGAGCGTTCGCCGCTGGGCCACCCTTGACGCCGACCAGCAGACACGCCTGCTCGCCCGATCCACGGCGGCGATCTTCGAGCCGGGGCTCGTCGCATCGATCGAGCGGCTCTTCGCCGACGTGCGGGCACGAGGGGACGCGGCCGTCGTGGAGGCGACCGAGCGGTTCGATGGCGTGTCGATCACGGCCGGCGAGCTTCGCGTCCGGCCGGGGGAGCTTGCGGCGGCCCATGCCGCGATCGGCCCGGAGCTGCTGGCCGGGATTCGCGAGGCGATCGCGAACAGCCGGCTCTTCAACGAGGCCCAGGTCCGGGCGACCGCGGCAGGCTGGCGGCAGGAGGTCCGGCCGGGATTCCTCGTCGGCGAGCAGGTCGCCCCCATCCCGTCGGTCGGGCTCTACGTGCCGGCCGGCAAGGGGAGCTTTCCGTCGGTCCTGTGCCAGATCGGGACCCCGGCCGTCGTTGCCGGCGTGCCCGAGATCATGGTGCTCGTTCCCCCCATGCCCGACACCGGCGCGGTGGATCCGGCGACGCTGGCGACGGCCCACGAGCTTGGCCTGGCGAACGTCTTCCGGGCGAACGGGCCGGCCGGCATCGCCGCGCTCACCTTCGGGACGGCGATGTTCCCCCGGGTCCGCAAGATCGTCGGGCCGGGGAGCCCCGCCACGACCGCGGCGCAGGTGCTCGCGCAACGCTTCGGCACCGCGACGAACATGCTGTGCGGCCCCTCGGAAAGCCTGCTGATCGCGGACGCGACCGCCGACCCGTGGCGCCTCGCGCTGGATCTCGTCAACGAGGCGGAGCATGGGACGGATTCGGCGGCGCTGGTCGTGACGGATTCGGCGACGCTCGCCGCCGCGCTGGAGCCGGCCGTGGCCGCCGCGGTCGCGTCGCTGCCCGAGCCGCGCCGGTCGTACGCGACCGCCGTCCTGGGAGACCTCGGCGGCGTCCTCCTGTTCGAGACGATGGACGACGCGGTGGCATTTGCAAACAATTACGCCCCCGAGCACTGCCAGGTCGCCACAGCCGATACCGAGGAGACGCTCCGGAAGCTCCGCTACGCCGGCGAGGCGCTGCTCGGCCAGAACACGCCGATCGGCGCGAGCAGCTACACGATCGGGATCCCCGCCACGCTCCCGACCGGCGGCTACGCGCAGATCAACGGCGGGGTCACGGCACGCACGTTCCAGACGACGACCTCGATCGCGCGGCTCTCCGACGCGGCCCTCGCCGGCCTGGCAGGGCCCACGACGGCGCTGGCCGACCACGAAGGCTTCCCGGCCCACGCGAACGCCTTCCGGGGGCGCGGCCTGGGCTGATCGAGCACATCGGCGCTCAAGGGAAGGTGCCGCCCGACCTCTCGCGACGGAGGGCGGTCCGACGCCGCGGCTAGAGGTCCAGCACGAATCGAAGCGCCGCGTCGAGGCGGTCTGTCGCCGCCGGCGCGAGCCGTGCAATGGGCCCGCGCAGCATGGCGGTGGGCACCGTCTGGAGCTGGTCGGCCTTCACCCAGCCGTCTCGATCCAGGCCGGACTCTGCTCGCATGACCGGAACTCGATACGGCCGCGGACGATCGTCCGGCGGCGCCGCGCTCGTGATCGGGCACAGCACGACCGTGCCCGACCGTGCGAGTCGATCTGCCTGGACAACCACCGCGGGGCGCAGCCCCGCCTGGACGTGACCGCCGACGGCCGGGAATTCCACGATGAAGATGTCGCCCTTGCGGGGACCTCCCGGCGCTGCGGCGCGCCCGATGGTCACCACTCAACCTCCGCGAACAGGGCCGCGGCATACGGCAGGAACGCTTCCGCAGCTCGAACGCTCTCATCGTGGTCGGCATCGAGCGCCGCGTCGAGCCCCGCCTGGTCTTCGCGATCGAAGTGATTCTTCAGGGCCGCAGCCACGATCGCGCTCAGGGAGGTTCCATCGCGGACAGCCTGCCCTCGAGCACGCGCAACGAGTCCTGGCGGCAGGCTGATCGAGACCTTGTCGACGGTCTCGGACACGTACAGGGCCCCGGTCTCGTGGACTCGAGGCGGGGTACTACCGCTGGTATGACTCGTCATGCCAGTATGGTACGACCATTGGTCAAGACCTGCATGGACCCGAGCGGCGGTCCGGCGCCGTCAAAGCTCCCGGCGGACGACCGGGAAGCGGTCGTCGTCGACGGCAACCCGGAAGCCTGCCCGGATCCAGAACGCCGGCGTGGCCGCGCTCGTCGCGTCGGGCCGCGCGTTCGCCTCCGGGTATGCCTCGACGGCGAAGAAGCCTCGGCCCGCGAGATCCTCGCAGACCGCGGAAACGAGGTGCAGCGCACGCCCGCGGCCGCGTGAATCCTCGACCGTGGCGATGCACGTGATGACGGCGGGAAGGGGCGTCTCGGGAAGCTGCGGGTACAGCTCGCGCAACCGGAGGGCGCGCGGATATGCCGAGAGCGGCCCGAACTGTGCGTACGCCACGGGCCGCTCGCGCCCGTCATCGTCGACGAGGAGCACCTTCGCGTAGCTCCCGAAGATCCCGAGCCCGCGCCCGAGCAGCGCCAGCTTGCGCGGGCTGCCGGCCGGGACTGCCGGGCGCTGCGGCCGCGCCGGCGCGAAGGGATTCGCATCGGCGGCGTCGGCTTCGTCGAGCGCGAACGGGTTCGAGCCCGGCTGCCTGGCCGGCGGTGGGGCGAATGGATTGTCCGGCCGGTTCGCCGACAGCGGGGGCGAACGGGTTCGTCGCGGCCGCTGACGGCGCGGTTGCGCCCTGGCCCGATGCGGTCCCGGGCCCCGCGGCCTGCTGGAGCCAGGCAGCTCGGTGTGCCCGCGAGCCGCGGTCGCGGTCCTCCCAGTAGTCGCACGTCCGGTGGTCGAACGACGGGTCCGCGCACGGCGGAAGCAGGCCGAACGCGGTGGCGTCCGTGACGTCGACGATCCGGATCCGGTCCATGCGCGGATCGTAGCGCGCCGTCCCCGTTGCTCGGCCGAGGCGTCCGGCGCACGCTCCTGCCCGACCGAGGGACGCGGAATCCGTCCGACTGGCCCTTGGCGGGCGCCGCTCGACCGGCGATCGTCCGGGCGTGGCATCGACCCTCGAGACGACCGAACACGACCCTGCCCCTGCATCCGTCGCGGCCGGCACGACCGAGGAGGCCGTGATGACCGCCGACGGATCCTCGACGGAGCCCACGTTCCCCCCGCTGCCACCGCCCCCGGACGAGACCGGCGTGGTCGGCGTCCTGTCCCGCACCAGCCGGACGGCCTTCCGCTACGCAAATCGCTGGGCGATGGTGCCGTTCCATCGGGCGGGGCTCTCCGCCTGGCTGGGCAACCCGATGACGGGCTGGCAGCTGCTGTTGACGACGACCGGGCGCCGGAGCGGCCTGCGCCGGCCGACCCCGCTCGGCTACCTCGTCGCCGACGGCGCGGCCTGGGTGCTCGCCGGCTATGGCCCGTCGACGCTCTGGTACCGGAACCTGGTCGCCAATCCCGAGGTCGAGGTCCTGCTCCCGGCCCGCCCGCCGATCGCGGCCCGTGCAACGGACATGCTGGACCCGGCCGTCCGCGCGCGGATCATCCCGCAGCTCGTTCGATCGATGGCGCTCCCCGGCACCGCCATCGGCGACCTGCCCTGGCGCGCGTCCGACGAACGGATCCTCGAGCTGACGGCATGGGTTCCCCTGGTCCGCGTCGCCCCGGCCGACGGCAGCGCGCTGGTTGCCGGGCCCGACGACCCGGGCGGGCTCGGCTGGGCCTGGCGCGCGCTCGCCGTGACCGTCGCGACCGCGGTCGCACGGCGAGCGATCCGGGGGAACCGCCGGCGCTGATCGCCAGCCTGGCCGAGCTTCGGCGACGCGGCGGGGCGTCGTCGGGCGCCCCGCAGCCAGGTGATCGCGATCGGGCTCCGCCCGACTCCTGGTTGCGCCCGCGCCCCGGCTGCGCGTCCGGCTACAGGACTCCCGACTCGCCCGCTTCGGGCGCATCGACCAGGTTCGCCAGCGCACCGCGGCGGACGAGCGCGAGCGCGGCCGAGATGTCCGCGCCCATCTCGCGATCCACGAGGAGCGGGGCGATCGCCGCGCGGATCAGACGGTGCGCTTCGGCCACTCCTCGCCCAGGGGCCGGCGGGAACGCCGGCGGCGTGCCAGGTTCGGGGCCTGCACCCGGCTCCCGGCCCGCAGCGGGGGCGGGGCCTGGGCCCGGCCCGCCGACGGTCGGCGCGGCGGTCGCCGCCATCGCGAGGCGGAGATCGAGCGCCTGTGCCCCGACCAGCAGCTCGAGCGCGAGGATGTGCTCGACGTTCGAGAGCACGTCGCGGGCGTGGCGGCCGGCGATCGCCCCCATCGAGACATGGTCCTCCTGGTTCGCCGAGGTCGGGATCGAATCGGCGGACGCCGGGTGGGCCAGGACCTTGTTCTCGGACGCGAGGGCCGCGGCCGTGTACTGCAGGATCATCATCCCCGAGTTGAGGCCGCTCGCCGCGGCGAGGAACGGCGGCAGGCCCCCGTTGAGGCGCGCATCCACGAGGAGCGCGGTCCGGCGCTCGGAGATCGCGCCCAGCTCGGCGATCGCGAGCTTCGCGAAGTCGAGCGCGAGCGCGATCGGCTCGCCGTGGAAGTTGCCGCCGCTGATCACGAGCCCGCCGCCCGTCGCGGCGACGTCGGCGCCCGTGGCGCCGCCCTCCGGGAAGACGAGCGGGTTGTCCGTCGCGGAGTTGAGCTCGACGTCGAGGACCCGCCGCAGGTAGTCGAGCGCGTCGCGAACGGCGCCGTGGACCTGGGGCACGCAGCGGAGCGAGTAGGGGTCCTGCACCTTGTGGCCCGACCCATGGTGGGAGGTCATGAGGCTCGAGTCGCGCAGGAGATGACGAAGCTCGGCGGCGACCGCCACCTGGCCCGGGTGGGGCCGGGCGAGCTGGTACGCCGCGGCGAACGGGACGTCGGTTCCGAGCAGCGCCTCGACGGTCTGCGCCGCGGCGACGGACGCGGTCCGGGCAAGGCGATCCGCGTCGGCGAGCAGGAGCGCGCCGAGTGCGCTCATCAGCTGCGTCCCGTTGAGGAGCGCCAGGCCCTCCTTCGCCTCGAGCGTGAGCGGCTCGATCCCGGTCTCGCGGAGCGCCACGAGGGCCGGCTTCACCTGGCCGCCCATCTCCACCTCGCCGCGCCCGATGAGCGGCAGCGCGAGGTGCGCAAGCGGCGCGAGGTCGCCCGACGCCCCGACGCTCCCCTGGGACGGGACGACGGGGTGGATCCCCGCCTCGAGGAACGCAAGGAGCCGGTCCACGAGGATCGGCCGGCAGCCGGAGTGGCCCAGGGCGAGCGTGTTCGCCCGGAGCAGCAGCATCGCGCGGACCACGTCCCGGGGCAGCGGCGCGCCGACGCCGACAGCGTGGCTGAAGAGGAGGTTCTCCTGGAGCTGGCGCGCATCGGCCGGCGGGATGTACGTCGTGGCGAGGTCGCCGAAGCCCGTCGTGATCCCGTAGACGACCGCGCCGGACGCGACCAGCCGCTCCACGACGGCGCGCGACTCGTCCATCCGGGCCCGTGCGTGGACGTCGAGGCGCGCCGGGGTACCGCCCCGCGCAACTGCCTCGACGTCATCGATCGTGAGGTCGGCGCCGGTCAGGACGACTTCGGCGGCTCCGGCCGCGTCCGGGGCGCGGTGCGGCCCCGGCGGGTGGTCATGTTCGCGCACGATCGATCCGGGTCCGGCAGGCGGCGTCATGGCGTCGAGCATAGCCGTGCGACCGTGTCCGGACCGGCCAGACGGGCGTGCGACGCGCCGGTGGCGTCCGGCCTGCCGGTGCACGCGGCCCTCGGGCGGCCGCACGGTGCCGGCGGGAGCGACGAGCCGCAGGCGAGGGCGACGACGACGTCCCGCGGGCCACGTCGGTCGGCGTCCCCCGCCGCGCCTCGCGTATCCTCCGCGGATGCTTGCCTTCATCGACCAGATCGTCATCCCGTTTCTTGCGTCGCTGTACGGCGCGGTGGGCTACCTCGGCGTTGGCCTCGCGATGGCGATCGAGTCCGCGATGATCCCGCTTCCCTCGGAGCTCATCCTCCCGTTCGCGGGGTTCCTCGTGTCCGACCCGACGAAGATCGAGCCCCTGACAAACGGCCCCTGGAGCTTCTGGGTCGTGATCGTCGTGGCCACGCTCGGGAACACGGTCGGGTCGCTCGTCGCGTACGCGATCGGGGCATGGGGCGGCCGGCCCTTCCTGGAGCGGTATGGGAAGTTCCTCCTGATCCGGCCCCACGAGATCGAGATCGCCGAGCGGTTCTTCAGCCGGTGGGGCGCGCAGACCGCGTTCTTCAGCCGCCTGCTGCCCATCGTCCGGACGTTCATCAGCTTCCCGGCAGGGGTGGCGCGGATGCCGATCCGGACGTTCATCGTCTACTCCACGGCCGGGGCGTTCCTCTGGTCCACCGTGCTCGTCTGGGCCGGCGTCCAGCTCGGCTCGCGGTGGGGCGACATTCGCCACGCGCTCCAGCCATTCGATCTGCTGATCGCCGTTGTCGCGGTCGCCGCCGTCGTCCTCTTCGTCTGGCTTCGCCTCGGCCGCCCGTTCCCCGGGCGCCGCCGCGAGGTCTAGGGGCCGCCGGAGCGCGTCCGGCGCCGAAGCACTCGCTGCCTCGCTGCCTCAGGCGCCCGGTGCCAGCTCCCACGGCGACTGGCCCCGGAGCGCGAGGTGGGAGGTGTTGTTCGCGACGAGCAGCCGGCCATCGGCGATCCGCGCCCCGGACGGCCAGCGGATCACCGTGAGGTTCCCCTGGCCCTGTGCGAACCGGCGTCGATAGTCGCGCACGGGAACGTTCATCGCGACGCACAGGAGGACGCGGTTGAACGAGCTGTGGGCGACCGCGAGGACGACCTGCTGCCCGTCGGTCGCGGGCGCGGCCCAGGCGAGGAGATCGTCGAGGAACGATCGCGCCCGCGCCGCGACATCGTCGCCGGATTCGCCGTCGGGACAGCGGAGGCCGGCCGGATCCGCCTCCCAGCGCCGTCGATGCTCGCCGTCGCTCGCCTCGATCTGCTCGTACGTGAGGCCTTCCCACCGCCCGTAATCCATCTCGGCGAGGCGCGAATCCAGCTCCACGCTGCGATCGCCGGCGACCGCGTGGGCCGTCTCCCGTGCCCGCAGCAGCGGGCTCGCGATGATCCGGTCGAAATGCTCCGCCCCGATCCGCCCGGCGAGGGCCCTCGCCTGGGCCAGCCCGGCCACGGAGAGCCCGATATCGATCTTCTGGCCAAGGTGCTGCTCCGGGTCGGAGCGGTCCGTCAGGCCGTGGCGGGTCAGCACGAAGGTCAGCATGGTCGGCGAACGATACGTCGGCTGGTGCGACAATGGAACCGATCGGCCCGCTTCGCCGGCCACGAGGATCGGAATGGACGAGATCGCGAACGCCACCGACGGAGATCACGCCGCGCACCCCGGGATCGCGCCGCATGCGGCGGCGCACGGAGATGGCGCTGATGCCGGGGCGGCGCACGGCGACCATGCGCAGGGCGCCCCGCTCGGACCGGTCGACTGGCCGGCCTGGGGCGCGGGACTGCTCGGGATCGTTGCCGGCCTCCTTGTTGCCGCCTGCCTCTACCTGTCGACGACGCTCTAGGCCCGATCCGGGCCGCCACCGATGACCCATCGCGAGTACGGCCCGCAGGGTCCCGCGGCCGGGCGATTCCTCGACGCGCTGGAGCGTCTCGACACGCCGGAGATCGTGGCCCTCGGTGCGGCGGGCGGCGGCGTGGTCGGCACCGACGCACTCGACCCACAGGTCGCCGGCCGCGCCAGGCTCCGCCTCGAGCTCCGCGAGATCGCGAGCCACGCGGGCCGCCTCGACGCGGTGCGGGCGATCGGCCGCGAGGTGGAGCAATGGGCGGGCAGCGCGCAGCACTGGTTCCCGGCGGGTGTCGCCGGCACCAGCGAGCTCGCGGCCTCGATCGGACCGAGACTCGCGGCGCTCCAGGTCGTCCTCGATGCGGCGTACGGCGTGGTCCTCGCGGACCAGCTCAGCGAAGCGGACCTCGCGCTGCTTCTCGGGCCGTGGCGCGACCTGGCGGGCGATCCGTTCGAGCCCGGCTCCCGGTACGCCGCGGACGACGCGGATCTCCAGGCAGCGCGGGAGAGCGCCGAGGACCAGCCGGGCTAGAAGAGCCCGACCACGTTCCCGTCGGCGTCGATGTCGATGTTCTCGCCGCCCGGGCGCGACGGCAGCCCCGGCATCGTCCGCATCTCGCCGGCGAGCGGCGTGATGAAGCCGGCGCCGGCCGCGAGGTGGACCTCCCGCACCGGCAGCCGGAAGCCGCGCGGCCGCCCCTTGAGCGCCGGGTCGTGGCTGAGCGAGTACTGGGTCTTGGCCATGCACACCGGCAACCGCCCGAAGCCGAGGTCCTCGTAGAGGGTGAGCGCCTTGGATGCAGCGGGCAGCTCGTCCACGCCGTTGGCGCCGTAGATGCGCAGCGCGATCGCCTCGATCTTCTCGCGCAGCGGCAGGTCGTCCGGGTAGAGCACGTGGAAGTCGGCCTCGCCCGAGGTCGCCGCCGCCCAGGTCGCCCGGGCCAGCTCCTCCGCGCCGCGTCCGCCGTCGGAGAAGTGGGTCGTGACGACCGCGTCGCGTGCGCCCGCGGCGAGGGCCACCTCGCGGATCGCGGCGACCTCGGCATCGGTGTCGGACGGGAAGCTGTTGATGGCCACGACGACCGGGACCCCGAACGTCCGCACGATCTCGATGTGGGCGGCGAGGTTGGCCGCACCCGCCCGGACGGCCTCGGGGTTGTCGACGAGGAGTGCCGGGTCGAGCGGCTTGCCAGCCACGATCCTGCCGACTCCGCCGTGCATCTTGAGGGCCCGCACGGTGGCCACCACGACGGCGGCATCGGGCTTCAAGCCCGAGGCGCGGCACTTGATGTCGAAGAACTTCTCGGCGCCCATGTCGGCCCCGAAGCCGGCCTCGGTGCACACGATCTCGTGGGTCGCGAGGGCGAGCCTGTCGGCGAGGATCGAGCTGTTGCCGTGGGCGATGTTCGCGAACGGCCCGCAGTGGACGAAGGCCGCCCCGCCCTCGAGCGTCTGGAGCAGATTCGGCTTGAGCGCGTCGCGCAGCAGGACGGTCATCGCCCCCGCCACCTGCAGGTCCTGCGCGGTGACGGGCTTCCCGGCCGCGGTCGTGGCCAGCACCGCCCGTCCGAGGCGCGCCCGCAGGTCGGGCAGGTTCCCTGCCAGGGCGAGGATCGCCATCACCTCCGAGGCGACCGTGATCTGCCATTCGGTCTCGCGCGGCACGCCGCCCTCGCGGCCGCCGAGGCCGATGACCGCGTGGCGCAGGGCCCGGTCGCTGATGTCGACGACCCGCGGCCAGAGAACGCCCAGCGGGTCGATCCCCAGCGGGTTCCTGTGATGCAGGCTGTTGTCGAGGAATGCGGCCGCCAGGTTGTGGGCGGCGCCGATGGCGTGGACGTCGCCGGTCAGGTGGAGGTTGAAGTCCTCCATCGGGATGACCTGGGAGTAGCCGCCGCCGGCCGCTCCGCCCTTGATCCCGAAGACGGGGCCGAGCGAGGGCTGGCGGATCGCGGCCGCGGCACGCTTCCCGATCCGGTTGAGGCCCTGGACGAGACCGATCGTGGTGGTGGTCTTGCCCTCGCCGAGCGGCGTCGGGGTGATCGCGGTGACGAGCACGTAGCGGCCGCGCGGGTTGGCGGCCTCCAGGCGCTCGATCGCGGCGAGCGTCACCTTCGCCTTGGTCGGGCCGTACAGCTCGAGCTCGTCGTCGGCCAGGCCGATCTCGGCGGCCACGTCGCGGATGGGGCGCGGGGTGACGCCGCGGGCGATCTCGAGGTCGGAGGGGAAGCTCATGGCGCGGGCTCCGCGGGCCGGGCCGGGGCCATCGAGCGCGAGCCGAGGGCGACCCGGCCGTCGGCCTGGTCCCGCGCCGCCCGCATGAGGTGGGTCAGCAGGATCGCGTTGGTGAGCGGCCCCACGCCGCCCGGGACCGGCGCGATCGCCGACACGACCGGCGCGGCCGACGCCATGTCGACGTCGCCGACGATCCGGCCCTCGCGCACGTTGATGCCGATGTCGACGACGACGGCCCCGGGGCGCAGCATCGCGCCGGTGATGAGCCCGGGGTGTCCCACGGCGACCACGAGGATCTCGGCCTCGCGGACCTGCCGGGCCAGGTCGACCGTCCGCGAGTGGCAGATCGTGACCGTGGCATGCTCTCGGAGGAGCAGCAGCGCGGCCGGCTTGCCCACCACGTTGGAGCGCCCGACCACCACCGCGCGACGACCCTCGATCGGGATCCCGGAGCGCTTCAGGATCTCGACTGCCGCGTGCGCGGTCGCGGGCAGGAAGCCCTCGTAGCCGAGCGCGAGAAGGCCCGCGTTGAGGGGATGGATCCCGTCGATGTCCTTGGCCGGATCGAGGACGTCGATCACGGTCCGCAGCGGGATCGACGGCGGGAGCGGCATCTGGACGATGATCCCGGCCACGGTCGGGTCGGCGTTGAGCCCGGCGACTGCCGCGGCGACGCGCGCGGGCCCCGAATCATCGGGAAGCTCGACGAGCCGGTCCACGATCCCGACGGTCCGGCAGCCGTCGAGGATCTTGTGCAGGTAGACGGTCGAGGGCGCGTCGCGACCCACGATCACGACAGCGAGCGCCGGCGCGAACCCGTGCTCCTCCCGGAAGGCGATCACGTCCGCGGCGACCGCGGCTCGAACCTCCGTGGCGATGGGGCCACCCCGCAGCAGGCGAGGTCCGGCCGAATTGTCGGCGTGGCCCACGCCGACGAGGTCCGATGCGGTCATGCCGGGCCTGACGCGGGCCCGGCCGACCCGTCCGCCCGAAGGCTCGTCACGAGCCGGCGTCCGGGCCCGGCTCCGGCTCCCGCAGCTCTCCGAGCTCGACGAACGCCCGCGTCGACTCGGCATGGTCGGCGACTTCCGCCAGGAGCGTCGCCACGCGGCCGCGAAGCTCGTCCGCGTGCATCTCGTCCCCGAGCGCGGGCAGGTTCACCAGGACGTTCTCCGCGGCGCCGTGCGCAGCTGCCTCGGCAAGCCGCGAGGCGACCGCGAGATCGCTGGACGCGTTCCGATTGCTGCGGCCCGCGAGCGCCTCGGACGCCGCGACGACATCGCGGCAGGCTTCCAGCGTCCGGAGCGGCACCTCGGCCGCGGTCACGGCCGCCGCGCGAATTGCGGTGGCGCGAACCTCCTTCTCTCCCTCGGTGGCCCGGGGCAGCTTCATGGCCGACGAAAACGTGCCGTACGCGGCGGCATCGTCGTCGGCCAGCGTCAGCAGGCGCGCGGCAAGCTCGCGACCTGCCCGTCCGGCGCGCACGTGGGTGGCCGCGAAGCCCGCGTAGGCAGGGCGATCCGTCGAGAGTCCCGCGACCATCGCGACGAGGCCGGCCGCGAGTGAGGCGGCGACTGCCGCGGCGCTCCCACCGCCGGGAATGGGCGCCGACGAGGCAAGCTGCTCGACGAATGCGTCGAGCGTCACGGATCCGAAGCGCGGCGTTGGGCTGTCCGCCATGCGGCGATTGTAGTCGGCCCAACCCACCCCACGACCGTCCCGTGCGCCCGACACGTCGGAGCGACGGTCCGCTCTGGAAGCGCCCGAGCGCCTGTCGCGGGGCAGGTGGCCGGGCCCGGGGTGGACGTCGTACCGGTGACATCCGCCCCGGGCCCGATGGACGTGCCGGCCGTTGCGGCACGGCGACACGGAGGCGCGGATCGTTGCGAGTACAGGCCGTCCGGCGTTCGACGCGGCCGCGCGGGTGCCGGCCAGGCGGCGAACTCGAGGCTGCTCGGCGCCCGGGCACCCGCCGATCGCCGACCCGGCAGCCCACCGCCCGGCCAACCGGGTCGGCGCCCTCGCAGGGTTAGGCCGCGCGGCGCTCCGACGTATCGACGCCGTCCACGGTCCAGCGCCGGCCTCGATGACGGAACGTGAGCGCGAGGCGCGCGCCGATCGTGTCCACCTCGAAGGTGGTGGACGGACCGACCTCGACCGGGTAGGCAGCGGTCTCGCGACGGACGGCCGCGATGTTCGTGATGGAGAAGACGCGCTCCCCCCACCGGATCTCGCGGGGGCGGCCGGTCAGCCAGTCCGTGCGGACCTGGACGCGAACGGGTTCAACGCGGGTGATCGCCATGTCGACGGCTCCTTTGCGGCGGGGTCGTCGTCTCCCGGGGCACCGGGGGGACAGAACGGGTGTTCGAATACCTGAGACTCTAGACCGAACGCCTGTTCGATGTCAATACCGAACCTGCGTTGACCGGAATCTCGCCCACCGGCGTGCCACCTCGTCTGTCACGACGAAGGTGGATCCTCGTCGGGCTTTGGGGCCGGACGCGCCCGCCCGACACGGCGCGGATCCAGCGGCTGCATCGGGTCGCGACCGCCGGCCGAGAACTCGCTCCCCAGCAGCCGCGCGCGGGTGACCGCCCGTTCGCCGAACCGGCGACGGACCGCATCGGTGGCCTCGACGGCCCGGCGCCGTCGATCGTCGTCGGGAGCGAAGAGGCCGAGCTGCGTCGGCTCGCCGAGGCCGTGCGCGCCGACGCCGACCAGGCGGATTCGCCGGCCGCGGATCTCCGGTCGCGCCAGCTCCAGGGCCACGTGCCAGATCGGCTCCGCAAGGTCGGTCGGTTCGGCGAGGGTCCGCTGCCGGGTGACGGTTCGAAAGGCGCTGTCGCGGACCTTCACCTGGACGGTGGCCGCCCGGACCCCGCCGGCGCGCAGCCTGGCCGCCACACCCTCAGCGAGCGCAAGGAGCGTCCGCTCGATCTGGTCGGTGTCGCTGGTGTCGACGTCGAAGGTGTGCTCGTGGCTCACCGACTTTGCCTCGACATCGCCGGTGACGGGCGATGGGTCCACGCCCCGGGCACGCTCGGCCAGCGTCCCGGCGTGCTTCCCGAGCCGCCTGACGAGCAGCTGCGGATCGAGCGCGGCGAGGTCGCCGATCGTGCGCACCGCGTACTCGGTGAGCGCGGCGCGTGTCTGCGCCCCAACGCCCCAGAGGCGCGCGATCGGCAGCGGGGCGAGGAACGCGGCCTCGTCGCCCGGCGCCACGACCACCAGGCCATCGGGCTTCCGAAGGTCCGACGCGATCTTGGCGACCAGCTTCGTGCTTGCGACGCCGACCGACACGGTCAGGCCCACCTCGGCCCGGACCGCCGATTTGATCGCGGCCGCGATCGCCGGTGGCGGTCCGAAGAGCGCCTCGGAGCCGGCGACGTCGAGGAAGGCCTCGTCGATCGAGACCTGCTCGACGCGCGGCGTGAAGCGCCCCAGGATCTCCATCACCGCCCGGCTCGCTTTTCGGTATTTCGCGCCGTTCACCGGCAGGAAGACGCCGTCCGGGCAGAGCGCGGCGGCCGTGCGCAGGGGCATCGCCGAGTGGACCCCGAACCGTCGCGCCTCGTAGCTCGCCGCGCTCACGACGCCGCGCGCGCCCGGATCGCCGCCCACGATCACGGGCCGGCCCCGGAGCTCCGGGCGGTCGCGCTGCTCCACAGCCGCGAAGAACGCGTCGAGGTCCACGTGGAGGATCGTCGCGCCGGTCACGCCCCTATCATGCCGCTCGTGGCCCTCCTCCCGACGCTTCTCTCGCTCGTGTTTCTCGCTGCGCTGGCGGCGCCGGGGATCGCCGCGCTGGACCGGTTCGCTCGGTGGCTGACGCCCCTCGAGCGCGTCGCGTACGGCGCCGTGCTCGGCATCGTCGCAGGGACCCTCGCCATCGTTCCGGCGGCGACGCTGTTCGGATTCAGCGTGCCGGTCGTGCTCGGGATCGGGGCCGCCTGCGTCGTCGTCGCGGCGGCCCTCCTGATGGCGCCCGGACGAGGGCGTCGCGGGAGCGGCACGGCCGCGAGCCCGCCACCGACGCTCGGCGCGCGCCTGCGTGACCTCGTCGGGCGGCTCGACCGGTGGGCGACGGCGCTGCTCGTGCTGCTCGTCGCGCGCTGGGCCCTGCTCTGGTCGAGCGCCCTGACGCTGCGTCCCGACGGCCTGTGGGCCGGCCACGAGTACATCTGGAGCGACTGGCCGACCCACCTCGGGATCGTCACCCGGTTCGCCTTCGGCGGCAACTTCCCGCCCGAGAACACGCTGTTCGCCGGGCTTCCGCTCAGCTACCACTACCTGAGCGACCTGACGCCGGCGGCGTTCGTCGTGCTCGGCATGGATCCGCTGGCGGTCCTGCCGCTCCACAGCTTCGTCCTGTCGATCCTCGCCGTGCTGTGCCTCTACGCGTTCGCGCGGCGGCTCAGCGGCGTCCGCTCCATCGCGACGCTCGCCATCGTCCTCTTCCTGTTCGGGGCGGGGCTGGGCTGGATCGCGACCGTCGCCCGGATCGACACGAGCCACGACCTGTTCGGGACGCTGGCGAACGCGCCCTGGGACACGACCGCGCAGGCCGACCTGCACATCCGGTTCTTCAATCCGTACCTCGCGTTCCTGATGTCGCAGCGCGCGTACCTCTACGGCCTCCCGATCACGATGCTCGTCGTCACGCTCCTCGTTCGCGCCGCGCGCCGCCGGGCGATGCGCACGTTCGTGCTCGCCGGGGTCGTGGCGGGCCTCCTGCCGCTCGCCCACCTGCCGACGCTGCTGGCCCTCGCGATGGTCACGCCGTTCCTTGTCCTGCTGCTGGCGCGCCGGCCCTGGCATCTCCGGCGCATCCCGTGGCGCGGATGGATCGCCTTCCACCTCGTCTGGATCGCGGTCGCCGTCCCCCAGCTCCTCACCCAGCTCGGGGGCAGTGCCGGCGCGCTCGCCGCCTTCCGGCTCGACCTGGGCTGGGTCGCGGCGCCCGACCCCTGGTGGTGGTTCTGGCTGAAGAACCTGGGGCTCTTCATCCCGCTCGGGCTCCTGGCCCTCTTCGCCGGGCGGATCCTGCCGCCCCGCGCGCATCGTGCGCTGCTCGCCTTCATGCCGATCTTCGTGGTGGCGAACACCTTCGCGTTCCAGCCGTGGGACTGGGACAACCACAAGATCCTGATCTACTTCTTCCTGGCGTTGACGGTCCTCGTGGCGGCCCTGCTCGTGCACGCATGGCGATCGAGCCGGTCGGCCACGGTGCGGCTTCTCCTGGTCGGGGTGGTGATCTCGCTCACGCTCGGTCCGGCGCTGGAGAACCTCGATCAGCTCGAAGGGCACGGGCAGTACCGGATGCTCACCACCGAGCAGCTCCAGCTCGCGGCCGAGATCCGAGACGTGACCGACCCGAAGGCGCTGCTCGTCGGCGGGATGCAGGCCCAGGACCCGATCATGGAGCTGACGGGTCGTCGTCTCCTGATGGGCTACTGGGGCCAGCTCTGGGTGAGCGGCATCGCATACCAGCAGCGCCAGGCCGACGTTGGGACGATCTACGCGATGGGGCCCGGCGCCGAGGACCTCCTCCGCAGCTACAAGGTCGACTACGTGGTGATCGGGCCCGACGAGCGCTCGACCCTCGATGCCAACGAGGCCGCCTACGCGGACCGCTTCCCGGTCGCCGCTGAGACCGCGAACTACCGCGTCTACGACGTCCGGTCGCTGCATTCCGGCAGCTGAAGGGCAATGCGCGCGCCCGAGGGGGCGAGCGATGGAGGTGCCAGCCCGTTTGGTCTCGAGGACGTGAGCGTCGGGACCTATGATGCCGCCGACATCGCAACGGCTCCGCGAACCCTTGGAATGCGCCCACAGTCAGAGGTCTCGGAATGGTGAGTCAGGACCCGGCACAGCGCGTCAGGGCTAACGTTGGTCCCGGAGGTCGGTCGCTCCGCGAGATCCTGCTCGATCAGACGGATGCCGGGCGGGCGCTGCGATGGCTGACGACAAAGGCGACCGAACCTCGTTCGCTTGTGCTCGGGTTCGCGCTTGCATTCGTCGCGTTCGCCATCTATTGGTTCGTCAACAACGACCGCCGGGCGAGCCTCGACTACTACGTTCCTCTCGCGAACGCGTTCTTGCACGGCCGGCTGGGGTTTGAGGTCGAGCCGCCGTCCGGCGGCTACAACAAGCTCGTTCCGTTCGGAGGCCAGCTCTTCGTCGTCTATCCGCCGATGCCTGCCGTCGTGCTGATGCCGTTCGTGCTGCTGTTCGGCGAAGGGATCGATCAGGCCCGCGTCGCCATCCTCTTCGGAGCCCTGAATGTGGCACTGGCCATGTGGGTCGCCCTGGGGGTTGCGGCGCCGGCGGTAGATCCGCCATCGTCCTGGCAATCGTCTTCGGTTTCGGGTCGATTACGTGGTACCCGCACAGGCGGGGACGTCGTGGCACATCGCTCACGTCATGGCACTCACGTTCGCGCTTGCCGCGATCGGCCTCGCGGTGCGGAACCGGCCACCCTGGCTGATCGGCCTGCTCGTCGCCGCCATGGGTCTATGCCGGCTTCCCATGTTGCTGGGCGCACCGTTCTTCCTTGCGTACATCGTTCGACCTGGCCGCGCGATCCGACACCGGATCGCCAGCGTTCGGAACCTCCACGGGGGCGCGCGATTTGCGCTTCAGTCCCTGTCGGTGCGCCGCCTGACGGTCGTCGGAGCGCCATTCGCGCTCTGCCTGGCTGCTCCGCTCGCCCCTCTATCTCGTTTACAACGCCGCGCGGTTCGGGAGCCCGTTCGAGACAGGCTATGCCCTGATACCCGGGCTCCTCCAGGAGTTCCAGTACAAGGATGGCTTCTTCAGCGTCGTGAACATCCCGCGCAAGCTCTATGCGATGTTCCTCAGTGGGCCCGTGGAGGTCGAAGGGTTTCCATGGATCGAGTCGCGAGAACTGGGTGGCCTGAGCATCATCCTGACGACGCCCGTCTTCCTGTGGGCGGTCCGGGCGCGGGCTCGGGACTTGCTCACCGTCAGCGCGTGGCTGAGCGTCGGGCTGGTGATGATCCCTGTCCTGCTCCGCGCCGATCCCGGTGGCGTCCAGTTTGGCTTCCGCTACGCGCAGGACATCTACCCCTTCGTATTCGTGCTCCTGGCCCGCACGCTCGCGACGGGGATCAGCTTCGAGGCCTGGCTCGCGATCCTCGTCGGCGTGCTCGTGAATGCATGGGGGATGGGCTCAGCATATTTCGACTGGTGGTACCGCTCGTGACTACCGCGTGAATCGCACTCGCATCGTGGTGCGACGGACGATGGAGTCCATCGAGAGTGCAGCCGCCGCCCGGCGACTGGGAGGCTGGCGCTGGGTGGTGACCCTCGCGATCGCCAACATCGCGTTGGCGATCGTCGCGGCCCGTGTGTCGAGCCCGGGCGGCCCCTGGCTCTCGGAACTCGGGACCTTCCGAAGATCGACTTCCCTTTCGCCGCGCTGTTCCACGACGCCTTGCTTCAGGGCCACCTCCCGCTCTGGAATGACAACCTCGGGATTCGGATTTCCGCTGTACGCCGAGGGTCAAATCGGTGCGTTCTATCCGCCAATTGGCTGATCTACCAGCTTCCTCCGCTGATCGCGCTCGATGTGTTGCGCGTGCTTCACCTAGCGTTCGCCGGGCTCGGGGCCGGCCTCCTCGTGGGACGGCTTTCGGGTTCAAGGAGCAGGAGCATCGTGGCCGCGGCCGTCGCCCGTTCTCGGTGGGGCGTAGCCACCGAAGCTCCAGTCGACCGGCCTTGTCGCGGCCTACGCAGGGCTGCCCGTGGGTCCTGCTTCCTCTCTTCGCCGCCCGACGCCCACGGCGCGAGGCCTCGCGTGGGCGGGCCTGGCGTGGGGCATACAGGCACTGACCGGTCATCCCAACACGTGGCTGCTGACCGGCTTGTCGGCGGTCGTCATCATGGTGACGATCACCCGCGGAGAGCAACAGCGGCACGAGTCGTCGAGTTCGCGATCGTTCGGGGTGGCGGTCGGTGCCGTGCAGCTTGTCCCGACCCTCCTCCTCACGACCCTGTCCGTCCGAAGCGCGGGTCTGACACTCGACGATCTCTTCACGAGCTCGGCGACCCCATTCGATCCGCTGCTGCTCGGCTTCAGCGGCGCCTTCGCGCACTGGACCGGAAGCAGCCTGGACGTTGCCAACACCTGGTACCCGGATGGCGGCTTCGCGCTCCTCGAGGCCGGAGCGTACGTCGGCTTGCCGGCCATCGCCCTTGCTGCGGTCGGGATCACCTCGCGGAGAGACGCGACCATTCCGCCGTCCTTGCAGCCGTCATGCTCGCCAATTCCATCGTCGCTGCCCTGCGACCGCGGTGCTGGGCCGATCTCCAATTCTGGATGGCCTCCGGTCTCCGGTTCGTTCCTACCTCGTCGTGGGGCTCGCCCTCGCCGTCGCGGCCGGAATTGGTGTGGCCCGCCTTGGACGGGCCAGGACGATCGTGCGACGAGCAGCGCTGGCGGTCGGCCTCCTCGTGGCGGCGTACGGGGCCGTGTGGCTCCTCGCGGCAGCGGCACCGTGGGTCTTCGAAGACCTGCTCCAGTGGAGTTTACCGGCTCGCGGCCGACAGGGCGATTCGGGCACGCAGGGCAGCTCTTGACACCCTCGGAACACCTTGGCCCAGTTGATTCTCGAGCTGGCCACCGGAATTGGGGCGGTTGGACTCGTGGCGATGCGATCGTTCCCCACATTCGGCGGGCGGCTGTCTGTCTTGTCGTCGTCGTGCCCCTCGCACTCTTTTCGCCAGCGATCAACCAGGTCGAATCGGCTTCGTGCTGTCCTTCGGAGACACACCGCTTATGACTGCCATTCGGGCAGCCAATCCGCATCGGGTCCTCATGCTCGGCGCACCCGTCTGGCACGATGCCATGCCGGATCAGCTCGCCGCGACCGGGATCGCCGATGTCGACATGTTCAGCTCCTTGGATCTCGCTTCGAGCGACCGGCTTCGGCACGAGATGGAACAGGGCCCTGACGCGGCGGGGCTCCAGCGGTTGACAGGCGTCGACCTGGTTGTCCAGTTCGGTGACGCCGCCTGTGCCCATGGGACTGGGATGACCGTTCCCTACGCGTTTCCGCCTGCCCCCTGGATCAACGGCACGGCAAGGATCTGCTCCGACATCCGCACATCCCTGCCACCATTCTGGGTCCCGCTTGGTGCGGCACGCCCGCTGACCGGTGGCGGCTCCCCGATCCGACCGGTCGATGCCAGCCTGGACGTTGCACTGGCGAATGCCGGCGCGGAGTCCATGACCGTTGTCGGCCGCGACTCGCTTCAGGTTTCAGCATGAGACACTCCAGCGGCCGGCTGGGTCTGGATTGATCAGGACCTGGTGGCCTGGCTGGACGGTACAGGTGGACGGCACAGGCGTGACGCCTTTGCGGGCAGTCGGCGGGCAGCTCGATTCCGGTGACCAAAGGACCTCACGTCATCCAGGAGCGGCTCATTCCGTGGGACGCGTTTCTTGGCCTTGGAGCTGGGATCGCGGCAATAGCTGCGATTGGCCTGCTGACGTTCGTACGGCGTCGGCGACTGCAGCGATGACGGCGCCCGACGAGCGATCGCGCGATCGTGTGGCGCTACCCGCGACCTCGAAGGGAGCCGCCTGCTACGGTCTCTGCGATGCCCTCCTCCAAGACGCGAGCGGCCGGGCAGACTGCAGCTTCCTCGACGACGCCCGGCCCGGCGTCAGCCCTTGGGCTCGACGATGACCGTGACCTCGGGCGTCATCCCGGCGTGGACCTTGATCCGACCTTGTACGTGCCCAGCGCCTTGAGCGGCTGGTCCAGGTCGACCTTGTGCTTTCGACGACGATCCCGCGGCGGCGAGCGCGTCGGCGATGTCCTGGTCGTGATCGACCGTAGCTTGCCGCCCTCGCCGACCTTGACGCCCATCGTGAGTGTCGTCGAGCCGTTCCGGTTCGCCGCGATCTCGGCCTCTTCCCGCTCGGCGCTTCCGCTTCTCCTCGCGGCTCGCGATGTCGTGCTGCCAGGCCGGTACGCGCCGCCGGCCGCGGGGACCGCCAGTTTCGATTTGATCAGGTAGTTTCCGGCGTACCTTCGGCCACGTCCTTGAACTCGCCGCTCTTTCCGCCTTGGCGGCGTCGGTGACCGGATCGCCTCCCGCGCGGGAACCCCTCATTGGGGGTCCAGACCGCGCACATCTGCCGAGCCGAGCTTCCAGTCGCGCGTGACGCGACCGCGCTTCTCCAGCGTGGCGGAACGGAGACCCCGGAGCGATGCAGCGGAACAGCTCCAGCGGGATGGTGCGCCGGACACGGGCTCGATCCTCGTCGAGACGCGGCCCGAGGGATTCCCAGGCGGTCGACTTCTCGTCAATCGGTTTCGCGCCGAGATGCCGGCCAGGAAGAGCTCCACGGCGAGCACTCCGACGACGAAGTCATCGATCAGCGCCCAGCACCGGCACGCGGTCCGGGACAAGATCCAGGGCGAGATCGGCGTGGCCGACGGCCCCGGCCAGCGGTGCCTTGCGGCGATCAGGACCCGATCGTCCGCCCCAGAAGGATCCAGGGTCAGGCGCCCATCAGATGGCAGGAGGCTCACGAGGGGCAGCAGGGCCAGCGTCGTCGGGACCGACCGATCGGCGCGGTCCATCGACCCTGCCGGGCGCTTCGGCTCTCCCGACCTGCCCGGCCGTCCGCCAATCATTTCGTGCCATCCTGGTGTCCCCGCTCTCCGCGACCGGCGTGGTCATCACGCGACGCGTGAGCGGCCGGAACGGGCAGTCTTCCAGCCGCGGTCGCCCGACCCCCGGCCCGGCCCCGCAGCGAGCCAGTACTTGAGTCCGGCTCCGCCCCAGCCGCTCCCTCCGCGCCGGACGCAGCGCGTCAATCGACCGAGGGTGCGTTGTCGTGGAGGTGAGCTCGCGGCGCAGGCGCGCCCAGGGCACCAGTGCCAGAGTTGAGCCACGGCACCTTACGTCGGATCGGCCCCGCCGGCCGGCGCCGGCCGGGCCAGCCGGATCGCCGCCTCGATCGCTGCCGCAAGGCGACCCCGGTGGGGTGCCCGATGAGCGGAGGCACGGATGAGCTCCGACCATCTGCACCCGCTCGGGCTCGAAGCTGTTCGAGACCAGCACGATGGGCAGGTCGGGATGCGGTTCCCGCATCCCTTCCACGAGAAGCCGCGCGCCCTCGGCTCGCCCGTCATGAACGCGTCGTAGACGAGGCGTCGGCACCCGCGGCGAGCTCGCATGGGTCGCCCGAGAGATGGGCATCGCCCCGATCGGGCCCGAGCATTGCCTGGCGTCGTAGCCGCGACGCTGAAGGGCATCGACTTCCTGGTCGGAGGGGTCCACGTCATGATCGACCACGAGGACGCGTGTCATCAGTCTCCTGGACATGAGGAGATGACCGATGATCCGCCGCCGGCATGGCCGGCCGCCGAGTCCCGAACAGTCCGGTCCCACGGTCGCCGATCGTAGTTCGGCCCCGCGTCCATGCCAGCCGTCTCGTCGTCGACGCGTCTGCGTCGATCTCCTTGACAATCGAACGGGCGTTCGGTACGATGCGCCGGACGGTCGAAAAGGAGCTCGCGTGACCAAGCACGACGCGGAACGGAAGCGGAAGATCCTGGACTACATCGCCGCGATGATCCGGTCGAGCGGGGTTCCTCCGTCCGTCCGCGAGATCGCGCGCGCCGTCGGGCTCGCCTCCACCTCGGCAGTCCATCACCACCTCAAGGCGCTCGAGGAAGACGGGTACCTGGAGCGCGGGGAGTCCCAGAGCCGGATGCTCCGCTTCACGCCGAAGGCGGCCATCGCGCTCGGACTATCCAGCGAGATGACCCCGCAGTCCGCAGCCCGCGAGGCGCACATGCTCCCGGTGATCGGGGAGATCGCCGCCGGCGGCCCCATCGAGGCCTACCAGGTGGTCGGCGACTACCAGGCCGTGCCGGAGATGCTCGCGCCGTCCGGGGACGCCTACCTGCTCCGGGTCCGTGGGGATTCGATGATCGAGGCGCTGATCGCGGACGGCGACTACGTCGTGATCCGGCCCCAGCAGACGGCCCGGAACGGGGACATCGTCGTCGCCCAGGTCGAAGAGAACGCGGTCACGCTCAAGCGGTTCTTCAAGGAGGACGGCCGCGTCCGGCTCCAGCCCGCCAATCCCGCGTATCCGCCGCAGTACTACGAGGCCGTGCGAATCCAGGGCAAGCTCATCGGGGTCATCCGCCGCCTCGACTGACGCGTCACCCCTGGGCCGCGGCCAGGCTCAGCGCCGCCAAGGCCCCCGGCGGGCGGCTCGAATTCGGGTCGGCGAAGGCCGGCCGATCCAGTCGTCCACAGGCTTTCCACGCATCCTGCCGGACGGCCCGGCCATACGGGGGATATCGCAGCCAGTTCGTGGACATCCGGGTGGCGCGCGCGGCAGGCGACCGCCACGATGATCCGGTCCTGCCCCCTACCTCGGAGTCCGCGTGTCCCTCGACCGCCTTCCACCCCAGAGCATCGAAGCCGAGCAATCCGTCCTCGGCGCGCTCCTCATCGATCGCGATGCGATCATCGAGGTCGCCGACATTGTTCACCCGGAGGACTTCTACCGGCAGGCCCACGGGCGCATCTACGCCGCGATGGTGGAGCTCTGGGAGCGTCGTGAGCCGATCGACATCGTCACGGTCGCGGAGGCCTCGAGCGTGGCGGCGACCTGGAGCAGATCGGCGGACGTGCGTACCTTTCGTCCCTCTCGGACCAGACGCCCACCGCGGTCTTCGCCGCGCAGTACGCCCGGATCGTCGAACGCAAGGCCGTCCTCCGCAACCTGATCGCGGCCGCCGGCAAGATCGCCGGCATCGGCTACGAGGACGGGCCCGAGGTCCAGGAGGCGATCGACCGCGCCGAGTCGGAGCTCTTCGCCGTCTCCGAGCGCCGCGTCGCGGCCGGGTTCAGCCCGCTTCGGACGCTCCTCCACGAGGCGTTCGACCGTCTCGACTACCTGCACACCCACCGCGGCGAGATCAGCGGCATCCGGACCGGCTTCGCCGACCTCGACACGCTCACCACGGGCCTTCAGCCCTCGGACCTCGTCGTGATCGCCGCACGGCCATCCGTCGGCAAGACCAGCCTAGCCCTGAACATCGCGGAGTTCGCGGCGATCAGCGACACGCCGCGCAAGAGCGTCGGGATGTTCAGCCTCGAGATGAGCAAGGAGCAGCTCGTGCTCCGGCTCCTCAGCTCGGTCGGGAACATCGACAGCCAGCGCCTTCGGACGGGCTTCCTCGACGAGATGGATTTCGTGGGCGTCTCGAAGGCGATGACCGGCCTGTCCGAGGCTCCGATCTACATCGACGACACGCCGAACATCAGCACCATGGAGCTGCGGACGAAGGCGCGCCGGCTCCAGGCCGAGGTCGGACTGGACCTCGTGATCGTGGACTACCTCCAGCTGATGCAGGCGAGCTCGACCGCACGAGATTCGAACCGCGTCCAGGAGGTCTCCGAGATCAGCCGCGGTCTCAAGGCGCTCGCCCGCGAGCTCCGCGTTCCCGTCATCGCGATCTCGCAGCTCTCACGCCAGCCGGAGATGCGCGAGTCGAAGGAGCCCCGCCTCTCCGACCTTCGCGAGTCCGGCGCGATCGAGCAGGACGCCGACCTCGTGGTGTTCCTCTGGCGCGAGAAGGATCGCGGCGAGGACCCGGACGCCGACGGCGAGGTCATCAAGCTGCGGCTCGCGAAGCATCGCAACGGGCCCACCGGCGAGGTGGACCTCTGGTTCAAGAAGAGCCAGACGCGCTTCGTGAGCTACGCCGGCGAGCGCTACGCAGGCGCCGCCCTGTAGTCCGACGCCCGCCGCCACGGCTCCGGGCCCGGCGCGGGGGTGCACCGCCGGTGTCCGCACGCCTATTCTTCCGTCCTCGGTCGCGGAACGCCGCCGACCGCCGCGGAATGCAAGCACGGAGGGCATGGATGGGCGTGATCATCATTCGTGAGATGGTCGGGACGAGCCCGAAGTCGTGGAGCGACGCCGCGCGCCAGGCCGTGACGACCGCCTCCCGGACCGTCCGGAACATCCGCACGATCGAGGTCGTCAAGTCGACCGCTGCGGTCGAGAACGGGGAGATCGTCGAGTATCGCGTCGACCTCAAGATCGGCTTCGAGTACGAGGGCGCCTGAGAGAGGCAGACGCCCCGCGCGAGCGGTGAAACCCGGCACTCGGCGAACCCGGCCGGCGACACCCAGATAAGCGGCCGGTGATGGCGCCGCGGCACGATGGCCGCGATGGCTTCCCCGGCTCCCGGCCCGGCTTCCCCAACCCTCGCCCATCGTCCGATCGACGGTCGGTGGGCGGTGCACCCGCTCGCTCATGACCCGCAGGCGGCTCCGACGCACCTCGTCCCGGTTGGGCCGGGTCCCGTCTCGCATCGAC
Source organism: uncultured Chloroflexia bacterium (assembly GCA_963850035.1). GTDB lineage: Bacteria > Chloroflexota > Limnocylindria > Limnocylindrales > CSP1-4 > CTSoil-043. The sequence continues at coordinate 21,462 of CAWKJP010000016.1, read as the reverse complement.
CTCCGAACGCTGCCCAGCAGGACGACGTGGAAGTCTTCGGCTACCCGGTCCAGATCGGCAAGATCCAGCCGCCCATGCTCCCGGAGGAGACGCTCCGGCGCGACCGCCTGCTTGACTGGCTGCACGCGAAGACGCGCTCCCGGCTCGCGCTCATCGTCGCCGATCCCGGGTACGGGAAGACCACCCTGCTCGCGGACTGGAGCCGGCGAACCCGCGTCCGAACGCTCTGGTATCGCCTGGACGAGCACGATCGCGACTGGGCCGTCTTCATCCATCACATCGTCGCTGCCGGCCGGGAGATTGACCCGGCGTTCGCCCCGAACACCGCTGGACTCCTCCGCGAGCTCGCTGCCAACCTCGGGAACCGAAGCGCGATCGTGCGGACGCTGCTGACAGAGCTCCGGGCCTGGGCGGTTGTCGGAACGGCCCTCGTGCTCGACGACTACCAGAACGTGGACGACGTCCCAGAGATCCGGGAGATCGTCCGCGAGCTCGTGGTCCGTGGCCCGGATCGCCTCGCGGTTGTCATCTCCTCGCGGACGCGCCCGACGCTCCCGCTGGCCCGCCTCCGTGCCATCGGCGAGGCGTCCGAGATCGGAACGGACGACCTCCGGTTCGACCGCGACGAGACGGAGCGCCTTTTCCGCGACACCTATCACGACCCACTGGAGCGCGACCTGCTCGACGATCTCGCCCGCACGACCGAGGGATGGGCGGCCACCCTGCGCCTGGTGGAGTCGGCCGTTCGGGGGCGTCCGCGGGCCGAGGTGCGGACGGTCATCCGGAGCCTTTCGGGTCGACACCGCGACCTGCATGACTACCTCGCCGAGGAGGTCGTCGGGCGGATGCCTCGCCCCGCCCAGGACTTCGTCGAGCGGAGCTGCCTGCTGGCCGTCGTCACGCCGGAGCTCGCTTCCGCGGCCGCCGAAGTCACCCCCGAGGCGGCACGCGGGTTTCTCGACGTGGCCGAGGGCGCGGGCCTCCTCTCGCGGCGCGGCCGAACCGGACAGGCCGGGCGCCTCTTCCACCCGCTCGTCCGAACGTTCCTCGAGGGCCGGCTCCACGACGCCATCGGGCCCCTCGCGATCCGCCAGATCCACGCGCGGATCGCGCGCGCCGCCGAGCCCGACTCATGGTCGGTCGCGGCCTACCACTTCGCGGCCGCCGACCTCGCCGACGACGCCGTCCGCGTCCTGTCGGCTGCCGTCCCCATCATCCTGGGCTCCGGCGCCTACAAGGACGCCGAGCAGCTGGCCGCCCGCCTCGACCCCGCCACCCTCGGCGCCTGGCACGACGTGATCGTGGCACACCGCATGATCCGAACGGGCGAGCTTCCGGGCGCAACTCGAGCAGGATAGCGTGCCTTGCGCGTGTGCAGCTGGCGGCGATACGAGCGTCGCTCTGGCTGTCGCGTTGGCTACCGCTGATGAACGTGGCATATGGCGCGGCGACTATGAGGGCGCTGTTCGGTGGGCCACGGATCTCATAGAGACCGCGCCCGAGAGTGAATCCGCGGCGCTGGCGAGAATCCTCATCGAGGTGGCTCGGACGTCCACGGATGGCGATCTCGAGTGGAGTTCCACGCATCTTCGGGACATCTCGCGGCAGATGGAGCAGCGTGGGCAGCCGCACTATGCCGGCATCGTCTGCCTGAATCGTGCCTGGGTATCTCGTGCACGTGGGGATGTTGAAGCGCCGGTGAGGCAGGACGCGCCGCGCTCGCCCTGCTGAAGCATCCTCGTCGGGCGCGGAGATAACCACCGCGAGAGCAGTGACCGCCTGGTCTTGCGCCCATCGCGGGGAGTGGCCCGAAGCTGCCCGAATGCTGGATTCCACGCTTGCGGAACGGGACGAACCTGCTCGGTTCGAGAGCCTCGCCGAGGCGGCGGACATCGTCGGGACATATCTGGACCCCGATCGCGCAGCCCTGCTCGACGACCTTCGTCTCCTCGGCAACCCCAGACGGCAACCGGTTCTATGCGGATCTTCAAGCCGAGAACCTCGGAGGCAGGGTGATGCCCTTGCGGGCTGCTATTGATGCGAGCGATACCGCCGGGCGTCATGACCGGATATCCGGGGTTTCACCTTCGGCGACTGATCAGTCTCGGCTTCGCTGAGGTTGCGGCCACTGGACAGGCCGATCCCAGTCTTTGATGCCGCTGGCGATCTCGCACGGAGTCAGCGAGCCGGATCAGTGATTCCGGCGGCATCGCTACTCAAGTCGCTTAGGTCGGCGGACATTTCGAGTGCAGTCCTCAGCGTGTACCGATGCGATTGAGCCTTGCTCTCGGTCTACGCTGAGGCCTTGCTTGGTCGGCTATCGGGCATGAGCGCCGACGCTGTCTCGGCCTTTCCGCCGGAGCAGCAACTCGACGTGGTCGATGGCTCGGGTCGCTTCGGCGGCTCTGGCGGACCGGACTCGGCGAGTAAGGCTGCTGCAGCCCGACTGATAGAAGAGATCGGCGACAGGTCCGACATCGAACCTCTACGACGTCTCTCCCGAGAATTGCAGGGAGAACAACGGAACCCAGATCTCGGTCGTGCCTTGGCGCGCCGTGTCGCCACGAGAGTCTTTGTCGACGACCTTGGGCGGTTCGTGATCAAGATCGGCGCTCAAGAGCTTCCGGGGACGATCGATTCGTCGCAAGGCGTTGGCCCTCCTTGTTCTCTTGTTGGCGCAGCCCAAAATGTCGGCTACCAGGGATCAGGTCCTTGACGCCCTCTGGCCAGATCTGGATCCCGGCGCAGGCAGCCAACTCGCTTCATCAGACCGTCTACTTCCTGCGTCGGGTATTTGAGCCTACTATGTCGAGGATCTGTCGCCCCGGCTATCTGCACCACGATCCAGATCTCCTTTGGTTCGACCCAGAGCTTGTCACCAGCCGCAGCCATAATCTCGCCGTCTGACCGCGTCGATCGGGACGCTGGCCACGCCGGAACAGACTCAACGCCTGTCGGAACATTATTCGGGCAAGTTCGCCTTGGACTTCGCCTACGAAGAGTGGGCAGTACTCCGTCCGAGACTCCTTGCACGCTAGCTACCTTGAGATCGTCGAGCGGGCCATCGTGACGCACGATGCTGATTGCGGCCGGATGGATCGTGCTATTCGACTTGCGCAACGGGCCCTCGATGTCGACCCACGAGCTCGACGAGGTTGAGAAGTCCGTCATAAGCTTTACAGCGTCGCCGGTGCGCACGCGGCTGCGGCCGAACAGTATGGGCATTACGCGCTCGGACAATCAGACTTGGGCCTTGATCCCGCCGCGCTTTGAGGACTTGTGGGCGGATAGGGAGGGTTCGGTATTGACCCTGGTCCGACGCGCAGCCTAAAGTCCGGCTCGCCGACTAGTACCGCGGTACTAGGAAGCAGAGTGAACAAGCGGACGCGCTGATACCTCCCCCTGAAATGGGCACTTAGGGGGGAGGCGGAGCGAGTAGTGCAACCGACCGACCAACCAGTTAGGTCGGTTTTCGTGATTTCGTGGGGGCACGGAAACCCATTGGAGGGCACACGATGGGTCCCGAGTTCGGCACCAAGGGCTTCTGACGGCAGGGCGGGTGTAGGTAACGAGTGATGAAGACTCGGCTTCTGCGCCTGCTCGCGGTAGCGTCGACGATTGGCGCTGCCGTTCTCGCTGGTGGAGCATCGCTGAAGGGGTTCTAGGTACTTCCGTCTCAATTTCGACCCCTCTCTCGGTACGCTAGAGTCTGCGGGAGTCGAGAGTCTCTAAAGGGACGGATGTCTAAGAGCCTCAGTATCTATATCACGGGACTCGTGACGGTTGGCGCCTTGGCGCTCGTCGTCACGAGTTTCGTGATTCCCGTCGACGACGCACATTCGGCTGAACGTCTTTGCATCGCAGAGCGTCGATGTGCTTGGCGGCATCGTCTTCTGGACCCTGGTGACGATCGTCGCCTCCGCTCTACCGATTCAGATGCCGCGCGGATTCCTCGTGAACACCTCCATCGCTCCGATCGTGGCCGCGATGGCCCTCGGAGGGCCGACGGCGGCCGGTTGGGTGGCGCTGATCGGAACGAGTGAATACCGCGAGCTCTCGGGCCGCATCCCCTGGTACGGCACGCTGGCCAACCACGCGGGCCTGGTGATTCCCGCCATCGCTGCTGGATTGGCTCGCAACGCCGTGCTGGCCGAGACGGCGACTGCTGGGATCCGTTCGCCGGCGATCGACTTCGCGTCCGCGCTGATCGGCGCATTTGTGTTCCTGGCGCTCAACGTGAGCTTCACGGCGGTGACGGTGGCTCTCCGGACGAACCAGACGCCTCGAAGCGTCGTACGCGGGGACCTGCCGATGTTCCTCGCCACGTTCGTCGCGCTCGCGCCTCTTGCCTGGGTCATGACCCAGATCTACCGGATTGCCGACGTGGGGTGGTGGGCGACGCTGTTTCTCGCGCTGCCCGTCTACATCATGCGACTCGCCCTTCGACAGGTCGTCGAGGTGCGCGAAATGTTCACGCAGACCATCGGGGCGCTGGCGCGAGCCGTCGATGCGCGCGATCCGTTCACGTCGGATCACAGCGAGAACGTCCAGCTGATCTCGGTTGACATCGGGCGCGTGATGCGCCTGAAAGGCGATGAGATCCAGGCGCTCGAGTGGGGCGGTCTCCTGCACGACATCGGCAAGATCGGCGTCCCGGACTCGGTGCTGCTCAAGCCGGACAAGCTCACACGGGACGAGCGGATCCAGATGAACCTTCACCCCGTGATCGGGGCGAACATCATCGCCGAGGTTGCGAAGCTGGCCCCGGAGCTGCCGATCATCCGGCACCACCACGAGTGGTACAACGGCTCGGGGTATCCGGATCGGCTGATGGGCGACGAGATTCCGAAGCTCGCCCGCGTGCTCCACGTCGCGGACGCGTTCGAGGCGATGACGCACCAGCGGCCCTATCGGATGCGGCCGCTCTCGACGGAGCAGGCGATCGCGGAGCTGCGCAAGTATGCGGGAGTGCAGTTCGATCCGGTCATGGTCGATGCGTTCGTGCGCACAGCGTGGGCCAAGGACGCCGCCGATCCAGGTCGCCCGCCGGAGGGCCGGCCTGTCCCGCTGCTCGCCCAGGCGGCGGCGCGGATGATCCCGCCGCCCGCGCCGGACGGTCCACCCGCGGACGCTTCCTGACCGCAGCCCGGAAGTGCTGATCGCGGGGCTGCTTGTCGGGCTGATCGCGGGGCTCGCGGTCGGTGGCCGGATCGACAACCTCATCGCGATCCGAATTCGCTGGCCCCTCCTGATCTTCGGGGCGCTCGCGCTCCGCCTTGGAACAGAGGCCGCCCTGGGGCGGGACGTTGCGATCGCCGAGTCGCTGCGGGTACCGCTCTTCGCGCTTGCCTACGGAGTCCTGGCCATCGGGCTGTGGGCGAACCGAGAGCGGCCGGGCATGAGCCTCGCGTTGGTCGGGATCGCGCTCAATGCCACCGTGATCCTCGTCAACGGCGGCTTCATGCCAGTGTGGGAGCCGAGCCTCACGGCGGCCGGTTTCGTCAGGGCCGATGTCATCTCGCCCATTCACGTGATCCTCCCGGCGACCCTGGACTCCGCGTTCCTCTGGTCCGCGGGCCCGCTCGGCGACGTCATACCCGTGCCGTTGCCGTTCCTCCGTGACGTCCTGTCGATCGGCGACCTGATCCTCGACGCCGGACTCGCGTTCTTCCTGTTCGCCAGCCTCGTGCGCCACCCGGACGAGGTCGGGCCGAGCGGGCGCACGATCCGCAGCATCGACCCCAGCCAGCCATTGATCCTCGCCGGATCCCCCGGGTTCGACGGATCGGGGCGCGTCCGCGCGGAAACCGGGCTCGCGGCAAGCCTGGTCGATATCGCCGCGCTGGAGCGGCCGATGATCCTGGGCGGCTCGGGCGCGGGACTCGCATCGCCGGCACCGATGTCGTCGGGCGGGGTCCTGGCGCCGGCCCTGCCGAGCGTGCTCCGAACGGTCGCGATCCGGGCGCGCCACCATCCGTACATCCGGCTGGCCGTCAACGGATCATTCTCCGCGCTGCAGACGGGGCAGGTCATCAGCCTGCTGGGCGACCGAGTCAACCAGGTGGCGCTCGCCGCCCTCGTCTACGGGACCACGAACTCGGCGATCGCGGGCTCGCTGACCTTCGTTGCGGCGACGCTGCCGAACCTCCTGTTCGGACCGCTCGCCGGCGTTCTCGTCGACCGCTGGGACCAGAAGCGCGTTCTGATCGCGAGCGATCTCATCCGCGCCGGGATCGTCGTGCTCATCCCGGCGGGCGTCTCGATGAGTGTGCTGCTGGCCTACCCGCTCGTGTTTCTTCTCACGACCGTCTCGATCTTCTTCCGGCCGGCTCGGACTGCGGTGCTCCCGCGGGTCGTCCACGAGGACGAGCTCGTCACGGCGAACGCCGCGACGTGGCTGAACGAGACGCTCGCTGATGTGGTGGGCTATCCGTTTGCGGGACTGTTCGTGGCGTTCCTCGGCAGCGCGCTGCCGCTGGCGTTCTGGCTCGACTCGGTGTCGTACGTGGCATCGGCGTTGCTGGTGCTGGTGGTCGTGATCCCGCCGGTGGTCCGATCGGTCGGGTCCCTGGACCCGGTCCCCGGGTGGGCCGGGATCCGCAGCGACCTCGGGGCGGGCTGGCGGTTCCTCCGCCACGAGCCCGTCCTGCTGGCGAACACGATGCAGGCGATCGTCGCCCAGCTCACGGCCGGCGCAACGATCGCGCTCACCCCGATGTATGCGAAGACCGTCCTGCGGCTCGGCTCGCTCGACTGGACCGCGGCCTACGCGTTCCTCGAGACCGCGCTGGGGATCGGCAACCTCCTCGGCGGGTTCGTCATCGGCCTGCTCGGCGCGAAGATCGCGAAGGGCCGGATGGTCATCGGCGGGTACGTCGTGTACGGCCTGGCGGTGGTCGGCCTGGGCCTGACGACGAACCTGCCGCTCGCGCTGGGCCTCGCGTTCGCGATGGGCGTCTCGAACATGGTGTTCATCATCCCGACGCAGACGCTCTTCCAGGAACGGACGCCCGGCGACATGATCGGACGGGTGGTCGGTTTCCGGTTCTCCGCCGTGTTCGGCGCGATGACGTTCGCGATGGCGGCGAGCGGCGTCCTGGGCGACGCCGCGGGCGTCGGGCCCGTGCTCGTGGTGTTCGGCGTGATCACGCTCGCGGCCGGGCTCGCCGGGCTCGCAAGCCGACCCCTCCGGGAGGCGTGACGGGTCTTCAGGGACGGTCCGGGGCGGCGTGCCCGGCCCGCCCAGGCTCAATCGTCGGGCATCTCGCGCGCGTACCTGCCGGGCTCCGGTACACTCAACGCCCGGCGCCGGCCCGTTGGATTCGCGGTGCCCGGCGTTCGCCGCGGCCGAGCGGCGCCCATGGATGGAGTGACGCAGCACGATGACCGAGCCGGACGACCGCGCGCACGACGCGCTCCCAGGGGGGACGCCCGACGACGATGCGCTCGAAGGCGCCTCCCAGGCGGACGACGCCGGCACGGAATTGGAGCTCGATGACGAAGGCGCCGGCGACGATGCCGCGTTCGCGGAACCCGAGGTAGCCGAAGCCGGGGCTGCTGCAGGCGCCCTCGCGCCGACCGCCGCGCGGGCCGGGCGGGCAGGCGCAGCTGGCCGAGGCGAGGGCCGTGGGCCGCGCGGAAGCCGCGAGCCGGCCGCACCAGCCCGGGTCCAGACGGCATCCGACATCGCCGTCCACGTCGACGACCGTGCTTCCGGGATCTTCGTGATCGCCGTGATCGCGGTCTTCGTCCTGATCTTCCTCAACGCGCTGGTTCTCGGGAAGGGTGGCTTCCTGACGCCGATCCCGACGCCGGTGCCGGTCGCGTCGGTCGCGCCCGCCTCGGCCGCGCCCAGTGCCGCAGCATCGCCCGCCGCGAGCGCCCCGGCATCCGCGGCACCGAGCGCGTCGCCCAGCCCGTCAGCCTCTCCGGCTGCGTCGGCGACACCCAAGCCGAGCGCGACGTCGGACACCCAAGCCGAGCTCGTCGCCGGTCCCGTCGCCGAGCAAGTAGCCCGGCGGCCCGCACGAGGCGCCGGCAGAGTGGGAGGCGACACTACCGAGAGAGACTGTTGTTGCCAGGCACGTTCAGCCCGAACCTCATGAGTCCTCACGCGACGCGCGAAGCGCGCCGTGAGAGAATCGGCCTGGAAATGATCCGGCTGACCTACGAAGATCCCGACAGCATCCGACCGTCAGATCACGACGAGCTGCGGGAGATCAGGACCCGCTGGTTCGCGGAAGAAGGCGTCGAGATAGTCGTGGATGTGTACGACGGGCGCGTGGTGACCGTGTGGCGCAAGGGTCGCAAGCAATGACGAACAACCTGCTCCTCGAGTATGACGAGTCGGTCGATGCGGCCTACATCACGGTCAAGGAGGCCGACTGGGACCACCAGGTTCGGCTCGACGACGCACGGGGCATCGACTACGCTGCCGACGGCTCTGTCATCGGAATCGAGATCCTGTCGCCTCGGCGCAAGGGCGTGAGGCTCGACGGTCTGCCGTTCCCAGGAGACGTCGCCCGCGTGTTGCAGGCGGTGTCGTTCCGCATCCTCGAGGGCGTTCGGTAGGACGCACAAGGTTGCGGGTCGGGTGATCGCGCGGGCCGTCAGTGGCGACCTGGGGACCGTCGGTCAGGGACATGAACGCAACCGGCGTGATGCTACGGGCCGCCATGGACCCGCGTCGTATCCCCGCTTGACATAGGAGCATCCGGGTGGATCACCGCGGCGCTGACACATTCGAAACGGAGCGTGCCGCAATGGTCGACCGGCAGCTCCGGGCGCGCGGCATCGTCGAACGAGCGCGTCCTGGCCGCGATGGCTGCCGTCCCGCGCGAGCGGTTCGTCCCATCGGAGAACCTGGATCTCGCCTATGCGGACCAGGCAGTCTCGATCGGGGCGGGGCAGACGATCAGCCAGCCCTGGATGGTCGCGAAGATGAGCGAGCTGCTCGATCCGGCGCCGGGCGAGCGCATGCTGGAGATCGGGACGGGCTCCGGCTACCAGGCCGCAGTGCTCGCCGCGATGGGATGCGTCGTGGTCGGCATCGAGCGGCTGCCTGAGCTCGCCGAAGCGGCGCGGGAGCGAATTGCCGCCCTGGGTTTCGGCGATCGCGTCGAGATCCGCGTCGGCGACGGCAGCATCGGGGCGCCGGGAGAGGCGCCGTGGCCGCGGATCATCGTCGCGGCGGCGGCGCCGGCCGTGCCGGACGCGCTCGTCGCGCAGCTCGCCGACGGCGGACGGCTCGTGATCCCCGTCGGTGGTCGCTGGGAGCAGGACCTGATCCTCGTCGAGCGGCGCGGGGCGGACACGATCACGTCGAACCACGGGCCGTGCGTCTTCGTGCCCCTGCGCGGGGCGGCGGGCTGGGCGTAGATCCGGCCCGGGCATTGACGCGAGGCCGGGCAGCGTCGACTGAACCCGGCCCGGACCGTGGCCTCAGACCGGCCGAGACGCGAGGGCGGTCGGTATACTCCCCGGCCATGACCCACGTGTTCGTCGCACCCCATCCCGACGACGTCGCGCTCTCGTGCGGCGGGCTCATCGCGAGCCTCCGCGAGCTCGGGCAGAACGTCACGATCATCACGGTCTTCTCGGGCAACGGCGCGACGAGCACCCTGACGCCGTACCAGCGTGAGGCGCTCGGCTTCGGCAGCAAGGCGATCTGGCCGACGACCGAGGCGTTCAACCGGTCGAACGTCCGGGCGGACCGGCCGCTCGACGCGGCGGTCGACGCTCCGTACCTCGCGACCACCGACCGGATGGATGCGACCCAGGCCGACGCGGACGCGGCCGCCAAGCGCTTCTGGCAGCGCTCGTCGTGGTATCGCCGTGCCGATGTCCACAACCGGCCGCTCGCCGGCCAGGCGCTGATGGACGACGTGTCGCAGCAGGGCGCCGTGCTCACCGACGTGCTCGTCGAGGCGAAGGCCGCCGGCGATGTCATGGCTGCCCGACGCCTCGAGGACGAGCGCTTCGCCTACTTCGCCGAGGCGTCGATCGTCTTCCTGGACCTCCCCGACGCCGTCTTCCGCGGCTACGAGGGCGACGACCAGCTCCTGGCGATGCCGCGACCGGACGATCGCGCGCCGGTCGACCTCCTCGTGCGCGAGATCGCGCGCCTCGAGCCGCAGAAGGTCTACCTGCCGCTCGGCGTGGGCGACCACGTCGACCACCAGCTCGTGCGCGAGGCGGGCGTTGCCCTCCTGGAGATGGGCCGGCGCTGGGTGATGCCCGGGCCGGAGTACGCGGGGATCGTCGCCTGGTACGAGGATTTCCCGTACGCGTGGTGGAACGACTTCCGGCGGATCGAGGACCTGCCCGGCGGCGCGCTGGCCGGCATCCCCGCCGACGTCGCGATCACGCCCGACTACGCGGACATCTCGGACATGCTCGACCGCAAGATCATGGGGATCCGGCTCTACGAGAGCCAGCTGGACCGGCTGTTCGGGAGCGCCGACGCGATGGCGGACGCGGTTCGCGGCTACGGCGCGAAGGTCGCGGGGCTCAACGGCCGCTCGGGTGCCGCCGAGCGCTACTGGGCGACGTCAAGGCTGTAGCGGGGCGGCGACCGGCGCCGAGGCGTCGAGGCGCGCTCGCGCGGCTTGCCCTCGGGCGCGCCACCGCGCATTGTTGCGCCGATGGATGCGGGCCTTCCGGCGAGCGTTGGCGGGTGGACTCGCCGCGAGCACATCTGGCTTGCTGCCGGGCTGGTGGCCGCGACAGTCTTCCGACTCGCGCTCCTCCCGACGCTCGGTCTCCGTGCCGACACGGACCAGTTCGTGGGCTGGGTTCACCAGCTGGCAACCGGGCTCCCGCTCGGGGAAGCGTACCGGCTCGATCTCTCGTTTCCGCCGGTCATGGTCTACATCTTCTGGACGCTGGCGCACATCGTGCCGGCGTTCGGAACCGCAACGGACGCAGGCGACCTCGCCGCCCGGATCGCGATCAAGCTCCCGGCAGCACTAGCCGATCTGGGGCTCGCGCTCGGGGTGGCGTATCTCCTTCGCGAACGGCCACGGTGGGCCGTCGGAGCGGCGCTCGCCGTGGCGTTCGTGCCGCTCACGTGGTACGTGAGCGCCTGGTGGGGCCAGTTCGAATCGATCTACGTCCTGTTGGGGCTGCTGGCGGCGATCCTCGTCCTCGCCGACCACCCGATTCCGGCCGCCGCGGCCCTGGGGCTGGCGATCATGACGAAACCGCAGGCGCTCCCATTCCTGGTGCCGTTCGCGGCATACGCCCTCGGCCGCTACGGGTGGCGGCGGGCGGCGGTATTCGGGATCGTTGCGGGCGGCGTCGCGGCACTCGTGTGGCTCCCCTTTCTCGCGGACGGGGGCCCGTCGCGATACCTGGGCAACCTCGGCCATTACCAGGACGGCGTCTTCGCGGTCCTGTCACTCCGCGCCTGGAACCTATGGTGGTTGGTCCAGGAACCGGCGACCGGCGGGGACTTCCTGGTCGACACGGGCGGACTCATCGGTCCGCTGACGCCACGCCTACTCGGATACGCGCTGGCCGGGCTCGGCGAGCTGGCGGTCTTTCTTGCCGTGCTTCGGCGGCCGACACGCGACGGGCTGCTCCTCGGCGTTGCCGCCTCGGTCCTCGTCGCGTTCTGCCTTCTCACGACCATGCACGAGCGCTATTCCTACGCCGCGGTGATCTTCCTTGCGGCCGCCATGTCCAGCCGAGCGCGCGGGGCGGCTTGGGCTCTGCTCGCTGTGGCCGCGACGGCCAACGTCATCGCCGCCATCCCGCCGTCGGCCGTGCCGGGAACGCTCGTTCCGCTTGGCGGGGCAGTTGGGATCGTCGGGTCGCTCTCGGTCCTCGGGGCAACTGCCGGCACCCTGTTGCTCGTTGGACGGCGCGAGAACGGCGGCGCGATCGATGGCGTCCCATTGAAACCCACGTCGACCGCCGCAGCTGCGGAGGTTCTACCTGACACGTAGACTACCCGTCAGTAGGCTACAGGTCAGTAGCATATGGCGAGTGAGAGGTCAGATGGTCGCCTTCGTGGATCGAGAGGACGAGCTCGAGGCGCTCACGGAGCTGTGGGGACCACGGCTCCAGCTCGCACTTCTGTGGGGTCGACGCCGCGTCGGCAAGACACGACTGCTCGACGAGTTCGCATCCGGCAAACCCACGATCACGTTCCAGGCCGACGAAGGGACCCCAACCGAGCAGCTCGCCCGGTTCACGGACAGGATCCTGGCCTACCGCGAGGATGCCGCGCTGCGGGCGCAACCGCTTGGCAACTGGGACGCGGCCGTCGCCACCATCATCCGGCTCGCTCGCGACGCGAAGCGCGACGGGCATCCGCTGCTGCTCATTCTCGACGAGTTCCCGCGGCTCGTGGTATCGACGCCGCGGCTACCCTCTCTCCTCCAGGCTGCGATCGAGGATCTACGGCGCGAAGACTTGCCGCTCTTCATCGTGCTCGCCGGGAGCCAGATCACGCTGTATGAGCGCCACGTCCTGCATGGGCCCCTCTTCGGGCGGCGGACGTGGGGGGAGCAACTCCCACCTCTCGGATACCGCGACGCCGGCCTGTTCTTCCCGGCCTGGTCACCCGCTGATCGGCTGCGAGCGTGGGCGCTGCTTGGCGGCATCCCCTACTACCTCGAGCAATGGGACGCGAGTCGATCGCTTGGATGGAACGTCACGAACCGACTCCTGCGGAAGGGTGCGGTCCTGTACGAGGAGGCCGAGCTGATGATCAAGGAGGAGCTCGGCGCGGATGCTGCCACCTACCTCTCGATCATCGCCGCCGTTGCCGCGGGCGCGACGCGTCAGTCGGAGATTGCCGATCGGGTGGGAATCGAAGCACGGGCGGTCAGCAAGTACCTGAACCAGCTTGGCCGTCTTCACATGGTCGAACACCTGAGCCCGGCCGGAGCTGCTGAAGCGTCGCGTCGAGGGATCTGGCAACTCGGCGACCACTACCTGCGGGCCTGGTTCGAGTTCGTGCGCGCCAACCGCACCGACCTCGAGGGTCGCCGCGCCGCCGAAGTCTTTCGAACGCGCGTCCGCAGCCGGCTCGATCAGTTCGTCTCCCGCCCGGCCTTCGAAGATGCCTGTCGGGAGCACGTGCGCCGGGCGGTGGGCTCAGATCCGCACTTCCCGGACGGCGCGACGGTCGGATCCTGGTGGGGTCCAGTTCCCGATGAGCGGCATCCGGGCTCGCGCAGGACGAGCCAGGGCGAGATCGAGATCGTCGGGTACGACGGCAAGCTTCTCGTGATTGCAGGCGAGGCCAAGTGGAGCGACCGACCCGAGGCCGGAGCTGCGCTCGGGCAGCTGCGCCGCACAGTGACCAGCGTGCCCGGGTACGACCCGGCTCGCACGAAGCTTGCTCTCTACACGCGCGAGGGGTTTACGGAAGCGTTCCGTGCTCGCGCCGAGCAGGAGGGAGTGATCCTCCGCACGGTCGCCGACCTTTTCGTGTAGGGGGCCAGACGTTCGGGTCCGGTCAGCGCCCCGCGAGCCGCCGAAGACGACCCACGAACGCAGCGCGGTACCAGCGGAGATAGTGCGGGAGCCATTTCCGGAGTCGGAAGCGGCTCTCTCCGCCGGTCCGGTCGCGCCAGGTCGTCGGGACCTCGGCCAGGCGGCGGCCCTGTAGTGTCGCCTTGACGGAGAGCTCGAGCGCCAGCTCGAACCCGGCCTGGCTCTCGATCGACGTGGCGTCGAGGAAGCGCCGGCTGTAGAGCTTGAAGTTGTTCGTGGCGTCGTGGATCGGGACGCCCGCGAACCAGTGGAGCGTCAGGCCGGCCGTTCTGGAGAGCGCCCGCTTCAGGCGCGGCCCGCCCAGCTGCCGTCCGCCGCGCATGTACCGGCTGGCGGCGACGACGTCGGCTCCGTCGCGGGCCAGCGCGACCATGCGATCGACGTTCGCGTACTCGTCGGAGCCGTCCGCCATTGTGATGAGGACGTATGGGGCGCGGGCGGCCGCGATTCCCGCCTTCATCGCGTTCAGCACGCCTCGGCCGAGCTCGTTGCGATGCGCGCGAAGCCCCGGGATCTCCGCCGAGAGGCGCTCCACGACCGGCACCGTCGTGTCGTCGGGCATGTCGTAGACGACCAGGAGCTCGAACGGCGCGTGGACCGCGGCAGCGAACGCCCGGATCGTGGGCACGACCCGCTCGCCCTCGTTCCAGACCGGCATGACCACAGTCAGCTCGGGCGGGTCTTCGCCCGCCGCGAGCTCGATCGCCGTGGCGTTGTCCGGCCGGGTCATCGGCTCAGAGAGCGCCATGCGCGTCCTCGGCGCGGAGCCACGGGATCACCTCGTCGAGCATCCCGGAGAGCGTCGTCGCGGCCTCGAAGCCGAGCACGTCGCGAGCCTTGCGGACATCGGGGACCCGGTGCTGGACGTCATGCTCGAACGGCGGATCCGAGACATGGCGGAATGGCCGGTCCTCGCCGTTGAGCTTCCGCCAGATCGCACCCGCGAGCTCCAGCACCGTAGTGCTGACCGGCGTGGACAGGTTGAAGTCCTCGTTGACCGCGGCGCCCGACTCCATGGCCAGGCGTATCCCGCGCGCCAGGTCGCCGCCATACGTGTAGCAGCGGACCTGGTCGCCTCGCCCCAGGATGTGGAGCGGGTCCTGGCCGCGCAGCACCTTGAGGACCAGGTCGGGGACGACGTGGCTCAAAGCGAGCTTGACGTTCCCGCTCATGACCTCCGTATCGCGCACGGCGCGTCGCTCCCCGATCCCGACGCAGTTGAACGGCCGCAGGATCGTGTACGGGAGCCGGTACTGCTCCCAGGCGCCCTTGGCGAAGTACTCGGAGGCGAGCTTCTGGAAGCCGTAGGTGGAGACCGGCGGTGGGAAGCTCGCCTGCGCGCCTTCCGGCGTCGGGAACACCGCCGCCGACTCGTACACCATCGAGGAGCTGAGCACAACGATCCGCTTGAGCCCGCCGCGCCGGTGCGCCTCGATCGCGGCGTCGAACGTCGAGGCGAGGATCCGCTCGTTCTCGGCGAGCAGGTCGTAGGCGAACTCGTGGAAGTAGCTGATCCCGCCGATCATCGCGGCGGCCGCCACCACCTGGTCGCAGCCCCGAACAAGATCGCGCAGCAGGTCGACGTCCTTGGCGTCGCCCTCCACAAGGCGATACCGCGGATGGTCGTCGTAGCTCCGCCGCGCAGGGCCGTACTTGCTGAAGTTGTCCAGGCCAACGACCTCGTGGCCCGCCCCCAGCAGCTCGGGAACCAGGTAGCCGCAGATGAACCCGGCAGCGCCGGTGACCAGGATTCGCATGGAAGTCAGATCCGGATCCCGCGCCCGATCGCATTCCAGACGTCGACGACCTCCCGGCCCTCGACCTGCAGGTCGCGGTAGGCGCGGTGCGGCGCGCCGATCACGAGGATCTCGCTCTCCGCAAGGACTGTTTCGAGCGGGACGAGCCGGTCGTCGTGCACGTACGGATCCGTGGCGAGCACCCGGGCGCCCGCCCAGGCGAGGAGCTTGCGCAGCTTGTAGCTGAGCGAGGCGCGAGGATCGTCGGACTCCGCTTTGAATGCCATCCCGAGGATCCCGACCGTCCGACCGCGGAGGGGTCCAATGCGCTGCTCCAGGCTGCTGACCAGGTAGGCCGGCATCCCCTTGTTCACCTGCATCGCGGACTGGCCCATCGGGAAGTGGTCGCTGGTGAACGCGGCGAGCTGCATGGTGTCCTTGAAGAGGCATGGCCCGGCGGCGAAGCCAGGCCCCGGCAGGTCCGCGGCCCGCGGGTAGTCCTGCCGGATGGCGTTCAGCACGGCGGCGTAGTCCACTCCGGCCTGGTGGGACACCATGAAGAACTGGTTCGCGATGGCAAACTTCATGTACCGCCACGTGTTCGTGAGGAGCTTCGCCAGCTCGGCTTCCTTCGAGGACGTTCGCACGATCTGGTCAGTGAGCCTCCGGAACAGGGCCTCGGCGCGATCGCCAACCGCTGGGTCGTCGGCGCCCACGATCTGGGGCAGCGTTCGGAGCTCCTCGAGGGCATGTCCCTCGGCAATGCGCTCTGGGCAGAATGCGACGCCGACCCGACACCCTCGCCCTGCAAGTGCCTGGGCAACGTACTCGGTCGTCCCGGGGTAGACCGTGCTGCGCAGGATCACGAGCGCGCCGTCCCGGAGATGGCTTGCGACCTGGTCCACGGCGCGCTCGAAGACCGTCATCGAAGGGCCGAGGAACTCGTCGACCGGCGTGCCGATCACGACGACCACGATGTCGGCCTCACCGACCATCGCGGGATCCGACGAGAGCGCGAGCCGACCCGTCGCGAGGACCCGCCCCAACAGGTCGTCGGCTCCGGCCTCGCGGAAGGGCATGGTTCCGGCGCCGATCCGGTCGAGGGTCGGCTGGTTGATGTCGTGGACGCCAACCCGGAGGCCGCTCTCCGCGAGGGCGAGGCTCAGCGGGAGTCCAACGTGTCCTCCCCCGCCCAGGACGACGACGTCAAGCGATTCGCTGGTCATGGCCGCGAGGGTACCAGCCTCCTCGCGGCCCGATACCCCCTGATCGTCCTGCCGCCGGACGATCACGCGCCACTCGTCCGGGCGCCAGTCGGCGCGACTCGGAATACGCCTCCGTCCCCATCCTCGGTGACGATCCGCCAGCCTGAACCGGTCACCTCGAGCGCGCGAAACAGCGCGCCCTGCTCCTGCCGATCCACGACCACGATTGTCGCCCCGATTCGGGCCAGCGTCTCGAGGGTGCCCGGCCCACCGGCCGAGATCGCAAGGTAATCAGCCCAGGCCGATCGCGGCTCGACTTCGATCCGGCTGTCCACCATCACCGGGACGCCAGGAACCGCCCACTCGAACCACGCAGCCCAGCGCTGCGGGACCACGGCGCGGTCCGCGGGGGATGCCGTGGCTTGCATTGCGGCAGCCAGGCCCACGGGCGCATCGGTGAGCAACCCGTCCGGGCCGGCGAGCGTCGGTGACGGCCGCCAGATCGGCTGGAGCAGGACGACAAGGGCGACGAGGGCGAGCACGATCCCGAGATTGAGCCGCCGGAGCATCACCGGCTCGGGCCGGGCGCGCGCCGGCCGTGACTCCCGGGCGCCGGGTGCCACGAACCGAGCAAGAGCCGGCGCGAGCACAACGGGGACCCCGAACGCCCACCACACGATCCCGCGCTCCGCCCACGCTCCAACGGCGAGCAGGGCCCCGAGCCAGAGCAGACCGGAGAGGGTCGGCCACCGCCCATTTCGACGCCGGTTGACGATCAACACCAACACAGCCGCGAGCACGCTCAGGTAGAACAGGGCGCCGGCGAACGAGAGCGGGCTCGTCCGCTGCCACTCCGAGACGAGCCGCGCAACGTCGCCGTTGGTCGAGAGCCCGATCGCATAGGACCACGAGCCGGCACCAAACGGCGTGACGATGCTCGCGACGGCGGTGAGGACGAAGATCGCGGCGCTGCGCCATCGGACGTTGGACGGAGCCCGCGCGTCAGCGAGGAGCGCCAGCCCGGCCGCGCCGACCCCCAGGAAGAAGCTCCCGTGGAGGTTCGCCCAGGCGAGGACGACGAGGGGAACAGACGAACGCCAGGCGCGGTCGCTCCCGCCGGTTTGCTAGGAGCGCGATCACCAGGACATAGCAGACGAGCCCTAACAGCTGGGCTCGCAACGCGAGCGCCCGATCCCGACGACGAACGCCCCGAGGGCGAGGAGGGCCGCCGGACGCACCGTCAGCCGGCGGCGTGCGGTCCAGAACACCAGCCCAACTGCCAAGCCGACGAGGATTGCCCGGAGGAGCGCCAGCCCAGCCCATCCCCCGATCGAATACCCCGCCGAGAGAAGCAGGCCGGCGCCCCATTGCTGGTTGAGCCAGGGCTGCCCTGCCGCCGTGAACGTGAGCGGGTCCGTCGACAGGATCGAACCGGACGCGCGCATCAGGTCGCCGACGCGGACCTGGTAGGCGAGATCGACCGTGGACATCGGGGCGAGCGTCGCGCCCAAGACCGGGATCAGGACTGCCAGGAGCTTCCACAGTCGGTCGCGCGTCATTGCGTTGGGTAGCGTGGCACACGCAGCGGCGGCCCTGCGCGACCACGCCCTGGGGCCCATGCACGCGGCCCGCGCGACCTCTAGACGTCCTGGCGATCCGTCGGAACACCGAAGATGCGCATTGACCGACCGCTGAGGGCCTCACTCACGAGCGCAACTGCTCCGGCCAGCGCGATGGGCACCAGGACCATGGCATGGACGACTGCCGCGAGGGCCACCGCCTTGGCGGGTTCCAGGCCAAGGCCCGCGCCGACCGCCGAGACCGCGAGATCGTACGTCCCCACGTACCCGGGCGCCGCCGGAAGTGCCGTCGCAAGCGCCCCGGCTGCGTCGATGATCACGGCGCTGCCCACGGGGAGCGCGATTCCGAGCGAAGCGGCAGCAGCGAGAAACAGGCCCGCATCGAGCAGCCAGCCCCCGAGGCTGAGCGCGCCGGCGGCCAGGATCACGCCGCGGCCGGGGTTGACGGCGCCCGCAAGCAGGTGCCGCCCAAACGCGACGCCGCGCGCGCGGAGTCCGACCGGGTTGGCGGATGCCCCGCACCCAACCGCCGCCCGGCAACCACGAGGAGGAGCCCACCAGCGATCCCGATCGCAATGGTCACCGCGGCCACGTTCACGACAAGCGCCGGCACCGGTGCGAACACAGAGGCAATGAGCACCAGGACGGCCAGCGCGACGAGGTCGATGAGCCGCTCCAGGAGGACGGTGCCAAGAACGGCGCCGAACGCGCGATTGGAGGCGCGGGAGACCACGCCCGCTCGTGCCGCCTCACCGAGTCGCGCGGGGAGTGCCGCGTTCCCCAGGTAGCCGATGAGCAGCGCTCGAAGGACCAGCCCGAACGGGAGCCGCGCCCCGTCGCGACCTCGTCCGAGCAGCAGCCGCCAACGCGCAGCACGGACGAGGGTCTGGACCGCGAGGATGCCGATGCCCACCACTAGGGGTCCGGGTTGCGCTTGCTGAATGACCGCGAGCGTTCGGGAAGGGTCCACGGCCGCGACCAGGAGTGCGACTGCAACGCAGCTCGAGGTGACGCCGACCGCAACCAGGCCTCCGACGCGCAGACGGCCCGTCGAGCGGCCCGCTGTCACGCGGGGCGCTCGCCGACGTACAGCGTCTGCTTCCCGAGGAGGCGCCACGCGGGAGGGAACGCGAGGTATGCCCGGACGAGGGCGGGACTCTTCGGAAGTCGACTCTTCGTCGAATACGGCAGGAACCGGGTGCGAACCTCGACCGTTCGGAGGCCGGCGAGCTCGGCCGCCTCCACGAGGCTGCGCTCGGTCAGCGCGACGTGATGGTCGATGAAGTCCCAGTAGGCCCCGCCCACGAGCCGGACGTTCGGCTGGAGCACGACGACGCGTCCATTCGGCCGCAGCAGGGCCCGCACGACCTCGAGCTGGCGGACAACCTCGTTGCTCGTCGCCAGGTGCTCGAGGTAGTTGCTCATGAAGACCCCGGCGAAGTGCCCGCCGGGCAGGACGTCCGCCAACTCCAGGCCGTTGGCCTGCACGAACCGCACGTCGCGCGGAAGGTCCGCCGAGGTGTCGCGAAGATCCGTCGCCCAGCGTTCCGACCGGGCGATGTTGGCGATGAAGTAGCCGCGATCGCAGGCAATGTCGAGGACCGGGCCGGGCGGGATAAGACCGTCCAGATACGGCGCCAGGACCCGCCACAGTGCCACCTTCTCCCGGTGCTCGCCCTCCGCGAACCGGCGACGGTAGATCTCGTCAGGAACGCCGGTCAGCTCCCATCTTCGCTGGCTCGCTCTGGATGGCCTCATCCTCCCGCGCCGCCGATCCCGACTCACCCGGGCGTGCCCAGCCCCGCCCGCTCGCCCTCGCGCGCGAGCCACGCGGCCGTGTCCGCGAGGCCCGCGCTGCAGCGTGACCTGGGGCGACCAGCGCAGCATCCGCCGGATCTTCTCGATGTTCACCACGCGGCGGCGGATGTTGTCGATGTCCCGGCGGTCGACGTGGCGGATCTCCACGTCCCGGCCGACGGCTGCCAGGACGCCCGCCGCCAGCGCGTTGACGGACGTCTCGATCCCCGTGCCGATGTTGAAGACCTCGCCCTCGGCGCGCGGGTGGATCGCGGCGAGGAGCGTGGCCGCCACCGCGTCGTCGACGTACGTGTAGTCGCGCGTCTGCTCGCCGTCGCCGTGGACGGACAGCGGCTCGCCGGCCATCGCCGCGGCGAAGAACTTGCTGACGACGCCGCAGTACGGGTTGTCCGGCCGCTGGCCCTCGCCGAACACGTTCGAGTAGCGGACCACCGCCACGGGCAGCCCGTAGCTCTCGTGGAACGCGTTGCAGTAGTTCTCGCCGCCGAGCTTGCTGACCGCGTACGGCGAGAGCAGGACGAGCGGGTCGTCCTCGTTGATCGGGATCGAGCGCGGGTTGCCGTAGACCGACGCCGACGACGTGTAGACGACCCGGTCCGGCCGCGAGTCGCGCGCCGCCAGCAGGACGTTGAGCGTGCCGCCGATGTTCGTCTCGAAGTCGTCGCGCGGGTTCTTCGTGCTCGCGATGATGTTCCGGGCCGCCATGTGGAAGACCACCGAGGCGTCGGCGACCAGGTCGCGGACCAGCGGCGCGTCCGTCACCGAGCCCTCGACGAACTGGACGGACGACGGCAGCGTGTCGGCGCGCCCGGTGAACAGGTCGTCGAGGACCGTCACGCGGGCGCCCTGCTCCACCAGCCGGCGAACCAGGGACCCGCCGACGAAGCCGGCCCCGCCGGTCACCAGCACGCGTCGCCCCGCGAAGGCGCGGTCGACCTCGAACGTCATCGCTTCACCCCGAATTGAAGAAGGAAAGCCGGCCGGAAGAGCCGCCACCAGTCGCGGATCCCCCGCATCTTCGTGTATCCCTCGGCGGCGTGATACCGCACCGTCACCGGGTACTCGACCACGCGATAGTGCCCTCGGATCGCCTTGTACAGCACGTACGGCTCCAGGTCGTAGCTGTCGAGCCAGGCCTGGTCCAGGTCGATCGAGGGATCGCGCAGCAGCTCCGAGCGGAAGACGCGGAACCCGTTCGTCGCATCCGTGACCCGGTGGAAGGCGAGGACGCTGAACGCGACCGAGTAGACCCGGGTCCCGAACCCGCGCCCGCCGGTGTCCCCGACCACGCGACCGCCGCGGATCCAGCGCGAGCCCTGGACGTAGTCCGCCTTGCCGGCGATCAGCCGATCGAGCGCGCCGGCCAGCTCCTCGGGCTCGTGCTGGTCGTCGCCGGAGACGAGCGCCAGGTACGGGCGGTTGCGCGCCAGCCCGGCCTTCCAGCCGTCACGGATCGCCGCCCCCACGCCGCCGCGGACCTCATGCCGGACCACGACCGCGGCACCGTGCGCCCGCGCCTCGTCCCCCGTCCCGTCGGTGGAGCCGTCGTCCACCACGATCGCCTCGAAGCGGCCGTCGCCGGGGATCTTGTCGAGGACGCGCCCGATCTTCCCCGCC
>CAWKJP010000015.1:0-43000 GCA_963850035.1 uncultured Chloroflexia bacterium | reverse complement strand
GTCACCGCGGGCCTCCGCCGGGCCGCGGCCGACGGACCCGTGGCGTCGATCGGGCTGGACACCTGGGGCGTGGACTTCGGCCTGCTCGACGGTCGTGGCCGGCTCCTGGGCAACCCCGTCCACTACCGGGATGCCCGCACCGCCGGCGTGCCGGAGCTTGCCTACGAGGTGGTCCCGCGGGCGGAGATCTACCGGGCCACGGGCATCCAGCTCATGCCGATCAACACGCTCTTCCAGCTCTTCTCGATGGCCCGCGCCGGCGACCCGCAGCTCCGCGCAGCCGATCGCCTGCTCATGATGGGCGACCTCTTCGCCCACTTCCTGTGCGGCAGCTCGGTCGCTGAGTACACCAACGCCAGCACGAGCGGGTGCCTGGACCCGCTCGCCCGCGACTGGGCGCGCCCGTTGCTCGAGCAGCTGGGAATCCCCACGGCACTCCTCCCGGAGATCGTGCAGCCCGGCACCGTGCTCGGGATGCTCCGCCCGGACATCGCGGCCGAGACGGGCCTCGCGGGAGCGCGCCTGGTTGCCCCCGCCTCCCACGACACCGCGTCCGCGGTCGTTGGCGCGCCGCTCGCCGGACCCAGCACCGTCTTCCTGTCATCGGGAACCTGGTCGCTGATCGGGCTCGAGGTCGCGGTACCGGTCGTGTCGGACGTGACGCTGGCGGCCAACCTCACGAACGAGGGCGGCGTCGAAGGCACGATCCGCCTGCTCCGCAACGTCATGGGGCTCTGGCTCGTTCAGGAGTGCCGCCGCGCGCTCTGGCCCGCCGGCGACGCCCCGAGCTACGAGGAGCTTGCGGCCCTCGCCGAGGCTGCGCCCGCGTTCACGGCGTTCATCGATCCGGACGACGAGCGCTTCCTGCGGCCCGGCGACCTCCCTGCCCAGGCACGTGCCTTCTGCGCCGAGACCGGCCAGCCGGTCCCCGCCGACGCAGGGACGCTCATCCGCGTGATCCTCGAGAGCCTGGCCCTGCGCTACGCGGTTGCCGTGGCCGAGCTGGCGCGCGCGTCAGGCCACCCGATCGACGCGATCCACGTCGTGGGCGGCGGGTCGAACCACCGGCTGCTGTGCCGTCTGACGGCCGGTGCCACGGGCCTCCCGGTTCGGGCCGGACCGGTGGAGGCCACCGCCATCGGCAACCTCGTCATCCAGGCGATCACCGCCGGGGAGCTCGCCTCGGTCGCCGAGGCACGCGAGCTCGTCGCCCGCTCGTTCCCCGTCATCGCCTACGACCCCGAGGGCGACTGGGCCGAGGCCCGCGCCCGGTTCGCCGGAATCCTTGCCCGCCACGCGCCTGAGCGTGCACGGGCGGCCACCGCGCCCTGATCCACAGAGGAGACTGCCATGCCCATGATCGAGTCCGTCGCCCGCCCCGCCAGCGCCCCCGCCATCGACCGGATCGACTGGGCCATGTCGGGCCTCTCCATCGAGCTGCCTTCCTGGGGCTTCGTCAACACCGGTACGCGCTTCGGCGTCTTCCCGCAGCCGGGCGTACCGCGCACCGCGTTCGAGAAGGTCGACGACGCGGCCACGGTCAAGCGGTACACCGGCGTGACCGGTTCGGTGGCGCTCCACATTCCGTGGGACCGCGTGGACGATTGGCGGGCCTTCGCGGCGTACGCCGGGGAGCGCGGCCTGCGCATCGGCGGCATCAACAGCAACACGTTCCAGGACCAGGACTACAAGCTCGGCTCGCTCTGTCATCCCTCGGCCGCGGTCCGTGCCAAGGCGATCGCGGCCATCGTGGAGTGCTGCGAGATCGCGGCCGCGACCGGCTCGCGGGCCGTGAAGGTGTGGCTGGGCGATGGGACGAACTACCCGGGCCAGGACGACATGCGCTGGCGCCGGCACCGCCTGGTGGAGGGCCTTCGCGAGGTCTATCCGCACCTGCCGCCCGGCGTTCGCATGCTGCTCGAGTACAAGCTCTACGAGCCGGCCCTCTACTCCACCGACGTCCAGGACTGGGGCCAGTCGCTCTCGGTCTGCCGGGCGGTCGGCGAGATGGCCACCGTCTGCGTCGACACCGGCCACCATGCGATGGGGGTCAACATCGAGCAGATCGTGGCGATCCTCCTCGCGGAGGGCGCGCTCGGCGGCTTCGACCTGAACGACAAGAAGTACGGCGACGACGACCTGATGGTCGGCTCGATCGACCCGTACCAGCTCTTCCGGATCGCGCACGAGATGGTCAACGCGATGCGCGACGACGCCGATCCGACCGCCCAGCGCTGCGCCAACGAGACCGTCTACATGCTCGACCAGTGCCACAACATCGAGCCCAAGATCCCGGCCATCATCCGGAGCGTCATGAACTTCCAGGAGGCGGTGGCGAAGGCGCTGCTCGTGGACCGCGAAGCGCTCCTCGCGGCGCAGGCCGCCGGGGACGTGCTCGAGGCGAACAGGCTCGTGGCGGACGCGTTCGCGAGCGACGTCCGGCCGCTCCTTGCCCAGCTGCGCACGGCGCGCGGCCTTCCGGCGGATCCGTACCGGGCGTATCTCGACAGCGGCGAGATGGAGGCGCGGGCCGCGGCCCGGGCGGGCGGCACGCCGGCCGGCTGGGGCTGAGCCTCGCCAATTCGGGCAGGTCGCCGCGGGCGGGCGCCGAGCGGCGGCGACTCCGGCAGACGCCGCCGCGGGCAGATTCGCCGCGGGAGCGGCGGCAGCCCGGCCGTCAGGCCCGGCTGTCGACCTCGCGCGAGGAAAGCAGCGCATCCTCGGCGGCGCGCGTCCAGCGTCCGTCGCGGAGCTCCCGCGCGACCGCAGGGAGGCGCTCGGCGAGTTCGGACAGGCGCACCATGCCCAGGTCGTGGAGTGCCGGATACACGACGATCTTGCCGCCCGAGGTACGTGCCTCGACCGCGGCGAGCGCGTCGGTGACGCCCTCCATGCCGGTGATGGCGTCGACCGAGATGTTCGTGTCCAGCTCGCCGCGCTCGAGCTTCGCGAGCACGGTCTCCATGTCCGGGATCTGCGAGCCGCTCGTGCCGAACAGGTAGACGCCCTTCGCGAGCACGGCGTCGAGATCGATCGCAGCCCGCGTCCCGGCGGCGAACCCGGCGAAGACGTTGATCCGGGCGCCGGGTCCGGCCAGGTCCACTGCCTGCGAGACCAGGGGCGGCGCCGGGACCATGACCGCCACGTAGCTGAAGCCCGGCTCAAGCGGGGTCGTGCGGCTGTTGAGGAAGACGGCCGGGATCCCCCGGGACGCCGCGAGGGGCCCGGCGACGTCCGAGAGGTGCGCGAGGCGCGAATTGTCGATGTCGACGGCGGCCAGGGACAGCCCGGGCAGCGACGACGACGCGGTCCGCACGACATGCATGAAGCCCATCGGTCCCGCGGCGCCGATCACGGCGACGCGGTCGCCGGCGCGCAGCTCGCCGTCGGGCGGCGCGATGGCGTAGCCGTCCGCGGCGCTGTCGCCCGGCGTGCCGACCCAGCGCGTCAGGTCGTAGTGGATGCGCCCGACGTCCACCGCGACGGGCCGCCCGATCCGGTCACCGCCCAGCACGATGTCGATGACGCCGCCCGTCGCGAGCAGCCCCTGCAGCTGCTCGATGCGATCGGGGTCCGCGCCGAAGTAGACGATGTCGTCGAACGGTTCGGCCGGCAGCGCGGCTGCGTCGACGACCTCCGAGACCGGCGGAACGGCCCCACCGAGCGCAGCCCCGAGCTGCGCGCGCTGTGCGGCGTCCCCGAGAACCGCCGTCACGGCGGCCGGCGTCGCCGCGGCCACGAGCGCCGCAAGCCCGTCGATCCGGTGGGCCGCATCGGCGACGACGAGCAGGCGGCCCGCCCGCGTCAGCGAGGCACGCTCCCTCGAGGCGTAGGACGCCTCGACGCAGGCCCACGGCTCCAGGAGCGCGACCGCGGAGCCGCTCGGCGCCTCGTCGACCGGGATCAGGAAGCGGGCCCCCGTCCCGGGCTCGATGATCATCCGCTCGTCGAGCACGACGTACTCCTGGAGCCCGCCCTCGAAGTTGTATCCGAATGCCGCGTTCGAGCCGGGCGTCGCCAGGTGCCGGTAGTCGGTCTGCACGAGGACGCGCTCGCCCACCGCGTGCCGCGTGACCGCATCGCCGACGACCACGATCCGCCCCGCCACCTCGTGGCCGGGGACCGTCGGCAGCTCGCCCGGCACATAGCTCGGGATCTCCCCGAGCGTGGCCTCGTCCATCCCGCTCGTCACGCGGGCCTTCCGAAGGTGCGTCGAGAACGCCTTGAGGAGCTTCGTGTCGGAGAAGCAGATCCCGACCGCCTCCACCCGGACCAGGAGCTGGGTCGGGCCCGGGACCGGCACGATCTTGGCCCGGTTGTGGACCAGCTTGCCGGGACCCACGATCTGGATCGCGTGCTCGATCGTCGGCAGGGTCGGGGCGGGCGGCAGGGCTTCGTTCACCTGGCGGTTCCTCGTGGCGGCGCGGGGCGTGAGCCGGTGGGCGTGGCGGCCTGCGCCGGGTGGCGGCTCAGCTCAGCATCACCTGGCCGCCGGTGACGGGCAGGGCCTGGCCGGTCTCGTACTTCTGGGCCACAAGGTAGTACAGCGCGACGAGCACGTCCTCCGGGGTGCATCCGCGGCCCATGGGCACCCGGCCCTCGTAGAAGCGGCGGACGTCGTCGAGCGTCCTCGCCCCCGGCACCTTGCCCTCGCGGAGGTACTGGACGAAGAGGCCGGTCTCCGGGTCGGCCCACAGCGGGCCATCGAGGAAGTTTCCCGGGCAGATCGCGTTGACCTTGATGCCGTCGCCCACCAGCTCGAGGGCGAACGACTGGGTCAGCCCGAGTCCGCCGAACTTCGACCCGGCGTAGGCGCTGTTCCGGCTGGAGCCGACCAGGCCGGACTTGGAGTTGATCTCGACGATGTCGCTCCACGCCTCGGGCCGCACCCGGTGCTGCCGGGCCATGATCGGGGCGGCGAATCGGACGCCCAGGAAGTAGCCGCGGTAGTTGACCTTCGTGACCAGGTCGAAGTCCGCGACCGGCTGGCTCGTCACGCCGCCTGCCCGGAGCACTCCGGCGTTCGAGACGAGGAGGTCGAGCCCGCCGTAGCGCACCACCGTCTCGTGGAAGCCGTCGGCCACCGACTGCTCGTCCATCACGTTCATCGCAACGGCGCTCGCACGGCCCGCCCCGTGACGCGCTTCCAGCTCCCGGGCGTTGGACTCCGCCAGCTCCGCGTTGAGGTCGGCGAGCACGACGTGGGCACCCTCGGCCACGAGGTCGGCCGCGATGGCGAGCCCGAAGCCCTGGGCGGCGCCGGTGACGAGCGCCACCTTGCCCGCGACCCGGCCCGTGGGTGGCGTGCCGGCGGCCACGCCCTTCCGGTATGCCTCTGCTTCCCACGCCTCGATGAAGGTCCGCTCCTCGTCGGCCAGGGGACGATG
Source organism: uncultured Chloroflexia bacterium (assembly GCA_963850035.1). Classification (GTDB taxonomy): domain Bacteria; phylum Chloroflexota; class Limnocylindria; order Limnocylindrales; family CSP1-4; genus CTSoil-043. The sequence goes on along the minus strand of CAWKJP010000015.1, from coordinate 37,613 downwards.
GCCGCCGAGCGTGATGGCACCCCGGGCCACGCGGAGGGAATCCAGGTAGACATGGCGCGCGGTGCTGGCCTGCTCCCACGTGGCGCCGGCCGCGAACAGCCCAAGGCCCGGGACGATCACGACGATGGGCAGCGACCCGTGGGACGCGGCGTGCGCGGCGAGGCGCGCGCCGAGCTGGGCCGCGACGTCGTCGGGTTCGATCTCGGGGGGCACGTCGAGGAGCAGCGGCCACGACCCCGTGTACACGATCTGGTCCGGGGTCATGGGCCCGCCCAGCACGACGCTCCGTCCGGCCGGGCTGGCCGTGAAGGTCGCGGCGAGCGGGGACGCATCGAACGTGACCAACCGGAACGAGCCGTCGCCCGAAAGGAGGCCGCGGAGCGTCGGCGCAATGGCATCGACGAGCGCACGCGCGCGGTCCGGGTCCGTCCCGGGCGGGGCCGCCTCTGACCCGGCCTCTCGGGACGCTGCCGCATCCATCGCCGCGCGGACCGTGGTCGCGAGCCAAGCCGACCGCTCATCGATCTCGGACGGCGCATCGGCCGCGACGATGATCCCGTGGTTCTGCATGAACGTGACCGCCGGAGCCGGGCGACCCGTGCGCGCGGTATACGCACGGCGGGTCTCGACGATGCTGCGCGCCAGCGGCAGGCCCGGGTCCGCGTAGGGCACCCACAGCGCCTCGTCGCCGAAGAGGCGTGCGGCGATGGCGGCGCCATCGCGACTGCAGGTGATCGCGTTGATCTCGGGTGGGTGCGTGTGGAGGACGAACCGCTCCGGCAGGAACGCGTGGAAAAGCAGCTCAACCGAGGGCCGTCGCCCGCCGGCGTGGGCCAGTCGCGCGGCCAGCGCCGCGGCCGTGACCGGATCTCCGCCCGGACCGGCAGGGCCGGCCCCGTCGCCGGGAACCACGCTGTCCGGTGCCTGCTCGCCGGGCGCGGAGTCGTCGGCGTGTAGCAGCGCCAGCAGCGGCGCCATGTCGAGGGGCACCAGGTCCCCCGCCGTGAGGGTGGCGAGGGCCACGCCGCTCGGCTTGATGTAGAGGACGCCATCGACCTTGGCCGACGCGTTGCCGCCGCCGCCCCGCGAGAACTCCGGGTCGCGGCCGAAGCGCTGCGCGAGCTCGATGAGTCGGTCGAGCATCTCGCTCGGTGGCGGGGGGAGCTCCTTGCGGCCGAAGGGCCGTGCGCTCATCGGGCCACCGCCCGCGAAGCCACGTCGACCACCTCCGCCCCGAGCTCGGAGAACCAGCGAACGCGCGACGGGCCGTCCGGGAAGCCCGGGTTGAGCTCGCCTCGGCCGTCGACGAAGCCCGGCTTGCCCGTGGCCCGGAGGTGCTGGTGGGCGACGACCACGCAGGTCGCTTCCCAGAACGCCGCGCGCGCCATCGCCGAGGGCAGGGTCCCGTCCGCGCAGCGGGGCTCGAGCGCGATCCGCTGGCGCGTGTTGTGCTCCGTGCCGGCCATCACGAGGATGCCCGCGCGGCGGAAGGCCGCCACGTAGGTGTCGACGACCGCCGGTGCGTTGCGATTCGGGATCAGCTCGGCGACGTGGATTCCCAGGCCGAGGATTCGCTCCGCGAGCGCGCCGGGTGGCTCCTCCCACGGGCAGACCGGCGATGCCCCGTCGGCCAGCGTCGGGTAGCAGGGGATCCCGCCCGACCCGAGGACCACGGCGTAGGCGTCGGCGAACGAGACCGGCGACTCCGGAACGAACGCCGGGCGGCCCGCCTTCAGGAGCCGCGCCCGGATCTCGTCCTGGACGGCGATGGGATGCGAGGTCGATGAAGCGGCCGGGCCGCCGAACGCGCGGGAGAGCACCTCGGCGCGCCGCTCGGGTGCCACCGCGAGGAAGAGCGCCTCCTGGAACGCCATCGCGAGGTGGCGCTCCTGGAGCACGACCCATTCGCGCGGGCAGGCTGCCCGCTCCGCGACGTCCTCGGCGATGTTCTCCGCGGTCAGCGCCGTCCGGAGGCCAGCGGCCGCGAAGCGCTCGGCGAGGAGCGAGGCCATCGCCCGCATGCGCGCCTCGTCCGCGTCCCGGGCGTGGGCCACGAGGGCCGCCGCGTTCGGTTCGGGCGTGGCGAACGGGTCGACGCCCTTCCCGCACAGGTAGATGCGGCCGGGGTTGCCCGGGTCGTTGATCTTCATCCCGGCGTCGCGCTCGGCGCCGATGACGCTGATCGATTCGGCGCCGAACAGCGGGACGATCCCCGCGGCCCCGGCGGCGTCCGCGAACCGGCCGTAGATCCGGCGATCGTGGAAGTTCGAGGCCCCGAGCACGCGGACGTCCTCGGCGGCAGCCGTCGAGACGGCGTCCTCGGCGGTCTCGAAGGCCGAGAAGTTCGGGGGCAGGTGCACGTGCGTGTTCACGATCGGCCGCCCGGCCGCACTCGATTCCCCGGCGCTCGCGCCCCCGTGTCCGCTCATTGGCCGTCCTGCCCCTCGCCCGCTCGCCGGTCGCGTACCAGCGCCGCTGCCTTCCCGGATGGCGTGCCGGCGGACCGGGACGACACGAACGATTCCATGCGGGTGTTTCCGAATGGTTTCGACTTGGCATACAATACACGCGCAAAGGCGAAGCCTCAAGCATCGTCGGAGAATCGAGGTGGCCCATGCCAGCCAGGGAGCCGTTCCCCGAGCTCAGCGAGATCCTGGTCTCCATCGGCGAGGCCGGGGGCCGGATCGCGGCGATCGGCGCGAGCGAGGGCGGCGCGGGCAACATCTCGGTGTGCGTCGGCTGGCCGCTCGAGGTCCGTCGCCAGTTTCCCGTCGCCCGGGAGATCGAGCTCCCGCTGGCCGCGCCCCACCTCGGGGGCTGGCGGATCATCGTGACCGGGTCCGGCCGTCGCCTGCGTGACATCGCGAGCGACCCGGCGGCGAACCTCGGCGTCGTCCTCGTGCATCCCGGCGGCACGACCGGCACGCTCCACACGTCGCCGCGCTGCCTGTTCGACGGCCTGACCAGCGAGTGGAACTCGCACCTCGGCGTCCACGACGACACGATCGCGCGGACGGACACGAACTTCCACGCCGTGGTGCATGCGCAGCCGCCGCACCTCGTCTACCTGAGCCATGTGCCCGAGTACGCGGACGAGTCGTTCTTCAACAGGCGCCTTCTGCGCTGGGAGCCGGAGACGATCGTCAACCTCCCGCAGGGCGTGGGCGTGCTTCCCTTCATGGTGCCGGGCTCGGCCGAGCTCATGGCGGCAAACGTCGCGGGCCTGCGAACCCACCGTGTCGTCCTCTGGGGCAAGCACGGCGTGATGGCCCGATCGGACATCTCGATCACCCGTGCCGCCGACCGGATCGAGTATGCCGAGACGGCTGCCCGCTATGAGTACATGGATCTCCTCGCGGGGCAGCGAGCCGAGGGCCTGAGCCGCGAGGAGACGCGCGCGGTGGTCGCCGCCTTCGACGTCAAGACGTCCGTCGTCTGAAATCGGCACCAAACGGCCCCTGCAGGGGTATTGACAGGTGCGCTACTCTCGCTTGTGTTATCGATAACTGATATCGGTAACACCCCGCGACGTCGAGGACCACGCGCGCCCCCCGCGGAACCGACGTCCGGACGTGGACCTGCCCAATCAGTCCACACGATCGCAGGGAGAACCCGCGATGTCCGAGCTCCTCGTGGAGATGACCGGCATCAGCAAGAGCTTCCCGGGCGTGCATGCGCTCGAGGACGCCCGCTTCGAGCTGCTTCCGGGCGAGGTGCACGCGCTCGTCGGCGAGAACGGCGCGGGCAAGTCGACGCTCATGAAGATCCTTGCCGGCATCTACAAGCGAGATGCCGGCTCGATCCGCATCAAGGGCCGCGAAGAGGAAGTCCCAAGCCCGCACGCGGCGCAGTCCCTGGGGATCAGCATGATCCACCAGGAACTGAACCTGATGTATCACCTCACGGTGGCCCAGAACATCTTCATCGGACGCGAGCCACGCCGCGGGCTCATTCTCGACGAAGGGGCGCTGAACGCCAAGGCGCGGCAGCTCTTCGACGACCTCCATCTGAACCTCGACCCCCGTACGCGGGTCGGCTCCCTGGCAGTCGCTCAGCAGCAGATGGTTGAGATCGCGAAGGCGCTCAGCTACGACTCGGCCGTCCTGATCATGGACGAGCCGACGGCCGCCCTGACCGACACGGAGATCGAGGAGCTCTTCCGAATCATCCGCCAGCTCCGCGACCAGGGGAAGGGAATCGTCCACATTTCGCACCGCCTGGAAGAGCTCAAGCAGATCTCGGACCGGATCACGGTCATGCGCGACGGGCGCTACGTCGCGACCGTCGGCACGGCTGAGGCCGAGATCCAGCAGATCATCAGCATGATGGTCGGCCGGACCGTCTTCGAGGCGACGCCCGAGCTACCCGAGGAGCGCGACCCCACGGTCGTGCTCGAGGTCAAGGGGCTCAATCGCGGTCGCCAGGTCCGGGACATCAGCTTCCAGCTCCACCGCGGTGAGATCCTGGGGGTTGCCGGCCTCGTCGGGGCCGGTCGCACCGAGGTGATGCGCGCCATCTTCGCCGCCGACCGGCCGGAGTCCGGCGAGATCACGATCAACGGCAAGCCGGCCACGATCCGCTCCCCAAGCGACGCTGTCCGGAACCGGATCGCGTACCTGTCCGAGGACCGCAAGCGCTACGGCCTGGCGCTCGGCATGGACGTCGAGGTCAACACCGTCCTCGCCTCGCTGCGCCGATTTGCGAACTCGTTCGGCTGGGTCCGGACCAAGGCCACCCGGAAGCAAGCCCTCGCGCAGGTCCAGGCCCTCGCGATCAAGACGCCGGGAATCGCCCAGCTTGCCAAGAACCTGTCGGGCGGCAACCAGCAGAAGGTGGTCATCGCCAAGTGGCTGACCGCCGACACCGACATCCTCATCTTCGACGAGCCGACGCGAGGCATCGACGTCGGGGCGAAGAGCGAGATCTACCGGCTCCTCAATGACCTCGCAAAGCAGGGCAAGTCGATCATCATGATCTCCTCCGAGCTGCCCGAGATCCTCCGGATGAGCCACCGCATCGTCGTGATGTGCGAGGGACGCATCACAGGTGAGCTCTCTTCCGCCGAGGCGACTCAGGAACGGATCATGACGCTGGCCACCCAGCGAGAGTCGGTGGCAGTCGCGTGAGCACCCCCCCCACCGGTCAGCGACGAGGCAGCGAACCGATGCAGACGACCACCACTCCGGCGCCCTCGCGCGTCCAGTCGATCATGCGGGGCGACTCGATCCAGCGCCTGCTGGCCCTGGGCGCCCTCGTCATCCTGCTTGTCTTCTTCTCGATCGTCGTCCCCCATTTCGCAAGCACAAACAACTACATCGATATCCTGACGGCGACGGCGGTCAACGGTGTGCTCGCGACCGGCGTCACGTTCGTGATCATCACCGGGGGCATCGACCTCTCGCTCGGCACCGCCATGACCTTCGCGTCGGTCGTGATGGGGCTCGTGTCCGTCAACCTGGGGCTGCCGCTCCCGATCGGCCTGCTCGCCGCCTTCGCGGCGGGCGCCCTGGTCGGCCTGACCAACGGCTTTCTCATCGCGAAGCTCAAGCTGCCGCCGTTCATCGCCACCCTGGGCATGCTGTACGTGACGCTGGGCATGGCCCAGGTGCTCTCGGACGTGCATCCAATCTACTTCGAGGCGACGCAGCCCGCCTTCCAGCAGTTCTTCATGGGCAAGCCGATCGCCGGCATCCCCAACATCGTCTGGGTGATGCTGGGCGGCGCGGCCGTCGCGTGGATCCTCCTCAACAAGACGATCCTCGGCAGGTACACCTTTGCCCTCGGCTCCAACGAAGAGGCGACCCGGCTCTCCGGCGTCAACACCGATCGCTGGAAGATCATCGTCTACATCGTTGACGGCCTGTTCGTAGGCCTGGCCGGAATCGTCATCGCCTCGCGCATGAACTCGGCCCAGCCGGGCCTCGGGATGGGCTACGAGCTCGACGCGATCGCCGCGGCGGTCATCGGCGGCACCTCCCTCTCCGGGGGCGAGGGGAGCGTCGTCGGCACGATCATCGGCGCCTTCCTCATCAGCACCCTGCGCATCGGCCTCTCGGTAGCCGGCGTTCCCGACCAGTGGAAGTCGGTGATCACGGGTCTCGTGGTCATCGGCGCCGTCTACCTCGACATCATGCGCCGGCGCAGTCGCGCCTGAGGGGCGCACGCCCCTCTCCAACTTCGGCCCAACAACGGCCGCGCGGCGGCCGGAATCGGGAATAGCGGTTCAGCAAGGAACACGGAGGAGTACATGAAGCTCACGCGCATCACCAGCCTCGCGGCTGGCTCGATGGCCCTGGCCCTGGTGGTCGGCGCCTGCTCGGGCAGCGCCACGCCGGCGCCGGCAGCGAGCGCAGCCGCGGCTTCGGCAGCGCCTGCGGCCTCGTCGGCCGGCGGAGCGGCCTCGGCCTACACCGCGCCCACGGACGCCGGGACGGCCAAGGGCAAGACGATCGCCATCATCTCGAAGGGCGAACAGCACCAGTTCTGGCAGGCCGTCAAGAAGGGCGCCCTCGATGAGGCCGCCAAGCTCGGCGTCACGGCAACCTATCAGGGCCCGGCCACCGAGTCCGAAGTCGACAAGCAGCTCACCATGCTGCAGACCGCTCTCAGCAACAACCCGGCGGCCGTTTGCTTCGCCGCCCTCGACAGCAAGGCTGCGGGCGCCCTCCTCGACCAGGCCAAGGCAGCCAACATCCCGGTCGTCGGGTTCGACTCCGGCGTCGACAGCACCATCCCGGTGACCACCGTCGCCACCGACAACACTGCGGCCGCTGCCGTCGCCGCCGACCACATGGCCAGCCTCATCGGCAACGCGGGCACGGTCGGCGTCATCGTCCACGACCAGACCAGCCAGACCGGCATCACCCGGCGTGACGGGTTCCTCGCCCAGATGGCGGCGAAGTACCCGAACATCAAGGTCCTCCCGGTGCAGTACGGCGCGGGCGACGCGGTCAAGTCCGCCGACATCGCCAAGGCGATGATGACGGCCAACCCGGACCTCAAGGGCTTCTTCGGCGCGAACGAGGGCTCCATCAAGGGTGTCCTCAACGCGCTCAAGGAGACCGGCAACGAAGGCAAGATCGTGGCCATCGGCTACGACTCCGGCCAGCAGCAGATCGACGCGATCACCAGCGGCGTCGAGGCCGGCGCGATCACCCAGAACCCGATCGGCATCGGTTCCAAGTGCGTCGACGCCGCGGTCGACGCGATCAACGGCAAGGCATTGCCGCAGAAGATCGACACCGGCTTCTCCTGGTTCGACAAGACCAACATCAACAACCCGGAGATCCAGGCGGTTCTCTACAAGTAACCCCTCGCCTGGCCCGCAACCACTCGGGGGCTGTCCGCCACGCGGACAGCCCCCGAACCCACCGTGGGCCATTCACGGGAAACCCCTGACCGAAGTCACTCGGGGATCACCGGATGAGCACCATCAACGACGTCGCGAAGCTGGCGGGCGTCTCCGCCATGACCGTCTCGCGCGTCATCAACAACTCCGGGTACATCAGCCGGGAGACCCGGTCGCGCGTCGAAGCCGCGATCGCGGAGCTCGCCTATGTCCCGAACGCGGTCGGGCGACAGCTGCGGTCGAAGCGGACCAAGATGCTCGCGCTCGTCCTGTCCGACATCATGAATCCCTTCTTCACCACGATCGCCCGCGGCGTCGAGGACGTGGCCCGGGCGCAGGGCTTCAGCGTCATGTTCTGCAACACGGACGAGTCCGAGGCCGAGGAGTCCCGGTATCTGCTGATGCTGGTGCAGCGTCAGGTGGACGGCGTCCTCCTCGTCCCCGCGAGCACGAGCGGCAAGTCGCTGCGCCTGCTCTCCTCGCACCACATGCCGGTGGTCGTCCTGGACCGTCGCATCCAGTCCCGCCAGATCGACAGCGTCCGATCGGACTCTGAGGCCGGCGCGTACACGCTGACGAAGCACCTCATCGAGCTGGGTCACCGCCGCATCGCGGTCCTGACCGGCCGTCGGAGCGTGTCGACCTCGATCGACCGTGTGGCCGGCTACTGCCGGGCCATGCTCGACGCCGGGCTCGAGCTCGACGACGACCTCGTCCGCTACGGCGAGTACAACTATGGCGACTACCACCAGGTCGACGGAAATCGCATGGCGCTGGAGGTCCTGGCTGCCGATCCGCGGCCGACCGCGATCTTCGCCGCGAACAACTTCATCGCGTTCGGCGCCATGCGATCGCTGCGCGACGCGGGGCTCCGGGTGCCGGAGGACGTCTCCATCGTCGCGTTCGACGACCTGCCCGTCGCCTGGCTGTCCGACCCGTTCATGACCGTGGTCGACCAGCCGGCCTACGAGATCGGACGGCGCGGCGCCGAGCTCCTGCTGGCCCGGCTCGATGGGACGATCGACGGCCAGGGGTGCGACGTGGTCCTGCCGAGCGAGCTGCGCATCCGCCGCTCGAGTGGCGCGCCGGCCGGGCAGTCCGTCATGAACCCGGGAGCGACGGCAGACGCCGTTTCGCTGAACCTTGCGTAGACGCCCTGGCCTCACCGCGCGGCAGCGTGGGCCGGCCGCGAGCGGAGTGACGGCCCCTGGGGACGTGCTCGACGGCAACCTCTATCTCGCAGTGATCTCGCGCTGCGCCCCGCACATCGACGCCCACGCCACGCCAGCCCGCCGCAGGAGGAGTCCACGATGCTGAAGACCCGCTTGCTCCACCCGGAGATCCTCGGGGCGCTCGGCGAGGCCGGCCATGGCGCCCAGATCCTCATCGCGGACGGCAACTACCCGCTCCTCACCCGCTCGAACGCGGGCGCCCACCGGGTCCACCTCAACCTCGCGCCAGGCCTGCTGACCGTGACCGACGTCCTGGACGTCCTGATCGGCGCGACCCCGATCGAGGCCGCCCACGTGATGGGGCCCGACACGGATGAGGAGCCCGGCATCTTCGCCGACTTCCGGAAGATGCTGCCCGAGACGCCGCTCCAGCGGCTGGGCCGCTACGCGTTCTACGACATGGCCCGCGGCCCCGATCTCGCGCTCGCGATCTCGACCGGCGAGCAGCGCATCTACGCGAACATCCTGCTGACCATCGGCGTGGTCATGCCCGACTAGGACAGGCGAGGCAACCCAACGCGGGCCCGCCCGAACGGTCGGAGCGCCCGCCGCACGACAGGAGACGCAGTTCCATGACGAGCAGTCCCGCCGGCCGTTTCGTGGGCGCCTGGCCGAAGATCGGAATCCGGCCCGCGATCGACGGCCGCATGCACGGAATCCGCGAATTGCTCGAAGCGCAGACGACGGCGATGGCGCGCCGGACGGCCGACCTCCTCACCGCCAACCTGCGCTATCCCGACGGGACCCCCGTCGAGGTCGTCGTCCCCGACCACACCATCGGCGGCGTGTACGAGGCGGCCAAGGTCGCCGAGCTCTTCCGCGTCGAGGGCGTGGGCGTGTCGATCACGATCACCCCGTGCTGGTGCTACGGGTCCGAGACGATGGACATGGATCCCCTGACCCCCAAGGCGGTCTGGGGCTTCAACGGCACGGAGCGGCCCGGGGCCGTCTACCTCGCGGCGGTGCTCGCCGCCCACACGCAGAAGGGCCTGCCGGCCTTCGGGATCTACGGCCGCGACGTCCAGGACGCCGACGACGGCACGATCCCCGCGGACGTCGAGGCGAAGCTCCTGCGCTTCGCGCGGGCCGGCCTCGCGGCGGCCATCCTGCGCGGCAAGTCGTACCTCTCGCTGGGCGGCGTCTCGATGGGCATCGCCGGCTCGATCGTCGACCAGCCGTTCTTTGAGAAGTACCTCGGCATGCGCGTCGAGTGCGTCGACATGTCCGAGCTTGCCCGCCGCATGGAAGAGGGCATCTACGACCCGGTCGAGTTCGCCGCGGGCCTCGCGTGGGCGAAGGCGAACTGCCCCGAGGGCGCCGATCGCAACCCGGCCGAGCTGCAGAAGAGCCGCGCGGAGAAGGACCACGACTGGGAGACCGTGGTCAAGATGACCCTGATCACCCGCGACCTGCTGGTCGGCAACCCGCGCCTCGCCGAGCTCGGATTCGGCGAGGAGGCGATGGGCCGCAACGCGATCCTCGGCGGCTTCCAGGGCCAGCGCGCGTGGACCGACCACGCCCCCAACGGCGACTTCATGGAGGCGATCCTCAACTCGTCCTTCGACTGGAACGGCATCCGCGCCCCGCACATCTTCGCGACCGAGAACGACAGCCTCAACGGCGCGACGATGCTGCTCAACTACCTGCTCACGAACCGGGCCCAGATCTTCGCCGACGTTCGGACGTACTGGAGCCCGGAAGCTGTCAAGCGCGTCACCGGCCACGTCCTCGAGGGCGTCGCCGCGGGCGGCTTCATCCACCTCATCAACTCCGGCGCGGCGACGCTCGACGCGACGGGCGCGATGAGCGCCGACGGCGAGCCGGCGATGAAGCCCTACTGGGAGATCAGCGAGGACGATGTCCGGGCCGCCCTGGGGGCGACCACCTGGTACCCGGCCAACCGGGGCTACTTCCGGGGCGGCGGCTACTCGAGCCAGTTCGTGAGCCGGGGCGGCATGCCCATGACGATGGCGCGGCTGAACCTGGTCTCCGGCGTCGGCCCGGTGCTCCAGATCGCCGAGGGCTGGACGGTCGACCTGCCGAAGGACGTCCACGACGCCCTGGACGGGCGCACCGACCCGACCTGGCCCACCCACTGGTTCGTGCCGCGCGTGACCGGCGTGGGGCCGTTCCGTGACGTCTACACGGTGATGGCCAACTGGGCGGCGAACCACGGCGCGATCAGCTTCGGCCACATCGGGGCCGACCTGATCACGCTGGCCTCCGTCCTGCGGATCCCGGTCCACATGCACAACGTCCCAGACGAGGACCTCTTCCGACCCAGCGCATGGGCCAACCTCGGCACGGCCGATCCCGAGGGCGCGGACTTCCGCGCCTGCGCCGCCTTCGGCCCGCTCTACGGCCGCCGCTGAGGCGCGGGAAGAGACGCGCGTCCCGGGATCATCGCCGCCAGCCGTGGTCGGGGAGCCCTGAGCGGGCTTCCCGCACGCTCGCGAGAACAGGAAGCGCCCATGGTGGGCGTCGGCGGGAACCGGAGCTCTGCTGCAGCCGCTCAGCGGCGCGATGTCACGCGCCGGTTGCCGCGGCGCACCGATCAAGCAGCGCTTCGATGATGGGGAGGCCCTCGCGCGCCCCGCGCAGCAGCGCGAGGGGCGTGGCGGATGACGTCGCACGGCCGTCGCCGGGTCGGACGGTCCACGAGCGACCGGCGGCGGCGACAACGAGGTCGCCGGGCTCCGCCGTGTACGGGACGCCCGACTCGACGACCGATCCGGACCCCGGAGCGCCCAGCGCGCCGAGCAGCGCCGTCCAGGTCCCCAGGTCGCTCCAGCCAACATCCATGGCGCCCATGACGACCCTTCCCGCCCGGGCGGCGGGCTCCATGACCGCGTAGTCGATCGAGGTCGAGCGGATGGCGGGATAGGCCTCCCGGAGCGTACCCGTAGCGTGCGCGGCATCCACGGCATCGAACACGTCGGGGACGAAGGTGCGGAGGGCGGCTCGGACGGCGCCCCGCTGCCACAGGAAGATGCCGGCGTTCCACGCGACGCCGGGTTGCCCCGACAGCCGGGCGGCCATCTCGCGATCGGGCTTCTCCTCGAACCGGCGCAGCGGATGGGCGACCAGGCGGCCCGCCCCGGTGCGCCCCAGGTCGGGGACGAGATACCCGTAATCGGTTGCGGGTCGGGTGACTCTGATGCCGAGCGTCACGAGCGGGCGCGCGATCCCGAACGAACCCTGCGCCAGCTCCGCCGCGGCATCGGCGAGGACGGCCCGAAACGCCGCTGCGTCCGCCACCTCCTGGTCCGCGGGCAGCACGACCATGACGGCATCCTCGGGCGCATCGAGCGCGACGGTTGCCAGGGCGATCGCGGCCGCCGTGTTCCGCCCCAGCGGTTCCTCCAGCACGCGGACGCCGGGAGCCTGGGCACGGACGATCGGGGCGTGGAGCTGATTCGTCACGACGGCCACCCCGCCATCCGCGATCTCCCGCACCCGGTCGACGGTGCGCTGGAAGAGCGTTCGATCCCCGAGGAGCGGCAGGAACGGCTTCGGGCGAGCCGCCGTGGAAAGCGGCCGCAGGCGGGTCCCGCCGCCGCCCGCCAGGATCACCGCGTACATGCGCCGATTCCCCGCTCGTCCAGAACCACGGACGGCGTCGTTCATCGGAGGCGGCACGTCAGAAGCCGCGCAGCTCGGTGCTGGTCCGCCTCGGCAGGTTGGTGTGCGGCTTGCGCTCGAGCACCAGGTAGTCCAGGCCGTGCGCCCGACAGAAGTCGCGCTTCTCCTGCTGGTCGCCGTCCTCGTTCACGATGTAGATGTCGGGCGCGATCGCGTCGATCTCGGGCTCGGCGTCCATCCAGCCCGTTCCGGTCGAGACCAGGCAGCGCCGCACGCAGCGCACGGCCTGGACCATGTACCGGCGCTCCTCCTGGCCCCGCTGCGGATGCCCTGGGCCCTTGAGGAGCCTGACGTTCTCATCGCTTCCCACGATCACGTAGAGATCGCCGTGCGCGGCGGCATCGAGGAAGAACCGGACGTGGCCCGAGTGCAGCCAGTCGAAGCACCCGGTCACCACGACCCGCTTCCCGCCGCGAGGGGCAGCGGGTGTCTCGCTCAGCGGTGGGAATCCAGCCAGCTGGCCGGTTTCGATGACGCGGTAGTCGATGCCCAGGTCGAGGCATCGGGCGCGAAGGTCCGGGTCGTCCTCGGCCTCCGGCACGGCAAGCGTGGCGCCACCGCCCGCAAGATCCGGCAGGGTCGCGCGTTGAGGCTGCTCGACCAGGGCGGCGGTGTCGACATCCCGCAGCGCCTGCGCGAGGAAGAGCCGCTCCTCCTCCGGGAAGAAGGGCGGGCGCCCGGTCGTGGACCGCACCAGCGCGTCCGACCAGAGGTCGAGGCGGACGCTCCCCAGCCGCGCCGCCTCCTGGAGGAACCGCACGTCCGGGGACTGGAGGTTATCGAGGCTTCGCGAGATCACGACCCGACGGCGCGTCGCGGCGGTCTCGCGGGCCGACGGCTCCATGTCGGTCACCGTCCCGCTACTCCGTCCTGACCGAGATGCGGAAGGATCCGGGCACATCCTCGGCCGATGCGACGACGAGATAGCCGCCGCCGCAACCCGAGTACATCGCGCCGGCGTACCTCGCCTGGTACCAGGCCAGGAGCGCCTTGAGGTCGACCGTGATCGTGGGGTGGGCCAGCGTGTGGGGAAGGAGCGCATCCCAGCACCGGGAGCACTCGTTCATGGAGGCGCCCAACGCCTCGAGGTCGTGCCGGACGATGCCGTCGAAGCAGTCCTTGCCGCTCTGGCCGAGGCGGCGAACCCATTCCGGATCCAGGCGCTTGACCCCGAGGGGCGCGTACCCCGGGGGTCGCGGCGCGACCGCGATCAGGTGAATCCTGCTCTCCAGCCATCGCGCCACCCCCGCATCGCGGTTGGACTCGATGTGGCTCGGGAACCAGCCGCCGTCGACCGACGCGTCGTAGTCGAGGCGGCTCACGCCTGGGAAGATCAGCCCGATCATGTCCTGGGAGCCGGACGGCTCCGCCTGCCCCGCGTTCTCGGCGGCGTAGAGCTCGCGGACCAGGGCCATCGGCTCCGGGCTCGACGGCACCTGGTCGCCCCACAACGCGAACGCTCGTGCCCGCGTCCCGGTGGCCATGCCACTCCGGTCCATGAAGCGGACCGAGGGCTGCAGCGACACGACCACCATGGATCCCGGCGGATCCGCGTTGCGGGCTGACACGAAGGGTTGGTCGATCCACCCGCCGGCCAGCTGGAGGCGGTACGGCAGGCGGCCGATCACATCCTCGAGCCCGGGCGCTGGCCGGATCGCAGCAGCCGGCAGACCGGCCGCGACGCGGTCGATCGCGCCGTCACGTCCCCCATCGGTCCCGTGGGATTGGCGCGGCACCTGGATCAGCCCTCCACCACTGCCTTGCCGGCCTTGCGCGCTGCGTACTGTTCGCCGATCCACGCGTACGTGGCCGCCATCCCGTCTCGCAGCGGCGTTCGGGGTTCCCAGCCCAGGACGCTCTCGATGAACGTGTTGTCACTGTTCCGACCGGCCACCCCCTTCGGGGCGTCGAGATCGTAGGACCGCTCCAGCTTCACGCCCGCGATCTCCTCGACGATCGACACCAGGTCGTTGATCGAGACGAGCTCGCTGGAGCCGAGGTTGATCGGGGTCGCGATGAGCGCCTCGGAGTGCATGATCCGGTCGATCCCGACCACGCAGTCGTCGATGTAGCAGAAGCTTCGCGTCTGGCTTCCGTCGCCCCAGATCTGGATCCGGAGATCGCCGGTGTCCTGGGCCTCGATCACCTTGCGACACATCGCCGCGGGCGCCTTCTCCCGGCCGCCGAACCAGGTCCCGTTGGGCCCGTAGATGTTGTGGAAACGCGCGATGTGCGTCTCCAGGCCGCGCTCCGCCCAGTACTCCTGGCAGAACATCTCCGAGATGAGCTTCTCCCACCCGTAGCCACGCTCGGCCATCGCCGGATAGGCGTCGGACTCCTTGAGCGCGATCACCTCGGGCGACTTCTGGAGATCCGTGTTGTAGGCACACGCGGAGGACGAGAAGAAATAGCGCTTCACGCCGGCGCGGTAGGACGCCTCGGTCAGGTGCGTGTTGACGAGAATGCTGCGCAGGCACTCCACCCTGAATTGCTCGATGAACCCCATCCCGCCCATATCGGCGGCGAGGTTATAGACCTCGGTGGCTCCCTCCACCGCCCGGATCGCATTGGCCTCGTGGCTCAGGTCCATCGAGAGGCACTCCACGCCGGGTACGCGCTGGTACCACTCGGGGAGCGGCTTCCGGTCGACCGCCCGGATCCGCGTGTAGCCGAGGTCGTGGAAGTAGCGGGCCAGCGAGCCCGCGATGAATCCCCCCGCGCCCGTGATGACGATGAGGTCGTCGCGATCGAGGCGACGCTCGATGTCGCTGCCAAGCACCTGGCCGTTGGTTCCGTTGTTCATATCGCTCTCCCTTTCATGCCCAGTCATTCGTGTCGCGCTACCCGGTCACGGACGTCGTGCCGTGGAGGGCGCCGACCGCCGACTGGCTGCCGACGTTCCGTTCGCTGATCGCGTCTCCGCTCGAGCGCCGCACCACGAGCTGCGTCGGGAGGACGATTTCGCGGAACTTCTCCGTCGCGCCGGTCGACATGCGATCGAGCAGCACGGCGACACTCCGCTGTCCCATCTCGTACGCCGGCTGAGCCGCCACGGTGAGGAAGGGGAACGTGACCATGGCCGGCGGCAGGTCATCGAAGGCCACCACGGCAACGTCCTCCGGCACGCGGACGTGCATCTCGTCGAGCGCCTGCAGGGCGCCGATGGCGATGAAGTTGTTCGCCGCGAAAAGTGCCGTCGGGCGAGGGATCACGTCCATGGCCTGCCTGGCCATCGCGCGTCCGCTCTCGATCGTCAGCTCGCCCCGAAAGATGCGTGGGGGTTCCGCCCGATCCCCTTCGGCGAGGGCCTGGCGGAAGCCGGCCACCCGATCGTCGGCGGTTGACACCGCTCGCGGCCCGCTCAGGACCGCGGTCCTCGAGTGCCCCAGTGACACGAGGATTCGGCCCAGCTCGAGCGCTCCCCCCGCGAATCGGCGCGAACGACATCCGCGACCCGATCGCTGAGGCGTCGGTCGACGACGACCACGGGAGTCTGGTGATCGCGACATTGCCTGATGGCCGCCCCGCCCCCCCGAGCCGGCACGAGCAGGATCCCGTCCGCCTGCCTCTGCAGGATCATTCGCACATAGCGCTGCTCGTCCGCGTCGCTCTCGTCGGTGTTGCAGATGAACAGCATCAGGCCGGCGTCGCTGGCCGCGTCCTCCACTCCCCGCGCGAGCGTCGTGAAGAACGGGTTCGTCATGTCGGTGAGGACCAGCGCGATCGTGTCCGTGCGCTTGGAGCGCAGGCTCCGGGCCACCGAGTTGGGCACGTAGCCGATCTCGGCGATGGCCTGCTCGACTCGAGCCCGGACCTGGCTGCTCACCGGTCCCGAGTTGTTCACGACACGAGAGACGGTGATGGCAGCGACGCCGGCACGATTCGCGACATCGACGATCGTTGGCATCGATTCGGCTCCATCAGCGGCTGCCGTCGGTGGCTTCAAACGGAGTGGTAACGTTAGCGTGGTAACGTTACCACCTCGCCCCGGAGTCTGTCCAGAGGTTCTCGTCCCGGTGCGAATGGCGGGTGGGTCGACGGCAATGGGCCTGCGCACGCACGCCGACGCTCCCGACTCGCCGGGACGAGGACGGCCCGAGCCGCTGGGATCTCGACGACACGAGCGCGAAACGCGGGAACGTGGAGAGGCGCGCCCCAGGACGAGCTTCGACAGTGGAGAGGCGCGCCCCTCGAGCGGCGGATCCGTCAGCCCAGGGGCGCGGCCTCCATCTCGGCCATGGTCGGCGGCTGGGCGCCGGCCCGCGTGCAGGTGATCGCGGCCGCCCTGTTCGCGAACGCCAGGCAGTCGCGCAGCGCGTCGGCGGGGATCTCGCGGAGGGCCGACCGTTCGAGCCTTTCCGTGGCGTGGAGGCGCGCCAGGAGGCCCGACGTGAAGGCGTCCCCGGCTCCCACCGTGTCCGAGACGGCGACCGGCGTGCCGGCGACCTCGACGTGATCGCGGGCGGTCATCCCGAGCACGCCATCATGTCCCCTCGTCACGACCACGAGGCCCGGGCCGCGGGCCAGCCAGGCCGCGGCCACTGCGTCGGGCTCCGTCCCCGCGTAGAGCCAGTCGAGATCCGCGCGGCTGACCTTGACGACGTCCGCCAGGGTCACCCAGCCCTCGAGGCGCTCGAGGTAGGCGGTGCGCTCGCCGACGAGGCTCGGGCGTACATTGGGATCGAGGCTGAGGACGCGGCGGCCGTGCTCACGGCGCATGACGGCCTCGAAGGCGGATGCACCGGGCTCGCGGACCATGGAGATCGAGCCGAGATGCAGGGCGGTCACCTCGTCCGGGAGCGGCACCTGCGCGCGGTCGACGCCGAACATGCGGTCCGCCGTGCCATCGCCGTAGAACGCGTAGGCCGGCTCGCTTCCCGCCTCGATCTGGACCACGGCCAGGGTCGTCGGCTCGTCGCCGTCCTCGACGAGCCCGCAGTCCACGCCGTCCGCCTCCAGGCGGCCACGCAGCATCCTCCCGAAGCGGTCGGTCGAGATGCGGCCCAGGAAGCCGACCGGGGCGCCCAGCCGGCCCAGGCCCATCGCCACGTTGAACGACGACCCGCCGGCGCGCGCGACGTATGCGAGCTCGTCGCCGGCCCCCACGGGCACCAGGTCGATCAGCGCCTCTCCGCAGACCAGGATCATGCTGCGCCTCCTGCGTCGATGTGGTCCGTCAGGCGTTGAGCGCCTCCTGGCGGAACGCTCCGGCATCCTCGAGCCGGCGCCGGATCGCTCCGAGGAAACGTGCGCCGAGCTCCCCGTCGACCATTCGGTGGTCGGCCGAGAGGGTGAGCTTCATGACGCTCCGGACGGCCAGCCCGCCCTCGATCACGACCGCCGTGGGGATCGCGCTCGAGACCGCGAGGATCGCCGCCTCGCCGGGGTTGATGATCGCGCTGAACTCGTCGACCCCGAACATGCCGAGGTTCGACACCGTGAACGTGCTCCCCGTCATGTCGTCGACCGGGAGCGTCCCTTCGCGCGCCGCGGCCGCAAGGGCGACCGCCCGCTCGTGGAGTTCGCCGATCGGAAGGCGATCGGCGTCCCGGATGACGGGCACCACGAGGCCGCCCGGGAGGGACACGGCAACGCCGAGGTGGACCCGGCGACGCGTCCAGACGGAGACGCCGTCCGTGCGCGAGTTGACGTCAGGGAACTCGGCGAGCGTCTGCGCGGTTGCGGCCAGCACGAAGTCCGTGACAGTCAGGTTCGTGCCGGCGGCCTTGAGCTCCGCGCGGAGCGCGAGCAGCCGGGTCACGTCCACCGCCACGGTCACCGTGAAGTGCGGCGTCGACGTCCAGCTCTGTGTCAGGCGATCCGCGATCACCCGGCGCATCCGGCTGAGCGGCCGGGGCTCGTCCTCGCCGTCGACCGGGACCACCGGGCGCGCCGCCGCCCCGAGGGCGGGTCCGGCGCTGCGGGCTGCTGAGGCGGCAGCCGGGGCCGGGGCTGGGACGCCCGCGGCCGCGACGGTCGCCGCGGTCACCGGGGCTGCCGCCGAGGCCGCGATCGCGGCCAGGACGTCGCGCTCGGTGATTCGTCCACCGGGGCCATTCCCGGCGATCGCGCGAGGATCGAGACCCGCCTCGGCTGCGGCCCGGCTGGCCCGCGGGCTGATCCGCAGGCGGCCGTCCCCTCCGTCAGGGCCGGCGGGGGCCGGTGCGGGCGCCGGCCGTGCCGGGGCGGTCGCCGTCATCGTGACCGGCGCGGCCTCGGGTGCGGCGACCGCGGCCGCCATTGCAGGCGCCGCTGGTGCCGACGGCGCGGGCGCAGGCGGAGCGGGTGCCGCCGCTGCGACCGCGGCCGGGACGGCCTCGGGGATCGCCTCGCCCGGCTGCCCGACGTAGGCGCAGACCGTGTTCACGGGGACGGTCGCCCCGACCCCCGCGACGATCTTGAGGAGGACGCCGTCGTCGAACGCCTCGACCTCCATGGTGGATTTGTCCGTCTCGATCTCGAAGAGGATGTCACCCCTCCTGACCGGATCGCCTTCCTTCTTGTGCCAGGCGATGACCGTGCATTCCTCGGTCATCTGGCCCGGCTTCGGCATGAGGATCGCGTGCGCCATGACTGGATCCTTCTCTCTGTCGTCAGGCGGCGACGTGATGCGGGTCGCGGCCGCTCACAGGAGGCCCTTCGCCGCGTCGTAGATGTCGCCAGCGTTCGGCAGGAAGGCCCGCTCGAGATTCTCGGCCTGGGGCGAGATCCCCGCCTGCGCGCCAATTCGGGCGATCGGCGCGTCGAGGAAATCGAAGGCTTCGAGCTGGATCCGGGCCACGATCTCGTTGACGAAGCTGCCGATCAGGATGGCCTGGCTGGCCACGACGCAGCGTCCCGTCTTGCGGACCGACGCGAGAACGGTCTCCATGTCGAGCGGGACGAGGCTGCGCAGGTCGATGACCTCGACCGAGACGCCGTCCTCCGCCGCGAGGCGGTCGGCCGCCGCGAGCGCGTCCGGCACCGCCGGGCCCCAGCTCACGATCGTCAGGTCGCTTCCCTCGCGGGCGACCCGGGCGATGCCGATCGGGACGAGGACCTCTTCCTCCGGGACGAGGCCCTTCGTCGGGTAGAGGCCCTGGCTTTCGACGAAGAGGACCGGGTTGTTGGTCCGGATCGCCGACTTGAGGAGCCCCTTCGCGTCCGCGGGGTTCGACGGGTAGATGACGTAGATGCCCGGGAGGTGGGTGAAGAGGCTCTCGAGCGACTGGCTGTGCTGCCCGCCGTACCCCTTGCCGGCCCCGACGGACGCCCGGATGACGAGGGGGACCTCGACCTGCCCGCCGCTCATGTAGTGCCACTTGGCGGCCTGGTTTGCGATCTGGTCCGATGCCATGAGCGCGAAGTCCATGTACATCAGCTCGACCACCGGCCGGAGGCCGACGATCGCGGCGCCGACGGCGGTGCCGCAGATGCAGGCCTCCGAGATCGGCGTGTTGAAGACGCGGTCCCGCCCGAAGGCCTCGAGGAGGCCCTTCGTGAGCTTGAAGGCGCCGCCGTAGTCCGCGACGTCCTCCCCGTAGAAGAGGACGCGGCCGTCCCGGATCATCTCCTCCGCGAGGGCGTCGCGGATGGCATCCCGGTACGTGATCGCCCCGTCGGCATCGCGCTTCGCAGCCGGCACGGGCTCGAACGGCACGACGTCGGCGCGGGACGGCGGGACCACGTCCGACGCGGTCTCCGTGTAGAGGTACTTCAGCGCGTCGGCCGGATCCGGGTCGGCGGCCAGGGATGCGCGGACGGCGGCGCGTGCGTTTCGCGCGCGGACCGTCGTCTCGATGGCCGCGACGGCCGCCTCGTCGGCGACGCCCGCGTCGACGATCTGCCGCTTGAGGCGCTCGATCGCATCGACCGCCTTCCAGGCCGCCTCCTCCTCGCGTGTCCGGTACTCGTTGCGCGGGTCGGAGAGCGAATGCCCGTAGTAGCGGTACGTGCTCGCCTCGATGAGGACCGGGCCCTGGCCGGCGCGGCACAGCGCCGCTGCGCGTCGGACGGCGTCGCGCACCGCCAGGACGTCCATCCCGTCGATGGTCTCGGCGTGCATGTTGTTCTCGGCGAAGCCGGCGGCGCGCCGGGCAAGGTGCCGGACGCCCATCACCTCTTCGTCCGTGTGGTGGGTCATCCCGTAGTGGTTGTTCTGGATGAAGTAGATGACCGGAAGCCCGTACGCGTTGTCGCCCGCGAGGTGGTTCGTCCACTGCGCCTGGGCCGCCCAGTTGAGCGACTCGAGGACCACCCCGTTCGCATACGCGCCGTCCCCGGCGAAACAGCAGACCACCCGGTCGGAGCGGTCGTAGCGGTGGGCCATCGCGGCGCCCGTGGCGATCGGCACGCTGCCGCCCACGATGGCGTTGGCGCCGAGGTTGCCCGTCGAGAAGTCGCCGATGTGCATCCCGCCGCCACGACCGGCGCTGTAGCCCGTCTCCTTGCCGAAGAGCTCGGCGATGACGTGGTAGACGTGCTCCTCGAGCGCCGTCTCCAGCAGCTCGTCGCGCGTGCCGCCCGCAGAGGACGGGACGCGGGCGCGAAGCTCGTCGTCGGACATCCGGCGGATCGCGGCGAAGCCCTTGGCGACGGCGTCCCCGTGGCCGCGGTGCGAGCTCGTGATGTTGTCGTCGATGCGGAGCAGGCTGCACGCTCCGACCGGAGAGGCCTCCTGGCCGATCGAGACGTGCGTCGGTCCGCGGTACTCGTAGCTCGGCAGGGGCTCGTAGCCACCCGACCGAAGGCGGACGATCATCTCCTCCAGCTCGCGGATCGCGAGCATGTCGTCGAACAGCTCCAGCGCCTCTGCGCCGGTGATGCCGCCGTTGGCGATCTCCGTCGCGAGCGTGCCCGTGTACGCGAAGCCCGCGATGGTCCCGGCGGACTCTTCAAAAGGCGCCGTGTCCGGTCGATGGTCGCTCCGATATGCGGCCGCCATTGTCATGGAGTCCTCCAATTCGGCGCCGAACGCTCGCCGTGGCGAGCCGAGCTGCCGCTCATGCCTTGATCACCTTGACGCCCCGACGTTCGAGGCCGCGCACGACGCGCTCGTCGATTCCCGCGTCCGTCACGAGGATGTCGATCGCCTCGAGGCGGCCGGCGCTGACGAACGAGCGCGTGCCGACCTTCCGGCTGTCGGCGAGCAGGATCACCTCGCGCGACCGGCCGAGGACCAGCTCCTTGGTATAGGCCTCCGCCGGATCCGTGGTCGTGAGCCCCTCCTCGAGCGAGAACGCGAACGTCCCGATGAGGGCGCGATCCACGTGGAGCGTGTCGAGCAGGAGGCGCGTCAGCGGTCCGACGAGGGCCTGGCTGGTCGCCCGGAACTCGCCGCCGATCACGATCAGGCGGGGGCCGCGGCCGGCCAGCTCCGTCGCGGCAGGCAGGCTGTTCGTGACGACCGTGAGGCGGTCCCAGCCGCGCAGCAGCCGGGCGGCCTCGAGGACCGTGCTGCCGCTGTCGAGGTAGACGGTGTCGTCCGGCGACAGCAGCTCGACCGCGCGAGCCGCGATCCGGGCCTTCTCCGCCGCTGCCTCGACGGCCTTGACGTCGAAATGGAGCTCGCTCGGCCGCTCGTCCAGGGCGACCGCCCCGCCGTGGACGCGGCGCAGGCGGCCCTCCATGGCAAGGGCGTCGAGATCCCGGCGGACCGTCGCCTGCGAGACCCCGAGCGAGGCGCTCAGCTCCTCGAGGCGTGCAGCGCGGCGCGAATCGACGATCGAGCGGATTCGCAGGCGGCGCTGCGGGGCGAGATCGCGAGCGGCGGCCGCTCCATCATCGCTCATAACCTTCCACGTCATTGCACTATTCTTGCATCATCTTGCGTAGAGTGTCAAGGTGCGCCGCGGCCGATCGCGCGCACGGTGACTGCCGAACGGGGCGTTCCGGCGACGGTCCGGTCGCGCGCGCGAGCGATGCTCCGCGGCAGGACCCCTGAGACGGCCGATCAGACCCACGGCCCCGACACCGCGCCGACCACGCGCTCGCCCGGCGCGCGATCGAGCTCGGCGGCGCCGTGCGGAAGCACGCTCACGATCCCGGCGGCCATCCCTCCGGCGCGAGGCGTCAACGAGCGACAGTCCGGGCGAGCGGGTCGAGCCAGGCCGGGACGGCGTCGCGCGGCCGTTCGTCAGGCGAGCGGGCGTCCCGGGTTCGCGTTCGGTCGACGCGGGCTCTTCGGGGCGCGGGTCCGGCCCCCGTCGGGGCGCAGGTCGTCCTCGGCCTCGCGACCACGCTTCACCTGGGCGTCGAGCACCTGCTTGAACTGCTTGGCGAGCCCGGTGCGCATGCCCTCGCGCTCGACGGCCCTGAGGTCATGGTCCCGCCGGCGATCGCGGGCGGCCTCTGCAGGCGGAAGCTCGATGTCGTCGTCTGGTTCGAGGTCGCGCGCCTTCACGCGCGGAGCGTGCCGCCCGGGGATGCTCTCCGTCAAGCCGGGATTCGATTCGGCACCGAACGCACGTCAGCCAACGGAGTCCGGTCGTCGTGCGAGCTCGTGGTTCAGGTACGCGACCTCCAGGCTCACCTCGCGGACCAGGCGGGCCATGAGGATCGGCGGGAGTGCCGGCACGTCCGACGGGTCCTCCAGCTCCACCTCGAGCATGACGAGGCCCGGCGGCACCTCGAAGACATCGAGCTCCATGACATGGCCGCCGTACGGGAAGACGTGGCGCACCTTGCGGATCGCGCGGCGCGCCGGGTCGGCATCGGCGAGGAGGCGATCGTAGGAGACCATGTCGAGCTGGTCCTCGTGCTCCTCGCGGACGATCCCCGCGATCTCGCGCTTTCGGGTGGCGACGTAGCGGGTCGTGCCGGCGGCTTCGACCTTCCGCACGCGTCGCACCCACCCGTCCTCCGAGCGGAGGTAGACCTGCTCCATCCGGTGGGGTTGCGCTCCGAGCTCGGCCAGCTCACGGTCCGACGGCGCGCTCGAGAGCAGGTATTTCCGCTCGATCTCCTGTCCTGCCGGCATCGGTGGTGGTCCCCTCCTACACT
Source organism: uncultured Chloroflexia bacterium (assembly GCA_963850035.1). Taxonomy (GTDB): domain Bacteria; phylum Chloroflexota; class Limnocylindria; order Limnocylindrales; family CSP1-4; genus CTSoil-043. Next base: position 14,411 of record CAWKJP010000015.1, on the reverse strand, counting down.
CCAATGCATGGACCGCCGGGCCGCGCTCGTCCTGCTCACCGTCCTCGGGGCCGGCGTCTTCCTTGCCGGCCTTGAGCTGATGATCACGGCGGTCGCGCTGCCGGCGATCGTCGCAGATCTTGGCGCGTGGACGGAGCTTCGTCACGCGAGCTGGATCATCAACGCCTACCTGCTCGTGTACGTCGGCACGATGCCCCTGGCCGGCCGCCTCGCCGACCTGTGGGGCGTGCGACGGCTCTTCCTGGGCGCGCTCGTCTTCTTCAGCACCGGATCGCTGCTCGCCGGGAGCGCCGGGACCATGGACGGTCTGATCGCGGGGCGGGTGGTCCAGGCCCTGGGCGGCGGCGCGCTCGTGCCGGTCGCGACCGCGGCGGCCTCGCACCTCTACGAGGGGCACGCGCGACCGCGAGCGCTCGGGATCATCGGCGCGCTCACGTTCCTGGGCATGGCCGCCGGGCCGTTCCTCGGCGCAGCGATCCTCGGCGCGTTCCGTCCCGACCTGGCGCTCGAGCGGCTCGGAATTCTCGGCGGGCCGATCGCGGGCGTGGTCGCCCCTGCGTGGCGTTGGGTCTTCTACATCAACGTCCCAATCGGGATCGCCGCGCTCGCCATCGCCTGGGCGGCCACTGCCGGGTGGGACACGCCGCGGGTGCGCGCCAGGCTGGACGTGGCGGGAGCGGCGCTCTTCACGTTCGCCATCGGCGCGATCCTCCTTGGCGTCACGCTGCTCGGCCAGCCCGGCGGAACGGGCGAGGCGCTCGGGCTGGACCCGACGATCCTCTCGGCCGGCCTGATCACGCTCGGCGTCGTGGCGGGGACGGCGGCCGTGGTCAGCGGGCTCCGCAGGCCCGACCCGTTCCTGGATCCGCGGCTCTTTCGCGATCGCGTCTTCAGCTCCGCCGCGCTTGTCTCGCTGCTGACCGGATACGGGTTCGCGACCGCGATCGTCGGCGCGGCCGTCTTCGTCGACCGCGTGCTCTACGGCGGGCCGGACCAGCAGCGCGTCGCGCTCGGCGCGCTTGCCGCTGCCACCGCGGTCGGGGCGCTCGCATCAGGATGGCTCATCCGCCACGTCTCCCTGCGCGCGGTGTCGCTGGTCGGCCTTGCCGCGTCCATCGGGGGGCTGGCGTGGATGGGGACGTGGACGGCCGACGTCCCCCTCGCGATCGTCGCTGCCGGCGGGGGCCTCTTCGGGCTCGGGTTCGGCCTCACCGTGACGCCGCGCTCGACCGCGGCCGTCGAGGCCGTGGGACCCCACCGGTACGGGGCCGCGAGCGCGACCGTGACGGTCGCGCGGATGATCGGGATGGCGATCGGCCTCGCCGTGCTGACCGCGTACGGCTCGACGGCGATCAGCCGGCTCTCGTCCCAGGTGTACGACTCGCCGGACGCCTACAAGTCGATCGTCCCCGCGACGCTCGCTGCCCGGCCGCTGCGCGATCCGCTGGTCGTCAACGCCCTGGAGGCGTGGGCGGCCCGCAAGGCCTCGGAGACGATGGTCGTGCTCTTCCTGGTCGCCGCCGGCGTGACGGTCCTCGCGGTCCCCGCGGCGCTCGCGCTCGGCGAACGGCCGCGTATGCTCTCGGACGAGACGGGTGCAGGGGCGCCTGCCGGAGCGGGAGGAGGCGGGGATGGCGGCGACGGGGCCGACGGAGCCGGCACGCCCGACGGGGACGGCGCCGACGAGCGCGAGCGTGGACCCGTCACTGTCGCCTGACGGATTGGCCGCGGAGTCGGCTACCGGGCTGCGGATCGAGCACGTCGGCAGCGATGGTTCGCGGTCGCTTACCGGGCTCGAAGCGCTGCGCCACGCGGTCGGGGATTCCTCGTCGCGTCACTGGGTGGACCTGGTGGACCCGTCGCCCGCGCTCATCGCCGCGGTCGCAGCCGAGCTGGGGCTCCATCCCCTGGTCGCCGAGGACATCGCCGAGCGCAACCAGCGCCCGAAGCTGGAGCTGACCGGGGAGACGATCCACCTCGTCGCGTTCGCCATTGCCTACGACACGGACGTTCGCACCGAGGAGATCGACTTCGTCCTCGGACGGACCTTCCTGCTCACCGCGCACACGGCCGACTGGGACCCGTGGACCGCGCAGCACCTGCGTGAAGGTGCAGGCCCGCTCCTGGAGCGTGGACCCGACTACCTCCTCTGGGCGCTCCTGGACGCGCTCGTGGACGCGTACTTCCCGGTCTTCGATCGGCTGGAGGACGAGATCGACGACCTGGAGGACAAGATCGTCGACGAGCCGGGACGCGAGACGCTCGAGCGGCTCTTCGGGCTCAAGCGGTCGCTCGTCGAGATCCGCCACGTCATGGCGCCCCAGCGCGAGATCTTCAACCAGCTCACCAACCGGACCCTGCCGCTCATCGGGCCCGACAACATCATCTACTTCCGGGACGTCTACGACCACGCCGTCCACCTCGCCGAGGAGTACGACTCCTACCGCGAGCTGGTCTCGGGCGCCCTCGACGTCTACCTCTCGACGGTGAACAACAACCTCTCGCTGATCATGAAACGGCTCACCGGGATCACGGTGGTCTTCGCCGGGCTGGGAGCCTTCGCCGGGATCTTCGGCATGAGCGAGGCGGGTGCGGCCTTCGCGCGGACCGAGGCGGTCGGCTTCTGGCTCGTGACCGGCGCGATCGTCGTGCTCTCCCTCACGATCTTCGCCCTCCTGCGGCGGATCGACTGGATCTGACGCCGCCCGTCGTCGGGACAACGCCCATCGTCCCGACAACGCCCGCCGCTCGGACGCCGCCCGTGGCGAGTACGCGCCCTGGCGACCGCCGCGTACTGGCAGACCACCGGCCTTGGCGTGGGGTTCGCTGCGGCATGGTCTGCCGGCCCCGAGCTGATCGGATCGGCCACGACCACGACCACGAGGCCCGTGTAGCCGGGAACGCCCTTTCGGGGCCCCTCCGACGTCTGGAGGGCGAGCTGCTCCTGGGGCTGGTCGTAGAGCTGCGACTGGTGCCGAAGGACGCGGGTGATCTCGTAGAGGAAGACCCGGTCGTCGCTCGTGTAGACCTGCACGAGCATGCCGAGCATCGCGCTCCCGTTGTCGACCCGCGACTGGAGGAGCAGCGGCAGGAACATCCCGTCGCGGGCGTGGGCGAAGAGGTAGGTCGTGCCGCTCCTGCCCGGCTGGCTCAGCGTCGGGAGGTACTCCGCGACGTTGCAGTAGGGAAAGGCGTTGGGGTCGCTCGGCGGGTGCACCACCGGCAGGTCGATCCGCAGGGCGGGGACGACGACGCGCGTGGCGACCCGGGCTGCGGCCGGGCTGGCGGATGCCGATGCGGACGCCTCGGGAGTGGGAAACGGGAGGAGCGTGGGAGGGGTGCTCGGCGCCGCCGACTCCAGCGGCGTCGGGCTCGGCGCGGCCGGCGGTGCCTGCGTCCCATACGTCAGCAGCCCCGCCCCCACGAGACTGACGCCCGCCGCGGTGAGTGCGGCCGGGAGGAGGCGGCCGCGCGCCCAGTGGAGGATCGGATGCATTCGGATGGTCATGCTACCAGCGGGCTCGGCCGTCCCGTCCGAGGCGGACGGCGGGCGGGCCTACGCGGTACCCTCGTCGGCGATGCGCACGCTGATCGCCGTCCTCCTTGGTCTTGCCCTCGGCATCGGTGCCGCCGTCGGGCTCGGGGCGGCCGTCGTCGTCCTCACGCCCGCGCCGGCCGTGCGCGTCTCCCCGTCGCCCTCTCCCGCGCCGCCGTCGCCCTCCTCGGCGCCGTCACCGGCCGGCGGAAGCAGCGCCACCCCGTCCGGTGCGGCAGCGTCGCCGCAGGCGTTCGCGAGCGGGTCGGCGCCAGCGGCCGGCGCGAGCCACACGACGTCACCATTCCCGCTGGTCGACCGGGCGGCACCGCCGCTCAGCGCGCCCCAGGTCGGGGGCGGCACGATCGACCTGGCCGCGCTCCGCGGCAAGCCCGTCTGGGTGGTGTTCACGGGGACGTACTGCCCACCCTGCCGTGACGAGTACGGGATCATGAACGGCTTCGCGTCGCGCTACGCCACCACGGGCCTCGTCGTGGTCGCGATCCACGTTCGCGAAAAGGAGGAGACGGTCGCGCCTTTCATCTCGTCGCTCAACGTCGCCTTCCCCGTGGGCCTCGACCTCGACGGATCGCGTGCCCGGGCCTGGGACGCGGCGGCGCTCCCCGTCCACTACTTCATCGACGCCCAGGGGATCGTGCGGGACGCGGCGCTCGGCGGCCAGGGTCCCGTCGCGATGGCGCGGGGGCTGCAGGCGATCCTGCCCGGAGTGACGGTCACCCCGTGAGGGGCGCCGTCCGAGCGGCTGCCGGCCGCCGACGCGGCGGCGGCCCGGCGGCTGGTGGCGGCCCGGCGGCTCACGAGCCGGCTGCCCCGCGCGGTGCGGCCGACGGCCGACCGGCTGACGGCCGAGCGGCTGACCGCCGAGCGGCTGACCGCAGCCCGACCGACGGACGACCGGCTGATGGGCGAACGCCGAGCGACCCGGATGCAGGCGCCGTCAAGCGGGCGGTCGCCGCCATCCCCGCCCTCGTCGCCACGCCCGGAGGGCTGCTCGTGGTGTGCGACTTCGACGGGACGCTGGCGCCGATCTCGCCGGACCCGACCGCACCCGTGATCCTGCCGCCGAACCGGCGCGCCCTTCGCCGGCTGGCCCGGATCGCCAGGCGTCGCCCGGAGCGGCTCGCGATCGCGATCCTCTCGGGGCGCGCAGCGCTGGACCTCGCCGTGCGCGTGCGGGTTGGCGGGGTCACGTACCTGGGCGACCATGGAAGCCAGGGCGGCGATCTCCCTGCCGGCGTCGCGGCGGAGCGGCTGGAGGTCGTCCTGGACCCGCGCCTCGCGGGTCACCGGGATGCGGCCCGACGCCTCGCCGCCGAGGTCGAACGCCTGCTCGCGGATGCCGCGTGGCTCTACGTGGAGCCGAAGGGGCCGTCCGTCGCGTTCCACTTCCGGGCCGCCGACGACCTGGAAGCCGCGCGGGCCCGGATCCTCTCTGCGATCGCGAAGGCGCGCGCCGCGCTCCCGGTCGCGCTCCGTGGGTTGCGCTTCCGGCACCTCGAGGGGCGCCGGATCGTGGAGCTGCGGCCGGAGGACGCCGGCGCCAAGGGCGACGCGGTCGCGCGGCTCCTGGATCAGCACGGGTCCAGCGCGGCCCTCGTCATGGGCGACGATCGAACCGACGCCGACGCCTTCCGGAGCGTGGCGGACGAGCGGCGCGCGGGCCGGCTCGCCGCGAGCCTCCTGGTCGGGGTGCACGGTGCCCGGGAGACACCGGCGGAGCTGCTCGCCGCCGCGGACGTCATCCTCCCGGAGCCGGCAGCGTCGGCGATCGTGCTGCGGGCGCTGGCGCGGGCGCTCGAGGCCGAGGACCCACTGCAGCGCGAGCGCTGAGCCGGGGACCGGGTTCGGCAGGTCCCGCGATCGGGCCGAGCGAGACCCGAAGAACCAGGGCGCCGGATCTCGCGGTCACTCGGCCGGGAGGCCCCGGGTCAGTGGATGGCGACGCCGATCGCCTGCGCGGCCGAGGCGACGCTCGCGAGGAAGAGCCCCGGGAAGAGTCCCAGGATCACGGTCATGACCGCCGTGATGACCAGCCCCAGGCGGAGGAGCGCGCCGTGTCCGACCGGGGTCGGCTCGCCGGTCGGATCGCGCATGTACATGTAGACGATCACGCGCAGGTAGTAGAAAGCCGCCGCCGCCGCATTGAGGACCGCGATCACGGCCAGGACCGTCAGCCAGCCCCCGGCCTGCACGGCGGCCAGGATCACGTACGCCTTGGCGAAGAACCCGGCGGTCGGCGGGATCCCGGTCAGCGACAGAAGGAACAGGACCATGAGGATTCCGAGCGCCGGCTCCCGCCGGCCGAGGCCCGCGAACGTCTCCAGCCGGCTGCTCACGCCCGGGCGCTTCTGGAGCGCAGCGATCACGGCGAACGCTCCCAGGTTCATGAACGCGTACGCCGCCCCGTAGAAGAGCAGCCCCTCGAGGCCCTGCATGACGCCCGCCGCGTAGGCCGCCAGTCCCACCAGCATGTAGCCGGTGTGGGCGATCGACGAGTACGCGAGCATCCGCTTGACGTTGTCCTGGGTCAGCGCGACCAGGTTGCCGAGCGTCATCGTGAACGCGGCCAGCACGAAGATCACGATCAGCCACTCCTGGCGCAGCGGCAGGAGCGCCTCGGCGAAGACCCGCAGGACGACGGCGAACGCCCCCACCTTCGGGCCGACCGAGAGGTAGCCGGTGACGGGCGTCGGCGAGCCCTGGTACGCGTCCGGCGTCCAGTAGTGGAACGGGACGGCCGCCATCTTGAACGCGACCCCGGTGGTCAGGAAGGCGAGACCCATCGCGAGGCCGGGCGAGAGCGTCGCATGGCCGGCCACGACCTCGCCGAGGCGGGCCGCAACGTCCGCGATCCGCGTGGACCCCGTGAGGCCCCACACGTAGGCGAGGCCGAACAGGAAGATCGCGCTGGAGAAGGAGCCGAGGAGGAAGTACTTGACCGCACCCTCGGTCGAGAGCGCATCGCGCTTGTGGAATCCCGCGAGCAGGTAGCCCGGGATCACCATGAGCTCGAGGCCCAGGAAGAGGACCAGGAGGTCCGCCGAGGCCGCGACGAGCATCGCCCCGCCGAGGGCGAAGATGATGATCGCGGCAAACTCCGCGATCGGGAGTCCGCGCGGCTCGAGGTAGTCGGGCGCGAAGAGGCACGAGATCGCGACGATCGCCAGGAAGACGATGTCGAGGAACGTCGTCAGGTCGTCCACCTTGTACATCCCGCCGAACGCGGTGCCGGGTGACTGGCCGGCCCAGAGGGTCAGGCCCCCGACGACGGCGAGACCGGCCAGCGCCACCCCCAGGGCGAGGTGCCGGTTCCCGGGCCGCGCGATGTCGGCGAGGATCACGAGCGCCGCCACGACCACCGCGCCGGCGAAGGGGGCGATGACGGTGAGGTCCGACCAGGTCATGGAAGGGCAGCTCCCGTCAGCGGCCGATGGACATCGCGACGGCCGGGTCGACGGCCGCGAGGACCGCCTTCACCGGACCGGCGACCAGGTCGAGGACGAGGGCCGGGTAGAGGCCCAGGACCACCGTCAGGGCGCCCAGCGGCGCCAGCGTCAGGATCTCCACGGGCCGCATGTCGGTCAGGTGGTGGCCGAGCCCAGCAAGGAACTCCGAGACCGGCCCGAAGCACATCCGCTGGATCATCCAGAGCAGGTAGCCCGCGGCGAGGATCATCACGAACGTGATGGTGACGGCCACCCACGGGTTGTAGGCGAACGCCCCCTGGAAGACGAGGAACTCCCCGACGAACCCGGCCAGGCCGGGCAGGCCCACGGACGCGAAGACGAAGAACCCGAACGTGGCCGAATAGACCGGGGTGACCGCGCCGAGGCCGCCCATCTTGGCCAGCGTCCGGTCATGGGTCCGCTCGTAGATCACGCCGACGAGGAGGAAGAGCGCGCCCGTGATCAGGCCGTGGTTGACCATCTGGAGGATCGCGCCCTGCAGGCCCTGCTGCTGGAAGATGAAGATCCCCAGCGTCACGAAGCCCATGTGGCTCACCGAGCTGTAGGCGATCAGCTTCTTGAGGTCCGGCTGGACCAGCGCGACGATCGCCCCGTAGATGATCGCGATCACCGAGAGCACGATCAGGAGCGGCGCGAAGACGTGCGCGCCGTGCGGGAAGAGCGGGATGGCGAACCGAATGAAGCCGTAGGCGCCAAGCTTGAGCAGGACGCCGGCCAGGATGACCGAGCCGGCGGTCGGTGCCTCCACGTGCGCGTCCGGGAGCCAGGTGTGGAAGGGGAACATCGGCACCTTGATCGCGAACGCGAGCGCGAACGCGGCGAAGGCGAAGACCTGGAACGTGCCGTCGAAGCCGGCACCGGCCAGCTTCTCCAGGTCGAAGGCACCGACCCACGAGCCGGTCGCGGCCTGGAACGTGAACCCCGTGGCAAGGATCGCGACCAGCATCAGGAGCGACCCGACCAGCGTGTACAGGACGAACTTGATCGTGGCGTAGATCCGGTTCGCGCCGCCCCAGATCCCGATGATCAGGTACATCGGGACCAGCACGACTTCCCAGAAGATGTAGAAGAGGAAGAGGTCCAGGGCGAGGAAGACGCCCAGCATGCCGACCTCGAGGATCAGGAAGGAGATCATGTACTCCTTCACCCGCTCCTTGATCGGCGCGAAGCTGGCCAGGATCGAGATCCACGACAGCGTCGTGGTCAGCACCACGAGCGCCACCGACAGGCCGTCGGCGCCCACCTTGTACTGGATCCCGAAGAGCGGGATCCAGTCGAACGCCTGGACGAACTGGAACGAGCCCGCGGCGGACGCGACGACGTTGCGCCCCGGCAGGAAGCCCAGGACCAGCCAGAGGCTCGCGACCCAGGTCGCGAGGGCGAAGAGCAGGGCTGTTCCGCGGATCGCGCCCAGGTTGCGCCGCGGGATCAGCGCCACGACGACCGCGCCCACGAGGGGCAGGAAGATGATCAGGCTCAGGATCGGGAAGGAGGAGATGTCCACCGGCGTTCCTCCCTACCGCGACGCGATGACGAGGTAGGAGCCGGCCATGATGATCAGGCCGATGGCGATCCCGAGCGCGTAGTTCTGGACGTGGCCGGTCTGGATCCGGCGAAGGCCGCCGCCGGCATCCACGGTGATCCGTCCCACCGCGTTGACGGTGCCGTCGACCACGGTCCGATCGAACCACCAGAGCGCGTTCGCGATCCGCCCGCCGATAACCATGAACAGGAGGTGGTTCAGATCGTCGAACCACCACTTGTTGAGCGATGCGCGGTAGAGGAATCGGGTCGCCCCGGAGGAGGCCGTGATGGCCTCGACGGTCCGGCGGCGCCCGCCCCGGCGGAAGAACCCGAAGAGCGCAGATCCCGACCACGAGGCCGAGCGTGGCGACCGCCACGCTGACGAGGATCAGCGCCCCGTCGATCCCGAACAGCGCGAACGGCTCCGTGGACTGGCCGAGCGTCGTCTCGGCGCCGGCGAAGACCGGATGCAGCCAGTGCGTGATGAGCGAATTGCCGAACGGCAGGCCGAGCGCCAGCCCGAGCAGCGCGGACGGGATCGCCAGCAGGACCAGGGGCAGCGTCATCGTCCACGTGGACTCGTGGATCTTCGGCTCGACGGCCGGGTCGACGTGGCTCTCGCCGTAGAAGGTCTTGCCCATCAGGCGCCACATGTAGAAGGCCGTCATCCCGGCCACGACGACGCCGATCGCCCAGACCCACCCGAAGTTCAGCTTGAACGCCTCGCCCAGGATCTCGTCCTTGGAGAAGAATCCGGCGAACGGCGGGATCCCCGCGATCGCGATCGTCCCGACGAGCATCGTCACGTGGGTGATCGGGATCTTCCGCCAGAGGGCGCCCATCCTGTTCATGTCCTGCTCGTCGTGGACGGAGTGGATGACCGAGCCGGACCCGAGGAACAGGAGGCCCTTGAAGAACCCGTGCGCCATGAGGTGGAAGATCGCGGCGACGTACGCCCCCACGCCGAGCGCCGCGAACATGTAGCCGAGCTGGCTCAGCGTCGAGTAGGCGAGCACGCGCTTGATGTCCGTCTGGGTGAACGCGATCGAGGCGGCCAGGATCGCGGTGAAGATGCCGATCGCGGCGACGACGACCATCGCCTCGGGACGTGGCTGAAGATCGGGTTCGTGCGGGCGACCAGGTAGACGCCCGCGTTCACCATCGTCGCCGCGTGGATGAGGGCCGAGACCGGGGTCGGGCCCTCCATCGCGTCCGGCAGCCAGACGTGGAGCGGGAACTGGGCGCTCTTCCCCACCGCGCCGCAGAAGACGAGGAGCGCGATCGCCAGGATCGTCCCGTGGTCCAGCCCGGCGATCCGGTCGAACGCGTCGCGCATGTTCAGCGTGCCCGTGGAGACCCAGATCAGCATGATCCCGAGCGCGAAGCCGACGTCGCCGACGCGGTTCACGATGAAGGCCTTCTTCGCCGCCAGGGCCGCGGACCGGCGCGGGTACCAGAAGCCGATCAGGAGGTAGCTCGACAGGCCCACGAGCTCCCACCCCGCGAAGACCACCAGGAAGCTGTCCGCGAGGATGAGCAGCAGCATGCTGAACATGAAGAGGTTCAGGTAGGCGAAGAAGCGCCAGCGGCCGGGGTCGTGGGCCATGTAGCCGACCGAGTAGAGGTGGACCAGCAGCCCGATCGTCGAGACGACGATCAGCAGGCACGCGGTGAGCTGGTCGACGAAGAAGCCCACGTCCACGTTGAACGCCCCGGCGGGGATCCAGCGATAGAGCGTGATCCCGGCGCCGTGCTCGCCGAAGCCGCCGGTGAGCGCCTGGAAGACGACCGCCATGCTCAGCAGCCACGTGGCGGTGACGCCGAGCAGCGGCAGGACGAACGCCGCCCGCCCGATGCGCCGCCCGAAGAACGCCGTGAAGACGAACCCGGCGAGCGGGATGGCCGGGATCAGCGGCACGAGGTTGATCAGGCCGTTGGGCGCGTCGGCGCCGCCGCCGCCGCGACGGCGAGCATGCTCGGGGTGATGGCTGCGAACACGGGGCGGCTCGGTCTCTTCGGGCTACTGGCGCATGGTGTCGTACTCGTCGACGAGCGGCGTGCGGCGGTTCCGGAAGATGGCCATGACGATCGCGAGGCCCACCGTCGCCTCGGCCGCCGCCACGGCCATGACCATCAGGGCGATGACCGACGCCGTGCCGTTGAGGGCCGGGATGAAGGCCCCGAACGCGACGATCGACAGGTTGACCGCGTTGAGCATCAGCTCGATCGACATGAGCATGCTGATCGCGTTGCGCCGGGCGAGGAAGCCGAAGCTCCCGATCGAGAAGAGGATCCCGGAGACGACCAGGTAGGCGTCCAGGCTCTGGCTCACGCGTCCCGGCCCTCGCGCTTCGCCAGGAAGATGCCCCCGATCACCGCCATGAGCAGGAGCACGCTCACGACCTCGAACGGGAGGATGTACGAGTTGAAGAGGAGGCGCGCCAGCGCGTCGGTCCCGGTCGCGACCCGCTTCGTCACCGCGCCCCAGTCCGTGGCGCTCGCCGTCAGCGCGATCATGACCGCCAGGACGATCGCGGCGATCGCGGCGGGCAGCGCCTGGGCCTGGAAGACGAGCCGGATCGGCGCGTTCTTCGCCTGCGTCAGCATCACCGCGAACAGGATGAGGACGGCGATCGCGCCGATGTACACGAGCACCTGCGCGGCGGCCACGAGCGGGGCGCCGAGCAGCACGTAGATGCCGGCGAGGGCGCCGAACGCGACGATCATGGCCAGCCCGCAGCGGATGATGTCGCGGAGCGTCACGACGAGGAGCGCGGAGCCGAGCATCACGGCCGCGAGGATGGCGAAGAGCACGTCGCCCCAGCTCATCCCCAGGATCGGGACGGTCCCCGGTATCGGCACCTCTCCTGCTCCCTCCGCCCGCGTGCGCTACCGGTCGTGTGCGTGACCGGCGGCGCCCCCGCCGGCCGGGCCGTGCCCATTGTGGCCGTTGCCCGGCTCGCTCGCGCGACCGTTGCCGTTGCCGCCGCGCTGCCGGCGAGCGACGCGGGGAGGACCGGGAGCTGGCGCGCGCCGACGTCCCGGCCGGATGCGATCGCCCGCTCCAGCCAGTCGCGCTCGCGGCGGACGTAGGTCATCTCCGTCTCGCGATCCACGGCGGCGATCGCGATGAGGTCGATCATCGGCTCCTCGCGGCTCACGTGGGCCAGCTCGAAGTCGGGGCCGCAGCGGAGCGCGTCGTACGGGCACGCGTCGACGCAGATGCCGCACAGGATGCAGCGGCTCTCGTCCACCTCGTACTTCTCGAGGATCCGCGGCTTCGGCATGAGCGCGCCCGTGGGGCACGTCTCGGCGCAGCGCCCGCACGAGACGCACGGCGTGTCGTTGAGGCTCATGTCGAGCGGCGTGGTCACGAGCGTGTCGAAGCCGATCCGCATGAAGTCGTAGCAGGCGGCCCCGACGACCTCGGCGCAGACGTTGGCGCAGCGGCCGCAGTCGATGCAGCGCGACGGCTCGCGCAGGATGAACGCGTGGCTGTCGTCGCGGATGTAGTCGTGGTTGGTGCCGGTGAAGCGGTTCTCGGTGACGCTCCGGAAGCCGGCCCCGCGGTTGTTCTGCGGCTCGAGCGTCTTGAGCGTCGTCCCGTACTCGATGCCGAGCCGGCGCAGGTCGCAGAAGCCGATCGCCTCGCAGGTGCACTGCAGGCAGCGGGTGGACTCCGCCACGGCCTCGCTCGGCGTGTACGGGATCTCGTACTCGATGTAGCTCGACCGCCGCTCCTCGGCCGGCATGCTCCGCAGCCGGTTGCGGGGGGCCTTCACCTCGCGAGGTGAACGGGACGATGCTGAGGAACTCCGGCTGCGGCTCCGCCAGCGTCTGGCGCGTCCGGATCTCGCCGAGGTCCATCCCCTTGAGGAACGCGTCCACCGCGTATGACGCGCGCCGCCCATCGGCGATCGCCTGGACCACCGTCTGCGCGCCGTTGCGGACGTCGCCGGTGCCGAAGACGCCGGGCCGCGGGGTCAGGAACGTGACCGCGTCCGCCCGCAGGCGCTTGTACTTCGTGGCCTCCACGCCGCCCGAGCCGCCGCCGATCCAGGTCAGGTCGGGACCCTGGCCGATCGCGAGGAGGACCCGGTCGCACTCGATCGTGAACTCGGTGCCAGGCGCGGGCTCGGGCCGCCGCCGGCCCGACGCATCGGGCGCGCCGAGCTGCATCCGGATGAACTCGACCCCGGTGACCTTGCCGGCGTCGTTCGAGATGACGCGGGTCGGGCCGGCCTGGAAGATGGCCGTGACGCCTTCCTCGATCGCCTCGTGGACCTCGCCGGAGGCGGGCATGTCCTTCATGTCGCGGCGGTAGACCAGCGTCACCTCCGACGCGCCCTGGCGGACCGAGGTCCGCGAGCAGTCCATCGAGGTGAATCCGCCGCCGATGACGACGACGCGCTTCCCGGGGTGGCCCGGGTACGCCAGGCCGAGCGTCGCGATCTTGAGGTACTCCAGGCCGTCGATGACGCCGTCGGCGTCCTCGCCCGGGATCCCCAGCTTGTTCGTGTCGTAGCAGCCGATCGCCACCAGGACCGCGTCGTAGCCCTGGTTCTGGAGGTCGTCGAGGCTGAAGTCGCGGCCCAGCGCCTGGTTGCAGACGAACCGGCCGCCGAGGCGCGTGATCCTCTCGTATTCGGCTTCGAGCACCGCTCCTTCGGCAGCCGGTACTCGGGGATGCCATAGCGGAGCATGCCGCCCGGCGCCTCGTCGCGTTCGTAGATCGTCACGTCGTGGCCGGCGATGAGGAGGTAGTATGCCGCGGACGCGCCGGCCGGGCCGGACCCGATGACCGCGACGCGCTTGCCGGACTTTGGTTGCAGCTCGAACGGGACCGGCGGGTCGACGTCCTGCTCGGGCATCTCGCGGATCACCTGGTCGCCGGCGTAGCGGTGGCTGTCGCGGATGGCGATCGCCACGTCCACCTCGTCGCGGCGGCAGTGCTCCTCGCACGGCGCCGGGCAGCCCCGGCCCAGGATCGACGGGAACGGGATGGTGCGCTTGAAGATCCGGGCCGACTCGCGGAACTCGCCCTCGGCGTTGGCCTTGAGGAACCCCGGGATGTCGATGTGGCTCGGGCACTTGTTCTGGCACGGAGGCAGGCAGTAGGCGTTGTGGTCGGAGAAGATCAGCTCCAGGTTCGTCCGGCGCAGGCGGCGGACCTCCTCGGTCTGGGTCTGGACCACCATCCCTGCCTCGGCGAGGCGCGAGCACGAGATCGGCGGGTGCTCCTCGCCCGCAACGTCCACGACGCACATCCGGCACGCGCCGAAGCCGGGGAGCTTCGGCTCGTAGCAGAGGGTCGGGATCTCGATCCAGTTGTCGCGGCAGACCTCGAGGATCGTCTGGCCCTCGCGCCCCTCGACAACGCGCCCGTCCACCTCGAGCCGGATGACCGGCGTGGACTGCGGGCGCTGCGGCGACTGCGTCCGGAAGAGCCGCTCCGCCAGCGAGTCGACCACGGGCTCCGGCCGGGCTGTCGAGACGAGGTCGGCGGGGCCGGGGATGCGGTCGGGGGGGCGGGAGATGGGGTCGGCCATCTCGGTCGTGCCTATCCTCCGTGCGCGGTCCCGGCGGCCACTGCCCCGGCGGGGGCGCAGACGCCGGCTGGGCAGACGCCCGACAGGTGGGCATCGATCTCGGGCCGGAAGTATCGCATCGCGGTCGCGAGCGGGCCGGTCGCGAGACGCTCGTGGTCGCACAGCGCGCTCCCGACGATGTCCGCCCCGAGGTCCGCCAGGAGCTGGGCATCGGTCGGGCGGGCGAGGCCGGACGCGACGCGCTCGCCGATCTCCGACATCCGGCGCAGGCCGATCCGGCACGGAATTGTCTTCCCGCAGGCTTCGTCCGCGCAG
>CAWKJP010000014.1:0-12878 GCA_963850035.1 uncultured Chloroflexia bacterium | reverse complement strand
CCCGCGCCCAGGCAGTCGCGTTCGCCGGCGTGACCTCCGGCTGGGGTTCGCCGTCGAGCGCTACGACCGGCGCCGGCGCGCCGGCGGGGTGGGTCGGGAGCCAGGCCAGCCGGATCCGGCCATCCGGCGTGAACCGGCCGAGTTCGGTCCCGAGGCCCGCCTCGAGCGCCTCCGCGAGGCGCCCGCCGCCCTGCATGAGGCATGCCGTGCAGCGACACACCGCCACCTGCTCGACCGCCTTCTCGAAGCGGAATTGCCGGTAGTAGGTCGCGGTCCCGTAGATCATCGCGTACCACGAACCGGTCGTGAAGCTGACCTGCTTGAGGGCCGCGACCGGCAGATGCCCGAACTCCGCCTGGATTGCCTCCAGGATCGAGAGCATCCGGTGCGGGTCGTAGTCGTGATCCTCCAGGATCCGGTCGACGGCCGCGGTGTCGACGGCCTCGAAGTGGGCGTAGGTGGGATCCGGCACCTCACGGCCCGCCCGGCGGAGGGCCGCCTCCTCGCGCCGCTCGCCGTACGTCTCCGAGGCGCCCCAGTGGACGGCGAAGCGGCTCTTCGTGTCGATGCCGCCCATGTCGATGCACTCGATCGGGCAGGCCTGGGCGCACTGGAAGCACGTCTCGCACTTGAGCGTGCCGTGCTCGTCGTACAGGAGCTGGAGCCGGCCGCGGTACTTGACCGCGATGTCGGCCGTGACCTCCGGGTAGCGGATCGTCACCTTCGGCGCGAAGAACCGGCGCAGCGTGAGCGCCATGCCCTTGAGGATCCCCATCCCCGGGACGAAGCTCATGCCCGCGCCCTCACCGGTTCGCCACGATGGAGACGGCGACCGCCGTCACGAAGATGTTGAGCAGCGCGGCCGGCAGGAGCCACTTCCAGGCGAAGCTCATCAGCTGGTCGACGCGCACGCGGGGCAGCGTCCCGCGCATCTGGACGAAGATGAAAACGAAGACGAAGGTCTTGAGCATCATCCAGACGAGCCCCGAGACCCAGGCGGCGCTGATGAAGGCCCAGCCGAGGAAGGCGCCGCCCAGCAGCAGGTTGAACAGCACGAACCCGATCACGAGCGCCTTGAGCGTGCTCACCCGGCTGGAAAGGAGCCAGAACGGCAACCCCAGGACGATCGTTCCCACGACCGGCGCGAGCGCGACGAGGAAGATCAGGCCCAGGCCCAGACCGCCCGGGTCCAGGCTCACTGCCACCGGGAACGGCCAGTCGAACGGGGCGGTCCAGCCGCCGAAGAAGAGGACGACGCTGAGGGCCGAGACGACGAACACGTTGACGTACTCGGCGAAGAAGAAGAAGCCGAAGCGCATCCCGGAGTACTCGGTGGCGAAGCCCGCCACGATTTCTGAGTCCGCCTCGGTCATGTCGAGGGGCGTCCGGTTCGCCTCGGCCGTGGCGGCGATGAAGAAGATGATGAAGCCGAGCGGCTGCTTCCAGATGTTCCAGTCGAGGAATGACCCGGACTGCATCTGGACGATCGAGTTCAGGCTCATCGTCCCGGCCAGGATGATGATGCCGACCACCGACAGGGTCAGGGGCAGCTCGTAGCTGATGGCCTGGGCGGCGGCTCGCAGCGCGCCGAGCAGGCTGTACTTGTTGTAGCTGGCCCAGCCGGCCATCATCAGGCCCACCACGCTCATCCCGCCGATGGCGAAGAAGTAGAGCAGGGCGATGTTGAAGTCCTGGCCGAACACGCCGGGCGCGAACGGGATCACGAGCAGCGTCAGCGGGATCGACGCGAAGACGACGATCGGCGCCAGCGTGAAGATCGGGACGTCCACGCCGCGCGGCGTGAAGTCCTCCTTGGCGAGGACCTTGAGCCCGTGGATCACCGACATGAAGCTGCCGAATGGTCCGACGCGGTCCGGTCCAACCCGCAGGTTGATCGCGGCGATCACCTTGAGCTCCATGAAGATGATCACGAAGGCGATGGGGATCGTCATCACGATGATCGCCGTGGCGGCCGCCACGAACCGGACGAGGGGCAGGTTCGCGCCCAGGAAGTCAAGCACGGGCGGCAGCAGCAGGGCGATCCCCAGCGTGAGCACCGCGCCGACCACGAGCAGGGCCGGCACGATCACGAGGAACGCCCTGGAACCCACCGACAGCCGGTTCCAGTAGGCGGCCATCACGGGATGGTCCTCACTTGTCCACGCCGCCCATCACCGGGTCGAGCGACGCCATGATCGCCATCGTGTCGGCGATCAGGTTCCCCGGCATCAGGAGCCCGACCAGCTGGAGGTGCAGGAAGCTGGGATCGTGGATCCGCAGCCGGTACGGCTGGTCGGTCCCGTCGCTGATGGCGTAGCAGGAGTACTGACCGCGCGGCCCCTCGACGGCGCTGTAGGCGCGGCCCGGCCGCGGGCGCAGGAGGCGCGGCAGGCGCGCCATGATCGGCCCGTCGGGCATCTGGTGCAGGCACTGGTCGATGATGCGGAGGCTCTGGCGGACCTCGTCCATCCGGAGCAGGTAGCGCGCCAGGGAGTCGCCCTCGCGGCGCGTGGGGATGTCGAACTCCAGCTCCGGGTAGACGCTGTACGGATGGGCCCGCCGGATGTCGAACGGGACGCCAGAGGCGCGCAGGTTCGGGCCCGTGGTGCACATCCGGAGGGCGGTTTCGCGGTCCAGGACGCCCAGGCCGCGAGCGCGCCGGACGAAGATCTCGTTCGAGTTCAGGAGGCCCATCCCGGCCTCGAGCTGGGCGCCGGCGCGGCTCATCCAGTCGCCGAGGCGGCTCATGAACTCGTGGTTCAGGTCGCCGTTGACGCCGCCGATCCGGAAGTAGTTGAAGAGGAGCTTCGCGCCGGTGATCGCGGCCAGCATCTCCACGATCTCGTCGCGCTCCGCGAAGCTCCACAGGATCGGCGTGATCCCGCCGAGGTCAAGGGCGTACCAGCCAAGGAAGAGCATGTGGCTGGCGATCCGGTTGAGCTCCCCGGTCAGCACCCGGATGTACTCCGCGCGGCGCGGGACCTGCACGTCCAGCAGCTTCTCGAACGACATCACGGGGCTCCACTCGCAGAAGAGGGAGCTGATGTACTCGAGCGGGTCCAGCTGGCTGATGATGTGGTGGAAGTCGGAGTTCTCGGCGATCTTCTCGACGCCGCGGTGCAGGTAGCCAAGGACCGGGTCCAGGTCCACGACCTGCTCGTCCGAGATCTTGAGGACCACTCGCAGCACGCCGTGCGTGGAGGGGTGCTGCGGCCCCATGTTCAGGAGCATCTCGCCGTCCTTGAGGCTGTAGAACTCCTGCTGGCGCTCGGTGCGGGCGAGCGGGATCGGCTCGAAGATCCCGGCGTGCTCGAGCGGGATCGTGAGGGCCGGATCGTCAAGGCTGGGGCGGGTGGGAGACGTCATCGGCGATTCCTGGGCTAGCGGGCCGTCGCCCGGCGGCGAGCCGTGGTCGGGGCGGCGTCGGCGGGGGAAGCGGCGTCCTCCATGGGGCGCACGCCGCCACCCGGGGAGCGCGACGCGTCGTCCGGGAGGTGGAAGTCCTTGCGCAGCGGGAAGCTGACGAAGTCGTCGGGCATGTAGATCCGGCGCAGGTCGCGGTTTCCTTCGAACACGAGGCCGAACATGTCGTAGGCCTCGCGCTCCATCCACTCCGCGCCCTTCCAGAGGAAGGTGATGGAGGGGATGCGGGGCTGATCGCGCGGGATCCCGTCGGCCACGACCCGCAGCCAGTCCGGCGTGACCACGCTGAACAGGTGGTAGACGACCTGGAAGTCGGTTCCCGTGTCGACGCCGGCGAGATCGCTCAGGTATTCGAACCGGAGGCCGGGGTCGTCGTGGAGCGTCCGCATCACCTGCGGGACGTCGCCGGGGCGGATCCGCATCTCCGTCTCGTCGTGGCGCTGGCGCACCGGGCCGGTCACGAGGTCCCCGAAGGTCCGCTCGACGAGCGCGCGGAATGCACGGTCCATCGGCTAGACCTGGTCCGGGACGGTGGGGCCGATGGCGCGCTCGGGCCAGTGGCCGCGGCGCTCCTTGACGAGCTGCTGGAGCTTCATCATCCCGTAGATCAGGCCCTCCGGCCGGGGCGGGCAGCCCGGCACGTAGACGTCCACCGGCAGGACGCGGTCGATCCCCTGGACGGTGCTGTAGCTGCGCTTGTAGCGTCCCCCGGAGCACGTGCAGTCGCCCATCGCGACGCACCATTTGGGCTCCGGCATCTCCGCCCAGAGGCGGACCAGCGGCTCGGCCATCTTGGTGGTGAGGGTCCCGGCCACGATGAGGACGTCCGCCTGGCGCGGCGAGGCGCGGAACGGGAACATCCCCCAGCGGTCGATGTCGTGGCGGCTGGTCGCGGCGGACATCATCTCGATCGCGCAGCAGGCGAGCCCCGACAGCAGTGGCCACAGGCTGTTCAGCCGGATCAGGTCCAGGACGTAGTCGGCCTTGGTCGGGACGATGTCGAGCGCTCCCCAGCGTGCGTTGTTGTGCCGGCCCTCGCCGGACTCGTCGTAGCGCCGCATCTCCAGGCGGGGGTCGTCCGGGAGGGCGCCGCCGCCGTATCCCGCGGGGTCCTCGGGTCGCCAGAGCGCATTGGGCACGACAATCGCCTCGACGAGCGCGTCGTCCGGGGTCGCAGCCGGAACCGGCAGGTCCGGGTTCGGGGCGCCGCCGACCGGGGGCGCGCCGCGCTCGGTCAGTGCCACGTGAGCACCCCCTTGCGCCACGCGTAGGCCAGCCCGAGCAGCAGGATCCCCACGAACAGGAACATGGTGGTGAGGATGCCCGGGATCGGGTCGCGGATGACGAGCGCCCACAGGAAGATGAAGATCACCTCGATGTCGAACGCGACGAACAGGAGCGCGTAGAGGTAGTAGGAGACGCCGAAGCGGCCGTGCGTATCGCCGAAGGTGTCGATTCCGCTCTCGTATGGGAGGCCCTTGCCCCGGCTGCCCCGCGTCCGATGGCTGATCAGCCAGGACAGGCCGATCGTCAGGAAGACGAACGAGACGCCGGCGACGCCGAACCCGACGACATACCAGATCCCTTGCATCGCACCTTTCCGTGGCCGGCAAACAGCCGACCTCCGATGCGGAGCTGCCGACCGGTCCCCTCGATCCGGTGGGGGCCCGGGTGAGACGGGCGCACGCGTCGTGACCGGAGGGCCCCGGGCGCGCCATGGCATCCTAGCAGGAGCGTTCCGCGCACGTGACGATGCGTCAGGGGCCGGCGTTCAGGCGCGTGACGGTCCGACGGCGGATCGGAAGGCCAGGCCCCGGAGCGGCGGGGTTCGGGCGATGCCCCGCCCCGCGAGCACGGCCCGGAATCCGCCCAGGTGGCGCGGATCGAGCAGCCGCATGACGGCGGAGCGGAGCAGGAGCACGGCCGCCGCGTCAGCTGCGCGATTCCGCTCGCGCTCCAGGAGGTCCTCGAGGCCGCACCCGGCGAGCAGCTCGGCCGCGGTGGTCTCGCCGAGCCCGTCGAAGCCGGCGCCATCGAGCAGCCTCGCCAGGGTCGTGGTGTCCACGTGGGCCGTGATGTCGCGATCGCCGACGTCCCGGTACGGCGCATCCGGCGACCCGTCGGCCGTGTGGCCGCGGTATGTCATGAGAGTGCCGGCGCGGTGGCGCGGACCGTAGAGCCGGGCGGCCGGCGCCCCATAGTCGACCACGAGGACGATGCCGGCCGAGAGCGTGGCCGCGACGTCCGCGACCCATTCGCCCAGCTCCAGGCAGAGCTCGGCGCGCTGTCCCTCTGCGAACGTGACGCCCGCCGCCGCGAGGTCGTCGAGACGGGCCGCGATCGCCGGGGTGGACGGCGCCAGCAGGTGCTCCTCGAACGCGCCGCCCGCCGACACGCCGACGTGCACCTCGCGGGGCTGCCCATCGTGGATCTCGACCACGTGGACGGGAAGCGCGTCGAGGAACTCGTTCGCGAGCACGGCGCCCGCGACCGGGACGGCGCCCGCGACCGGGACCGCGGCCGCGTCGCTTGCGACCTCGTGGCGCGGCGTCACGACGTGCAGGCCGGCGACGCGCGCCCGGTCCCGGAGCTCGGCCATCCGGTGTACGTTCTGCTCGACGGGGCCGTAGACGAGGGCCTCGGCGAGCGGGGAGCGGTCGTCGCGAAGGCCCGCCTGGACCGCGAGGGCCAGGGTCCCGGCGCCTGCCCCGTACTCCACGAGCGTGAACGGGTCGGGCCGGCCCAGCCGTTCCCACGCCTCGGCCAGCTGGCGCGCGAGCGCGGCCCCGTAGATCGGATGGAGCTCCGGCCCGGTCAGGAAGTCGCCGTCCCGCGTCGGCCGGGCCCGCGGCCCCGTGTAGTAGCCGCCCGCAGGGTGGCCGAGCGCGAGCGCCATGAAGTGCGCGAACGGGATCGGCCCCTGCGCGGCGATCTCGGCGCGGATGGCATCCTCGGCCGGGGTGCTCACGGCCGTCGCGCAGATCGACCGGGCACGGCCTCCGCCGCGAGGAGACGGATTCCGGGCCCGACCAGCGTGTGGCCGCCGGCAAGGATCGGGATGGGCGCGTCGCGGAAGCCCGCCACGAGCGATCGCAGCCACGGATCGGCGATCCGGTCCGGCAGGAGCAGATCGGCGGCGAAGCGATCCTCGGCGAGCGGCCAGCCAGCCTCGTCCGCGCCGAACCGGTGTGCCATCAGGACGCGCGTGTCGATGACGGCGGCATCGCCCAGCCCGGCGAGAAGCGCGCCGAGCGCCGCAGGCCCGTCGCGGTCCACGAGCATCCCGAGCGTCGACCGCGGCGGGCGGAGGGCCGCGACCGTCGCCGGCCCTGCGGCGCGTCCGTCAGGTCCGGCGTCGAGGGCCCCGAGCGCGAGGACGCTCGACGCCCGCAGGCCGCGCTCCTCGACGAGGGCCCGGACGCGGCAGGCCGCGCCGCGCTCCAGGGCGCCCAGCGTCGCTGCCGACGTCCGCCCGGCAACGACAAGCTCTCCGCGCCGGTCGGCGAGGACCGCAACGACACCCGCCAGGCGCGCGTCGACGGCGCCCGCGTCGATCCCGGCCACGCGGAGTCGGTCGGCGCCGGCAGCCCGGCTCGCGAGGAGCAGGTCGAGCGGCGAGTCAAGGTCGATTCCCAGCCTCCAGCGGCGGAGTCCCGAGACGGGGACTCCGGCGACCTCCGCGAGCCAGCGCGGCAGCGCGTTGTCCGCCGGCAGGTCCGGCACGTCGCTGAGGCCGCCGAGACGGGCAAGCCCGGAGATCGCCACGACGTCGGCCGAGTAGACGTTGTTCGCGAGTGCGGCGGGGCTCGTTGCGGCCGCGGCGGCCACGAACGAGCGAAGGTCGCGTGCCGTGGCGAGCGGCACCGAGCCCGAGCCGAGCACGACGATTCCGCTCGCCCCCGACCCCAGCGCGTCCGCCGCCAGCCCGCGCAGCCGGGCGCCGAACGGGATCCCGTCCCGCCGGCCGGCGACGACGCGGACATCGGCGGCGCCCGCGGCGAGGAACCCGCGCCGGTGGCGCTCGGCGAGGGCTGCGCGTGCGGCCATGAGCGCGAGCTCGAGCGGCCCGGCGTCCGGTCCCGCCCCGGCGTGCAGAATGCGGACGGCGACGGGCGGCATGCCCGAAACGGTACCCCGGAGGGCCGCTGGCGTGGGACGGGTTCGGGCATACGTCGGGTTGGGGGCGAACGTCGGCCGCACCGTCGACACCCTGGCTGCCGCGGTCCACGCGCTCGCGGCGCTGCCGGGCGCGCGGCTCGCCGGCGTCTCGCGGCTGTATGCCACGGTGCCGGTCGGCCTGACGGACCAGCCCGAGTTCCACAACGCGGCCGTCGCGCTCGACGTGCCCGGCGGCCCGGATCCCGCGTCGGGCGCGCTCGCGCTGCTCGTCGCGTTCAAGGCTCTCGAGCGCGCGTTCGGACGAGGAGGCGGCCCGCGCTGGGGGCCGCGTGAGCTCGACCTCGACCTGCTCGTGTTCGGCCGCCATGCGATTCGCGTGGAGCGGCCTCCCGTCGCCCGAACCGACGACCCCGACCGGGCCGGCGCGCAATGGCTGGTCGTCCCGCACGCGAGCGCCCGCGAGCGCCTCTTCGTGCTCGCTCCCCTTGCCGACCTGGCGCCCGGCCTGCGCCCGCCCGGCTGGGGCGAGACCGTGGCGACCGCGCGCGCCCGGGCGCAGCTCCTCGAGGTCCCGGACGCCGTCCGCCCCGTGGCCGCGTGGGACCGTGTCGCCGGGGCGTGGAAGCCGGGTGGCCCGGACGTGGCGCCGGATGGGAGCCCGGTGGCGGTCTACCGTGCGCTGCCGGGGGACGCCGACGCGGCGCTCATCCACGGGACGCTCGTCGACCTGGGCCTGGGACCGGACTGCGAGATCCTGGAGCTGGGGAGCGGGGCTGGCCGTGTGACCGGACCGCTCGCGGCCCTCGGCCACCACGTGGTTGCGGTCGATCAGTCGGGCTCGATGCTCCACGAGGTCCGGCGGCGCGTCCCCTCCGCGGAGGCGGTGCCCGGCGACATCGAGACGCTCGACCTCGGTCGCCGCGTGACGGCCGTGGTCCTCGGCAGCCATCTCGTGAACGCCGAGCCCCGGCTCGCCGGGGCATTCCTCGCGACCTGCCGCCGCCACGTCGCGGCCGGCGGCGCCGTGCTCATCCAGTCCTACGACCCGGACCGGGACTGGACCGCGTCGGTCGGCAGGGCGGCCGACGCCGGGAGCGTCACGATCACGCTCCTGCGTGCTGATCGGACCGGCAACCAGCTCGCCGGCAGCGTCGCGTACGAGACCGGGGAGGGGCGCTGGGTGCAGGACTTCGACGCGTCGCTCCTCGACGAGCCCGCGCTTCGGGCCCTGCTCGCATCCGCGGGCCTCCGGTTCGATCGCTGGGTCGACCGCCCGGCGGGCTGGCTCGTCGCGCGTCCGGCCTGAGCCGCACCGGCGGCCGCGGCGGGCTGGCTCGTCGCGTCCGGCCTGAGCCGCCCGGTCGCCGCGAGGGGCCGTCGGAGCCGCCCGGGGGCCGCGAGGGCCACTGACCCTACAGCCGCACGGCCGGCGGCCGGCTCCGATCGAACATGTGGACCGTGTCCACGAAGCGGACCTGCTTCGTCTGGAATGCCATCACCAGCGAGTGCGTTCGGGCGCCGCCGCCGAAGAAGCGGACCTCCTCCAGGAGGTCCCCCTTCGTGACACCGGTCGCGGCGAAGACCACGTTCTCGCCCGAGGCCAGCTCGTCCGTCCGGTAGATGCGGGTCGGGTCGCCGTGGCCCATCCCCTGCGCCCGCTCGCGCTCCGCGTCGGAGCGGAAGACGAGGCGTGCCTGGATCTCGCCGCCCAGGCAGCGCAGCGCGGCCGCGGTGATCACGCCTTCCGGGGCGCCGCCGGTCCCCATCACGGCGTGGACGCCGGTGCCCGAGACCGCGCACGAGATCGCCGCCGAGAGGTCGCCGTCGCTGATCAGCTTGATCCGGGCGCCCGCCTCGCGGACCTCGGCGATGAGCGCCCCGTGGCGGGGCCGGTCCAGGATGACGACGGTGATGTCGCTCACGCCGCGTCCGAGGGCCGCGGCGATCCGTCGCAGGTTCTCCGCCGGCGGCGCCGTGATGTCCACCTGGCCGGCCGCGATCGGCCCGACGCAGAGCTTCTCCATGTAGCAGTCGGGCGCGTTGAGCAGCCCGCCCCGCTCGGTTGCCGCGAGGACCGTGATCGAGCCGGCCTGGCCGGACGCGACGAGGTTGGTCCCTTCGAGGGGGTCCACCGCGATGTCGATCGCGGGCGCCTCGCCGACGGCGCTCGTCGGGTCGCCGACCCGCTCGCCGATGAAGAGCATCGGTGCTTCGTCGCGCTCGCCTTCCCCGATGACGATCCGCGCATCGATCGGGAGCTCGTCGAAGGTGTGCCGCATCGCCTCGACCGCGACGCGGTCCGCGTCCATCGTGTCGCCGCGGCCCATCAGCCGCGCCGACGCGATCGCGGCGGCCTCCGTGACGCGGATCATCTCCAGGGCCAGCAGGCGTTCCATCGGGAGCTCCTCCTGTCGCGGGCCGGCGGAGCGGCGGCGCTTCCGGCGATCGGGTGGCGAGCGGGCTGCTAGTGGCGGAAGTGGCGACGACCGGTGAAGACCATGGCGAGGTGGTGGCGGTCGGCGACCTCGATCGCCATCTCGTCCCGGCGCGAGCCGCCGGGCTGGATGATCGCCGTGACGCCTGCGATCGCGGCATGGGCGATGGCGTCCGGGAACGGGAAGTAGGCATCCGACGCCATCACGGCCATCCGCGCCCGCTCGCCCGCCCGCCGCAGGGCGACCTCGACCGCGACCTGGCGGTTGACCTGGGCCGCGCCGATCCCGACCGCGGCGAGGTCGCGGGCCAGGACGATCGCGTTCGAACGGACGTGGGCGGCTGCCCGCCACGCGAACATCAGGTCGGTCAGCTCCTCGAGGGTCGGGCGGCGCTGGGTCACGACGCGGAGCTGGCCGCGATCGAGCGTCGTGTGGTCGAGCGTCTCGACCAGCAGGCCGCCACCGATCCGCTTGAAGTCGAGCGCCGCGATCCCGTAGTCGCGCAGGCCGTGCGCCGGGTTCGGCGGCACGCGGAGAACCTCGAGGTCGGGACGCTCGGCGAGCGCCGCGAGCGCGGCGTCGTCGTAGCCGGGCGCCACGACCGCCTCGAAGGTCCCGGCGGCGATCAGGCTCGCAGTGACCCCGTCGAGCGGTCGGTTGACCCCGACGATCGCGCCGTACCCTGCGGCGGGGTCCGTCTCGAGCGCGCGCCGGTAGGCCTCCGGCAGGCCGTCGTCCGAGGCGATGCCGACCGGGTCCGTGTGGCGGACGACGACCGCCGTCGGCGCGCCGAAGTCGGCCGCGATCAGCCAGGCCGCATCGAGGTCCAGGAGATTGTTGAAGGTGGGCGGGCGGCCCTGGAGCTGGACGGCGTCCGCGAGCGTCCCGTCGCGATGCGTCGTCTCCCGGTAGAAGGCGGCCCGCTGGTGCGGGTTCTCGCCGTACGGGAGGTCCGCCACCTTCTCGAGGATGATCGAGACGTGCGGCGGAAATGTGGCGCCGGTCACCTGGTTCAGGTAGGCGGCGACCTCCGCATGGTGCGCCGCGACCCTCGCGAACGCCTCGGCGGCGAGGCGCTGGCGCAGCTCCGCGGAGACGCTGCCGCGCTCGCGGATGTCCGCGACCACGGCCTGGTACGACGACGGGCTGCTCACCGCCGCGACGCCGGCATGGTTGCGCGCCGCGGCCGCGAGGAGCGCTGTGCCGCCGACGTCGATCATCTCCAGGGCCTCGGCGAGCGGGACGCGTCGCTCGCCGACCTGCGGCGCGAACGGCTTGACCGTCACGACCACGATGTCCAGGAGCCCGATACCGTGCTCGGCCAGCTCGGCGAGCTCCTCGGGCCGGTCGCGGCGGGCCAGGATCCCCCCGTAGACGGCCGGGTGGAACGTCCTCACGAGGCCGCCGACGAGCGGTGGAAGGTTCGTCAGCGCCGTCACCGGCAGGACCTCGATCCCGTCGGCGAGGAGATGGTCCCGCGTCCCGTCGGTCGCGTAGAGCTCGACGTCGAGGCTGGCGAGGTCGCGTGCGAGCGCGCTGACCCCATCGCGATTCGCAACCGACAGGAGGGCTCGCACCCGGATCAATCTCCCTGCGTCAGCCCGCCCGGGCACCGGCCGCCATGGGCGTGAGGGCGGCCTCACTCCGGGCGCGAGTATACCCCGCGAGCATGGCATACTCAGCGTCCGGCGCCGGGTTGCGGCGTCGCCGGCGTGGACGCCTCGCTCGCTGCGCCCGCCGACCCCGCGAAGCGACGGAGGCCCGGACCCCGTGACCCTCGCGCCCTGGGACTACCTGTTCACGACGTTCAACGACGTCCTGTTCCCGGACCTCTTCAATGCGATCTGGATCTCCTCGCTGGTCGGGATCGTGGCGATGGTGATCCTGTACAACGTCCGGACGCGGCAGCTTCGGCGCCACCAGCCGTACCTCGACCTCTACGAGTGGCTGCTCTGGACGTCCATCACGCTCTTCTTCCTGCTCCTCGTGTACGCCGTGTTCCACTTCGACTTCATCTTCGCGGCGGTGACCATCCCGATCGGGCTCGGCGTCCTGGCCTGGGTCCGGTTCGTCCGCTTCCCGCCCGAGCTGGCGCGGTACCAGCAGCAGCTGGCCAAGGCCCGCTTCTACTCGAAGCAAAAGTTCGCGCATCCCGAATCCACGATCCGGCCGAAGCGCGCCCGGCGACGCCGCGGCTGAGCGATGGAGATCCGCCGCTTCGGCGTCGGACACCGACGCCCCGACGGTCCCAACGGGACGACGGGCGTCGCATCCCAGGTGATCCATGCCGACGCACGCGGCCTCGTGGCCGAGCTGGCGTTCGCCCGGCGCGCGGCCATGGACCTGCACTCGAACCCGAACAGCGCGTGGCTCGTGATCGTCGAGGGCGGCGGCTGGGTCCAGGTCGCTGACGAGCGGGCGCGGGTCGCTGCCGGTGAGGCCGTCCTCTGGCCGGCCGGCGTCGAGCACGCGGCGTGGACCGAGCTCTCCGAGATGCGGGCCTTCGTCGTGGAGTTCGCCGGGGCGGACGACGCGGCCGCGCGCGGAGTCCTGGAGGGCCGTGCCCTGGAGCTGACGGCGGGCCCGGCCGGCGCGGAGCCCGGTGCGGAAGCGGCGCCCTTCGCGCAGGCCGATGGGGCGCTGGCGACGGACTCGCACGGCAGTGCCCAGACCGCCGCCGAGGGCGAGCCCCTCTGAGGTTCGGCCGCCCGGCAGGAGCCTGCCGGACGTGGAGTCGCCTCCTTCGCCGGCCACGGTAACGGCCGGCGATCTCCGTGGGCGCAGATCTCGTCCGAACGGCCCTTGGCGTGCGTTGGCGGCACTGGCACGATCGGCGCGAGGCTCGACGAGGGGGTGCTGCGCGAGGATCCGATGGCCGACTGGATCACTGGGCTCAGGGAC